>UBQW01000062.1 GCA_900467745.1 Hyphomicrobiales bacterium
AACCGGGCCTTGTACACTTCATAGTTCTCTATCACCCGCTGCACATAGTTGCGCGTCTCCGGCGGTAAACCTCGTAATTCGGCTGCTGCGGGAGATTTATTCCCGGCGCGGTTCCCAGCCCTCAGAACCACGGCTGAAGCGGTTTCCCAAGGAACGTCCCGAGAAGACCGAAAGGCTATGGAGCGGCTGAACGCTCCGCCACAGGCGACGACGAGGCCGCGTTGTGGTCTCCACGTCCATGGTGGGGACAGCCTCTGTGTGCGAGCCACCTTCTCTATCTCCTACAGGCTGAAGCTTGCCCCCGCTCTTGCGTGCCTTCCTTTCCTCATGGGTGACGGTCGGGCGCATCGGTCGGGATTGCCAACGCTCGTGCTGAAGCGTTGGTTCATTCGGCCTTTCAGAGAATTTCATACCTCGTCTTGCGATGACAAATGCTGCCGCCTCATGGGTCGACAACCCATAGCGTCTTGCGAACTTGTATCTGCCCACTCGGGTTGTATGAGCCGATGCAACGACGGAAAGCGGAATACCTTGCCGAGCCGACGCCGACGTCATCGCCTGGGTAAACTTCGCATAGGGATACTGCGCCACCCTGCGGGCATACCTTTTATCGCCGAACGCCCGGCGCGACGACCGAACCTGGGCGAAATCGAGCTTCTCGATCACCAGGGGCACGTTGAGCGTCTTGGCGAATGATGCAATCTGCGAACAGACCTTTCGGATCTTGTCCTTCGTCTGGTTGGCCGTGCCCCCTGTCGTCAGACAAGCGAATGTATTGGTCTTGATGAGGTTGCCCCCGCTATCGACCATTGCCGCGACGATCTTTCCCGCGTTCCAGTCGAGGCCAACCGCGCCGTCATGCCAGCTGACGGGTGGGACCTTCGTTTCTTCGTATACGGTGACCGACACCATCCACGACACATCGTCCTTGTGGAAACGGACCGTCACGGGTGACCCCTGAGCCAAAGCCCGCTTAATGATATCGCGACCATGATGGAAGCTGAGACCTTTCACATCGAGCATGTAGATGCTGCGGCCTTTGACCACCTCACTCCGGTCAGCTCCCGCAGCCAGGACGGCGGGTAGCCTAAGCTCGAGGTCGTGAAAGCCCCCTCTTCCATGCAATCGCGCGTACCTGTTCCCAGATGGTATGCTTTTGTCGCCCTCCAGTAAGAAGTTGTTGGAGAGGGCTTCTTGCCACGCTGCCCGCCATTCCTCATGAGAGGAAAAACCCGATGCCTGCAGATGATGCTGGGCACAAAAGAGCTTACTGGGCGCAAAATGGATCGACGGCTCCTGGATCTCACACTCCACTCGCTTCAGTCGCGAGGCGATCTTCTGGATTTTGCGTTTCGCGAAATGAATGGATCGCAAAAGATGAGACTTGCGGGCTGCAAGAATTTTCAGACGTTTCTCGCAGCGAAATTTGCGATCGAGCGCATTTTTTATTTTCCGCAGCTGACCGGCCGTTAACTGCTTTGGTCGGCTGTCCAAAATAGATGCCGCTTCTGCCAAGCGTTTCCGGTTGCGGACGATGTGCTGATCTGTCTGGGAAATCCTCTTTTTCTTGATCTCAAGACGTAGGCATTCCTGCCAAAGGCGACGTTCCAGCTGGTCGCGGTGAAGTTTAGAGACAGCTTCAGCAGATTTGAGCCTGGCCAGCAATTGGCGGTGAACCATTGCCACCACAGCGGAATGGACCCCGAACTCCCTATGCACCGATGTCCGCAAATCACCTTCCCAAGTTCGCCCTCTGCGCAGGCGGCTGTAAATAGTCCGCTCGACAGTGCCCAGAATAGCCGCGTACCGCTGGAGAACGGTTAGATTGCTGCGCAGTCAGGGTTAAACGTGTTTGGAACGTCCGATACATCATGATCGCCCATCTCGTGACGCTTTCCCTGAAAGTAACCAGACCCTCTCCACTCGACAATGTTCGCGACGCCATCCAATTGGCGTAAGGCTTTGGCTTCGACTTTTGTCGCGCATGCCTCCTCACGTGATGACGAGACCCCCGCTTGATTTTGACGATAGTGGTATCGGCGCGGAACTCTCGCGATGCGCGTGAGTTCCTGATATGCCAACGAGGGCCGCACCGATGGAACCTGCCAGTTTTCGCCAAGCGTACTTTGATACCGTTCAGGAACTGACCGATTTCGCTGAAGACATCGCGCCGGAGGAGACCATCTACTGGAGCGCCGAATACATCGCGCGCGGGACACAGTGGTATCATTTCCATGGCTATGGCCGCCCTGGCGAAACCGACTCCATCGGACAGGCATTTGATCTCGTGACACATTCGATGACCGACGTCGACGCTCGATCGATGAGCCTCGCGTTCCTGGACTTCCAGGACAACGAACTGATCACGGCCTACATGGGAGAGAGGTGCCACTCGGCGCATGTTGCCAGCAGCATGTTGTCCGCTTCGACGCAAAGCGCTCCGGAGGTCATTAGTGTTGAGGTGGACCGTCGTCAACGGTTGGCTGGTGGAGTCGAGCGCCAGGCGAGGACAGCCTTTATGTTCGTCGGCTTTGAGCGCGCAGATGATGCCGCGCTCGTTCCACAAGGCGTTTGTCTTGCCACATCCCGAGATTTCATCTCACCACTGTGGTTCCGGGACCGATCCCGTTTGGTGCGGACCGAGGAAGAGACTTCGCATCAGGGTGTGCGCGAGGCGTGAGATGCGCGGAGTTTATTTGTCACCTGCGCGTGCCGTCGTCCTCCAGGAGTTGCCTAATCGCAGCCACGCCCTTTGCCGTGTCGGACCATGACTGTCGCCAGATCAGCAGTGAAACGCACGCCGTCGTCGCCGCCAGGAAAGGCAGTGGGCCGAGAAACCAGAACGCGGCGGCTACCGTAAAATAGTACGATCGAACGCCGACGCTGAACGATCTGAGCGCTGGATTGAGGACGAGCGTCAACGCGTGGGTCCAAGCGACAAGGTCGCGCTCCTCCTGACGAGACGGGCTCGCACCTATCGCTGCGAGGCAGTAGTTGATCTGACGAACCGCCCAGATGAAGTCTGAGAGCTCTTGACCTGAGACCCTGAACTTCCTCCAAATTTTGGTAGAGTCCGTTACCCTGAGGAGACGGACAGCATGAAGCATTCACGGTTCACGGACGAGCAGATCATCGGGATATTGAAAGAGCAGGAAAACGGCATGCGGACGGCCGATGTCTGCCGCAAGCATGGAATATCCGAGGCTACCTTCTACAAATACAAGGCGAAGTTCGGCGGCATGGAAGTGTCCGATGCCCGCAAGCTGAAGGCTTTGGAGGACGAGAACGCCAAGCTGAAGAAGTTGCTGGCCGAGACCATGTTGGATAATGCCATTTTGAAGGATGTCGCCTCAAAAAATGTATGGTCCGCCTCGTCCGTGCAAGGGTACGCGACATCGTAAATGACGATTCCAGTTGCATAAATGTATCCGGCCTCTCGCGAGTGGACTGCGGTTGCAGCCAGGCCATGATGAGATCCGCACACGCCGTTCCCAATAAATGGTTCGGGCACGAAGCCCGTTTTTTTGTACAGGACTTACGGCATGTTGATCCACTGTTTCGTCATCACTATTCCCGAGCCTTGCAATCGAGCCAGGAGCGTCAAGTGAAGGCAGGGTCTCTGCGTTCGTAGAGCGCTCCAGGCTTGGTCAGGACGACCCAGACAATCCGGGCCATTTTGGCGGCAAGTGCAACGACAGCTTTGTTCGGGTGCATTCGGGCTTGGAGACCATGCAGCCAGTTCCCCAGACGATCCTTTGTTCGGTCGAGATGCCGAAAGCATGATCGCGCGCCATGTACGAGCAGTTTGCGCACGTAGCGGTTTCCTCGCTTGCTGATGGCGAGAAGCTTTTGCTTTCCGCCGGTCGAGTATTCCCGCGGTACGAGGCCGAGCCACGCCGCCAGATCGCGGGCTTTGTGGAACTGCTTTCCACTGCCAACCGCGGCCAAAAGCGCGGTGGCTCCCAAGGCTCCGATACCGGGAATCGTCATGAGCCGTCGCGCCACGTCCTCTCGGCTGGCTACCGCTTCGATCTCGCGTGTGACGTCGCCTATGCGTTGCTCCAATTGGCGCAGATCGGCGAACAGATCAGCGAGCAGCTTGCGCATCGCCGACGAAAGGTCGTTTGATTGGTCTTCGAGAACCTGGGGTAGGTCGAGCTTGAACAGACCCGCGCCCTGGCGTAGGGCAATCCCGTATTCCAGGCAGAAAGCCCGCATCTGATTGATCAGGCGCGTTCTCGTTCCGATCATCTGGTCTCGCACTCGGTGCAAAGCCTGAAGATCGGCTTGCTCTTCGCTCTTGAGTGAAGCAAACCGCATCGTAGGCCGCGTAGCTGCCTCAGCGATCGCCTCCGCATCGATGATGTCGGTTTTGTTCGATTTTACGTAGGGCTTCACAAATTGCGCGGGGATCAAGCGCACCTTATGTCCGAGCGCCTGTATCTTCCTGGCAATCCATTGAGAGCCAGCGCAGGATTCCATCCCTACAATTGCCGGCGCTGCTCGCTCGAAGAATTGCAACAGCGTGTCGCGTCGGAAACGAACCTTCTGAACTGGCACGCCGTCGCTTCCGAGGCCGACGACGTGGAAGATGTTCTTACCGATATCAATTCCGTAGACAGCCGCAGGGCGCGGCACATTGCGTTGTGGCATAGCAACCTCCTTCGGTTTGACCGCCTCATTATGCTGCAGGAGGACGAGGCGGACCATCCCATTAATGGTGACGCCCGAGGTGAAGCGGGACGCTGTGGTTCATGTCTGCAAGCAGCATGGGGTGAGCCAGCGTCGGGCGTGCGAGGTTTTGTCCATTGATCGGTCGAGTGTGCGATACCGCAGCATTCGACCGGATGACGCTGATATCCGTGAGGCGATGAAGTTGGTGGCATCCGAACGTCGCCGTTTCGGGTACCGACGCATTCACGTCATGCTGGATCGGCAGGGCATTGTCATGAACCTGAAGAAGCTCAGACGGCTCTATCGGGAAGAAAAGCTGACCGTGCGCAAACGCGGCGGGCGCAAGCGGGCTTTGGGAACGCGGCGACCTTTGGCACTACCGTCGCGACCCAACGAGCGCTGGAGCCTGGACTTCGTCAGCGACGCCTTCACAGATGGTCGTCGCTTTCGCGTTCTCGCCATTGTTGACGACTTCACCCGCGAATGCCTGGCGCTGGTCGCGGACACGTCGCTTTCAGGTCGGCGGCTTGCGCGGGAACTCGATGCCGTCATCGCCCGGCGAGGCAAGCCGCGAACGATTGTCTCTGACAATGGGACGGAGATGACGAGCATGGCCATTCTCGAATGGTGCCAAAACACTCACATCGACTGGCATTACATCGCGCCGGGCAAGCCGATGCAGAACGGCTTTGTGGAAAGCTTCAACGGCAGCTTCCGCGACGAATGCCTCAACGAAACACTGTTCTCGTCGCTGACGCAGGCAAGGATCGAAATCACAGCATGGAAGGGGGACTACAATCGAAACAGACCGCACTCTTCACTGGGCAACATCACACCCAGTGAATTCGCATTGAAAATGGCTATGGAAAAACTGGCAGCATAAGGCCAGATTGAAAACCCAAGACTCTCCTGAAAACCGGAGGGAAGATGGGTCTCACGTCACCCTCTCAGGAGCGTTGCAACAATCAGCAACACTTTGCACTGGAAAAACCAAGCGGGGTCCTGGGCGGCGAACATCGCTATCAGACCACGCCCCGAGCCGTAGTTCGGTTTAACAAACAACGCGCCGCTTAAGCCCACAATGACAATTAGGTTGGCCGAGCCAAAGAACGAGGCCGAATTGATCGTATGTCCAAGAATTGCGGCGTCACCGATAAAGTTGTTGTCCCTCGTCAATACCTCTCTCATCCAGGAAGAGCGGATGCGCACCATGTCGATTGAGAGGCTGTCATTCTTCCTTGGCAAGCCGATTGCTGTAAGAGGTTCAAGAGCGATCCAGACAATGAGGAAAACAAGGAGCGCGAGGGCATTCATAAAATCGATCGACAACCCCGAATTATTTGTCGTCCCAAGTCTAGTCGGGGCGGAGCCGTCACTGCAAGGGGAGCGCGCCCCTGATTTCAATCTACCGAGAGGCCTCAAGAGCTTCCCAAGCAACTTTTTCAAGCCAGGTTCGCCCACGCGACGAGACGCTTTCGATGTCGAGACCCAGACCAACTCCCGCTGACAGCGCTCAAGAAAAATCGATCGGGTCTCCCTCACCTTGATAAGGTGAACCTGTGGGTCGGCCGGGACAGTATCAACGTTGAGGAGCACCTTGCCATACGCGAAGCTTCCGATGGGCTTTGTCCGGACCTTAACTTTTACGCCCGCCTCTTCCCACGCGTCCTGTTTTGCTGACTTGTGACAGCTAGGCCATCTATCGGCCAGCCGTTAGGGACAACGTCGATTATCTGTAGACTTTCGCTCGGCTGCATCTCGGCAAATCTACCGCCCGCCGGGCGAAAATGTTTCACCAGGCGAGCCCCCGCCATTTGGCGCTCTCGTTCGGATATGTTCGTTTGGCTGGGTAGCGAGGATTTCTTCACCCACTTATCGAAAGTTGCTCAGTGGCCGGCGTCAATGCCGCGGTGCTTTTGAAGTACAAAACAAAAGATAGGCCTCAGAACGAAAATTCGTTGAACATTACGGACGGACGCAGCATGTTGAGAGCCTCCAATATCTAGGGGAAACACATGGCATCCGGGATCGTAAAATTCTTCAATGCCGACAAGGGCTTTGGTTTCATCAAGCCCAGCGACGGCGGCGCTGACATCTTCATTCATATATCCGCATTGCAGTCTTCCGGCCTCCAATCGCTTCAGGACGGCCAAAAGGTGAGCTTCGACACGGAGCCGGACAAGCGAGGCAAAGGTCCGAAAGCGATTAACATTCAGCTCGGTTGAGTTGAGGGTTAGACGCGGCTTTCGATAAGATGCAGCCGGCCGATCGGAAAACGCAGACGTCAGTTTGGATGAACTGGCCGCAGGGAGACCTTGTCAGGCTTCAGCCACCTGGACGAGCGTCTGTCGAGACGTCCCGCCCTGCGCCTCTATCGCAGCACAGACCTGCTCCTGCTGCGGCTCGACCACACTAGCGAAGCTCGGGACGGACGCCGCATTCTATGAATGCACACAGTCATTGCCAGAACGGTAGAGCCAAGACCATGCAATTGAATAGCAATCGCCCCAAGGTCTGGTACGTGCAACTTCAGCAAGCCGCCTGGAAAATCGTTCGAGCCGTCCTGGCGCTGTTCTTTATCTTGATTGTCGTACCGGTCGCTTGGGTAAAAATCTTCCCCTATTCGCAAGCATCTGCCGACTTGGGGCAAGGCACGACTGTAACGGTGCGAAAATGGTTTGGCGTTCTCGACAACAGTGACTTCGATGTAATTGTAGTCGCAGGCTCAAAGATCAGTGCCGGGCCAATTGTTGACACCTCGGTCGTAGACCCTCGCTTTAACATTTACGTTCTTCCGTCTGAAATCATCGGCGTAATAGCCACCAGGGGCGCATCCACCTTCATCGATGTTTCGAAGCGTGCACAGCCTCGGGTAATCAACAGTTGGATGGTTGATCCACAGACGTCTGCTGACTGGCGGTCTGTCGGAACGATTCTGGAAACAGAGAAAAAATGGCTGGTTTATCATCCAGCTACGGCGATTGACGAGTGCATCCCGCTTTTATTCGCTGGAAGCAGCCCTTTTCGGACCGAGCATCAGGCAGAGAGCCGCTGCCCCAAAACCATCACAGAGTGATTGGCCGCGATCGACAGGGTCGGATCCAACGCGTCTCACACCCGCGATCGTTCCAATTACTGACGGCAACATCATCGCCGCTACAGCGCTCGACCGAAAACCTCGGGATCGACGGCGTGCTCCGTCTCCAGGCGATCATCGACGTTGAGGGTTGATAGCGAGGGCTCGTTTCGATTTTCGACAAAATTCGATCACAGAAGGTTTCATACCCGAGAGGCATCAGTCAAATCTGATGTCAGTCTTAAACAGGAATGACGGATTGCCAGAGTACCCGACGACACCCGACAGGCGATATTTTGTAGTGCGCGGCCGCCTGTGGCGGCAGTGCAATCCTGCCCTTGACCAAGAAACCCATGATCGCCTGATCGCCGAGCTTATGGCGGCGCGCCGGGCCGTTCGCGATGCACAAGCGGGTAGTTGTGAGATGGCAGAAGCCCGTACGAGAGTTAACGATGCGAAAGTCGCGCTTGGCGAGCGGGGGCCCGCATGGTGGGACGACGGCGCGCCCGACTACAATCGGTACCTGGCCCGGAACACACCGTACGCTGCCTGGTATGCCGATCTGCAAGATCGTTCATTTACCGCGAAACAGTCCGGCGATGTAAAGCGTTAGAGGGCTCAGTCGGTACAGCAGCCCGATTGACCTGCCAATGGATGCAACACCGTTTCCGCAGGAGTCGCCAGGAAGCCGGGAGTTGACCGTGGCTCCACTCGGCGCTTCGGAGGATCGAAACATCGGAGCTTCCCCGATTGGGCTAAGGAGTTGCGGCGCTCCGGCCTCTTGGCCCCGCCGCATCACGCTTTTGACCCTGTCGATGGCCACTGTCGCATTTGCACGGCTTCGGCAAGAACTTCGCGGCCTTAGGTCAGACGGGTTGATATCTACCCTGCCCGAACTGACGACAACACCCATGTTCGGGCTAGGGTTCGCGACCATGTTGGCCAGCCCTATGCCGCTTAGGCCCATTGCTGAGGTCGTGGCTTCATGCTGGGTCCAGCGTTCGCCGGCTGGCCTTCACTGGGCATGCTCAGGGCCGGGCGGCGAGTGGTTTCCCGCTTCAATGCAATGTCGGGCCAGCGAGAGAGGCTGGAACTAGCTTACTAACGGCACTAACAAGACGCGCAGTGGACATCACCATTTCCACTCTCCACATCTGCATCACCCTCAGCGACATCTGCAGCAAGCGCTTTGGTCGACGTGGCTGCGTCGTTAATCAATTTTGCCAATTAATCGCTGTCGCCAGGCAGTTGCAGTGCAAACGCAGCCAATAACTTGCTGAATTGTAGGAGGACAACCCGTATCTGCTTGGGCGTCAATGGCCCGTGTCGAGCATTCTCTGACGTGCGCTGGGCTCCATGATGCCTTCAGATGCAAAAAGGTCGGGTCGCCGTTGGCACCCGACCTTTCGACTGTCTCTACGACGACCAGCCTGACCTCCATGGCTGAAATCGGAAACGCTTGCATTGCAACCAATTAGGGCACGGACACCTTAGTTCAATGCCAGCCGTCTAAACGTTGATACGCAGCCGTCGTTGGCTCAATTCGAGTTTTGCACGGGCGCTGGGGTGGACACTTGTCCCAGCCCGCCGATCCGCCTCGTGTGGGTGACGTTCGGCTTAGAGGCGTGAAAACGAGAAGAGCTGCGATACTGCCGAGAAAAGAAACGACAGAGGCTACACGAGGCGTTATCCGTTGACGGTCCATGTCGGCCTTATGCGACCCTCTCGGCCTCCGCCCGGCTTTGACGCTGCAGAGGGAAGTATCACCGTGTAGTTGTGCACACTCAATCGGCTTAATTGTAACGATCCGCAAATTGTAATATTTTTGTGAACTTCGACTGTGCCAGCCCGTTGAGTCGCATTCGATGAAGAGGATAGTGCCAGCATGCCGTACGAAGCCGGAATGCAGATCGTATTCGACCTGGTCGACAAGACGATCGTTGTCGCTTTCCGCGACGAAGTCACCATGCTTGGCCCGTTCAAAGATCAGAAAACTGCCATTCGCGCTGGCGAGCAATACTGTCGTGATCGCGGCTGGGATGACATTGCGACGCCGAAACCACGGACACATTAAGTGCGTACGGCCTCGTACACGGTATGCTATTCCTCATTTTTAGGGTTACACTAAGTCATCGGCCTCGGGAATTTCGGTGGTGGCCGCTTGGGAGTGCACTTTGCTTCTGCCGTCCTAGCGGAGGAGCACCATGATGTTGCAATCCCTAATCTACTTATCCGAAGACGAAATTGAATTGGTCACGGCTACTATCAATGATTGGTGCCGGGTGAACAACTGCGCCATCGATAGCACCGAGGGTCGGTGCGCGCTGACCGCCGCCATTGATCTGGTTCAGAATAAACACGGTGAATCCCGAATTTTGGAGGAGTTGACCGCTCGGCTCGCTCCTCAAGCGGATCAAGGAGCTCAGCAATGAGGCAGTCCATGACGCAATCCGAACGCCGCGACAAGTTCGAACACACGCACGAAATCGCCACCGGGATCATCAAGGCCCAACGCGACGCGCGAGATGCCAAAACAGCCCGACTGCGAGCTCTGCGTTTGAACGTGCGAGCTACGGCTACCACCAGCCCCACGAGTGCGAGGGGCAGCTAGCACCTTGCTCCTGGCCCGGATTTTCCGGCAATCAGCCGGCATCTGCGGTAAGCCAAACTTAAAGGCCACCGCTACGAGCCGGCTTGCTCAGCGCAGAGAGCCCGTGCCCCGGCTCCAACCTCAAATCCTGGCTTTTTACAATCATGAGAAACCTGTTTTGCTCCCGTTTTCGCATCGGCAAGCGCGAGATGGTGGGCTTGGACGAATGCGTATCAGATACTAGAAGCGCCGCCGCCGAGTAGGAGTGGCGAATACGCGGCCATGAACTGGAGCGGGCCTGCGGCAGCCTGAAGGAACCCTTCATGTCCGCCTTTGAATTCGTCTTCATCGATGGCCGCAGTTATGAGGAAGCGGCCGCGTATTTCCACTGTGCGCCCGGAACAGTTAAAAGCCGCGTCAATCGTGCCCGCCAGCGTATTGCCGACGAGTGCGGCGGGACAATCGCCTAGTCTTTACCAAGGTAAGCGTCTCCAGCAACATCAACCGACATTGGGGCAATGGCGCTTCAGCTTCGGTCGATGAACGCCTTCTCATTACTCGCGCGGCTTGTCAGCGAAATGCTGTAGCGCAAACTCGGCCGCGCGTTGGTTGGACTTGCGTGCGTCATCGAGCCAGAAGGGAAAGAGATGCCATTGATGCACCATACCAGGCAGCACCTCGGTCGTCACATCGACACCGGCCTGTCTGGCCCTGTCGGCGAGACGCAGCGTGTCGTCAAGCGAAATTTCCCTCGAGCCGACCTGCATCAATAATGGCGGAAAACCCTTCATGTCGGCATAAAGCGGCGACACGCGCGGATCAGTCGGCGAGCGATCTGCGAGATAGGCCTTTCGCGCTGCGTCTAGCTGCAATGCATTGCCGAAGGGATCATTGGCTGCATTGGTCCTGATCGATGCGCCCGTCGCCGCAAGATCGGTCACGGCGCTGATCGTGATGACGGCAGCCGGCGACGGCCCCTTCAACTTGATCTGCCGTAACACCGCTTCGATCGCAAGATTGCCTCCGACGGCATCGCCAAGCATAATGATGTTGCTGCTCTCATACCCCGCATCGAGCAGCCAAAGGTAGGCGGTCAAGGTGTCGTCGATTTGCGAGGGATAGGGGTACTCAGGCGCCAGGCGATAATCGATCAGCAGAACATCCGCCGACGCCGCCTTTGCAAAGGAGGCAGCCGACGCACGGTGTGTATCCAACGACCCGCTGTAGAAGCCACCACCATGAACATAGAGGATGGCGCGTTTGCCGAGCGTATAGTGAAGACGCGCGGGCCATATCAGCTCTGCGTCAACGCCGCCCGCATCAACTTCCCGGATCTGCACACGTGATGGTCCCGGCGTCTTCTGCATCAGCTTCTCGAAGGCGTTGCGGCGCTCTAAAAGCGTATTAGCCTTGGCGAACTGCTCGCTCATTGTGTCCAAAAGCTTCGCGACCTGCTCCATCGACGCCTGTGTCTGCACGCGATCCTCAGCGCCAGCCGACGGCGCCGCGATGAGCAAGAGCGTTATGCCGATCGCCGCGGTACGCAGCGTCGTCGATATCGCCCGGCTGAGCGCATCTGCATGCTGGCGTTGGCTTCCCATTGCTCGACCTCTTCGTGACGGCCCCATGCCGGTCCGCGCGACCCTCTCACGACTGAAAGCTGTGTCAAGACGCACGAGGCACCTATGGTAAACTGGTGCGCCTTCGTGACTGCAGGTATCAGGCAGAATTGGCGTCTTCGTGTAAATTGACCAGCGCCTTGATCGGCAGATGATCAGAGGCGATGCGCGACAATGGCGTATCATGCGCCTCGACGGTGGTCAGCACGCCTTTGCGATTTGCTATGATGCGATCGAGCGCCAGTACAGGCAGGCGGGCCGGAAAGCTCGGCACGGCCAGCGGCTGCGGACCGAAGATCGACTGAAACGAATGAAGCGACGAGCGATCCCCGAGCCGCCATTCGTTGAGATCGCCAAGCAGGATAGTCGGCATGTCGGACTTGTCTGCCATCAATTCGAGCAGCACTTTGGCCTGTTGTGCCCTCGAATGCCTGAGCAGGCCGAAATGCGCGGCGATGATGCGAAGTGCGCCGCCCCGTTCCAAATCGAGTTCCGCAACAAGCGCGCCGCGTGGTTCCAAGCCCGGAAGTTTGATCTGGTGGACGTCTCGGACCAGACCCTTCTTGAAGAGCACCACGTTGCCGTGCCAGCCATGCGCCTTGTTGACGCCGCTGATTGGCACCGGCACCAAGCCGCTCTCCCTTTCCAGCCGAGGCAAATCAAGAATGCCCGTTCGCTCCCCAAATCGGGTATCTGCTTCCTGAAGCGCAATGACATCGGCGTCGATCTCGTGGATGACGCGGCTCGTACGCTCCGGGTCGAACCGCCTGTCGTTTCCAACACATTTATGCACGTTGTAAGAAGCAATCAGCGTACCTTCCGGGCGGACCATCGGACTGACATGCGCCACCTCTACGCGCTTCCTGTGGTTTCGGATGGAAGCAAGAATGCTTGCTGGCAGATTGTTGTTCCTGGCATGCATCGCTGTGTTCCGGTGCTCCATGAAGGCATTGGTTTCCTTGGCTTCAGTATAGGCGCTCCAATTGAACTTGCCATGTTAAAGCGCGCAAAAAATCGCTCAGAGGTATGGCGAACCAAGCCACAGTACCTTGTTTAAAAGGCGCGCCGCGAACGGTGCGGACCGCAACCCCTGCAACGTGACCGGCGTTGCAGAGCGGATCGCCTCGTCGATATGTTCCTCGATCTCATTGGCGAAACCTTCGTTCAACACTTCGAGATCGATCTCGAAATTTAGCCGTAGCGAGCGTGGATCAAGATTGGACGAGCCGACATAGGACCAGACGCCATCGATCGATAGCAACTTCGAATGGCTGAATGCCCCGCTCGCGCGCCAGATACGGCAGTAATTGCTGACGATCTGATCGAACTGCGCCGTCATCGCCCGGTCGACAAGCACGAGATTGTTGGACGCCGGAACCACAATGTCGACCTCGACACCCCGGCGCGCCGCCGTTGCCAGCGCGCTGATCAGTTCCCTGTCCGGCAGAAAGTAAGGTGACATGATCTTGATCGAGGTGCGGGCGACGGAAAAAGCGCCCATCAACATCTTGTGGTTCGTCTCCACCCGTCTGTCTGGTCCTGACGCGACCACGCGCATGAAGACAGGATCGCCAGGCTCCCGCTCGGGTGGTGCGATACGCCACTCGTCGCCGGTCAGCTCCTCGCCCGTCGTAAAGCGCCAGTCTTCGGCGGCAATATCGAAGAGATCCGCGACAACGGGCCCGGTGACCATGAAATGCGTGTCGCGCGCGAAATCTTCCCCGGCAAATTCGCGGGTGAAACCAGCCCGTATGTTCATGCCACCAGTCAGCGCCACCCGCCCATCGACGATAACCATCTTTCTGTGGGTTCTGAGGTTAGCGTAGGGCAAGCGCAGACCGATGATGACGTTGCCGTTAAAGACCGAGACGGAAACGCCGCCATCTTCGAGATAGCCGAGAATGCTTGGCACAGAGTAACGGGCGCCTACGGCGTCGATCAGCACGCGGACCTCAACGCCACGCTTTGTCGCAGCGATCAGCGCATCTGCGATCCTCAGACCGATCGAATCACGGTCGAAAATATAGGTTTCGAGAAGAACGCTTCGCTCGGCGCTGTCGATCGCTGTCTTCATCGCGGCGTAGCAGTCGTCGCCAGTTTCGAGCATGTCGATCGTGTTGCCGGTCGAAATCGGGCTGCGGGCCACACGGTCGCCAAGCGTCTGCAAGGCGGCGAAACGGCGCCCGAAACCGCTGATGACAATCTCGGCCTCAGCGTCGAAGGTTTCCAATTCATCGAGATCGGCCTGCGGCATCAGCGCGTCGCGGCGTAGGCTCAAGGAGGCGCGCCGGATACGGTTGATGCCGGCAATCGCGTAGAGTACGGCGCCAACAATGGGGGACAGGACAATCACGCCAACCCAGCCAATGGCAGCGCGCACCTCTTCCTTCGTCATGGTCGCGTGGATCGCCGCGGCAGCCCCCATGAGCAACGAAATCACGAACAGGATATGCGGCCAATAGGTCGATATGAGATTAAACATGCCACTGAGTTATAGCGGCAATTTCAGACTGTTCAATCACACCTCGGCCTACATACTTCGCCTAGACGCAATGGACATTCGTGCGGATCGTAGACGCGGTCTGATGAACGGATAATGGTACGCTGCTAGCGGATATGCGCGGATCTGGAGCAGAGGCATCGCTTTGGTTAAGTATCGTGCTGCAATGCCGCATATATTTTTGCAGTGTGTCAGAAATCACTTGAAACAATCCGATTCGTCTGGAACTCTTCAAACAGTACCGCGTTTGAACGATGGCATCCGTGCAGTGGAGATCGGCGATGACGGAAACTCAGATAGAGTGGGTTCAAAAGCGCGCCTATGCGCTTTGGGAAGAGGAAGGCCGCCCCACCGGGCGTGAACATGCACATTGGGAACAGGCTATGAAGGAGCGTGCCGCGCTTGAAGGAACGGCTGCGTCTTCCGATGGCCGAGAAGTCAAGAATAAGCCGAAACGGGCGCCTGCGGAGATCAAGGTAAGCGGTGCTGCCAAGGCCGCGGCCAAAACCGCCCCCAAGAAGTCTACCGCGCGAAAACCGGCCTGATCAGGGCGAGTAATTGTTTTCCAAAGGGCGCCGATAAGGCGCCCTGTTTTTATTTCAGTCATATCTTTGCATTAATTCAGTCGTACTGAACTAATGCCAGAAAGATCTTCAGTCGCAGCGCAATGCGGACCCCGCTTAAAAGCGCGACGGCAGCGGTTCCCAATGGAACAAAAGTGACCTTCGACGGTTCTCCTGCAAAACTGGGAGAGTAGTCATGAACCGCAGCTATTTCGACGTCATTCTCGTTTCCCTCATTGTAGCAGGTTGCTACATGTTCATCGCTCCGGTGTGAGATACAATGCCGACCCTGGTCCTTGCTGCAACCGCTTATCTAGCGCTCGCCATGCTTCTTGTCGTCATCGTCGACAATCTAGTCGCCTTATTCTTTAGAGAAAAGCCGGCCGCTTTTTCGATGCGTCGATCGGCGGTTGAGCGGATCGCGGCCGTTTCACGCTGGTATGGCCGTAAGTAAATTGGTGGTGGGTGTTCCGTCGCCGATAACTTGATCCGATCATTTTAAAAGACGGCGTCTGAACGACGATCCAGCAATCAGGCGCCCCAGGAGGGCTCCGATGGCTTATCAACTATACTATTGGAACGGCATTCAGGGGCGGGGCGAGTTCGTGCGCCTGGCGCTGGAGGAAGCGGGCGCGGATTACGTCGACGTCGTGAGACACGAGCAGCCGGGGATGGGCCCAGATGCGATGCTGGAAATCCTTGATCACGGGTTGAATCCGACGACCGCATTTGCTCCGCCTTTTCTAAAGGATGGAGACGTACTTGTCTCGCACGTCGCCAACATCCTCTTCTATCTTAGCCCCAAACTAGGGCTTGCTCCATCGAACGAGGCGCTGAGATATGTCGCAAACGGCCTCCAACTGACAATTACCGACTTAGTCTGTGAGGTTCACGACACTCACCATCCAATCTCGATTGGACTTTATTACGAGGATCAGAAGGCTGAAGCGAAGGCGCGTTCGGTGGGGTTCATCGATGAGCGTATTCCGAAGTACCTCGGTTATTTCGAGCGAACGCTGCACCAGAACCCGGGCGGCTCGCAGCACATCGTCGGCTCGCAGCTTTCCTATGTCGATCTATCGCTGTTCCAGGTGATCGAGGGGCTCTGCTATGCATTTCCCAATGCGATGAAGGGATACCAGGACCGTTACCACGCCTTGGCCGATCTCCATGCGGTGGTCCGCGAGCGCCCCCGGATCGCCGCCTATCTCGCCTCCCCTCGCCGTCTCGCTTTCAGCGAAGATGGCATATTCCGCCACTACCCGGAGCTTGACGCGGGCAACTGATCTCCAATCTAATCCGGCGAGCCATCATCTTGGCCAGGCTCGCGTCGGCCTTTCGATAAAACTGGGAGATCTTTTTCATGGTACATCTTGCGCAATCGCTTGCGGCAATCAAAATTCCCGATCTGAGCGGCAAGGCAGTTCTGATCACCGGCGCCTCGACCGGAATTGGCGCCGCACTCGCCAGGGCGTTCGCCGCCCAGGAAATGAAAGTCGGCATTCACTACAATTCGAGCCGCGAGCAGGCGCAGGCGCTGGCCGACGAGATCAAGGCGGCGGGCGGTCACGTTCACCTCGTCCATGGCGACGTGTCCAAAGAGGGTGAGACCGAGCGCGTTGTCGAAGAAACCGCCAAGACATTCGGCCATCTCGACGGCTTGGTAAACAACGCTGGCGGCATGCTGGGCCGCAAGCCCACGGCAGAGTTCACCGACGAGCATTACGAGAAGGTGATGGACCTCAACGCGCGCTCCGTGCTGGCTGCAACCCGCGCGGCCCATCCCTGGTTGAAAAAACAGGGCGGGTTCATCATCAACACCACATCGATAGCAGCCCGAAACGGCGGTGGTGGCGGCGCCATTCTTTACGCCGCCGCCAAGGGCTTCGTCTCCACCATCACCCGGGGCCATGCGAAGGAGTTCGTGCCCGACCGCATTCGCGTCAACGCGGTCGCACCAGGGGTGATCGCTACGCCGTTCCACGAGCGCTATACCAACTCCGAACAGATGGAGATGCAGCGCAAGTCGATTCCGATGGGTTTCGTCGGCACGCCGGAGGATTGCATCGGTGCCTATCTGTTTCTCGCATCGCCGACGCTATCCGGCTACGTCACCGGCCAGATCGTCGAGGTTAATGGCGGACAGCTCATGCCCTGACTTGCAGTGGGGCAATTCGATAGGCCCTGACGTCGATCCAAGGAACTTTTGCAGCGCAACAACGTTCCCTGAAGGCTAACAACCAAGCGGGGGCGTTCCATGAGCTTTTCGTTTTCAGAACTCGACTTTCTCAAGCCCGAACTGGGGGCCGAATATACCGGCCAGGGAACGCATTTCGCGGTGTTTTCCGCCCATGCCGAACAGATGGAGCTCTGCCTCTTCTCGCCCGATGGCAAGGACGAGGTCGCGCGCATGGCACTTCCCAAACGCGAGGGCGACATCTGGTCCGGCTATATCGCAGGTGTCGGCCCAGGTACCGTTTACGGCTATCGCGCCCACGGTCCTTACGACCCGCAGGCCGGTCATCGGTTCAACCCGAACAAGCTGCTGCTCGACCCCTATGCCAAGCAGGTTCTTGGCGAACTCAAGTGGGACGACGCACTCTACGGCTACACGATCGGCGCCAAGGATGATGACCTCTCCTTCGACGACCGCGACAGCGCTCCCTATATGGTCAAGGGCATCGTGCAGGACCCGGATTTCGACTGGGACGGCGACCAGGCGATCCGCCGTACCTGGACGGATACGATCATCTATGAGGCGCATGTGCGCGGGATGACGATGACGCACCCCGATGTGCCCGATGAGCTGCGTGGCACGTTTCTCGGCATGTGCAGTGAGCCGATCATCGATCACCTGACCAAACTCGGAATATCAGCAATCGAGCTGCTGCCGATCCAGCATTTTCCAAACGACCGCTATCTCCTCGAAAAAGGCCTCACCAACTACTGGGGCTACCAGACGCTGGGCTTCTTCGCGCCGCAGCCGCGATACTTGTCGGGAAGCAGGATCACCGAGTTCAAGACGATGGTGAAGGCGTTCCACGCCGCCGGCATCGAGGTCATCATGGATGTGGTCTATAACCACACGGCCGAAGGCAGCGAACGCGGGCCGACGCTCTCTTTTCGTGGGCTCGACAATGCCAGCTACTACATCCTCTCGCCAGATGATCCGCGCCACACCTATGACACGACAGGGACCGGCAACACGCTGAACGTTGCGCACCCCATGGTCATGCGGATGGTGCTCGACAGCCTGCGTTACTGGGTCGGCGTGATGCACGTCGATGGTTTCCGCTTTGACCTCGCGAGCACGTTGGGGCGCCAGGACCTCGACTTCGACCGCCAGGGCATCTTCTTCAGCGCGATACGTCAGGACCCGATCCTTTCGGGCGTGAAACTGATCGCCGAACCCTGGGATGTCGGTGAAGGCGGCTACCAGGTCGGTGGCTTTCCACATCCCTTCCGGGAATGGAACGACAAGTTCCGCGACGACACCAGGCGTTTTTGGAAAGGCGACGGCGGCATGGCGCCCGACATGGCAGCAAGGCTCACCGGCTCGCAGTTGCAGTTCAATCACTCCGACCGCGCTTCGACATCGTCGGTCAACCTTCTGTCTGCCCATGACGGCTTCACGCTGATGGACACAGTCTCGTTCAACGAAAAGCACAACGATGCGAACGGCGAAGACAATCGAGACGGCCATTCCGACAATCACTCCGACAACATGGGGGCAGAGGGCGCGACCGACGACAACGGCATCCGCGAAGCTCGCTCTCGCCGCCGTCGTAACATGATGGCGACCCTGCTTCTCAGCCAAGGCGTGCCGATGATCGTGGCGGGCGACGAAGTCGGAAATAGCCAGGGCGGAAACAACAACACCTATTGTCAGGACAACGAAACCGGCTGGGTCGATTGGTCCGGCCTTGACGATCCCTTCCTGACCTTCTGCCAGAAGATGATAGCTTTGCGCAAAGAGTACCCCGAGCTTCGCCAGGAACGCTTCCTGACCGGCGCAGTCGGCGAGGACGGGCGCACCGAAATCGCCTGGTATCGCCCTGATGGACAACAGATGGGCGAAGAGGACTGGAACGATCCGGAGCTTCGTCTGCTCAGCGTTTATATTTCCTATAGCGCCAACACGCCTGACGTCGACACGCGTGCAGGTTTGTTCACGGTGCTCAACGCCGGCGGAGATTGCGAGATCCGTCTGCCTCAGGTCAACGAGATCAACGAGTGGAGCCGCGTGCTTTCCACCGGTGTGGACGACCCCTTCACCAGACTGGATGTTGATGAACCGCTGACGGTTGAGCGCGAAAGCGTAGCCGCGTTCATTCCAAGGGGCGGCTAGACGAAGCAAGGAGCGAGCCGCCGTGGCTTATGGCTGCACGTCACGCTCGTCGAGCGCGGCCATTGCCTCGGCCAGTGCTGCGCGCACCCGGTCGCGCTCCTTGGGGTCCAACTGACCAAGATCCAGGTGCAAATCGAGCCCCGAAAAATGCTCGCTCATGACGCGGATCGCCTGATCCTCGCCCAGAATCAGGCCATTGACGGCATAGGGCACGATTTCCCGCTGTATCCCCTTCATGGTGATCGGCGGCAACGGCGTGGCATCAACCATATCCTTCACCAGCGCGTATGTCTCGTAGCTGATGACGATCTTGCCGCCCTCGGCGATCGATTGCAGGCGGGCGGCCAGATTGGCCTCGGCGCCAATAATCGTGTAATCCATCCGGTCGTTGCTGCCGAAATTGCCAACATTGCAGTAGCCACTATTGATCCCCATGCGGACGACGAAGGGCTCTTCCGTGCCCTCGCCGCGCCATTTCGCTTTCAGCTCGCCAAGCCGGTGCTGCATGTCAATTGCCATCTTCAGACAGGCTTTGGCATCTTCTGCCGCCCCATTCGTCTCCGGATCGCCGAAGAAGACCAGTACGGCGTCTCCGATGAACTTGTCGAGCGTGCCGCCATGCTTGAGTGCGATCGCTGACATCTCCGTCAGGTATTCGTTGAGCATTTCCGTCAACGCCTCCGGCTGCAGGCGTTCGGTCGTTGCCGTGAAATCCTTGATGTCGGAGAAAAAGATCGTCAGCCGCTTGCGTTCGGTATGAACCACGACGTCCTTCTGACCGCTGAAGATCCCCTTGTAGATCTGAGGCGACAGATATCGAGAAATCTTAAGCGATATGCTGGCCAGAAACTCGTTGGTGGATTCCAGGTCACGATTGAACCCCTGTATCAACGCCGCTTGCCGTTGTTGGAGAAAAATCAATGCCATGCCGAGCACGGCTGAGCAAAGAAAGTAAAATAGAAGGTACTTGAAGGCAAAGACGTTGCCGGCGAAGGGCTGCCGGATGATGATCTCCTGGATGCCGCGAACGTCTCCAATCTTCCAGTCTGTCTTCGGGCTCTGCGGGTGTGTGTTGTGACAGGCAACGCAGGCCTGCGCCATGAGCACCGGCGTGACCAGACGGAAGGTGTTGGTGAACCCGCTCCGGTTTATGTCACTCAAGGTCTGCTTCGGATCGGCGCGCAGCGCGGCTAGCGACGCGGTCTCGAAGTGGTCGAGATCATGCGGTGCCCGTTTTTGAAACGGCAGGTCGGAAACGAAGCGATAGGTGATGTTCGCCTGCTGTTGCTTGATCACGTCCCCGAGTTCGAGCGAAAGCGTGGCGGGTATGGGGATCGCACCGGGAATGGTCGCGTATTCATGGGTGACCGGCGTGCCGGTATCCATTCCGGCAGCGTGGGCCGCAAGTATCCGGCCGACCACGTTGGTGGCATAATAGGAGCGAATGCTCGTAATGAGCGAGCTCATGTCTTGAGCCTGCCGCTTCAGTGCACTTTGCGAGAGGTTGCTGACATCCATCCACACGGCAAGCGGCAGCCCGGCGAGCATCGCGATCACCACAGTCGTGATGAAGTAGCCGTTCTTCCTCGCAATGGAACCGTGATCAGCGTTGCCTGCCATGCACCCCCTCGTCTTTAACAAGGATCATCCTACCGGACGCCACCGAATGCCATGCACATGCCGTCGCGGGACATTAAACGATCAAGCGACAACGAACTGGATAATCGCACGGCGACCGATCAGCGTCGAGCGATACGGCATCGAAACCTTCGACTTAAGTGGGATCGCCCGCCATTTGCATTCCCGTATGCGAATTCCCATATATTTTTAAGGAAAATCAGGATTCGGCGCCGCACGCTGGCTGATAGCGTATCGCAATTTACGAAAATCAAACCATAAGCTGTTGCTTTCTGCGACAAAACCCGGTTGCTTAAGATATTCGACCGGTTGGATTGATAAGGTTGATGCGGTACGTAAGACAAACGGCTTGTGGAAATGCAACGCTTGGCATCAGGTTCAGATGATGATCACGGTAGTGCGGTGGGTCGGACCATTTTGAAAAAGCGATGAGTAAAGATCTCTTTCAAGTAAAGTTCTGGGGCGTGCGCGGCAGTATCCCGGTCTCCGGGTCTGAGTTCGATCGCTATGGTGGCAACACCTCCTGCATCGAAATTCGCTGTGGCGAACACCGTATGATCTTCGACGCGGGCTCCGGCGCCCGCGAGGCGGGGCTTTGCATGCTCAACGAGCAGGTTCGCGACGTCGATCTGTTCTTCAGCCACTGTCACTATGACCACATCATCGGGCTGCCGTTCTTCAAGGCCATCTACTATCCGTCGATCGATTTGCGCATCTGGTCCGGCCATCTCGATGGCAAGATGACCACGCGCGAAATGATCGAGCAATTCATCAGCCCGCCATGGTTCCCTGTGAAGACCGACATCTGCCAAGCGACGATGAGCTTCCGCGATTTTCACGCCGGGCAGATCCTGGAACCGCATCCAGGCATCAGGATCAAGACCTTCATGCTGAACCACCCTGGTGGCGCGATCGGCTATCGCGTCGAGTATCAGGGCCGTTCCATCGCGCTGGTCTACGATATCGAGCACACGCCCGGTACCCACGACCCCGTCGCGTTGGAAATGATGCGGGACGTCGATCTCGCTGTCTACGACTGCACTTATAACGAAGACGAAATGCAGCGCTTCAAGGGCTTCGGCCACTCGACGTGGCAGCACGGCATCGAACTGGCGAAGATGGCCGGCACTAAACAGTTCGCACTCTTCCACCACGCGCCATCGCGCACCGATGCGCAACTGGAAGACATGGAAAAGCAGGCACAGGCCGCCTTCCCGAGCTCCTTCGCCGCCCGCGACAACCAGGTTCTGGAACTCTAGGCTTCGACCAGAGCCGCCGCTGATTTCCAGTCGACGGCGGGATGGGCGCTCGTCTCTGCCATAAGGTCAGAGAGGAACGCCCAGGCGGTCTGATCATGCACGAGATGGTGCGTGAGAATGCCGATCGGCTCCGCATCATCATCGAAGCGGGCCCGCAGTTCCTTCACTACGTCAGCTACCAGCTCGTCATGCGGCCTGCCGCCACGGATGCCGTGCCAGTTCATGATGTCGACGTGGGTATTCAGCAGCCGTATCGGGCTTTCCGCCTTGGCGGCTCCGTAGACCGACAGGACCTCAAGACCAAACGCCGGCAACTCCCCAATGAGCGCACTGTTGATCCGGTTCCAAGGCGGCACCAGGATGGAGATGAATTGCGACCCGAACAGCCGTTGCAGAATGGCATATCCGTCGCGCAACTCGCCGAGGACGATGTCGGGCGCGCGATGGGCGCCGAGCTCCTGCTTCTTCTCGTCACGCCCTGCGTGATTGGTATGCGACCATCCATGCAATGCCACCAGCACATGCCGCTCCTCAGCCAACCGCGCGGTAAGCGGCTCGCCCGTGGACGCCGGAATGACGGCGAGGGTCAACGGCACTTTGGCGTCGGTGGTCAACTTCAGCAGCTGTTCCAGCGCCGGCGTCGGCTCGATCGCATCGTCGTCGCGAAGCCAGAAGCGGGCGGTCTTGCCGGAGGCCTGCCAACGGCCGAGCTCCACCCGCAACGGCGCCCAGATGTCGTGAGCCATCATCGTTCTTTTCCTATGTATCTGCATAAATTGGAGTTGATCGCCTTTGCCGCGATTGCAAGCGATCGTTCGGCCAAGACGAAGCGGCGTGCCGCGTTCGCCATATCGGTGCGTTTCGAGGCATCGTCGAGCAATCCGCTGATCGCCGAAGCGTAGGCGGCGATATCCCCCTCTGCCGTTAGCAAGCCAGTCACCTCAGACAGCACGACTTCTGGAACGCCCGCCGTGTTCTGCGCGACCACCGGTAGGCCCGCCGCCTGTGCCTCGAGATAGGCAAGCCCGTAGGCTTCACCGCAGCCGGGCCATACGTAGATGCCTGATCTTCCAAGGTCCTCAACGATATCGTCAGCACCACGCTCTCCGAGCCAATCGATCCGCCCCGGCTCGAATGTTGCGAAGAGGCGTTCGACCTCACCACGCATCGGACCGTCCCCCACGATCGCGAGCGTCCAAGGTTTGTCTCTTATCGTTACCAGCGCTTCGGCGAGCATCGCGTAGCTCTGCATCTTGTCGCCGGCACGCATCATCGCGACCGTGATCAGCCGTGTGGGCTCCGGCACTGACTGGAGGCCTTCAAATGCCGCCGTATCGATGAAAGGGGCGAGTGCCGCGATGTGCGCCTCGGGGATTGCCCGCTCAAGGCCCTCTCGGTCTCGCCGCGTGAAGCCGATATTGACCGCGGCATCCCGAACCATTGCGCCGATCCGCGCCTGATACGGCGCCCAATCGGTCTGATCGCGTTTGGGAGAGTAGGATGCTTCAGCAGTAATCAAGGGTATGCCGAATTCCGCACATAGCACCGGCCCGAACGGATCGACCGACTTGTAATAGGGATGATAGCAGAACCACAGATCGGGCTGGCGTCCGCCCGTCCACTCGGCCCGCAGCCGCTGTAGCTCCAAGGCCGCCTCGCCTTCGACCCTTGCCGCCGCTTCCGGCGTCGATGCGAAGCTGCGGAATTCGGATGCGACCTGGACCGTATGGCCGCCCATCTGCAAGGCGCGGATCAGCAGCCGCCCCATCAGCCGGTCACCCGAGGGCACCGGATGGTTGGGCGACTTCAGCGGTGCGTAAAATGCTATGCGCATCTGGTCACACACTTTAAGACGCAGTGTTCAAGACCGGCCCCTGTGCCCGCCGGGCGAAAGTTTGCTATGGTCTTCATCCTTACGGCTTGCTGACGAACATGTGACGTGCACAGACGGTCGAAAGGCGGCAATAAAACTTCAATTACCCTATCACTAATGCAAATGTGATTTGGGTTTCAAGAACGGGATTGAATGGCGAGCGTCGCAGGCAGCAGCATTTTTTCGGAACGCTCGATCAGGCGCGCCAGGCTCGGCTCCGGCCTTGTCATGTTCGCCTTTGCTTTCCTGCATTTTTCCAATCACGCGCTCGGCCTCATTTCGGTTTCTGCAGCGGAAGACGGCAGACGGTTTTTCACCGCACTGTGGCGAAATCCCGTCGGCTCGCTGGCGCTCTATGGCGCGATCTTCACTCATATCGCCCTGGTCTTGCGCTCGATCTATATCCGCCGTAGCCTCGTCATGCCCAAGGGTGAGGCCGCCCAGATCATTCTTGGCCTGGCAATTCCAATCTTGTTGATCGATCACGTGATCGGCACCCGTGTGGTGCACGCTCTATATGGCTATCGCGACAATTACGAAACAATCATGCGCACCCTGTGGATCACCGCGCCTGGCAATGGCTTTCGTCAGGTCGTGGCCCTCGTGGCCGTATGGTTCCACGGTTGCATCGGCCTCCACTACTGGCTGCGGTATCGAAACTGGTACAATGACATCGCCGCCTCGCTGCTGGTCGTAGCCATTCTCGTTCCGGTTCTTGCCATTCTCGGTTTTATCGAAATGGGGCGCACCATTGCCGAGCCGGCCTATGAGGGGATAGCCGACATCGGTCGCTATGAGGCAAACCTCAATTCCCGCTACATGAAGGACCCGCAGGCGATCGCTGAGGTCAGGATGATCCGCACCGGGCTTTACGGCTCCTTTGCAGGAGCGCTTTTTCTCGTCGTCGCGGCCAGAACGCGTCGCCGCTGGAAGGAGCGCGTCGACCAGATCACCGTGCACTATCAAGGCGGGGAAGTGGTGCGTGTTCCGCGCGGCTTCACGGTTCTTGAAGCGAGCAGGCTTGGCGGCATTCCTCATTATTCCGTGTGCGGGGGCAAGGGCCAGTGCTCAACGTGCCGCGTGCAGGTGTTGAGCGATCTTGACGCTCTCCCGTCCCCCGATCGGATGGAGCAATCGACCCTGAAGCGGATAAACGCTGCACCCGATGTCCGGCTTGCCTGTCAGTTGCGCCCGACGCAAGACGTAACGGTGGTGCCACTGTTGCTGCGTGCGGCAGAAGCGGCCCTGCCCGCCAACACACAAGAGACGACACCCGGCCGCGAGCGAGAGATCGCCGTTCTGTTTTGCGACATCCGTGACTTCACCGCGCTAACCGAAGATCGCCTGCCTTTCGATATCGTCTTTTTGCTCAACCGCTACTTCGCCCTGGTCGGCAATGCGGTTGAGAAGGCCGGTGGCCGTATCGATAAATTTATCGGTGATGGTGCAATGGCACTTTTCGGCATAGGAACCACGCCCGAGGAGGCCTGCCGTCAGGCGCTGTCGGCGGCAGCCTCGATTGCACGTGACATCGAGAAGCTGAGCGAGGAGCTGTCGGACGAACTGTCGATGCCGCTGCGCATCGCCATCGGTATCCATACCGGCCCGGCAGTGGTGGGAACGCTGGGTTTTGGCCGCGTTCGCAGCACGACGGCAATTGGCGACATGGTCAACGTCGCAAGTCGCCTAGAGGCTGCAGCAAAGGAATTCGAGGTCGCGCTTGTCGTCTCAGAGCCCGTTGCAATGCTGGCCGGTGCCGACATGGGCGGCATAGAAAGTCGTGAAATCAGCGTCAGAGGCCGCGCACTGCCCTTGAAAGTCTATGTCATTGCACGCGACAAGGCGATCCAACTGCTTGAAGGACAGACCTGATGCCCGCCCAATCGCGGCTAACCGCCAAATACTGGACAAAACGCTGGCGCAAGATGCGCAACGCCATCGCGCGCAAGCTTTTTGACACGCGTAGGGGTCGCCGGATCCTCATCGAGAGTATGGGGCCGCGTGTCGTCTCCATGACGGTCGACGCGGGCGACCACCTGATGACCTTTTCTCCCTCAGACTACATTGGCCGCAAGGTGTTTCGCAAAGGCCATTTCGAGCGCGATCACGTTGACCGATTGCTGAATATCCTGCGGCAGCGCTCGATATTGAAAGATGACAGCTACTTGCTCGAGATCGGTGGCAATATCGGCACCCAGACCGTCTATTTCGCGCTAGCGGGCGCCTATCGACATATCGTCACGATCGAGCCGGACCCGCGCAATTTTCCGCTCCTGCAACAAAACCTGCGTCAAAATCAGCTCGACCACATGGTGACGGCCGTTAATTGCGCAGCCGGCGACATCTCTGGCGAGATCGACTTCTTCATGAACGCCAACAATCACGGCAAGAGCAGCGCGATCCGGCAAAGCCCGAGCGACACCAAGATCAGCGTGCCGGTTCGCTCAGTGACGGAGATCTTGAACGATTTCTCGATCGACCCTGCCGATATCGGCCTGGTCTGGATGGATATCGAAGGATATGAACCTGTCGCGTGCCGATCCATGGGGCCGCTCCTGTCGCGCCGCGTACCGCTTTACATGGAGTTCACACCCAGTTTTTACGGGTCCGAGCAGACCCGCGCTTTCATCGCCATGCTTGCCGGCTTTTACGATCGCTGCCTCGTCTTTTTCGAGACGGGCGCGAAGGAAATGGCCGTCAACGACCTGCGCGGCGACATCGATCAGTACGACGTGCTTTTCCTACCCTGATCAACGGCGGCGGTAGAGGTAGTAGCGGCCTTCCTTGATGCCTGATGGAAGCGGCAGTGGCTCAAGCTCTGGCCGTTCGATCGGCAGGCCGCTGACGGCGACCCCGCCCTTTGCCAAAACGCCAACCATCAGTTGAGGCAGCCACGTCAGCGTTACCGCATCAATTTCATCATGACCGGTGCCGATATCGGCATGCGCGAGTGCAGCACCGATACCAATGAACGCCTGGCCCGATTCGCGGATCTCGCCGGTTACCATGTTCTCGGCCGGCGGCGTCGAGGAGGAATAAGAACGCACCTCGCGATCGAAGGCGACTATGCGGCGATCGGGAAAATGCTCTCGCAGATGATCGTAGGTCCGGCCATTGCCGAGCCCGAATTCGAGCACCGGGCCATCTATTTTTTGAACCAAATCAACGATTGCATTGAGAATATCACGCTGGGCCGTCAAACGGCGAATGAAGCTGTCGAGGCGGCTCATCTGTAACTGTGTCCGATCGTCGTTCTTGAAAGCGGATAAAAAGACATCACGCTTGTGGTATTGATGCCTGACAGCCGTGAGCGCTTTCCGCAAAGCCAGTGGGGCGCGGTTTTGCAGCCACGCGTTCGAAGCATGTGCGTTGGCGACAGAGCTAGCGGCAAAGGTTCAAGCGTGCAAGTCGGTTTGCGCCGACCCAAGGCGGTATCCCGGTTGAGTTCCAATACGCGAGCCAAGGCGGGAGGCAGGGCGGGGTCCAACACAGGATCCAAGCCAGGTTCAAATGACACGGTCGGTTGCCGCTGCGGATCGGATTGAAGCCAGTCACCACGCCTTGCCCGAACGAATTGGCATTGCCGCAGATCCGGCTGTCTGGTCTAAGTTCTAGCATGAACGACATTTCCAATGACAGCTTCTTCCAAAGCGTGCCGATCTTCGATCAGTTCGAGGGTGTGACCGATACGAACAACTATCGGCGTCTTCCCGATGATTGGGTGCTGGCGGTTGCCGATATCGTTGGCTCGACGCAGGCGATCATGGACGGCCGCTACAAGGACGTGAACATGGCGGGTGCCAGCGTCATCTCCGCGGTGCTCAACGCGCTCGCGAAGGGTGACTACCCCTTCGTCTTTGGTGGCGATGGCGCTATCGTCGCCCTTCCCGGCTCGATGGAAAGCGCTGCGCGCCAAGCCCTTGCGGCCGCACAGCGTTGGGCTGAAGAAGATTTGCAACTGACGCTGCGTATCGCTCTGGTCCCCATCCGTGACATCAGACGCGAGGGACTGGACGTGCGCGTTGCACGCTATTCGGCAAGTCCCTTCGTGAGCTACGCGATGTTTGCAGGTGGCGGAGGCAGCTGGGCGGAAGGTCAGATGAAAAAAGGCAACTACGCCATCGAACCCGCACCTCCAGGGTCGCGCCCCGATCTGACTGGCCTTTCTTGCCGATGGAACCCGATCCAGTCCCGAAACGGCGAAATCGCGTCGATCATCGTCGTGCCGGGCGTCCATGGCGTGACGCCGCAATTCCGGCAACTGGTCAGCGACGTGGTCGCCATTTCCGCCGAGCAGAGCCGCGATGCACATCCGGTGCCAGCCGACGGCCCCGCTCTCGGCTTCTCGCTGAAAGGCATCAACAGGGAGGCGCACGCGACGGCGCCCCATGCTGGACCGCTCAGGCAGCGCATCATCATCATGCTGCAGATCGCTCTGACTGTGATCCTTCACAAGCTGAACCTGAAGTTTGGAACCTTCGACGCCCGGCTCTACAAGCGTGATGTCGCCGGCAACTCCGACTTTCGCAAGTTCGATGACGGGCTGAAGATGACGATCGACATTGATGCGCATCGCCTCGGCCTCATCCGGACGCTCTTGGAAAAGGCACAAGCCGACGGCACAGCGCGGTACGGCCTACACAGCCAGGCATCGGCACTCATGACCTGTTTCGTGCCGACGCCGCTGTCGCGCGATCATATGCATTTCATCGATGGAGCGAGCGGCGGCTATGCTGTCGCCGCCAGCCAGATAACGGGCAAAACGCTGTCGATCGACGAAGTCACGCCTTGACGATGGTCTCGGCGGTAATCCCGAGCCGCGCGAATACGTTGCGCGTGTCGACGATCAGTGCGCCGCTTTCGGCAAGGCGCTTGTAGTCGACACCGTCGTGATCCGTTGCGACCAGGATCGCGTCATATCCTGCCAGCACCTCATCGGTGAGCGCCACGGACTGACGCCCCTTTAGCGCTTGGTACTCACGCGTTGATGGGATCTGCGGCACATGCGGATCGTGATAATCCGCGCGGCCGCCACGTTCCTCGATCACCTCGATCAGCCGCAGGGACGGGCTCTCGCGAATATCGGCCACGTTCTTCTTGTAGGCAAGGCCGATCATGAGAACGCGCGAACGGCTGAGCGCCTTGCCGACACGGATATCCAGCGCTTCCGCAAGCTTGCCGATCACATAGCGCGGCATCGCCGAGTTGATCTCGCCGGCGAGCTCTATGAAACGCGTGGGAAGTTCGTATTCCCGCGACTTCCAGGTGAGATAAAAGGGATCGATCGGAATGCAGTGACCGCCCAGCCCCGGACCCGGATAGAACGGCATGTAGCCGAACGGCTTGGTCTTGGCCGCATCGATCACTTCCCAGACGTCGATACCCATCGCCGCGTAGACGGTCTTCAGCTCGTTGACGAGCGCGATATTGACGGACCGGAAGATGTTCTCCGTCAGCTTGACGGCTTCCGCGGTGGCATTCGACGACACGGGAACAACTGTCTTCACGGCAGCGCCATAGAAGGCGGACATCAGCGACAGGGCCTCGGCACCATCGCCGGCAACGACCTTGGGGATCGTAGCCGTATTGAAATGCTGGTTGCCAGGGTCTTCGCGCTCCGGCGAAAAGCCGACAAAAAAGTCAGTTCCAGATTTCAGGCCGGTCTTTTCAAGGATGACCTTCACGACATCGTCGGTGGTGCCAGGATATGTGGTCGATTCCAGCACCACCAGCTGGCCCTTGCGCAGATGCTCGCCGATCGTGCGCGACGTCGCTTCAACAAACGACAAGTCCGGGTCCCGGTGCTTGGTGAGCGGCGTCGGCACACAGATGACGATGACGTCGCACTCGGCTAAGCCGGAAAATTCGGTCGTCGCGGCAAAGCGGCCGGCATCGATCTGAGCCTGCAAGTCGGCGCTGGTGACCGCATCGATATAGGAGCTGCGCGCATCGATGGCGACGATCTTCTTCGGATCGACATCGAAGCCGGTGACCGCGAAGCCGCTACGGGCGATCGCCATGGCGAGCGGTAAGCCGACATAGCCGAGGCCGATGATACCGGCGCGAGCCGTGCGGGTCTCAATCTTGTTGGAAAGATCGTCGAATACAGAGGTGCTTTGCAAAGCGGGTCTCGCCTGAAACAGAAAGGAATTCTGATCTAGTGTAAGATCGCGGCGAATTAAACCCGCTAATCGGCATATTGGACAACTGACGCGAACGTGAACACAGAGCGGCACCTAGCAGGCTGATCGTCGCGGTGTTGCTAAAATGACTCGGCCTCCCGCAGACATTTGGAGGAACAGCGGAATTTGCCCCACGCCCATTGTCTCGTGTGGATGGCGGACCTATCTAGAGTGTATAACCAACCATCAAAAGGCAGCTTATCCGGCCGCACTCACCTGTGGCCTGACAGGTAACTCCGCCGCCTTGGCGGATCGTTGACACAATAATACTGCTCGTTCATCCTCATTCGCCTGGCGCACATAGTGCAGCTGGACGATTATCCGACGTTTTTTCGGGGGTGACGCGCCTTATGAGGATATTAGCAGGCATGGGCGCGATCGATACCAGGGTATCTTCAATTCTACTGGACCGTGTTGCTGAGTGGCTGACGAATTCGTCGCTGGCGGGCGACGATCTAGAAAACATCGTTCGCGGCTTCTGCGAGCGCATCGCGGCTGCAGGCCTTCCTATCGCGCGGGTTCACCTCACCTTCTCGATGTTGCATCCCCTGTACGATGCACTCAGTTTCACTTGGAAAAGAGCAAGCGGTGTGACGATTGAAGGGTATCGCCATGCAGCGGGGCAGAAGCCCGATCGCTTCCTGCAGAGCCCTTATTACTATCTCCTCGACAATAATTTACAGCATATCCGTCGCCATATACCGGCCGACGGGCAGGTGGAGTTTCCCGTTTTCGCCGATCTGCGCGCTGAACGGATCACCGATTACCTCGCCTTCGTGCAGCCATTCGGCGATGGCTCGGTGCAGGGCATGATGGGTTCATGGTCGACCGACAGCCATTCCGGCTTTTCCGACGACATGATCGACGCCTTGTTGCGGATGCAGAACCACCTCGCCGTTGCAGCCAAGATGGCCGTACTCGGCAAGCTCGCCAACAACATGCTGACCACCTATCTTGGCGGTGATGCGGGCAAGCGCGTCCTCAACGGCCAGATTCGTCGCGGAGATGGTGAAACTATCCGTGCCGCGCTGGTGATGGGTGACATGCGACAGTCTACCGTCTACGCCGAAAAGGAAGGCCGCCAGAATTACATCGACACGCTGAACCAGTTTTTCGACGCAATCGCCGCGCCATTCAATCGAAATGGTGGCGAGATCCTGAGCTTCATAGGGGATGGCTTCCTAGCCGTCTATCCATGCGGGCGCCACAAGGATCCGTCGAAAATCGCCTGTCAGGCCGCCCTGTCGGCTGTTCACCAGGCCCAGTCTCGGGTCTGCGAACTCAACAGCGAGCGCCAGGCCAACGGCTTGGGCAAGATCTCCTACGGCATCGGCCTGCATGTCGGCAATGTCATGTTCGGCAATGTCGGCTTGAAGGACAGGCTGACGTTTTCGGCCTTCGGCTCCGCCGTCAACGAGGTGCAGCGGCTGCAGTCGCTGACCAAGAAATATTCGCGCGAGGTCGTCGCCAGCCAGGCCTTTGCTGGCTATTGCGGCGGAGAATGGACGACGCTGGGTGAGGAAAAGCTGCGCGGCGTGCGCCAGAAAATCACTGTTTTGCAACCGCACGCGCCAACCCCGCAGCTGCACACCGACGAGGGCATCGATGAGGCACCTCACGATGCGCTGTCGGAGGCCGAGCAGGTCATCCTTCTCCACCGCGATGCTCGCAAGCAGGCCACAGCCCCGACAGCTGACAAGTTCATGCAGTAACGTTCGGAGCGATGCCTTGGGCCGAGGCTGACAAAAAGGCAGAAATCTCCCCAATTTCAATCAGTTCGTCATCAACTGGACACCCTGATTGCCGTACGCTAGTGTCTTCGCAATAGATACGAAGAAAACTGGGGAATCTCATTGGTATGGCGTCCGCGTCCGATCTGCTACGCATCGAAAATCTTGATATCTCCTTTACGGTTTTCGGCGACAAGCTGCGTGTCGTGAAGAACGCAAATTTGCGCATCCTGCCGGGCAAGGTGACGGCGCTGGTGGGCGAGTCGGGTTCTGGCAAGTCGGTTATCAGCCAAAGCATTATGGGTATTTTGCCCAATCCCGCCCAGGCTACGGGAAGCATACTCTTCACCGACCCCTTGGACGGCAAGGCCACGGATATTTTGAAATACTCGCGCGACAGCGAAGAGATGCGCGATTTGCGCGGCCGGCGCATGGCGACGATTTTCCAGGAGCCGATGACATCGCTGTCACCGCTGCACACTGTGGGCAATCAGATCAGTGAATCGCTGCTGATCCATACGGACGCGACCAAGAAAGAAGCACGGCAGAAGACGGAGGAGATGCTCGGTCTTGTCGGCTTCGCCAATCCGAAGCGGACATTCGACATGTACCCCTTCGAACTGTCGGGCGGCATGCGCCAGCGCGCCATGATCGCCATGGCGCTCATCTGCAACCCCGCTTTGTTGATCGCCGACGAGCCGACGACCGCGCTCGACGTGACGATCCAGGCGCAGATCCTCGAACTGCTGCGCGATCTGCAGCACAAGCTTGGCATGGCAATGCTGCTGATCACCCATGATCTCGGCGTCGTCGCCAACATGGCCGACGAAGTCGTCGTCATCTACCATGGCGAGATCATGGAAGCTGGGCCGGTGGAATCGATCTTCCGCAATCCGCAGCACCCCTATCTCAAGGGCCTGATGGCCGCCGTTCCTCACTTCGACATGCGAGAAGGCGAGCGGCTGAAGGCGCTGCGGGACGTTCCGGTCAACCTCGAATCCCTCGTCGGCAAGAAAAAGGCCAAGGTGGCGGTCGAGGGGCCTGAGGTGCTCTTGTCGGTCAACAATCTGACCAAGACCTTCAAGACACGCAACCGCGGCCTGTTCGGCATGGGCGACCACGCGGGCGTTCGCGCGGTCGACGATGTCAGCTTCGATATTCGCCGTGGCGAGTGCCTTGGCCTCGTCGGTGAATCTGGCTGCGGCAAGACCACCGTCAGCAAGATCCTCATGCGGGCGATGGCGCCGGATAGCGGCTCGGTGATCTTCAACGACGGCAGGGATGTCGTCGACGTCCTGTCCGTCACCGGCGATGATCTGCAGGAACTGCGCACCAATATCCAGATGGTCTTCCAGGACCCGGTCTCGTCGCTGTCTCCTCGTATGACTGTTCGCAATATCCTTTCCGAGCCGCTCGAAATCCACGATCGCGGTGACAGTGCAGAGCGCAATCGCAAGGTTGAAGCGCTGATGGGCGCGATCGGGCTCGATAAGCGCTATCTCAACCGCTATCCGCACAGTTTCTCTGGCGGTCAACGACAGCGCATCGGGATTGCGCGCGCGCTGGCACTCGGGCCTAAGCTCATCATTCTCGATGAACCCGTCTCCGCACTTGACGTTTCGGTCCAGGCCCAGATCCTTAACCTGTTGAAGGATCTCCAAAAGGAACTCGGGCTGACCTATCTGTTCATCTCGCACAATCTGGCCGTGGTCGACTACATGGCCGATCGCATCGCGGTGATGTGCAAGGGGCGCATCGTCGAGATCGCGCCGCGGGAGATCATCCTGCGAGATCCGGTCCATCCCTACACCAAATCTCTCCTGGCCGCGGTCCCCTTCCCCGATCTTGACCGGCCGCTGGACTTCGAGGCTCTGCGCAAGAACGGTGCGGCTGACAAGCAGAACTGGGGCGTGACCTTTACTGCCGAACACGACGACGTATCGGAACTCGACTATGCCGATCTTGGCAACGGTCATTTCGTGCGCGCCCGGAAAGGCGCCGACGCAAAGGAGTTGCGCGCATGGTAACGCGTCGCGGCTTTATCGGTGGACTGGTTGGCACAGCGATCGCCCCGTCATTGGCAAAAGCGGTTGGAGAGCGGGATATCGAGCCCGAATTCCTGCGCGACTGGCTGCGGGCAGATCGCATCCCCCCAATGGTGGAGCGCCTGCCTACCCATCCAAAGATCATCAACATGAAGGCCACCGGGCGACAGCCCGGGGTCTACGGCGGCACCGTGCGCACCATCATCGGCAGCGCGAAAGACATCCGCTACATGACAGTCTATGGCTATTCCAGGCTTGTCGGCTACGATACCAAGCTGCAGTTCCAGCCCGACATCCTGATGGGCTTCACCTCGGAAAACGACGCCGTCTTCACCTTCCATCTGCGCGAAGGGCACCGCTGGTCCGATGGATCGCCCTTCACTGCCGACGATTTTCGCTACTGGTGGGAGGATGTCATCCTCAACAAGGAGCTGACACCGGGAGGAGGCGCGCTTGAGCTTCGTCCGCACGGTAACCTTCCGCGCTTCGAGGTCCTCGACCCCGTCACCGTGCGCTACACCTGGGACCGGCCGAACCCCAACTTCATGCCGGCACTTGCCGGACCGCTGCCGCTGGTCATTTACGGGCCGGCGCACTATCTGAAGCAGTTCCACAAGAAGTATCAGGACGACTTTCGCCTTTCGGCGTTGATGAAGCAGAACCGCGTCAAGAAATGGGCCGATCTGCACATCAAGATGTCGCGCGCCTCGCGCCCCGAAAACCCCGACTTGCCGTCGCTCGATCCCTGGATCAACACCACGCCGCCGCCGGCAGAGCAGTTTGTCTTTGTGCGCAACCCATTCTTCCACCGGATCGACGAGAACGGCGTCCAACTGCCCTATGTCGATCGGTTCATCATGAACGTCAGCTCATCCTCGATCATCGCAGCCAAGGCGGGCGCGGGCGAATCCGATCTGCAGGCAACAGGCGTCGACTTCAACGACTATACGTATCTCAAGGACGCCGAGAAGCGTTTTCCCGTAAAGGTAAACCTGTGGAAGCAGGTGCGCGGATCGCGCGTGGCGCTTTTGCCGAACCTCAATTGCGCTGACGATGTCTGGCGCAAGCTTTTCCGCGAGACACGCTTCCGGCGTGCCCTCTCGCTGGCTGTCGACCGTCACGAAATCAACATGGTGGCCTTCTACGGCCTTGGCAAGCCGAGCGCGGACACCGTTTTGCCGGACAGTCCGCTGTTCAAACAGGAATATGCCGACGCCTTCATCGCCCATGATCCAGATGAAGCCAACCGTCTGCTTGACGAGCTGGGGCTGACCGGGCGCGACAGCGAAGACATTCGCCTGCTCCCGGATGGGCGCCGCGCCGAGATCACGGTGGAAACCGCTGGCGAGAGCAATCTCGACACCGACGTGTTGGAATTGGTACGCGATCACTGGCGCGAGGTTGGCATTGCGCTCTACACCCGCACCTCGCAGCGCGACGTCTTCCGCGACCGCGCCATGAGCGGCCGTATCATGATGTCGATCTGGTTCGGCATCGACAACGGGGTGGCGACCGCCGACATGTCGCCGAGCCAACTGGCGCCAACCATGGACGATCAGTTGCAATGGCCGCTCTGGGGCATGTACCACCTATCCGCCGGCCAGGCTGGAACCGCGCCTGATCTGCCGGAGGCCGAGCAGCTTGTTACCTTGCTCAGCCATTGGGGCGCGACCTCTCACTTCGAGGAACGTCAAGCGATCTGGCACCAGATGCTGTCGCTTTACACGCAGCAGGTCTTCTCGATCGGATTGATCAACAGCACGCTGCAACCCATTTTAAAATCAGCGAAATTGCAAAATGTGCCGGAGCAAGGCCTCTATGGCTTTGACCCGACATCCTATCTCGGCATCTACATGCCCGACACCTTCTGGTTCAAGGAGGCCTGAGCGATGTTGAGATATATCCTCTGGCGCATCGCCGCCATGGTGCCCACGCTGTTCGTCATATCGGCACTGGTCTTCACCATCATCGAACTGCCGCCAGGCGACTTCTTCGAAAGTCAGATCGCTGAATTGCGCGCCCAGGGAGAAAGCGCCAACCTGCAGGAAATCGAGGAACTCAGAAAGCAGTACGGTTTCGACAAGCCGGCCGTGGTCCGCTATTTCTACTGGGTCGGCGGCATGCTGCACGGCGACTTCGGCTATTCGTTCGAATACCAGCTGCCAGTGTCGGAAGTCGTGGGTGACCGATTGTGGTTGACCATTCTTGTCTCCTTTACGACGATCCTTCTGACCTGGCTGATCGCCTTTCCGATCGGCATCTATTCCGCCACCCATCAGTACAGCTGGGGCGATTACGGCCTGACACTGTTCGGCCTGCTCGGCATCGCCATTCCCAACTTCATGCTGGCGCTGATCCTCATGTATTTCGCCAACATCTGGTTCGGGGTTTCGATTGGCCACTTGATGGACCAGAAATATCTCGCCGAGCCTATGAGCTGGGAGAAAGCCAGATCGATCCTGTCACATCTGTGGATCCCCGTGATCATCGTCGGCACGGCCGGCACTGCAGGCATGATCCGACGGCTTCGCGCCAACCTGCTCGACGAGATGCAAAAGCAATATGTCGTGACGGCGCGCGCCAAGGGCCTTCCCCCTTTGCGCGCGCTCATAAAATACCCACTTCGCATGGCGCTGAACTTCTTTGTGGCTGATATCGGCTCGATCCTTCCTTCGATCATATCGGGCGCGGAAATCGTCGCTATCGTGCTGTCACTTGAAACCACGGGCCCGATGCTGATCAAGGCGCTTCAGAGCCAGGATATGTATCTTGCCGGTTCATTCCTGATGTTCCTGGCATTCCTGAACGTCATTGGCGTGCTGATATCGGACATCGCCCTTGGCTTCCTCGACCCGCGTATTCGCCTGCAAGGCAGGAGCACCAAATAATGTCGCCCTTGCCCCCACCCGGCGCACCTTTGCCGCACTACGTCTCGACCGCGCCATTCGATCCGATGGCGACCGAAAGCATGACTGCGGCGCAATCGCGCATCCACCTCGCGTCGCAAAAGCAGCTGATGTGGTGGAAATTCAAGCAGCACCGCCTGGCGCTTGCATCGGCGGTCTTCCTGATCGCCGTCTATCTGATGATCATCGTCGTGGAATTCGTGGCGCCTTACGGGCTGCACACCAAGAACGTCGATTTTATCCACTCGCCACCGCAGCGCGTGCACTTTTTCAATGATGGCAAATTCGTCGGTCCGTTCGTCTATGGTCGTACCATGTCGCTTGATATGGACACGCTGCATCGCCTCTACAGCGACAAGCCTGGCGACGTGCAGCCGATCCGTTTCTTCTGCCGCGGCGACGCCTACAAATTCTGGGGCGTGTTCGATTCGAACCTGCATATGGTCTGCCCCGCCGAGGGGGGACAGATGTTTCTGCTTGGCACCGACCGTTTGGGGCGCGACGTGCTTTCGCGCATTCTTTACGGAGCCCGCATCTCGCTGACGATCGGCCTGATCGGCATATCCATCAGCTTCTGCCTCGGCATCGTCATTGGCGGCCTTGCAGGCTACCGTGGCGGCGTGTTCGACCTGATCGTACAACGCCTGATCGAAGTGCTGCAGTCACTTCCGAGCCTGCCTTTGTGGATGGCGCTGGCAGCGATCATGCCGGTGACGTGGAGCCCAATTGTTATCTATTTTGGCATCACCATCATTCTCGGCATTATCGATTGGACCGGCCTGGCGCGCGCCGTGCGCTCCAAGCTCTTGGCGTTGCGCGAAGAGGATTACGTGCAGGCAGCGCAGCTGATGGGCGCAAGCACGCCTCGCGTCATCGGTCGCCATCTCGTCCCGGGCTTCATGTCCCACCTGATCGCTTCGGCAACAATCTCCATTCCCAGCATGATTCTCGGCGAGACGGCGTTGAGCTTCCTGGGGCTTGGCCTTCGCCCGCCGATCACAAGCTGGGGCATTTTGCTCACGGAAGCCAAGAGCGTAAGCGTTATTGCGTTCTATCCGTGGTTGCTTTTCCCGATTATACCGGTGGTCTTGGTTATTTTGGCGTTCAACTTTCTGGGAGACGGCTTGCGTGATGCGGCAGATCCCTACAAATAACGGCCGACGACTGATCCTTCCCCGATCCGTCGCCAGCGCCGTTGAAAGCGGCGGTGCTAGATGATGAATAGCCCGGAAGGAATGTCCATGGCCAGGCGCCTGGAAGACGCACGCATCCTGATGTACAGCCATGACACGTTCGGGCTCGGCCATCTGCGACGCTGTCGAACCATCGCGCATGCGTTGGTCGAGGACTATCGCGGCCTCAACATCCTGATCATCTCAGGTGCGACGATCGCCGGTGCCTTCGACTATCGCGCCCGTGTTGACTTCGTGAAGGTGCCGAGCGTCATCAAGCTGCGCAACGGCGAGTATACGTCGATGGCAAGCCATATCGATCTTCAGGATACGCTGAAGATGCGCGAATCGATCATCCGCCACACAGCAGAGACGTTTCAGCCAGATATCTTCATCGTCGACAAGGAGCCGATGGGACTGAAGGGCGAGGTTGAGGAGACGTTGAACTATCTGAAGGCACGAGGCACGACACTGGTGCTTGGTCTGCGCGAGATCATGGACGCCCCTCACCTGCTCGACGCCGAGTGGAAAAAGAACGGCGTGATGCAGAAGATCGACCAATATTACGATTCGATCTGGGTGTATGGCCCGCCTGATTTCTACGACCCGCTCATCGGCCTCGATGTGCCGGCCAGCGTTCGCCGCAAGATGGACTTCGTCGGCTTCCTGCAGCGCAGCGTCTCGGCCAATAAAACCTCAATCAATGCCCGCAGCGACAACTATATTCTCGTCACGACAGGTGGCGGTGGCGATGGCTCGGATCTGGTGCACGACGTGATGAATGCCTACGAGCAAGATCCGACCTTGCAGCAAAAGGCGTTGGTTGTGCTCGGTCCCTACATGCCGGTAGCGGAGCGCACGACGCTGGTGCAGAAGGGCTCGAAGATCCCCTACATCCAGGTGATCGAATTCGACAACAATATGGAAGAACTGATCGCCGGCGCCGCTGGCGTGGTGGCGATGGGTGGCTACAACACCTATTGCGAAATCCTCTCCTTCGACAAGCCCGCGCTGATTGTGCCCCGCGTCAAGCCGCGCGAAGAACAGCTGCTTCGCGCCAAGCGGGCCAGCGATCTCGGCCTCGTAGAGATGCTCTTGCCGGAAGCCTCGGCTGACGCTGCCGTCATGGCCGATGCGCTGAAGCGTCTACCGCATCGACAGCCGCCTTCGATGAGCGGATCCAACATGCGGCTTGAAGGCCTCAACCATATCTCCGAGACAGTTGGCAGCTGGCTCGACAACCGTGGCCGCCACCTTTCCGTCGTCGGCGCCGAGTGAAAGTCTTATCATTGCTGCCACGCCGCAAACTGCTTGTCGTCTTGAAGGGCTACCCGCGCCTTTCGGAAACTTTCATCGCGCAGGAATTGCTGGGGCTAGAGAAGGCCGGTTTTGACCTGACCCTGATCTCCATGCGGCGTCCAACCGACAAGAAGCGCCATCCCGTTCACGACGAGATCAAGGCGCGGGTCGTCTATCTGCCGGAATACCTCCACGAAGAGCCATTGCGTGTGCTGAAGGGGCTGTTTGCAAGCCTCCGCAAACCGGGCTTTGGCACGCTCATGAAGCGTTTTTTCAAGGACTTGCCGCGTGATGTCTCGCGCAATCGCTTCCGAAGGCTTGGCCAGGCAATGGTGCTCGCCCGCGAATGGCCGGATGGCGGACAATGGCTGCACGCGCATTTCATCCATACGCCAGCCTCCGTTACCGAATATGCGAGCCTTTTGACAGGTGTGCCCTGGACCTGCTCTGCCCACGCCAAGGACATCTGGACATCTCCGGACTGGGAACTGACTGAAAAACTCTCCAGCGCTCGATGGGCCGTCACCTGCACCCGCAACGGTTACCAGCACATGCGCACGCTGACATCGCGCAAGGATGCGGTGCATTTGAGCTATCACGGTCTCGATCTCGCCCGCTTCGGTCATTTCTCTGGCGAACGATCCGGCCATAATGGCAGCGACCCGACAAAACCCGTCTTCCTGCTCAGTGTCGGGCGCGCGGTGGAAAAGAAGGGTTATGACACCTTGCTGCAAGCGCTGGCACTGCTGCCCAGCGATCTCAATTGGCGTTTCGAGCATATCGGCGGCGGTGACGAACTGGCCAAACTGAAGGCACTGGCTAGCGAACTCAAACTCTCCCAGCGCATCACCTGGAAGGGAGCGCTCGCCCAGGAAGAGGTTCTGGATCACTATCGCCGAGCCGATCTTTTCATGCTCGCCTGCCGCATCGCAGCCAATGGCGACCGCGACGGGTTGCCGAATGTCCTGGTCGAAGCGTCCAGCCAGCGCCTGGCCTGCATCTCCACCTCCGTGTCCGGAGTACCGGAACTGTTGGTAGATGGCGAAAATGGACTGCTGGTCGAACCGGATGATCCCAAGGCGCTGGCCCGGGCGCTTGAGGCAGCCATTCGCGATCCGGACCTGCGCCAAAGGCTGGGTGACGCTGCCGAGAGCCGTGTGCGCAGCCACTTCGACTACAATGCCAGCATCGTTCAGCTCAGCCAGCTTTTCCAACAGGAGTGGCAGAAAGCATCATGAGCGCCCAAAGGGTTTTCTTCTACGTTCAGCACCTGCTCGGTATCGGTCATATCGCGCGCGCAAGCCGCATCGCAAATGCCCTTGAGGCCGACGGTTTCGATGTCACTGTCGTAACTGGCGGCCTGGCCGTTGCCGGCTTCCCGGCGACGGGGTTGAAGACGGTGGCATTGCCGCCCCTGGTGGCCAGCAACGCCGGATTTTCCGGGCTTGCCGATGAGCGGGGTGTCGCCGTCGACCAGGACTTCCTGGATCGTCGTCGTGATCTTCTATTGCAGGCCTTTCACGACGCGCGGCCCGACGTCGTCATCATCGAGGCTTTTCCATTTGGACGCAGGCAGATGCGCTTCGAACTCCTGCCTTTGATCGAAGCAATCGAAGCGACGGACCCTCGACCGAAACTGCTTAGCTCGGTGCGCGACATATTACAGGAGAACCGCAAGGCTGGGCGCGACGCCGAGACCGTGGGCCTTGTGCAGGCGCATTTCGACGGCGTGCTCGTTCACGGTGACCCGGGCTTCGTGCGCCTCGAAGACACTTTCCCGCTGACAGCAGATATCGCCGACAAGGTCTCCTACACCGGCATCGTGGCGCCGCCAACACCGAAGCAGGCGTCGGAGACCTTCGACATTATCGCATCCGCCGGCGGCGGCGCGGTTGGGATGGAGCTTTTGAATGCAGCCGGCGAAGCCGCGAAGACCCTGCCGGCCGATCTGCGCTGGCTGCTGATAAGCGGTCCGAACCTGCCGGAGGCAGATTTCGCGTCCCTATCGCAAGCGATCCCGTCCAATGTCACGCTCGTGCGGTTCCGCAAGGATTTCCCCTCGCTGCTCGGCGCCGCGCGCGTTTCCATTTCGCAAGCCGGCTACAACACTGTAGGTGACCTCTTGCGGACCGATTGCCGGCCGATCCTGATCCCGTTCGTGGCAGGCGGGGAGACCGAACAGACCGTCAGAGCCGAGCGCCTCGAAAAGCTTGGACTGGCCGATTTGCTTCCTGAAAAAGGGTTGACGGCCGATCATGTGGCAGCAGCCGTGAGCGCGGCACTTTCGGCTCCAAAGCGTCGCACCGCCGATCTTACGATCGACCTAGAAGGCGCGAGACGAACGGCGGAAATCATTCGCGCTATGCTCGCCTGAAACTCTCGCCCTTTATGAAAATCATGTGATATAAAACAGTTCTCGCGTGAATCGGTGTCCAGCAATACACGCCGCTTCGCGTTGTTTTTATTGAGCGATCCGGTAGCATGATCCTGTTCTCGGTACCACCGCCTTCACGTGCAGGATTGATGTCTCAAATTTTCCAGACAATCGACGGTTAGCAATGGAAAAAAGCCTCGCGCGCTACATCTGGTCGAACACGCGGCTGCAGCAGCTTTGGATTCTGGCGGTTGTCGCTCTCTCGATGGTGCCCTACTTCCTGTCCTTCGACCTGCCCAAGCAGATCGTCAATGGACCTATCCAGGGCTCGGGCTTCGAGGGCGAAGGCGCGACGCAAACCTTCATGCATCTGTCCTACTCGTTTCCGCTGATCGGGAAGGTGGAGTTGTTCCCGGGCATTCAACTCGGTCGCGAGCAGATGCTGATGGCACTCAGCCTGGTTTTCTTGGCGCTCGTGGTGCTCAACGGCCTCTTCAAGTTCTACATCAATACCTACAAGGGCCGGCTGGGCGAGCGCATGCTGCGGCGTATCCGCTTCCAGCTGATCGATCGGGTTCTGCGTTTCCCGCCCAATCACTTCAAGCGCGTGAAATCCGCTGAAATCGCCACCATGATCAAGGACGAAGTCGAGCCAATGGGCGGCTTCACCGGGGACGCCTTCGTTTCGCCTGCCTTGCTCGGCGGCCAGGCCCTGACGGCGCTCGCCTTCATCATCGTGCAGAATTTCTGGCTGGGCATGATCGCCGCAGGGATTGTCGGCGTTCAAGCAGTGGTCATTCCCCGCATGCGCAAACGGCTCCTGGAACTTGGACGTCAGCGCCAGTTGACGGCGCGCGAGCTTTCCGGCCGCGTCGGCGAAATCGTCGATGGCATCGGAACAATCCACGGCAATGACACGTCAAACCTCGAACGTGCCGACATCGCGGCGCGCCTCGGGCTCATATTCTCGATCCGCTACGATCTCTATCAGTGGAAGTTCCTGGTCAAGTTCCTCAACAACTTCCTGGCTCAGGTGACCCCGTTCCTGTTTTACGCAATCGGCGGTTATCTGGCGCTCCAGGGCAGGCTGGATATCGGGCAGCTCGTGGCCGTCATCAGCGCCTACAAAGACCTGCCGGGACCGCTGAAGGAGCTGATCGACTGGGACCAGATGCGTCAGGACGTGCAGGTGAAGTATCAGCAGGTCTACGAGCAGTTCAACGTCGAGCCGCTGATCGACGACAGCATCCACAAGGTTGCCATCGAAGAGGTCGCGGCTTTGGCCGCCCCCATCGTCGTTACCAATCTTGCCGTCAGCGACGACAGCGGCGCCAAGCTGATCGATCACGTCTCCGTCGAAATCAAGCCGAACGAGACGGTGGCCGTCGTCGGCCCCAATTCGAGTGGTGCCGAAGCCTTTGCCGAGGCGCTTGGCCGCGTGGTCTGGCCGAATTCAGGCCGTATCACCATCGACGGAAAGGATCTGCTGGAGCTGCCGGAATCGGTTTCCGGCCGCCGGATTTCATATGCGTCGTCAGACCTGTATTTTTTCCAGGGCACGCTTCGCGACAACCTTCTCTATGGGCTGAAGCACGCGCCGCTGAAAGATCCTGACTACGACGAGCAGACGGCTCAGGAAGCCAAGTGGCATGCCGCCGAAGCCATCAAGGCCGGCAACCCGACGCTCGATCCGAACAGCGACTGGGTGGATTATCGTGCGGCGGGCGCCACGGGTCCCGGCGATATCCTGACCGCGATGCGGCCGGCTCTCGACGCCGTGCTGATCACGGAGGACATTCTCGACCTCGCGCTGCGCTCGACTGTTGATACGCATGTCCACACCAAGCTTGCCGGGCATATCGTCAATCTGCGTGCCGCCCTGCGCGAGAAGATGCAACAGTCGGAACTCGGCAACATCGTCGTTCCCTTCGACTTCGATAGCTACAACGCGCAAGCGACGGTTGGCGAGAACCTGCTTTTTGGCTCCATGAAGCGGCCGATCATGAACAACCGGCGCCTGGCGGCGCATCCCTATTTCCAGACACTGTTCCGGGAAACGGGACTGAGCAACGACCTCTACGCCATGGGTCTGGAAATCGCCGAAAACGCGGTCGAACTCTTCCACGATCTACCGCCGGACCACCCGTTCTTTCAGCAGCTGACCTTCATGACGGCGGACGACATCCCGACCTACCAGGCGCTGCTGCAGAAGCTCAGCAGCCGGAAGTTTGACGACGCGACACCGGAAGAGCGCTCGGCGATTATCCGCCTGAGCTTCGCATATATCGAGCCTCGCCATCGCTTCGGTCTCCTGACCGACGAATTGACCGCCAAGATCGTTAGCGCCCGCAAGCAGTTTCACGAGAATATTCCCGATGATCTTGCCGCTGTCATTGAGCGCTACGACCCTGAACATTTCATCTCGTCAGCAAGCCTGATGGACAACGTTCTCTTCGGTCGCATCGCCTACCAGCGTGCCGACGCGTCCGAAAGCATCCGGTCGATCATGGTCGGCCTGTTCGAAACGCTCGAGCTCTTCGACGATGTCCTGTCGATTGGCCTGGAGTTCGATGTCGGCTCCGGCGGCAAGCGATTGACGATGGTCCAGCGCCAGAAGCTGAACCTGGCGCGTACGCTGCTCAGGCGGTCCGACTACATTATCCTCAATCGGCCGCTGTCGGCGCTGGATCAGCGCGTGCAGGACCAGATCACCAACAATCTCGTCAACGAGCTGCATCATGAGGGCGAGCGGCCAGCGATCGTTTGGGTTCTTTCGAACGCCAGATTGGCCGCGCTCTTCGATCGAATCCTGCTTTTTGATCGTGGAAGCCTGGTCGAGGCCGGTAATTTTCCGGAACTTTCCGAACAGAACGGTATGTTCAAGGAACTGTTATCGTAATATTCTAAAGGGGCTACAAAAGTGACGTCCTGCCAAAAAGGACGCGCGTAATTCTAGCAAGCGAGCCACGAGCGCGCAGGGAGAAGACAAGGTCATGCTGCTTAGAGACGAAGTCGAGATGCTACGGCGCGTGCCAATCTTTTCACGGATAGCACCGGCCAAGCTCAAACTTTTGGCCTTCACCTCAGACCGCATGACATATAGTGCCGGACAGGATCTGTTCCGACAAGGCGACCCGGGCGATGCTGCCTATGTGGTCCTGTCGGGAACAGCAGACATTCTTGTTCGCTCACCCGCGGGCGACATCAAAGTCGCCGATGTCGATCCCAACTCCATCGTTGGCGAGATCGCGATCCTCTGCGATGTCTCGCGTACCGCGACGGTTCGTGCCACCTCGGCGCTTGAGGTGCTCCGGATCAGCAAGGAGCATTTCCTGAAGCTTTTGAGCGACTTTCCCGAGATGGCTGTCGAGATCATGCGCGTCCTCGCAGACCGCCTGAACCACACAACCGCCGAGCTTTCGGCCGCGCGCGCCGCAAAAAAGCCGGAGCCAGTGAGTTAGGCGACCCACCATAGCTCATACGCAAATGCTAAAAGCCCGCCCAAACATCAGTTCAGGCGGGCTTTGTTTATTGGCGTTGATCGATTAGTCGCGCTGTTCCAGCGCCCGGCTGAACGCCAGAGCAGCAAGCGTACAGATAGCGCCCGATAGCAGGTAATAGCCAACGAAGGTCAGCCCGAACCGGCTGGAGAGGCTGAGTGCGACCAGCGGCGCGAAGCCGGCGCCGACGAGCCACGCCAGATCGGACGTGAACGCAGCGCCAGTGTAGCGATAACCCCGGCCGAAGCGTGAGGAGATCGAGCCCGTGGCCTGTCCGAAGGACAGCCCGAGGACGCCAAAGCCGATGATCACGAATGCATCGTGCCCATTCGAACCCGAGCCCAGCATGATGGGACCAACAAAGCTGAAGATCGCGATCAAAACCGCGCAGACCGCCAGCTGGCCGCGCCGGCCGATACGGTCAGCCATCAGGCCAGAAGCGATGATCGCCAAGATGCCCACCATGGCGCCGACCGTCTGGACCAGCATGAAGGCGCCGATCGGCTGGTCGCCGTAGAGGCTCATCCAGCCAAGCGGGAAGATCGTGACGAGGTGGAACATCGCGAAGCTCGCGAGCGGCACAAAGGCGCCGATCAGGATATCGCGACCGTGGATGCGCACGACGTCGCGAATCGGGGCCGCCTCGAGCTCATGCTGTTCCAGCGCCGTGCCGAATTCCTTCGTCATCACCAGGCGAAGACGGACAAAAAGTGCAACGACGTTAATGGCGAAGGCGACAAAGAACGGATACCGCCAGCCCCAGCTAAGGAAATCTTCCGATGACAGATTGGCGACGAAGTAGCCAAAGAGCAGGCTGGCCAACGCAAAGCCGATCGGCGCGCCAAGCTGCGGGATCATCGCATACCATCCGCGGTGATTCTTCGGCGCGTTCAAGGCCAGCAGGGACGCCAGGCCATCCCAGGCACCACCGAGCGCAAAGCCCTGCCCCAAGCGGAACAGCGCGAGAAGCGCAATCGACCAGACGCCGATCTCAGTGTAACCAGGCAGGAACGCAATGGATGCGGTGGACCCACCAAGCAGGAACAGAGCGATGGTGAGCTTGGTGCCGCGGCCATACAGGCGGTCGATCGTCATGAAGACCACCGAGCCGACTGGTCGTGCCAGGAATGCAAGCGAAAAGATCGCAAAGGAATAAAGTGTGGCTGTCAACCTGTCCGGCGCGAACGGAAAGACAAGTTGCGGAAAGACCAGCACCGATGCCAGCCCGTAGACGAAGAAATCGAAAAATTCCGATGTACGTCCAATGACGACACCGATTGCAATGCTGCCCGGCGAAACCGGCTTGTCAGCATGAATTTGTCTCGCGTCACGCTCCATGGACGTGGACGAAGGACCATAGTTAGTCACAGTAGCCATATTCAAAACGCCTCCCTCGTTAAGACGCTTGCGGCAAAGCGTCTCACCTAAGAGTTTGAACGAACTCTCACCGTTATCAAGTGCGGAGATCAGAAATAGTTTCCTAGGGATTTTGAAAATTAGCGTCGCGTGAAGAAATGTGCGCAAGAACGCTAAAATAAGGCCCTGAATGGTGGTCGAAGGACCTTTCTGGGATATATAGTTGCACGAATGCGGCGCCGTGCAAAAAAATGCTTCTTTTCGTCGCCTCAAGTTTTTGACATCGCACGCGCTCCGTCGTATCCCGCACTGCGGCAATTCTGCTGCGCTGCGACCAAACACCTCATGTTGCTACAAGTTATAGTGCTTTAGTCGCGGATCGGACGAAACAAAAAGAGCAATAACGACGTGCAAAAGCTGTCAAAGTTTTCCCGCCATCTCGTCATTCTGCCGCTATTTTTTATGCTCGCAGGATGTAACCTGGTGGTCATGTCGCCTTCCGGCGATATCGCCATGCAACAGCGAGACCTGATCATCGTGTCAGTCCTGCTGATGCTGTTGATCATCATCCCGGTGATTTGTCTGACGCTGTTTTTCGCTTGGCGTTACCGCCAGTCGAACACCTCCGCCACATATGATCCCGAATGGCACCATTCCACGCGCCTCGAAGTGGTCATCTGGTCCGCTCCACTCGCGATCATCATCGTGCTCGGTGCGATCACCTGGATCACCACGCACAAGCTCGATCCGTACCGTCCGCTTGACCGCATCGATGCGGAGCGCACCATACCCGCCGACGTAAAGCCCCTGACCGTCCAGGTCGTCGCTCTCGACTGGAAATGGCTGTTCTTCTACCCGGAACTGGGCATCGCAACCGTCAACGAACTGGCGGCTCCCGTAGATGTTCCGATCAACTTCGAGATCACCGCGTCGTCTGTGATGAACTCGTTTTACATCCCCGCACTCGCTGGCCAGATCTACGCGATGCCCGGCATGCAGACCAAGCTGCACGCCGTCATCAACAAGGAAGGCGTGTATGACGGTTTCTCCGCGAACTATAGCGGCGCCGGCTTCTCCCACATGCGCTTCAAGTTCCACGGCATGAACCAGCAGGGCTTCGAAAGCTGGGTGGCTCAGGTCAAGAACCAGGGCACCGCGCTGAACCGCGACGCCTATCTCAAGCTCGAACGTCCGAGCGAGCGCGAGCCGGTTCGCTACTTCGCCACCGCCGACAAGGATCTCTTCAACGCGATCCTGAACATGTGCGCCACCCCCGGCAAAATGTGCATGAGCGAAATGATGCACATCGACATGATGGGCGGCGCCGGCAAGGAAAGCCATGAGAACCGCGACAAGCTGAAATTCGACGGTGAGCCAATCGACGGCATCCACCTTCCCGAGCCAGCTGCCGCAGGCGAAGCCCCCGCCCATGGTGCCGGCAACATGGAAAACATGCCCGGCATGACCATGTCCGGAACAACCATGCAGCACGACGGCCATACTATGCCGTCGTCCGACGCGAGCGCGCCTGCTGCGACGAAATAATTCAACCTGGCGCTTTGCGTCTAAAAGACACCAATGAACGGGTTACTCCATGTTTTCCAATCCTGACCTTCTGAAGTTGATCTTCGGCCGGTTGACGATCGAGGCAATCCCCTATCACGAGCCGATTCTCGTCGCCACGTTTGGCGCGGTCGTGGTCGGCGGGATCGCGGTCCTCGGTCTCATCACCTACTTCAAACTCTGGACCTATCTCTGGAAAGAGTGGTTCACCAGCGTCGACCACAAGAAGATCGGCATCATGTATGTCATTCTTGCCTTGGTCATGCTTCTGCGCGGCTTTGCCGACGCCCTCATGATGCGTACCCAGCAGGCGATGGCCTTCAACGGCAATCCCGGCATTTTCCCGCCTCACCACTACGACCAGGTCTTCACGGCCCACGGCGTCATCATGATTTTCTTCATGGCAATGCCGTTCGTCACCGGCTTGATGAACCTCGTGGTTCCGCTTCAGATCGGCGCACGCGACGTGTCCTTCCCATTCCTGAACAACTTCTCGTTCTGGATGACGACGGCCGGCGCGGTCCTGATCATGATGTCGCTGTTCATCGGCGAGTTCGCTCGTACCGGCTGGCTGGCCTATCCGCCGCTCTCGGGCGTCGAATATAGCCCCGGCGTGGGTGTCGACTATTACATCTGGGGCCTGCAGGTTGCAGGTATCGGAACGACGTTGTCGGGTATCAACCTGATCGCGACGATCGTTAAGATGCGCGCGCCCGGCATGACCATGATGAAGATGCCCGTCTTCACCTGGACCTCGCTCTGCACCAACGTGCTGATCGTCGCCTCCTTCCCGATCCTGACCGCAACGCTCGCGCTGCTGTCGCTCGACCGCTACGCCGGCACGAACTTCTTCACCAACGACCTTGGTGGCAACCCGATGATGTATGTGAACCTCATCTGGATCTGGGGTCACCCGGAAGTTTACATCCTCGTGCTGCCTGCCTTCGGTATCTTCTCCGAAGTCGTCGCCACCTTCACCGGCAAGCGCCTGTTTGGCTATGCCTCGATGGTTTACGCCACAGTCGTCATCACCATCCTGTCGTACCTCGTCTGGCTGCACCACTTCTTCACCATGGGTTCGGGCGCAAGCGTGAACTCCTTCTTCGGCATCACCACGATGATCATTTCCATCCCGACAGGGGCGAAGATGTTCAACTGGCTGTTTACGATGTATCGCGGTCGTATCCGCTACGAAGTCCCGATGCTGTGGACGATCGGCTTCATGGTGACCTTCGTCATCGGCGGCATGACCGGTGTCATGCTGGCGATCCCGCCGGCTGACTTCGTGCTGCACAACTCGCTGTTCCTCATCGCCCACTTCCACAACGTCATCATCGGCGGCGTGGTATTCGGTCTGATGGCCGGCGTGACCTACTGGTTCCCGAAGGCTTTCGGCTTCAAGCTCGATCCGTTCTGGGGCAAGATGTCCTTCTGGTTCTGGCTGGTCGGCTTCTACTTCGCCTTCATGCCGCTTTACGTTCTCGGCCTGATGGGCGTAACCCGCCGCATGTCGCAGTTCGAAGATCCGTCGCTGCAGATCTGGTTCATCATCGCTGCCTTCGGCGCATTCCTCATCGCGCTCGGCATCGGTTCGTTCCTGATCCAGCTCGTCGTCAGCTTCCTGAAGCGCGAAGAGCTGCGTGACACAACCGGCGACCCGTGGGGTGCCCGTACGCTCGAGTGGTCGACCTCGTCGCCGCCTCCGGCCTACAACTTCGCGATGACGCCGATCGTCTACGACCACGACAGCTGGTACGACATGAAGGCTCGCGGCCACGTCCGTCCGACGGAAGGCTTCAAGCCGATCCACATGCCGAAGAACACCGGTACCGGTGTCATCCTCGGTGCTCTGAGCGTCGTCTTCGGCTTCGCGATGATCTGGTACATCTGGTGGCTGGTCGCGGCGTCCGCGCTTGCCATGCTCGTGGTCACCATCGGTCACACGTTCAACTACAAGCGTGACTTCTACATCCCCGTAGAGGAAGTCGTGGAAACGGAAGACAAGCGCACCAAGCTGCTTGCCGAGCAGGTGTAAGATCATGAGCAACTCTGCAATCGACACGGCTGAGAAGCCCGAATTCTACCTGACGGAAGAGCATCACCCCGAAAACAGCACCATGCTGGGTTTCTGGCTCTACCTGATGAGCGACTGCCTGATCTTCGCGATCCTGTTCGCAACCTACGCCGTTCTCGGCCGCAGCTATGCGGCCGGCCCATCGCCGGCAGATCTCTTCGATCTGCCGCTGGTGGCGGTCAACACCTCCATGCTGCTGCTCTCCTCCATCACCTATGGCTTCGCCATGCTGCAGATGGAGCGGGCGAAAAAGGCTGAAACTCTGTTCTGGCTCGCCGTCACCGGCGTGTTTGGCGCCGTGTTCATCGCGCTCGAACTCTACGAGTTCATCCACCTGATCCATGAAGGTGCGGGGCCGCAGCGTTCGGCGTTCTTGTCGGCCTTCTTCACGCTGGTCGGGACCCACGGTCTGCACGTGACCTTCGGCATCATCTGGCTGGTGACGCTGATGGTGCAGGTTTCGATGCATGGCCTGATCCCCGAGAATAAGCGTCGCCTGATGTGCCTTTCGATGTTCTGGCACTTCCTCGACGTGGTCTGGATTGGCGTCTTCTCGATTGTTTATCTTATGGGAGTACTCGGATGAGTTCGCACGCACCCGCGCACGAGGATGCTCACGAAGCCCATCATGGGCACAGCCATGGGCATGAAGCCGCTCACGGCACCTTCAAGAGCTACATGATCGGCTTTGTCCTGTCGGTCATCCTGACGGCCATTCCATTCTGGCTCGTCATGGCCGGCGTCTTCGACAACAAGGCTGTCACTGCTGCGCTGATCATGATTTTCGGCGTGATCCAGATCGTCGTTCACATGATCTTCTTCCTGCACATGAACTCTCGCTCCGAGGGTGGCTGGACGTTGCTGGCGCTGATCTTCACGATCCTGCTCGTGGTCATCGCACTCTCCGGCTCGCTCTGGGTCATGCATCATCTCAATACGAACATGATGCCGATGAACCCGGAAATGATGAAAAACATGCCCTGACGGGCACAACGGACGGGCGGCGGCAACGCCGCCCGTTACGGTTCAAGACCTTGACAAACTCCCCTGCAGACCAAGCTCCCAAACGTCGTTCGGCGATCGCACTTACGATCTTCTGCGGCTTCCTCGTCGTCGTCCTTTGTGCGGTTTTCGCGCTTGGTGTCTGGCAGGTCGAACGCCGCGCATGGAAACTGGATCTGATCGCCCGTGTCGATCAGCGCATCCATGCCGAACCGTTGGCCGCCCCCGCCCGCGCTGACTGGGGAAATATCACAAAAGAAAATGACGAATACCGCCGCGTCACGGCTGAAGGCGCCTTGCAGAACGACAAGGAAAGCCTCGTCTTCGCGGCCACGACGCTGGGCGCCGGATATTGGGTGATCACGCCCCTGACGCTTGCCGACGGGACATCCGTGATGATCAACCGCGGCTTCGTGCCGACGGACAAGCGCGACGTGAACACGCGCCTTGAGGGTCAGGTCTCCGGCCCGGTCAAGATTACCGGCTTACTACGTCTCAACGAGCCGGGCGGCACCTTCATCAAGTCGAACGATCCGGCGAACGATCGCTGGTACTCGCGCGACGTGGAGGCGATGGCTGCAAAGCGGGGCGTCACCGATATCGCCCCATACTTCATCGACGCCGATGCCACCGCCAATCCGGGTGGCTTTCCCGTCGGGGGGCTGACGCAGGTGAGCTTCCCCAACAACCATCTCCAGTATGCGCTGACCTGGTTCGCGCTTGCCGCGATGGTGGCCGGCCTTCTGGTTTTCGTCCTGCGCAGCGAGCTGCGCCGACGTCGATAGCGGGTCGGGCCCTTGGGCCCGACATCCCCGGCGTTGCCCATCAAGCGCGCAGCGGTCATGATAAGACGATTCCATTTCGGACATTCTGGGCCGCATGATGCGCATATTTCTTGTTCGCCACGGCGAATCCCTCGGCAATCTTGATGAGCGGGCTTACGGCCAGTTCGGCGATCACAATGTCCCGCTGACCAGATGGGGACACCGGCAGGCGATTGGCGCGGCCGAGGCGATAGCCTCCCACCTGAAGACGTTGGCCGACGTCCCGCAGTTGCAGATCTGGTATTCCCCATTCTTGCGAACGCGCCAGACCAAGGATGCCCTTGTTTCGGTTCTGTCGCCCAACCTCATAGGCAAGGTCCGCGAAGACTATCTGTTGCGCGAGCAGGATTTCGGCCTCTTCACCGAGATCTACGACCACGCGGAGCAGAGGCAGAAGTTTCCCGACGAATTCGAGAAATGGGCAAGGCTGCGCAACAATAGTGGAAAATTTTACGCACGACCGCCCGATGGCGAGAGCCGCGCCGATGTCGCCCAGCGCATGCGCCTGTTTATCCAGACGGCACTGCACGACAGCCGCGATGGAGACGACACCGTCGTCATCGTCGGCCACGGCGTCACCAACCGGGCGTTCGAAATGAACTTCCTCCAGCAACCGGTCGACTGGTTCGAGCGATCCTATAATCCCGGCAATGCAGACGTGACGCTAATCCAGGGATCGAATGCGCAGGGATACGCCTCGACACTGCTCCACCACGCCGCCGATCGCGGGCCGGGCGAGGAGCATGACATGCGTGAGGCCTATGGTGCGGAGGTCACGATCGCACCGAGATCAGGTCTTCCCGAAGGAAGCGGGATGTGAACCGTTGCCAGCGATGACCAATCAAGTGACATCCGTCATGGAATCCCGCGCCTGCGGCACCTGCACCTTGTGCTGCCGGCTGCCGGAGATCGATCAGCTCTCGAAGCCTGCGAATGCCCTGTGCGTGAACTGCGTGACGGGACAGGGCTGCCTCATTTACGACGACCGTCCGGATCTCTGTCGCGATTTTCTCTGCGCATGGATGACAGACCCTAAGCTTGGACCGCAATGGGACCCTGTCGTCGCGAAGATGATGGTGTACGGTCAGGGCGATCAACTCACGGTGCTTGTCGATCCCGACCACCCGCAGTCGTGGCGCGAGGAGCCATACGCCAGCCAGCTGACGTCGTGGGCGACGAAGGCAGCCGGGCGTGGCGGCTATGTCATCGTCTTTGTCGGAGACGACGTCTACAAGGTCGCTCCGGCCAACTAGCCGCCACTAGCGGTTTAAGCCTCAGTGTCCGACGCGTGATATCACATCCGCCTTCAGGAACCGCTCGACAATCAGCATGAAGACAAGCGACGGGATGAGGAGAAGCAGAGCCGTGATCGAGGCGATTTGATAGTTGCCACCTGAGGCCGTCGTGTAGAGCAGCAGCGGCAGCATGTTCACATCAGGCGCGCCGACAAAGTAGCTGCCGGTGAACTCATCAAGGCTTTCCAGAAAGACGAAAATCGCGCTTGCCATCAGGCCGGGAGCGGCAAGCGGCAGGGTGATATCGAAGAAGGTACGCATGGCGCCCGCGCCGGTTACGCGCGCAGCCTGCTCCAGCTCCGCATCGATCGCCGAGAAGGCCGCCGTGGCGATCCACACCGCGTAAACCAGGCCGTGCGAGACATGCACGAGGACAACACCTGGGATCGTCCCGTTGAGGCCAATCTCGTAGAAGATCCGCGCAACGTTCACATAGACCGTGAGGTTCGGGAAGGCTTGCGGGATGAGGAAGGCGAGCAGGATCGCGCTGCGCAGCGGCAGCTTCAGCCGCGCCAGCGCATAGCCGGCCGGGATGGCGAGAAGAAGCGAGACGATGACGGTGAAGACCGCAACGACAAGTGAGTTGCGCAGCGAATCCAGCGCCCCGCCCCGCGGCGCGAAGACTTTCACCCACGAGCTGAAGCCGTATTCCAGCGGCAGGCTATGCGGAAAGTACCATTTCTCGGCAACTGTCCACAAAACCAGATTGGCGAGCGGGCCGAAGATGAAGAAGGCCATCAGTCCGAAGACGATGCCGCGCGGCACCCACCACAGGCCAGCAAGAGAGGCTCGTGATCGAGAAATCGTCGTCATCACGCGCGCTCCTTCAGGCTTTGGCGGAGATAAATCCAGGCGACGGAGGACGCCAGCACCAGCGAGACCAGGCCGAGCGCGTTGGCAACGCCGTAGTCGCCATAGGCGTTGACGCGGAAAGCGATATCGGCGGTGAGCATGGTCGGCGATTGCGCGTTGATCATCAAAGGCACCGAAAGCACCGACATCATGGTGACGAAAGAGAGGATCAGACCGACGGTGAGCGTGACGGCGACCTGCGGCACGATGATCTCGAACAGCAGCCGAAATTTCGACGCGCCGAGATTGCGGGCCGCCTCGATCGTGTCGCGGTTGATGGAGGCCATCGCGCCGGCGACAAGCAATGCCACGAACGGCGTCTGCTTCCAGACGAAAGCGGTGACGATGCCGCGCCAGTCGAGGAAACTCACGGCATCGAGTGGGTTCATCAGGCCGAGGCTGACGGCAGTGTTGTTCATCATGCCGTTCTTGGAGAGGAAGGTACGCAGGATCTGGCCGACGACGATGAACGGAATGAACATCGGCCAGCGATAGAGCCAGCGCAGGATCGCAACGGCGCGCGGATGTTCGCCGAGCGTCAGATAGCCGCCAATCGCGATCGCGCCGATGCCGATCAACACGGTCGATAGGCCAACGATAACAACGGTGAAGACGATGTCGCTGGTGTAGAGGTCGAAGGTCTTGACAAAATTGTCGAAGCCGAGCGCTCCACCTTCCACCCTGAAGGCGCCGACCGCCGACATGATCAACGGAAGAATGAACAGGGCTGCAATGACCGCCAGCGCGGGCAGGACAAGCAGGAGACCAAGTAGGCGTTTCGACATGTTACGACCTTGAGACGCGAGCGAGGCGGATGAGAGGAGGCGGTGACAGAGACGAGCGCCGCCGAAAAGGACGACGACACCGCGTGCCACCTCTCATCCGGTCAATCGAACCGCCCTCCCCCGGGAGAGAAGGCGGTTCGCAGACTTACTTTACGGACTCTTCGTAGGCTTCGAGGATCGCGGTATTGTAAGGCGCGATCGGGAAAGGCTTGCCGTTGTTGGCGAGATCGTCAGGCGTGATGTCGACGAAGAGCTTGTTCCAGGTCGCGTCGTCGAGCTTCGGCTTGACGAAGTTGGCGTCGATACCCGGATACCAGTTGAAGCGCTTCACGATGCCTTCGGCCTGAACTTCCGGGCTGGTGGCGAGCGCGATGAACTTTTCCGCAAGCGCCTTGTGGCCCGACTTTTCAGGAACGACATAGTGCATCGGCTGGCCGGGCATACCCGGGGCCGGCAGCACCAGCTTCATTTCCGGCGGCAGCTGGCCATTGGCCTGCCAGCTGTAGAACATGTCGACCCAGACAGGGCCCATGGCGATTTCGCCGCGGCTGAGAAGATCGAGCGTGCCGGCGTTACCAGGCGTCAGCGTGGCGTTCTTGGTGAAATCGGCCAGGCTCTTGAAGGCGCCGTCCCACTTGGTGGTTTCTTCCTGCTTGAACGGACCCGTCATCAGGTTGTTGGCATCGCCACCGCCGAAGGCATAGACCCAGCCCATGACGAAGGACACGCCAGAAGCGCCGCCCTTGATGCCGTTGTACCCGAACTGCTTCGGATGAGCCTTTGCCCATTCGGCGAGTTCCGCGTAGCTCTTCGGCGGGTTCGCAACCAGTGCCGGGTTATAGGCGATCGCCGTCTGGCTGTTGAACATCGGCATTACGAAGCCATCGACATCCGAGCCGAGCGCGTTCTTCGCGTTGCCGCGGGTCACCAGCTTGCCGGTATCAATGTTGCCGCGATACTTCTCGAGGTAACCCTTCTGGACCATCGGGCCGGCGAACTTTTCGTGCACGACGGCAACGTCGACATCCCAGACCTTGGCTTCGGCCGCTGCCTGCGCGTCGAAACGCTCCAGGATCTTCTGCGAGCCTGCATCACCGGGACCAGTGCCGACGGCGCGAACCGTGTCGCCCGGATTGGCCTTCTCGAACAACGGTCCGAGATACTGGTTGATGTAATCGACCATGTTCTGGTCGCCTGCGGTGGCGACCGTCAGCTCTTCGGCCTTTACCGGCAACGTCGCGAGAGCAACGGCGATAGCGGCATACGTCAATCTCTGCATCAGGCTTCTCCTTGTTATGAAAATGTGAGGTTCTGAAAGTCAGGCATCAAAAGGTCAGGCGTGGACTTTCCCGGGCGAAACCTGGGAAATGGCGTTTGCCGGCTCGGTGCTCGGCGAATTGAAGAGAAACAGAGCCTCGGCTGGCACATGAACGCGGACGCGCTCGCCCGGCTCAAATGCGCGGGTAGCGTCCGCCATGATCTCGCGGTCGCCGACACGAACGGCATGGCGCCAATGGCCACCTGGATAGCTCACGGCTGCGATCTCGCCATCGAGCGTAACGCCCGACCCGACAACCGCTGTCTCGGCAGCGAGGATTTGCGCCGCCTCCGGCCGGAAGCGCGCCTCGACGGTGCCTTGCACGAGGTCCCGCCCCATCAGAGCGACATGGCCGACGGCATTCGTTGGGCCCGCGGCGATAACGAAGTCGTTGCCATCAGGCGCGCCAGTCAGCGAGATCACGTTCTCGGCGCCCATGAAGGCGGCGACGAAGGCCGAGGCCGGCCTGTTGTAGACGTCTTCAGGCGTGCCCTGCTGAGCGATCCGACCGGCATTGAGGATCACGATCCTGTCGGCCATCACCATCGCTTCTTCGCGATCATGCGTCACGTGAACGGCGGTGATGCCAAGGCGCTTCTGCAGTGCGCGGAGCTCGTGGCGAACGCTAAGCCTTATGCGGGCGTCGAGATTGGAAAGCGGCTCGTCAAGCAGCAGGATCTCGGGATCAACCGCCAAGGCACGGCCGAGCGCGACGCGCTGGCGCTGACCGCCGGACAAGGCCGCCGGCTTTCGTGCTCCCAGTCCATCCAGCCCCAGAAGAGACTGCATGGCGGAGACCCGCTTGTCGATTTCGCTGCGCTGGACCTTCTTCAGTTTCAAGCCATAGCCGATATTCTGCGCTACCGTCATATGTGGCCAGAGCGCATAGGACTGGAAGACGAGCGCCATCCCGCGCTTGTCGGGCGGCAGGTGCGTCACCTCGCGATGGCGCACGGAGACCGATCCCGAGGACGGCGTCACGAAGCCGGCGAGGACGCGCAGCAGTGTCGTCTTTCCGCAGCCTGATGACCCGAGCAAGGCGACGAATTCCCCGCGCTCGATATTGAGGTCTATGTCCTCCAGAACCTGGGTGTTGCCATATCTGCAGGCAACCGACCGCAATTCCAGAAACGCGCCTTGAACCATCTCTCAACTCCCGTTGCACAGCTGTGCAATCTGTCCAGCAGCTAGTTAGAATGTTTCCTTTACAGTTAGATGACGGTTGGCGCGTTCCCGCGGTCCACTGCATCGAATGGATGATCCCTGCGCTGTGTCGGTCCTGAACGGGCCCTAGAAAAAGGCTCGAATGCGCGGTGACAATTCGATGACGAAAATGAAACGCGGTTGGAAAGCCGTGTTACGCCCCCGACACATGATCGCTTTAAAGAGGCGCCGAAGACGTCGCTGGCCGCAGCCTGGCCGGCGTGTGGAATTGGAGAAGCGCCGTGAAGATCATCCATATTACCGATACACATCTGAGCCCCAACAAGCCGCATTTCAACGGCAACTGGGCGCCCCTGCTCCGCTGGATCGAGGAAACCGGCGCTGACCTCATCGTGCACACCGGTGACCTCAGCGTTGACGGCGCCGACAAAGACGAAGATCTGGCCTTTTCCATGGAACTGATGCGCCAGGTGTCGATCCCCATGCTGATCGTTCCCGGCAATCACGATGTCGGACACCTCCCGGGCTCGGCCCAGCCGGTCAATGCGGAGCGTCTCGCCCGCTGGCGTAATCTCGTCGGCCCCGACTATTTCGCGCAGGATATCGGGAACTGGCGCATTATCGGTCTGAACAGCCTGCTCATGGGCTTCGAGGATGCAGAAGAACAGGCACAGTTCGACTGGCTGCAGAAGACGCTCGCCGAGCGCGGTGAGCGCCGCGTCGCAATCTTCGCGCACAAACCGCTATTCGTAGACGACGCCAATGAAGGCGACACCGGCTACTGGAGCGTACGCCCGACGCAGCGCCGCAAGCTTTATGACCTGATCGCCGCTCACGACGTCGCGCTCTTCGGCAGTGGGCACCTGCACTGGACGTGGAAGGGCGAGTTCGGCCAGACCTCGGTCGTCTGGGCGCCGCCGACAGCCTTTATCCTCGACACGATGGAACGTGAAATGCCGGGAGAGCGCCTGGTGGGTGCGGCCGTGCACGAGCTTGGTGACGACGTCACGACCGAACTGGTCGCCGTACCAGGGATGACCGCCTACTTCCTCGACGATGTCGTGGAAGAGGTCTACCCGCAGGCAGCGCCGAAGAAGCAGCGGGAGCGAGCGCAATGAGCGCGCTTTCCCTTCGCGGCATCACCAAATCCTTCTCCGGCAACGCCATCCTCAAGGGCGTCAGCCTTGACGTCGAGCCGGGCGAGTTCATCGCGCTGGTCGGTCCGTCGGGTTGCGGCAAGAGCACGCTGCTGCGCATCCTTTCCGGCCTCGATCACGCCGACCAGGGCCAGATCATCATCGGTGGCGAGGACATGTCAGCGATTGCGGCCGCCGATCGCAACATCGCGATGGTGTTCCAGTCCTACGCGCTCTATCCGCATCTGACAGCCGGCCAGAACATTGCCGTTCCGCTCGCCATGCGCCGCCTCTCCGGTGCGCAGCGCCTGCCATTCGTCGGCTCCATGCTTCCCGGCCAGCGCGCAATCAGCGCGGCGATCGCGCGTGATGTCGCCGAAATGGCGAGGTCGCTGAAGATCGACCATTTGCTCGACCGAAAGCCGGGCCAGATGTCGGGCGGCCAGCGCCAGCGTGTGGCTCTGGCGCGCGCCATGGTGCGCCATCCGAGCGTGTTCCTGATGGACGAGCCGCTTTCCAACCTCGATGCGAACCTGCGCGTCCACGCCCGCGGCGAGATCGTGGAGCTGCATCGGCGCGCCGGCGTGCCGACCGTCTACGTTACCCACGACCAGGCCGAGGCCCTGTCGATGGCCGACCGCGTCGCCGTGATGATCAGCGGCAACCTGCTTCAGCTGGCAAGCCCGCAGGTCATTTACGATGACCCCGCGCATCTCGAGGTTGCCCGCTTCGTCGGCCAGCCACGCATCAATGTCGTGCCGGCGCTCGCCGAAAGCGGCTTGGTGTCCTTCGGCGGCGTCAGGCTCGGCCTGCACACTCCGATCGCAGCCCGCACGCCGGTCAGCCTGGCGGTCCGCCCCGAATTTGTCCGTCTGGCGGATAATCGTGAGGACGGTCTCGCGGCGAAGGTCGAGCGCATCGAGTTCCTCGGCTCCGAGGTCATCCTCTACTGCAAGCTCGATGCGATCGGCGAAATCATGATCGCCAAGCTCTCGCCGGCGGAGGCCAGCGGTGTCTCGGCGGGAATGCCTGTTTCTCTCTCGCTGTCGGCGGACAAGGCGATGGTTTTTGCAGAGGACGGCAGCCGCCTGAAAGCGAGCCCGATTACCATCGAAGCGACTTTGGAGAAGGCTCATGGCTAGCATCGCCATGGACGCACCTGCAACACGCAAGACCACGGTAGCACGCGAACGCAACGAAGCGCGTACCGCCTGGCTCCTGGCACTGCCCGCCATCATCCTGATCTTTGTTTTCGTGCTCCTGCCCGTGGTTGCCGTCGTCCTGCTCGGCTTCACCGATTTTGAGCTCGGCATGGGCAAGTTCCGCTTTGTCGGCTTCGAGAACTATGCGCACCTGATCAACGATCGCGCCTTCCGCAAAGCCTTGTGGAACACGACCTGCTATACGGCGATCGTGGCCCCTGTTTCGATCGTCCTCGGCCTTGTAGTCGCTCTCATGATCGAAAGCGAGACCACCGCGCGCAGCTTCTTCCGCACGGTCTACTTCCTGCCGGTGGCATCGCTGATCGTCGCCATGGCAACCGTGTGGCAATATCTCTTCCACCCGACCATCGGGCCGATCAACAGCCTGCTGGCGCTGGTCGGCATTCCCGGCCCCAACTGGCTCGCAGCCTCGAGCACCGTGCTCTACAGCCTGTCGATCATCGGTGTCTGGCAGTCCGTCGGCTTCAACATGGTGCTATTCCTCGCCGGTCTCACCGCCATCCCGCGTGAGCTCTATGCGGCTGCCGAAGTCGATGGCGCCCGCTCGGCTTTCGATCGGTTCCGTCTGGTGACCTGGCCGATGCTCGGACCGACGACGCTGTTCGTCACGACGATCAGCATCATCAACTCGGTGAAGGTCTTCGAAACAGTCCAGACCCTCACTCAAGGCGGGCCGAACCATGCATCCGAAGTGCTGCTCTTCAGCATCTACCAGGAAGGTTTCGTCTATCTGCGCGTCGGTTACGCATCGGCGATGACGGTGGTGTTCCTCGCCATCCTGATGGTGCTCACTTTCCTCCAGTACAATGTTCTCGACCGTCGGGTGCACTACTCATGAGCGTAAACACGATGACCGCCAACCGGTGGACCCTCGGCCGCGTCAGCCGCCTGGCACTGCTCTCCTTCGGCGCGCTGCTGTTCCTCGCGCCCTATGTCTTCATGCTGTCGACGGCAGGCAAGGCGCAGAGCGAGATCTTCACCTCCGCCCTGTCGTTGATCCCGACCAACTTCTACTACGTCGCCAACTTCACCAAGGCGCTGACCCGCGTACCGATGGGAACGCTACTGTGGAACGGGGTGCTGGTCTGCGGGCTGATCTTCTTCTTCCAGGTGCTGATCGCCATTCCCTGCGCCTACGCCATGGCAAAGCTGAAGTTCCGCGCGGCGCGGCTGATGATGGTTCTCGTCATGCTTGGCCTACTGGTGCCGATCCATGCAACCGCCCTGCCGCTCTATGTCGGCTTCAACAGTCTGTCGCTGCTCAACAGCTACACTGCGCTGGTGGCTCCGTTCTCGATCTCGGTCTTTGCGATCTTCATGTTCCTTCAGTTCTTCCGGGCGATGCCCGACGATCTGATCCATGCGGCACGCCTGGACGGCATGTCGGAACTCGGGATTGTCGCGCGCGTCATCGTCCCGAATGCCTGGCCCGCCGTCACCGCCTTCTCGATCTTTTCGGTCGTCGCCCACTGGAACGACCTCTACTGGCCTCTCGTCGTCATCACCAAGCAGGACTACGCCACGCCGCCCCTCGGCCTGATGTATTTCCGCGCCGCCGAGGCCGGTGACGACTACGGCGCGCTGATGGCCGCCACCATGATCATTACCCTTCCCCTCGTCGCCGCATTCCTGCTCGCGCAGAAGCGCTTCGTCGAGGGTATCACCATGACCGGTCTCAAAGGCTGACCGGTCGCCTCAATCCAGGAGAACGAGCGATGAAACGTATCACCCAGCTTCTCGCCGCAGCGGCCATCTCGATGGCGACAACCGTGCCGGCTTTTGCCGAGACGACGCTGACGGTCCACTATCCGATGCCAGGCTTTTTCAAGGACGTGATGGACACGATCTCGAAGAAGTTCATGGAAGAAAACCCTGATATCAAGATCCAGTTCGCAAGCCCGTCCGCCACCTATGAAGAAGGCATCCAGACGATCCTTCGCCAGGTCGGCACGTCGGAAATGCCTGATCTGACCTTCATTGGGCTGAACCGCCTGCGCATGATCGACGAGCGCGATGTCGCCGTCGACCTCGGCCCGCTCGTCAAGAAAGACGGCAACATGGCCGAGCAGGGCTTCTCGGACACGATCCTGAAGCTCGCCCAAGTCAAGGGAAAGCAGATCGGCCTCGCTTTCGCGACCTCGACCCCGATCATGTACTACAACGCCGATCTCGTTAAGGCCGCCGGTGGCGACCCCGAGAACCCGCCGAAGACCTGGGACGAAGTGATCTCGCTCGGCGGTAAGATCAAGGCGCTCGGCAACGGCGTCGATGGTATCGACTTCCGCTGGCAGGGCGACGACTGGATGTTCTCGGCGCTGCTGTTCGGCGCCGGCGGCTCCATGCTCAGCGAAGACGAGAGCAAAGTCACCTTCAACGGTCCAGAAGGCCGGAAGGCCGGCGAAGTGATCGAGCGCATGGTCAAGGAAGGCGGCCTGCCGGTGTTTACGAAGTCTGCCGGCGAGCAGGCCTTCGCGGCCGGCAAGGTCGGTTTCGAGTTCCAGACAACAGGCGCGCTGCGCAACACCATCAAGAACGTTGGCAACAAGTTCGACCTGCGCACGGCTCCATTGCCGCTGCTCGACCCCGCCAAGGGCCACCTGCCGACCGGTGGCAACGCCGTCGTGATCCTGACCAAGGATGCCGCCAAGCAGGAAGCCGCCTGGAAGTTCGCCAAGTTCGCGGCAGGTCCTTACGGCGCCTCGGTCGTCGTCCCCGGCACCGGCTACGTTCCGAACAACGAACTGGCCGCCAAGTCGCCAGACTATCTGGGCGATTTCTACACCAAGAATCCGCTGTTCCAGGCCGGCCTGAAGCAGATGCCGCTGATGGTTCCGTGGTACGCTTTCCCGGGCTCCAACGGTGTTCGCGTCACCCAGACGATCGTCGACAACCTCTCGCGCATCGTCGACCAGTCTTCGGCGCCGAAGGAAGCACTCGACGACGCAGCCGCCGACGTCGAAGGCATGCTGCCGCGCAGCTAAGCTAAGCTCGACCTGATGATCATGCTTGGCCGTCGCACCTCGTGCGGCGGCTTTCCTATTTGGATGACTGGTTCAGATCGCGGACCGTCCCGCCCTTGTTTAGCGAAAAGGCAAGCTCCAGATGTCGGTCGGGCGCGGCGTTTTCGACCATGTCAAGGAGCAGAGACGCCGCTGTCGTGCCCATGCTCGCATCCGGCATGTTCATCGTGGTCAAAGGCGGATCGACCAGCCGGCCGATCACGATACCATCGAAGCCTGCCACCGACATGTCTTGCGGCACGGAAAGGCCCTCGCGACGGAGCGCTGCGATCACCCCAAGCGCCAGAAGGTCATTGGATCCGATAATCGCGGTCGGGCGACCATCCCTGATGGCGGTCAGGATATCGATCTGGTCGTATTCCGAAACAAAGGAGATCTGCATGGCAGCAAGCGGCCGCTTCCCGACTTCCCGCAACGCTTCGATATAGCCTTGGTAGCGGCGCGCGGCACGGTCGGAAGCGGCGAAGCTGCCCGAGACGAACAATATCCGCTCATGCCCCATCTGCAGCAGGTAGCGCGTAAGGTCCCGGCCTGCCGCGAAATTATCGACAGTGACGGCAGCCGGATGGCGCTCCGTCGGCAGATTGTGCAAGAGCACTGTCGGCGGCAGATCTGCCAGTAGCGCCTGACTGGTCAGGCCGTTGCAGACGGTCAAGATCAATCCGGTCGGCCGTTCGCTCATCAAGCCCGACACGGCGTCCGCTTCCTGCAGCGGATCATAATTGGACTGAGCAATCAGCACGCTGTGACCGGCGCTAAGCATGCGATTCTGGATACCCGACAGGGATGCGGCAAAGACAGGGTTCGTGAGGCTCGGCACGAGGACGCCGATGACGGGTCGCCGGCCGCCCTTGGCGGTCGCTCCAGGAGCGCGATAACCAAGTTCGCCAGCCGCCTTGCGCACCTTGCCGACCATCGCGGGGCTGACCGGGCCGCTATGGTTCAGAACGCGGCTCGCCGTCGCCGTCGAGCAGCCCGCACGTTCAGCAACTTGGCGCAGTGTCGCCATTGATCGTTTTCCCGCGTTCTCGGATTAGGCCTGCCGCAACCGGCTTTATCAGGGATGGCGCGTCGCGCGCAATGATACGGCCGGTTGCACTTAGTCTCATATGCCCGGCACATGCCTCACCAACCGGTCAGCCGAATTCGCCCACCTCCTTGCGGATTGGCAAGATTGCGGACGTCTAAAGCCGGCATGGGTGTAGAAAACCGGCGAAACGTCGCCTATACCGTTCCGTGCATGCGCACCTCAGGGCAGGTACAAAAGGTTATGACAACAACACGAGCTCCGGGATCATTCCACGGGCGGGATCGGGGTGTCCGATGTCCCATCGGGGATGGCTTGCCATTCCCCGGTCGTTTACCCGAGGTGATACCCGATGACCGAACCCACACGATTACGCTGCAGCACTGACATCCGCCTGCTGAAGCTGCCTGAATATTTGCACCTGATCGTCGACCGGCTGGCAAGCTTCGATGCCGCCGTCATACAGACCGATGACAGCGTGACCTTCGAATTCCCCTTCGCCTCCGCGCGCTTCGACATGACATCCGAACAGCTGACGATGGAAGCCTCGTCGCCTGATGAGGAGGGACTTCGCCGCGCCAAGGAGCTTCTCGGCGTTGCCGTCGAACTCTACGCGAAGAGCGAAAAGCCGCAATTCGTCTGGACGGGCGACCTCGCCGGCGACACGACACTCTCGTCCTTCCGGCTGATGCGGGTCGAGCGCGCCTGGCAGGTCACGCCTGGCATGCGACGTGTGCGCCTGACGGGCAGCAACCTCGAGCGCTTCGACAACCCCAGCAGCATGCACATCCGCATGTATTTTCCGACGGCGGACATTCCCGAGCCGGTATGGCCGATCGCCGGGCCAAACGGCCTGACATTCTGGCCATCGGAAGAGCAAAAGCCGGTGGCGCGCGTTTACACCATTCGCAAGATGGACGCGACGGCAGGCTATATCGACGTCGATTTCGTCGTCCACGGCGATGGCGATAGCGCGCACGAAGGTGTCGGCTGCGCCTGGGCCATGCACGCCAAGGAAGGCGACGTGGTCGGCATCATGGGGCCGCTAGGCCGTCCTGTAAGACCGGCTGACTGGTACATCATGGGATGCGACGAGACCGGATTGCCGGCACTCAGCCGCATCCTCGAACGGCTGCCGGCTGATGCGCGCGGCCACGCCTTCGTCGAAGTCGCGCAAGCGACCGACGAACAGCCGATCGCTCATCCCGAGGGGATCGAACTTCGCTGGATCCATCGCAACGGCATTCCCAGTGGCGAGCACGGCGAATTGGTTCGCGCGATCCGAGCCGTGGAATGGCCCACGGGCTTGTCTGGCTTCGGTTGGTTTGCCTCCGAGAACGAGGCCACCAAGGAGATCCGCGAATATTGGCGCGACACGCTGGCCTACGGACGCGACCAGACGCTGGCTGCGGGCTACTGGAGGCGAGGCGTGACTGGACTAATGGCGGGTTGATCGGGGCGACCTAGCATGCCTTCATAGGGACAGGACATCGGCAAATCGGTGATGGGGCGAAGCCATCCGCCCCGTTCATCGTCGGCCCGTCGCATGATCGCGGGCGGACGCTGAGGTGACATTCGGCTTGCGGAACGCCATGTGTCTGCAGTAGGTCACTGCTCTCAACCATTGCGGCCGCGTAGGGCGGTCAAACAACGGCATGCGTCGATAAGGAGTGCTCCGATGAATGAAGCCCAGTTCATGGCACTATGCAAAAACGGGAAGTTCAAGGAAGCGCTGACGCTTGCCTTGGACGGCAAGGAGAAGGCGAAGTTTTCGCCGAGCCGCTTCGCGATCGACAAGAAGTCAGGCAAACCGGTCTTTTACCGCGGCAACAAGCGCGTTGAAATCGGCGCTGATGGCGAGTGGGAACTGGCCAAGAATAACTGGTAGCTTGCCGATTGGCCGGGACTAAGCCAACCTTCTGACCATGGAAAGGCGGCACCGATATGCCGCCTGCCCTATTTTCGCTCAGGCAGCACGGGCTGCGTTCAGCGGGATTTCAACGTCGATCTCGAGGATCGACATGTGCTCATCGCGATCCATCTTGACGTGCACACGGTCGCTGTCGACCTGCACATGCTTGGCGATGACCGCGAGGATTTCCTCGCGCAGAACCGAAATCAGATCCGAGCCGGTCGAGGACCGCTCATGAGCCAGGAGCACCTGCAGGCGCTCGCGGGCAGCCGGTGCGGTTCTCTGTTTTCCAAAAAGCCGAAAAATGCTCATGCGGCCTTCCTTCCAAAAATCTTGCCGAAGATACCACGCTTCTCACCCGGCACTGTCATCGCCACTTCTTCGCCGGCCAGGCGGCGTGCGGCGTCAAAGTAAGCCATGGCGGGCGCGCTCTTGGTGTCTGCGAGCGTGACCGGGGCGCCGATGTTGGACGCGCGCAAAACGTCCATGCTTTCGGGAATGATCCCGAGCAGCGGGATAGAGAGGATTTCCAGGACGTCGTCCACCTTGAGCATGTCACCGCGCTCGGCGCGGTTGGCATCATAGCGGGTGAGCAGCAAATGCTTTTCCATGCGCTCGCCGCGCTCTGCCTTCAGCGTCTTGGAATCGAGTAGGCCGATAATGCGGTCCGAATCGCGAACCGACGAAACTTCGGGATTGGTGACGACGACGGCAACATCGGCGTGGCGCATGGCAAGTGTCGCGCCGCGCTCGATGCCGGCGGGGCTGTCGCAGATGACCCAGTCGAAATGGCGCTTAAGATCCGCCATGACGCGTTCCACGCCTTCGGCCGTCAGATTGTCCTTGTCACGCGTCTGCGAGGCAGGCAACAGGAAGAGGGTCTCGAGACGCTTGTCGCGGATCAGGGCCTGTGACAGCTTGGCGTCGCCCTGGATGACGTTGATCAGGTCGTAAACGACCCGGCGCTCGGCGCCCATGACCAGATCGAGGTTACGCAGCCCGACGTCGAAGTCGACCACGACAACCTTCTCGTTTCTCTGTGCAAGAGCCGCTCCAAGTGCCGCGGTGGAGGTTGTCTTTCCAACTCCGCCCTTGCCTGAAGTGACGACGATGACTTTCCCCATCTTTCTCTCCTAATATCCTGGCCAACCTGGGCTCAGCTAAGTTTCTCGGCCTTGATCGCGTCGTCTTCCAGCCAGAGCTGGACTGCTTGTCCGCGAAGCCCCGGCTCCAGGTCTTCCGCCATTTTGTAAATGCCATCGATGGCAACCAGTTCAGCCTCGAGCCTGCGGCAGAAGATACGCGCCGAGGCATTACCCAACGACCCCGCCATTGCCCGTCCACGCAAGGCACCGTAGACGTGGATCGAACCGCCAGCGATGACTTCCGCACCCGATGAAACCGACCCGATGATGGTCACATCGCCTTCCGCGAAAATCACCGACTGTCCGGAGCGAACCGGCTCTCGGATAACCAGTGACTGCGGAGTTTGCCGCGTCTCGATTGCGTCAGGCTTGCGTGGCGCTTCGAGAACAGGTTCGTTCTGCGGCATTTCGAAATCGGAAACCGGACGCCCGCCTTTGAGCGCCGGCGGCATACCTGGTCCGATCAGCGAAGGACGCCCGCCTTCAATGCCCATAATGCTGACATTGCGCTCGCCGAGCGCTGCAATCAGCTCTTTCAATTGCGCGCGGTCAATATCAAGCTCACTGATATCGAGCACGACCGGGCGCCCGAGGAAAAAACCGGCCGAGCGTGCGGCCAGATCATCCAGCCGTACCAGCCAGTCATCGAGCGGCAGGTCCGGCGAAAGCATCACCGCCAGAAACGAGCGGCCCTTGATACGGATGGAGCGGGCGTCTGTTAGCAATTTGGTCATCTACGTTAAGAAATCGTTGAGATTTATTAACGATGAATTGGTTAACAAAAGGTTAACGCGGGTGTATCAGCCGGCTGCGAGCGGCGTCGACGACGGGGCATTTTTCGGGGGCGGATAGGCAGTATCGAACGCCCTGAATTCGTATTGTGAAGCCCTAAAAACGATAAAGGCCCGCTTAAGCAGGCCCATCGGAAGCAATCAGGTAGTGTTGTGATCAGCGACCGTATACGCGACGCTTCAGATCGGAGCGGTTAACACCGATGTCCTTGAGGGCAGCGTCGTCAAGGCGGGAAAGTTCGCGGTATGCTCTGCCGAGCTGAAAGTACTCGACAATCTTGTTGGCGATATTCATTGCATTTCTCCTTTTTGAATGCCCAATTATGTATCTCATTGCCCTGATAATGAGCAGAGATAAATTTGCATAAGAGACATCCGAGAATCGCAATCGGTCTTGCGGCAAAGCCAAATTTCGCACCGGGGCGTACGTGACCGACGAGATGAGTCGTCCACGCACGCCACGGTGATCGATCAATGCGCGATCAGCCCTTGATGAAGGCAAGCAGATCGGGGTTGATCACATCGGCATCCACGGTCAGCATGCCGTGCGAGAAACCGGGATAGACCTTCAGCGTGCTGTTTTTCAGAAGCTTCGCCTGCAATAGCGAGGCGTCCTTGTAGGGCACGACCTGGTCGTCATCGCCCTGCAACACCAGCGTCGGCACAGTGATCGCCTTTAGATCTTCCGTCTGGTCCGTTTCCGAAAATGCCTTGATGCCGTCATAATGCGCCTTGGCCGAGCCCATCATGCCTTGCCGCCACCAGTTGTTGATCACACCCTGGGAGACCTTGGCGCCAGGCCGGTTGAACCCGTAGAAGGGGCCGGAGGCGACGTCGATGTAGAACTGGGCGCGGTTGGCGGCAAGCGCCGTGCGGAAGCCGTCGAAGACTTCCATCGGCGTGCCATTGGGGTTGGCTGGCGTCTTCAGCATCAACGGAGGAACCGAGCTGACCAGAATGGCCTTGGCGACACGTCCCTGCGGCTGACCATACTTGGCGACATAGCGGGCGACCTCGCCACCACCTGTCGAGTGGCCAATGTGGACGGCGTTGCGCAGATCAAGGTGTTCGGCAACGGCGGACGCGTCGGCGGCATAGTGGTCCATGTCATGACCGTCGCTTACCTGGGCGGAGCGGCCGTGGCCGCGACGATCGTGGGCGATGACGCGATAGCCCTTGCTGACGAAGAAGAGCATCTGTGCGTCCCAATCGTCGGATGAAAGCGGCCAGCCATGGTGGAAAACGATTGGCTGGGCGTTCTTCGGACCCCAGTCCTTGAAGAAGATTTCAACGCCGTCTTTTGTCTTCACAAAGTTCCCAGTCATGGGAGTTGCTCCTTTTGCAGTGTGTGGTGTCTTTTGCTTAGCGGCAAAGGCCGGTGTGGCCATCGCGAATGAAATCGTTGCTCCGGCAAGCATTGCTTGGCGGCGAGAAAGCGGGAATAAAAATTCGTGTGCCACAGGGCGCTCCGTCTCAAATCATCAGAGCCGGCTTCGCCGCCCTTTGATGTCAAGAGCTTATGGAAACGACGCGGCTGGCGATTGTCGTTTTCAGTGGCGTTTGGATATTCATGTGGAGAAACGTGGCAGCCGGCGCAAGGCCGCTGCGCGATGAACGCGGACCTGGTCAACGCGCTCATGGAGGTACGGCCCGCAAGGCGCGGGCCGTATGTTTTATTCAATCAACGCTGATTGTACTTCGCGTCGAGTTCGTCCATCGCCTTGACGTTGCCGGCGGAGCGACCGTTTTCGTCGAAGGTCTGCGCCAGGAACGCATCGGCGATGGCCTTGGCGAGTTCAGGTCCGATAACGCGCGCGCCCATGGTGATGATCTGGGCATTGTTCGACAGTGCAGCGCGCTCGGCGGAATAGGTGTCGTGCGTCAGCGCGGCGCGGATGCCGGGGACCTTGTTGGCGGAAATGCAAACGCCGATGCCGGTGCCGCAGACAAGAATTGCCTTATCATAGGTGCCATCGATGACGCCCGACGCCACGCGATCCGAAAGACCGGCGTAGAATGCATCGGCGCCCGCGCTCGTGCGTGAGACTTCCGACACTTCGTAGCGATCCTTCAGATGGTCGGCGAGAACCTTGGCGAGGCCTTCGCCCGCGCTGTCTCCTGCGATTGCCAGTTTCATGCTTTTTCTCCTTCGAGTTTTGCGTCAAGTTTGGCGGCGCATTTCGCCAGGATGTCGAGATAACCTTCGACGTTCCAGGCCGAACGGCCGATGAAAAGTCCGTCTATATGTGGGCTTGAGATGAGTTCTTCGCAATTGCCGGGGTTGACCGAGCCGCCGTAGAGGCAAGGAATACGACGACCCAGCACCTGCTCGGCAACAGCGATGATTTCGGCCTGGCGCTGATCGGCATATTCAGCCGTCGCCGGAATGCCGTTGACGCCGATCGCCCAGACCGGCTCGTAGGCGAGCAGGATCTCGGCTTGTTTCTGCGCGCCAGTCAGCTTGGAAAGTGCGCCGCGAACCTCGGTTGCAAGCACCTCAGCGGCACGGCCGCTCTCGCGGTCGGCCAGCGTCTCGCCGATGCAGATGAGCGGGATCAGACCATGACGGACGGCCGCTTCGGTCTTCAGCCCAACGGTTTCGTCGGTCTCGCCGAAGAACTCCCGCCGCTCGGAGTGACCGAGTTCGACAATGTCGAGGTTGCAGTCCTTGAGCATCACCGGCGACACCTCGCCGGTCCATGCGCCGTCGTCGGCCCAGTGCATGTTCTGCGCACCGACCTTGACGGAAGTCTCGGCCAGCATGGCCTTGGCCTCGCGCACCGCCGTGAAGGGCGGAATGACGAAACGCTGGATGCGCGGATCGCGCGCGCCATCCGCGGCCTTCAGGCCGCTCGCAAAGCTCTGCGCCTCGGCAAGCGTCTTGTTCATCTTCCAGCTGGTGCCGATCCAGAAACGCGGTGAGTTGGCCATCTGCAATCCTATTCCCTATCGTCGTCTATCTGATCATCCGGCTAGCGCAGAAGCGCTTCGGCCGTGCGTTCGTCGGTAATAAGCCCGTGGAGGCTGCCACTGCGCAGAACCGCGCGGATCGCCTCAACCTTGCCGCCGCCACCGGCAAGCGCCACCAACCGCTCCGTCCTCGGCTGCGGCAGGTTGGCCGAGAGCGTTCGCTCGGTCAGCGCGGTGTCGAGAATGCGGCCGTTGGCATCGAAGAAGTAGCCGAGGATTTCACCGACACCGCCGGCAGCCGCCACTTCCTTGATCTCGCGCGCCTCGATCATGCCCGATTGCACAAGCTGCGCATGCGTGTCGACCGTACCGAGTCCGACCAGCTTGAGCGTGGCGGCGTTTGCAAGGTCCATCACTTCCTTCACGCCACGCTGGGCGAGGAGCACCTCGCGGTCCTCAGCCGTATTGGCGAAGAACGGAACGGGCATGACATAGGCCGGCATGCCGGTCTTTTCGGCGATGCGGTGCATGACGTCGTAGGGGTTGGCCGCGTAGTTTCGAGTCAAGCCGCCGAGGAGCGAGACGAAGCGCAGGTCACGGGCGGAGACGCGCGGCAAAAGATGCACTGCGGTCGACAGCGTGCGTCCGTGGCCAAGCCCGATCACGGTATTGTCGCCACGCTCGATCTCGCGCTTCAGGAAGTTGGAGCCGGCAAGGCCAAGTGTGCGAAAGATCGACTCGTCTTCACCAACATAGGGCGTCACTTCGCAATATTGCAGGCCGAAGCGCTCAGACAGGCTGTTCTCCAGCGCCACGCATTCGATGATGTCGCCTTCGATGCTGATCTTGACGACACCTTCGGCCACGGCGCGCGCGATCAGGCGGTGCGTCTTCACCGAGGGCAGTCCAAGACGTTTGGCCACCTCGGACTGCGTCAATCCGCCAGCGTAATGCAGCCAGGCGGCTCGCACCGCAAGTGATTCTTCCGGATCGTTCATCGACAGTCTTCTCCCGATTTTCCCACGCGCATATCCCGCCTCTTTTTTTTGATTCGCCTTTCGCTCAGATATGCAGGTCGGCGATGCCGGTGTCGATGTGGGGGGCCCAGAACGCGACGCTTTCGGCGATCTGCGAGATCACCTGGCGGTCGTTCGGCTCACGTTCCTTGAAGGACAGCTCAAGGCAGATCTCGTTATCCTTGGCCCCGCCCTCGGCAAATGCCTTGAGCAACTCCGGCGGCTGGATGCGGCCCTTGGCGTTGAACTCGGCGGTAAAGGGCCGATGCCCCCCCTTGTCCATCAGGCTCTGCTTGATGTGGATGATCGGCGAGACCTTGGGCACGGCACGCGCCCACGCATAGGGTTCGAAATCATCGGGGTTGCTCGAGGTCACGTCCCCATGGTCGATATCGGCCATCATCCACATCGGCACGGCCATGTTGGCGGCCGTCAGGCGGTCCTGCAGCTTCATGCACTCGGCGATCGTCTCGCCGAATTCGCGACCGATGCTCATCGGCTCCCAGAACACGTATGACAGACCAGCCGACTTGGCGTGCTCGGCAACCTCGGCCCAGCAGTCGATGGCGATCTTGATCAGCTCCTCGCACCGCGCGGGATCGTCGAAATCCTTGTAGGTGAAGATCGCGAACTGCGTTCCAACCGAAGTCCCGCCGAGATCGGCGGTGATATCGGCGAAGGTCTTGAACCAGTCGACATAGTAGCGACGAACATCTGCATCTGGATGACCGAAATGATTGAGCCGGCCGTAAGGCCCGGTCATGCCCGAGGTCACCCGGACGCCGGTGCGCTGGAGTGCTGCGGACATGTCGCGGGTCAGCCTGCGGATGACGGGCGCTTGCCAGCTCGGATTGATGAATTCGTGGGTGAGCTGCAGGTCACGAATGCGCAAATCCCGCGCCACGGTTTCGATCAGGTCATCAGGCTCGGCGAAACGATTGACGAGCGGATTGGTGTTCAAGGAAAGGGTCAATGCCATGATCGGTATCCTCAGGCGGCCGCAACGAGATTCGCGCCGGCGAACCAATCGGCAAAGGCGGCCTGCTCGGCCTCGGTCAGGTGCAGATAGTGCTTGGTGCGCCGCTTAAGCACGTCCTCGGGGGTGAGCGCCCATTCGCTCGCAACGAGATAGCGAACCTCAGCCTCATAAAGATGGCCACCGAAGTGACGGCCAAGGCCTTCGACACCTTTTGCATCGCCGACGATCTTGCGGGTCCGGGTGCCGTAGAGACGACCATAATGGCCGGCGAGCGTGCGTGACATCCAGGGATAGGTTTCCTTCAGGCCATTGAAGAAGGTCTCGTAATCGGCCTTCGGCATATCGCCGCCCGGAAGCGCTGCGTGTTCCGTCCAATTGTCCGACATTTGCGGGAAGATATGCTTCAGGCGCTGCATACCGCGCTCGGCAAGCTCGCGGAAGGTCGTGATCTTGCCGCCGAAGACATTGAGAAGCGGCGCGTTGCCGGTCTCTTCGAGATCGAAGACGTAGTCGCGCGTCACGGCTGACGGATTGCCCTTGCCGTCGTCGAACAGGGGGCGCACGCCGGAGAAGCTGTGCAGCACATCCTGACGGCGGAGCTTTTCCTTGAAGTAGCGATTGACGGCGGTGAGCAGGTACTCGATTTCCTTCTCGTCGGCTGCGACATCCTCGGCCCGGCCTTCGTAGGAGATATCGGTCGTGCCGATCAGGGCCTTGTCGCCCTCATAGGGATTGATGAAGATTACGCGCTTGTCGTGGTTCTGCACGAGGTAGGCGTTGGACCCCGCCCAGAACTTCGGCACGATAATATGGCTGCCCTTGACCAGCCGGACATTGCGGCTGCTGTTGGCACCGGCCACGCGACCGATGACATCGGACACCCACGGGCCCGCAGCATTGGCGATACAGCGGGCGCGGAAATTGCGGGTTTCGCCGGTGACGCTATTCTTGGTGGTGATGCTCCAGCCGCCATTCTCGCGCCTAGCGGAGACGGCTGCCGTGCGGGTCAGAACCTCGGCCCCACGCTCGGCGGCATCGACCGCATTGAGCACGACAAGACGCGCATCGTCGACCCAGCAGTCTGAATATTCGAAGCCGCGGGTGTATTGGTCGAGGATAGGCGTACCCTCGGGGTCACGGCGCAGATCAAGCGTGCGGGTGCCCGGGAGCTTCTTGCGGCCACCCAGGTGATCATAAAGGAAGAGACCGAGACGGACGAGCCAGGCCGGGCGATCCTGTGGCGAATGCGGCAGCACGAAGCGCATCGGCCAGATTATGTGGGGGGCGGCGTTGAGCAGCACCTCGCGCTCGATGAGCGCCTCGCGCACCAGCCGGAATTCGTAATATTCGAGATAGCGCAGTCCCCCATGGACCAGCTTGCCGGAGCGCGACGATGTCCCTTGCGCCAAATCGTCCTTCTCACACAGAACGACCTTCAGGCCACGGCCCGCCGCATCACGCGCGATGCCGGCACCATTGATCCCGCCACCGATCACGAACAGATCCACCATTCCGGACTCAGTCATCAACATGCTCCTTCGGATGCTTTGTGCATCAACACATTCATTCAGCGCGGCCGCGCATCAGTCGCGGCCCGGCGCGGGATTTCCGTTTATTGCGTGGCGACCAGCTGATCCCAGGCGGGCGCGACCGCCTCGCGCACCATCACGTAGGCCTTGAACAGGCGCTCGAAGCGCTCGGCCTGCTCGCTGTCGGGCGCTTCAGCCTCGCCAAGAAGCGGCGTCACCCATTCGGCAATGCAATCATCCATGTTGCGGTAGGCGCCAATCGCCACCGCCGCCATCATCGCGACGCCGGCGGCACCCGCCTCTTCGCGCCGCGACACCCTGACCGGGGCATTGACCGCCGCCGACAGGCAACCGCGAAGCGCGCGCGAGCGTGCCGCGCCACCGGTAATCCGGAGCTCTTCAGGCATATCGCCCATCGCCGCGTAGCAATCGCGGGTCGCCATGCCGAGACCCTCGACGACGGCGCGCAACAGATCGGCAAAGCCGTGGCGCATGGAAAGACCGGTGAACCCAGCTCGAGCCGCGGCATTGACGAATGGACCGCGCTCGCCGGCATCCGAGATATAGGGGTGATAGAGCACTGAACCGGGCCGGCTTTCAGCGAACCAGCTGTCGATGCGGGCGATCAGATCGGCATGAGACACGGTCTTTCCACCGTCGGCCATCAGCGAGCCGGCCATTTGCAGCAGCCAGTCGATGTTGATCGTGGCGCTCATATTGGTCTGCACCTGGGTGACGATCCCCGGCATTGGCAAGGCGATCACATAACCAGTGCCCTCGGCATTGAGTTGCACGTCGGCCACTGCCTTGGCGCGCATATGAACGCCGGTGGAGCCGATGGTCGAGCAGGCAGCATTCTGGCCCGCGCTGCGCACGCCAGCGCCAAGTGCTGTCATCACCATATCGACATAGCCGAGACTGACGGGCGTACCGGCAAGAAGCCCACAGGCCCGCGCCGCATCGGCGGAAAGCGGATGAGTGACCTCGGTGCCATCGATGATCTGTGGCAATAGCGAACGGCGGCGCGACAAGCCCAGCGCATCGATCGCCGCGTCGTCATACTGCCGCGTGCGGAAATTGCCGAAGGTGAAGCTTGCTTCCGAGGGATCGGTGGCGCGGATGCCCGTGAGATTGAGATAAAGCCAGTCCTTGCAATGAAGCGCGACCTCGGCGCGATCGAGAAGATCGGGCTGATTGCGGTCCATATGGGCGATCTGCGCGCCCTGCTGGCAGGTATTGAGGCCGGTGCCGGTCGCTTCGAAACGCGCGCGATTGCCGGCGCCAGCGCTGAGCCGCGTCACGGTGGGAGCCGCGCGGGCATCGAGCCAGAGCCATGCATCGCCAATCGGCCGGTTGTCGGCGCCGACGAGCCATGTGCCGTCGCCCTGCCCCGTCACGGAAATGGCGGCAGTGCGCTCGGCAAGTCCCGGCACCTTTTCGCTGAGGCCGCGCAGCGCGGTCACGCAGTCGGCCCAGGTTTGCGACAACGACTGCGTCGCCGAACCATCATCGCCCGTCGCATATTGGTTGCGCGCCGAAGCGGACGCGATCTGGCGGCCGGAAAGCTCGAAGGCAACCGCCTTGATCACCGAGGTCCCGGCATCGATACCGATAATGATCTGTCCACGTTCAGACATCGCAAGCCTCGTCGGCTACGACAATTCCCGCGATAATCCATGCCGCTGAATACGGCATCCTCATCCCATTCATGATCACTCCTCCCAGACGACCGCCGACGGACCGCGCCAAGCGCCGCCATTCAGGCAAGTACGTCGCATTGCGACTGCTCCTCGCGAGATCAGACTGAAAGACCTCACATTGGACAGCAACCGGAAACCGGCAAGCGCCGAATTTCGTGTCACCAAGAATATAACACAAACTTATCACCGCAAATGAATTTTTTTTCTGTCGTCGCAATTTTTTTCAGATATACTGTCGATCATCAAATGGACATGATACGCGATGCGTTCGACGGAATGCCATCATGCAAGTGAAGCGACCGCGCCTCACCACACCGACGCGCGTGTCATCTAGCGACTCTAATAAAGATATACATATCAATATCCTGTGATCCCATAAGCTTGGGCCGAGCACGCGAACCAAGAATGCGAGGCATTACAAAATGTTGCCTTGTAGGCGCCTTTACCGGGCGCATATGCGATCATCCTCAGAGTCCACTAACATCGGCGAAAATCGAAAACGCCACCGAATGGTCGATTGACAAGGTGCAATCTTTATAACATGTTTACTGCCATTGATAACACGGCGATACCATAGCTTACGGGCTTCCACGGTATCTGCGTGACGCGCCCGGCGGTTGGAGGAGAAACAAACGCCGGGTTATTGAGGAGGATCACGACGGTGCGAATTTCTGTTTCCAGACATGGCTCGGCGTCACGCCAGCACTTCCGCCCCGACGCGCGATCGCCGCTTGGCGGCCTCCTCGCCAACTCCTTAGCCAGTACACAGGATTGTTGCCCGACCGACCGGTCGCGACGTCGATAATCCCTCCCCCTTTTCTTTCCCTCAACAGGAAATCCGGCCTCGTGCCGAAGGTTGTCAGAAAATGAGCATAGAAACGGACTACGCGGCTTCCCAGCCAAAGAGCGGCACACTGAAAATCGCGGTCGGCATTGCGGCGGTTGTGGTTGTCGTCGGTGCGATCGCGCTGGACACAAAGGTTGTCCATATCGGCTCCGAAAACGACGTGCGCCAGCAGGCGTTCTCCTCGCAGACCTACGGTGTGGAGCAGTTCCCGAAGATCGCGGCTGATGTCGAGAAGCGCGCGGTTCCAGCTGCCGAGCTTGCACCGGCTGCCCTCGCCGACAAGAAGGCGGCGGGCGAGAAATACGGTGTGGCAACGACCACCGGCCCGGTTCTGCCTGTGTCGTTTACCGGCGTCGTCGGCGAGCGCAAGGGCAACATTAACGAAGTGAAGGTTGATGGGCTGCCTCCCGAAGTCGTCATTCGCATGCAGACCGGTCCAGCTATCAACGGCACCGATCTACGCGATGCAACGGGCGCAATCGAGTTCGGCCAGTTCACCAATCAGATTGAGTACCAGGACGCCGGTTCGGCAATCAACAACGAGATGAAGAAGGCAGTGCTCGGAAGCATCGACCCCGCTCAGCTGACCGGCAAGACGGTCACTGTCACAGGCGTCTTCAAGCTCATCAACCCGAAGAACTGGCTCGTCACCCCCGTCAAGGTTGAAGTCAAATGAGCCAGGCAAGCCAACGCCAGATCAAAGGTGAGATCGGTGAGGTCGTCCTCAGCGCCCGCAACGTTGCCAAGACCTATGGCAGCGTGCAGGCCCTCAAGGGCGTGAACTTCGACATCCATCGCGGCCAGGTCACCACGCTGTTCGGCGAAAATGGTGCAGGCAAGTCAACGCTGATGAAAATCCTGTCGGGCGTCGTGCGCCCGACATCGGGTGAGATCATCCTCGACGGACAGACCGTCAACTTCGTGTCGTCAACGCATGCCCGCGAATGCGGCATCTCGATCATCCATCAGGAACTGAGCCTGGCGCCCAACTTGAGCGTCCGGGACAATATCTTCATGGGGCGCGAGATCATCACGGCCGGAACCGTCGATTTCGCCGAAGAAGAGCGTCAGACCCGCGCGCTGCTCGAAGAGCTGGAAGAGGACATCGATCCGCTGACCCCCGTTGAGGATCTCCGCCTCGGCCAGCAGCAGATCGTGGAAATCGCCCGTGCACTGTCGGTTAATTCGCGTATCCTGATCATGGACGAGCCGACGTCTGCGCTCAGCGCCACCGAAGTCGAAGTGCTCTTCAAGGTCATCCGCGACCTCACCAGCCGCGGCGTATCGATCGTCTATATCTCGCACCACCTCGAAGAGGCGCTGCAGATCACCAATCACGCAGTGGTTCTGCGCGACGGCACCATGACAGCCTATGCCGAACGCAAGGACATCGATCTCGAATGGATCGTCCGCAACATGGTGGGCGAGAATTTCGACCTCGGCAGCCCGCCGACCGGCTACGAGATGGGCAAGGTTGCGCTGTCGATCAAGGAACTCACCGTTCCCGGCCCTTCCGGTGCTGCCTATAACGCGGTCGACCGCCTGTCGCTCGATGTGCGCGCTGGCGAGATCGTCTGCATCTATGGCCTCATGGGCGCCGGACGTACCGAGCTTCTCGAATGCGTGGCCGGACGCCTGCACGCCAGCGGCGGGCACATTCTTCTCGAAGGCCAGGACGTCGCCGGCCTTAGCATTGCCAACCGGATCGCAAGTGGCCTCGGCCTCGTGCCCGAAGACCGCCAGCGCGATGGTCTGGTGCAGACGATGACTGTCGGCACCAACCTGTCGCTTGCCAGCATCGGCGCTTTCACCAGGGGGCTCTTCACCTCGGGTGGCCGCGAGCGCGAACTGGTTACGGATTCGATCCGTAAGGTTCACATCAAGACCGACGGTGGCGCGGCCGCCATCGGCTCGCTGTCCGGCGGCAACCAGCAGAAGGTCGTTATCGGCAAGATGCTGGCGACGCATCCGAAGGTCATCCTGCTCGACGAGCCGAGCCGAGGCATCGACATCGGCGCCAAGGCCGAGGTGTTCAAGCTTCTGGCCGAACGCGCCAAGCAGGGGCTGGCGGTGATCTACTCCACCTCGGAGGTCGCCGAATGCCTGAGCATCGCACATCGCATCATCGTCATGCATCGCGGCAAGATTTCCGCCGAGTTCAGCTCTGACGTCACCAAGGAAAAGATCATGGCCGCCTCTGGCGAAGCAGTGGTCGCGCACTAGCCCGGAATTATGGAGCACTGATTATGTCAGTCACTGAAGCAAACGACAAAAAGACAGTTTCGAACGGGCCAAGGCGGGATTTCAATATCATTCGCCTGCTGCTGGAAGGTCGCGCGTTCTTCGCGCTGATCGTCATCATCGCGGTCTTCTCCTTCCTGTCGCCTTACTATTTCAGCCTCAACAACTTCCTGATCATGGCCTCGCACGTGGCGATCTTCGGGATTTTGGCGATCGGCATGCTGCTCGTCATCCTGAACGGCGGCATCGACCTTTCGGTAGGCTCTACGCTGGGTCTCGCCGGTTGCATCGCCGGCTTCCTGATGCAGGGCGTGCAGCTTCCCACCTTCGGCGTCATCCTCTACACGCCGGTCTGGGCGGTCGTGGTCCTGACCTGCGCGATGGGTGCGCTCGTTGGCGCCGTCAACGGCGTGCTGATCGCCTATCTCAAGGTTCCGGCCTTCGTCGCCTCGCTCGGCGTTCTATACGTCGCTCGCGGCATCGCGCTTCTGATGACGAACGGTCTGACCTATAACAATCTTGGCGGTCGCCCCGAACTCGGCAATACCGGCTTCGACTGGCTCGGCTTCAACCGTCTCGGCGGCATTCCGATCGGCGTACTGGTGCTTGCAGCTCTCGCCATCATCTGCGGCATCGTGCTCAGCAAGACCGCTTTCGGTCGCTGGCTCTACGCGTCCGGTGGCAATGAACGCGCCGCCGAACTGTCGGGCGTTCCCGTCAAGCGCGTCAAGATCCTCGTCTACGTGTTCTCCGGCGTCTGCGCGGCCATTGCCGGCCTGGTCCTTTCCTCCCAGCTGACGTCCGCCGGTCCGACCGCCGGCACCACCTATGAACTGACGGCGATTGCTGCCGTGGTCATCGGCGGTGCAGCGCTCACCGGCGGACGGGGGACCGTACGCGGCACCATGCTCGGCGCCTTCGTCATCGGCTTCCTGTCGGACGGCCTCGTGATCATCGGCGTCTCGGCCTACTGGCAGACTGTCTTCACCGGCGCGGTCATCGTTCTCGCCGTTCTCATGAACAGCATCCAATACGGGCGTCGGGTTAAATCCTCCTGACGCACGCCACCGAACTTCTCCGCAACAACGCGGAAAGCACCGCCGGGAAGCCGGCACCACACGAACTCATCAATGGGAGAGAGACTATGTTTAAAAAGGGCATGCGCGTTCTTCTGGCAGCTGTTGCTGTAGCGCCGATCTTCGTAAGCTCCGCATGGGCAGAGGGCCTGATGACGGTTATCGTCAACGATCCGTCCAACCCCTACTGGCTGACAGAAGGCAACGTTGCCAAGGCAACCGCTGAAAAGCTCGGCTACACCGCGACCGTCGGCGCGCACAAGGGTGACACCAACACCGAAAGCAACCTGATCGACACCGCGATCACCAACAAGTCGGTTGCCATCATCCTCGACCCGGCAAACGCCGATGGTTCGGTCGGCGCCGTCAAGAAGGCCGTTGCCGCTGGCATCCCGGTCATCCTCGTCAACGCTGAAATCAACCAGGAAGGCCTGGCCAAGGCTCAGCTCGTTTCCAACAATGCACAGGGTGCAGCCATTGGTGCGCAGCAGTGGGTTGAAGCTGTCGGCGACAAGGGCAAGTATGCCGAACTCTTCGGCTCTCCCTCCGACAACAACGCCGCAACCCGCTCCAACGGCTACGAATCGGTCCTGACCCAGTATCCGGATCTCGTGAAGTCGGCCAAGGAAGTCGCCAACTGGGATCGTACCCAGGGCCACAACAAGATGCAGTCGATGCTCCAGGCAAACCCTGACATCATCGGCGTTATCTCCGGTAACGACGAAATGGCTCTTGGCGCGATTGCAGCGCTGAAGGAAGCCGGCAAGCTCGCAAACGTCAAGGTTGGCGGTTTCGACGGTTCGCCTGACGCAGTAGCCGCCATCAAGGCCGGTGACCTGCAGTACACCGTCCTGCAGCCGGTCGCCGTCTTCTCCGAAGAAGCCGTCAAGCAGGCTGACAACGTCATCAAGAACGGCAGCACCGGCGCAAAGAGCGAAAAGCAGCTCTTCGATTGCCTGCTGATCACCAAGGACAACGTCGACAAGTACACGGCGCCCTTCGTTCTCGAGCAGTAAGACACGGAAGGGGACGCCTTAAGGAGGCGCCCCCTTTTTCCTCCACAGTTGCGTATCTTCGCGATACAACGCGCACATCAGTCGTTAGAGCGCAGAGGCCATCGTGACACAGAAGATAGGCGCAGGCGCGCTCCCCATCGACGAATTTCCAAGCGACAGCCGACAGACGCGTCAGCTCGTGCGCCGGCAGATGATTGCCGAGGCTGTGATGGCGGAAGGACAGATGCGGATCGAGGATCTGACCGATCGCTTCGGCATCAGCCTCATGACCGCGCATCGCGATGTCGACGACCTCGTCAGCCGCGGCCTGTTTCGCAAGACGCGCGGCGTGGTGACGGCAGCCGCCTCCAGCCTGATCGAATCCAGCGACGTCTACCGCTCCGGCCGACAATCGGCGGAAAAGAACATGATCGCAGCGGCCGCCATGCAGTTCGTCGAGCCCGGACAGGCGATCTTCTTCGATGATTCCACCACCGTACTGCCGATGGCAGACCACCTGCCCGCGAAGGTTCCGATCACCGCGATCACCAACTCGCTGACGCTGATCAACGCTTTGAAGGGCATGCAGGACCTGACATTGCTGGCGCTCGGTGGGCAATATTACAACTGGTGCAACGCCTTCGTCGGCCGCACTACCGTCAACGAGATCCACCGTCTGCGCGCCGACGTCGCCTTCATCTCCATGTCGGCGATCACCGACGATCTGGTATTTCACCAGTCGCCTGAAATGGTCGACACGAAACGCGCCATGTTTGACTGCGCCGCCAAGCGCATCCTTCTGGCCGACCACACCAAATTCGAGCGGCGCGCCCTGCATCGCTTCGCAGCCCTTAGCGAATTCGACGTCATCATCGTCGACGACAAGACGCCCTCCGTCCACATCGACCGCATGCGATCACGAGACATCAACGTGATCATCGCGCGAGAGGACAAGGCGCGTCTGCGCCCCCATCAGCCGGAGTAAAGCCTGAATGCCAAGTCTGCTTGGAATAGATAGCGGCCTCACAGTCACCAAGGCCGTGATCTTCGACGTCGACGGAACGCCGATCGCCGTTGCCCGCCGCCGCGTGACCCAGTTCATGCCGCATGCGCGCCATGTCGAACGCGACATGAATGAACTCTGGACGCAGACGGCCGATGCCATACGCGAGGCGATCGAACTCAGCGGACGTCCCGCCAGCGACATAGCCGCGATCGCGGCTACCGCGCATGGCGACGGCATCTACCTCACCGACAAGTCCAACGCCCCTCTCGGCCGGGCGCTTTTGTCGCTCGACAGCCGTTCGGTCGATATCGTCGAGACCTGGCTTGCCAGCCCGCTCGCCGACGAGGCGCTGGAACTGACCGGGCAGGTCCCGCATGTCTCGGCACCCTCTGCACTGCTTGCCTGGATCAAGCAGCACGAGCCGGCTCGCTACAAGGAGATCGGCCATATCCTGTCGTGCAAGGACTGGCTGCGGTTCTGCCTGAGCGGCGTCATCGGTACCGATCGCACCGAGGCGAGCACCTCCTTCAGCAATGTCCGCACGCAGGACTATGATTTCGATGCCCTTCGATTGTTCGGCGTCGAGGAGATAGCCTCCGCCTTGCCACCGATTTCGCGTTCCGACGAGATCATTGGCTATGTGACCGCTCAAACGGCCGCGCGCACCGGCCTGGCGGTCGGGACACCCGTCGTTGCGGGCCTGCACGATGTCACCGCCTCCGCGCTCGGCTCCGGCGGCTATGCAGACGACGTGGTTGCCGTCATTGCCGGCACCTATTCCATCAACGAGACGCTGTCGTCGCATCCGCGCATGGACCGCCGCTGGTTCTGCCGCAACGCCATCGAGCCCGGCCAGTGGAACAACATGTCGATCTCCCCGGCGTCGACGGCCAACTACGAGTGGTTCCTCGATACGCTCTGCGCCAGCGAACGCCAGAGCGTCGAGGCATCCGGGGGTTCGGTGCACGCACTGCTCGCACCGGAGATCGAGGCAGCCTTCGAGCGTCCTCTGACAGCACTCTTTCACCCCTATCTCTTCGGCTCGCCCTATGGTGCGGCCGCTAGCGCCGGTTTCTTCGGCCTTGGCGGCTGGCACAATCGCGGCGACATGCTGCGCGCCGTGCTGGAGGGCATTGCCTTCAATCACCGCATTCATGTCGACGCCTTGCGTGATGGTTTCACCTTCAGCGAAGCGCGCCTTGCCGGCGGGATCTCGCGCAACAAGCGCGTGGTGCAGATGTTTGCCGACATCCTCGCCATGCCGGCGACCGTGACGGAAACCGACGAAGCGGCCGCATGGGGTGCTGCCCTTTGCGCCGGCGCGGGCGCCGGTCTTTATGCAAGCCCTCGGCACGATCCACGCGACACGGCGGCCATCGCACACCGCTGCTATCCGGATGCTGCGCGAAGTGCTGCCTACCAGGAACGCTACGACCTCTTCCGCGAAATCGCCGATGCCATGGCGCCTATCTGGCCGAAGATCAGCAAGCTTACCGCAGGCAAGCCAACGGCTTGATATATGAACCGCGCCCGCCGGGCTCGGTTTGCAAATGACATTAGCAGGACAATTTCAGATGATCGATATTTCCGCCGCCAATACGCTTCGTTTCCAAGACCTCGGCGCAGTCAAGGACATTGACGTCGTCATTCTCGGCGCGGGTATCAATGGCGCGGGTACATTCCGCGATCTTTGCGTGCAGGGGATCGATTGCCTGATCGTGGACAAGGCGGACTTCGGCTCCGGCACGAGCTCGGCCCCGTCGCGACTGATCCATGGCGGATTGAAATATCTCGAGACCGGCGAGTTTGGGCTGGTCGCGCAATCGACGCTGGAGCGCAATCTGTTGCTGCGCAACGCGCCGCATTGCGTGGAGCCGCTTCCGACCTTCATTCCCGTTTTTTCATGGACACGAGGCATATGGGCGGCGCTCAGGACGTTGACCGGCTCGACCACGGCACCGCGCAGCCGCGGCGCAGTCCTCGTGAAGATCGGGCTGCGGATGTACGATTTCTTCGGCGCCCGCAACCGGGTGATGCCGAACCATCGCTTTCTCCTCAAAAAGAAGGCGCTCAAGGAGATGCCGCATGTCACGCCCGCCATCGTCGCGGGTGGCATCTATTACGACGCCAAAATCAGCCGCCCGGAACGCCTGGTCTACGAACTCGTGACGGACGGCCTGCAGGCCAACGAGCACGCGCTGGCGACCAACTTCACGGCGCTGATCTCGTCGGAAAACGGCGTGCTGACCTTCAAGCGCGCGAATGGTGAGACGTTTTCTGTTCGTCCGAAGTTGGTCATCAACGCCGCCGGACCATGGATCGATCATGCCAACGCCTCGCTCAAAGCGCCAACCAAGCTGATCGGCGGCACCAAAGGTTCGCATATCCTGCTCGACCACCCCGAACTGGTGAAAAGCCTCAATGGCCACATGATCTACTTCGAGGCCGATGACGGCCGCATCTGCCTCGTCTACGACTATCTCGGACTTGCCATGGTCGGCTCGACCGACATTCCGGCGAGCGACCCGGAAAACGTCCGATGTGAGGAGACGGAAATAGAATATTTCATCGAGAGCGTGCGCTCCCTTCTCCCTTCGCTACGCTTCAGCCGCGACCAGGTTGTCTACACCTATAGCGGCATTCGCCCGCTGCCGGCCTCTGATGCCGCCTCGCCGGGCCTTATCAGCCGCGATCACTCCGCGCCGGTGTTGGAAGCAACAGCCGAGCGTCCCTTCGCTGTTGTATCCCTGGTCGGAGGAAAATGGACGACGTTCCGTGGCTTCTCCGAGGAAGTCGCCGATCTCGTGCTCAGTCGGCTGCAGCGCCCACGCCGCCAATCGACGCAGCAGCTGGCAATCGGGGGCGGACGGCAGTTTCCTGGTGACGCCGCTCAGCGCCGGGCCTGGATTGACGGAGCAGTTCAAAAGAGCGGGATTGATATCAAACGCGCCGATACGCTCCTGTCTCGATATGGGACCACGGCGTCCGCGATCCTCGACCACGCTGCAACATCACCCCATCGCGACAGCGAGCGGCTCTCGAATGCCGAACACTACAGTCTGCTCGAGATCGACTGGATCGCCAGAAAAGAGTTCGTGGTTCATCTCTCCGATATCGTCCTTCGCCGGACGACGATCGCGATCGAAGGCGCCTTGACGATGGCTGGCCTGAAGGACATGGCTAAGGTTGCGGCGGCAGCACTTGACTGGGATGTGGCACGCGCAGAAGCGGAAATCGATGACGTCAGGACGACCCTTCGCGATTTCCACGGGCAGGATCTCAAGCGCGTGGATTGATCCAAGGCTTTGCTAGGCGAGACGTGACATCGCCTGCCCGTCAGACTTGTAGTGCTGACCAAACTCCCGCAATAGCCAGGCGGCCGAATGACGGTCGACCGCCTTGTGAAACAGGTAGCCCTGCCCCAGCATGCAGCCGAGCGCCCGCAAATGTTCGGCTTGCATCTCGGTTTCTATTCCTTCGGCGACCACACGGATGCCGAGTTTCTCCGTGATCCCCATTAGGCCTTCGATGATCACCGCGCCTGCATCACCGGGCACGAGCCGATCCACGAAAGATTTGTCAATCTTGATGATGTCCACGGGAACGGTCAAAAGATGAGTCAATGACGCAAAGCCGGTCCCAAAATCGTCGAGCGCAACGCGCAGCCCCCTGGACCGCATGGCCTTGATCTCGTTTGCCACTACATGATCGCCCTGGCCGAGGTAGACGGATTCGGTGACCTCGATGATGACATGCTTCAGCGGGATACCCGCTGCCGCGAACGCGCTGCACAGCCGCTCCTGAAGATGGCCGGCATGGAAATCCGCAGCCGACAGATTGATGCCGACATGCTGGAACGGCAAGCCCATATCGAGCCAGTGACGAACATCGGCTGCAACACGTGACAGCATACGCTCTGTCAACTCAGACGCTACCTGCGCGTCCAGTGTCGCATCATGAAAATTCGCAGCCGACACGACTTCCCCTGCCGCAGTCGTCATCCGGCAAAGCGCCTCGAAACCGACGATCTCGCGGGTGTCCAAGCGTAAGATCGGCTGATAATGAGCATCGATGCGGTCTTGCGCCAGGGCTACACTGACGTCGCGAATGGCACGGAAGCGCCGCGTGAGTGCAGTTCCCAGCCCCGTATGGTAAGGCGTATATTGACCACGGTTGCGTTCCTTGCCGTGATAGAGCGCCACATCCGCATTGTGCCGAACCTGCTCGGGCGTCTCGTCGATCTCGGCGATCGCGCCACCGACGCTGGCGGCGGGAAAGACCACGTGACCATCGCACTGAGCCGGCCTCTTGATCTCCCGCAAGATGTCTTCTGCTTTTGCGGCAAGGTCAGGCTCAGGACCATCATGCAGGATAATGGCGAACTCATCGCCGCCCAATCGGAACGTCGCTTCGCTAGGCATGGTGGCCGCCATGCGGCGCGCGACGACCTGGATGAGTGCATCCCCTGCTCCGTGGCCGAATGTATCGTTGACCAATTTGAGATTGTCGACATCAACAAGCAACATGCCCCAGCTGCGATCTGCGGATCGGTGCTGCTGTTTGAGAACCTCGTTAAATCGCGCGCGATTGGGCAGCCCGGTCAGCGCATCGGTATAGGTGAGCGCTTCACGCTCGAGCGCGCGCTCGTTTCTTTCCAGGGCAATCGCGCAAAGATGGACGCATGCGTCGACGACATCGCGTTCGAGTTGGCTGGGGCCGCGCTTCTCGCGAAAATAAAACGCGAAGGTTGCCAGAACGCGATCACCGCTCATGATTGGCGTCGACCAGCAGGCCTTGAAGCCCAGCGGCAAAACCAGAGCCTTGAAATCCTGCCACCGCGCATCGTTTTCGATGTCGGTCACCGTAACCGGCACACCGTGATAGGCGGCCGTTCCGCAGGAGCCGGCGAGCGGACCGATGGCCAGATTATCGATCGTTTGAGAATAGGCCGGGGGCAGTGATGGTCCGGCGAGCGGATGCATGTGGCCATCCCTAACCGCCAAGACCGAACAAACCGTCCAGGGGATCGCTGCCTCCACGCGTACACACAGCGCATGGATGACGGCGCACAGCGGCTCACCTTTGGCGATCATTTCAAGAATGGCGTTCTGCAGCGTCAGCATGATTGTCCCACTCGAGATTACGAAACCCATAGTGGCATGCTCTCGTTCAAATCGGATTGAATGCATCGTTAAACTTCTATCTTTGCACTCTAACTAAATAAGCTTCTCCTCATTTCTGCTCTGACTATCGCTCCTTCACGTAGACATTGGCCTCGACCGCAGCTGCAATGAACGCATTTCGTGCCTCCGAGGGCGGTCTCTTGCCGCTTAAAACCTGCTGGCAGGTGCGCTTTGCGGTTTTTAGACTTCGCCCGCGAGCGATCGGCCACGCCGTATTCAACGCGGTTGCTGCTTCGCTTGTGTTCGTTACCGTTCGAAATTCGCCGAATCTGCTCGCCTGGAAGTAGATCGGCCGGCTCCACCGTTTCGGGTCCATAACGCAATACCTCCGATACCGGTTAACGCACGTGTGGTTGTGTCGTTCCAATATTTCAACGTCAGCGTTGATGCCGGACAACCAAAGAAGATTTTAAGCAACTGTGCTTCGCCGGTCATAGCGCCCCGGTCGATACGCGTTACGGTGGTGCGAAACGGGGGCGAATATAATGACAAAGACAGACTGGCCGAAAGAAGCGCTGACATCGGAAGCGCTGGAAATGCTGGATCGCATACTCACGCATTGGTGCGTCGAACAGAATTGCGACGCGAACAGCGACCGTGGACAGGCGACAGCCAAGGCGCTGATTGATTGGTTTGAGTTTGGCGTACAAAACGAAAACGAATTGGCGCGACTGGCACGCGACGAACTGCCGCTGAAGTCCTAGTCTCAGGCAGACCTCGTCGCAGATTGCCGGCATCCAAGATTGAGCAGCAAGCACTTCGTGCGCAAAGAATAATTGTATCCGTCCCAACAAATGCTGAGAGATGGCGACTGGACAGAGAGGGAGCAAAAAAATCTCTTGGGTGTGATGCAATGCAATATGCATCTCCCTTCCTATGCACTATCCCTTGTTTCCGGCCGCATTTGACTGCTCCTCCCAGCGGCAGGGTGGCCGTATACATGAAAAAGGATAGCGCCCCACATGACCAACACTCTTATTGAATCCATCAAGAAGCGCCGCAGTCAGTATGCTCTCGGCAAGACACTGCCGATTTCCCAGGAAGAAACCACCAAGCTGATCCAGGAAGCCGTCAAGCACACGCCGTCTTCCTTCAATTCGCAGAGCTCGCGTGTTCTGGTTCTCTACGGCGCAGAAAGCGACAAGCTCTGGGGCTTCGTGATGGACGCACTGCGCAAAATCGTTCCTGCCGACGCGTTTGAATCGACCGAAAAGCGCATCAACAGCTTTGCCGCCGGCGCCGGCACCGTTCTCTTTTTCGAAGACCAGGACGTCGTGAAGGGCCTGCAGGAAAAGTTTGCGCTTTACGCCGACAATTTCCCGATCTGGTCAGAACAGTCGAGCGGCATGGCGCAGTTTGCCGTTTGGGCCGCGCTTGCCGGATCCGACATTGGCGCCAGCCTGCAGCACTACAATCCGTTGGCCGACGCTGAAATTGCAGCCGCCTGGAACATCCCTTCCTCGTGGAAGCTGCGCGCGCAGATGCCGTTCGGCGCCAACTCAGCCGCCTTCGGCGAAAAGGCGTTCATGGACGACAGCGATCGCTTCAAAGTCTTCGGCTGATACTTAGTTCCGGCGGCGCCATGCGCCGCCGGCTTCTCTGCCTGGTCGGGAACGGCTGTAGGGTGGGTGAGTTGACAGGGAGACAGCTACTTGGATCGTCTCGAATGCGACCGCAAGTTCGTTGCCGTCATCGACACGGGAAGCTTTGCTGCTGCAGCGGTGCGTCTCGGCACCAGCAGCGGCCAGGCTTCAAAGCTGGTTTCGCGCCTCGAAGCAAGCCTGGGCGTACAGCTGATCATGCGGACGACGCGCGCGCTTTCCCTTTCCGAGGCCGGACGCTCCTATTACGAACGCGTGAAATCGCTTCTTGAAGAATTCGACGCGCTTGATGCCTCCGTGCGCAACGCCTCGCGTGCACCATCGGGCCGGTTGCGGATTACCGCGCCGATCACTTTCGGCACGACGCAGCTCACGCCCATCCTCAATCAGTTCGCGATGGCTTTCCCCGACATCAACCTCGACCTCAGTTTCTCTGATCGGACGGTCAATCTTGTCGACGAAGGATTTGATGCCGCCGTGCGCATCGGGCGCCCTGAAGATAGCAGTCTGATCGCGCGCAAGCTTTGTGCCGCGCGCATCGTGCTCGTCGCCGCCTCCTCATATCTCGACGAACGCGGCGTACCCCTGACGCCAGCGGATCTCACGGCTCACGATTGCATCATCGATACCAACTTTCGCGATCCGCTCACCTGGCGGTTCCGCAACAAGCCCGGTTCGCAGCCGCTGTTGACCGAAGTCCGGGGACGCATTCAGTTTTCGAATGCTGAGGCCTGCGTTGCTGCAGCCGAAGCGGGCTTAGGCATCGCGCGTGTGCCAAGCTTCGTTGCCGGCGCGCGACTTCGTCTTCAGTCGGTGCGCCCCTTGCTGTCCGATTTCGAGGATGAGCCGCGCGGTCTTTACGCGGTCTATCCCCCTGCCCGGCATCCGGCACTTAAGGTCAGGGTGCTCGTCGATTTCCTGGCCGACGCCTTTCGCGGGCAACCTGCATGGGACAAGGGCTGGCCATGATTGCTTCCATTTTGGAATGAACTATTCTCTTTTTGACTGGATAATCATTGATCTGGAATTGCGTCATATCAAACTCCAACAGCGCGCAAGAACAGATCAGGAGTTTAGTCATGCTCGTGGATGGCAAGTGGACTGCCGATTGGCACCCCGTGCAGGCAACTGACGCTAAGGGCGGCTTCGTCCGGCAGATTTCGGGTTTTCGAAACTGGGTCACGCCTGATGGCTGCGCCGGGCAGACCGGTGAAGGCGGCTTCAAGGCCGAGGCCGGCCGCTACCATCTCTACGTCGCGCTCATCTGCCCCTGGGCCTCGCGCACGCTGATCGGCCGGGCACTGAAGAAGCTGGAAGATGTGATTTCGGTATCGGTCGTCGAACCGGCTCTCTCCGATCAGGGTTGGCGCTTTGGAGACTACCCGGGCGCCAATCGCGATGAGCTCAACAGCGCCACCTATATGCACGAAATCTACACCAGCGCCGACCCGCATTACACCGGCCGCGCCACCGTGCCCGTGCTTTGGGACAAGGAACGCCGCACCATCGTCAACAACGAGTCGGCAGATATCCTGCGGATGCTCAATTCCGGCTTCGGCGCGCTTGCCGATCGCGCGATCGATCTCTACCCGGAAGATCTGCGCACCGAGATCGACGCCCTTAACGGGCGCATCTATCCGCAGCTCAACAACGGCGTTTATCGCACCGGCTTCGCGACCACACAAGTCGCCTATGAGGAAGCCTTCGCCGACGTCTTCACGATGCTCGACGAACTGGAGGCGCGCCTCGAAGGACAGCGACCATTCCTCTTCGGCACGCGACTGACGGAGGCCGATGTCCGCCTCTTCGTAACGCTCATCCGCTTCGACGCTGCCTATAACGGGCTCTTCAAGTGCAACTTGCGCCGGCTGGCGGATTATTCCAACCTCAGCCGTTACGTCGACAACATGCTTGCGATACCCGGCATCCGCAAGACGGTCAGCGTCGATCATATCAAACGCGGCTACTACTCGATCAAGGCGCTGAACCCGACGGGCATCGTGCCTGTCGGCCCGCAGCTTCCATTCGTGATCTGAGAGGAAATGGCCGTGTCGACTGTTGCATCGCATATGCTTGTTATCATGCTCCATGGCGTTGGTTCGAGCGGCGCCGATCTTGCGCCCTTAGCCAATGCCTGGAAAGTCACACTTCCAAGTGCGGTGTTCGCTTCACCGAATGCGCCGAGCCCATCGAGTTTCGGCGCGGGCTACCAGTGGTTCAGCGTGTCGGGTGTGACCGAGGACAACAGAAGCGGACGTATCAAGGAGGCGCGCCAGGCTTTTGACGACATTATCTCGGCGATCATCAAAGAGAACGGCTTCGCCGATCGGCTCGAGCGCGTCGTTCTGGTCGGCTTCTCGCAGGGCACCATCATGGCGCTCGACGCCGTGGCGGCCGGGCGCTGGCCAGTCGGCGCCGTCGTCGGCTTCTCCGGTCGCCTCGCCTCGCCGCTTCCGCTCGCGCCCGCGGTCAAGACGCCGGTACTCTTGGTGCATGGCAGCGCCGATCCGGTCATTCCGGCGACTGAAACGACGCGTGCCGCCGCGGCTCTTCAGACGTTTGGCATCAACGTGGAAACGATCATCGTTCCTGGGCTCGGCCATACAATTTCGGCTGACGGCGCTGCACGGGCGGGTGCGTTTATGGCTGAAGCGCTGAAGTGATCCAGACCTCGGAAAGTGAGAGCGTTGCGCCTAGCTCGGCGCAACGCTCTCACTTAAGGCTAGGCCGAAGCCATTACGGCGTATTTCAGATGCAGTAGACCGTCGTCCAGTCTGTCGCACGAGAGCAGCGAAAGCTCGCACTTTCCCGCCAGGCCATCGTTTCCATACTCGATGAAACGGTCGCTTCCCTTGCGCGCATCGATTGCCGGCGCCACGAGCAGGCTCAGTTCATCAACCAATCCGGCCGCGAAGAACGAGCCATTGACACCGGCTCCGCCTTCCAGAAGCAGCCGGCGGATACTGAATTCGCGTCCGAGTATTTCCAGCAAGCTTGCAAGATCCATCTCTTGATTGTCGGAGACGATGTAAGACACGCGGTCGGCAACGAGTTCAGCGAGGTGCAGATCGGAGACATCCTTGCCGAGCAGAACGATCACATGATCGCCGTCGAAATCACCGCTGTTGAAATGCAGCTTTCCATGCTGATCGACAGCAATGGCAAAGCTCTTGGCGTCCGGGTTGGCGATATGCAGCGATCGATCGACGTCAAAATGTCCCTCCGGCGGATGCGGACCGGCCTTTGACATTTCGGCCATGGTGACGCGGCCAACCAGCCAGCCGTCGGCGTCAAACGTCTTGTGCATGGCCTCATAAGTTTCCGACCATCCGGCGCGATCGCCATCTGGGCTAGACGTCCAGCGGCTCGGATGAAGGCCGCCGTCGAGCGAGGTGATCATGTGACAGGTAACGTGTGGTCTCATGATGCGTCGGTCCCCGCGTAATCCTGATCCGTAACCTTCTCCATCCAGGTGACCGCGGACCCATCTTTCATTTCCGCAATCGCGAGATGGCTCATGGCGCATTTGGACGAGGCTCCATGCCAGTGTCTTTCGCCAGGCTCGAACCAGACGATATCGCCAGGGCGAATTTCCTCGATCACTCCGCCCTCGCGCTGAACCAAGCCCAACCCCGACAATACGATCAATGTTTGCCCCAGAGGATGCGTGTGCCATGCGGTCCGGGCACCCGGCTCGAAAGTAACGGTCGCTCCGCTCAGGTTTCCACTACCACTAAATCGCCCATCAAGGCGTACCGCACCGGTGAAATAGTCATCCGGCCCCTTCGACGATGCCTGCGCGCCACTTGCCGTAATATCCACTGTCGAACTCCTGTGAGCGTTTTGGTTGACGTTCCATTGAGCGAAATAGGCCAGCCAACCATCCACGACTAGGTGCCTCGGAGCGCATGGTGTTATATGCGCGTTTCATGAGCCGCTGTCGCGCGCGTCACCTATGGCGCAGCGCATCCACCAAAAGTGCGAAAGCGGGCGAGGCAAGCCGGCGGCTGGGGTAGTAAAGATGATAGCCGGGGAATGGCGGCGACCAGTCTTCCAAAACTTCGATGAGTTTTCCATCTTGAACCAGTGGACCCAAATGGTCGTCCGGCAGGCATGTCAGCCCCAGGCCGCTTATGGCAGCATCTATGATCATGGGCACATCATTGCAGATGAATTGGCCGTCGACGCGCACGTTGAGCGGTCGCCCGTCCTTCTCGAACTCCCAGGCATATAGGCCACCGAGAGTGGGCAGCCGCAGGTTGATGCAGGTGTGGTGTGTCAAATCATGCGGCGTGTCAGGCTTTGGGTGGCGCTTGAAATAATCAGGCGATCCGGCAACCACCATTCGCAATTGAGGCCCGATCTTGACTGCGATCATGTCCTTTTCGACCCGCTCCCCCAGCCGGACGCCGGCATCGTAACGCTCGGCGACAAGATCAATCAGCCTCTGCTCGATCGAAATCTCAATGCTGATGTCCGGATACTCAGCCATCAGACGTTTGGCCGCCGGCATGAGAATGGTTTCGGCAGCGTGCCGGCTGGAGGTGATGCGGATCGTCCCTGCAGGCTTCTGCTGCATTGCGCTCAGAGCCTCGATGCGCCCGCGGATATCGTTGAAGGCGGGCCGCAGCGTCTCAACCAGCTTTTCGCCGGCGTCCGTCGGCGAGACATTGCGCGTCGTCCTGGTCAAGAGCCGCACACCCATGCGCTCTTCGAGACGGCGTACCGTATGGCTGAGAGAGGATTGCGATGTGCCAAGTTGTGCTGCCGCACGGGTGAAGCTTCGCTCTTCAGCCACGATGAGGAAGGCGGCAAGGTCTCCGAGTTCGTCGCGCTTCATCCATGAATCCGTCGCATGAGTTCACTTGGAATTTAGCATCACCGGCATTGTCATCGCCAGCACTTATTTCCGACTTCGGCGAACCCATTCACATGCCCCAAGATCAAAATATGCCGTAAGCGCGGGAGAACGCCCATTTATCGGACTACCGATCTTACTCTAGCGTTCTCCGAATGAAGCCGCGCTTCATTAAAATGCCTGCGGCCAACCATGAGACACGACCAAGAGGTTGCTGCGTTACAACCGCTCATCCTCGTAGATATCCAGCACCATAGGCGGCAGGTTAGAACCCCACCTTGGCAACGATGGCATAGATCAGGACAAGCGCTCAGCCTTGACCCTCATCTAATCTCGTTTCGTGATCTCGCAATAAACGATATCACGGTTGTCGCCGAACCAAACCCGCGTTCCGACATCGACGCCGTGCGCACTTTCGCCGGCGATTTTCCACATGTCGTCTTCTGATCTTAGCAGCAGTGGCCAGTTCATGAACGTCTCCATGTAGCCGTCCACCTCGGTCTCATCAGAGAAATTTGCAAACAAGAAGCTCCCGCCCGGCTTCAGCATACTCAAGCATTTTCGGGTCAACCTCGCGCCGACCTGCGCGGGCAGATAGTCGTAAAGCCCAGCGGCATAGACAAAATCGAACGCCGTCAAATCGTGGCGGTTGCCAAGCAACGATTTGACCGATCCGTTCACGGCTTCGACGGCGGTGCCCCTATAATCACGTGCGACGGTACCGACACTGATCGGGTCCTGATCGAAAGCCACCCATCGCCTCACCCCCCCTTCATTCAGCGCCTTGGACTTTGCCGCCTCGCGCAGATGTCCAGACGCAATCGATAGCACGTCGATTGGCGCTTGGGACTTCTTTGAGATGCTATCAACGCGTTCGGCAAGTATGTCACGGCGATCGCGAACCGCGATGGACGACGATGCATTTCTGGTGTGGCTGTAGATCGCTTTGCCAAGGTCAGAAGATGCGGCAACCGCAGCTGAACTGTCTCCCGTGCCATAGATGAAATCTAGGAGATGTGCATCACCCGAGTATCCGCGGGGCTTCGCAAACGACCACCGCGTAAGGGGATCTTGATGCAGAAAATCGGCAACCGGGTGGGATTGAGCGATCAATGTGATTTCGTTCCAGACGCCGACGTGTAAACGACGGCGCAACGAATGCAGGTCTCGAGTCAATCGCGCTATGATTGCCGACGGATCGAGCCCGCCCTGAAACTGCTGCAGAGCAGTTTCCAGAATGAGAGCGAGCTCTGCTTTCGCAACCACCAACTCCGCTGGTTGCTGGATCGTGGCAGATCCATTTCCCCCTCGGAACTGCGCGTCGGTGATCAAGCTTTCCCCATCGAACGCGAAGCTATGTGCCATTTTGAACCCTCATTGATGTATGGTTAATCATAAACACCTCCCAAAAAGAAAGCGACTGGATTCCACACGCGCTGAGGGTAATTTTGCCGTTGTGATTGTGATTCTAATTTAGCAAATTCGTCGAATTCTTAATTAGCTGAACGCGAGCAGCCGACAGTATCGTTCGGGAGGACGTAGAATAATGATCAACTATCGCGTGCATACATCTAGTTCTGAATGTGGTGCTATTACGTGAGTCCGGCCCCGGTGACCGTGCCTGTGCACGATGTAAGCGCGAGCTATTCGTTAGCGGATGCTCGTAGATCATTGGAAACCGAAAAAGATGCTATCCATCGTCGCTGGTCACGTCACGGCCTGTGGGTCGGGGTCGGCGTTTATGTAGGTTTCGCGGCTCCGGACAGTTGGCTTATCCCTGACGTTGCGCCAACGACAATTGCTGCCCGCCTCGTCATCGCGTTCGCAGCACTGCTGGCGTTCGAGGTGCTGCGAATTGCCAAGGCGCGGACCATCTGGCTGGACGTCACCTGCGCTTCGGCCTTAGTCGTCGGATACATCGGTTGGCTTTGGCCAGCAGTGGCAAGTCATGACACGACAGCTATGTCCTACTACATGATATTCGGTGCTATTTTCATGATGGGCGCGAACCTGTTTTTCAGCTTCTCGTTCCGGCTATCGGTCGCTACCTCGGGGATCGTGCTCCTCGCATTTTTCATTTCCATTTACTGGGTCTTCCCGACGACTCCCGCCTATCGCTTGGCGTTCGGCCTATTTTATATCTCCTGCTTCCTGTTCACGTCATTCGTGAATTGGCGATTGAACGTCGAACGAAGCAACGTCCTGCTGAACGCTGCGGAGGCCCGCTATCAGCAATGGGCTGCGACAGAGCGAGGGTTGGAACTTCTCGAGCTATCCAACACCGACTACCTGACCGGCATCGAGAACCGCAGAGCGTTGGACAGACGGCTCGATGAATGCTGGGAAGGCTGGAAAAAACATCGTCGCGTATTTGCAGTGATCTTGATCGACGTGGACTTTTTTAAGCGTTTCAATGATCAGTATGGCCACCAGGAAGGAGATCGCTGCCTCACCGTCATCGCCACGTCGCTCAGAGACGTCGTTTCACGCTCGCACGGTACGATCGGCAGGTACGGCGGCGAGGAGTTCATCGTGGTCATGCCTATCGACTCGTCAGAAATGGCGAAGGGGATGGCAAACCGGATAAGACGTGAAGTCGAGGACTTGGCGATCGCTCACACGGAGCGCCCTGACGATCGTTCAGTGGTGACCGTGAGCGTCGGCGTCGCGGTTACGCGGCAACAAAGTGGCGATAAAGTCGAGCGAATTGTTCGAGAGGCAGATTTGGCTCTCTACGCAGCCAAAGCGACCGGACGCAACTGCGTTCGCGTGTTCGATCCGTCGCTGCCTCGTCCAGATGACAGTGTCGGGAAGCTTGTCCCGCTTCTTGCCGCAGCGATTGACCGCAATCTCGTCTCCCTGGTTTATCAGCCGATCTTCGATGTCGATGGCGTTGCGCGAGCGGTCGAAGCGTTGATGCGCTTCAAGATGCCAGATGGCACGGCTGTTTCACCAAAGATTTTCATCCCGGTTGCAGAGCAAACGGGGGCGATCCTAGAACTGGGTCGCTGGGCGATTGAAACGGCCTGCAGGGACATTCTGATGACTGACCGAATGGCAACAGTCAGCGTGAACGTCTCCCCCGTCCAGCTAAAGTCAGCTGACTTCGCATCGAACGTGTCGGATATTCTGAAAGAGTGCGGGATATCTGGGTCACGTCTGGCGCTGGAGATCACGGAAGGGCTGGATATGGAAATGCAGTCGGAAATATTCAGGTGCATTGCCGACCTGCGGGCGCTCGGTGTCGAAATATGGCTGGACGATTTTGGCTCAGGGTTTGCCGGCCTGTCTTGGCTACGTGCGATCGAGTTCCAAACGGTCAAGGTCGACAGAACATTTCTGCATGACTGCTCGAATCCGCGCGGGCTTACTATGCTTCAAGACATGATCGCACTCATCCGCAACCGGGGCAATTCGATCTTGGTTGAAGGGGTGGAAACTGCAGCCCAGATGTCGCTCCTCAAAGATCTCCGAATAGATCGCGTCCAGGGGTTTCATCTGGGGATGCCGGTGAGCGCTGATATGTTGAAGGCGGCTTGACAGGCAAGATAGCCCTGACCTTCCATCTCCTTCCTGGCCGATCTATCGTCGTGCGACTCGCACCAATGGATCCCAAGCGGGTCGACAACCACCAAAACCCGTAGAGCGCACGTAACCCCTCGCCCGCTCCGCGTTGCCTATCTGACACCGCTTGAACCAAACCCTCACCTGCTAGATGCGGTGTTTAACGAGGCGATGTCACGCTGGGGTGGTGGGCGGACACCTGTTATAACATCGGATGGCGCGGCAATCGCGGTTCACGATTGGAGGTTCTTGGACCTTTGGGACGCCGACATCATTTACAGCTATGTTCCTCTGTCCGATGTGCTGCGGGACCGCATCGCATATTCTTTGGCTCCTGGTGTGATCAAGACGCACCCTGTCATTGAATATCCTCTCGACAGCTATTTCTTCCGCCCCCAGCTCGACAATGTCTGCACGGCGCTTCAGGCGATTTCCATTCTCCCTCGAATGGCTCGGCTGCAGGAGGTACGGGGTGAAGCGGCATTCGAAGTTCTCGACCGAGATTCCGCCTCCGAAGTGCCGAGAGATTTGCGTGAGAGCTTTGGTTTTCTCAGTGATACGTGGACGCGGGGCGTGGAGGCGGTGGAGCCGCCACGAGCTCGCTGATGAATTTCGCTAGTGGTGCGATGTCCTCATTCTGGCTCGCTGCTTCCAGACATTCCATGTACCTGTCCCGTGCCTCGACTGGCACCACCGTCCATGGCAAGCGTGCTTCGGCCATCAGCGCGTTCATTAGAAAACGTCCGGTTCTCCCGTTTCCGTCCGGAAAAGGGTGGATATATGTAAACAGGAATGGAGCAACGATTGCCTTCGCGATCGGATTTGGCTCGCTCTCTATACACTCGAACAACGCGTCCATTGCATCAGCGATGGCGTGGGGCGGGAGCGGTACATGCGACGAACCACGCAAATATACATTGTGGTTTCGGTAGCCCGCCAACTTATAGGCCTCGATCAAACCGGCCTGTACAGACGGGCTGAACATCGCTCGAAACCAATCTTGGTGTCGAACAGACAATAGTTCGCCCGAGTTCGCACCATTAAGAATTTTCCTGATATCGATTTTGACCTCTTCGAAAGCCAAGCGATACCCTTTGGCCGCAAGCGCATTGCGAGCGTCTGCATCCCCAGCATGTTGCTCAGGGTTCCAATCTCCGGATTGAACCCTTTCGATCAGTTCCTCCGAAACGTGGTAGCCTTCGATCGACAAGGAGTTCAGCGCATCAGCTACATAGCGTTCTTCGATCTCGTCCATGTAAGAATCGATATCGCTGAACGCCTTGGTCTCGATATTAGTGCCGCTCAACGCGGTCTGGCTCATCTTTGCCCAAAGAGCCTTAATTCTGGTGGCAGCTGGTGCAGCGGTCCTCCTTTCGTCGAGGACTATATGAGCTGTGTTGTCGAAGGGATTTTCCTCATTGGTCATGTAGCCGGCAGATTTCATTCCCGCCAAGATTTGGTCGGCATCCTTCGCTCGTCCAAGATGACGAAGCGCACCGGCCACCCGACCAGCAATTGAGCTTCTGTTATTGCTTAGTAGAACCCGGAGGAGCGAGTTGCTTCCCCCCAGTGGGCTACCCGTAACCGGTTCCGCAGACCAGTTGACTATCGATCGCCTCTTCCCGCCGCCACCGCCAGCCGAAACTCAGCAGCCCGCGGTCACCGTTGAACCCCAAGGCGGAGCACCTGGACCGACGAGTCCGGCCATCGAAGTCAAACCGCTCGAGCCTATCGATGATCACAATTCGAGCCCCGACGGGCAAATCGGTCAAGGTGGGCCAGTCGATAGCTCCGCCAGGCCGGATCAAGCCCAGCCCGCAGACCCGGTCAGCGTGAAAACGTCGCGCACCGAAGACGCGCAAGCTTCACCCAGCCAGCCAGTCGCAACACAGCCTTCTTAGTGGAAATCGACACTTTACATCGGGGTTCGCCTGCCCGCAGTTGGATCGCGAATGGCGGTTGAACTCGTGCTCGGCATCGGCTTAGCTTGCTATAACATATTCACAAGCGAGCATCCCATGACATCGACGGCCGACATCATCGTAATCAATGCCCGCGTCCTCACGCTCGATCCCGATCACCCGAGCGCGCAGGCGTTGGCGCTCGGCGCTGGTCAAATTATCGCCGTCGGCACGAACGAGGCGATCGAGGCCTATCGCGGACCATACACCCGGACAATCGACGCTGGCGAGAAAACGGTCCTGCCAGGCTTTTCGGAAAATCACATGCACCTGTTCTCCGGCGCAGCCGAACTGGATCACCTGCAGCTCAAGGGCGTGCTGGGACTGGCCGCGCTGACCGAGACTATCCGGAACTATGCTCAGCATCGGCGTGGGCAGAAGGTGCTCTTTGCCCAAGGCGTCGACTACAATATTCTTGGCCAAGCAGAGCCCCTGACCCGCCAGCATCTGGATGCCATCCTGCCGGATCAACCGCTTGTCCTCTTCGCGCCCGATCACCATACGGCCTGGGCAAACACCGCTTCCCTTGATCTGGTCGGCATTCTCCATGGCGCAGATCTTAGACCTGGCAACGAGGTCGTGATAGGGGCCGACGGGTTGGCCACCGGTGAACTGCGGGAGATGGAAGCCTTCAGCCCGCTTCAGGTCGCCGGCGGCTTCGATCGATACCGGCTGGGGCTCTCAACCGGCGGAGAACCGGAACCCTATCCTGATGACGCACAGTGGGCGCAGGATATTGCCGTGATGCGAACGGGCCTCGCTTATTGCGCGCGCCACGGCATCACGACAGTTCAAAACATGGACGGCAATCTCTATCAGCTGCAGCTCCTCGCGGCGATCGAGAAAGAAGACGGTCACCTGCCCTGTCGCGTGCAGATCCCTTTTCATTTTAAAAACTTCATGTCTCTCGACATGCTGGAGAAAGCCTCAAACATGGCGGCACGCTTCAAGAGCGACTGGCTCTCCTCCGGCCTAGTCAAACTCTTCTACGATGGCGTGATCGAAAGCGGCACCGCAGTCATGGTCGAACCCTATGCCGACAAGCCCGGCGATTGTGGCGAGGGTCTGTTCACCCCGCAAGCTTTTCGCGCGGTCGCAGTAGAGGCCGATCGGCGGGGCCTGCAAATCGCCGTGCATGCGATCGGAGATGGGGCCGTGCGGGCGGTGCTTGATGGTTACGCGGCAGCGCGTGACGAAAACGGCATACGCGACAGCCGCCATCGCATTGAACATATCGAGGTTGTGCATCCAGACGATATCACGCGCTTCGCCGAGCTCGGCGTCATCGCCTCCATGCAGCCTCCCCATCCGCCCGGCTGCGCGGGACTGCCTCTGGAGCCGACCATATCGCGCATCGGCAAAGAACGCTGGCCGGTTAGCTACGCCTGGCGCACTCTGAAAGAGGCCGGCGCTCATATCTGCTTCGCCTCCGATTGGCCCGTTTCGCCGATCGATCCGCTCGTCGGCCTCAAGGCCGCCGTAACGCGCAAGCGGTGGAGCGACAGCGATCCCGATCAATCCTTCTCACTGTCGGAGGCGCTTGCCGCCTATTGCGTCGAAGGCGCCTATGCCGAGTTCAAGGAGGATCGAAAGGGCATGATCAGGCAGGGCTACATGGCCGACATCGTCATTCTCGATAGCGACATCGAGGCAATCGACCCCAATGATCTCGACACTATCAAACCGGTCACGACGATCTGCGGAGGATATATTAGTTTTTCCGACTGATAAATATTTTCTACCGTAAGCGTAAAATCTGGTTGTCAACGCAGAACGCGTGTGGTCACCTAGCCAAAAGCCGAAAAGGCGGGAACAGCAGTATCAGCAACCACGAGTGGGCCGCATATGGCGGGATTGAACGCGATCGAGATTCGCAGTGTTTCCAAGGTATTCGGCTTTGGTGAGTATGCATTTTCCGCGGTAGACGACGCATCTGTTGCCATCCGGCAGAACGAGTTTTTCACCCTTCTTGGGCCGTCCGGCTGCGGCAAGACAACCCTCTTGCGCCTGATTGCCGGCTTCGAATACCCCACGTCGGGCGAGATCATGCTCAATGGCGATAACATCGCTTCGATGCCGCCATTCAAGCGACCCATCAACACTGTTTTCCAGAGCTACGCGCTTTTTCCGCATATGACGGTCGCCGAAAACATCGGCTTCGGCCTGACCATGCTTGGGCGCCCCAAGCAGGAGATCCGCGATCGGGTCGCGGCGATGCTAAAGCTGGTGCGCATGGAAGCGCTTGCCAATCGCCGGACAAGCCAGATTTCCGGTGGTCAGCAGCAGCGCGTGGCGCTTGCCCGCGCGCTCGCCCCGCAGCCAAAGGTGCTTCTGCTTGACGAGCCTCTGTCGGCGCTCGACTACAAGCTGCGCAAGGACATGCAGATCGAACTGAAGCGCCTGCAAGCGGAGACAGGGATAACCTTCATTTTCGTCACCCACGACCAGGAAGAAGCGCTGACCATGTCCGACCGCATCGCCGTGATGTCGGCGGGAAAGATCCTGCAGGTCGGCAATCCGCGCGAGATCTACGATGCGCCGAGCGACCGCTTCGTCGCCGACTTCATCGGCGAGACGAATTTTTTGAAGGGACGGATTGGCGCGGTGAATTCAGGGATCGCGGAGGTGGAAACCGCCGCTGCCGGCCGCATTTCGGCGACGATACCAAGCAATTTTTCCGATGATGGGGAGGTCACCCTGGTACTGCGGCCTGAACACGCCTCCCTTTGCACACCGACGGATCATGAACGCTGCCAGATGACCGGCACGCTCGAGACAATTGTCTATTTCGGCACCGATACGCACTACCATGTTCGCCTGGCCGACAACGAAACCATGTTCACGTTGCGCGAGCAGAACAAGCCGCTGCAGGCAGCGCGCTACGCGCAGGGTGACAGGGTCGGCATCGCGATCGAGCCCAATGCCGCCAGGGTGCTGAGGAACTGACATGACCCATGTGGCGGATGTGATCGAAGCGGAAAAGAACCGGGACGTCCGGACACGCTGGCTTCTCTCGCTGCCTGCCCTGCTAATCATCCTCGTGGCCGCGAGCGGGCCGCTTCTGATCGTCGTCGCTTACTCCTTCCTGACACCAGGACCTTATGGCGATGTCGTCTGGGTGCCATCCATTGAGGGCTGGATCAACGTCGCGCTGCAGCAGGACATTTTCGACGGTTCGCTATCCATGGCCGACGCCCATATCTCAATTTTTATCCGCTCGGTCGTCCTGTCGCTCGCCACCACGCTGCTTACGCTCGCCATAGGCTTTCCGACCGCCTACTTCATCGCAACACGCCGAGAGACAACACGCGAGCTCTGGTTGCTTTTGATCACCATCCCCTTCTGGACGAACCTATTGATCCGCACCTTCGCGATCCTGGAGATCATTCGCAATGAAGGCTTGATCAACGGCTTGCTGATGCGCTTTGGGCTTATCTCAAAGCCGATCCAGATGCTCTTTACCGACGGTGCCATCCTGACAGGCATGGTCTACGTGTACCTGCCGCTGATGGTTTTGCCGCTCTATGCCAGCATGGAGAAGATCGATTTCCGGCTGGTCGAGGCGGGATACGACCTCTACGCCACGCCGTCTAAGGTCCTACGACGCATCATCATCCCGCTGGTCAAGCCGGGCATTATCGCCGGCTCCATCCTCGTCTTTATCCCCGCGCTCGGTGCCTACGTCACCCCCAGCATCCTCGGCGGCGGCAAGAACCTGATGCTTGGAAACCTGATCGAGCTGCAGTTCGGACAGGGACGTAACTGGCCGCTCGGCTCGGCACTGTCGATCACGTTGATGATGATCGTGATGATCGCCCTGCTCTTCTATGTGCGAAACGCCGGCGGGCAGGAGAACCGGCATGGCTAGATCCTTCTCCATCAGGCGCCAGCGGGGCTTCACCACGATTGCGATGATCTGCTTCGCGGCGCTCTATTTGCCGATCGGCGTTCTCGTCTTTTATTCGTTCAACGCCGGCGAATCGCTCGCTTCGTTTGATGGCATATCGCTGCGCTGGTTTCAGAAGGCTTTCGAAAACAAGCAGGTGATCGACGCTTCGCTACGTTCGTTGCAGATCGCCGCAATCGCCGCCGTCGTTTCGACGATCGCAGCGACGATGGCGGCACTGGCGACCACACGGACCGCGCCCTATCGCGGCCTGACAATGAAATATGCCTTCATCAACCAGCCGCTGATGATCCCCGAGATCGTCACCGCAGTGGCGCTTCTGATCTTCTTTGCCCGCATCAAGATCTGGACCGGTTACGCCGGCGTCGGCTACCTCATCGCCGCCCATACGGCCTTCTGCATCCCCTTTGCCTACCTGCCAATCCGCGCGCGGCTCGAAAACATGGACCTGACGCTGGAAAAGGCGGCCGCGGATCTCTACGCCACGCCATGGAATGCGTTCAGGTACGTCACGCTGCCGCTGCTGTGGCCGGGCATCCTCGCCGGCTTCATGCTGGCTTTCGTCATCTCGCTCGATGATGTCGTCATTACCGAATTCGTGAAATCCGCAGGACAGGACACGCTTCCGACCTACATGCTCGGCCAAATCCGCCGGTCCATCACGCCTGAAATGAACGCGATCTCGACGCTGTTTCTCGGCCTGTCGATCCTCGTCGTCTCCATCTTCTTTGTCGTCAATCGAAAACGTGCCTGAAAACAAGAGAGGGAACATGCGCATGAAACGGATGACTTCGACAATCACCCTTATGGCGGCACTTCTTGGCTCAGCCAGCCTTGCTCACGCCGAGGGCGAGCTCAACATCTACAACTGGGGCAATTACACCAGCCCCGAGATGATCAAGAAGTTCGAGGATAAGTACAAGGTCAAGGTGACGATCACCGACTATGATTCCAACGACACGGCGCTCGCCAAGGTGCGCCAGGGCGGATCCGGCTTCGACATGGTCGTGCCCTCGCAGAACTACATTCCGATCTGGATTTCCGAGGGTCTGCTGCTTGAGACCGATCCGGACAAGATGGAAAACTTCAAGAACGTGGCCAAGGAATGGGCCAACCCCGACTTCGACCCAGGCCGCAGATATACCGTTCCATGGGCGATGGGCATCGTCGGCACCGTCGTCAATACCGACGTCTACAAGGGTGACATCAACACCTGGGGCATCATCTTCGACACACCCGCCGAGCTGAAAGGCAAGGTCAACGTCGTCCCCGAAATGACCGATGTCATCGATGCGGCCGTCCTCTACAATGGCGGCAAGAAGTGCACCGGCGATCTGGCCGTGCTGAAGAAGGTGCGCGACACACTATTGAAAGCCAAGCCCGATTGGGTGGCGATGGAGTACGGCACCATCGAGAAGATGGGCTCGGGCGACTTCGCGGCATCCAGCGACTGGAACGGCTCGGCCTTCCGCCAGCGCCTCAAGAACCCCGCGATCAAGTTCGGCTATCCCAAGGAGGGCTTCGTCAACTGGAGCGACAATCTCTCCGTGCTAAAGGACGCCAAGAATGTCGAGAACGCCAAGCTGTTCCAGAACTTCATGATGGACCCTGAAAACGCCGGCATGAATTCCGGTTTCCATCGCTACGCAAACGGTATCGCCGGCTCCGACAAGTTCATGCCGGAGGACATGAAGGGTGCGCCCGAGATCACCATCCCGGCGGAATTCGCGTCGGCCGGTGTGCCCTCCCAGACATGCCCGCCTGATGTCCAGGCGCTCTATACAAAGATCTGGACCGAGCTGCAGAAGTAAGCCCGATATCGGCACCCCGGCCTTGATGGCGTGGGGTGCCACCATTTTCCAGCGAATGGATGTTTGCATGAAGACCGTCTTTTCTCCCCGCCATCGCGGTCACGCCAACCAGCTTGAGCTTGTGGCGGGCGATATCGTACCCGGCTTCGAGTTGACGTCACGGGCGGAATATATTGCAGCGCGTGTCGCAGCCGTTGAGCTCGGTGCGATCATCGAGCCGGCGGAGCATGATTTGACGACAGCGGCGCGGGTTCACCTTAGGGATTATCTCGATTTCCTGCCGACGATCTGGGACCGCTGGACGGCGGAGGGTCGCACCGGAACGGCCCTGCCCTTCACATGGCCGACCCGTGGCCTGCGTGGCGACGTGCTGCCCGAATTCATCGATGGCCTGCTCGGTTATTACTCCTTCGACGCCGGCTGCGGCATCGTCGAGGGCTCATGGGATGCAATCAAGTCCTCCCATGACGTTGCGCTGACGGCCGCCGGCCTGGTGCAATCGGGCGAACGCGCCGCCTTCGCACTCTGCCGCCCGCCCGGCCACCACGCCGGCGCCGGTTTCATGGGGGGATATTGCTATATCAACAATGCCGCCGTGGCAGCGCAATGGCTGCGCGACAACGGCGCCAAGCGGGTATCGATCCTCGACGTCGACTACCACCACGGCAACGGAACGCAGGAAATCTTTTACGCACGCGACGACGTCCAGGTCATCAATCTGCACGCCGACCCGATGCAGGAATACCCGTATTTTCTCGGCCATGTCGACGAGCGGGGCATCGGCGCCGGCGAAGGCTTCAACATCAACTACCCCATGCGCTTCGGGACCGACTGGACCAGCTGGAGCCAGTCCATGGAGGACGCTTGCGGCAGATTGCTTTCCTTTGCACCAGATGTGGTGGTCGTTTCGCTTGGCGTCGATACGTTCGAGAAGGACCCGATCAGCAAATTCAAGCTCAGAACCGAGGACTTCCCGAAGATTGGTGCTCGTATCGCAAAGCTCGGTCTGCCGACGCTGTTCGTCATGGAGGGCGGCTATGCTGTCGCGGAAATCGGGGTCAACGCGGTGAGCGTACTCACCGGGTTCGAAGACCTGTAACTGCTGGCGGGGATTGAGTACGAATGTCTGAAGACAAGCCCGTGACAGAAGTCAGTCGTGCAGACGTGACGCTCGCCAACTGGCGCACCGTCCCCTACAGCCGCTGGTCCTTCGAACATGTTAGTGAGATCGTCCCCTCAGCGATCATTCCAGGCACACGTTGCGCAGAAGGCACCGCGCGTATCGGCCTCGAGGCGCTATCGCGCATCTCTTTTGCGGGTACAAGGGACGCAACTTCGTCACTGCGGGATTTTCTAAAGGAGAGTGAAACCGACGAACTCGTGGTCATGAAAGACGGGTGCGTTATCGCCGACTGGTCGGCGCCGCATTCTGATCCTTCTGACCCACACATTATATTCTCGGTCTCCAAATCCCTGACCGGATTGCTCGCCGGAATTCTCGCGGACAAGGGCATAGTCTCCTTCGAAAGCCCAATCAGTCGCTATGTGCCCGAGGTCGCCGGTTCGGCTTACGGCGATGCGACGGTGCAGCAACTCTTCGATATGGAAATCTGCGTCGATTTTGTGGAGAGTTATCTCGATACATCGGGCAGCTTCGAGCGCTATCGCCGCTCCACCGGATGGAACCCTGAGAAACCCGGCGATCCCGCGCCGGATCTCAAGCGCTTTATTTGCGGTATCGGGAAAGTTGCCGGAGTGCATGGCGAGAGGCACGCTTATCGCTCCCCGAACACCGATCTCGCCGGCATCGTTCTGGAGCGGGCCGCCGGGGCAAGATTCGCAGCGCTGCTCAGCGACCACCTGTGGAAGGCGGCCGGAGCAAAATCGGATGCCATGGTAACCGTCGACCGTGTCGGTACCGCACGCGCAGCAGGCGGCATTTCGGCTACCGCGCGAGATCTCGCCCTGGTGGGGGATCTTGTCCGCAGGCGTGGTAACGGGATCGTTTCCGCTGACTTCATCGACGACCTCTGGTCGCGCAGGCGCCGCGAGGCATGGAAGAAGGGCGACCAGCTGGACCTGTTTCCTGACGGAAGCTATCGCAATTACTGGTACGAGACAGGCTCCGGAGAGCTGGCGGCGATAGGCATTCACGGCCAGTGGATATGGATCCACCCGCAGAGCGAAACAGTGGTTGTCAAGCTGTCGTCACAGAGGATGCCCGTCGACCCTGCGCTTGATCAGGCGATTATACGGATGATGCGAGCGATCTGCAGATTATAGCAAACCATCGGCCACTCAAAATCAGCGGGACGCCACGCCCTGCAAGTGATCGGCACCTTGTTTCGATGATAACTGGCTGATTGGCAAGGAAAGCTCAGCGATCCGTGGATCCGGTGCCTCGACCCACCGCTCCGGCGAGAAGTACGCCTTGGTGCGGGTTTGCGGCCCTGAACCCGCGGTAACGACAAGCATGAAATTGTAGCTGTCCTGGCTCTCGGTGTCGCGCCTGAAGCTGAAATAGGCTCCGAACCGCTCGTGCTCGAAATCACGAAGACTGCGGATGGGCACCAGCGCATCCTGAAAATCGCTCCACCCCGCCTGGCGAACCAGTGTCTCGAATATCTTCATATGACCGACGTCCAGCTGCCCCTCAGCGTTCGTCGGCGGGCCGACGAGCCGTCCCTTGATTTCCACGATGTCTCCGCTCGAACTACCCTTAACCCTCAGGAATACCGAGTTCAGAGGCCGAACGTCGTTCTTTTTGTAAATGCGCTGGAAATAGCATTCGTGACTGGTGCTGCGCATCGACGGCGCACGCCATTCGCTCGTCTCGATACCGGCATCGCGCAATGCCTTGCAGACGGTCGGCCCGGACACCCTCCACATGCGCAGGAACTGAGCGGCCACTTCTGGTTCAGGGGCTTTGATCAGGCGAATGGGGATCTTCACCTGTTGCGGCGGCGGTGGGGTGGGCGTCGCGACCGGCTCGACAATCATCGGCGGTGGCGGCTCATCGAAGATTTGAAGTCCGAAATGGCGAAAGAGGTCTTCGGACCGCTCAGGATCGGCAACAAACAGCGCCGCGGCCAGCAGGCACGGCAGGATGAGGAAGAATATCGACCAGGCGGACCTGCGGATATTATTCCGCAACGGAACACTTACCTGTTCTTGTGATGCATCACTCACCAAATCCATCACCTTCGCGGCTGGATTATAAGTTAAAGCTCATACTCACAATGGTTCAATACATTTCAATTAGCAATCGCTTCTGCGCGAATTCATACCGCAACGCGAAAAAATCATCCGGCAGCACGATCCACCGCAGGTTCAACGACGGCAATACACCGCCAATCACATCCGCGAGATTGGCCAGCAAGTTAAGAAACTATTTATGAAATCATGAAAATTAGTGGAAGACGATCGTGGCAATGCGGCATTCGAGCGCGTTGCACCCAATGACGTGGTTCAAAGAGTAAATGCTCACGCGCGAGACGGTGCGTAGCAATGCGTATGGAGTATAGCGTATCATGAGTATCAAACACGTCGCGGCAGCCCTTGCCGTTTGCCTTCTTGCCTCACCGGTTCTTGGCGCCGATTTTGGTTCCTATGACCAACCGTCCTCAGGCGGATGGGAAGGAGCTTATGCCGGTGTTCACGGCGGCATGGCCTCCCCCAATCTCAACCCGTTCTCCGGAAACAAGGGTCTTAGCGTCGGCGGACAGGCAGGCTACAACACCATGGTCGGCGGCGCAGTCGTTGGGGGTGAAGTGGAAGCCTCTTATCTCGGCGACAGCCGCGTGAAAGTGGAAGACGGAAAGCTCAAGGAGCGTCACCGCCTGAGCGCAAAAGGCAAGGTCGGCGCACCGATCGACCAGACACTGGTCTACGGCACCGCCGGCTTTGCGATGACCAACTTCCGCGACAACGGCAACATCGCCGGTCCCGACGGTTGGAAGCCAGGCTACATCCTCGGCGCCGGCGTGGAGCAGAAGCTAACGTCGAACGTCTCGGCTCGCGTCGAATACAACTACACGATCACCAACAGCGTCCGCACCTTTTCCAACGGTGTTGGCACGACGGGCAACGTCCACGACCACACACTGAAGGCTGGCCTCAACGTCAGCTTCTAAAAAATGCAGCGATGGCGCCGGTGGCGGCGCCATCGCCCGCTCGAACGTCTGCGGCGCCTCCTGCGATTTTTGGGGCGCCGGATCGCACAATCTGGCCCAGCGTGGTCAGATGCTTTGCTGGCGGGCACCGCTCGACGCCTGTTGTGTAAATCCCAAACCGGTTTCGCCTTCGCAGGAATGCCCGTAACTAAGCCCGCGGCTCATCGCGGGCGTCTTGGACCTGTGACCACTTCCGCGGCCTGGCCGCCTGCGAGCACTTGTTGATCGGCTCGCCTGAGTACCATATACAACATAAGAGAAAGCACTATTCTTCGAACACCTTGCCGCTTCGCGCTTCCAGGCGGTAGCGGTGCGCAGGATAGACGAGCCGGGCTGTCGAGACGACCTGGCGGCCAGACCATGTGCGGCGCCGAATGGTCAGACAAGGTTCGCTTTTCAAGATGGTCAGCAGTTTGCACTCCCAGGGCTGCGGCATGGCGGCCTCGACCACGTGCTCGGAGCCGCTAAGCGGCGCTGCTGCGACCAGATAGGCATTCGGCGTCTGGGACGAAAAGTCTTGAGTGAGATAATCAGGCGCGGCTGCCGGATTGACGAAGCGATCCTCGATCTGGACCGGCACACCGTTTTCGCTGTGAACGATCAGCGAATGGAAAACCGGCGCACCAATGTCGAGATCAAGTGCGTCCGCAGTCTCTGGAGAGGCCGGCTCTTCAGCGAGTACGATGACTGAGGCCTCGTGCGAATGCCCGCGTTCGGCGATCTCCTCGGCGATATTCCGGACTTCGAACAGGGGTGAATAGCCCTTGCGCTCCGCCACGAACGAGCCCACGCCTTGGATACGCACGAGCTCGCCCTCCGCTGCCAGCTCACGTAGCGCGCGGTTCGCCGTCATCTTGCTGACGCCGAGATCGGTCACCAGTTCATTTTCGGAAGGCACGCGGAATTTCGGAGGCCACTCGCCGCTCTGGATACGGCCAAGAATCATCTGCTTGACACCGACATAGAGAGGCGAGCTATCGTTCTGTGCCAGTTCACGCTTCATCTCGCTGGAATGCTTCATTGCCTATTCCTTTTGCACGAATGAAATCCGCCCATTCAATCGACTTTCTTCTTGCATAACACAAATTATCACATATGGTACCCTATACAACCACCTGATCACCTTCATCTCTAAAGGATGACAGGCAAGCCGGCACAGATCGGCATCAAACAGCCGCAAGGCCATCGATAACCTCAGAGGAGATTTCTATGAAACTCGCAGCCATTCTTCTTTCCAGCGCAGTTGCGCTTTCCGGCCTGGTCGCTCCCGTTTGCGCCAAGGACTGGAAGACCGCCACCATCACGCTCGAGGGTGCCTATGCGCCGTGGAACATCACCAATGCCGACGGGACGCTCGGCGGCTTTGAGCCTGAACTGGCAAAAGTTCTGTGCGAACGTGCCAAAATCGAATGCACGCTCGTAGCCTCGGATTGGGACGGCATGATCCCGGCGCTGAACGCCGGCAAGTTCGATGTCATCATGGACGCGCTCTCAATCACCGAGGAACGCAAGCAGATCATCGACTTCACGGTGCCCTATGCCGCAACGCCGGCTGCCTTCGCCACCGCCAAGGACAGTCCGCTCGCCAATGCCGCAGGCACTGGAGCGACAATCAAGATGACACCTGGCCAGACCGGCGTGAAAGAAATCGACGCGCTAAAGGAAGCCTTCAAGGACAAGACGATCGGCATCCAGGCGGCCACCGTCTATGCGAAGTTTGTCTATGACAACTTCGGCGATATCGCCCAGATCCGCGAATACAAGACGGGGGCCGATCGCGACCTCGACCTGCAGAATGGCCGTATCGATCTCGGCTTCGATGACGCGGTTTACTTCAACAGCGCATTCGAAACGGCCGGCGGCGCACTCGCCTTTACCGGTCCCGAGATCATCGGACCGATCTGGGGCGAAGGTGAAGGGCTTGGCATCCGCAAGGCCGATACAGACCTTCGCGACAAGTTCAGCGAAGCGATCAAGTCGGCGCTTGCCGATGGTACCGTGAAGACCCTTTCGATGAAGTGGTTCAAGGTCGACGTCAGCCCGCAGCAATAAAGCCGTCGGCAAACACAATTCGGTCTCCGGCTCCAGCCGGAGGCCGCATGTCTGACAACGTCGATCGAACGACGCACGCGGGGAACGCGCCATGGCATCACTGTCACTGATTGGATTCGGCTCTGGTGGATGGGGCGCGCTGCTGCTTTTTGCCGCCTTCATCACCCTGTGCGTAACGGCGACAGCGCTGATGATCGGTGCGGTGATCGGCACGATCGTCGCTGCGGCGAAACTGTCCGGTAACCTGGTGCTCGCCACGCTCGGCAATATCTACACGACCGTTTTTCGCGGGGTGCCCGAGCTTTTGATCATCTACCTGATCTATTTCGGCGGCTCCTCGGCCGTCACCTCCATCGGCAAGGCGATGGGCTACGACGGCTTCCTCGGCATGCCGTCGTTTATCGCGGGCGCATTGGCCGTCGGCATCATCTCGGGCGCCTATCAAGCCGAAGTGTTTCGGGGTGCATTTCAGGCAATTTCCAAGGGAGAACTCGAGGCAGCATCGGCGATCGGGATGCATCGCGCCTTGCGTTTCCGTCGCATCATCATGCCCCAGGTCTTTCGCTTCGCCATTCCCGGCATAGGCAATGTGTGGCAGTTGAGCCTGAAGGATTCAGCGCTGATTTCCGTTACCGGCCTTGCCGAACTGATGCGCACCAGCCAGGTCGCAGCGGGCTCGACGCGACAGTACTTCCTCTTCTTCATCGTCGGCGGAATTCTCTATCTGGTCCTGACCAGCCTGTCGGACCGCGTCTTCAACGGCGCCGAACGACGCGCCAACCGCAGCATGCCGACGGCGGCAATGGGAAAGGCATAAGGACAAGCACATGGACATCGCCTTTCTCACTCAAACCATGCTCACACTTTTGAAAGCAGTCCCGACCACGCTGGCGCTGTTTTCGGTATCAGTTGTGTCTGGTTGCCTGCTTGCGCTGCTGATCGTGTGGATGCGTGTTGGCGGAAAGCCGGTTCTGTCCGCCTTTGCCAAAGGCTACATCTTCGTCTTTCGCGGATCGCCCCTGCTGATCCAGATGTTCCTGATTTTCTACGGCCTCGGCCAGTTCGGCTTCATCCGCTACTCGTTCCTCTGGCCTTTCTTGCGCGAACCCTTCATCTGCGCCGTGCTTTCGCTGGCATTGTGCACCGCCGGTTACTCGGCCGAGATTTTCCGAGGCGGCATTCGCGCAGTCTCGCCGCGCGAAATCGAAGCGGCACGTTCGATCGGCATGTCCGGCTTTCTGCTCGTGCGCCGCATTCTGGCACCGATTGCATTCCGCCATGCCCTTCCCGCCTATTCCACTGAAATCGTATTGATGATGAAATCGACGGCGCTAGCTAGCCTCGTCACTGTCTGGGAAGTAACAGGCGTTGCACAAAGGCTAATTTCGCAGACCTACCGGACAATGGAAGTCTTCCTTTGTGCAGCCATCATCTACCTCGTCCTGAATTTCCTAATCCTGCAGGCCATGGCCTTGCTTGAGTATTCGCTTTCGCGACATCGCCGCGCGGCGCCGCCCGCGCTGAAGGCATAAGAGCAAAACCAAACCAATGGAGCATCCATGCCCGGCGTAACCCGACTTTCGGTCCGCAACATCCGCAAGAGCTTCGGCATCCACGAGGTCCTGCGCGGCATCTCGCTTGATGCCCAGGATGGCGACGTCATCTCGCTGCTCGGCGCTTCCGGCTCCGGCAAATCGACATTCCTGCGCTGTATCAACCTGCTGGAAACCGCGACCGATGGCGAGATCTGGGTCGACGGCGAACAGATCCGGATGATCCACAAGGGTGGCAAGAGCAGACCTGCAAGCCACAAGCAGGTCGACCACATCCGCTCTGAACTCGGCATGGTGTTCCAGTCCTTCAATCTCTGGTCCCATATGACCATCCTGCAAAACATCATCGAAGGGCCGGTGCATGTCTTGAAGCGCCCGCGTTCCGAGTGCATCGCCGAGGCCGAAGCCCTGCTTGAAAAGGTCGGCATTGCCGACAAGCGCCATGCCTATCCCGCTCATCTTTCTGGCGGTCAGCAGCAGCGCGCCGCAATTGCCCGTGCGCTTGCCATGAAGCCGAAGGTGATGCTGTTTGATGAACCGACATCGGCGCTCGATCCCGAGCTCGTCGGCGAAGTACTGCGTGTCATGCGCGCGCTTGCCGAAGAAGGGATGACCATGCTGGTCGTAACCCATGAAATGAGCTTTGCTCGCAACGTCTCGAACCGAGTTGTCTTCATGCGCGAGGGTGTTGTCGACAGCAGCGGCACACCGGACGAAATGTTCGGCGGCGGCGGATCACCGGCATTCCGACAGTTCATCGGCCACTTCGGAACCGGCCAATGACAATCGTTCTCGATAGCGTCCTTGGCTGGCGGGATATCGCCCGTATCGCCGAAGGAGAATCGTTGGCGCTCTCGCATGCCGCCTGGCAACGGGTGCACAACGCCTGTCTTATCGTCGAGCGGATCGTTTCGACCGGCGTTCGGGCGTATGGCGTCAACACCGGCGTCGGCGCACTTTCCGATACAGTGGTCGATCGCCAGTCGCAAAGCCGATTGTCGCGCAACATCGTTCTCAGCCACGCCTGCGGGGTCGGAGACCGGCTGGCGCCGCGTGAAGTACGCGCCATCATCGCGGCCCAGATCGCCAATTTCAGCCACGGTCATTCGGGTGTGCGGCCCGAAATCCTGCGCTATCTCTTGGCGTTCATTGAGCGGGACTGCATCCCAGATGTGCCCGCCAAGGGGTCGGCCGGCTATCTCACGCACAACGCCCACACAGCACTCGTACTCATTGGCGAGGGTGGCGCACGCCTTAGTGGGAAACCGATGTCTGGCCGCGAGGCGCTTGCAGCGCTCGATTTTGCTCCGCTCGTGCTCGGCGCAAAAGAGGGCTTGAGCCTCGTCAATGGCACCGCTTGCGCGACCGGCCTTTCGAGCGTGGCGCTTTCGCGCGCCGAGCGGTTGCTCGATTGGGCGGACGCCATTGCCGCGCTGACGCTTGAAGCCGTCGGCTGCCAGATGGCGGCGTTCGATGCGGATGTGCTGGCACTGCGACATTCGAAGGGCGTTCAGGACGTGGGCGAGCGGCTGCGCAGGTATCTCGCGGGCAGCGCCCTCATCGAGGGAGCGCACGGTAAGCGTACACAGGATGCGCTCAGCCTCAGATCCGTACCACATGCCCACGGAGCCGCACGCGACGTGTTCGACACGTCCTGCGCCATTGTCGATCGCGAGCTCGCCTCGGTCACCGACAACCCCGCGGTCGCAGGGACACCTGACGCGCCTGTCGTTTCCTCGCAAGCACATGCGGTGGCGCCGGCCCTTGGCCAGGCGGCCGACAGCCTCGGTATCGCACTCGCACAGGTCGCGGCCATGAGCGAGCGGCGTACGGATCGCCTCGTCAACCCCCTGGTCAGCGGCCTGCCTTCGTTTCTGGCAAGCGATGCCGGAAGCAATTCCGGCTTTATGATCGCGCAGTACACTGCGGCCGCGCTTAGCAATGAGAACCGCCGGCTAGCCGCGCCAGCTTCGCTGGACGGCGGGCTGACATCGGGCCTGCAGGAAGATTTTCTTGCCCACCCGACCGCGGCCGCAAACAAGCTTCTGTCGATCATCGACAACGCTGAATACATACTCGCAATCGAACTGATGGCCGCAGCTCAGGCGCATGATCTTGTGTCGTCAACGGGGCGGCGCAGCATCGGCACCAACATGATCCACGCCGCCGTTCGAAAGGTCGTCTCCCACTATGCCGACGACCGGGCGCTATCACTCGACATGGAGCAGGTGCGGGCGCTGATCCGGCACATGCCACCGCCTGTCGCCTGAAGGAATAACCATGACTGCTCAATATGATGTTGCCATTGTCGGGCTTGGTGCCATGGGGAGTGCGGCCGCAGCTTTCCTGGCCGCACGCGGTGTAAAGGTGATTGGCATCGACGCGTATCAACCCGCGCATGCCCTTGGCTCATCACATGGCGACAGCCGTTTGATCCGCCTCGGCTACTTCGAAGATCCATCCTATGTGCCCCTTCTACAACGCGCCTATCAAAACTGGCGCGCACTCGAGGCGAGACTGCGGGAGAATGTGCTCGAAATAACGGGCGTCCTGCAGATCGGGTTGCCAGATAGCAAGATCGTCAGCGGAACGCGGGCTTCCTGCGCCATGCATGGCCTGGCGCATGAGGTGCTAGATCGCGACGAGACAGCCCGCCGCTTTCCGGTTTTTCAGCTAGATCAGGGTGAAATCGCCATTCTTGATCCACAAGGCGGTTATTTGCGTCCGGAGGCAGCAGTCACGGGCTACCTGAAGCTCGCCTCAAATGACGGCGCCGTGCTCCATTTCGGCGAACGCGTGACATCGATCGACCACGACGATGCAGGCGTCACCATCCGATCAGCCGAAGGAACCTATCGCTCACGCAAGGTGATTGTCGCCACCGGATCGTGGATTTCGGAGCTTGTGCCGGAGCTGCGAGAGCATGCCGTTCCTATCCGCCAGGTCGTCGCATGGTACCAGCCACGCGATAGCTTCGTCACGCAGCCCCGACGCATGCCATGCTTCCTGCGCGATGAGGGTGACGAAGGATCCTATTTCGGCTTTCCCGCCATCGGCCGGGACGGCGTCAAAGTCGGCCGACATGCGCATTTCCGCGAGCCGATCGACCCGAACCAGCCGAACCCGCCGGTCAACGATACAGACACCTCCTTGCTGGACGGCTTTATCGGCAAGCGTCTGCCGGCCGCGGCCGGCCTGCGCGCCAACGCCACCACATGCCGCTACACGATGCTGCCGAGCGAGGATTTCCTGCTCGACCTCGCGCCAACAAGCTCCAAAATCGTTGTTGCCTCACCCTGCTCGGGGCACGGCTTCAAGTTTACGAGCGTGGTCGGCGAAATCCTTGCCGATCTCGCACTTGACGGCGGCAGCAAGCTTCCGATTGGCGCTTTTTCCTTCGATGCCATGCGGCGGTATCTGGGTAGAACAGTCCCCTAGGCAAAGCCATAGGCGGCCCGCGCCTCAAGACATTCGGCGTCGCCGGGAAGGCAGTCGCGACACACTTGTGGCCTGATTTCGTAGACCACGCACGATGTACCGGAGCCAACAGTGCCATCCAGGGCCGAGCACCGGTTGTCATGGCAGCGCATACCCGATTGGTCATCTGCAACGAAGCGGGCGGGCAAGCGATCGAGATCGGCGTCCGGCTCGGTCGAAAATCGCGGCCAGCTCGACGAATACGAACAGCAGGCACCGCAAGTCTGGCAGTCGAAATCGGCTGGAATGATCATCGTCGCTTTCTTTTTTTAGAGATTATTGAGCTCAGGATGCACCGTGACTTTGTCGATTTTGGCACGACTGGCGCCTTTGACCCGCCAAATCGCTCCCCACAGCAGCCAATCCACCGGCCGAAAACCATCTTTCCTACAAATCAGGTGACTTCCACGCATGCTGGCAGTTGAAGGACGCGTCACAGCACTATAGGTTCGCCTCGCCATTGCAAGCAAAACACTTAAAAGGGAATATCCATGCCTGAGGGTACTGTTAAATTCTTCAACGAGGACAAGGGCTTCGGTTTCATCACGCCAGAGAACGGCGGAACCGACGTTTTCGTTCACATCACGGCCCTGCCACGCGGCGCATCGCTTCGCGAAGGCGACAAGGTCAGCTTCGATCTTGGCCAGGACCGCAAGACCGGCAAGTCGAAGGCAGAAAACGTCTCAATCCTCTGATCGAGCGGTTTAAAGCATCTAGCCTGCTGCCAAACGCGGCAGGCTAGAGCAACTCGACCGTGATTGCGCCGTTTTGAACCGGCATGCTCAACCGATACTAGTGATAGATAGAGGTGAAATAGAAAGCCACAATCCAAGCGAATAACGTCAGTATACCAAGAACCATTATCAATAAACGCAACTGCTGCTCCGCGAAATTTGTTCGATTCTGTGGACCAATACGCAGCAGAGGTCGATCTAGTTTCGCGTCCTACTAGATTATTTTATTCGGCTCAGGCATCCCCCGCCTTTTCGACGCAGATTCCAAAGCATGCACCAAGCAGCCTGAATCACCAGGCTGGGAACGGGTCTTCGAGTTGCGACCACTCATTCGGATTGGCACTCGCAAGACAGGCATCGAGTGCAGACCGGATACCGGCCTCGTCCATATCGACGCCGATAAACACCAGCTCCTGGCGCCGATCACCCCATGCGTCGTCCCATTGTTTTTTCATCTGTTCTTCGAACTGTGGGTGGTTCGGCCAATCCTCACGCGATACAGTTGCCCACCAGTACCCCATGGGTTCGCAGCGCCGCTGAATGCCGGCGGCCGACAGAAGACCGACGTGGAGCGGACGTGTCGCAAGCCAGAAGTGCCCCTTGGCGCGAACAACCCCCGGCCACGGAGCATCCAGAAAGGCGACCAGCCTGCCGGGTTCGAAGGGACGTCTCGCGCGGTAGACGAAACTCGAGACCCCATATTCCTCGGTCTCCGGGACATGGGTTTCCGGCGCATAAAGCTCTTTGTACCAAAGCGGGTTTTCAGCCGCCTTTTCCTCGTCGAAGAGTCCTGTGTTGAGGATGGCATCGAGCGGCAGTCGACCGTAATCAACTTCGATCTGGCGCGCCTGCGGGTTGAGCGCAGCCACCACCTTGCGCACATCAGCCCTTTGGTCTTCACTTGCATCGGCGATCTTGTTGATCACGACGACATCGGCAAACTCGATCTGGTCCACGAGGAGATCCACGAGTGTCCTTGTGTCTTCACTGTCACGCTGGAGCCCACGGTCGCTCAAGAGGTCGGCGCGGCTATATTCGTTGAGGAGATTGGCAGCGTCAACGACGGTCACCATTGTATCGAGGGTGGCGAAATCAGCCAGCGAAAAGCCGCTTTCATCACGAAACGAGAATGTCGCCGCAATCGGTCGTGGCTCGGCGATACCGGTCCCCTCGATCAGCAGGTAGTCGTAGCGTCCGCCCTGCGCCAATTGCCGCACCTCCGTCAGCAAATCGTCGCGCAAGGTGCAACAGATACACCCATTGCTGAGTTCGATCAGGGTCTCGGTCGTGTGCGAAAGGTTGCAGCCACTGTTTCGGATCAGGCTGGCATCAATATTGACGTCGCTCATGTCGTTGACAATCACAGCAACGCGCAGCCCGTCGCGGTTTGTCAAAACATGCGTCAGGAGCGTTGTTTTTCCCGCACCAAGAAACCCGGCCAGCACCGTTACAGGCAGTTTCCTGATCTCGCCCTGCGCGCTTTCCTGGCCCCGCTCAGGCGAGGCTGCCATCACCATGTCCAGCATCGTCTTTGTCTATGCCTCGCTTGATCGTCCATATTCCGCCTTATGCTGCCAGTGGCTTGAAGACAACGTCGGCCCAGTAGTTTGCCGAATCGTAGGTTGCGTTCGGGAAGATGCCTGACGTCGCAGATCCACCATAGGCATAGACGCCGTTGCCGCCCGCCAAGGCGCTCGACAGCGCGCTCAGCGGCCCATTGCTAACAGAGTTGGCGAAGAAGCCATCGCTCGCAACATAGGCACCAGTGGTATGGTAGGCCGCGATGTAAGTCGTGTTGGCTGCGATCGAAACCTCTGTTGCAAAATTCACCGTCTGCCAGCCGCTTCCGGTGGTTCCGGAGTAGGTCGCCGTAGCAAGCTTCGTGCCTGTCGAACTCCAGAGATCGACGACGTTCTGACCGTTGTCATTGGCACTGCGATAGAACTTGATGCCGGTGATCGTGCCAGCGACATTCGACTGGAACTTTACCCCAAGCTCGAGCTGTGCCCCATCATTGAGGTTGGTCTGCGCCGGCGTGCTGGATGCGGTAAACAGGCTGTAGGTGGTCGGTGCCGTCGTAGCCGCGATGTTGAAGGTCTCGCT
>UBQW01000075.1 GCA_900467745.1 Hyphomicrobiales bacterium
ATTGTCTGTCGGGATTGTGCTTTACTGCGCTTGAAGCTTGGATGATCCCCAGGGTGGCCACCCTGGGGATCATGCGGTCACGCGCCCGAACAGGAATGGGTCTCATCGACCGGCCTCATCAGGGGCCGTGGCCGCACCAGCTTCGCATCGCTTGTTGACTTGAATGGGCCGGCGTCAACCGCGCCCGCAGACAATGCCAAGCATGGAGCCCGATCATGAACTCGAACCAATCCGAAATCCAGTCCGCCGTTGGATGCGACGTCTCCAAGGACACCGTCACTCTCTTCGACAGCAACACCGGCAAGACGAGCACCGTCGAAAACACCGCCACGGCGCTGAAGGCCGCTTTAAAACCCTATGCCGGGTGCGTCGATATTCTCGCCGTCTGCGAGGCGACCGGCGGTTACGAAGATACGCTGCTTTTCGTTCTCGAACGCCTTGCCATCCCCGCCCATCGCGCCGATGCCGCTCGGGTGAAGGCCTTCATCCGGTCTTGCGGCACAAGGGCCAAGACCGATCCGATCGACGCCCGACACCTTGCGGAATATGGCCTGTCGCACGGACGGTCGCTGCCGCGCTGGCAGGCGCCAGAGCCTGATGACGCCAGGATGAAGCTGCTTGTCATGCGTCGCGCAGATCTCGTCTCGATGCGCACTCAGGAGGAGAACCGGCGACAGGCACCACGCAACAGGTCGATCGCAAGAGAGATCGCAGATCACGTCACCGAGCTTACCCGCCGCATCGAAGCGCTCGATAAGGAGATCGACAATCTCTCGCAGCAGAACAAACGTCTGAGGGATCGCCAGGCGATTTTGCGGAGCGTGCCTGGTATCGGTAAGGTGACCGCTCCGGTGTTGCTGGCGCTGCTGCCCGAGCTCGGCTTCATCAGCCGCAAGCAGGTCGCCAGTCTCGCCGGCTGCGCGCCACATCCTCGCGACAGCGGCACACACAAGGGACGCCGCTTCGCCACCGGCGGACGCCGACAATTGCGTCCACTGCTGTTCACCGCCGCCATGGCCGCAAGCCATTCCAAAAGCGAACTCGCCGCCAGCTACAGACGCTTGCTGGACGCTGGAAAGTCCAAGATGACCGCCCTTGGCGCCATCATGCGTCGCATCGTTGTCATCGCAAATGCCAGGCTAAAGGAATACGAGGACGCCCACGCGAGACTGACTTGATGAGGG
>UBQW01000081.1 GCA_900467745.1 Hyphomicrobiales bacterium
CTCCCCGTGGGGGAGAAGGGGAGATGGAGCGAGCGGCTTGCCACACGTCTCTTCTCCCCAACGGGGAGAAGGTGCCGGCAGGCGGATGAGGGGGCCACTTGGCGCCAACGCCTCTTTTGTCTCCCATCACGCCACCTCCTCGAACCGCCGCAGCTCAGCCGGCGCACCCGTTGTCTCCAGATAAAACCGCGTCAGCAAATTCTTCGCCGTCAGCTGCCGATACTCCGACGTCGCGCGCCAATCGGAAAGCGGCTGGAAGTCGCTGTCGAAGGCGTCTCTCGCCGCCTCGATCGTTTCCTCATTCCACGGGCGGCCGATGAGTTCGTTTTCGACGGCGCGGGCGCGCTTGGGCGTGCCGGCCATCCCGCCGAAGGCTATTCTCACATCGTTGACGTCGCCCTGTTCGTCGAGCGTCAGATAAAAGGCGCCGAGCACGGCGGTGATGTCCTCGTCGCGGCGCTTGGTGATCTTGTAGACGGCAAAATGCGTGTCTTCGGCAGGATAAGGCACGAAGAGGCTCTCGACGAACTCGCCGGGGCGGCGGTCCTGCTTGCCGTAGTCGATGAAATAATCCTCCAGCCGCAGCATGCGCGTGCCCTCCGTCGAGCGCAGCTTGACAGTGGCGCCGAGTGCGATCAGCGGCGGCGGGCTGTCGCCGATCGGCGAACCGTTGGCAATATTGCCGCCGATCGTCCCCATGTTGCGCACCTGTTCGCCGCCGATGCGGGTGATCAGCCGGCCAAGCGTCGGGACCTTGCTGGCGATGGTCTCCAAGGCGCGGGTATAGGTCACGCCGGCGCCGATGGTGATGCCGCCTTCGCCTGACGTAATCGTCTGCAACTCCTGCAGATGGTTGATGAAGACGACAGGGTTCAGCGCCCGCATCTGCTTGGTCACCCACAGCCCGACATCGGTCGAGCCGGCGACGATGGTCGCCTTCGGTTCGTCGGCCAGAATGCGCGCCAGCGCCTCCAGCGAGCCCGGCACCAGCAGACGGTCCTCGCCCGAGGTGATCGAGATGGTCCCCGATCCCTGCATCGCCCACAATCTTGCAACGATGTCGGAGCGGGTGCGCTCCAGCGGGTCGAACAGTGCGCTCGGCCGCGTCCTCGCCACCTGCTCGGCGGCCTTGACGATCGGCTCGTAGCCGGTGCAGCGACAGAGATTGCCCTGCAGCGCCTTTTCGATCTCGGCGCGATCGGGATTGCTGTTTGCGAGCCACAATCCGTACATCGACATCACGAAGCCGGGGGTGCAGAAGCCGCATTGCGAGCCGTGACAGTCGACCATCGCCTGCTGCACCGGATGCAGCGTGCCGTCTTTCGCGGCCAGATGCTCGACGGTGACGACATGGGTGGCGTTCAGCGAGCCGATGAAGCGGATGCAGGCATTGACAGATTCATAGTGCAACTTGCCGTCGATCAGCCGGCCGACCAGAACGGTGCAGGCGCCGCAGTCGCCCTCGGCGCATCCTTCCTTCGTGCCCGTCAGCCGGCGCTTCAGCCGCAGGAAGTCGAGAAGCGTCTCGGTAGGCTTGACGTCTTTCAGCGTGACGTCTTCGCCGTTCAGGATAAAGCGGATGCTGTCGTTCATGTCGTTCCCGGTTTTTCTCTTTATTTGAAATGGTTATGCCGCCGTCCAGCCTCCGTCAATCGAGATATGGGTGCCCGTCACCTGGCGGGCCTCGTCGCTGGCGAGATAAAGCGCTAAGGCACCGATCTCCTCCGCCTTGACGAATTCATGCGTCGGCTGCGCCTTCAGGATCACCTCGGTCTTGACCTGTTCCTCGGTCATCCCGCGCGCCTTGGCGGTATCCGGGATCTGCTTTTCCACCAGCGGGGTCAGCACGTATCCCGGGCAAATGGCGTTGACGGTCACGCCCGTTTCGGCAAGCTCAAGTGCGGCCGTCTTCGTCAGGCCGAGTATACCATGCTTTGCCGCGACATAGGCGGATTTGAAGGGAGAGGCGACGAGGGCGTGGGCGGAAGCGATATTGATGATGCGCCCGTGCTTCTTCTCCTTCATCAGCGGGATCGCCGCGCGCATGGTGTGAAACGAACTGGACAGATTGATCGCGATGATCTGGTCCCACTTGTCGATCGGGAAATCCTCGATCTTCTCGACATGCTGGATGCCGGCATTGTTGACCAGCACGTCGACGCCGCCGAAGGTTTTCGCGGCGGTGGCGATGAGATCGGCGATCTCGTCGGGCTTGGTCATATCAGCAGGGTGATGGATGACGCCTGCTTTCGAGAGTGATTCAAGCCGTTCGGTTATGCTCTTGATTTCCTCGGGCTTTCCGAAGCCATTGAGGACGATGTTGTCACCCTTGCCGGCAAACGCGGTGGCGATCGCCAGGCCGATGCCGCTGGTGGATCCGGTGACGACGACTGTTCTGGCCATGAGGTTCTCCGATGTGTCCTGCAACGCGGTTGTGTGGAGCGTAGTCCGGAATCGGTTGGGCTGGCAATTGGCTACGATAGAAGGTGGAAACCTTGTTTATCGGTCTTGCGCGGACAGTCTCGCCACGCAATCTAGCGCGTGACGCGAGTGAAGCAGGAGAGGGCTGACGGAAAAGGAATTTCACTTTTGTTTCTTTTCACATTCGTTTGCCTGCATTATTCATTCAATGCGAAGCAGTTCATGGGAGGATGACAATGGCGGGGTATGTACTGGCGATCGACCAAGGGACGACGTCGACGCGGGCGATCGTGTTCGATGGCGAGATGAAGATCGCCGGCGCGGGCCAGAAGGAGTTCAAGCAGATCTATCCGCAATCCGGCTGGGTCGAGCATGATCCGGAGGAGATATGGGACAGCGTCGTTTCGACCATCAAGATGGCGATCCGCGAGGCGAAGATCAGCGCCAAGGATATCGCGGCACTCGGGATCACCAACCAGCGCGAGACGGTCGTCGTCTGGGAGCGCGAGAGCGGCACGCCGATCCACAACGCCATCGTCTGGCAGGACCGCCGCACCGCGAGCTATTGCGACAAGCTGAAGAAGCAGGATCTGGAAAAGACCTTCACCAAGAAGACCGGCCTGCTGCTCGACCCCTATTTCTCCGGCACCAAGCTTTCCTGGATGCTGGCCAACGTGAAGGGGGCGAGGGCGCGGGCGGCCAAGGGCGAGCTCTGCTTCGGTACGATCGACACGTTTTTGATCTGGCGGCTCACCGGCGGCAAGAGCTTCGTCACCGATGCCACCAACGCGTCGCGGACGCTGATGTACAACATCGCGACCAACGAATGGGACAAGGACCTGCTGGAGATCCTGCGCGTTCCCTCGGCGATGCTGCCTGAGGTGAAGGATTGCGCGGCCGATTTCGGCGTCACCGAGCCTCACATCTTCGGCGCCGCGATCCCGATTTTAGGCGTTGCCGGTGACCAGCATGCGGCAACGATCGGCCAGGCATGCTTCGAGCCGGGCATGATGAAATCCACCTACGGCACCGGCTGCTTTGCCGTGCTCAACACCGGCGCCGACATGGTGCGCTCGAAGAACCGGTTGTTGACGACCATCGCCTACCGGCTGGACGGCGAGACGACCTATGCGCTCGAAGGTTCGATCTTCATCGCCGGTGCGGCCGTTCAGTGGCTGCGCGACGGGCTCGGGATCATCGACAACGCGTCGAAGACCGGCGAACTGGCCGATGCCGCCGATCCCTCGCAAGAGGTCTATCTGGTGCCCGCCTTCACCGGGCTCGGCGCGCCGCACTGGGATGCCAACGCCCGCGGCGCGATCTTCGGCCTGACGCGCAACAGCGGCCCCAAGGAGTTCGCGCGCGCGGCGCTCGAAGCCGTCTGCTACCAGTCGCGCGACCTGCTCGACGCCATGCACAAGGACTGGAAGGGCGGCGTCGACGAGACGGTGCTGCGCGTCGACGGCGGCATGGTGGCGTCCGACTGGACGATGCAGCGACTGGCCGACATTCTCGACGCCCCGGTCGACCGCCCCGTGATCCTCGAGACCACGGCGCTAGGCGCCGCCTGGCTCGCCGGCAGCCGGGCGGGTGTCTGGCCCGACAAGGCGGCGTTCGCCAAGAACTGGAAGCGCAACAACCGCTTCGAGCCCGATATGGACGAGAAGACCCGGGCGGCGAAGTTGAAGGGCTGGCGGAGCGCGGTGAAGCGGACGCTCAGCGACGCCTGATACGGGCGCGCCGGCGGCGTCTTTGACGGCTCCGGCGATCGTTCTACAATGCCTGCCAATCTTGACATGTGGAGGAGCGGGCATGGTGTCGATGACGGTCGAGCTGCGCAATGTCGCGGGAACCCAGGCGGCGATGGGATGGGCCGGCGGCCATACGCTCGTCGTCGACAGGCCGCAGGGCAAGGCGGGCGGGCAGGGGCTCGGCTTCAACGGTGCGCAGCTACTGGCGCTGGCGCTCGGTGGCTGCTTCTGCAACGACCTGCGCTATGTCGCCGAAGAGATGGGGTGCGAGCTCGGCAGCATCGCGGTGTCTGTCACCGTGGAGCTCGATGGCAGCCCGCTGGTGACGACCGCCGCGCATATGCGGGTCGCCTGCGAGATGGCCGACGGCTCCAGCGCCGACGCGGTGATCGAGAAGGCAAGGGCTAGCTGCATGGCCAGCAATTCACTTCAGCGCGGCGTTGCCGTCTCGATCGAGGCGGTGCGCTAGAGCCTTTCCTGGTTAGATTGAAGCATTCTGTTGGCTCAAACGGAGTCGGATGGTCGACCGGCCGGCGCGCGTCGTAGCCAACGCATACGGCCAAGCTGGCCGGTCGATCAGGCAGCCCGTTTCAGCCAACCCCCGCTGGTTTGCTTCGCAAACCGGCTAGGGGCCGGGCATTTTTCCGCCAGGATCAAAGGCGATCGGCTCGACCGTACCTGGGGTATGCCCTTCGCCAATCGCCTTTGCCCTGACGAAAACCTGCTCCGGCAGAATGCTTCAAGCTAACCAGGAAAGGCTCTAGGCTTTACGCCGCAACCACCTGCCGCTGGCGTTTCGCGGGCGGTGAGTACAGCCAGCCGGCGCCGCTGCGGTCGGCCACGGCGCGGATCGCCAGTGACAGGCCGATGGCAACGACCACCACCAGCGGCGCGGTGAGATAGCCGAGCGTTGCGCTGGCACCGATCGCGGCGGCGATGGTGGCGACCAGGAGCGAGACGATCATCACATGGGTGACGTAGACCGGCAGCGTGTTGCGGCCGAAATAGGCGAAGGCATTGCGCACGCTCTCCCAGCGCGACAGCAGCACCGCCGTGCCGCAGAGCCAGGCAAGGCCGGCGATGGAGGAGGCGAGCGCCCAGCTGCCCTTGTCGACGGCCTGCAGCCGCCAGCGCAGCACGTATAGCGCCGAGAACAGAAGGAAGCCGCCGAGCGCCGTCAGAAACGGGCGGGCGGTGATGAGGTGCACGACCGATCGCCCATACCAGCAGCCGAAGAGGAAGAAGACGAAATACTGCAGCACGTTGCGATGGGTGAAGAGATCGATCGACAGATGGTCGCCGAAGGTGAGGACCGAGACGATGGCGGCGATCGCGATGGTGATCGCATGCGGCGTCGATTGCAGCAGCTTGGTGGCGACCATGAAAATGGCGAGCGCCCAGATGAACCAGATGCCGGTGTTCGGCGCCCACCACATTTCCAGCAGCTGATAGGGATCGCTGCCCTCGGTCGGTACGAGCGCGTTCTCCTGCACATAGCGGAAGAACAGCCAGCGGGCGGTGCTCCAGATGGCGAAGAGGTAGACCAGCAGCCAGATCTTGCGGCGCAGGAAATCGCTCCACGGCGCGCGCATGGCCGATGCCGCTAGGAAGCCGGAGACGGTGAAGAACAGCGGCATGCGGATCGGCGTCATGATGGCGCTGAAGCGGGCGTAGAGATCAGGCGCTATGGCGTGGAACTGGTGGTAGAGAAGGGTGTGATAGATCACCACCAGGATGATCGACATGCCCTTGGCGATATCGAGCCATTCGATACGGGTCTTCTCCTGCCGCTGCTCCAAGTGCCGCCCTCCATTTTGCATTGCAGCAAATTGAAGGGGGCATTGTGGCGAAAACGTGGGATAGCAGAAATTTATGGCCGCTATCCGCAGTTGTCTTCTGTGGGAGGGCGCTCAGAACGGATTGACGTAGTTGGTGATGGCGATCTGGCGCAGCAGCACCTTGCGGATGATGTGCGTCGGCGTGACGTGATCGGTGTAGACTGCGGCATCGCCGGTGCTGCCCGCCGGCAACACGTCGGCGACGTCCCTGTCGTCGAGCCTGATGCGCACGGCAAGCGGCAAGGAGGCGATCTCCTTGGGCGCCACGGCGAGACCCGAGGTTTGCGTCTGGCCGCTTGCCACCGCCTGCAGCACGCTCTCCACCTTGCCGGGATAGACCTTGCCAGGCGCGTATTTGAAGGTGATCTCGACCGGCTGGCCGGGGGTAATGTAGCGCGCGTTGATCTGCGCGATCTCGATGCCGATGATCGTGTCCGACGTGTCGATGAAGGCCATGACGGGTGCCAGCGGCAGGCTGCTGACGCGAGCGCCCTTGCGAAGCGCGAGATTGGTGACGTAGCCGTCGGCGGGCGCCCGGACCACCGTCTTGTCGAGGTTCCACTGCGCCTCGGCGATCTCGGCCTGTAGCTGGTCGGTTTGCGCCTGCGCCTGCTCCACGTCGAAGCCGCGGCCGGCGCCCGTGGTCTGCAGCCGCGTCGTCTCAGAAAGTCTCAGCGTGGCGAGCTCGAGCTGCGCCTTCAGGGCATCGAGCTTGGCCTGGTAGGGCACGGGGTCGATACGGAAGAGTACGTCGCCGGCCTTCAGCGGCGTGTTGGCGATAACAGGGACATCGATGACCTCGCCGGCGACATTGGGAACGATCGCCACGGAATTGCGCACGACCAGTGCCGCTCCCTGCGGCGCGCCCCAGCCCATGGGGATGAACAGGCCGATCAGGAGCAGCAGGAAGACCAGCGCCGGCGATACCTTCCAGAAGAGGTTGAAGGGTACGATCTTCAGCTTCACCAGCAGGAAGAGGATGACCAGATAGACGTTGAGGAGAACGACGATCATCGGTTCTTCTCCGCCTCAGGCACGCGTGGGACGTCGACATAGGCCCAGATCACCACGAGCGGCCAGAAGGCGAAGCCGAGCAGCAGCGTCACCCACCCGCCGACGCTGACGGCCTTGGCCCAGGGATGATTGCGCCTGCGGGCGATCATACCGGGCAGCATCGCCAGGAAGAGGATGACCGCAAGCGTGCTGGCCGCCAGCACGATCAGCACGATCCACGCGAAAATATCGACGGCGCTCATGCGGGGTCTCCCTGCCGGTCAAGATCGACGGCAGCAGATCATGTGGCGGCGCTTGCGCGGAAGTACGCAACAGTAAATGCAACGGTGCCGCATCCGGCCCCGTCCGACCGCGAGCTCTGACCTCCACAATTTTTTGCTGCGTCCTGTCGGTAGCCGCGTTACTCCTTCGTCATTGAGGAAGAGGAGTATGAGATGCTGTATGCGATCCTTTGCTATGCCGATGAAGAGCGGGTTTTCTCCTGGACCAAGGAGGAAGAGGACGCCGTGATGGCGAAGCTTTATGCGGTTCAGGCGCCCTTGGCCGAAAGCGGCAAGCTCGGGCCGGTCGGCCGGCTGATGCCGACGACGGCGGCCACGACAGTTCGCAAGGGCAAGGAGGAGCCGCTGGTGCTCGATGGTCCGTTTGCCGAGACCAAGGAGGCGCTACTCGGTTTCTACGTGGTCGACTTCGACACGCTGGAGGACGCCGTCGCCTTTGCCAAGGAGCTTTCAGACGTCAATCCCGGCTCCACATCCTATGAAATCAGGCCGTTCTACGTGTTCCGGCCGGGAGAAAGTGCGACATGACAGACATTGCCTGGATCGACGTTACTCTGTCATCCGCCCGGCCGAAGGCGCTCGGCGCGCTGCTCAGATACTTCCGCGATCTCGATATCGCGGAAGAGGCCTTTCAGGAGGCCTGCCTGCGCGCTGTCAGAACCTGGCCGGACAAGGGGCCGCCGCGCGATCCGACGGCATGGTTGATCTTCGTCGGCCGCAACAGCGGCATCGACGCGGTGCGCAAGCGCTCGAAGACCCAGGCGCTGCCGGATGAGGAGCTGATCTCCGACACCGAGGATGCCGAGAGTGATATCGCCGAGCGGCTGGATACGTCCAATTATCGCGACGACATTTTGCGCCTGTTGTTCATCTGCTGCCATCCCGACCTGCCGGCGACGCAGCAGATCGCGCTGGCGCTACGGATCGTCTCCGGCCTTTCCGTGCAGCAGATCGCGCGTGCCTTCCTGGTCGGCGAGAGCGCCATGGAGCAGCGGATCACCCGGGCCAAGGCGCGTGTCGCCAAGGCCGGCGTTCCCTTCGAGACGCCGGATGCGGCGGAGCGGGCCGAGCGGCTGTCGATCGTTTCGACGATGATCTATCTCGTCTTCAACGAGGGCTACAGCCAGGCCGATCCCAAAGCCGAGGCCTGCGCCTTTTCCGACGAGGCGATCCGGCTGGCAAGGCTTTTGCTGCGCATCTTCCCCGGCGAGCCGGAGCTGATGGGGCTTTTGGCGCTGATGCTCTTGCAGATCTCACGCCGCCCGGCGCGCTTCAGCGCCGACAACGAGATCGTGCTGCTCGAGGATCAGGACCGGTCGCTCTGGAACCGCGAGCTGATCAACGAAGCGTTGGCTTTGCTCGACAAGGCGATCCGCCACCGGCAGCCGGGGAGCTATCAGTTCCAGGCGGCGATCGCGGCGCTGCATTCGCGCGCCAGGAGGGCTGAGGATACCGACTGGGAGGAGATCGAGCTGCTCTATCGTGCGCTGGAGCGCATGCAGCCGTCGCCCGTCATCACGCTCAACCGGGCGGTCGCCGTCTCGAAGCTCAGAGGGCCGGGCGAGGCGCTGACGTTGGTGGAGACGCTTGGCGAAAAGCTTGACGGTTATTTCTATTATCACGGCCTGCGCGGCGGGTTGTTGAAGCAGATCGGCCGGCCGCGCGAGGCGCGCGAGGCTTTCGACCGCGCGATCGCGCTGGCGCATTCGGCACCCGAGGCCGCGCATATCCGCCGGCAGATCGACAGCCTGAAGATGGAGCCGGCGCTGCCGGCGGTGAAATAATTCCGAAAATCACCTTGCGCCTTGTCGGATCGGCGACATCTCACACGTTCTTGTAACAGACTGATCAAGAACAGGTTTCACGAAACAGGAGACGACACATGACCGCCATGCACGAGCTTATTCTCGTCCGCGAATTCGATGCGCCGCGCGAAAAGATCTTCAAGGCCTGGACCGATCCCGAGCTGATGAAGGAGTGGTTCGTGCCGCGTCCCTGGACGATATCGGACGCCAAGCTCGACGTGCGCGCCGGCGGCGCCAATCTTATCGTCATGCGCAGCCCCGAGGGGCAGGAGTTTCCCAATCGCGGCGTCTATCTCGAAGTGATCGAGAACGAGAAGCTGGTCTTCACCGACGCCTACACCAGCGCCTGGGTGCCGTCCGAAAAGCCGTTCATGACGGCAACCGTGCTGCTCGAGGATCTCGGCAATGGCCGCACCAAGTACACGGCAACGGCCGTGCACTGGACCGCCGAGGACAAGAAGACCCACGAGGAAATGGGTTTTCACGAGGGCTGGGGCAAGTGCGCCGACCAGCTCGCCGAGCTTCTGGCGCGGATGTGATTTGGAGAGCGCCTCACCCTCATCCCGGCCTTGTGCCGGGATCCAGCGCGATCAAGTCCTTGATCGCAGAAGACTCTCTTCGCCGCGCGGACGCGCGTCGGCTGGATTCCTGTCACAAGGACAGGAATGAGGGAGGTCTTCGGTTCATGCGGCGTACGAGGCGGTTCGCAGGGTGATTCCGTTCAGGCTCTGAAGTGATTGAAATGAGAGTCGGATTTGGTGGTGCGCTGACATCATCCCATCAACTTTATCGAACGATCCGTTCTAGAATTTGTCATTGCGCCCCACCTCGGCCATCCTTATCTGCAATCTAAAGATTTCAACGGGATGCACGCCATGGAACTCGGCCTTTATACCTTCGCAGACGTCAACCCCAATCCTTCCAGGAGCAAGGGGGCGGAAGGGGCCGAGAGGTTGAAGCATCTGATCGAGGAGATCGAGCTTGCCGATCAGGTGGGGCTCGACGTTTTCGGGCTGGGTGAGCATCACCGGCCGGATTATGCGGCGTCCGCTCCAGCTGTGGCGCTGGCGGCGGCCGCGGTGAAGACCAAGAACATCCGGCTGACGAGTGCCGTTACCGTGCTGTCCTCCGACGATCCGGTGCGGGTGTTTCAGCAGTTCTCGACGCTCGATCTTCTGTCCAACGGCCGCGCCGAGATCATGGCGGGGCGGGGGTCGTTCATCGAATCCTTCCCACTGTTCGGCTATAATCTCGAGGATTACGACCAGCTGTTCGAGGAAAAGCTCGACCTGCTGCTTGCCCTTCGCGACAGCGAGGCGGTGACGTGGTCGGGCGAGATGCGGCCGGCTATCAACGGGCGTGGCGTTTATCCAAGGCCGTTCCAGGACCCGCTGCCGGTGTGGATCGCCGTTGGCGGGACGCCGCAGTCGGTGGCGCGCGCCGGCGCGCTCGGGCTGCCGGTGGCGCTGGCTATCATCGGCGGCGAGCCGCATCGGTTCGCGCCGCTGTTTGATCTTTACCGCGAGGCTGCACGTCGAGCAGGGCAGGATCAGGCCAAGCTCAAGACATCGATCAACGTCCACGGCTTCGTCGCCGACACGACGGATGCGGCCGCCGACCAGTTTTACGGGCCGCAGGCGGAAGTGATGAACCGCATCGGCCGTGAGCGCGGCTGGGGGCCGACGAGCCGTCCGCATTTCGACGCCTCGCGCGGGCCGAAGGGGGCGCTCTTCGTCGGCGATCCTGAAGTGGTGGCCGAGAAGATCATCGCGCATCACAAGCTGTTCAAGAATGACCGCTTCCTGCTGCAGATGGCGATCGGCCTGATGCCGCACGACCAGATCATGCGCGGGATCGAGCTCTACGGCACGAAAGTCGCGCCGATCGTCAGAAAGGCATTGACTGAGAGCGGCGAAGGGGCGAAAGCCAGCGCCTAAAGCAGGAGCTTCATGGCGTAAAGGATGAATTGGATTTCCCCGGGCGTCGTGTTCTGTTCCAGATTCGAGAGCCGGCCGACCGGCCGTAACCTTAGGGCCGGAAACGGAATTTCATGATTATCGAGACTGAAGACGAACTCCTGAAGCTCAAAGAGATCGGCCGCATCTGCGCCAATGCGATCCAGATCATGGCGTCGTCCATGGAGCCGGGGATCACCACGCAGGAGCTCGACGATATCGGCCGCAAGGTGCTCGAAAGTGCCGGCGCGCGCTCGGCGCCGGAGTTCTGCTACCAGTTTCCGGGTGCCACCTGCATCAGCGTCAACGAGGAGATCGCGCACGGCATTCCCGGTTCGCGCGTCATCCGCCCGGGTGATCTCGTCAATATCGACGTCTCGGCCGAAAAGGACGGTTTCTTCTCCGATACCGGCGCCTCCTTCGTCGTGCCGCCGTCGAAATCGAAGCTCGACAAGCTCTGCCGTGATGGCAAGCGGGCGCTTTGGGTCGGTCTCAACCAGGTGAAATCGGGCGAGCCGCTGGCCAAGATCGGCCAGGCGATCGGCGCGTTCGCGGCCAAGAACCGCTATACGCTGGTGGCGAACCTTGCCAGCCACGGCGTCGGCCGCTCGCTGCACGAAGAGCCGGGCGAACTTTCGACATGGCCTGATCCGTCCGAGAAGCGGATCATGACGGATGGGCTGGTCTTCACCGTCGAGCCGTTTCTCTCGCTCGGCGCCACATGGGCCGAGGGCGGCGACGATGCCTGGACGCTTTATGCCGATCCGCAGGCACCCACGGTGCAATACGAACACACGGTGGTCGCGACCCGCAACGGGCCGATGATCCTGACGCTGCCGGATGGGCAGGCGTAAAATAGGCTTTGACGATCTGTCTTACGATATAACGGACCCATAATGCGAGACGCCCTGCTCAAAGAGCAGGGCGTTTCCATTTGGCTTGGTGAAGCCGGTGGTGATTAGTCCTGCTTGGGCTGCTGCAGGATCTCGGCGGCGGCGCGTTCCAGGATGCCGGCGATGCGCTTGGCTTCGTCCTTCGACCATGGATAGCGCAGCTTGAGCGCCGATTTCAAAAGCATACGGGCGGCGACGACTTCGCTCTTGTCCTCGGGGAAGGCTTCTTCGTCGCGTTCCCTGCCATGACCTTCCGGCCCACGGCTCTCCGGATCGAAGATGCGGCGCACATGTGCCATCTTCTCGCCGATGCGTTCCAGCTTTCCAAGCGTCATTTCGATCATGGAACTGTTCTCCTCGACCTGTTTGCGGCCGCTTTCGGTGATGCGGTAGAGCTTCTTCGTGCCCTCCGCCTCGACCTCGGCGAGGCCGGTTTCTTCCAGATAGGTCAGCGCCGGATAGATGACGCCGGGGCTCGGCACATAGAAGCCGCCGGAGCGCTCTTCCAAGAGCTTGATCAGTTCGTAACCGTGGCGCGGCTGTTCTGCCAGAAGCGCCAGGATCACCAGTTGCAGGTCGCCTGCCGCGAACTTCCGCCCCATGCGAAAGCCGCCGCCACCCATCATTCCACCTCTAAAACCTCTCATCGATCACTCCTTATGATGTATCGTTGATTATGTCGTAAAACATATATCGTAAGATATGGCGTTTCAAGGGCGGGCCGAAAATTTCCGGAATTGATGGGTTCATCAGAAAATCTTGATTGCGGCTCGCGGTGTGCGGCGCGATAAGCGAGCCATGTTGGCTCGCAATGAAACTCCCCCCACACCTCCCCATGCACCCCTGTTTCGCACGGCTTTGGCCGGAATGATCGCCATGGCGGCGGCCATGGGTTTCGGGCGCTTTTCCTACACGCCGATCCTGCCCGGCATGATGAGCGGCGTGCCGCTGTCGGCTGCCGATGCCGGCTTCATCGCCTCGGCCAATTTCGTCGGTTATCTCGTGGGCGCGGTTCTCGCCGCCTATGGCTGGGCGGCGGGGCGCGAGCGCAAGGTGGCGCTGTCGGCACTTCTCGCCAATGCCATCCTGCTCGCCGCGATGGCGATGACCCATTCCGTCATGCTCTTTGCCGTCATCCGCTTTCTCGCTGGCCTTGCCAGCGCGTTTGCGATGATCTTCACCTCGTCCATCGTGCTCAGCCACGGCGCTGCCGCCGGCAACGATCATGTGCAGTCGGCGCATTTCGGTGGGCCGGGGGCGGGGATCGCTTTGTCGTCGGTGATGGTCTTCGTCATCGGGCTCATCGCGCATGGCGGCCCGGATGCCTGGCGGGTCGACTGGATCGGCGGGGCGATTTACTCGGCGATCAGCCTCGTGCTCGTCTGGCTGCTTTTGCCTTCCGGCCCCGTCGTCAGCGGGCAGACCGGCAAGGAGCCGCCGATCACATGGAACCAGCCGATGCTCTTGGTCACGCTATCCTACGGCCTGTTCGGCTTCGGCTATGTCATCACCGCCACCTTCCTCGTCACCATCGCCCGCATGGCGGCATCAGGCGCCGTGGTCGAATTCCTCTGCTGGTTCATTGCTGGGCTGACCTCCGCCGTCGCGCTGTTTGCGTGGAAGCCGTTCGTACGGCCGCTCGGGCTCGGCTGGATCTATATCGCGGCCCTTCTGGTCGAGGCGCTCGGCGTGCTCGCAACCGTCATGCTGCCGCCATCGGTGGCGCCGCTGATTGGCGGGGCGCTGTTCGGCGCGACGTTCCTTGCCATCACCGCCTACGGGCTGCAGATCGGCCGCAAGCTGGTGCCATCGAGCCCGCGCCGGGCGTTTGCGATGATGACGGCGGCCTTCGGCTTCGGCCAGATCGTCGGTCCGATCGTCGCCGGCGCGCTTGCCGAGCGCACGGGAAGCTTCGTCGCGCCCACTTATGTGGCGGCCGTGGCGCTCGTCGTCTGCGCCGTCATGGTCATGCCTGTGATCAAGAAGCTCTCCTAAGCGGTTACAATTGCGTAACAATGGCGTCAGGCCATTGCCGCTTTCCGCGAACTGCCTTAATTTCCGGCGCAATCGCTCTTATAGAGCTTGCGAAGACACTCGTTCAGGAAAGCAATCCCACCCGTGTTTCTATCCTACTTCCCGAAGCCGAAACTCTTCTTCACGTCGGCCGTCGTCTGGGCGCTCATCGGCGTTCTCCTTTGGTATTTCGGAGGCTCGAGCCTCGGGGCCGCGATCGGCCTGCCGCCACTGGCCGCCGGTCAGGATGCGCCGATCGGCGTCTCCGTGTTCTGGTCGACGCCGTTCCTGTGGTTCTACATCTACTACGTCGTCTTCGTCGCCATCTTCGCGGGCTTCTGGTTCACCTACAGCCCGCATCGCTGGCAGATGTGGTCGGTGCTCGGCTCGGCGCTGATCATCTTCAACACCTATTTCTCGGTGCAGGTCAGCGTCGCCATCAATGCTTGGTACGGTCCTTTCTACGACATGATCCAGCGGGCGCTGGCGCGTCAGGCGCCTATCCCGACGGCCGCCGATCTCTATTGGGGCATGACGGGCTTCGCCGGGATCGCCTTTGTCGCCATTACGGTCGGCATGTTGAATCTGTTCTTCGTCAGCCACTGGATCTTCCGCTGGCGCACGGCGATGAACGAATTCTATATGTCCTACTGGCCGCAGCTGCGCCACATCGAGGGTGCCTCGCAGCGCGTGCAGGAAGATACGATGCGCTTTTCGACGACGGTCGAAGGCCTTGGCGTCAATCTCGTCAGTTCGGTCATGACGCTCATCGCTTTCCTGCCAGTGCTGTTCAAGTTTTCGACTACGGTCACCGAGCTGCCGCTCATCGGCGAAGTCCCGCATGCGCTCGTCTGGGCGTCGATCTGCTGGGCGCTGTTCGGAACCGTCTTTCTGGCGGCGGTCGGCGTCAAGCTTCCAGGGCTGGAATTCCGCAACCAGCGTGTCGAAGCGGCCTACCGCAAGGAATTGGTCTACGGCGAGGACCATGACGACCGTGCCGATCCGATCACGGTGGCGCAACTCTTCGCCAACGTGCGCCGCAACTATTTCCGCCTCTACTTTCACTACATGTATTTCAACGTCGCCCGCATCTTCTATCTGCAGGCGGACAATCTGTTTGGCACCTTCATCCTCGTCCCGTCGATTGCCGCGGGCAAGCTGACGCTCGGCGTGCTGAGTCAGATCCAGAATGTTTTCGGGCAGGTGGCCGGATCCTTCCAGTATCTCGTCAATTCCTGGACGACGATCGTCGAGCTCTTGTCCATCTACAAGCGCCTGCGTACCTTCGAATCGGCGATCGAAGGCGAGCCTCTGCCTGCTATCGACCAGCGCTATCTGGAGCGCGAGCGGGGGATCGTGCACTCCGACGGCTAGTTCACGGACGGAGTGGAGTTTGGGAGACGCCGCGTGTCTTGGATGCGCGGCGTTTTTTTGTTTGTTGGGGGACAGGGAGACCGCAGCCTACTTTGTGCCCGGGATACCCCCCTCTGTCCTGCCGGACATCTCCCCCACAAGGGGGGAGATCGACTCGTGGCTTGCTCCCCAACCGCACAACAAACGTTGAGGTAGGAGCGAGCGGATGAGCCCAGCCAATCTCCCCACCTGTGGGGGAGATGCCCGGCAGGGCAGAGGGGGGTATCACGCGGCAGAACGCCACCCAGCATCCCACCCAACCACGCACACCAAAACCGCGCGCGAAGCAAAACCTCGCGACGGTCGGCGGCATGAAACGGGAAGGGCAGGCGGTTTGGTGTCGGTGGTATTGGTTGTCAGGCTGTCCGCCTGCCCGATTACCTCGGTTTCCGGTTCGCCCGACCCGACAGGAGCGTCTCTCGGATCGGTCTTGCCGGTGGATCATCCGCCCTGACGGCGTCCGATCCCCTTGGCAACCATCACCACACGCCGGATTTCGAGCGGCTGAGCATCCGGTTCGCGACCCGGCTCCC
>UBQW01000065.1 GCA_900467745.1 Hyphomicrobiales bacterium
GGATACACCGGCAGGCGTGCCGGCGAGGTGGGGTCGGCGCTGGGTGTTTGAGGAGGACGCAAGCTCTCTCATTCGGGGTCCGCAGAAAATGGTCTCCCTCCGGTGACGGCGGGTTCCGTCGCAAGACGGGCCCGAGTTGAGCCCGGACGTGCCTGTGAGGCACACATGGTTCCGCCGCGAAGTTGGGCGGAAAGGCAGAGAGACCGGAGTTGCGTTCATAAACCGCCGAACGGGGTGCTGGAAGGCACCATATTTTTTACTCAATCGAGGTGATTTCCAGCGCCCCGTCCGAGTGAAGCCTGAACCAGCAAACCACGGGTGAAACCAGCCGCGTGACGGCATCGCCGCGCGCCGGAGCCGAAGAGGACCGCAATGCCGCAGCACCCTCATGATAATCCCGGCAAGGACCTTAAGGACCGCCTCGGTCTCGAGTTGATCGTTGCGCTGGCGGCGAGGACATCGGAGATGCTGTCCATGCCGGTCTTAACCTGCCCGATCAACCGCTGCCGCCGCGCTCGCGCCTGCCAGCGCATCGCCGTCAAGGGAAGCATGCTTGCCTGCGTCCATACGCTGCCCTCGGAATACGCACCCTGCTTCACCGACTATCTCGGCTGGGCCGGGATGGCCTGCGCCGATGCTCGCGATGGAGAGCACGGCGCGATGTTCCGGCTCCTTGACCTCCTGCCGCCGGACCTGCGCGGCCATACGGTGTCGGTCGTCCGTGATTGCCTTGCCGGCGACGCCCGGGCGCTCGCCTGCCTTGATGAGACACTTGCCCTTATCGCCGAGAAAGCGCCACCGGTCTTCGAGCACCCGCAGGAGGAAGCGCAGGCCACACCCTGATGCGATCGCGATCGCCACCGCCCCCGGCGCCCCGCTCGCCGACATCGCGTTAAACTTGCGTCAACGCCCGCATGGCATATCTCGCATCGAGACACGGTAGGAGACATCAATGGCATTCGTCGGCTTCAAGAACACCCACAATCACACGATCTACGTCAATCCGGCCCAGGTGCTCTATGTCTCGACCTACGAGGAAGACGTGACGATCATCGCCTACGCCGCCGCCGATGCCGCCGGCAAGCCTGCCGTCTCCTATGTGCGTGGCAGTGCCGACATGGTGCAGCACAAGCTCAGCGCCGGCGCCGCCCGCTGATCGCACTCGCGTCTACCGGGAATTCCGCTCGCGTTTAGCGGGCAGTCGCCCAACAGTTGGGCATCGCACGGATTGGGGATGTGAACGTGCCGTTCCGGTACGCATTCCCGGAATGGGTCAGCGATACCGGCTCAGCGTTACCAATCGTCAAGTGTTTGAATCTTTGGCCATTCCCGCTTTGGAGCGGCTGGTGTCAGAATAATGTCGCTTGCATTTTGCTCCGTTTACTGGCACCAATTGTGTACTCGGGCATTTGCATGCCGGTGACTGGACTGATGTGGCTGAGCCCTTCTTTGAGGGGCGGCGTGGGGGGACCTTCACGCGCGTAGACGTTCTTTCCCCGTTCGTGAACTACTCGACTGACCCTTCGCGTTCTGAGTTAAGATGAGGGAGCGCGAAAGTGAAAGCCGTCCATTTCCTCTCGGGGGGATGGATACCAGACAGACTACAGGGAAAAGGACCTATCCCAATGGCCACCAAAGGCGTCGTAAAATTCTTCAACCAGGACAAGGGTTTTGGTTTCATCACTCCTGATGGCGGTGCGAAGGACGTATTCGTTCACATCTCCGCTCTCCAGGCTTCCGGCATCCAGTCGCTCCGCGAAGGCCAGCAGGTTACCTTCGACACCGAGCCGGATCGCATGGGCAAGGGCCCGAAGGCCGTCAACATCTCGGCCAACTAATACTGGTTTCTGCCTCGGCAGGACTGCGAACGGCGCTCCGCAAGGGCGCCGTTTTCGTTTTCCGGCTTGCTGGAGCCGGTTGGCTCGATCGGGTGCCGGTGAGATGGCAGCGTGCGATAAGGGCATGATAGCTTAAATGCGCCTCCCCCATTGATCGCAATGGACGAACCCGGCATAGCTGCATTATGAATGACGACAATTTCCGCTAAGGCCCCCGCAATGGTAAACTATATCGAAGCCTCCTCCGCGCCATCCAAGAATACCGGCGCCATCAGGCTCTACGGCGCCGATGCCTTCGCGGGCATGCGCAAGGCGTGCCAGGTCACCGCCCGGTGTCTCGATGCGCTTGATGATATCGTCAAGCCGGGTGTGACAACCGATGCGATCGATCGCTTCGTCTTCGATTTCGGGCTTGAGAATGGCGCTGTTCCGGCGACGCTCAATTACCGCGGCTATACGAAATCCACCTGCACCTCGATCAACCATGTCGTGTGCCACGGCATCCCGGATGCCAAGCCGCTGCGCGAGGGCGACATCGTCAATATCGACGTGACCTATGTGGTCGACGGCTGGCATGGCGATTCCAGCCGCATGTATACCGTCGGAACCGTGAAGCGCGCCGCCGAGCGGCTGCTTGAGGTGACCTATGAATCGCTGATGCGCGGGATTGCCGCCGTGCGCCCCGGTGCCCGCACCGGCGCCATCGGCGAGGCGATCCAGACTTATGCCGAGGCCGAGCGCTGCTCCGTGGTGCGCGACTTCTGCGGCCATGGGGTCGGCGCGCTGTTTCACGACAGCCCGAATATCCTGCATTACGGCCGCGCCAGCGAAGGACCGGAACTGCGCGAGGGGATGATCTTCACCATCGAGCCGATGATCAATCTCGGCCGCCCGCATGTGAAGGTCTTGGCTGATGGCTGGACGGCCGTCACCCGCGACCGGTCGCTGTCGGCGCAATACGAGCACACGGTCGGCGTCACCGCCGATGGCTGCGAGATCTTCACGCTGTCGCCCGGCGGGCTCGACCGCCCGGGCCTGCCACCCCTCACAAAATGAGCCGCTGATGGCAAAAGGACCGGTTTCCCATTCCGAAGACCTGGAGCTGCCTTTCGCGGCGGATGAGGACGATGGCATGGACGAGCGGTCCTTCTTCGCCGAACAGGCCGGCAAGCCTGCAGCGCTTCGGCCCTCGCCTGCCAAGGAAGAGCATTACCACGGCCACCGCGAGCGGCTGCGCCAGCGCTTCCGCGATCATGGCGATACGGCGCTTGCCGATTACGAGATGCTGGAGCTGATGCTGTTCCGGCTGATCCCGCGCCGCGATACCAAGCCGATCGCCAAGGCGCTGCTGGAGCGCTTCGGCTCGCTCGCCGCCGTCTTCGGCGCGCCGATCGCGCTGCTGCAGGAGGTGAAGGGCGTTGGTGAAGCCGTGGCGCTCGATCTGAAGCTGATCTCGACCATCGCCCACCGGACGCTGAAGAGCGAGCTGCGCGGCAAGCAGGTGCTGTCGTCGTGGTCGTCAGTGATCGAATACTGCCACGCCGCCATGGCGCACGAAACGCGCGAACAATTCCGGATCCTGTTCCTCGACAAGCGCAACGCGCTGATCGCCGACGAAGTTCAGGGGCATGGTACGGTCGACCACACGCCCGTCTATCCGCGCGAGGTTGTGCGCCGCGCGCTGGAGCTTTCGGCCACCGCGATCATTCTGGTCCACAACCACCCGTCCGGCGATCCCACGCCGTCGCGCGCCGATATCGACATGACGAAGATGATCATCGATACCGCCAAGCCGCTCGGCATCACGGTGCACGACCACATCATCATCGGCAAGGATGGCCATGCCAGCCTCAAGGGGCTGCGGCTGATCTGAAACCGCCGCCGGGAATTTCCCCGCACAGGACGGATCCGTTATTCTAGAGCGACCTGTTCTTTCTCATCGTCGATGGCCGTCTTTATGACGAACCATCCCGCAGCACCGACACCGCCGCCCTTATTTCGTCTCGCTCATTCCTAATATTCGGGCGTAAATCAATCTGCAACATTGACCGGATACGTGTGAACGCGCCATTTTGCGTCGCAATATGATTCCAGCTTTTCAACCGGGGCCTGCTTCCATGTTTCAATACGATCTCGTTGTTGTGGGGAGCGGCCCGGCCGGTCGCCGTGGTGCTATCCAGGCCGCCAAGCTCGGCAAGAAGGTGCTCGTCATCGAGCAGGGCAAGCGCGTCGGCGGCGTCTCCGTCCATACCGGCACCATCCCCTCGAAGACCTTGCGCGAGACGGCGCTCAATCTCTCCGGCTGGCGCGAGCGCGGCTTCTACGGCAAGGCCTACCGGGTGAAGCAGGAGATCAGCGCCGAGGACCTGCGCCGTCGCCTGCTGATCACGCTCGATCATGAAGTCGAGGTGCTGGAGCACCAGTTCGCGCGCAACCGCGTGCAGCACCTGCGCGGCAAGGCGAGCTTCATCGATGCCTCGACGCTCGAAATCGTCAAGGATGACGGCGAAGTCATGCGCGTCTCGGCCGCCAGCATCCTGCTTGCCGTCGGTACCAAGCCGTTCCGCCCGGATTATATCCCCTTCGACAACAGAACGGTGCTCGATAGCGACGAACTGCTCGATATCGAGGAACTGCCGCGCTCCATGGTCGTTATCGGCGCCGGCGTCATCGGCATCGAATACGCCACCATCTTCAGCGCGCTCGACACCGCCGTTACGCTGATCGATCCGAAGTCGACGATGCTCGACTTCATCGACAGGGAAATCGTCGAGGACTTCACCTACCAGCTGCGCGACCGCAACATGAAGATCATGCTCGGCACCAAGGCGGAGAAGGTCACCAAGCTCGATGACGGCAAGGTCGAGCTCATTCTCGACAATGGTCGCCGCCTGGTGACAGACATGGTTCTCTTCGCCGCCGGCCGCATGGGCGCCACCGATGCGCTGAACCTGAAGGCAGCGGGCCTCGAGGCCGACAGCCGTGGTCGCCTCAAGGTCAATCCCGAGACGTTCGAGACATCGGTGCCCGGCATTTACGCGGCAGGCGACGTGGTCGGCTTCCCGAGCCTCGCGTCCACCTCGATGGAACAGGGCCGTATCGCAGCGCGCGTCGCCGTCGGCGCCGTCGCCAAGGAGCCGCCGAAATACTTCCCCTACGGGATCTACGCCGTGCCGGAGATTTCGACCTGCGGCCTGACCGAAGAAGAGATGAAGGAACGCGGCATTCCCTATGAATGCGGCATCGCCCGTTTCCGCGAGACCTCGCGCGGCCATATCATGGGCCTCGATACCGGTCTCCTGAAGCTGATCTTTTCCTTGAAGACGCGCCGCCTGCTCGGCGTCCATATCGTCGGCGAAGGCGCGACCGAGCTGGTGCATATCGGCCAGGCCGTGTTGAACCTCAAGGGAACGGTCGAGTATTTCGTCGAGAACACGTTCAACTACCCGACTCTCGCCGAAGCCTACAAGATCGCTGGCCTCGATGCCTGGAACCGGATGGGCGATATCAAGTCGGAATTGTGATCGCGCGAGCAGAGCGTCGCGGCTGCACTCACGCCACTGGATATGACAGCCGAAACAACAAGTTAGACATATACGACGCGCCCGCTTTTGGGCGTGTCGGCGGCGAAAAAGCGTCTCTTGTATAATCCGCAGTCTCTGGTAGCGTCGCTGGTGGGGGTTCTCTCTTACCAGTGAGTGAACGTGCGCGAACAATCCGAGACGTCTGACCGGAATTTTCAACTCATCCTCATCAAGCCGTCGCACTACGACGACGACGGCTATGTAATCCGCTGGTGGCGGGCGATGATCCCGTCCAATTCGCTGGCGGCGCTCTATGGAATTGCTGCCGATTGCGCCGAGCGGCGGGTGCTTGGGCCCGGTGTCGGCATCGACATCACCGTCATCGACGAGACCAATACGCGGGTGAACACATCCGCATTGCTACGGCAGCTGAAGGCCAACGGCAATTTCGGCATGGTTGCGCTGGTCGGCGTGCAATCGAACCAGTATCCGCGCGCGCTCGATATCGCACGACCCTTCCGCGATGCGGGTATCCCGGTTGCGATGGGCGGCTTTCACGTTTCCGGCTGTCTCTCGATGCTCGACGGTCATGCCGTTGGGCTCGACGAATGCCGCGAGATGGGCATCTCGATGTTCGCAGGTGAAGTCGAGGGGCGGCTGGACAAGGTGCTGCAGGACGCGGCATCGGGTGAGCTGGCGCCGCTCTACAATTTCATGAACGACCTGCCGAGCATCGAGGGTGCTGCGGTTCCGTTCCTGCCGAAGGTCAATGTCGCGCAGACGCTGGGCTTGAGCACCAGCTTCGATGCCGGGCGCGGCTGTCCCTACCAGTGTTCCTTCTGCACCATCATCAACGTGCAGGGCCGCAAGTCGCGCTTCCGCACAGCCGATGATGTCGAGAAGCTGGTGCGGATGAACTGGGCGCAGGGCATCCACAAGTTCTTCATCACCGACGACAATTTCGCCCGCAACAAGGACTGGGAAGCGATCTTCGATCGGTTGATTGAGCTGCGTGAAAAGGATGGCATTCCGCTCGGCCTGATGATCCAGGTCGATACGTTGTGCCACAAGATCCCCAACTTCATCGAGAAATCGAAGCGGGCCGGCGTCACCCGCGTATTCATCGGGCTGGAGAACGTCAACCCCGATAATCTGACGGCAGCGAAGAAGAACCAGAACAAGATCACCGAATACCGCAAAATGCTGCTCGCCTGGAAGGCGCAGGGCGTCATGACGTTAGCCGGCTACATTCTCGGCTTCCCGGCCGATACGCCGGAATCGATCCGTCGCGATATCGCGATCATCCAGCACGAGTTGCCGCTCGATGTGATCGAGTTCTTCGTGCTGACCCCTCTCCCGGGATCGGAGGATCACCAAACGCTGTTTCGCAAGGGCGTGGCGATGGATCCGGATCTCAACATCTACGATGTCGAGCATGTCTGCACCGACCATCCGCAGATGAGCAAGCAGGAGTGGGAGAGCATCTATCAAGAGGCATGGTCGCTCTATTATTCGCCTGATCATATGAAGACGCTGTTGCGTCGGGCGGTGGCGACGGGCGTCCCGTTGGCGCGGCTGGTCAAGGTGCTAGTGTCGTTCGCGACCACCGTGCCGCTCGAAAACGTGCATCCGCTGCAAAGCGGGCTGTTGCGGTTGAAGCATCCCTCGGAGCGCCGGCCGGACCTGCCACGCGAGAGCGCGCTGGTCTTCTGGCCGCGCTTCGTCGGCGAGACGATCACCAAGCATCTGAAGCTCGGCGGCACGATCGCGCGACTGGCGGTCACCGCCTTCATGATTTCACGCGACAAGAATGCCAAGACCTATATGGACCAGGCGTTGACACCTGTCGGTGACCACGAGGACGAGACGCTGGAGCTCTTCACCAAGACGGCGGGCGGACAGGCGGCGGTCTCGCATATCAAGAAGGTCAACGAGCTCACGCATGCGCATCGGGCGGGCTGAGCCGGCGTTGCCGGACCTCAAATTTTGAGCACAAAAAACCCCGCTTGAAGCGGGGTTTTTCGTTGTATCGATTGGCCGGAGATTACTCGGCGCCTTCCTCGGAAGCCTTCTTCTTCGGAGCGGCCTTCTTCTTCGGGGCAGCTTCTTCGCCTTCAGCGGCTTCAGCCTTGGCAGCAGCCTTCTTCTTCGGAGCGGCCTTCTTGGCTTCCTTCTCGGAGCCTTCGCCTTCTTCGTCAGCGAGCAGCTCTTCCTTGGTGACCTTCTTGTCGGTGACGTCGAGTTCGGTTAGCAGATGGTCGATGACCTTCTCTTCGAAGATCGGCGCGCGGATCGAAGCGGCCGCACCCGGCTGGCTGCGGAAGAATTCGAGGATCTGCTTTTCCTGACCCGGATACTGACGCAGCTGCTCGTAGATGGCGCGCTGCATTTCGTCTTCGCTCACTTCAACACCGGCCTTTTCGCCGATTTCGGAGAGAACGAGGCCGAGGCGGACGCGGCGTTCAGCGAGCTTCTTGTACTCTTCGCGAGCCTGCTCTTCCGTCGTGTCTTCGTCTTCGAAGGTCTTGCCGGACTGTGCCAGGTCGTTGGCGACCTGGTTCCAGATGCCGTTGTACTCGGCGTCGACGAGCGAAGCCGGGGTCTCGAACTTGTACATCTCGTCGAGCTGGTCGAGGATCTGACGCTTGACCTTCTGGCGGGTCATCGAGCCGTACTGCGATTCGATCTGGCCGCGAACGATTTCCTTCAGGCGGTCAGCCGATTCCAGGCCGAGCTTCTGAGCCAGTTCGTCGTTGATTTCAACGTCGGCAGGAGCAGCAACGTCCTTGACGGTAACGTCGAAGGTGGCTTCAGCGCCAGCGAGGTTCTTGGCCGGATAGTCAGCCGGGAACGTGACGTTGATGGTCTTTTCGTCGCCAGCCTTGGTGCCGACGAGCTGTTCTTCGAAGCCCGGGATGAAACGGCCCGAGCCGAGAACAAGTTCGGCGCCCTGATCCGTGCCGCCTTCGAATGCAACGCCGTCGACCTTGCCGACGTAGTCCATGGTGATGCGGTCGCCGTCTGCGGCCTTGCCCTTCTTGGTCTCGTAGGAACGGGCGCTTTCAGCGACCTTGAGAACCTGCTCGTTGACTTCCTCGTCGGAGATATCAACGACTTCGCGGGTGATCTTGACGCCCTTCACGGACTTCAGCTCGATCGGAGGCAGAACTTCGTAGGAGAGCGTGAACTCGAAATCCTTCTGAGCCGACAGGATCAGTTCTGCTTCGTCCTTGTCTTCCGTCATCGCGATTTCAGGCTGCGTGGCAGACTTTTCGCCGCGCTCGGTGAGAATGGAGGTCGGCTGTTCGCGGACGATCTCGTTGACGAGGTCGGCCATGATGGACTTGCCGTAAACCTTCTTGAGGTGAGCGGCCGGAACCTTGCCCGGACGGAAGCCGTTGATCCGGACCTTGTCCTTCACGTCGGCAAGACGCTCGTTCATCTTGGTTTCCATGTCCTTGGCCGGGATTACGACCTTGATTTCGCGCTTCAGCCCTTCAGCGAGCGTTTCGATAACCTGCATGTCTTCCTACCTTCAATTCGTGGCGGCCGTGCCCAGACGCCGTTCGTTTCGATGAGCACGACGCCGGAAAGTGCCGGGCGTGGCTTGTTCTCAATTCTTCTTCGTTCTGCGTAAGCGGAACGGCGCTTGGCTCCGGGCAATCGAGGGGCACCGTTTTCGGTCCCTCGCCTGCAAGCCAGCTTTGGTGCGGGTAGAGAGACTTGAACTCCCACGCCTTGCGGCACCAGAACCTAAATCTGGCGTGTCTACCAATTTCACCATACCCGCGTTCTCAAAAACCGCATGCATATGCCTGCACATGAGGCCTTCCGGAGCGCGGCGTCTCTATATCACCCGATTTGGAGGAGGCAAAGGAAAAATGAAGGTCAAATGACAGCGATTTTTCCCGCCGCCGCGCGGACTTGCGCCCGCAACCGGTCAAACTCAGTAAAGCGGCTCCTCATAGGCCGGCTTGCCGTCCACCAGCAGGCTTTTGATCTGCGCCATGCCATTGGCGCCAACGCTTGCAGCGATCGACACCTGCCCATCACGGCGCGCCTCTTCCAGCGCATGTCCGGCACCCTCGGGTACATAATAGCGCTCGATGCCGTATTCGACGCGGATGGTTTCGGCCTGCGATGTCTCGCCGTAGCTATAGAAGGGCTGGGTGTGGAGAACGGCCGTACCGTCGGCTGGCGGGAGCTTGTCGAAGGATGATTCGGCGATCTGCCAGAAACCGCCCTCGCTCGGCTTCAGACGTACCCAGAGGCTGCGCTCGGCCGCCTCCTTCGGCATGGCGCCTGATATCGAGGAGACGGGAACGGAGGAGATGTCGTAGTTCAGCACCACGTAATCGCCGCGCAGGAAGTCGCGCGGATCGACCGGCGCCGTCTTCAACAGAACCTGCGTTCCGTTTCGCAGCACGGATGCGCGGCTCTGGACGATATAGCCGAGCACGGCCGTCTGTAGCAGCGCCACGGTGACGGCGGCGGTAACGCAGCGGCGTTTCGAATAGCCCTTGAAGGAGAATATGCTCATTGGACCGCCTCCCTGGCCTTGCCGGCAAATCGTCGTTCGAGCCGGATGACGATCCATGCAACGGCAGCGACGAACAGGCCGGAGCAGAGGAAGAGCCCCGAGGTGCCGAGGATCGAACCAACCGTCACTGAGCCGAGATAGAGAATTTCGACGGCGAAGACCGTGTAGGCCAGGTAGCGGACGGCGCCGTTGTCACGCCCCTGCAGGGCGATCGCCAGAACGGAGGCGGCGAGTGTCACGATGCCGAGCGGGAGAACCCATTTGCTGGCATCGAGCTCGACATGCAGCAGGAACAGGCCGATGACGGCAAGCAGGAAGGAATAGAAGGCGGGGGCGGCGCCGGCGCCCCTGATCAGCGAGGACAGGCGCGCCACCGGCAGGCTGACCAGAACGAAGACCGCCATGCCGCCGATGACATAGATCAGCGCCAGCCACAGGTCGGAATTCAGCGTGTAGAGCCAGGCGAGCCAGCCAAGCAGCAGAAGATAGGCCAGATGACGCACGCGGCCGGCGCCGGTATAGCGGACCAAGGCGACGACGATTGCCGCCATGACGGGTGCCGCCCATGAATCGAGCGTCATCAGGCGCATGTCGGAGCCGCTGAGATAGAGGCCGAAGCTGGCCCATGAAAGAAAGCCCGCCACGCCCGACACCACGCCCGAGCGGAACAGCACGGCCGAGACCACGGCCATGGCGAACCAGAGATACATGACCGTCTGCTCGTCACCCGACAGATGATACATCTGCCCGACCAGCGAAATGGCGCCGCCGAAGGTGAGCGTGCCGATGACGAGCAGCGCGTTGGCGGCGGCGATCTGGCCGCGGACCAAGGCCGCGCCGGCGCCGAGATGGACGGACCAGATCAGAGCGAGGATAAAGAACATCCTGACGAGGCGCGGTATCGCCTCCCAATTGGACGCGACGACCAGCAGAATGGCTGCGCCAAGCAGGATGGCGGCGAGGATCATCAGCACATTGCCGAGACTGAAGCTTGCCGGACGCCCGTCATATTCCTTGAGCAGCGCCTCGGCGGTCTGCTCGCTGAGCAACCCCTTGCCGACCCACTGCGACAAATCCCTCTCCAGACGTCCGCGATACATGCCCTACCCCGCAAATAGCGCGCAAACAGCCCTCCGGCGCGCCTCATTTTCAACCTTATAGACGCGGTTTGGCGATTGAGGAAACGGCTCCTTGTTATTTCCTTCACAGACCCTTTCGGCACGGACATTCGGAGTGGCTGTTAATTGCCCGGCAAGACTTTGCGCATAGGCTTCGTCATGCCATGCATATTGCGCATGGAGACGGCCAAGATACTGCATCGCACTCCTACTCAAAACCATTGAGCATGCGCGCAGCCGGGATGTACCCGGACCGGATTACCGGACGCCTTCGGATATGATTTCCGCCGACATGATCGGGATTTGGATCTATCCTCCCCTCCAAACACCCCGATCGACCTGCAACATCCTCCTCCCGGTTGCCGGTCATACGTATGGACGCCCATCGGATTGCGCATCCGGTGGGCGTCTTCGTTTTATTCTCCGCAGGGCGGCTCATGCGCGCCGCCGCCGCTGGATTGCTCATTTTGCCTATTGATTGACCAGAACGTGGCCAAATCGTGCGATTTACAGCTTGAGAAATGCAGCGGCTGCATATGTGCGTTGAATTCTTGTCTCTGTTAGCTCTTCGCAGTGCAATATATGTTCAGCTCATCAAATAGAGGTCAGCGCCGATAGGCGGCAGCTGGCAGACGCAAGCCCTCGGAAAGGGGACCAACATGAACATTTCTCGCTCTTTCAACAACTGGCGCAAGTATCGTCAGACGGTTACCGAACTCGGCCGCATGACCAACCGCGAATTGCACGACCTCGGCATCGACCGCGCCGACATCCAGCGCGTTGCTCGCGACGCCGTTCGCTAATATCTTCGCTGATCTCAGGGCGGTTCGCTTCCTCCCAAGCCGATCGCCTCACCAAGACGCCCGCTGCCACCAGGCAACGGGCGTTTTATTTTGTCTTAACCTCTCATTAACGCCTGGGTTGCGCCAAAGCCCAGTATTCCGCCTGCTCAAAAAGTGACACTTGCGCTTTATCTGTGCATCGTATTGCACAATTGCATGGCAGGAGCCTAATAAATGCACTGCACAATATGACCGGGATCACCTATATCAGCGTCAACCACTGAGACGGCAATCGCGCCGCTCACTGAACTGATCTTGAGGAACTACCCCATGAACCCGATCCGCATTGCAAAGAGCTGGATTAGCTACCGCCGTACCCTGAGCGAACTCGGCAGCCTCTCCAACCAGGCCCTGGCTGACATCGGCGTAAGCCGCTACCAGATCCACAACATCGCTTCCCGCGCTTTCCGCTAATAGCGGAGCGCCTGAAGTACCCAAAACGGCGCCTTCAAGGCGCCGTTTTCGCGTTTGGGGGCATATGATTTTGCTTTGTATTGTGCACCCAACCCCGGAGCACATCCTATTTAGGGGCGGTGTGTCGGCTTGGTCAGTAGGTACGTTTGGATCACTCGTGGCGAAAGTAGTCGCCGGCCTCTGCCAGGATCAGGTCGAGGAGATCAATATCTCGATCTTCCACACGCATATTCTCCGCGCCAAGTGAAAACTTAAAAGAGACCGATGTGTGCTCGTCGAGTAGCTCATTTCCCAGCTTCAGAGACCCATCCCTTTTCGACATCCTGAAAGTAAAGTGGTGGAACTGTCTAGTTTCGCCTGGGTGGACAACGAAGTCGGCTGGCGCTGCAATATAACGACGGCCTTCGAAATCGCTAGTTTGGTTCTTAAAGCGCGAGTAGTTGTCGTGCCCGAACACGGCTCCACTTCGATCCCACAGCTGCATAGTAATCGATTTTGCTGTTACCTCGCCGCTGTTCTTTATCGCTATCTGTAGGTGGTACTCGGCCTCATCCCCCATGGTCATCGCTCGATGAAATGCAATGCAGAGCGTCAAAGCGGGCGATGAAGCACGCTTGAAAGCATCTTCGATGTCGTAGCGCTCCATTGGATAAGATCGGCTGCCCGACCGCTTAAAATATTGTTTTTGATCAGTTGCCTCGGAGCGATGTGGGCGACGCTCAGACCGTGGCACATCGACAATAATGAAACCGGTTGAGATATCTGCATCACACCTTATCGATGCGACCCTTATGCCATCGTGCCTCGGCTGCAGGAGTTCGGAGGCGGCATCACGAACGGTAGTCTCGGCGCGGTCGATCGCCGCAATTGGCGTGAGCTTTTCCGCCTGATCAATTCCATCGACCGCCCTGCAATCAACGCCGAAAATTATCACGCCGCCTGCGGAGTTCGCGAATGCAGACGCCTCTTTTGCAAGCATCTTGCGACCGGATTTGGTCAATGCGCCGTCAACAAAAATCGGTTCTCGACTATCATTGGCTTTGAATTCGAGCTGAAGGGTCTCTTGTCGTCCTATAAGATCGTTTATGGCGCCTTCGCCTCCGGCGATTAAGTCATCGAAGTTCATTGTTCTGCCTCACGGGAATCGCATACGCACGATGCAGCTTGAACTAGCACTTGCGCTTTTTCCACTCGTTTGGGCCCTCCCTTGGGCGGCGCTAAGAACGGCCCTCGCCCCATACTTTCAACCTACATCTCCAACGCTCGCAACTTCTCCACCGCGAAGTCGACGAAGGCTCTTGTCTTGGCGGAAACATGCCTGCCCTCGGCATGGACCACATGGATCGGCAGCGGCGGCTCCTCGTAATCTTCGAGCGTCAGCCTCAACTGGCCAGCGGCCACGTACCGGCTGACTTGATAGGAGAGCGGGCGGGATAGTCCCCAGCCGGTGACCGAAGCGGCGATCGCGGCGTCGACCGTGTTGCAATAGAGGCGCGGATGGAGCGCGGCGGCGGCGCCTTCGGGGGCGAAGTGCCAATCGAGCGGTGCGGACGAGCCGGTGTTGACGATCGTGGCGTGGTTGGCGAGATCGGCCGGTGCCTTCGGTTCGCCGTGGCGCTCGAAATAGGAGGGCGCGCCGCAGACAACGCGGCGGACACTGCCCACCTTGATCGCCGTCTGGTCGGAATCCTGCAGGCGGCCGATGCGGATCGCGACGTCGATCCCCTCCTCCACTAGGCTGACGATCCTGTCGAACAAGAGCACACGGCCGGTCACGCCCTTATGGATATCGAGAAACTCGGTCATGACAGGCATGATGTGCAGCTGCCCGAACTGCACCGGCGCGGTGATCGTCAGCATGCCTGATGGTGTCGCGTGCGAACCGCCGGCGGAGGCCTCGGCCTCGTCGATCTCGGCCAGAATGCGTTTGCAATCATCGGCATAGCGCCGGCCGGCCTCGGTCAGATTGACCGATCGCGTCGAGCGCACGAAGAGGCGCGCGCCGGTGGCATCCTCGAGAAAGGCCACCGCGCGGGTGACGGCGGGCGGGCTCATGTGCAGCTGGCGCGCCGCTTCCGCGAAGCTTGCCGTTTCGGAAACCCGCACCAGAACTTTCATGCATTGAAGCCGATCCATGTCGCCGCCTTTATTCCACTCAGAGAAACAGTGCCTTTCTCATAATCGAAATTCCATACGAAATCAGGAACAATTATTCTCCCGGGCAATATCAACGGAGACCAGTTCCATGAAGCTCTATTCGCACCCGCTTTCCGGCCATGCGCACCGCGCCTGCCTGTTCATCTCGCTTGCCGGGATCGACGCCGAGATTGTCGATATCGATCTCGCCGGTGGCGAGCACAAGAAGCCCGCCTTCCTGGCACTCAACCCGTTCGGGCAGATCCCTGTGCTCGATGACAATGGGCTGGTGCTTGCGGATTCGAATGCGATCCTGGTCTACCTCGCCAAGAAGCATGCGTCGGACTGGCTGCCTGAGGATGCCGTGGGCGCCGCTTCCGTGCAGCGCTGGCTTTCGGTGGCTGCCGGCGAGATCGCCTATGGCCCGGCCGCCGCGCGGTTGGTCACGGTGTTCGGCGCAAGCTTCGACACCGAAGAGGTGATCGGACGCGCGCACCGCATTCTGGCGCTGATCGATGCGGAGCTGGGCGGCAAGGCATGGATCGCGGCGGATCGGCCGACGATCGCCGACGTCGCGCTCTACAGCTACATCGCCCGTGCGCCGGAGGGGAATGTCGATCGCTTCCGCTACGGCAATGTCAGCGCCTGGCTGAAGCGTATCGAGGCGCTGCCCGGCTTCCGGCCATTCCAGAAGACGGCGATCGGCATCCCCGACGCGGCCTGAGACAGGCCACGCGCCGCCGCCGCCTCACAAATCCACGAAGGAGAATGTCATGCTTGCCTTGAAGCAGACTGAAAAGCCTTCCCCGTGGCATGACGGGGAGATTGCCCTGCAGGAAAAGGCCGGCGTGGCGGCGCGCATGAAGGATGTGGGCGCGCGCGTGCTGCGCGACCACCTGATCGACCAGCATCGCCAGTTCTACCCGCAGCTCCCCTTCATCGTGCTCGGCACGGTGGATGCCAATGGCGGCGCCTGGGCGACATTGCGGGCGAACTATCCTGGTTTCCTCGACAGTCCGGATGTGCATACGCTGAGCGTCAAGCTTGCGCGCGAGCCCGGCGATCCGGCCGACCGGGGGATGGAGGATGGCGATGCGATCGGCATGCTCGGGATCGAGCTGCAAACGCGCCGGCGCAACCGGCTGAACGGCACGATCGCACGCAGCACAGCGGATCGCTTCGACGTCACGGTCGGCCAGTCCTACGGCAACTGCCCGCAATATATCCAGCTGCGCGATTTCGGCTTCAGCCGCGAGCCTGAAGTCTCCTCGGCCGTGCCGCCCGTCGTTTCGGAGGCACTGGATGCGCGGGCGGTGGCGCTGATCTCGAAGTCGGACACGTTCTTCGTCGCTTCCTATGCCGATCGTGACGATGGCGAGCGGCAGGTGGATGTTTCGCACCGGGGCGGCAAGCCGGGCTTCGTGCGGATCGGCGAGGATGGGGTTCTGACGATCCCCGACTTCGCCGGCAATCTGTTCTTCAATACGCTCGGCAATATTTTCATCAATGGCCGCGCCGGGCTTGTCTTTGTCAATTTCGACAGCGGCGACCTGCTGCAATTGTCTGGTGATGCCGAGGTCGTTCTGGATTCGCCCGAGATCGCCGCCTTCCAGGGTGCGGAGCGTCTGTGGCGTTTTCGCCCGCGCCATGTCGTCTATCGGGCGGATGCGCTGCCGCTTCGGTGGAATTCGCGCGCCGACGGGCAATCGCCGAACGCGCTGATGACGGGCGATTGGAAGGCTGCCGCCGGGCGCATCAGCGCCGCCGAGATGGCGAGCCGCTGGCGGCCGTTGCGGGTGGCACAGATCGTGGATGAGAGCGCGGGCATCCGCTCGTTCCATCTGGAGCCCGTCGATGGCGGCGGGCTGATCGCGCATGCGGCCGGGCAATATCTGCCGATACGCGTGACTGTGCCCGGCGAGGACCGGCCGCTGATCCGGACCTATACGCTGTCGGTCGCGCCGTCCGACAACAAGTATCGCATCAGCGTCAAGCGGGAGGGTGTCGTCTCGCGCCATCTGCACGACCACGTCGGTGTCGGCGATATCATCGAGGCGCGCGCGCCTGGCGGTGCGTTCGGCATCGATGCGGCGGAGCAGCGGCCGGCGGTGATGCTGGCGGCCGGTATCGGCATCACGCCGCTGCTCGCCATGCTCAGGCATGTCGTCTACGAGGGGTTTCGCAAGCGCGGAATGCGGCCGGTGTGGCTGTTCTATTCCGCGCACAGCAAGGGCGAGCGTGCCTTCGACGACGAGATCGGGGCGCTTGTCGCGGCCTCCGGCGGGGCGGTCAGGCTGGTCCGACTGCTTGGGAATGTCTCCGGTGCGGTCGAGGGGCGAGACTATGACGCGCAGGGGCGGATCGACATGGCATTGTTGCGCGCCGTGCTGCCGTTCAATGATTACGACTTCTACCTCTGCGGCCCGCCGGGCTTCATGCAGTCGGTCTATGATGGGCTGCGCGGGCTGAATGTCGCGGATAACAGGATCCATGCCGAGGCGTTTGGTGTTGCATCGGTTGCGCGATCGGGTGGCGTGACGGCCGAGGCTGCCTCGGTGGAGGCTCGGGCGGCGGATGTGCCGGTGCCTGTCTATTTCACGCAATCGGCCAAGGAGGCGCGGTGGGAGCCCGAGGGCGGCACCTTGCTTGAGCTTGCCGAGGCGCGCGGGTTGCAGCCGGAGTTCAGCTGCCGGCTCGGCAATTGCGGCAGTTGCCGAACCAAGGTGCTGTCGGGCGCGGTTGCCTATGTGAGCGAGCCGACGGCCGAGGTTGGCGAGGACGAGGCTTTGATCTGCTGCGCGGTTCCGGCCAAGGGCGAGACGCGGCTGGAGCTTGATCTCTAGAGATTGGTGGGGCGACCGAGGTACGACAGGTGCTGCTCAAATATCCGGTTTCCTGCCAATATCCAGTTTGCTGTGATGGCGCGGCGTGATAATCAGCCGCGCATGACCCAGACCTCTTCCCATTCTCCCATCCACGTCGTCGGCGGCGGGCTCGCGGGCTCCGAAGCCGCGTGGCAGATCGCAAACGCCGGCGTTCCCGTCATCTTGCACGAGATGCGCGGCGTGCGCGGCACCGATGCCCACAAGACGGACCATCTGGCCGAACTCGTCTGTTCGAACTCGTTCCGCTCGGACGATGCGACCGCCAATGCCGTCGGCGTCATCCATGCGGAAATGCGCATGGCGGGATCGCTGATCATGGCTTGCGCCGACAAGCACCAGGTGCCGGCCGGCGGCGCGCTGGCAGTCGATCGCGATGGGTTCTCGGAAGCCGTCACTAGGGCGGTGCATGATCATCCGCTCATCACTGTCGTTCGCGAGGAGATCACCGGTCTTCCGCCGAAGGAGTGGGACCTGGCGATCGTCGCCACCGGCCCGCTGACGGCACCATCGCTTGCGAGCGCCATCCAGGCCGAGACGGGTGCCGATGCACTCGCCTTCTTCGATGCCATCGCGCCGATCGTCTACCGCGAGAGCATCGACATGGATATCTGCTGGTATCAGTCGCGCTACGACAAGGTCGGCCCCGGCGGCACGGGCAAGGATTACATCAACTGCCCGATGGACGAGGCGCAATACAATGCCTTCGTCGACGCGCTGATCGCCGGCGACACGGTTGGTTTCAAGGAATGGGAAGGCACGCCCTATTTCGACGGCTGCCTGCCGATCGAGATCATGGCCGAGCGCGGCCGCGAGACGCTGCGCCATGGGCCGATGAAGCCGATGGGGCTCACCAACGCGCATAACCCGACGGTCAAGGCCTATGCCGTCGTGCAGCTGCGCCAGGACAATGCGCTCGGCACGCTCTACAACATGGTCGGCTTCCAGACGAAGCTGAAATACGGCGCGCAGACCGAGATCCTCAAGATGATCCCGGGCTTGCAGAATGCCGAGTTCGCGCGTCTCGGCGGCCTGCACCGCAACACCTACATCAATTCGCCGACGCTGCTCGACGGTTCGCTGACGCTGAAGTCGCGGCCGGGCCTGCGCTTCGCGGGCCAGATCACCGGCTGCGAGGGTTATGTCGAAAGCGCCAGCGTCGGCCTGCTCGCCGGCCGGTTCGCGGCTGCCGAGCGAAAGGGCGAGACGGTATCGCTACCGCCTGTGACGACGGCGCTCGGTTCGCTGCTCGGGCATATCACCGGCGGACATATCAGCAATGACGAGGAACCGGGCAAGCGCTCCTTCCAGCCGATGAATATCAATTTCGGGCTGTTTCCGGAACTCGAGCCGGGCTCGATCGTCAAGCCTGAGGGCGTGAAGCGTTTCCGCGGCAAGGACAAGACGATCATGAAGCGGCAGCTGATCGCCAAGCGGGCGCTTGCCGATTGCGCGACGTGGCTCGGCGAGACAGTGCCGGTGGCGAAGACGGCCTGATCGGGCCGTCTCTGTCCCCAAGCCACACAGGTCAGTGGGTGACCGGCCCATTGGCCTTCTTCCAGGCGTCGATGCCGCCTTCGATGTGGCATGCCGATACGATGCCGGCATCGTGCGCGGCCTGCACAGCCATGGCGGAGCGTTCACCGAAGGCGCAGTAGAAGACCAGGCGCTTGGTGGTGGATACGCCGAGTTCATGCAGAACGCCGCCGGCGCTGATGCTTTCAGCGAGCGCCGGATAGGGAAAATGCAGCGATGACGGGATGACACCGTGGCGCTGGCGTTCGCTGTCCTCGCGCAGGTCGATCAGCGCGACATCGGGCCTGCCCATCAGATCAAAGACCTGCCGCACGCTCAATGACCATCCGTGGCTGTCGACGTCGTGATGATCCATGCCGATCTTCATGTTGGCCGGCACCGCCACGTCCATCATCTTCGGATTGGCAAGCTTCAGATTGTTCATCAGATCGGCATATTCGTCGGCCGAGCGCACCTGCAGGCGCGGGTTGAAGGCCTTCTCCTCGCCGATCGTCGAGACCGTGTCGCCCTTGTAGTCGTGGGCGGGGTAAACCAATGTCGTATCGGGCAGCTTCAGAAGACGGCCGAAGATGGATTCGAACTGGGCGCGCGGATCGCCGTTCTGGAAATCGGTGCGGCCGGTGCCGCGGATCAGCAGCGTGTCTCCGGTGAAGACACGGTCGGGAAGGACGAAGCTGTAGCTATCGTCGGTATGGCCGGGCGTATAGATCACATCGAGCGACAGGCCCTCGATGGTCAGCCTGTCGTTGTCGGACAGGCGCATCGAGACGACATCGGCCTTGGTCTGCTCGCCCATGACTGTTGTGCAGTGGGTCTTGTCGCGCAAGGCGCCAAGACCGGTGATGTGATCGGCATGCAGATGCGTGTCCACGGCCTTGACCAGCTTCAGGTCGAGTTCATGGATGAGCTGCAGGTAGCGATCGACCTTTTCAAGGACCGGATCGATGATCAGCGCCTCCCCGCCCCGCCTGCTTGCCATCAGGTAGGAGTAGGTGCTGGATGCGGGGTCGAAAAGCTGACGGAAGATCATCTTCGCCTCCTGCGTTCTGTCCGATATCGATGTCCCGCGTCGGGCCTAGCCCTTCGGCTGCGGCACGATGCGTATGTAGGGCTTGGGCGACACCCAGCCGTCAGGATACTGCTTCTTCGCGTCCTCGTCGGAGACCGAACCGGCGATGATGACGTCGCCGCCGTTCTGCCAGTTGGCCGGCGTCGCGACCTTGTGCTTGGCGGTCAGTTGCAGAGAGTCGATGACGCGGATGACTTCGTCGAAGTTGCGGCCTGTCGTCATCGGGTAGACGAGAATCAGCTTGATCTTCTTGTCCGGGCCAATGACGAAGACATTGCGAACCGTCTGGTTGTCGGCCGCGGTGCGGACGGTCGGATCACCCGACACAGCTGCCGGCAGCATGTGGTAGAGCTTGGAGACGTTGAAATCGACGTCGGCGATCATCGGGTAGTTGGGGCGCGTGCCTTGCGTTTCCTCAATGTCGTTCATCCAGCCGTCGTGACGATCCAGCGGATCGACGGAGAGGCCGATGATCTTGACGCCGCGACGGTCGAACTCCGGCTTGATCTTCGCCATGTAGCCGAGTTCCGTGGTGCAGACCGGCGTGAAATCCTTGGGATGCGAAAACAGGACCGCCCAGGAGCTGCCGATCCAATCATGAAAATTGATCGTGCCTTCGGTCGTCTGCGCCTCGAAATCGGGAGCAATGTCGTTGATGGCAAGCATAATTACCTCCAATAAGTTGCAGGAAAATTCACACGGTTTCGCTGAGTGCGCGAAACATGCTCCACTTTGAGGACTAAGGCAATATGACACGAAAGAGGTAGCGCGGTCGGAAAAACGTCGAGAACCCGGCGCATGGCCGGGCATTGCTCGAGCGAAAACTGGAGGCAGTTTACCGGTGGTTGGCGGCGGTCGGGTCTGTCAGCGGCAGTTCGCGATCGGGTTCGGCGACGTAGTTGCCGAGCAGCCAGAGGGCGACTTCGGAGGCTTCCTTCGGCGAGGCGAACTCGAAGGTGCCGTTCTGGTGCGGTGTATCGAGGAAATCGACCGTCAGGCCCCTGCCGCTGTCGGAGCTCTGAACCCGCACCCTGCCCGGCTGGATGACCTGGCAGGAGTAATGGCGCTGCATGCTGCGCATGAAGCCGGCCTTGTTGTCGTGCAGGCGAACGAAGACCACCTGGCCGTTGGCCGTCGCCTGCAGCGAGCGGATCGCTTCAGTCGGGAAGGCGCGGTTGAACTCGATGATGGCAAGACCGGTATCGTGCAGGCCCTGCTCCTCATGCTTCGCCGACATGCGCACGGCGATGAAGGCCACGATGACGAGCATCACGAAAAGAGTGGCCCAGATCATTATGCTCACGTCACACTCCATTCAAAGCAAGCGATGATGACAGCTATAACGCGCGAGGCTTGCGCGAGTTTGAACGAGCCTCAGATTTTCTTGCGCATCAGCGCCACGGTCATGCCGATCTGGCGGCGCCATTGCGGTTGCTGCGCGGAGCGATCGAACAGCCCCGCCCCCAGCTTCTGCGCCTTCGACAGCACTGGCGCAGCCAGTGCTGCGGGAAGGAAGGCCGGGAAGACCGGTTGCGGGATCGCGACCTTGCGCGCTTTCGCGAGGTGGTCGCGGCCGAGGCCGGCGAAGGCCTCGATGGCGGCCGAGATGCGCGCCTTGTCTTCGCCAGCGAGGAAGGTGTCTCGGTCAAGTCCGGTGGCGGCGAGGATCTCGAGCGGGATGTAGATCTGGCCGCGATGGCGATGGAGCGGCATCAGGAGCAGCAATCCCGCGATCGCCTGGGCTACACCGGCATGGCCTGCGGCTTCGGCCGACTTCGCCGCCTCGTCGGGTGACAGGATCAGGCTTGCGAGTTGGATCAGCGCCGAGGCTGTCTCGCCGGCATAGCCTTCCAGCGCGCCGCGCGATTCCATCGGATCGTCGTAGAGGTCGAAGATGCGGGCGTCGATCATATCCGACAATGTCTTACGCGGCAGGCGATGCGCCTCGATCGCGGCCAGCAGCGCGGCAGCCACCGGGTTGGCCTCGGTGGAGCCGTGCGCGGTTCCCTCCAGAAGATCGCGCCAATATTGCATGCGGACTTCACCGGGCAACGGCTCGTGCACGAGATCGCGGATGCGGGCGAGTTCGGCGTTGAACGCATAGAGCGCCGCCAGCGCGCCGCGCTTGTCTTCTGGAGACAGCAAGCAGGCGAGATAGCGATCACGATCGCTGTCGCGCAGCATCGCCAGGCAGATGTCCTGGTTCGTCGAGGATTGATCGGCCATGTGTCAGACCGCGATCAGCGCCGCTGCGACGGCGCGCGATTCCATCAGCATGATGTTGAAGGTGCGCACAGCGGCACCCGTGCTCATCGAATCCGAGGAGATGCCGGCAGCCTTCAGGGCGGCTTTCAGGTCGGCGGGGATCGGGCGCATGTCGACACCGGTGCCGAGCAGCAGGAATTCGATCTCGGACGCTTCGTTCAGGACGCGCTGCAGGTTTTCGATCGACAGCGGCATGGTCGCATCCATGTTCCAGCCGTGGATGCCCGACGGCAGGCAGAGGATGGAGCCGCGATGCGACATGTCGGCGAAGCGGAAGCCGCCATTCCCGTAGGTATCGATCGGAGCGCGACCGGGAAAATGCGCTTCGCGTATTTCTATGCCTCTTGCCATATTCTCACACTGCCGGCTTGCCGGGCTGGGCGGCCGGTTCCGGTACTTTCTTGTCGTTATCGTTATCGAGCGCATCCGGGCGGAGCTTGAAGACGATCAGCACCGGTGCAGCAATGTAGATGGAGGAAAACGTGCCGATGGCAACGCCAACAAGCATGATGAAGGCGAAGGAGCGGATGACCTCGCCGCCGAAGATCGCCAGCGCGAGCAGCGCCAGCATGGTGGTGGCGGCGGTCAACACGGTGCGCGACAGCGTCTGGTTGATCGAAGCATCGATCAGGATCGGCAGCGGCATCTTGCGGTAGCGCTTCAGGTTTTCGCGCATGCGGTCGTAGACCACGACGGTATCGTTGAGCGAATAGCCGATGATCGTCAGAAGGGCGGCGACGCTGGTCAGGTTGAACTCGATGCCTGATAGCACGAAGAGCCCGAGGATCAGGATGATGTCGTGCAGCGTGGCAACGATGGCGCCGACGGCGAACTGCCACTCGAAGCGCATCCAGATATAGACGAGGATGACGATGAGCGAGGCGAGCACGCCGAGCGAGGCGGCGCGGGTGAGTTCACCTGAGATGGCGGGGCCGACCACTTCGACACGGCGGAAATCATAGTCGTTGGCGAGTTCGTCGCGCACCAGCGTGACCGCCGACTGTTCGGCATTCTCGCCGCCACCCTGCGCTTCCAGCTGGATCAGCGCGCCGGCGGGATCGGCCAGCCTGCGGGCAAGGATGTCGCCGATCGGCAGGTCGCCGAGGCGGGCCTGGATATCCTCAAGATCGGCCGCGCCCTGCTTGGCCTTGACCTCGATGATCGAGCCACCGGCGAAGTCGATACCGAGATGCATTCCGATGGCCGCGAAGCCCAGCATGGCGGCGAGGCAAAGGGCGGCCGATGCGGTGAAGACATAGCGGCGGATGCCCATGAAGCGGATGTTGGCGCGGTCGAAGATGCCGGTGTGGACATCCTTCGGCAGATGCCGGGGATGACGGCGATGCAGCCAGGTGACGACGATCCAGCGGGTGAGCGTGACGGCCGTGAAGATGGTGGTCAGGATGCCGGCGGCGAGCGTGACGGCAAAGCCACGCACCGCGTCGTTGCCGAGGAAATAGAGGATGACGGCGGCGATGAAGATGGTGACGTTGGCATCGAGGATCGTCATGATCGCGCGGGAAAAGCCGTAGTCGATCGCCTCGAAGAAGGGCCGCCCGGTCTTCGCCTCGTCGCGGATGCGCTCGTAGATCAGCACATTGGCGTCGACAGCCATGCCCATGATCAGCACGATGCCGGCAATGCCAGGCAAGGTGAGCGTGGCACCGATGAGGCTCATCACCGCGAGGATGAGGATGAGGTTCAGGAGCAGCGACAAAGCGGCGATGAGGCCGAGGCCGCGATAGAAGCCGAACATGAGGCCGATGACCAGGATGGCAGCGACGATGCCGGCGACGAGCCCTGCCCGCGCCGATTCCGCGCCGAGCGCCGGGCTGACCGTGCGCTCCTCGACCGTCGTCAGCGTCGCGGGAAGCGCGCCCGCGCGCAGCATGAGGGCGAGATCGCTCGCCCCTTGCTCAGTGTAGCTGACCGGGATCTCGCCCTTGCCGTCGAGGATCGGAGCGCTGATCGGGAGCGACGCCATGACCTGATCGTCAAAGATGATCGCAAGGTGGCCGCCGGCGTGCTGCTGCGTCTTCTCGGCCAGGCGTTTGGTGCCTTCGGCGTCGAGCGCGTAGCGGATCGCGACCGTGTCGGCCTGCACATCCGCGAAGGATTGGACATCGACGACATTGGCGCTGGTGATGAAATCGGTACGGTCCACGAGATAGGGGATCGGCGGATCATCCAGCGAATAGAGAACCTCGGAGCTCGCCGGCCAGCGGCCGTTGACCGCGTCCTGCCCCGACATGGTTTCGTCGAGCATGCGCACGGATAGCTTGGCGGGTTCGTTGAGGATGTTCTTCAGACGCTCCGCATCGATGACGCCGACGACCTGGACATCGAGGCGATCGGCACCCTCGGGCTTGATCGCGAAATCCGGATTGCCGAGACCGGCGATGCGGCGGCTGACGATATCGACGGATTGGGCCTGCGCCTCTGAAATGGCGGCGTCGATGGCGGCATTCGCGATCTCGATCGTTAGATCGCCGCTATTGGCCTGCTTGAGCGTGACGCCTTGTGTCGAGGTCAGATTTTTCAGCGCGGCGACGGCGGCGTCGACCTGCGCGGGGTCGGTGATCTTGACGGTGACCGTCTGGTCGTTGCCGGTAAGCCCGGTGTAACGGATATTCGCCTGGCGCAAGGAGCGGCTGATCTCGCCGACGGTGGCGACCAGCTTCTGGCGCGCGACATCGGCGCGGTCGACCTCGAAGACGACATGCGTGCCGCCGCGAAGATCGGAGCCCAGCACGACGCGGTGCTTGGACAGCCAGGAAGACAGCAGGCCGGACTGGCCAACCGGCAGGAAATTGGGGGCCGCGATCAACACAGCCACCAGCACCACAAACCAGATCAGAAGGGTCTTCCAGCGGGAAAAATGAAGCATTTTCTCTCGACTATGTCAGATCCGGGTGATCCGGTTCGTGGAATATGCGTGATGATTATGCGGCGTCTGCCTTTACGGGCTCGCCCTTGACACGGATCTCGGTGACGCCGGTGCGGACGATGCGAACGCGCACGCCATCAGCAATTTCGACTTCGATTTCTTTTTCGTCAATCACCTTGGTGACCTTGCCGACGAGACCGCCTGACGTGACGACCTGGTCGCCGCGACGGATCGCCTTCAGGGCTTCGTCGCGCTTCTTGGCCTGGGCGCGCTGCGGACGGATGAGCAGGAAATACCAGACGACCATCAGCGGCACGAACAGGATGATCATTTCGAAGCCGGAACCGAACGGCGACGCCGCGCTGTCGGTGGCCTGGGCGAATGCCGGGGTGATGAACATGCTAATCTCCTCAAACTTTTCCGGAGGCGGATTGTCGCCTTTTTTCTCGGTGGCCGGACTATAATTATGGTCTTTGCGATTGCAACTGAAACAGCCGAAAACCGTACCGATTCCGCTGCCTCATAACCTTTCCGCTTATAAAACACCATGCTACCCGGCTAGGAAAAGCGATTGGCACACAGCCGCATACGCCCCAAGGAGGAAACGCCATGGCCGAAGACGTCAACAGCATCATTCTCGGTGAACTGCGCCGCCTTGCCGATGCCGTGGAACGGCTCGCCGGACCGCCGCCCGCCGTCAACGACTGGAACGCGGCCGATTGCTTCGTCTGGGCCCCTGCCCGCCAGCATCTGCAGCCTGTCCAGCGTCCAAACCGCGTGGCGCTGGCGCTGATCCGCGGCGTCGATCGCGTGCGCGACATCCTGCACGAAAACACGGTGCGTTTCGCCGAAGGGTATGCCGCCAACAACGTGCTCCTGTGGGGCGCGCGGGGCATGGGCAAGTCGTCGCTGGTGAAGGCCGTTCACGAAGATGTCAGACGCGAGAGCGGCGTGTCGCTGAAACTCGTCGAGGTACACCGCGAGGATATCGCCAGCCTGCCGGTGCTGCTCGACCTCTTGAAGGACACGCCGCACCGGGTCATCGTCTTCTGCGACGACCTGTCCTTCGACCATGACGACACGGCCTACAAGTCGCTGAAGGCGGCGCTCGACGGCGGTGTTGAGGGACGGCCCGACAACGTGCTGTTCTATGCGACCTCCAACCGTCGCCACCTGTTGCCGCGCCACATGATGGAGAACGAGCAGTCGACGGCGATCAACCCGTCGGAGGCGGTGGAGGAGAAGGTGTCGCTGTCGGACCGCTTCGGGCTGTGGCTCGGCTTCCACAAGTGCAGCCAGGAAGACTATCTGACGATGATCGACGGATATGCCGCACACTTCAAACTGCCGCTCGACCGCGAGACGCTGCATGCGGAAGCGCTGGAATGGGCAACCACGCGCGGTGCGCGCTCGGGCCGCGTTGCCTGGCAGTATATCCAGGACCTCGCGGGCCGGAAGCGGATCGCGCTCGACAGAGCCTGATGGCTGCTTTTACAATTGCCTGAAACGACAAAAGCCCGGCATCCGCCGGGCTTTTGCATTGTCCTCGATACACAATACCTATTCGAGGAAACTCTTGACCTACTCGAGGCCTAACCTACTCGAGGCCCAACCTACTCAAGGAAAGTCATCGGGTTCACCGGCGTCGCGTCCTTGCGGACTTCGAAGTGAACCTGCGGCTGCTTGACGTTGCCGCTCATGCCCGACACCGCGACCGTCTGGCCGCGCTGGATCTTCTGGCCGCGCGTCACGCTCAGCGTGTCGGCATTGCCGTAGACGGTGACAGTGCCGTCGTCGTGGCGAACGAGGACGGTGTTGCCGAGTTCCTTGAGGCCGTTGCCGGCGTAGATGACGACGCCGTTTTCAGCTGCCTTGATGGCGGTACCCTGCGGCACCGAGATGTCGATACCGTCGTTGCGGCTGCCGTTGACGTTGGCGCCATAGGCGGCGATCACGGCACCACGAACCGGCCAGCGATACTTGCCGATGCCGGTGGCTTCAGGTGCAGCAGATGCCACTTCCTTCTTGGCGGCATCGCTGACGCTTTCGCTGGCGACCGGCGCCTTGTAGGTGGCGGGCTGGGCTGCAGCCGTTTCCGGCGCGGATGCCGGCTGTGCGGCGGGCTTGGGCTCGGCCTTCGGCTGGATCGAGGCCGTCTTCATGGTGTCGGCGGAGCCGCTGCCGTTCGGGATGTTCAGTTCCTGACCGATGCGGATCGAGCCGGCCGTGAGGTTGTTGGCGGCCTTGATGTCGTCGATGCTGTTGCCGGTCGCCTTGGCGATCTTGGCAAGCGAGTCACCCGACTTGACGACGTAGGTGCCGCCAGCGCCCTTCGGGCCGGCGCCGACGGGCGCCTTGCCGGACTGGTCGGCGCTCGCCATCGACTTGTCACGCGAGGCGTTCGAGCCGTTCGGAATGACCGCGAGGTTCTGTTCCTGGCCACGAGCCGGCTGAGGCGCCTGACCACCCTTGGCCAGATCGTTCGACTGCGCGGCGGCCTTGGCGGCGTTGCCGCCATTGAAGGTCGGGATCAGGATGGTCTGGCCGGGCCTGGCGGCGGCTGCACTCTTCAGGCCGTTGGCGCGCAGGATTTCCTTTTCTGGAACACCATAGCGGTTGGCAAGGATCGCGACGCTTTCGCCGGGGCGCATGGTGACCGAGGGAGCGTTGGTCGAGGACCAGCCGGAGACCTTCGGGGTCGAGCCCGTGACGATGTTGTCGGCGTTGCGCTTCGGCGGAACGATGACCTGGCTGGAATGCTGCGGCGCGTTGGCGGCCGGGAACGGCTGAGCGAGAGCGACCTGCTTTTCGCGAGCAGTAGATACGTTGCCGGAAGCCATGGGGGCCTGCGACACGGCGCCGGGAGCGGCAAGCTCGGAGCGCTGGACGGAAACCGGAGCCGATGCCATGCGAGCGCTTGAGCCGTAGGTCGACTGCTGGCTCGGATAGGGCTGGTTCATCGACTGATTGTTGTTGGCATAGTTGGGCTGCATCGCGCCGCCCTGCATGTCCGCCTGCGGCACGGGATCAGCCTGAAGGCCGCTCATGCTCCGACGAGGAATGGAATTTGTCGTCATCTGGTCCTGACCGGACGAAGAAAACAGACCGCCGAAACGTGTCACATCGGAACTGCAACCTGATGCAGCACTCGCCAGGAGAGCCACGATCAAGGCATTACCGGCAGACTTCCCAAACTTAGGCGAAACGCTGAAACGCATGACACTCGACCCACTGAATAACGCAACCATTTGTGGGTATGATTAAAGCGCGTTAGCATTACCAACCGGTTAAGGCGGAAACATCAGCTTGCGTTTTTTGACAAATCGCTAACCATAGCGACGACGCGATCAGAGTTGCGAGGCGACGCGCGGAACGATCGGCAGGTATGGGGAGTTGAACAACTCTTCCCGCTCGAAGCGGCTGCCGGTCTTGGTCAGGCGCACGAGGCGACATTCGGTCTCGGAGATGATCAGCGGCGCGATCATCGAACCGCCGGAAACCAGCTGGTCGGCGTAGAAGCGCGGCATGCTCTCGAAGGCGGCGGTAACAAGGATACGGTCGAAGGTGCCCTCGCCCTGCAGGCCGGCACTGCCATCAGCCTGGCGCACGATGATGTTGCGGATGCCGAGCGTCTCGAAGCGCTTCTGGGCATTCGAGGTCAGCGTCTTGTAGCGGTCTATGGTGAGGACGCGCTCGGCCATGCGAGCGATCACAGCGGTCATGAAACCGCTGCCAGTGCCCACTTCCAGCACACGTTGGCCGGGCTTCACTCTCAGATGATGCAGGACGCGGACGGCGAAATCGACGCCTTCGAGGAAGGAGCCGCATTCGATGGGGATGGTGCGGCTGGAATAGGCCTGCTCAGTAAACTGCGGCGGCACGAAGAGCGAGCGCGGCGCCTGCTCGACCGCCGTCAGCAGATCAAGATCGGACACGCCTTCGGCCCGCAGCCTCAAAACGAGTGCCGCAAACTCTTCCTTCTCCACCAGACGTGCCGCCAATGCGATTTACTCCGTACCCGAAAGCGCCCGCGCCACGCGGTCCTGTACGGAATAATCGGTCAGATCCAGTTTCAAAGGCGTTACCGAAATCTTTCTATTCTTGAGCGCGTTGACATCGGTGCCGTCAACGAAGGCGCCGGCGCGCTCGCCGAACTTCAGCCAGTAGTAGGGAAAGCCACGACCATCGGCGCGGGCATCGACCTCAAGATTGAAGGCGAGCTTGCCCTGAGCGGTCACTTCCGTGCCCTCGACTTCGTCAGGCGCGCAGTTCGGGAAGTTGAGATTGAGGAAAGTGCCCTCGGGCAGATCGACCGACATCAGCTTGTTGAGCAGTGCCGGCGCATGCGTCTCGCAGACTTCCCAGGGAAGGATGCGCTGGTCGCCTTCGCGAATGTAAGCCTGGCTCAACGCAAAGGAGCGTACGCCCTGCATCGTGCCTTCGATGGCGCCGGCGATGGTGCCCGAATAGGTGACGTCGTCAGCCACGTTCGAACCGGCGTTGACGCCAGAGAGAACGAGATCGGGCTTGATCTCCATGACCTGCTTGATGCCCATGATGACGCAATCGGTCGGCGTGCCGCGCAGCGCGAAGTGCTTGTCGGAGATCTTGCGCAGGCGCAGCGGCTCCGACAGGCTCAGTGAATGGGCGAGACCGCTCTGGTCGGTCTCGGGCGCGACGATCCAGACGTCGTCGGAGAGTGTGCGCGCAATCCGCTCCAGCGCCGCAAGGCCTTCCGCGTGAATGCCGTCGTCGTTGATAAGCAGAATGCGCATGGTCTCAAGCCGCCTTTTCGATCTTCGTCAGGCCGCCCATGTAGGGCACCAGCACGTCGGGGATGGTCACAGAACCATCCTCGTTCAGATAGTTTTCCAGGACCGCGATCAGGCAGCGACCGACGGCGGTACCGGAGCCGTTCAGCGTGTGAACGAAGCGGTTGGTCTTGTCTTCCTTGCCGCGATAGCGCGTGTTCATGCGCCGCGCCTGGAAATCGCCGCAGACCGAGCAGGACGAGATTTCGCGGTAGGTGTTCTGGCCGGGCAGCCAGACCTCGAGATCGTAGGTCTTGCGCGAGCCGAAGCCCATGTCGCCGGTGCAGAGCGTCAGCGTGCGGAAATGCAGACCGAGGCGCTTCAGCACTTCCTCGGCGCAGGCAGTCATGCGTTCATGCTCGGCGATCGAGCTTTCGGCGTCGGTGATCGAGACCAGCTCGCACTTCCAGAACTGGTGCTGACGCAGCATGCCGCGGGTGTCGCGGCCGGCCGAGCCTGCTTCCGAGCGGAAGGACGGGGTCAGCGCGGTAAAGCGCAGCGGCAGCTTGTCATGCTCGAGGATTTCTTCGCGCACGAGGTTGGTCAGCGTGACTTCCGCGGTCGGGATCATGTAGCGGCCGTCGGTCGTCTTGAAGAGGTCTTCCTCGAACTTCGGCAGATTGCCGGTGCCGAATAGCGCTTCGGCGCGCACCATCAGCGGCGAGCTAACTTCCGTGTAGCCGTGCTCGCTGGTGTGCAGGTCGATCATGAATTGACCGAGTGCCCGCTCCAGCCTTGCCAGCGGGCCGGTCAAGACGGTGAAGCGCGAGCCGGAGAGCTTGGCGGCGGTTTCGAAATCCATGTAGCCGAGGGCTTCGCCGATTTCGTAGTGCTCCTTCGGCGTATGGTTCCAACGCGGCTTCTCGCCGGTCACGCGGGTGACGACGTTGTCGGCCTCGTCCTTGCCGACGGGGACGTCGTCATGGGGGACGTTGGGAATGCGCGAGAGGGCGTCGTTCAACTCTTCGGAGAAGGCGCGATCATCTTCTTCAGCGGCCGGCAGCAGGACCTTGAGGTCGGCAACCTCGGCCTTCAGCTTCTCGGCCAGCTCGGTGTTCTTCTGCGCCATGGCAGCACCGATCTCCTTGGAGGCGGCGTTGCGGCGGGACAGCATGTCCTGGACCTTCTGAACGGCCGTACGGCGCTTTTCGTCCAGCGCAATCAGGCTTTCGGACAGGGGCTCGGCACCACGCTTGGCAAGTGCCGCGTCGAGGGCTTCGGGATTCTCACGGATCCATTTGATATCGAGCATCGTCGTTCCAGGTCGTTATAAAAGGATGACCCGGCCAAAGCCTGACCGGGCCTCGACCGGATATTGGAAAGCGCTCATCGAGGAATTGCGGTGACGCTAGACGTTGTCCGTCTTGGCAACGTCCTGGGACCCTTCAGCCTCGGTGGCCGCATCGCGAGCACGCTGGCGTTCCACGAGTCGCGCCGCGTAGATGGCAATCTCGTAGAGAATGATGGTCGGCAGCGCAAGGCCGATCTGGGACATCGGATCGGGCGGGGTCAGCACCGCCGCGACGATGAAGGCCATGACGATCGCGAACTTGCGCTTCTCGCGCAGCCAGTCCGAGGTCAGCAGGCCGACGCGGGCGAGCAGCGTGGTGATGACGGGAAGCTGGAAGACCAGGCCGAAGGAGAAGACCAGCGTCATGATGAGGCTGAGATATTCAGAGACCTTCGGGAGGAGCGAGATGGCGACGTCGCCCTCGCCCGGCGCCTGCTGCATGGTCAGGAAGAACCACATGACCATCGGCGTGAAGAAGAAATAGACGAGTGCCGCACCCATCAGGAACAGGATCGGAGAGGCGATCAGGAACGGCAGGAAGGCCGAACGCTCGTTCTTGTAGAGGCCGGGGGCCACGAACTTGTAGATCTGCGCGGCGATGATCGGGAATGCGATCACGAGACCGCCGAACATTGCCACCTTCACCTGCGTGAAGAAGAACTCCTGCGGCGCCGTGTAGATCAGCTGCGCCTTGGAGACATCGAGATGCGCCCACTGGACCGCCCATTTGTAGGGGAAGACCAGCGCATTGAAGAGATGCTTGGCGAAAATGAAGCAGACGATGAAAGCAACGAAGAAGGCGCCGATCGACCACATGAGCCGCGTGCGCAGCTCCATCAGGTGCTCGATCAACGGCTGCGGCTTGTCTTCGATATCACCGCTCATGCTTCATCTTTCTTTTTCTTCGCCGCCGGCTTCTTCGGCGCGGCCGTGGCGACAGCTGCCGGCTTGGCGGCGGCCGTCTTCTTCGCGGGAGCAGCCTTGGCTGGCGCAGCGCTTGCAGGAGCCGGAGCCGCCTTGGCAGCCGCGCGCTTCGGCTTTTCGGCCGGCGTCACCGCGACGGCGGCTACAGCGTCGGCCTTGTCGGCGGCCTTGGCGCGGGGCTTGCGGGCGGGCTTTGCCGCTGCAGCCTCAGGCACGGCAGCCGATGCTGCAGGCACCGGCGTCGGCGCCGGCATGACTGCAGGCGTCTCGGTCGGTGCGACCTCGGGCGCCGGCATAAGACCAAGCGGCGCTTCCGTCTTGCTATCGACCGTTGTCGAGCGCTGGAGATCGGCCTTGATCTCGTTGCCCATCTGGCGAAGCGGGTTCATTGCCTCGCGCAGCGTGTTGACGGGATTGAGCTTCTGCGCGTCGCTCAGCGTCTGGCGCACGTCGTCCATATCGGCTTCGCGCAGCGCCTCGTCGAACTGGGCACGGAATTCACCGGCGACCTTGCGGGCGCGCTGCGTCATCTTGCCGAAAGCGCGAAGCATCGGGGGCAGATCCTTGGGACCAACCACGACAATCAATACGACCGCGATGACAAGCAGCTCGGTCCAGCCAATATCGAACATTCAAGGCTCCTGAACGGGAAACGCGGGGGCGGCGCTGCCCGGACGTGGTTACTTCGTTTCGTCGGCCTTGTGATCGACGGTCTTGCCTGCGGTGGTCGTGCTCGAAGCTTCGGGCGCGTCCTCGTCGTTCATGCCCTTCTTGAAGCTCTTGATGCCCTTGGCGACATCGCCCATCAGTTCCGGAATCTTGCCGCGACCGAAGAGCAACAGCACGATGACCAGAACGATCAGCCAGTGCCACATGCTAAAAGAACCCATTACGCTAACTCCTGTTGTGATGCCCTATTGATGTAAGAATACCCAACATCAAATCCAACATCTAATTCCCCGTAGATAGACGCTTAATGTCACGGTATCGACCATCGTGACAAGATAGTCCCCGGTCGAAAAGTCGTGAAGACAATTGTTTTCGCTCGGCGTGGCGAAACAAAGACACGGAGCCGGCTATTCCTCGGACGCGCCGCCGGGCGCCAGAAGGCCGAGTTCCTCAAGATCCATCTGCGTGATGGGGTCTTCGTCTTCCGTCAACTCATCGTTCATCGACGGCGACGGAATGTTGAAATTGGCCGGGATGCGGCCGGAGAGCAGCCCTGCCCCCTTCAATTCCTCGATACCCGGCAGGTCGCGCAGTTCTTCGAGCCCGAAATGATCGAGGAAGTCGCGGGTCGTGCCGAGCGTCACCGGACGCCCCGGCGTGCGGCGGCGGCCGCGAAAACGCACCCAACCGGCCTCCATCAAGACATCGAGCGTGCCGCGCGAGGTCTGCACACCGCGGATGTCCTCGATCTCGGCGCGCGTCACCGGCTGGTGATAGGCGATGATGGCGAGAACCTCGAGCGCGGCGCGCGAAAGCTTGCGCACCTCGTTTTCATCGCGGCGGATGACGAAGGAGAGGTCTGCGGCGGTGCGGAACGCCCAGGCATCGTCGACCCTGACCAGATTGACGCCGCGATGGGCGTATTCTTCCTGCAGCCGCAGCATGATGGCGCGCACGTCGAATGCTCTAGGCAGGCGATCGCTGATGAAGGCTTCCGAAACGGGCTGGGCGGAGGCGAAGACCAATGCCTCGGCGATGCGCGCGGCCTCGCTCTCGTCTTGGACGGTGTCGTCGCCAGCGCGCTCGGCGTCGCCATTTTCCAGATCGGTGTCTTCCAGATCGCTCACGCCGGCAGCTCCTGTTCGACGACCTGCACCGTGGCATGATTTGGCCCGCGCCGCATGTAGATCGGCTCGAAGACACCTTCCTGACGGATTTCGATCTTGCCTTCGCGTGCGAGTTCGAGCGACGCCGCAAAGGCGCTGGCGATCGCCGTCACCCGGTCTTCGGGCGAGACCATGTAGGTCAGGATATGCTGCTCGAGTGCCGTCCAGTCGCCGATCTCGCCGATCAGGCGGGTCAGCAGTTCGCGTGCTTCGGTGAGCGACCAGACCGTGCGGCGCGCGATCGTGACCTGTGTCACCGCCTGGCGCTGGCGCAGCGAGGCGTAGGCGGTCAGCAGATCGTAGAGGCTGGCGTCGTAGGCGGATTGGTGGCGATCGGGGATATGCTCGGGCGCGCCACGGGCAAGCACGTCACGGCCGAGACGGTTGCGGTTGACCAGGCCACCGGCTGCCTCGCGCATCGCCTCCAGGCGCTTCAGGCGAAACGCCAGCGATGCCGCCATTTCCTCGCCCGAGGGGCCGTCGTCCTTGACCTGCTGCGGAATGAGCAGGCGCGACTTCAGGTAGGCGAGCCATGCCGCCATGACGAGATAGTCGGCCGCGAGCTCGATGCGGATGCGGCGGGCGCTGTCGATGAACAGCAGATATTGCTCGGCGAGCGCCAGCACGGAAATGCGGGACAGATCGACCTTCTGGGTGCGTGCGAGATGCAGCAACAGGTCGAGCGGGCCTTCGAAGCCGGCGACATCGATCAACAGCGCCGGATCGGTCGAGGCGCGGTCGGCGCCGCCGTCCTGCCACAGCTTGTCCATCGGCGTTGCCGATGTCTGCGGGCGCTCCTGAGCCTTTGTCGTCGTCGTCACGTCGTCTCGTTCCTTTCGCGATCAGACCGTCGCAAACATCGCATTGAATTCGGCGCGAATCGCGGCCTCATCGGCGCCATCGGCCGTCGGAACCCCCTGCTCCACGCGCTTGGCACGTTCGAGCGCTCCACCTTGCAGCAGCGGCACGTTGGCGACGACCTCAAGCATCTCATCCATATGGCCATTGCAATGCAGCACGATATCGCACCCGCCCGCAATGATATTCGCCGCCCGCTCGCCAAGCGTGCCGCTCAGCGCGTTCATCGAACTATCATCGGAAAGCAACAGGCCTTTGAAGCCGATGTGTTCGCGGATGATGCCGTCGATGACCTTGCGCGAGGTGGTGGCCGGATTATCGGGGTCGATCGCGGTGAAAACGAGATGGCAGGTCATGGCCATCAGTTCGTCCTTCATGGCGATGAATGGCGGGAAATCGTGGGCTTCGAGTTCTTCGCGCGAGACGCGGACGACCGGAAGCTCGTGATGGGAATCGGCAAAGCCGCGGCCGTGGCCGGGCATGTGCTTCATGACCGAGAGAACGCCGCCCGCCTTCAAGCCTTCGGATGCGGCGATGCCCATGTCGGTCACCGTCTTCGGGTCCATGCCATAGGCACGGTTGCCGATGACGTTGCTACTGCCTTCGACCGGGACATCCAGGACGGGCAGACAATCGACGTTGATGCCGAATTTCGAGAGATCGAAGGCATGCAGGCGCGACATCAGCCAAGCTGCGCGCTTGCCCTTTTCAGGATTCTCTCGATAGAGGTCGCCGAGCTGCTGTCCGGACGGATAATGCGGCAGGATCGGCGGGCGGATGCGCTGGACGCGGCCGCCCTCCTGATCGATCAGCACCGGCGCGTGCCAGCCGACGCTTTCGCGCATCTCGGCCACGAGGTCCGATATCTGCTGCGGTTCGGAAATATTGCGGCCGAACAGGATGAAGCCCCAGGGGCGCTCGCCCGCGTAGAAGGCCTTCTCTTCGGGCGTCAGGGAAAGGCCGCTACAGCCAAGGATCATCGCTTTTGATTCGGTCATACCCGAATCATAGAGACGCCTTGGCGAAATGCGAGCAGCGTCAACTGCCATTCACAAAAAAGAAGGGCACAAAGGGAGCTCCACAAACGAAAAGAGCGGCGGGTGGTCCCCGCCGCTCTCAAGCAATTCGGTTTCGAGACTTACTTCGAAATCAGGCAGGAGCCGCCGGCTGCGCGGTACTTTTCGCAGATCGCGGCTGCTTCGTCCTTGGAACCGGCCGTGATGCGCAGGCGGTAATAGGTGCCCTTGCCTGCGATGTCGGCCTTGCGGATTTCGTAAGGCATGCCAGCCAGCACGCCGCCGAACTTCTTCGACAGGCTTGCATAGGACTTCTTCGCTTCGGCTTCAGACGGCAGCGATGCGATCTGGACGCCATAGCTGCCAGGAGCGGCCGTGGTCGGCTGGGCCTGTGCCGCTGCCGGCGGAACCGCCGCGACTTCCTTTGGTGCCTGGGCGGCTGGTGCCGGTGCTGCCGTCGCGGGTGCGAGAGCCGAAGCGCCCGGACGCGATGCCGGGGTCGGCGCGGTGTCGGTCTTGGTGCTGGTTACGGCACGGACCGGCGGGTTGACGCTGTCAGGCGTTGCCGCCGCGGCCTTGGCAAGCACGTTCTCGGAGGTCTGCTTTGCTGTCGGCGTAGCGCCTTCCACCGGCGTCGAGCGAATGTCGGCAGACGCCAGCTGTTCGATCGTCGGAGCGGAAGCCGATGCACCACCTGCCGCGATCTTCTGCGTCTGCACCGAGGTGGGCTTCGGCAGCGAGGATGCAGCGGGCTCAGGCGCCGGCTCGTCGCGGGCGACCAGCGTGCCATCAGGCTTGACGATCATGGTGCGGACCTTGCGGGCCGAGACCGACGGCGAACGATCGGCATCCGACGGAGCGGCAGCAGCCGTATCCGTCGCACTGTCGTTCGGCAGCAGACGCGGATCCTCGGTGTCGCCGACCGGCGTCGCCATGGATGGCATCGGGGCGTCGTTGTCTTCAGGCAGCGTTTCCGGCGTCAGCGTGCGCTGAACGACATCAACCGGCTGCTCGTCGCTGGAGACCAGCGACTTCTGCTTCGGGGCTTCGGTGGCGGCGCCACCAACGCTGTCATAGACAGCCTTGTCCTGGTTCGGAACGGTCTTGCCGCCCGGGTTTTCCGGAACGACCTTGACCGGGTCCTTGTCGGCCACGATGACACGCGGTTCGCCGGTGGCGATACCGAGGCCGCCGTCGCGCGCCAGGAAGGAATAACCGGCATAGGCGACGCCGCCGAAAATGACGATGGCAGCGGCTGCCGCCAGCATGCGCTTCATCGAGCGGGCGCGGCTCATATCCTCGGCGTCGCTCGCCGACTGGATCTGAACTTCCGACACCGTCTCGCGACGCTGCTGCACGGGCTCGTTGACGCTGCGGCGGAAATCTTCCTCCAGCGCGCGTTCGAATTCATCGAAGCTCTGGGCCTGCGGCTGCGACGGCTGCGGCCGTGCAACGGATGCCACGGCGGCGACAGAGGCCTGGGCGCGGGCACGGATGTCCTGAGCCGGCTTTGCGGGTGCTTCGATCGGCTTGGCTGGCGTCAGCAGGTTTGCGATTTCCGAATCGACGTCGAAATCGAAATCCGACATCGCGGGAACGGGCTCGTGCTTTTCGACCGGCGGCAGCGTCGGGACATGCATCTCAACCGCTTCCATCTGATACTCCGCATCGGAGATCATCGACGGATCGAAGGGCAGCTCTTCCGTCGTGTCGACGGCAGGTGCCGGCGCGCGGTAGGACGGTGCTGCGGGCGCTGCGGGCTCCGGCGAACGGTAGACCGGGGCGGCTGCCTGATAGGCGGCTGCCTGATAGGCGGGTGCCTGGTAGGCAGGCGCCTGATAAGCCGGCGCCGGGGCGGATGGCTGGTACGGTGCGGCTGCCGGCTGCGCGGCAGGCTCCGGCTGGCGGACTGCCGGCTGGTAGGCCACGGGTGCTGCGACAGGTTGCGGCTTCGGCTGCTCGATCTCCTCGGCCACAACAGGCTCGACGAAATCGAGGTCGGCGAGCTCAAGCTCGATGCCTTCGAGATCCAGTTCGAAGTCATGGCCCGCGAACGGGTCTTCCGCGTCAGGTGCGGCCTTGGCGGCGACCGGTTGCGGCTCGGGTGCATAGCGAGGCGCTACGGGCGCTGCCGCGACAGGAGCGACGGCGACGGGCGGCTCGGGCACATAGGCCGGCGCAGGGATCGGCGCTTGGACGACCGGGGCGACCGGCTGTGCTTCCACGGGTGCCGCTTCACGAGCGGTAACCGGATACTGCGAGACATCGGCCAGGAGGTCATCGATATCGAAGGCGATATCGTCGACTTCGGCGACGGCTTCCGTCAGCGCGGCATCGGCCTTGACGTCGCCATCCTTGGCCGCAGCGGCCAGATCGAAGGCGCTGTGATCGACGACAGGTTCGATGATCGGCTCAGCGACGGGCTGCTCGACGACGAACGACGGCTCATGACGGTCGATTTCAGCGGGGAAGCTGGCGGCAGCCGGCGCTTCGAAGCGCGGCGCGGCAGGCGCAGGCTCGGCGACAACAGGTGCCGGAGCAGCGACAGGCGGTGCGGCCGGCTCTTCGCGGCGAGACGTATGGAAATTGGCGATCGGCAGGCGGATGCTTGCGGCCGACCATTGCGGGGCCTTGGCAGGCTGAACCGGCGTCGGTGCGGCGCTGATCGAAAGCTCGAGTTCCTCGATCAGATCACGAGCGCCGCCGGAGACAGGCTCCGCAGGCCGCGAGACGCTGGCCGCCCAATCGGCGGATGACAGGATCGCGCGGGCATCGGGCTGCTCGATGACAGGCAAGGCCTCGTCTTCGACCCGTTCCGAGACAACCGGCGCTTCGTAATGAACCGGCTCGGCCTCGTAGCGCGGCGCTTGCTCGTAGTGCTGTGCGGGCTCGTAGTGCTGTGCGGCCTCGTAGTGCGGCTCGGGCTCGTCGTAAGTGACGGGCTCCGGCTCGGCATAGACTACGGGCTCGGGCTGAGCGTAGGCCGTCTCGATCGGATGATCGACGACTGCAGGCGCGGTCGGAGCGTCGTAACGCTCGAACTCGCGCAGCAGTTCGTCTTCGAGATTGAAGGCAGGCTCCTGCCTTGGCGCCGCTTCGACGGTGTTTGCCGCTACACGGGGCTCAAAACCGACGATACGCGCAAGCTCCGCAAGGGGATCGTCGTCAGCAAAGAGGTTCGCATCGTTACGCGTGTCATACGCCCGCTGTTTATCTGCCATACTCATCCACTCGCAAATGCAAAGGTTTCGTGCCAGCGCATTGTGGGTAAATGGTGACGCTACCGCATCTCTTCCGGCGCAGCCGTTCCTGCGATGGCAAGACCCGACTTCAAAACGGACGCAACGGCGTACACCAGCCCTAGTCTGGTAATACTAGACTCTCGGCTCTTATCGTTAATAAATCGTAAGTCTACCTGATCCTTGCCCTTATTCCAATGAGCATGGAAAGAACTGGCAAGATCATAGAGGTAGAATACGACACGATGCGGCTCTTGCGATTGAGCCGCTGCCTCGACCAGCCGAGGGAACTCGGCAACCTTCGCAACCAATTGTAATTCCGCAGGATCCGAGATTCCGGACACGGCTTTGGCGAGGATCTCAGGCGACACGTCGAGATCCGGAAACGCCTCCTTCGCCTGCCTGAAGACAGACATGCAACGGGCGTGCGCGTACTGTACGTAAAAGACCGGATTGTCTTTCGACTGTTCCGTTACTTTGGCGAAATCGAAGTCCAACGGCTCCGAGCTCTTTCTATACAGCATCATGAACCGCACCGAATCGCGGCCGACTTCCTCGACCACATCGCGCAGCGTCACGAAGTCGCCCGAGCGCTTCGACATCTTGACCGGTTCGCCATCGCGGAACAGCTTGACCAGCTGGCACAGCAGAACGGTAAGCTTGGCCTTGCCTTCCGACACGCCGCGCGCGACCGCCTCCAGGCGCTTGACGTAGCCGCCATGGTCGGCGCCGAGCACATAGATCATCTCGCTGAAGCCGCGATCGAACTTGTTCTTGAAGTAGGCGACGTCGGCGGCGAAATAGGTGTAGGAGCCGTCGGACTTGATCAGCGGACGGTCCATGTCGTCGCCGACCTCGGTCGAGCGGAACAGCGTCTGCTCGCGATCTTCCCAATCTTCCGGTAGCTGCCCCTTCGGCGGCGGCAGCGTGCCCTTGTAGACGTGGCCCTTGAAGGTCAGGTCGTTGATGGCCGTGCGGATGGCGGCAGCGCCATTGGCGTGCAGCGTGCGCTCGGAGAAGAACACGTCGTGATGGACGTTCAACGCCTCCAGATCCTCGCGGATCATCACCATCATCGCATCGATCGTGCGATCCTTGACCAGCGGCATCCACTGGCCCTCGGGCATGTTGTGCAGCTTGACGCCGTAATCACGGGCCAGCGCTTCGCCGACCGGGACGAGATAATCGCCCGGATAGAGGCCAGCCGGGATCTCGCCGATCTTTTCGCCCAGCGCCTCGCGGTAGCGAAGGAAAACGGAGCGCGCCAAGACGTCGATCTGCGAGCCGGCATCGTTGATGTAATATTCCTTGGTGACGTCGAAGCCGGCGAAGGACAGCAGGTTGGCCAGCGCGTCGCCGACGACGGCGCCACGGCAATGGCCGACGTGCATCGGGCCGGTCGGGTTGGCCGAAACATATTCGACGTTGACCTTGCGGCCCTCACCCATCGTCGAGCGACCGTAATCGGTGCCAGCAGTGATCATCGAAGCCAGCAGGCGCTGCCAGTAGCCGACGGCGATCCTGATGTTGATGAAACCAGGGCCCGCGACCGATACTTCGGCGACGTCTGGATCTTCCTTCAACTTTTCGGTGATGATTTCGGCCAGCGCGCGCGGATTGGTGCCGAGCGGCTTGGCAAGCACCATCGCCGCATTGGTCGCGACATCGCCATGGCTCGCGTCACGCGGCGGCTCGACGGCAATGCGTCCGAAATCCAGCTCGGATCGCTTTTCCTTGACCAGATCGATCTGTTCAAGGGCGGTTTTAATCCTGGCTTCGAAATCGGTAAAAAGGTTCATCGCACTCTTCCATGCATAGGCTGTGCCACACGGCATCCGCCCGGCCTTTGCCGAGCGACCGCTGCCTAGCGCAAATCGGGAGTCTGGTCAAACAATCGCCTGTGGGCGCTGATGGCGTAGGTGTCGGTCATGCCGGCGAGATAATCGCCAACATGGCGCGCCTTCGGCGCTTCTGCCAGCCCCGCAATGTGATCCACCCAATAGTGGCTCTGCATCTCCTTGGGGTTGGCCATGTAGGCCGAAAACAGGTCGGTGACGATCTGGGCCGCGCCTGATCGGATGCGCATGATGTCGGGGTGGCGGTAGATGCGCTTGAAGAGCATCGCCTTGATCTGCCTATCCGTCTCGGCCATGCCCTCGGAAAACGTCGCGATCACGCGGTTGGCGTGCCTGACGTCGTCGGCGCTCTGGGGGCGGATTTCCGCCAGACGCTCTTGGGCGACGGAAATCACGTCCTCGACCATGCGGGTGATCTGGCGGCGCATGATTTCGTGGGTGAAGCGGCTCGGCTCCAGCGTGGGGTAGCGCTCCCTCACCTCGGCCATCAGACCGGCCAGGAACGGGATATCCTCGAGCATGTCGAAGGTGAGATAGCCCGAGCGCAGGCCGTCATCGATATCGTGGGTGTTATAGGCGATATCGTCGGCGATCGCGGCAACCTGCGCCTCGAGGCTGGCGAAGGTGTCGAGCTGGAGATCGTGGATCTCGCAGTAATCGAGGATCGGCTGCGGCACGGGGCCGCGCGTGCCGGTTCCGTCCTTGGTCAAGAGCGGGCCGTTGTGCTTGACCAGGCCTTCGAGGCTTTCCCATGTCAGGTTGATGCCGTCGAAATCGGCGTAACGGCGTTCGAGCTTGGTGACGATACGCAGCGACTGGGCATTGTGGTCGAAGCCGCCATAGGGCAGCAGCACCTCGTGGAGCGCGTCCTCGCCGGTGTGGCCGAAGGGCGTGTGGCCGAAATCGTGCACAAGGGCGACGCCCTCGGCCAGATCCTCGTCTAGCTTCAGTGCCCTTGCGAGCGCGCGGGCGATCTGGGCGACCTCGATCGTGTGCGTGAGCCGCGTGCGATAGTGATCGCCATCCTGGGCGATGAAGACCTGGGTCTTGTGCTTGAGGCGCCGGAAGGCTGTCGTGTGGACGATACGGTCGCGGTCGCGCTGGAAGTCCGAGCGCGTCGGGCTGGAGTTCTCGGGATAGAGCCGCCCACGCGTCGTCCACGGGTCAGCCGCGTAGATTGCGCTGTCGCTGTTACCGAAGCCTAATGCACGTCTGTCGATCGTCATTCTTCACCGTCACTCGCCATGTCCAAGCGCACGCCCATTGACGCCGCCATATGCTCTTCATACCTATAGAGAGCATAAACGGCAAAGAGACGACGTATCGCCCACTTTGCCGCGGGCCGCGCTTTCATGATATAAGGCGCGATAGCATTGAAAAACAGCCGTTTATATTGATGGCTGGACCACTATTCTCTCCGGATCTTGACCCCGGCAGGAGCAGACATGACCGAAACAAGTGTTACCCTTTCCGACGCGGCTGCGAAGCGAATCGCCACCATTGTCGGCAGCGACCCCGGCAAGAGCGCGCTGCGCGTCTCCGTCGAGGGAGGCGGCTGTTCGGGTTTTTCCTACAAGTTCGACCTGACCGACGGCATCCAGGACGACGACGTGGTCGTCGAGAAGAATGACGCGAAAGTGCTGATCGACAGCATGTCGCTGATCTACATGGCGGGCTCGGAGATCGATTTCGTCGATAACCTGCTCGGCCAGTCCTTCCAGATCAAGAACCCGAACGCGGTAGCGAGCTGCGGCTGCGGAACCAGCTTCTCGATCTGACCACCCTCTCCCGCTATCCACACAGAACCGGCCGAAGATTGTCTTCCGGCCGGTTTAACGTCTTGTCGCTTGTCTCAAGACCACGCTAGAAGAAGACGTCAAAGCGGAACGGGACAAAAGAATGAAGATCGCGACCTGGAACATCAACGGCGTCAAGGCGCGCATCGACAATCTCACGCAGTGGCTGAAGGATTCGAACCCCGACATTGCCTGCCTGCAGGAGATCAAGACGGTCGACGAGGGATTTCCGCGGCTGGAGATCGAAGCTCTCGGCTATCATGTGGAGACGCATGGGCAGAAGGGCTTCAACGGCGTCGCCATTCTTTCCAAGACCAAACCGGACGAAGTGACACGCGGACTGCCGGGCGATCCGCTCGACGAGCAGGCACGTTTTCTGGAAGCGGTGTTCTCCATTCCCGGCAATCGCGTCGCCCGCGTCTGCTGCCTCTATCTGCCGAACGGCAATCCCGTCGATACCGAGAAGTACAGCTACAAGCTCGCCTGGATGGAGCGGCTGCGCACATTCGCGGCCGAGCGGCTGGCTTACGAAGAGATCCTGATCCTTGCCGGCGACTACAACGTCATCCCCGAGCCGCATGATTGCTTCGACCCGAAGGTCTGGGAAAACGACGCTCTGTTCCTGCCGCAGACGCGCGAAGCGTTTCGCAGGCTTGAGAGCCTTGGGCTGACGGATGCGGTGCGGGCGACGACGGATGCGGTGCCTGCCTATACGTTCTGGGATTATCAGGCCGGCGCATGGCCGAAGAACAACGGCATTCGCATCGATCATCTGATGCTGTCGCCGGAAGCCGCCGACCGGATGACCTCGACGGCCATCGAAAAACATGTGCGTGCTTGGGAGAAGCCTTCCGACCACGTGCCTGTGGTCGCCTATTTCGATTTCGCGGCCTAAGAGCTAGGCGGAACCAATCGAGGCCGGATCTCGGCGATCCGGTCTTGCGATCGTCAGTCGGTGTTGCTGCTGGCGATCTTGTGAGAGAGGGCGATGGCGTTGCGGCGGTCGCTTTCGCTGGCAACCGAGAACGCCTGCTCCTGCAGCGATTCCATCCAGTTGCAATCCTTCGGCTTGCAGCGATCGAGTGCCGCCGTCATCAGCGCCAGGCCGTTGGCCGACTGACCTTCCTGGAACAGGATATTGCCGAAGACGGACATGGCGCCCGGGTGACCGGCCTTGCGGGCCTGGTTCAGCCACTTCTTGGCCTGCTGCGTGCTGGTGGCGCCGCCGTCGCCGGCAAGCATCATCTGCGCCAGCTGGAACTGCGCTTCGGGAACGCCGAAGGTGGAGGCCACCTGGAAATAGATCTGGCGCGCCTGGGTGAGATCGGTCTTCACGGGGCTGCCCGGAATGCCGTGCTTGTAATAGCCGGCGAGCGACAGAAGCGCGTTGACGAAGAAGCCGGTATCCTCGGAACCGGGCTCGACGCCCTGCTGGGCGATCTCGCTATAGATCTTGAAAGCTTCGAAATCGTCCTGCGCGACACCGTCGCCATCGGCATACATGTTGGCGAGTGCCCAGCGCGAGCCGGTGTGGCCCTTTTCGGCGGCGTATTTGTAGGCTTCGACAGCCTCTTCCTTCTGGCCGTTCTTGTAGGCCTTGAAACCGAACTTGAAGAGATCGAAAGGACCGGATTCCTTGTTGACGCCCGACTTGATGTCGAACGCGCTTGCCGGACAACTCATCGCCGCGCAGCAGGCGACGGAGAGCCCCATAAGCATCAATCTGAAAGGTCTGAACTCGAACGTCAGCATTTCACTCGATTTCTTTCGTTTCCACCCATACGCGCCATCTCGAACATCCCGCCCGTTTGGCCCGCAGATAAAGTCCCTTCGGCGAGCGATCCCGCGGTGGGTTCCAAGACCCGCTTGCCCGCGTCGCATCCAGCCTTCGGCTCCCCAGAGAGAGCCATCATTTTCTTCGCACCGACCGCATCCGCCCGCTTTCCGGCGCGAACTGACGGAGATGCCTTCAACCTCGTTTCGGCGAGCCCGCGGAGCGGCATTTCGCCTTCAGAAATGTCGTAGTCACCAATTGTGACAAAACGCGAGACGTCGTTACCGAAAGCCGGTCCGGATAGAGGCAACGCCGTCGAACGTGAGGAAATTGAAAGGCTTGAGAAGGCTGCGATCGAACGGCGCTTTCCGGCTGAAACACCCTGCAAAACAGGCGAAACAAGCGAAGCGGCGGCAACTGCGCCACACCTCATGTCCGTCTCTTTCACACTCACCGAAAAACGACCCATCTTACTCTTTTACGCGCACCCTATGCCTGTCATTCCCTCGCCCGAGATTACCGCTGCGCCTAGTTTGTGGCGGGAAATGGACAATTCGTGATGGAGCCCATCATACGCCAACACTCAAAAAAAACTGTTGCTGAATCGTCACAAAATGACACGTGACGAGAGCATGCTTAATGGCGCCAAGACAAAGAAAAGCCCGACAGTTTGCCGGGCTTTCACTTGCGCTGATCTTGGCAGGTCAGAACTTGACCTTGATGCTGGTGGAGATGGCCGCCACGAGATCGTTGCCGAAGTCGTAGGATACGTCGTCACCGTAAGTGACGCCGTTTTGCGTCAACGCACCCGACGAGCCGCTTGTCAGGATGCCAAGTGCGCCAGCCAGCCGCCACTCGATGTTCTCTGTTGGATTGTAGGCAGCGCCAACACCAAGTGTCCAGCTATCCGTCTGCGCGCCGTAGCCATGGCTCGTGCCGCGGTCCCACGTCAGGCTGACTGCGCCGCTCCACTGATCGTTGAACTTGTGGCCAATACCGCCAGTAACGGTCCAACCATCGCGGTATAGAAGGTCAAGAGAGGTAAGCTGTGTCCCACTCGTTGCAGAACAAGCGGTACCGCGCGTTGAAACCGGGCAGAGCGAGATAGACTGAAGAACGCTCCAGTTGGTCCATTTTACAGAGCCGAACGCCAGCCAGTCAGGCGCAATGCCGCTTTGAACCTTGAGTTCAAGCGAATCCGGAGCTTCTGCTGCACCGAAGATATTCGTGATCCTTCCACTCGCAGCGCCAGCGCCAACCGGCACCTGTGTAAGGTCAACGGTACCGGTCAAGTTGTCGTACTTAACCCGGCTGTTATAGACTAGGCTTGCCCGCAGCGCGTATTCTGGAATCTCATAAGCGATGCCTGCTCGCCAACCCCAGGCATTGTCCTCCAGATCAAGGCGACCAATGCCGTTGTAAGCTGCCAACGCCGGATTGATACCAGCGAGAACAACGGGTGAAACGACAAGACGCTCCTTGGAGCCTTCAATTTCCTGATAAAAGGTACCACCGATCAAGCGAAGCTGACCTGGGCCAACGTCGAATTTGTATGAGCAGGTCGCGCCATAGTTCCGGCTCGACACTTTCGTTTCGATGTTGCTCTGGGCACCTACCCAGTTGGCTCCGGGATTGGTGTGGGCGCCGAATGGCTCGGAATAATCGACCAGGCAGTCGACATCGCCGTAACCGCCCTTTAGGCCACCATAAGGAATGGCATAATTCTCGGTCTCGTTGGTAGAGGTGCTTCCACCACCGGTTCCGTTGATCCCCAATCCGTCCGATGGGTCCGTATCTTTGGTATTCTTCAGCTTGCGCTGCGGCATGACATAGATCACGCCGGACTGGACCGAAAACTGCGATGCATCGAACAGCTGATCGATATTATAGCCACCACGCTCAAGACCGCCCGCGAAGGCAGGTTGGGTCAGCGCCGAAATCATAACAAGCGGCAGGGCTGCCGCCAGAACCTTACGAGATGCCAAGGTGTCTCCCCCACTGAGGCAATTGCGATGGTGGGACTGTGACGGCGAGAGGTTAAAATGGCAACTTCGTGACTGGGCGCGATTGAAAAGTGAGCTAATGGATGCTTTACGTAAAAAATTGACGGGCACGTCAAAATTTCCCCATCTTAGAAAAAATATCTCAAAAAATCTTGGAATCGATCACGCGATAGAGTGATCGTTCTATACGAGCACAGTTATGTTACCTTCTGACAACAGTTCGATTTTTAGGAAAAACTTCGTGGAAAAGCTGAAAAATGGTGCCGCTCTAGCCAAGTTGCAGCGGCGCAGGGGCTGATTACGGTTAATTTTTCGAAAAAAGGCGCCCGATTCTTCATCGGGCGCCTTGGAATGAAATACTATTGAGAGTTGATTTTACGAAGCTTCATCTACACGCGAGAGCGCGATCTTGAGGCTCGCGAGCTGGACCGTCAGCTCTTCCAGACGTTCCCGTTCGGCTGCTACGACCTCCGGGTTGGCGTTGGCGACGAACTTCTCGTTGGAGAGCTTGCCGTTGATCCTTGCCATTTCTGCCTCGGTCTTGGCGATCGCCTTTTCGAGGCGGGCCTTCTCGGCGCCGAGATCGATCAGCGCGCCGAGCGGCAGGCAGACCGTCGCTTCGCCGGCCACGATCTGGGCCGCACCCTTCGGCGCCTGCTCGGCCAGCGAAATGCCATCGACACGCGCCAGGCGCTTGATCGCCGCATCGTGGCGCGACAGCCGGTCACGCGTCAGGCTGTTGGCGTTGACGAAGACAAGCGGGGCTACGGCCGACGGCGGTACGTTCATTTCGGAGCGAACCGAGCGGATATCGGAGACGAGGTCGATCAGCCAGTTGATCTCGTCGGCTGCCGCGTCGTCGGCGTAGGACGGCGACGGCCATTCGGCGTGGCAGACCAGGCCATCACGCTCGCGGCCCTCGCCTGCCGTATGCGCCCAAAGCTCTTCGGTCATGAAGGGCATGAAGGGATGCAGCAGCTTGTAGATCTCTTCCAGAACGTAGGCGACGCAGGACTGCGCCTCCTTCTTGGCGCCCTCGTCCGTGCCGCCGAAGATCGGCTTCAGCAGTTCGAGATACCAATCGCAGACCTGGTTCCAGACGAAACGATAAAGCACGCCGGCGGCATCGTTGAAGCGATAGGCTTCGATCGCCTCGGTGAGGTCGCGTTCGGTGCGGGACAGTTCCGTCAGGATCCAGCGGTTGACCGTGAGTTCGGCGGCTTCAGGAATGAAATGCGGGTCGTTGACGACGCCGTTCATCTCGGCGAAGCGCGTGGCGTTCCACAGCTTGGTGCCGAAGTTGCGATAGCCGGCGATGCGGGCCGGATCGAGCTTCACGTCGCGCCCCTGGGCCGCCATGATCGCCAGCGTGAAACGCAGCGCGTCGGCGCCGTACTCGTCGATGAGTTCCAGCGGGTCGATGACGTTGCCCTTCGACTTCGACATCTTCTGGCCGTTCTTGTCGCGAACCAGCGCGTGGATATAGACCGTATGGAACGGCTCGACCGGAACGCCGTCCTCGTCCTTCATGAAATGCAGACCCATCTGCATCATGCGAACAACCCAGAACGGGATGATATCGAAACCGGTGACCAGAACGTTGGTCGGGTAGTAGCGAGCAAGCTCGGGCGTCTTTTCCGGCCAGCCGAGGGTCGAGAACGGCCAGAGAGCGGAAGAGAACCAGGTGTCGAGCACGTCTTCGTCACGCGTCAGGATTTCGCCGGGCTGGAAGTTCTCGAGCTTTTCCTCGACCCAAGCCTTCCAAGGTCCTTCGTGAGCGATGTAGTGCTGGATGGCGGCCTGCAGGGCCTCTTCCTCGGTCTTCTCGACGAAGACCTGGCCATCGGGACCGTACCAGGCGGGAATCTGGTGACCCCACCACAGCTGACGGGAAATGCACCAAGGCTGGATGTTTTCCATCCATTGGAAATAGGTGTTTTCCCAGTTCTTGGGCACGAAATTGGTGCGGCCTTCGCGGACGGACGCGATAGCCGGCTGGGCCAGCGTCTTGTTGTCCACCCACCATTGGTCGGTCAGGCGCGGCTCGATCGGCACGCCGCCGCGGTCGCCATGCGGAACCACGTGCTTGTGCGGCTCGATCTTGTCGAGCAGGCCTGCCTCTTCGAAAATCTCGACGATGATCTTGCGGGCGGTGAAACGGTCCTGGCCTTCCAAGCGGTCCCAGGCACCATGGAGTGCTGCCGGATGGTCGAGACCTTCGAGGAAATCCTCGTTCTCCTTGATCGAGATCGAGGCATCGATGTTCATGACGTTGATGGCGCGCAAACCGGCGCGCTTGCCGACCTCGAAGTCGTTGAAGTCATGCGCCGGCGTGATCTTGACGGCGCCGGTGCCGGCTGTCGGATCGGCGTAGTCATCCGCGACGATCGGGATTTTGCGGCCGACGATCGGCAGGATGACATGCTTGCCGACGATCGACTTGTAGCGCTCGTCTTCAGGATTAACCGCGATGCCGGTATCGCCGAGCATCGTCTCCGGACGGGTCGTTGCGACGACGATGTAGTCGCGCATCTCGAATTCCGTCGGCTTGCCTTCCTCGTCGAAAGCGATCGGGTACTGGTAGGTGACGCCCGCTTCCAGCGGATAGCGGAAGTGCCAGAGATTGCCCTTGACCTCCAGCTGCTCGACTTCCATGTCCGAAATCGCGGTCAGGAGCTTCGGGTCCCAGTTGACGAGACGCTTGTCCTTGTAGATCAGGCCTTCCTTGTAGAGGCTGACGAAGACTTCGAGGACGGCCTCGGAGAGGCCTTCGTCCATGGTGAAGCGCTCGCGCGACCAATCACAGGAGGCGCCGAGGCGCTTCAACTGATTGAAGATCAGGCCACCCGACTCGTTCTTCCACTCCCAGACCTTCTCGATGAAGGCTTCGCGGCCCATGTCGCGGCGGCCCGGAAGCTGCTGTTCCATCAGCTTGCGCTCGACGACCATCTGCGTGGCGATGCCGGCATGGTCCATGCCCGGCTGCCACAGCACGTCCTTGCCGCGCATGCGCTCGAAGCGGACCATGATGTCCTGCAGCGTGTTGTTCAGCGCGTGGCCCATGTGCAGCGAACCCGTCACGTTCGGCGGCGGGATCACGATGGTGAAGCTTTCAGCGCCCGGCTTGGCGTTGGCGCCCGCGCGGAAAGCGTCCGCCTCGTCCCATTTCGCGGCGATCTTCGGTTCAACGGCTGCGGAATCGTAGGTCTTTTCGAGCATTTTTGGACCAAATCTGGAGGTTTTCTGGATGCGGGTTGTAAATAGGATGCCCGCCAGCAAGTCAATAAAAAAGCCGCCCCGGGGACCGGAGCGGCTCTTCGTAAAAAGCGACGGATCCGATCAGCGGCGCGGGCCGCGCGCCACGCGCTCGATCTCTTCGCGCACGAGGCGCTCGACCAGGGTCGGCAGATTGTCGTCGAGCCAGTCGCGCAGCATCGGGCGCAGCATGTCTTCGGCGATCTCGTCCAGCGAGCGGCGCTCGGCGCCATCGATGGCGGCGGCCAGTTCCTCGAAGGAGCGGGCGATCTGCAGGCCGGCATCCTGCGACAGCAGCGACTGCTGGGTTTCGTCCATCAGGCTCGGCAGAAGGCGGTCCGACAGCGGCGCGGCGACCGGCTCGGCGAAAAGCGGCTGAGCTGCAGCCATCGGCGAAGCAGCCATGGGCGGAGCGATGGCGACCTGCTCCTGAACCGGCGCTGCCACGGGCTGAACGGTTTCGGCCTCTACAGCCATCGGCTGCTGAGACGGCATTTCGAATGCCATCGCGGCCGGTTCTTCGACCAGCACGGGCTCAGGCGTACGCTGAGCCACCAGGGCGGCCTGGTGCTCCTCGACTGCCTGCTGCGGCTGCGCTTCCATGACAGGGGCCGGTGCGACGGGTGCCGGCTGCTGGCGGAACTCGAGGGGCGGTTCGCGCTGCGGCTGAAGCGTGTTGCGCTCGGAGGCGGCGCGAACGCGGGCGGCGACATCGGCGAGCGACATGGCAGCACGGGGCGCTTCCTGAGCCGGTGCGGAGCCAGCGGAATTGGCGGCGACGAAGCGCGGATCGGTCTGCTGCGGTGCGGGATCGGGGAATTCCACGCCGGCATAGGCCTGATCAACCGTCAGATGAATGTCGGAGCCGTGATCGTCTTCATCATCACCGTAAACAGGCGGCAGCGATGCGGAGAGTGCCCTGCCCGCGCCCGGCTCATTGCTTTCGATGATCTGGCGGATCGACGCCAGGATTTCTTCCATGGACGGTTCACGCGCTACGCTTGGCTGAGCCATATCTATCCCCGTTATTCTCAAACAACGACCGGATTGCGAGGTGTCGGCATCCGAATCACCCAGACTGTAGGATAGCCGATCGGGGAAAAAAATCATCGCGAATCAAATGACTGCCGCTTTGCACAGTTTTCTCAAAGGTCAATGACTGCTTCGAAGGTCCGCCTCAAACAGAAACGGGCGCCAATGGCGCCCGCATCATCATCAACCCACGTCGCGCGTTGCTTAGAACACGAATTCGCGTGCCTTGGCGAAACCCGGAAGCGGCTTGACGGAAGCGTTGAAGAAGACATTCTCGGAGACCGCGCCGCGCTCGCTGACGAACACAGTCGCACGCGCCGAGCCGCCATATCCCTTGATGGTGACAAGGCGGCCGCCTTCACGCAGCTGCGAGAAGAGCGAAGCCGGAACCTCTTCCACCGCGCCGTTGACGAAGATCAGGTCGTAGGGCGCGCCCTTGGCGCTGCCAGCTTCGAGCGATCCCGTTACGACGGATACGTTGGCGTAATCGGCAAGGTTTGCCGTTGCCTCGGCGGCAAGCGCTTCGTCTTCTTCGAGCGCCACAACGGAACCGGCGAGCTTGGAGAATAGCGCGGAAACATACCCCGTGCCGCAGCCGACATCGAGAACGACGTCATCCTTTGTCACGGCTGCAAGCTGCAGCAGCTTGGCGAGCGGCGACGACTGCATCAGGAAACGCGCCGGCTTGCCGGCTGCCGCCGGACAGATTTCGACGTCGGTGTCGATATAGGAGATCGCCTTGGATTTTTCCGGGACGAAAGCCTCGCGCGGCACGGCAAGGAAAGCGGCCTGAACGGAGTGAGAGGTGACATCCGTGGTGCGGATCTGGTTGTCGACCATGTTGGCGCGTGCCGTCTCGAAATTCATAGTGTCCTCTCGCCCAATGAAAAGCGCTTATTGCTCACCCGTGTCTTAATCGCAGGGGAACCGGCTTTCAAGGCTTCCTTAGCGACTGCAGCAAGAATTCGGACGGTGTGGCCAATCGCCCAGGACCTTCAGAAAAATCCATGGTGACGTTCATAAGATTGTGATAATATTGCAACCGGAGGAATAAGGAGGAGAAGATCATGTCAGTCATAGCTGAATATTTCTCGCTGTTCGACTTTTTCATCGTCGCCGCGCTGATCGCGATCATGTGCTGCGGGTTGCTCGGAAAAGAGACAAGCTGAGATTTGGACATCGTCCCCCCGCAACCACGACGTTCAGGTGGTCGTCAGCTTTATTAGCGATGACTTGAACCACTAAGAACGAAGCCAGCGGGGTGTCATGGCGAAATCAGCTCTCTTGGGTGGTCTCTTTATCGGAGGCCTGCTTGCAATTGTCGTGATGATACCGCTCGTGCATGCCAGCGTGCCTGGTGTAGCGACCAATGGCGTGTCGCCGCTCGTCTCGTTGCAGCGCGGCAACTGACAGAAGCCAACCGCGTCAAAACGGGCATTGGTGCCCATTCTTCGATGGCCGTTCGTCGGGTGATGTCCCATGGCTCACTTTGGCGCCTGAAATCCCCCAGGATTTTGAACAACCCCCTTGCGCTTGTTTTCTATTCATTCTAAATGCCGCCCACGCTTTCGAAAGTAAGCGTCGTGAGGCCTCGTGGCGGAGTGGTGACGCAGAGGACTGCAAATCCTTGTACCCCGGTTCAATTCCGGGCGAGGCCTCCAAATTCTCACCGAAAAAAATGATGTACTTATAGGTGACGCCCTAGCCGTGCGCGGCCGATGCGCGCTCGCACGTCGAAACCCCCGCGCTCAGCACTAAAAAACCTGACCGCTATCTAGCGATCAGGTTCATCGTTGTCGTCAAATCTTCGCGTTAGCTCGATTACGGGCCTACGCACTGACGGCGGGGGCCGTTGTTGGGCTGGTAGGTGTTGTCTGAGGCGCGATAGGAGCGGTAGCGGCTGTAGCAATAGTCTACATGCGAACCGCCCGAGCGAACGCGAGGCTGCGATGCCAGTACGCCGCCGAGGATGGCGCCTGCAGCCAATCCACCGATAATCGCTCCGGTGTTATCGCTGTGACGGCGATAGTAGCGGTTGTCGTAGCGATTGTAGTCTCGGCGATAATAATCGCGACCTCGGTCGCTGTAGCGGTAGCGATCCCGGTTACCATAGCAGTTGCGGTAAGGGCCGCAGCGATCGCGATACTCCGGCTTTGGCTCATTCGGCAGGCCAGTCAGTCCATCGACAGCCTTGCCGCGCGGGTAACGCACATCGAAGGCGCTGGCAGGCGAGATGCTCCCCAGACATGTCATCAACGCCACGGCGATAATGGCAAGTTTCTTCATTTCAGACCTCACAATCCACAGAGATGCTTTGTTCGTTGTCTCATGGCGGGATAACGCGCATTCCGGCAACTCGTTCCAATCACTTGGTTTTGCTCAGAATTTGTCAGCGAATACGGCGATTTCGTGAGGGTTAACCCTGCGCGCCCGAATGACCGCCCGGCACTTTCTTTGGTTTGGTCGCTGCTTTATGACAGTTTTATGACAATACCCTTTCATGGATGGATACTATGCTGAGCTGGTTTCGGAAACTCATGCCACGCGAAGACCGCTTCTTCGATCTCTTCGCGCAGCACGCGAAAACAGTCGTGGGTGCGGCCGAAGCGCTCAATGAACTGCTTTCCGGAAACGACACCGAAAAGCACTGCACGCGCATCGTTACACTGGAAAACGAAGCCGACGATATTACCCGCGATGTCCTGCTCGCCGTTCGCCGCAGCTTCATCACGCCGTTCGACCGGGTCGACATCAAGGACCTCATCCAGTCGATGGATGACGCGATCGACATGATGCACAAGACGGTCAAGACCATCCGCCTGTTCGAGCAGAAGAGCTTCGATCCTGTCATGCAGGAGATGGGCAAGACGATCGTCGAGGCCGCCCATATGATCGCGGAGGCCATTCCGCTTCTCGACCGAATCAACGCCAACGCCCCTCGCCTGACGGCGATCGCGGAAGCTGTGACGCGGATCGAGGGACGGTCGGACGAATTGCACGATCAGGGGCTGAAAGACCTCTTCCACAAGCATGGCGCCACAAACCCGATGGCCTACATCATCGGCAGCGAGATCTACGGTGAGCTCGAGAAGGTCGTCGACCGCTTCGAGGACGTCGCCAACGAGATCAGCGGCATCGTGATCGAGAACGTCTGATGGACGCCACCCTTGCCTTCCCGCTGCTTGCCGGGCTGATCGCGGTCGCGCTGTTCTTCGACTTTCTGAACGGCCTGCATGATGCGGCGAATTCGATCGCGACGATCGTCTCGACGCGCGTTCTGAGGCCGCAGTTCGCAGTTGCCTGGGCGGCCTTCTTCAATTTCATCGCCTTCCTGTTCTTCGGATTGCATGTCGCCGAGACGCTGGGGACCGGTATCATCGATCCGGCCATCGTCTCGCCGATGGTGATCTTCGCGGCGCTGATGGGCGCGATCATATGGAATATCGTCACCTGGGTATTCGGCATCCCCTCAAGCTCGTCGCATGCGCTGGTCGGCGGGCTGGTCGGCGCTGGGCTCGCAAAGGTCGGCTTCAGCTCGATCGTCTGGAGCGGTCTATTGAAAACAGCCGGCGCCATCGTCATGTCGCCGATGATCGGCTTTCTCCTGGCGCTGTTTCTCGTGCTCATCGTGTCGTGGCTCTTCGTGCGGCAGACGCCGTTCGCGGTCGACCGCACCTTCCGCATCATGCAGTTCGTCTCGGCGTCGCTGTATTCGCTCGGCCATGGCGGCAATGATGCACAGAAGACCATGGGGATCATCGCCATCCTGCTTTATTCGCAGGGCTATCTCGGCGGCAGCTTCCACGTGCCGCTGTGGGTGGTGCTGTCCTGCCAGTCGGCTATGGCGCTGGGCACGCTGTTCGGCGGGTGGCGCATCGTGCATACGATGGGATCGAAGATCACCCGGCTGAACCCGATGCAGGGCTTTTGCGCGGAGACCGGCGGCGCGCTGACGCTGTTCGGCGCCACATGGCTCGGCATCCCCGTCTCGACCACACACACCATCACCGGCGCGATCATCGGCGTCGGCGCTGCGCGGCGGGTGTCTGCCGTGCGCTGGGGCCTTGCGGGCAATATCGTCGTCGCCTGGGTGGTGACGCTGCCGGCAGCCGCGTTGATCGCGGCCGCCTTCTATTGGATCGCCGGCCTCTTCGCCTGAGCGATTAATTTCAGGAGGCGGAATTCCGCCTCCTGTGCCACCACACCGAAAATCGTCGTCTCATTCGCCGCGCGACATGCAGGTCGTGCGACAGCACCAGCACGCCGAGCGGAATCATCCAGAAGCCGAGAATCGGAAGAAAGCCCAGACATCCGCCAAAAATCAGCAGTCCGCCGATCAAAAGCCTTGCTATGCGCGACTTCGGCAGCGGAATGCGGGTCGGCCCCATCACGATGTGGCCGGTGGTGTGATCGATGCCAAAGCGTTTGGCGGTGTTTTTCGGTCTCTCGGTCATCCACAGCATGTGGGGATAACCTGAATGATTGCAAGGAGATGTCATTTTTTTGAAAAAACCGCTTGGCAAATCGAGCAAGCATTTGTATTAGCCCACTCACACCGCGGCGAGCGGTGATCCCTGGTAGCTCAGCGGTAGAGCATTCGACTGTTAATCGACAGGTCGCCGGTTCGAATCCGGCCCGGGGAGCCAGTTTCTAAAAGGCCTGCATTGAAAAATGCAGGCCTTTTTCTTTTCCGAAATCAAAGCGATAGGTTTTTCTCTCGGCGGCGGTGCGATTGTTTCATCCCCGTGGGCGATTGAGCCACGGGGATAAAGACAAAGCGGCGACATCAATAGCCGCAGGAGCGTCCTTCGCTGGGCCTGAAGCCATCTGAGCAGGCGCGGTTCATGGAATCGCCAGGCACATAACCGGATGCCGACCCCGCGGAGGTCGGGTAGCCCGCGCATCCTGTCGTGAGCGCCGAAAGGCCGATCAGCATGATCGCGGCCAGGACGGTTGAAATTCGCTTCATATGAACCTCCTCGAAAATGTCTTGGCTACTAAGCTAGCACGCAGCCGCCAAACGCCATGTAAATTTCTTGGGTCACGATTGGCGAACACTTATTGCGGCTAAGGCACCCTACCCTTGAAGCGTATCGACCTTGCGAAGATCCGGGAAAAGCCGCGTCCACAGAAGCACCACGACGATGGTTCCTAAGCCCCCTATGACGCCGGCAGCAACGGGACCCATCATGCCCGCGAGCATTCCCGATTCAAATTCGCCCAACTGGTTCGAGGTGCCGATGAAGAGCGAGTTGACGGCGTTCACACGGCCACGCATTGAATCCGGAGTCAGGAGCTGAACGAGAGAACTGCGCACCACTACGCTGACCGTATCGGCAGCCCCCACCACCAGCAGCGCGGCGATCGACAGCGCGATGTTGGTCGATACGGCAAAGACGATCGTCGCGACGCCGAACACGGCCACGGCGGTCAGCATTTTTGCACCGACCTTGCTGGTGAGCGAGCGTCTGGCCAGAACGATCGACATGGTGAGCGCGCCGACGGCCGGGGCTGCGCGCAGCATGCCCAGCCCCCAGGGGCCGGCATGAAGGATATCGCTGGCGAACATCGGGAGGAGTGCCGTGGCGCCGCCCAGCAGAACGGCGAAGAGGTCAAGCGAGATCGTGCCGAGCATCACGGGCTTGCTCTTAATGAAGGAGACGCCGGCGAAGACCGAGGCGAGCGTGACCGGTTCGCGTTTGCTCGGCGTCCATTCCATGCGGATCGAGATGACGTTGATGCTTGCAACGGCAAACAGGACGGCGGCCACGGCGAAGGGAGCGACGGCATCGACGCCGTAGAGCAGACCACCCAGCGACGGGCCGACGATCAGCGCCGTCTGCATCATCGAGGTCGATGTCGCCACCGCGCGCTGCAGCAGCGAGGGCGGCATGATGCTGGGGAGAAGTGCTGCCATCGTCGGACGCTCGAAGGCGACGGTTGCACCCATGATCGTCACCGCCGTCAGGATGCCCGCCGGCGTCAGCCAGTTCTGCCAGGTGGCGACGGCAAGTGCTGCCGACACCGTGGCGAGGATCAGCTGGCAGATCAGGCCGATACGCCTTCGGTCGAAGCGATCGGCGACGTGGCCGACCACGAAGGTCAGAACCACCATCGGCAGGAACTGGCAGAGCCCGACCATGGCCAGCGCGAAGGCGCTATGGGTCTGATCGTAGATCATCCAGCCCATGGCGATGGCGACGCACTGAAAGGAGAGAGAGGAAAAGACGCGGGAAGCCGCGAAATTGAGATAGCCGGGATGGCGCAGAACGCTATCCTGGTGAACTGCTGATGCATCCATGAGAAAACTGTCCGGCCCGCTGCCGACAGCGCGCCTCTGGGGGTTGTTGCTGCAACCGTTTCCGCCCGGACAGTCTCGCTTGTCAATGGCATCGGGGGCGCTTTCCGTTCGGCCCCGCTAAAACACGTGATCGTGACCGCCAACGGTGCTTGCCGCGGCGGTCATCCGATCAGGGACGTTATCTCTTCTTCTTTGTCGAACGGACTTTGACCGGTGCCGGCGGCGGGATCAGTTCGGCGTCGGCGTAGCAATATCCGGCGACCCAGCCATCGCTGGCGAAGAGCTTGGAATCACCCTCGGCGTGCCACTGGCAGGTCAGCGAGTTGGGGTCCCATGCGGTGACGGTCACGTCATAGACGCCCTTGCCGGCGAAGGTGGTCTTGGGATTGCCAGTCAGACGCCAGCCCTCGGCCGGCTGCATCGTCCATGATACCCTCTGGCCCTTCCGGGCTTTCTGCTTGATGCCGAATTCGGGGGTCTGGCAGCGGTTGGTGGCGGGATCGCAGTTCATCTTCGCCGTCGACATCTGCGTCGGCGTATTTGTGACCACCGTCTGGCAACTGCTGAGCGTAAACGCCACGAGTGTCATGGCCAAGGCAACTTCATACCACATATCCGGCCTCCCATCCGTCACATGCTGTCGATGAAGACCACATTACAGCATTACGACAGGCTCGGCTCTTCACCGTTCGGGGGATATGGGCGCCGACGATTACATCGAACGGCAATGGCGATCAGCCAAGCGAGGTGTGCGAGGCGTGTTCCGGTACGTATCGCCTCGGCGCCTTCGCCTTCTCCCTGAGATTGTCGAAAAGCGCATAGCCGCCGGTCCAGCGACCGAAGCCGCTGGCGATATTGATGTGGCCAGCAAGGCCAATGTTCCTGAGCTCGGTCTTCCACAGACGCGCATAGAGCGTCAGGCGGTCGAGCTCCATGTAATGATCGTTCAGGCTGCCGACGGTAATGCTGGGAAACGGTAGCGCCCTTGTCGGCATCGGCCCGAAGCGGATGGCGGCATCCGGGTGTCGCCGTTCCGTGGGGCGCAGGTCGCAGGGGGCGACGAGGAGCGCGCCCTTGATGCGGCGCGCCGATGGCCGGTCGGCGAACTTCGCCGTCAGCAGGCAGCCGAGACTATGGGCGACAATATAGGCCTCGCCGTGCTCGATGAGCGACTCTTCGAGCCGGTCGGCCCAACGATCGACCAAGGGATCGTCCCAGTCGTCCTGCTCCACCAGAACGCTGTCGGGGCGGTCGCGGAGCCAGTATCGCTGCCAGTGGCCCTGGTCGGAGCCGTTGAGCCCAGGAATTATCAATGTCGCCGTCATCGCCCTCTCCTAGAAATCGGAATAGCGCGGGCTGTGCATAAGCGCAGAGATCTCGTCGGTCATCTGCATGATGCGCTCGCGCAGATCAGCGCCTGTTCCATCCTCGATGTCCTCGCTACCAAAGCAGTATCGTGCCTCGTGCAGCTCTAGCCTCGCTTCCAGCTGGTCGCGGATGGTGCAAAGGCGATCGAAATGCCTGATGATACTCATCGTCGTCTCTCCTGTGCGACCGCATTCTCCGGCCGCCATCTGATGAGAGCAGTATTCTCTATCTTTTTAGTGGATTAAAGGAATGAGCATCCCTGCATGCGCGAACAAGGGGAAAAATCGGTATGCCGATCTCGCCTGAGGGCGACGATCGACCCGCCAGGCGACCCGCACCGCGTGCAACCACCGATGCTGTCGGATAATTTACCGATGTGCCGTGTTAAATCTTTATGCGGGCTGAAACTTTTGATCCACACTCCCCGTAGCTTCGTAACAGAAGCAACACAGAAACAAGGGGATCACATTCATTGTCCGACGATGTCGCAAAGCCGCTTATCCTCTGGTTTCGCAAGGATCTTCGCCTCGACGACAATCATGCGCTGCATGCTGCCTGCCGCACCGGACGCCCGATCATTCCCCTTTATATACGCGAGCCCTCCTCTTCCGGCACCGGGCCTCTGGGCGGCGCGCAAGAGTGGTGGCTGCATCATTCCCTTGTGTCGCTCACTGCATCGATCGAAGCGCTTGGCGGCTCGCTCAATCTCGTGAGCGGCGATGCGCTCGATGTGCTCGGCGACCTGATCAAGAAGACGGGTGCGGACACCGTCATGTGGAACCGCCGCTACGATCCGCCCGGCATCGCCATCGATACGCGGATCAAGCGGGAGCTTGAGCAGCAGGGCCTGGATGCGCAGAGCTTCGCCGGCCAGTTGCTGCATGAGCCGTCGCGGCTGAAGACGGGCGGTGGGACACCCTACCGCGTCTATACGCCGTTCTGGCGAGCACTCGAGGGTGCCGGCGAGCCGCCTCACCCCGTCGATGCGCCCAAGAAGGTCAACTTCGCGCCGGAGCTTCCCGCAAGCGAGACACTGAAGTCCTGGAAGCTCCTGCCGACCAAGCCGGACTGGGCCAAGGATTTCGCCGAGGTCTGGACTGCCGGCGAAGAAGCGGCGCGCGAGCGGCTTGCCGATTTTCTCGACCAGAGCCTTGAGGGCTACAAGGCCGACCGCGATTTTCCGGCCAAGCAGTCGACCTCGATGATGTCGCCCTATCTGGCGCTGGGCGTGATATCGCCTGCGCGCATATGGGAGGAGACACGTGGGCTGGATGTGCCGGCTGACGATCTGGTTCATTTCCGCAAGGAACTCGCCTGGCGCGAATTCTCCTACCATCTGCTGTTTCACTTCCCGAAGCTGCCATACGCCAACTGGAACGACCGTTTCGATGGCTTCGAATGGAGCAACAGCACCGCGCATTTTCGCGCCTGGACCAAGGGCATGACCGGCTACCCGATCGTCGACGCCGGCATGCGCCAGCTCTGGAAACACGGCTTCATGCACAACCGGGTGCGGATGATCGTCGCCTCGTTCCTGATCAAGGACCTGATGATCGACTGGCGGCGCGGCGAAGCCTGGTTCCGCGACACGCTCGTCGATGCCGACCCGGCGAGCAATGCGGCCAGCTGGCAATGGGTGGCGGGCTGCGGTGCTGATGCCGCCCCCTTCTTCCGCATTTTCAATCCTGTGCTGCAGGGCGAGAAGTTCGATCGCGATGGCGCCTATGTCCGCGAGTTCGTTCCAGAGCTTGCGGCGCTCGATACCAAATACATCCACAAGCCATTCGCGGCACCTCAAAACGTGCTCGACAAGGCGGATATCAAGCTTGGCGAAACCTATCCGAAGCCGATCGTCGACCACGCGACCGCCCGCGACCGGGCGTTGAAAGCCTACAACGCCGTAAAGGACGCAGCATGAACGCTCATTTTCATCACCCTCACAGTCGCTTGAAGATCGCGGTCATTGGCTCCGGCGTCTCCGGGGCGTCGGCGGCATGGGCGCTCAATCCGCTGCATGACGTCACGCTCTACGAGAAGGAAATGCGCGCCGGCGGTCATACCGCCACCGTTGATGTCGATTACGACGGGGTGCACATTCCCGTCGATACCGGCTTCATCGTCTACAACGAGCCGAACTATCCGAACCTGACAGCGCTGTTTGCGCGGCTCGGCGTCGCCACCCATGCCAGCGACATGAGCTTTTCGCTCTCGCTCGACCACGGCAAGCTGGAGTGGAGTGGCAGCGGCCTGTCTTCGATCTTCGCGCAGAAGCGCAACCTGGTGCGCCCCTCCTTCCTCCTGATGATCCGGGAGATCCTGCGCTTCAACAAGACGTGCCTTCTCGACCGCGCCGCCGGCCACCTCGCCGCACGATCGATCGGCGACTATCTCGACTGGCGGGGTTTCTCGCCGGGGTTCACCAATAATTATCTGGTGCCGATGGCAGCGGCGATCTGGTCGACGCCGGCCGCGAAGATGATGCAGTTTCCGGCCGAGCACTTCGTCAACTTCTTCGACAATCACCGCCTGATCTATTCCAGGCAGCACCAGTGGCGCACGGTGACCGGCGGCAGCCGAAACTATCTCGACAGGCTGCTTGAGCCTCTGGGCGACCGGCTGAAGCTCGGGCTCGGCGTGCGCGCCGTCATCAGGACAGAGAGCGGCGTCACCATCGTCGATGAACGCGGCGAGGAGCGCCGCTTCGACAAGGTGATCCTTGCAGCGCACAGCGATCAGACGCGGCGCATGCTGGCCGACGCGACCGAGCAGGAGAAAAGGCTGCTGGCGGCCGTTCCCTATCAGCCGAACAGGGTGGTGCTCCACCGCGATCCGATGCTGATGCCGCAGCGCCGGAAGGTTTGGGCATCCTGGAACTATCTTCGTTCGAGCTCGGCTAATGGTAACGCCGATGTCGCCGTCACCTACTGGATGAACAGGCTGCAGGCGATCGACGATCGCTTTCCTTTGTTCGTGACGCTGAACCCTGATCGAGAGCCGGACCCAAGCAAGGTCTTCGCGGAGTTCAGCTACGAGCATCCGCAGTTCTCAGCCGACAGCGTTCAGGCGCAGCGCGCGCTGATGGATATACAGGGACGCAACGGCTGCTACTTTGCCGGCGCCTGGACGGGCTATGGGTTCCATGAGGACGGGCTGACCTCGGGTCTTGCGGCCGCCAAGGCGCTCGGCGCGGCGCTGCCGTGGAGCACGCTGAAAACGGACAACATCGAACCGGAGCTGGACGCCGTCGCATGACGCAAGAGCGCGAAGGACGAGGCGTGAGCATGCGCGACAACGGGCCGCCGCCCGAGGCTGCGGCAGCGCTCTATGTCGGCGACGTCATGCACCAGCGCATGAAGCCCTTCGGCCACCGCTTTCGCTACCGCGTGTTCTCGATGGCGATCGATCTCGACCGGCTGGACGAGGCGGATCGGCTGTCCGCGCTGTTTTCCGTGAACAAGCGCAATGCCGTGTCGTTTCATGAGAGCGATCATGGCGGGCGGATAGGTGCGCGAGCGCATGCCGACGAACTGCTGGCGCAGGTGGGCTTGCGTGCCCGGCGCATCGTGCTGGTCTGCTACCCCCGCATCCTCGGCTACGTCTTCAATCCGCTTTCCGTCTACCATGCCTATGACAGGCATGATCAGTTGATCGCGATGATCTACGAGGTTCGCAACACGTTCGGCGAACGGCACACATACGTCTGCCCTATCGGCTCAGGCGAGGTCAGCGACACCGGCGTTCGGCAAAGCTGCGACAAGATCTTTCACGTCTCGCCCTTCATCGGGATGGGCATGCGCTACAATTTCCGCATGCTGCCGCCGGGCAAGGAGATCCGCTGGCGAATCCTCGAAACCGATGCCGATGGCCCGCTGCTTGCGGCGACCTTCTCGGGACGACAGGTGGGGTTCACGACGAGGAACCTGGCGTGGCTCACGGCCGCCGTTCCGTTTCTGCCGATCAAGATCGTCGGCGGCATCCATTGGGAGGCGCTGAAATTGTGGCTGAAGGGCGCGAAATACATCTCAAAGCCTGCACCACCCGCCCCTGTCAGCGTGGTCGCGCAGCGCGAGACGGCGGAGGCAGCGGAATAACATAAGCGTGCTTCGATATATGCGTCGATTGTGCGCAACACAGGATTGGAAAATTGTTTGGCTTTTCCAATTTTTACGATAGCGTTCAAAGCAATCGCCGGGGGGCGGAGATTTTCAGCGCATCGTCGTCCTGAACCGGCCAAAATTTGCCGGAGGAGAAAACCATGAGTGATGCTAGCGACTTGACCGATTCTCAACGCAACGCGATCCAGCTGACGCAGCAGAATATCGGACAGGTTTCGAAGGGACTGCCGCTGCGCGCCAAGCTGGCGCTGAGGGCATTGCTTCGCATGCAGCATGGCTCGCTGACGATCGCCTTTCCCGACGGCCGCGTGGTGCGGGTCACCGGCAGCACGCCCGGCCAGCACGCCGAGATCCACCTGAAGAACTGGAACATCTGCTACCGGGCGCTTTCCAACGGCACGATCGGCGTGGCCGAGAGCTACATGGATGGCGATTGGGACAGCCCCGATATCGCGGCCTTCCTCGAGCTTTTCATCGTCAACGACGAAGCGATCCAGGATTACGCCAACGGCAAGCGCGGCCTGCCCCGTCTCGTCGAGCGCATCCGCCACTGGATGAATACGAACACCCGCAAGGGGTCGAAGCGGAACATCTCGGCGCATTACGATCTCGGCAACGACTTCTACAAGCAGTGGCTCGATCCGACGATGACCTATTCGTCGGCGCTCTATTCCACCGGCGCCAACGATCTGCAGTCGGCGCAGAACGCCAAGTATCGGGCTCTGGCCGAGGCAACCGGCATCAAGCCGGGCGACCATGTGCTGGAGATCGGCTGTGGATGGGGCGGGTTCGCCGAGTTTGCCGCCAGCGAACTGAATTGTCGGGTCACGGGCCTGACGATCAGCCGCGAGCAGCTGGCCTTCGCCGAGGAGCGCATCCGCAAGGCAGGGCTCAGCGATAAGGTCGATTTCCGCTTTCAGGACTATCGCGACGAGACAGGCGTCTACGACAAGATCGTCTCGATCGAGATGTTCGAGGCTGTGGGCGAGAAATACTGGCCCGCGTATTTCTCCAAGCTTGAGCAGTGCCTGAAGCCCGGCGGCAAAGCGGGTCTGCAGATCATAACGATTCGGCCCGAGTCCTTCGAACAGTACCGGAGCAATCCAGACTTCATCCAGAAGTACGTTTTTCCCGGCGGCATGCTACCGACCCGCGAGCATTTGGCGGAACTTGGGCGAAAAGTAAATTTGTCACTGGTGCGGGACTTTGGTTTTGGGTTAGACTACGCACGTACTCTGGCCGAATGGCGAGAGCGTTTTTGGTCCGTTTGGGAACGAGTTCGCCCACTGGGCTTCGACGAGCGCTTCAAGCGGCTCTGGGAGTTCTATTTATTTTATTGTGAAGCAGGTTTCCGCGCCCGAAACATAGACGTCCGCCAGGTCGTCTTTTCGCGGAGCTGACGAGAGCGGGTGGCGGGACCAGACAGTCGACCTCCTGTCCCGGTCGCCACCCGCCTCGTCTATCTCCTCATCAACATCCTGATTGGTTGTCGGCGCGATGACGCCTGAGCTATTCCGCCGGGCTTGGCGTCACCGGGCGGCGACCATCGGCGCGTGGGCGCTCCTGCCAGCCGGTGGCGCGGTTCACCAGCCAGAAATACAGGCTGTAGGGCAATAGGTTGAGAGCCTTCAGCGTGTAGGTGAAGCGCCTCGGGAAAGTGATCTCGAAATTCTTCGACTTCAGGCCCGCATAGATTTCGGCCGCGGCCTCGTCGACCGGGATCAGCGACGGCATCGGGAACTCGTTCTTGCGGGTGGCCGGCGTGTCGACGAAACCAGGATTGATGAGCTGGATGCGGATGCCCATCTTGTCGAGATCGAATTTCAGGCTCTCGGCCATGTTGATCAGGGCAGCCTTTGTGGCGCCATAGGCCGCACCCGTGGGCAGGCCGCCGTAACCTGTGACCGAGGAGACGATAGCGATCTGCCCCTGCCCCTTGTGCTTCATGTGACGCACGGCAGGCACGAGGCAATTGACCACGCCCTGCAGATTGACGGCAAAGCTCTGCTCGAAATCGTCGCGGCGCAGTTCTTCGGCATGAACAGGCAGATAGACGCCGGCATTGAAGACAGCGAGCGCCAGCGCGCCGTGCTCGTATTCGATCGATGCGAGCACATGCTCCATGTCTTCGGGATTGGTGACGTCGCCATCGAGAACGATGATGCTGCCGGGCAAACCGTTAGCTTCCGATTGCAGCTCGGCGAGCTTTTCGTGGTCGCGGGCGGTCACCGCGACCTTGTAGCCTTCGCTTGCCAGTTTCAGCGCCAATGCCCGGCCGATGCCGGAGCTTGCGCCCGAGATCCAGGCAATTCCATGTTCGGGGCGGGCTACAAAATCGTTCATGGCGCGACTCCTTAGGTTGTATCGAAGAACGTCGAAACGCGCCCGGAAGTTCCTCTCAACCTTCCGGGATAATGGCTCTATCACGCTATTGTGGCTGCTTTCAGCCGATCAGGTCGCCAATCAGCTGGCGGAAGGACCCGGTCAGTTTGATGGGGGCATCAAGAACAGAAAATGCAATGCAGGGACGATCTTTTTCGGCCACCGGGCGGTGGTCGATCGTCTCGTCGGCAACGGAGATATCGCCGGGGCCGAAGCGCCCACGATTGTCGTTGAAGGCGCCGTCGAGGATGAGCGTCAGCTCCATGCCCTTGTGGGTATGAGCGGGCATGGCACGGCCCGGCTTGATCCACATGACGCTGACCTCGCAGCCGTCAATATCGACCGAATATTCCTTGAAGCCGGGGAGCTTGGTCTTCCACGGCACCGTATCGACATCGAAGCCGGCGAGGCGGCGCAGGGCGCGTGGAAAGACGCTAGGTTTGTCAGTCACGATGAATGGCTTGGGCTCGACCGGCGCGGCGGATGCGAATATCCGCGCCAATCTGGCATCGCGGTCATCAAGACTTGCTTCGGAGGTCTGCTCAAGCTCTTGGCCGGCCAGAAACTCAAGGTCCTGCACCAGCATCCGACGATCCGGCTTCATTTCCAGATGCGATTCGACAAGAACGCGCGCCGGCTCCGGAAGGGAACCCGCAACATAATACGCCATCAATGCATCGACCGTGTCGATATGCTCGTGAACCATGGTGGTTTCGGTCGTTTCCGCTTTCAGTGATTGCTTTGTCATCATCCATACGATGAATGTCAATCTCCGGATCACATAGCGACCCGGATCAGCACGTGGCGAACCAATCTGGGACGGGAAGTCTAATTTTACCGCGGTGGTTGGAGGCGAGGAATAGGATTTCTTGCCAACCCAGCCTTGTGAAGGGAAAAGACCGTTCCTAAACTAAGTGTTTCAAAGAGGCAGATTCCATGACCGTTCATCCTTCCGTCCTAGAAGCCATTGGCAACACTCCCCTGATCAAGCTCAAGGGAGCGTCGGAGGCGACCGGTTGCACCATTCTCGGCAAGGCGGAATTCCTCAACCCGGGACAGTCGGTCAAGGATCGCGCGGCGCTCTACATCATTCGCGACGCCGAAAAGAAGGGCCTGTTGCGGCCGGGCGGCGTGATCGTCGAAGGCACCGCCGGCAACACCGGCATCGGCCTGACGCTCGTCGCCAAGGCACTCGGCTACCGCACGGTGATCGTCATTCCCGAGACGCAGAGCCAGGAAAAGAAGGACGCGCTGAAACTGCTTGGCGCCGAGCTCGTCGAAGTGCCGGCCGTGCCCTACAAGAACCCCAACAACTACGTGAAGGTTTCCGGACGTCTCGCCGAGCAACTCGCAAAGACCGAGCCGAACGGTGCCATCTGGGCCAACCAGTTCGACAACGTCGCCAACCGGCAGGCGCATATCGAGACGACGGCGAAGGAAATCTGGGCGGATACATCAGGCAAGGTCGACGGCTTCATCTGCTCGGTCGGCTCGGGCGGCACGCTTGCCGGCACGGCGATGGGCCTCAAGAGCTTCAACAAGGACATCAAGATCGGCATCGCCGACCCGGATGGCGCGGCGCTCTACGAGTTCTACAAGAACGGCGAGCTGAAGTCCGCGGGCTCCTCGATCACCGAGGGCATCGGCCAGGGCCGCATCACCGCCAATCTCGAAGGTTTTACGCCTGATTTCGCCTACAACATCTCGGATGCGGAAGCCCTGCCCTATGTCTTCGATCTCGTCGAGCATGAGGGGCTTTGCCTCGGCGGCTCGTCGGCGATCAACATCGCGGGCGCGGTGCGTCTGGCCAAGGACCTCGGCCCGGGCCATACGGTCGTGACCATTCTCTGCGACTACGGCAACCGCTACCAGTCGAAGCTCTTCAATCCGGATTTCCTGACATCGAAGTCGCTGCCGCTGCCGGCATGGCTGACCTCGCCTGTCGATATCAAGATCCCATACGAACCCGCAGCGTGAGGCCCAATGCCCGTTAATGCCCTCTACCGTGACGACTTCTATCTCTCGACCTGCGAGGCCGTCGTCACCGCCATCCACGAAGACGGGGGCATTGAGCTCGATCAGACCTGCCTTTACGCAACCTCGGGCGGACAGCCGGGCGATACCGGCTTTCTCGAGCGCGCCGACGGCAGCAAGATCACGCTGGGACAGACCAAGCATGGCGCCTCCAAGGACATCATCATTCATGTTCCGATCGAGGGGCAGGCAAGCCCCGAGGTCGGCGAGAAAGTGGTGCTGCATGTCGATTGGGAGCGCCGCCACAAGCTGATGCGCATGCACACGGCCTGCCACCTGCTTTCCGTCGTCTGCTCCTATCCGATCACCGGCGCGGCTGTCGGCGAAGAGGAAAGCCGGGTCGATTTCGACATGACCGACACGATCGACAAGGATGAGGTGACGGCCAAGCTGATGGCGCTGGTCGACCAGGACCATCCGGTTTACCTGCAGTGGATCACCGACGAGGAACTGGCGGCCAATCCTGGGATCGTCAAATCCAAGAACGTGCGCCCGCCGATGGGGCTCGGTCGCGTCAGCCTTGTCTGCATCGGCGAGAACTCGGCGATTGACAGCCAGCCCTGCGGCGGCACACATGTTGCGACAACACGAGAAGTCGGACAGATTCACATCGCCAAGATCGAGAAGAAGGGCAAGGAAAACCGCCGCTTCCGTATCCGTTTCGGCGCTCCTGGCGACGACGCATAAGCATTGATTGGAGAGAGCAGCATGAGCGAGACCACGAGCCGCTTCGTCGTTTCGGCCGATTGGGTCGAAAAGCAGCTGGGGACTTCAGGTTTCAAGGTGGTGGACGCCTCCTGGTATCTGCCGGCCCATAAGCGAGCCGCAAAGGACGAGTATGTGGCGGGCCATCTTCCCGGCGCCGTGTTCTTCGATCAGGACGTGATCGCCGATCATTCGACCGGCCTGCCGCATTCGCTTCCTTCGCCGGAGTTTTTCGCTGCGGAAGTCGGCAAGCTCGGCATTTCAGAGACAGACACGATCGTCGTCTATGACGGCATGGGTTTCTTCTCGGCGCCGCGCGTCTGGTGGATGCTGCGGACCATGGGCGCCAAGGATGTCTACGTTCTGGATGGCGGCCTCGATGGCTGGAAGGCCGAGGGACGTGCGCTGGAGACCGGGACAGCCACTCCGGCGCCAGCGGTATTCACGCCCAAGTTCCGCGCCGACAAGGTTATCCCCTTCGAGACCATGCGCGAGATCGTCGATGACGGTTCGGCACAGATCGCCGATGCTCGCGGCGCCGGCCGCTTTACCGGCGAGGAAGCCGAGCCGCGCGCCGGCATGCGCTCGGGCCACATGCCCGGCGCCCGCAGCCTGCCGGCAACCTCGCTCTCGGCCAACGGCCGGTTCAAGGATGTCGCCACGCTGAAGTCGATGATATCAGATGCCGGCATTGATCTATCCAAGCCCGTCGTGACGAGCTGCGGCTCGGGCGTTACCGCCGCCGTGATCATGCTGGCGCTGGAAAGCGTTGGGCATGATGACAACGCGCTTTACGACGGCTCCTGGAGCGAGTGGGGCAGCCGTCAGGATACGCCTGTCGTTACCGGCCCCGCAGAAGCGATCAAAGCTTGACCATGGCAAAAGCTCCCTCTTCGCTGAAGGCTCATGTGACCCGCCTCGATATGACGGCGGCGCCGAAGACGAGCCTGCCGGTGCCGGTCAATATCCAGACCGCCATCATGCGCGCGCCGGAAATTCCGCTGCCGTTCTACCGCTACCTCTACCGCCAGGTCGGCGCGCGATGGCAATGGGTGGATCGCCTGAGGATGAGCGACGAGGAATTGGCCGCCACGCTCTACGACAAGCGCAACACGATCTGCGTGCTCTATGTGAACGGTGCACCTGCCGGGTTCTACGAGTATCTGACCGTTGACGAGGATACGATCGAGCTCAGCCATTTCGGTCTGATGGAGCACGCGCTGGGTCTCGGGATCGGCAAGTGGTTCCTGCTGCAGGCGCTCTATGCGATCTGGACGCAGAACCCTTTGCGCGTGACCACCACGACCAACAATCTCGACCATCCCCGGGCGTTGCAGCTCTACCAGATGTTCGGCTTTTCTCCTGTCTCGACGGGCACCGCCATCGTGCGGCCGCTCAGCGACAAGGAGTTGCTTGAGCTTGCCAAGAGAAGCTAGCCGGCGCGTTTCTGCTGTTTCCTTACACGACGATATAGAGACGCAAGGATCGGGTGGTTTCCACTCGGGTTGAAGCGCATTCAAGGCAAGCTCGAAAAGGAGACTTGCCATGACTGCCCTATCTTTCACCGCAATGCCCACTGCCGACGCCGAGACGATCTGGAACGGCGGTAACGACGCCTATGGTCACTTGCCGGAGTCAATGGTTTCCGATGGGCCGGGACACCCCTGCCGCCATTGCCTGAAGAACATAGATGCGGGCGACGCGCTTTACGTCTTCGCCTACCGCCCCTTCCCGGCGCTACAGCCCTATGCGGAGACGGGACCGGTGTTCCTGCATCAGAAGCGCTGCGAACGCTATGCCGCCGAGGAAGTGCTGCCGCCCGTCCTGACGACCAGCCCCAACTTCATCCTGCGCGGCTATGGCACCAACAACCGCATCGTCTACGGCACCGGCGCGGTGACCGAGGTCGCCGATATCCCTGCCTATGCGGCAGAGCTTCTGCGCAAGCCCGAGGTCGCCTATGTGCATGTTCGCTCGGCGCGCAACAATTGCTATCAGTGCCGGATCGACGGTTAACTCACGGAAAAAAGCCGGTTGCGGAGAGAGCAACCGGCTTCAGTTGACGTAGCGCGATGGACTTTACGCTACGTTGAGCACGGCTTCCGCAGCGTAAGGCTCGTAGCCCAGCGCCTCGGCAACGGCTTTATTGGTGACCCGTCCCTTGTGGACGTTGAGACCGTTTCTGAGATGCCTGTCTTCAGCGATGGCGCGCAGGCCGCGATCGGCGAGCGCCAGGCCATGGACCAGCGTGGCGTTGTTCAGCGCATGCGCGGAGGTGACCGGAACCGCGCCCGGCATGTTGGCGACGCAGTAGTGCACGACGCCATCGACCTCGTAGGTCGGGTCCGAATGGGTCGTCGCGTGCGATGTCTCGAAGCAGCCGCCCTGGTCGATGGCGACATCGACGATGACCGAGCCCTTCTTCATGCCCGAGAGCATTTCGCGGGTGACGAGCTTGGGCGCGGCAGCGCCGGGGATCAGCACCGCGCCGATGACGAGATCGGCGGAGAAGACTTCGTCTTCCAGTGCCTGAATGCTGGAATAGCGCGTGTGGATGCGGCCGGAGAAGAGATCGTCGAGCTGGCGCAGGCGCGGCAGCGACTTGTCGAGAATGGTGACATCGGCTCCGAGACCGGCAGCCATGCGCGCCGCATGCAGGCCGACCACCCCGCCGCCGATGATGGTGACCTTGGCCGGCAGCACGCCGGGCACGCCGCCAAGGAGAATGCCGAGGCCGCCATTGGCCTTCTGCAGCGCTGTCGCACCGGCCTGGATCGAAAGACGACCGGCGACTTCGGACATCGGCGCCAAAAGCGGCAGGCCGCCACGGTCATCGGTCACCGTCTCGTAGGCGACGCCGGTTACGCCCGATGACAGCAGTCCCTTGGTCTGTTCGGGATCCGGCGCAAGATGCAGATAAGTGTAGAGGATCTGGCCGTCGCGCAGCTGCGCCCATTCGGACGGCTGCGGCTCCTTGACCTTTACGATCATGTCGCACTTTTCGAAGATGTCCTTGGCGGATGAAGCGATCTTCGCGCCCGCAGCGGCATAGGCCGCGTCATCGGCGCCGATGCCGGAGCCCACTTTCGTCTCGATCCAGACCTCGTGGCCATGCGCGATATACTCGCGAACGGCCGCAGGCGTCAGGCCGACGCGATATTCGTGATTCTTGATTTCCTTCGGACAACCGACGCGCATCGGGGCGCTCCTCCTCGTTTGTTTTTTCCGCCTCGTCGAGCGAAGCGTTCACAAGGGGAATCCAATCACCGCGTGCACGAAATGTCCTTGCAAAGAGGATTTGCATGTATGGCAATTTTCGAAGAAAGATGCGTTTTGGACGCAATAATCGAAAGTTCTTCGAATGTCGGAACTCGATGCCATCGATCATGCCATTTTGAAAGCGCTGCAATCGAACGCGCGGATCACCAACGCCGATCTTGCCGCCAAGGTAGGTCTTTCCGCGTCCGCCTGTTCACGGCGGCTCGACATCCTGGACCGCAGCGGCGTCATTCTCGGCTATCACGCGCATGTCTCGCCCAAGGCGCTCGACTACAAGATGATCGCCATCGTGCACATCTCACTATCAGGCCAGTTCGCCAAGACGCTGTCGGAGTTCGAGACCGCGGTGAAGCGCTGTCCCAATGTGCTCGTCTGCTACCTGATGTCGGGCGAATACGACTATATCCTGCGGGTGGCGGCCCGCGATCTGGAGGACTATGAGCGCATCCATCGCGACTGGCTCTCGGCCCTGCCCCATGTCGTCAAGATCAATTCCAGCTTTGCCTTGCGCGAGGTGATGGACCGGCCCAATGTGGGCTTGTGACGGAGGAGCGGAATCACTTGCCTGCGCGGGTGTTTCCGGAATACGGCCGAGGCCGGTGCATTAAGAAGACGCCATGAGATCGAAGACCCGGGGCTATATTTTCGTTCTTCTGGCGATCACCATCTTTTCCATTCAGGACGGCATCTCGAAGCATCTGGGCGGCGCATACCCGCCCGTTTTCGTTACGATGATCCGCTATTGGGCCTTTGGCCTCTTCACCATCCTTCTGGCCGCGAAGATGCGCGGCGGAATTGTCGCCACAGCGCGAACCAAGCGGCCGGTGCTGCAGGTCATACGCGGGCTGCTTCTCGCTGCCCAGGTGGTTGTCGTGATCAGCTGCTTCGCGGTGATCGGGCTCGCGCACTCGCAGGCGATCTTCTCGGCGACGCCGATCCTGATCGCGCTGCTGGCCATGCCGCTCCTCGGCGAGCGGGTGGGCTGGCGGCGGTGGACGGCGATCGGCGCGGGGTTGGTCGGTGTGCTTCTGATCCTGAAGCCCGATAGCGGCTTCTTCGACGTCACGCTGCTGCTGGCCGTCCTCTCCTGCTTCCTCTTTGCTTTCTACGTCATCGCCACCCGGCTGGTCAGCCGCGACGATTCATCGATGACGAGCTTCTTTTATACCGGTGTCGTTGGCGCCATCGCGATGACGCTGGTCGGGCCGTTCTATTGGACCTGGATGGCGCCGACGGACTGGGTGTGGATGGCGCTGGTCTGCATGACCAGCATATCGAGCCACTATTTCCTGATCCGCGCCTACGACATGCTCGATGCCGCAGCCGTACAGCCGCTCACCTATCTGCAGCTCGTCTACGCCTCGATTATCGGCGTGACGATTTACGGAGAGACGCTCAGCCTGAACACAATCATCGGCTCGGTCATCGTCGTCGCCTCCGGCATTTTCACGATCTGGCGCGAGCATGTCGTCGCCCGCCGGGAAGCAATGCGGAAGTAAAAATCGACCGTGCAATTTTAGCGAATTGTATAAATTCATTTCAATCTACGCGACGTATGCTGTCTCCAGTTCAATTTGGGAGAGGCGTCATGCATAATCTCAACATTATTACCCGCAAGGCCGAGCGCAAACCGTGCCGGTTGTTTGGCAAGGTTCGTTACCTGACCAAGGAAGTCGATGCGCGCATTCTGAACATGTCCATCTCGGGCGTGGCACTTGAAGTGCGCTCGCCGCTACATGCCGCCTCCGGCAGCCGTGTGCAGATTCTTGCCGACGATCTCGGCGTTCTGCACGGCGTCATCCGCTGGAGCCACAATGGCCGCGTCGGCATTCAGTTCGACCCGAATTCCAATGCCCGCGCACAGGTGGCGTCGTACTTCCGATTCTTCCACAAGGAAGTAAAGCCGGTTCTGGCGCGGTAGGACACAACTGTTCGCCTATATTTTGAAATCTGTCGTTTATTGGTGGTTGTGCCTACATCGTGATATTCCCCAGCAAGGGGAGAACTGCGATGGAACAAGCTCAACAACAACTATTAGGAATGACAGAACAAACGCTCGATTTCGCATTGAAGGTCCTCCAACTTGGCGCTCTTGGTTTGGGCGGCCTTGTAATCGTACTGGCGTTTTTGATGATCCTCGTTCGGACGACGATGGGTGGTACTATCCCCGAGACGCAGCGGGCGATATTCAATAGTTTCATGCTCCTCGGGGCGTTTTCGATGACGATCGCTTTCGTGTGTCTGCTTGGCGAAAAATACATCCCATCTCGTGCCAATGTTTCGCTCGCTTTTTCGCCGAAGTTTCAAACGATCGGCGTTCCGGTACCGGTCATCAAATACGGGGAAGCCACCTACGAGGAAAATCATTCCTTCCTCATCCACGACACTGGCACGATCATCGTGACCGTCGACGATACTTTCGACAAATACAAGCAATTGCAGGAAGCTAAGAACGTAGCCGAGAAGAAAGCCGCAGCTGCGGCAGCGGTCATCAAAGCAACCGACTTCAAGATCGGCTCAACCCTGCAAACAATAAGCGATCAACAGCAGAAGATTCAGGACATCGTTGGCGCGGTAAAGCCTGAAGTCGTCGCCAAGCTACCGCCGAGCGTACCGGAAAGCTTTGAGGCTATTACGAAATCGAATTCCTCATCGATAGAGCAACTCGGCAGCATCCGCGAGACCCTGAAATCCAAATTCTGATTCCCGCGTGCCTCAGCGAGGAAGCGATATTCCCCTGTCATTTACAGGGTTTACTCCTTCGAAAATCACCCTACTCTCGCCGCCGGGCGGGTGTCGCGTGATGTTTCGAAGGAGTTTTCATGTCTTCCAACCTTGATCTTTCATCCATGAGCCGTCGTTCTCTTCTCTCCGGCATTGCCGCCACATCAGCGCTCGTTCTGCTGCATCCATTCACCGCGCGTGCAGCCGCCAATCAGGCGCATCTCAGGCTGATGGAAACGACGGATATTCACGTCAACGTTTTCCCTTACGACTATTACGCCGACAAGCCGAACGACACGATGGGACTGGCGCGCACCGCGACGATCATCGACACGATCCGAGCTGAGGCGGCGAACTCGCTGCTGATCGACAATGGTGACGTTCTGCAGGGCAACCCGATGGGCGATTACATGGCCTATCAGCGCGGCTTGAAGGATGGCGACGTTCACCCCGTCATCAAGGCGATGAATACGCTCGGCTACACGGTCGGCACGCTCGGCAATCACGAGTTCAACTACGGCCTCGATTTCATGTTCAAGGTGCTTGGTGGCGCGAACTTTGCGTTGGTCTGCGCCAACCTGACCAAGGGTCAGCTCGCCTCTGATCCTAAGAACGACGAGCTGTTCTTCAAGCCCTACATCATCGTCGAGAAGATGATCAAGGACGGGGCCGGCAATGAGAGCCCCGTGAAAATCGGCTTCATCGGCTTCGTTCCGCCGCAGATCATGCTTTGGGATATCAAGAACCTCGAGGGCAAGGCGCAGACGCGCGATATCGTCGAAGCCGCCAAGGCCTGGGTGCCGGCCATGAAGGAAGCGGGCGCGGATATCGTCATTGCGCTCTCGCATTCGGGCATCGATGGCAGCGCGCCCACCGACAAGATGGAGAACGCCTCGCTGCATCTGGCCGCCGTCGACGGGATCGACGCGATCTTTACCGGCCACCAGCACCTCGTCTTCCCCGGACCTAAGACCTGGGACGGCATTCAGAACGCCGATCCGGTCAAGGGAACGCTGCATGGCAAGCCCGCCGTCATGGCCGGCTTCTGGGGCTCGCATCTCGGCCTGATCGATCTGTTGCTCGAAAAGGACGGCAAGAGCTGGAAGATCGTCGACTTCACCTGCGAGGCACGGCCGATCTATCACCGCGACGACAAGAAGAAGGTCGTGGCCGATGTCGCTGACAAGAAGGAAGTGGTCGAGGCCGCCAAGGCCGAGCACGAGGCGACGCTCGCCTATGTCCGCACCCCCGTCGGCAAGACGTCCGCGCCTCTTTACTCCTACTTCGCTCTGGTCGCCGACGATCCCTCCGTGCAGATCGTCAGCCAGGCGCAGACCTGGTACATCAAGCAGATGCTCACCGACACCGAATACAAGGACCTGCCGGTGCTCTCGGCGGCGGCGCCCTTCAAGTCAGGCGGCCGTGGTGGCGCCGATTACTATACGGATGTTCCGGCCGGCGATCTCGCCATCAAGAATATCGCCGACCTCTATCTCTATCCGAACACCGTCCAGGCCGTCGTCATCACCGGCGAGCAGGTGAAGAACTGGCTGGAAATGTCGGCGGGCATGTTCAACGAGATCAAGGAAGGCACGAAGGACGCCGAGCTTTTGAACGCCGATTTCCCCTCGTACAATTTCGACGTGATCGACGGCGTCACCTACCAGATCGATCTGGCGCAGCCGCGCAAATACGACAATGACGGCAACGCGATCAACGCCGGGTCCAACCGCATCCAGAACCTTGCGTTTGACGGCAAGCCGATCGATCCGAGCCAGAAGTTCGTGGTCGTGACCAACAACTACCGCGCCGGCGGTGGCGGCAAGTTCCCCGAGATCGCGGCCGACAAGGTCGTGTTCCAGGCGCCCGATACGAACCGAGACGTGATCGTGCGCTACGTGCACGAGCAGGGAACGATCAATCCGGCTGCCGACGGCAACTGGACGTTCAAGCCGGTGACGGGCGCGACCGCGACGTTCCAGAGCGGGCCGAAGGCGAAGCAGTTCATCGCCGACGTCAAGGGCGCGAAGATCGAGGATGCCGGCGAAGGCACGGATGGGTTCGCCAAGTTCCGGCTGGTTCTCTGAAGAAAATGGTCGGCGAGGCCGAGTGCCTCGCCTACTCCGCCGCGAGCGGCAGATCGGGAGCCTTGATCTCGTTCAGCGCCGCGGTGAAATCGGCGTGGTTCGGGCAGAACGACAGTTTCGAATGGAAGGCTTCGATCAGCCATGTCGCAGCCGGGCCGGGCGGGTTGGCGATGCGCCGTATCGCATAGATCGGATACTCGCCCTGCTCGTAAGCAGGCAGATCGAGGTGGACGAGCGTGCCGTTGGCTAGATCCTCGCGAATGATCGACGCCGGCAGGCCGCCCCATCCCAGGCCGCCGCGGATCAGCGCATGCTTGGTGGCGATGTCGCTGACGCGCCACGTCTTGTAGGACAGCACGTTGAAATCACGGCCCTTGGTCAGCCCCGAGGCATCGGTGACGACGAGCTGCACCTCCTCACGAACATCGCTAAGCGTCAGCGGCCTGTCGATATTGGCCAGCGGGTGGCAACGCGCGGCGACCGGAATCATGAAGGAATGACCGATCTTTTCGACGGCGATCGAATCGTCCTGCTTCAGGAGCGCACCGCCGATGCCGATCGTGGCCTTGCCCGACAAGACGGACTCCATGACCATGCCGAGTTCGCCGGCGCTGAGATTGAGCGAGACAGAGGGAAAGCGATCGCGGAATTCACGCAGCACGGTGACGACCGCCTGAGACGGCACCATGACGCTGATCGCCACATCGACCTCGGCCTCCAGCCCTTCCTTCAGGCTTTTCACCCTCGCCCGCATCACCTGCAGGTCGGTCATCAGCCGGCGTGCGTCCTCAAGCATGGCCTTGCCTGCCTCGGTAAGCTTCGGCTGACGAGCGCCGGAGCGTTCGAACAGCTGCATTTCCAGCTGCGCTTCGAGATTGGCGATGGTGTAGCTGACCACCGACTGGGCACGATTGAGCACGCGCGAGGCGGCCGAGAAGCTGCCGGTCTCGGCAACGGTCAGGAAAACCTGCAGCTGGTCCAGTGTCGGGTTGGGCAACATTACATCCATCCAATCGATCGATAGTCTTGATCGACATTATCACAGTTTTTTCGATAGGCCGCTACACCTATTTCTTCACTCGAAGACGCGGTTCGACCTTCCCCCGATCGCGCCGCAAACGCAAAGACCAAAGGATTATCAATCATGTCGTCCATTCTGCTTCTGACCTCCAGCCCGCGCGCTGAGTCGCTTTCGACCGATATCGCCGTAGACCTCGCTGGCAAGCTCCAGTCGCAGAAGGCCGGCAGCGTCGTCGTTCGCCGCGACCTCGCCGCGAACCCGCTGGCCCACATCAACGACCTCTTTACCGGCGCGATCCGCAAGCCGGCTGACGCCCGCACGGCCGAAGAAAACGAAGCTGCGAAGATCTCCGACGAACTGGTCAACGAGCTGCTCGCAGCAGACACCATCGTCATCGGCACCGGCCTCATCAACTTCAACATCTATTCGTCGCTGAAGAGCTGGATCGACAACGTCGCCCGCGCCGGCCTGACCTTCAAGTACACCGAAAATGGCCCGGTTGGCCTTGCCACCGGCAAGAAGGTTTACGTTGTTCTCGCTTCCGGCGGCGTCTACTCGCAGGGTCCGGCTGCCGGCATGAACCATGCAGTGCCTTATCTGAAGACCGTTCTCGGCTTCATGGGCATCACCGACGTCGAGACCATCTATGTCGAAGGCCTGGCTTTTGGTCCTGAAGCAGCCGAGAAGGCTGTTGGCGCCGCCAAGGCACGCGCTGAAGAACTCGCGCTCGCTGCCTAATTCAAAGAGCAGCCACTTCAGGAAGACGGTCGGCTTGCCGGCCGTCTTTTTGTTTGTGGAGACTTACTGTCAGCCGGCGACCGTGAGGCCATGGACGCCGGTCTGACCGAAGACGCAGTTTCGGCCGTTCTTCTTGGCGCAATACAGCCGCTCATCCGCTGCCGACAGGATCGCCGTGAAGGCATCGCCATCTTCGCTGGCTGTCGCGACGCCGATGCTGATCGTTACCGGCTTGCCATCGGGCGTGGCGACACTGCTTTCGATCGTCCAGCGCAACCGCTCGGCCAGACGCAGACCCTCGGCGTGATCGGTCACCGGGCAGATCGCCACGAATTCCTCGCCGCCGAAGCGAAAGACCCGGTCGCCGGCGCGCAGGATAGAGCCCAGGCGGGCTGATATCGCGCGCAGGACGTCGTCGCCTTGCAGGTGGCCGAACACGTCGTTGACGTTCTTGAAGTGATCGGCGTCGAGGATCATTACCGTCGCGGACTGCCCCTGGCGCAGCGATTCGCGGATCATGACCGGCGCTTCGAGTTCCATTCGCGTGCGGTCGTAAAGTCCGGTCAGTACATCCCGGCCGGTGCGGCTCAGGAGGTCGTTGTAGCGCTCGCGGAAGGTCAGGTCGCTGAAGATGTCGCCGATGGGACGCGCGCTTGATGTGGTGACTGCCCGGCCGATCCATTTCTCGTAGATCGCGAAGAGCACGGTGTAGATGCAGACGGCAAACATCTTGGCCTTCCATCCGCCCCAGAAGGCGGCGAGCGGGACGCCGACCGAATAGTGCAGCGCGCCGAAGAAGGCGATCTGGTCGAAGGTCAAAAGCACGAAGCCGCAGATCATGAAGCGGACAACGGGCCGTTGCCGGAGATAGCGGCCGAGCCTCTCATAAAGGAGGATGATGCCGATCGCGTCGAGATAGAGTATGGCTGTGCCCCAGAGCATCAGCCAGCCCATTTCCTTCAGAAACTCGTCACTTGGAACGTTGCCGGACGCAAGCTCAAGCGGCGCATGCCATTGCACGATCCAGGCGATCGCGACCGTCAGAATATTGCCGATGAAGAGCCCGTAGATCGGCTGGCGAACGACGGCGGCATCCTCCTGGAGATAAAGCATCAGGATCATCATCAGCTTGCCGGTGAAGAACACCGATGATCCCGGCGAGACGATGCCGAACGGCAATTCGACATAAAAAACCGCCGCGAGGTAGGTCTCCATGAAGTGCATGACGCCGAGTGCCGTCAGGAATATGCCGAGGCCGATGCGGGCGCGAAAATGCAGCAGCGTGACCATCAGCGCGAAGTAGCCGATGGCTTCGATGACGAAGAGGATGAGATTGACGTTTGCGATCAACGCCACGACCTCCCGTCAAGGCGATGCAGCGGCCGCAGTGGCCTGATGACACCACGCCATGCCATTTCGACTGCTCTGTCGGCGAAATTCATCACGGATGTGCGGCGGGCATTCTGAGGCACTGGATATTCCTGCGATGTCTGCTGAGCGCAGGATCGCCGCAATGTTTTAAAATAGCATGAGGGAATGGCGGCGCGAGCGCTCAACACGCAGGGGCGCGCCAGCCTTCCATGATCAGACCTGACGAACCTTGGCTCCGTCGCTGAACAGGGATGGTCCGTTCTGATCGATGATCTGCTGCGCCTTGCGCACGGTGCATTCGATCGCGTCATCCGTCGATGAAAACATGTCGGCGCGGATGAAATTGCGCACCAGCACCTGGTCGCCAACGGTCTTCTCGATACGGCCGGCCAGACGATACTGGCCGCCTTCCTTCATCGGCTCGGCATAGATCGTGCAATCGGCATAGGGCTGCGGATCGGAAGAAACACTCGAAGAAGCCGCACCCGGCTGCTTTCCGCCGCCCGAGAACATGGAGAAAATGCTGGAAAAAATCGAAGCCATGATACGCCTTTGTGATGAGGGCGGATGCCATCAAAGTTAAATAGGGCCGTTGCCGTGAAAGTTAAATAATGAGGTTCGCGAGGATCTCGTTTTCGGTGATGTCCTCAAAACTGATACCCGATGCCTCGAATTTCGCGAAGAGTGCCGCGAAGTTTTCCGGCGCCTTGGTTTCGATGCCGATCAGGACCGAACCGAAGTTGCGGGCGGTCTTCTTCAGATATTCGAAGCGGGCGATATCGTCATCGGGACCAAGCAGGTTGAGGAAGTCGCGGAGCGCGCCGGGGCGCTGCGGCAGCCGGAGAATGAAATATTTCTTCAGGCCCGCGTAGCGCATGGCCCTTTCCTTCACATCCGGAAGCCGCTCGAAATCGAAATTGCCGCCGGAAACGATCGCAACCACCGTCTTGCCGCGGATCGTTTCGGGATCCATCGTGGCGATTGCGGTCAACGACAGGGCGCCTGCCGGTTCCAGCACCACGCCCTCGACGTTCAGCATCTCGTTGATCGTGACGCAGATGGCGTTCTCCGGCATCAGCATTACCTGATTGCTCGGGAAATCCTTCAACGCCGCGAAATTAAGGTCGCCGATGCGGGCGACGGCCGCGCCATCGACGAAATTGTCGACCTTGGAGAGTGTCACGACCTCGCTGGCCTCGATGCTGCGCTTGAGGCTCGGTGCGCCCTGCGGCTCGACGAAGAAGAAGCCCGTGCTCGGCACCGTGTCCTTGAGATAACCGCTGATGCCGGCCGCCAGACCGCCGCCGCCGACAGGCATGACGACGAGATCGGGCACCGCGCCCTCGGGCAGCTGCTGCATGATCTCGGAGGCCACCGTCGACTGGCCCTCGATGATATCTTCATGATCGAATGGCGGTACCATGACGCCGTCGATCATCTCGACATGGTCGCGGGCTGCCTTGTAGCACTGGTCGAAGAAGTCGCCCGTCAGCTTGATGGTGATGAATTCGCCGCCGAAGATGCGGGTTTTGTCGATCTTCTGCTGCGGTGTCGTCACCGGCATGAAGACGACGCCGGGAACGCCGAAATGGCGGCAGACAAAGGCAAAGCCCTGCGCATGATTGCCGGCCGAGGCGCAGACGAAGGTCTTGTCGGACGCACCTTCCTCGATGCGCTTGCGGAAGAAATTGAAGGCGCCACGGATCTTATAGGAGCGGACGGGCGACAGGTCCTCGCGCTTCAGCCAGATGTCGGCGCCGTAGCGAGCGGACAAATGCTCGTTGAGTTGCAGCGGCGTTGCCGGAAATAGGCTGCGCAGAGCCTCTTCGGCAGCTTCGACATTCTGTCTGGTCACGGTCTCAGTCCCTTGTTATTGCGCCCCACGCTATGCCATAGGCAGACCCTCGAAAGAAGCCCATTTTCAACCACAACGGTTCGGTAAGGCGCAGTGCCACGCGTTTTGGGAAAAGTACCGGAGTAACGTAGGCCGTGCCGCCGAGATAACGCAATCGTGCGGTGAAACCGCCCGGTGACATCAATATTGTGAGTTTTATGACAGCAGACAAATTCTCAAAGCCGCTCGCCTGGCTCCTCCTCGCCGCCATCATTTTCGTAACGGTCTCGCCGATCGGCCTTCGTCCTCATACGGTGACTTCAGTCAATATCGACCGGGCACTTGCCTATATGGTGGTAGGTCTCGCCTTCGCCGTGGCTTATCCCAAGCACTGGATGACAGTGGCAATGCTGCTGATCGCGGGTGCGGTGTTCATCGAATATCTGCAATATCTGTCGCCCACTCGCCACGCACGCTTTCACGACGCCGCAGTAAAAGCCGTGGGCGCCACGGTCGGCGTCGCTATCGGATCGCTGTTCAACAGGGTTCGCGCCGCCAGGGCGAATGCATCTTGACGCCTGCCCCGCGCACGCATGCCCTTGACTGAATCGCCGCAGTCGTTGAATGAGAAGCCTGCGCGGGCGTGGCGAAACTGGTAGACGCAAGAGACTTAAAATCTCTCGGCCTTTGGCTGTGCGGGTTCGATCCCCGCCGCCCGCACCAGATGCCAGCGCTCTGACCGGCAGATCAATCTGAAAATCGCTCAGGCTGGTTCCTGGGGTAGCGGCTTCCTCAGACCTTTTCTCATTGCCACGATGCCGGCAAGGAAGGGCACGAGGCGCGCGGTCGCCAAGCTCTTCATCTCCGCGATGAGCGCACAGACAAGCGCCGTAATGACCACGAGCGGTATGAAGGAACGGATGTCGAGAAGGCCTGCCTTCGCGATATAGTAGGCCGCAATGACGATCACCGTTTGATGCGCGATATAGTAGGTCATGATCGACTTGTTCAGATGCATGATGATCCGGTTCGGCCGGCTGACCAACCTGCTTGCGAAGGCGAGCAGCACAAGCACGGCACTCCATTGGAAGACCGATCGGATGATCCTGACCGCGAACACGAGGGCCTCCGGCCGCGCGTCCCTGGGGATGAACACGGAGAGTGCCGCAAGCACCGCCAGCGACAGCGTGGCAACGCCGAGGCTTATCCAGCGCCGGCGGTCGATCTCCTGCCAGAAGCTCTGCTCGTTGGCGAGCAACGTGCCCAACATGAACATCGAGAAATATACGGCGTGAGAATAGAGATCGGAACTGATGACCAGCGTCTCGCGGAAGATCGGATAGAGACACAGCCTCAGGATCGACAGAAACGCGATCGGCGCCACGAACAATACCCTGCCCCGCAGCCACGCCGCCAGGGACGCCGATAGGCCGGGCCAGCGCCGCGCGAGCTGCGGCTGGGCAATCGACCAGGCGATGACATAGATCCAGAGATAGGCCAGGAACCACATATGCTCGAGCCGAAGCCCGGAGACCACATAAGTCTTCCAGAATTCCCAATAGGAAAGATCGGGGGCGAAGTTGTACGGCGAGAAATAGACCTGCGGCGGCACAACCACGAGAACGCCGAACACGAAGGGCAGCAGAAGCTGCCGCGTGCGGGTCTTGCGGATTTCAGCCACGGATCTCTTCTTCAGCAGCGACGCCGTGACCACGCCGGAAATGAAGAATAGCAGGCTCATCCGCCATGGATGCGACCCGACCGTGATCAGATCGATCAGCTTCGTGGCACCCGATGTGTTAATCCACCAGGTCTTCGTCCCGTAGACAAGGCTCGAATGGTAGATGATGAGCGTGCCAAAGCAAAACACCCGCAACGCATCAAGATCGTGACGCCGTCCATCGAACCTGTCGCCCACCATATATCCCGCCCCCAGCCCGGGATATACAACCACAAGGGAATTTAATAGAGGTTAATTTAACCGGTTTGATTGCATATTATTTGCGCAATATGTCAGGCCTTGGCGGAATTCGCCAGATAGTCCGACACAGCCTTCCGGAGCATCGCCGCGTCCTCGAAAGACATCCCCCGCGGCCGGAACGTCACGTTCTGCACGTCGTTTCCGGAAAAGTAGCTGTAGAACATCAGCGCCGAGAGATAGCTGCCGTAGATCGAGGGGTGGTTGCAATCATAATAGAGATTGAAATCCTTCGGCTGGCTTTGAAGCGCTTCCCAGATCACGCCCACATTGACGAGAGCGACGCCGGTCAGCGTGGCGAGACGAGCATGCTGCCGCTGGATGTTGAGATGCATGTCGGCATAACCCGCCGGTGAATAATCGCCGGCCGTTTTCGGCATGCCAGCATCCTTGATGCACTGATCGGTATAGCGCCAGGTGACGAACATGACCGGCACGTCGCCTTTCGCCTGGGCCTCCCGGATCAGGTTTTCGGCATCATCCCATGCGGGGCCCGATTGCTGCGCGCTATACTGGTCGCTGCTCAGCACCTGCAGCACGACTTGATCCCAACGCCGGGAAAGGAGCGCCTGGGTTTTCTCGCTTTTGATGTGATAGCCCAGGCTGACGCCCGGCTCCGCATCCATCACGATGCGCAGCTTCTTGGAATAGCCGGCGGAATCGGCGATCGCGCGCACCATTTGAGGCATATTGTTATAGAATGTGCGGCTGTTGCCGATGAACAGGGCGGACTGCTCTGGCCTCTTGTCGAAATAGTCCCGGGCATATTGAACGCCCCCACTCATGTATCCATTGAAAGGCGGGAGGAAAAACATGCAGACGAGCAAGATCGTCAGCAATGCGCTTATTCGTATCAGCCGCAACACCTTGGAATCCCATGCTATTCACCAGATGCTGACATAAATATCAGCAAAGACGTAAAGGATGGGTTGCACGAACAGCGAAGAATCGAAGCATGTACCCGCCAAGGGCGAAACGGCGGCCACTAGGCATCGTGTAACGGATGAGCGTGGCAACACTCACATTGCACACCGCTCGAAGAATAGCCCAAGACAAAACGAGCGGCTGCGATGCATTTATGAGATATCTCTTAATTACTTAGTAATATCTCTTTCTTGCAACGTTAGAATGTGATTGTATGCCCGCCGTCAGCAAAGCTACGGCTTTAGGGCGTGTATTTGTAAAGCTTGTCTTGTTGTGGGAGTAAGACGATGGTTTACGATTGGGATGGCGCCAGAACACGGCGCCTGAGACTGTTTAGAACAGGCACGGCATTCTTGATCGCACTGGCGGTATTTGGGGTACCGCTGTTCGTTTACACGGCAAAATTCCACGGATTTTACGGCTAGACGACTGCGGCAATCAGCAGCGACGACTTCGATATTATGACGGCGTTTCGACGCCACACATGAAAAGGCGCGGCTCGAAGCCGCGCCTTCACTGTTTCAGGTGCCGTTGGCTCAGGCGAGCTTTGCTGCAAGCTTGGCGACATGCGCGCCCTGGAACTTGGCGGCATCGAGCTCGACAGCAGAAGGCTGACGCGAGCCATCGCCATCGGTAATCGTGGACGCACCGTAGGGCGAACCGCCCTTGATTTCGTCAACGCCCATCTGGCCCTGGAAGGCATAAGGAAGGCCGGCCACGACCATGCCCTGATGGAGGAAGGTCGGGATGAAGCCGAGGATGGTGGATTCCTGGCCGCCGTGCTGGGTGGCGGACGAGGTGAAGACCGAGCCGACCTTGCCGACCAGCTTGCCGGCAAACCACAGGCCGCCCGTCTGGTCCCAGAAGTTGCGCATCTGCGATGCAACGGTACCGAAGCGGGTGCCTGCGCCGACGATGATCGCATCGTATTCGGCGAGCTCGTCCACGGTTGCGATCGGTGCGGCCTGATCCAGCTTGAAATGCGATGCCTTGGCGACCTCTTCCGGCACCAGTTCCGGTACGCGCTTGACGGTCACGTCGGCGCCTGCGGATTTCGCGCCTTCGGCGACTGCGTATGCCATCGTCTCGATGTGGCCGTACGACGAATAGTAGAGAACCAGAACCTTAGCCATCTTGGAAGTTTCCTCTTTCTGGGTTGCGGCGGGTGCTGCGCTCGGTGCACCGACCAAAATCCGTTTGATGAATTCGCGTATCATAAAGAATGCCTCGCAACGCTATCGTGCGTATGACCGATACGCTAGCGCATGCATTTTACGGCGGCCAGTCGCGCAGGCAGAGACGGACTGTTCAATCTTATCGCACGTTTTTGCCATGCGTTCACATTTCCGTATGCGTTGGCACGGGCTTCCCGTCCGCCCTATTTGGTATAAGCTCGACGCCAAAGACTGAGTGAAGACAGAGACCTTCGATGACCCAACAGATTGTGACTGCAGCCATTCTGGCAATCGGCGACGAACTTTTATCCGGCCGCACCAAGGACAAGAACATCGGCCATCTCGCCGATATGCTGCTGCTTGCAGGCATCGACCTCAAGGAAGTCCGGATTGTCGCCGACGAGGAGGACGCGATCGTCGAGGCGCTGAACGCGCTGAGGACAAAATACGACTACGTCTTCACCTCGGGCGGCATCGGCCCGACCCATGACGACATCACGGCCGACGCCGTTTCCAAGGCTTTCGGCGTTGCCTGCCATCATGACGAGAAGGCGATGGCGCTGCTTGGCGATATGTACAAGCGCCGCGAGATGGAGTTCACCGAGGCCCGCCAGCGGATGGCACGCATGCCAGTCGGCGCCACCCACATTCCCAACCCGGTCTCCACGGCGCCCGGTTTCAATATCGGCAACGTCTATGTCATGGCAGGCGTACCACAAGTGTTTCAGGCGATGGTCGATGCGGTGATCCCGACGCTCAGGACCGGAACGCCGGTGCTGTCGCTGGCGATCTCGTGCCCTTATGGCGAAGGCGATATCGGCACGCCGCTCGCCGCGATCCAGAAGGCGCATCCGGAAACGAGCATCGGCTCCTATCCGCGCTATGTCGGCCAGAAATTCTCGACCGAGATCGTTGTTCGTGGCCGCTCGCAGGCGGTGATCGATGCCGCCGGCGCGGATGTCGCGGCGATGATCGAAGGCATTCGCCGCGAGCGGACTATCCTGGAAAACCCATCAGCGGAGGCCTAATTTCTTTATAGAGCCGGACTGCGGGACTTGATCTCGGTCAAGGAAACAAATGCCGGCCAAGCGCATTGCTTCTCTTACGGACTTTTTCATCCGAGCAAGGAGATACCCATGTCTTACAAAACCATTCTTGCGATTCTCGATACTTCAGACAATTGCACCGCGGTCGCCGATCTGGCCTTCGCGCTGGCTGCCGAACACGATGCCCATGTGATCGGGCTTCATGCGGAAACGATCGCCGTCGTGCCGCTTGTGGCGCCGATGGAAATCCCTGACCCAGTTGCGGTTCAGGCGCTGCAGGACATGGCGCATAGCGAAAGGGTCAAGATCGAGACGATCGTTCGCCGCAAAGCCGAAGTCGAAGGCGTGTCGTTCGAGTGGCGCAGCTTCGCCTCCTCGACCGGCTATGGCTCGGCGCCGTTGATCGAAAGTGCGCGCAGCGCCGATCTCTTGATCGCCTCGCAGGCCGATCCGGCACGGCCGTCGGACAGTCACGTCGATGTCGATAACTTCCTGCTCGAGAGCGGGCGGCCGGTTCTGATGATCCCCTTCATCATTCGCCAGCCGAAGCCGATCAAGCGGGTGCTGGTCGCCTGGAACGGCTCCAAGGAAGCGGCGCGGGCGACCTTCGACGCCCTGCCCTTCCTGAAGGCCGCCGACGAGGTTGAGATCTTCTCCGTCGATCCGATCGACAACGCGCTGCAATCGGCGGCGGTCGCGGGTGCGGAAATCGCGGCAACGCTCGCCCGCCACGGCGTCAACGTCACCCTTGCGACGGCAACGACCACGGACAAGAGCACCTCGGCCGTTATCGAGAACCGGCTGTCCGACAGCAGCATCGATCTGCTTGTGATGGGCGCGTACACGCATTCGAGGCTCTGGCAGATGATCTTCGGCGGCACGACGAAGACGCTGCTGCACTCCATGACGGCGATGACGCTGCTTTCACGCTAGAGAGGCCGTGTTCAGCGGGGGCTTGCGTTTTGCAGCCAAATTCCGCTAATTGCCACGACCGACGACGAGCTCCGGCTTCGGTCCTTCCATCGCGCAGTCTCGGCTGCGCGATTTGCGTTTGACCCGAGTGAACGGAAAAGCGTCCGGCCGCCGGCAAACGGCGTGTCATCATTCATGCCTCGGAGCGAGCCCATGTCCCTTCCCGATAAAGCCTTTCCCGTTTCCTGGGATCAATTTCACCGCGACGCACGCGCGCTTGCCTGGCGTCTCGCCGGTCTCAACCGCGAGTTCAAGGCGATTGTCTGCATCACCCGCGGCGGCCTGGTGCCGGCTGCCATCATTTCGCGCGAGCTGAACATCCGCCTGATCGAGACGGTCTGCGTCGCGTCCTACCACGACTATGTGAACCAGGGCGAGATGATGCTCCTCAAGGGCATCGCGGCCGAACTGCTGGAAGATGGCGGCGAAAGCGTGCTTGTCGTCGACGATCTGACGGATACCGGCAAGACGGCGTCGGAAGTCCGCACGCTGCTTCCGAAGGCGCACTTCGCCTGCGTCTACGCAAAACCACAGGGTGTGCCTACGATCGATACCTTCGTTACCGAGGTGAGCCAGGATACCTGGATCTACTTCCCGTGGGATATGGGTTTCAGCTATCAGGAACCGATCTCCAAGGGCAGCAAGGGCTGATTTTTCAGGCTCTTGGCAGACAGAGACGGAAGCAACTTTAAATTGCTCCAATCTTTGTTTACTAACATCACCAAATTCGCTGTCCGCCCCTCGCCGTCCGCCGTATGATCATATGGCATCAGGCGGCAAGGGCGCGGCAGGGTGTTTGGGTAGAGGGCGGTCGCTAGCGCGACACTGGAACGACCATGCAGCGTTGGCGGTTTATCGGCTTGATCGCGGCCTTCGGGCTGTGCTTGAACGTGCATCCGCGCGCGGTGTCGGCCGAACCCGCCTATATCTCCGTCGTTCGCGAATATGTGGATACGCTCGTCAAGCCGATGATCGACAAGCCGAACGTTCTGGCCGCGATCAAGGCGCAGAACAGGAAGTTCGGCGATATCAGCGCGACTGATATCCAGGTGCTCGACAACAGCTACCGCTCGGAGATCAAGAGCGGGCAATGGCAGATGGTCACCCGCCTCCTCAACAATCCGGTCTCGCGGTACCTCAAAGCCAAGCAGGATGATTCGCAAGGAACGATTGTGGAAATATTCGTAACCGACCGGAACGGACTGAATGTCGCACAGAGCGTGCCCACCAACGACTACTGGCAGGGCGACGAAAACAAGTTCCTGAAGACCTTCGCCCGGGATTCCGACGAGGTTTTCATCGATCGCGCCAGCCGCGACGATGCCACGCAATTGCTGGAAACGCAGGCAAGTTTCACCGTTCGCGACGAGCGTGGAGAGGCGATTGGAAGCGCTACGGTGACCATCGCCATCGACGCACTTTAGCGCATTGTTCGGCCTTGCGAATCACAAGGCTCATTTGCGCTCGAAAAGCCACCGCCAAATGACAAAATGTGGCAAAATTAATCCAGCTTTGGCATTTCTCTTGCGCATCCCGTAGCAAGCCATTGAAATTCTTGCCCAACTGGTTTTTCCCCAGTCTCCACAGGCCACTCCACAATATCTTGTGGTGAACACTTCGTTAAGAACAAGCCCTTGACGGAATCGCCTCTTTTCAACTTAATGAACTTCGATGTTGCGGCGGCAGCTGAACCGGACATGACGAGGCCGGTTCTCACCAGAAATCGAGCATTGAATCAGGGCGTTGATCCATGAGGGGTGAGCCGCCATGAGTATGTTCTGCGCGATTTTTGCCGCCTGAAAAAGCGACATCCGGGGCTGGCGGAAAAAGGCTGTTAATACTATATTTAGTGATTGCAGCCACCATCACCACAAGATACAGGATGACCCATCTCCGGATGACACTCCTGTGACGATACGGAAACGAGAACTGGCTGCGCTGCTTTCGGCGCCGCCGGAGGTGGAAACTTGCGCCTTGGTCAACGGGGACGGGGCGCGCGAGCTAGAGGTTAAGGCAAATGCGCATAGAACGCCGATTTACGAAGGCAGATCAGGGCGCTTACGCGGCTATCGAATTCCGCAAGGCAACCAGCGAGATCAAGAACCCTGACGGGTCGATCGTATTCCGCCTCGAGAACATCGATGTTCCCGCGCAGTTTTCGCAGGTCGCGGCCGACATTCTGGCGCAGAAGTATTTCCGCAAGGCCGGCGTCCCTGCCCGCCTCAAGAAGGTCGAGGAAAACGACGTTCCTTCCTTCCTGTGGCGCTCGGTTGCCGATGAGGCCGCTCTGAAGGAACTCCCCAAGGATCAGCAGTACGGTTCTGAAACCGATGCGCGCCAGGTTTTCGACCGTCTGGCCGGCACCTGGACCTACTGGGGCTGGAAGGGTGGCTATTTCTCTTCCGAAGAAGACGCGGCCGCCTTCCGCGACGAACTTGCCTACATGCTCGCGACACAGCGCGTCGCCCCGAACTCGCCGCAGTGGTTCAACACCGGCATGCACTGGGCCTACGGCATCGACGGCCCCGGCCAGGGCCACTTCTATGTGGACCCCTTCACCGGCAAGCTGACGAAGTCGAAGTCGGCCTATGAGCACCCGCAGCCGCACGCCTGCTTCATCCAGTCCGTCGAAGACGATCTGGTCAACGAAGGCGGCATCATGGACCTGTGGGTTCGCGAAGCCCGCCTCTTCAAGTACGGCTCCGGCACCGGCTCCAACTTCTCGTATTTGCGTGGCGAAGGCGAACGCCTTTCCGGCGGCGGCCGTTCCTCCGGCCTGATGAGCTTCCTGAAGATCGGCGACCGCGCTGCCGGCGCCATCAAGTCGGGCGGCACGACGCGTCGCGCGGCCAAGATGGTCGTGGTCGATATCGACCATCCGGATATCGAGGAATACATCAACTGGAAGGTCAAGGAAGAGCAGAAGGTTGCTGCCCTCGTGACCGGTTCGAAGATCGTCAATCGCCACCTGAAGGCGATCATGAAGGCCTGCGTCAATTGCGACGGCGACAATGACGATTGCTACGACCCGAACAAGAACCCTGCCCTGAAGCGCGAAGTGCGCGCTGCCAAGAAGGACCAGGTTCCGGAAAACTACATCGGCCGCGTCATCCAGTTCGCTCGCCAGGGCTACAAGGACCTCGAGTTCAAGACCTACGATACCGACTGGGATTCGGAAGCCTACCTCACGGTTTCGGGCCAGAACTCCAACAACTCGGTCTCGATCAAGGACGACTTCCTGCGCGCAGTCGAAAACGACGGCGACTGGAACCTGACCGCCCGCAAGGACGGCAAGGTCATGAAGACGCTGAAGGCACGCGACCTGTGGGAATCGATCTCCTACGCCGCATGGGCATCGGCCGATCCGGGCCTGCACTTCAACACGACGATGAACGACTGGCACACCAGCCCGGCTGCCGGCCCGATCCGCGCGTCGAACCCGTGCTCCGAATACATGTTCCTCGACGACACGGCCTGCAACCTTGCCTCGCTGAACCTCATCCAGTTCAAGGATGCGGCCACCAAGCGCATCAACATCGCTGATTACGAACACGCCGTTCGCCTTTGGACGGTCGTGCTGGAAGTCTCCGTGATGATGGCACAGTTCCCGTCGAAGCAGATCGCCGAGCGCTCCTACGAATACCGCACGATCGGCCTCGGCTACGCCAACATCGGCGGCCTGCTGATGTCGTCGGGCATCCCCTATGACAGCGACGAAGCCCGCGCCATCGCAGGCTCGCTGACCGCGATCATGACCGGTATCTCCTACGCCACCTCGGCCGAGATCTCTTCTGAACTCGGACCGTTCCCGATGTTCAAGCCGAACCGCGAAGCCATGCTGCGGGTAATCCGCAACCATCGCCGCGCTGCTTACGGCGAGACGTCGGGCTACGAAGGCCTGGCGATCAACCCGGTCGCGCTGATCCACTCCGAGAACCCGGACCAGGATCTGGTGGCTCACGCCAAGAGCGCCTGGGACAAGGCTCTCGAGCTCGGCGAAAAGCACGGCTACCGCAACGCCCAGGCAACCGTCATCGCGCCGACAGGCACGATCGGCCTCGTCATGGATTGCGACACGACCGGTATCGAACCTGACTTTGCGCTGGTGAAATTCAAGAAGCTCGCCGGCGGCGGCTACTTCAAGATCATCAACCGCGCCGTTCCGGAGGCGCTCCGCACGCTCGGCTACTCGGAGAGCCAGATCGCCGAGATCGAAGCTTACGCTGTCGGCCACGGCAACCTGAACCAGGCACCGGCGATCAACCCCGGCTCGCTGAAGGCCAAGGGCTTCACCGACGAGAAGATCGAAGCGCTGAACGGCGCACTGAAGTCGGCCTTCGACATCAAGTTCGTCTTCAACCAGTGGACGCTCGGCACCGACTTCCTGAAGACGACGCTGAAGGTCTCCGACGAACAGCTCGGCGACATGGGCTTCAACCTGCTCGAGCACCTCGGTTTCTCGAAGAAGGACATCGAAGCTGCCAACGTTCACGTCTGCGGCGCGATGACGCTGGAAGGCGCACCGTTCCTCAAGAACGAACACCTCGCCGTCTTCGATTGCGCCAATCCTTGCGGCAAGATCGGCAAGCGTTACCTCTCGGTAGACAGCCACATCCGCATGATGGCTGCTGCCCAGCCGTTCATCTCGGGTGCGATCTCCAAGACGATCAACATGCCGAACGACGCGACGGTCGAGGATTGCAAGAGCGCCTACATGCTCTCCTGGAAGCTCGGCCTGAAGGCAAACGCTCTCTACCGCGACGGCTCCAAGCTGTCGCAGCCGCTGAACGCTTCGCTGATCGAAGACGAAAGCGATGAGGACGCACTGGACGATCTGCTGCAGCAGCCGGTCGCCGCCCAGGCCGTCACCATCACCGAAAAGATCATCGAGCGTGTGGTCGAGCGCGTGACCCGCGAACGCGAAAAGCTGCCGAACCGCCGTCAGGGCTACACGCAGAAGGCTGCCGTCGGCGGACACAAGGTGTACCTGCGCACCGGCGAATTCGGTGACGGTCGTCTCGGCGAGATCTTCATCGACATGCACAAGGAAGGTGCCGCCTTCCGCGCGATGATGAACAACTTCGCCATCGCCATCTCGCTCGGTCTGCAGTACGGCGTGCCGCTCGAAGAATATGTGGAGGCCTTCACCTTCACGAAGTTCGAGCCGGCAGGCATGGTCATCGGCAACGACGCGATCAAGAACGCCACGTCGATCCTCGACTACGTGTTCCGCGAACTCGCCGTCTCCTACCTCGGCCGCCACGATCTGGCGCATGTCGATACGTCGGACTTCTCGAACACGGCACTCGGCAAGGGCATCCAGGAAGGCAAGACGAACCTCGTCTCGACCGGCTGGACCCGTGGCTACAAGCCGACGATCGTTTCGAACAGCGAACGCCAGGCTGCCGGCGAGCCGAAGGGCTCGGCAACGGCCGCCCCTGCCCGCGCCTCGTCCGGTGCGACGGTAACGTCTTTCGCAGGCGCTGCCGCCCGCAAGATCGAGCCGACGACCGCCATCTCGACCTCCGAAATCGTCGCCTTCAAGCGCGATTACGAAGAGCGCGCCAAGGAATTGGCCGAAGAGATCGCCGAGGAAGTGATGGAAGAAGTCACGACCGAGAGCCAGCAGGCAACGGCCCTGTTCTCCGACAAGGCCGCCGCTGACGCCGCATCGGCCAAGACGGAAGCCAAGAAGATCGAATCCGAGCGCCGCGCCCGGTCGATCATGCAGGGCTACACCGGCAACATTTGCTCGGAGTGCCAGAACTTCACCATGGTGCGCAATGGCACCTGCGAGAAGTGCGACACTTGCGGCGCGACCAGCGGCTGCAGCTGATCGGCTTTAGAGAACGCTAATTGTGAGATGACACGAACTTTGCCATTTTGACGTAATCTTTGCCACTATGGCAGTTCTGTCGCAGATCAAGATCTTTCCGGGCGCCGATGGCGTCCGGAAAATCCCCTCAAGAACAAAGGGTGAATGCGATGGCTTTCAGGGGTTTGTTTGTTGGCGTCGACCGCTATCAGTCACCCGATATCCGTGACTTGTCGTGTGCTGCTCGCGATGCGACCGCGCTCGAAGCACTCTTCGCCGATACCCTCGGCGGCCCTACGGTCCTCCTCACTGACCAGGACGCCACCCTATCCAGGATTGAGACCGAGCTCGAAACGCTCTCCCAGTGCGATGCCGACGATACGGTGGTGATCGCCTTTTCCGGCCACGGTTCGGAGACGCATGAACTGATTGCCCACGATACCGTCTTCGACAACATCGAGGCCACTTCCCTTCGCCTCGACCGGCTGCAGGAATGGTTCTCGAAGATACCGGCACGCCGAGTGATTCTGTTTCTCGACTGCTGCTTTTCAGGCGGCCTCGGTGCGAAGGTTCTTCAGGTACCGGCTATTCCCCGCAGCCTGGCTTCAACCGAGGCTCGACTTCAGAAGCTCGCCGGAGACGGACGCCTGATCCTCACCGCGTCGGCGTCGTCGGAAGAAGCCTGGGAGTTTTCAAGCCACGGTCACGGCCTGCTGACCTATTACCTTTTGGAAGCACTGCGCGGACCGGCAGAAATCGTCCAAGCTGGAAGGCTGTCTGTCTACCAGATGCTCGAATATGTCACCGGCCGCGTTCAGGCAGCTGCCCACCAGATCGGCAAGAGCCAGAACCCGGCAATGCGTGGCCAAATCGACGGTGGACTCTCGTGGCCCGTCTTCGCACCTGGCGAGCGCTTTTTGGCGGCCTTCCCAGCTGTCCACCCGGCAGCGGTCACTTCGGATATCGAGAGCTTGGCCGCCCATGGCTTCCCTGCTGAGATTGTCACCGCGTGGGGACAATCGATCCCGTCGTTGAATGATCTGCAGGTGGAAGCGATCAATGAATATGGAATCCTCGATGGCAAACATCTCCTCGTCTCCGCGCCCACCTCGTCCGGCAAGACGATGGTCGGCGAGCTGGCGGCGCTTCGGCAGGTCGTGGATCGGAAGCGAGCAATCTTTCTTCTCCCGCTGAAGGCACTCGTCGCCGACAAGCGCCGTCATTTCGAAAAAGTCTATGGCGGGTTCGGCCTTCGGGTCCTCGAGGCTACCGGCGAAACGGACGACGTGTCGCCTCTGATGCGCGGCAAGTATGACATCGCGCTCCTCACCTACGAGAAGTTCGCGGCTCTGGCGCTGGCATATCCTCATATCCTCGCGCAAGCGGGCACGATCGTGGTCGACGAAGTACAGATGATTGCCGACCAGTCGCGTGGCGCGAACCTCGAGTTCATCCTGACCTTGATTAGGATGCGCAGACGCGAAGGCATCGAACCGCAAATAATTGCCCTCTCTGCCGTAATTGGCGACACCGGCGGTCTGGAGACGTGGCTCGGCGGCAGGCTGCTTCGACGCACCGAGCGACCCGTACCGTTGCGTGAGGGCGTGCTGCGCTACGACGGATCGTTCCGGTATATCGATCCTTCCGATGGGAGCGAGAAGATCGAGCGTGGTGTCGTCGTCCGGATGGGACTGAAGGAGACGGCCCAGGATTGGATCATTCCGCTCCTGCGCAAACTGACGGCCGCTGGCGAGCACGTCATCGTCTTCCGCGAGTCGAAGAGCGAATCCCGCAACGTTGGAAACTATCTCGCGGCCCAGTTACGACTCCCACCTGCCGACGAGGCGGTCCGTCGGATGCCTCGGCTGGACCCGTCGCAGGCGCACCGCGATTTGATCGCGGATCTCCAGCATGGGGTCGCGTTCCACAACGCCGACCTCCAGGCTGCCGAACGCCAGGTGATCGAAGAGGAATTCCGGCGCGAAGGCTCGGGGCTCCAGGTAATTTCTGCGACGACCACGCTTGCAATGGGTGTCAATACGCCTGCCAACAGCGTGATTATCGTTGGCCTTGAGCATCCCGGACCAGCCCCGGTTCCCTATTCGGTTGCCGAGTACAAGAACCTGGTCGGTCGCGCAGGTCGTCTGGGATACGCGGACCAAGGCACGTCCTACCTGATGGCAATCAATGCGCGCGAAGAGGACTACCTCTGGCGCCGCTACGTGATCGGCAAGCCGGAGGATTTATCTTCGCGCTTTGTCTCCAGCGGTACTGATCCCCGCTCCCTCGTCGTCCGTGTTCTCGTGGCATTGCCTCGCTCCGCTGCCTCTGGTGTGGCCAGCGATAGTATCGTGTCGTTCCTTGAGAGCAGCTTCGGCGCATACCTCGCCGAGCGGCAGCAGGATGGATGGCGCTGGTCGCATGACGATCTCGTTCGTGCGCTTGCGAACCTGGAGGCCAATGGGCTGCTCCAGAAGAACAGCGAGGGGCTCTACTCGCTGGCGCCACTTGGGCGCCTTGCTGGAGAGAGCGCTACCGAAGTTGGATCGATTGTCAGGCTTGTCGACGCTCTTTCGCATTTGGCACCGTCGCACATCACGGAGCCTGTCCTCCTCACGGTGGTTCAGAGGAGCAGCTGGCGGGAACCTCGGTCACCGTTGTCTTGTACGGGAACGAAACTCATACCCGTGAGTGGGTGAACTATGAGATCGAGCGCAGCTACCAGCTTGGCAAAGGCCTTCTGGCAATTGACATCCACAACATCCGGGATCCGCGGATCGGCTCCGACTTCCAAGGGAGAAACCCTCTGTCGAACTTCGCCGTCGACGGCTCACCGTTGAACTTCCGATATGGAGACTACGACTGGGTCAACGACGACGGTTACAATAACATCAGCTCTTGGATCGAAAGAGCAGCTCGCGCTGCGGGGAGATAGAAAATGTCCGGCGCGGCTGCCAAGACTCGCTTTCTCCGCGAATTTCCAGAATCCTTGCATGATGGGACCGGTGCCGTGTTTGTCGGCGCCGGAGTGTCGATGGCAGCGGGTTACCCGTCCTGGTCAGAGCTTCTCACCGACATCGGTGCCGAGATAGGCGTCAACTCGCGCGATATCCTCGACCTTGCGGCTTTGGCGCAGTGGCATATTCGGGAGACTGGAGCCGCCACGGGCGTTCGCAACGTCATCCGACGGGAAATTGGGCTCGAGCGCCCTCTTCCCGATGTCGTTCAGACCCTCGCGAGGCTCCCGGTCAGGCATATCTGGACAACGAACTATGACCGCCTGATCGAGCGCGCATTCTCCGAGACCGGAAGGCCCTTGGCAGCAGTCTCGAGCGGAAGCGACCTATCACTCAAGGCGGCGTCCGGCGCGGCACGTCTCTACAAGATGCACGGCACCGTCGACCGCCTCGACGACATCGTGATCTCCACCGACGACTACGAACTCTATCGCACCAAGCGAAAGGCTTTCCTGCCTCTGCTGGAGGCGCACCTCAGCAGCATGTCGATGCTCTTTATAGGGCTGAGCCTGACCGATCCCAACATACGCCACGTCCTCTCCCTGATCCGGGAAAGCTTCACGGATGCCCCACCGGAACACTTCGCGATCCTGAAACCACCGAAGGCTGATGAGTTCAAGTCGGAAAGCGAATTCAAGGCACGCCTTGCGCAGCACAATCTGTGGGCAAGGGATCTGAGGCGCTACGGCCTCGTGGCCGTCGAAGTCGACGACTATGACGAAGTGCCCGAGTTGCTTCGCGAGGTGGAACGGCGAGTGGCGTCAAAACGGGTTTTTGTCAGCGGCAGTTGGCCGTTGGACGCCGGGATCGACCATACCGCACGCATCTATGGGCTGGCCGAAGGCATCGGTAGACTGATCGGCGAGAGCAATCGGGACCTTGTGACGGGAACGGGATTACTGGTCGGGCCCGCGGTTGTCTCCGGTTTCATGGATGCGCTGCGGACGGGCGGAGGATGGGACATCGACCGAAGGCTAGTCGCCCGTCCCTTCCCTCAGCCAATTCCCGGCAAGCCAGCAGACAAGGCCCAGTGGACCGCACTCCGCTCCGAGATGACACGAATGTCAGGGGTGAGCATTTTCCTGGGTGGCCTAAAGATGCACACTGTCGCCCCAGTCGCTGCCGGTGGCGTAATCGAGGAATTCGAGCTTGCCCGGGCGGCCGGATCCTTCGTCCTGCCGATCGGAGCGTTTGGTGGTGCGGCAGAGCAGATCGCGCGCGAGCTGGTAGGGTCGACAATTCCCCATTCGGGTCCGCGCCCGGGTCGTCCTTCCGATCAGGAGATCAATTCACTGCTGGACACAGACGTGACCGATATCAAACTCCTGGCCACGGTGAAGAGCATTCTCGACAGACTGGCGAAGGCATCGTAGCAGGTAAGCACCTTGGTAGACTTCATAACATCCGCAGAACTGCGTGGCTTCTCTGGCCGGCGGACGCCGGCCGAACAGGCCCGCATCCGCATGACCGCGCGGTCGCGATCTCCCGATGGAGCGACGTTCCTATCCCATTCGAGCAAGGATCACGACCTCGTCGTCGGTGCGATTTTAGTTTTGGAAGGACATGGGGCGCAGGTGTACATCGATGAGATAGATCCCGAAATGCCACCTTACACGAACGCCAAGACTGCGGACCTTCTCAAAACCAGAATCCGCCAATCAAAGAAGTTCGTGCTGCTCACAAGCAAGAACAGCAAGGACAGCAAATGGGTCCCGTGGGAACTTGGTCTGGGGGACGCCTACAAGAACCTCTCGAACATCGCGCTGTTCCCTTCATCGGACAGCGCCCAAGACAAGTCTTGGGCAAACTCCGAATATCTGGGCCTCTACGATCGTATCGTGTGGGGAAAGCATAGCGACTATGCGAAGGAAATCTGGATGGTGTTGGACCATCGAAAAAACACTGCCACCGAGCTGTCGGCCTGGCTGAAGCGATAGACTCACGCCAGGAAAATATCCGGTAATGCCTCGGCCGTTGCCCACAACCGCAGCGGCATCGATGTTGCCAGTCCGAGTGGTGCCCCCGGCGGGAAGCGCGCGGCGAGATCCGTAATCCGCGCGGGAACGCGCAGGGTGAACCGATCGTCCTCCTCGACCGCTGGGTAGAGCCCAAGAAATTCTCTGCCTCTATATCGACTGACATCGCTTCGAACGACGGGAAGAACGCAAACTCGCCTCTTGGCGGCGTGAAACCAGCCGATCTCCCAGCTCATCCAGGTTGAGTTCTTTGAATGCTCCGAGTCGATGAAGATCAGCGCAGTCGAAGCAAGCATCATTCGCCTGATGTGTTCGGCATCCGCAGGCGTCGTCACGCTGTGATCCGCCTGGGAAGACTGCAGCCAGTCGCAGAAGACGGACAAGCCGAGGTCCTCGGTCAGGATGCTGTACACACCAAGTACGAGGTCCTCGTCCCTAATCGCTTGGGAAAGGAAGACATCATAGCGCGGCAATGCCGAACTGGCCTGTCGCTCCAACATCCGGCCAGCCGACATCCCCGCTGCCTTTACAGACGACCTCGCCCTAGACCTGACGTAATCCTCCAGAAGAAAGCCCATGGGCAATTCCGCATTCGTTTCCTTCGGTTCTACGATATCCTGATTCTGAACGCCGGATCGAATACCTGGAACGCTCGTTTGCAGCACCGCAAGATTACGCCTTCACGCATCGGCAGCCTTTCAACCCTGGCTCTTGCCGATACCCCGCTCCTATCCGTTGCGGAATACCAACCTGTCAACGTTGGCTGACGGCCGTTCTAGCGGCCAAAGTGACGAGAAGATGGCCGGACCCGCCCCCACCCATCGTCACTGCCTATGGAAACTGCCGTTCAGACTGAGGGACTGACCAAGGCGGCTTCGGCAATCAAGGCGTCAAGAAGCTGCACGAGCTTGGTCGCGTCGTATGACCCCGTCCGAATAGACTCAGGCGACTGATCATAGAAATGACGCTGGTAGGATTCCTTGAACTCCAGAGCGCCCTGCCATGCGTCGATGTCGGCCTTGTAATTGCTCCAAAGGATTCGCGCCGGCGGATATGCTGGCAAATTTAGATCGAGATAGCATTCGATGGCTGCAGCACGCCCGTTTATATCCGCCGAGCCGACCCCTTCCGGGCCGCGCGCTGGAAAGTTTCGAAGCTCGTCAAGGCTGGGCAGAACCATCGAACGCATGTTTGATGGCAAATTGAGCGCCTCGAGCTTTCGATAGGCCTCCACACCTTCTGCATCATTGTCGAAGACAAACAGCACCTTGTTGTGAATGTCGATGCGCAGCAGGCCCTCGGCAAACTTGACCAGGTTTCCGGTGCCCCAGAAATGGTGACGCTCGTCGACATCAACGAAGTTGAAGAAGTCGGTGATATCCGGACGCAGAATATCGAGCGCACGCTTTATGATGCGAACGTCGGATGCCCCCTCTGTAGCGATCAAGACTTTCTGTTTGCGTCGTACCCCAGGATGAAACGCCTCACGACCCTCCCAGCCTGCATGAACGAGCGGACCAAACTCCCACACCACGTCGACGGCGAGATTCTCGGGATTGAGCGCAAGAACGTGTAGCATCGACTCTGCACTCAGGATCGCGAGCTTCGCCCCGAAGTAGCTGACCTCGGACCAGAACATGTCCGAGTTATCCGTCCACGGTACGCGATCGAAATCCGCATCCAATTTCAGGCGGCCCTTCGCCTTCTCATCCTCTTCAATCGAGCCCGCGGAAAGACCCACGAGAGGGTAACGGCAGACGAGTTCGCAGTATTCGTCAAAGGTGAGAAACGGGGCGGCCAGCGGTGCGTTCCAGGATTGCGTCTCTGTCGCATCGGCGACAATAGATTCGTACTCGGCGCGTGCAGTTTCTATGCTGTAATTCAGCAATGCGAGACGAGGCAACATGCGGGCAAGCGGCCGGGCAAAGACTGCTTCGTGCTCATGCAAGATATCCTGTAACTCCGGATGATCCGCATAATATTCGTAGTCTATTCCGTCCAATGTTCGGCGTGTCTCGTCTCCCTCCTGAAACAGAAAACCGAAATCGATACCCATGTTGTTCTTCGCGTAGGATAGGGAAACCCCACCTATGGTCAGCTCAATCGATGTCCCCATTTGTCAGCCCTGACCCTCTTCGGCAGCTCGCTGCCATAGAGGCGTAATCGTTTCTATGCGGCCCGGAACGGAGCCTTCGGCCAAAGCCCTGAGCAGTAGCCGCCGGAGGATATAATACGATTCCTGAACATCCTGCGGTCTCGGCTGCACACCAGCGTGGACTGCCTCTCCTCGCGCGCGGCAGAGGGAAATGACGCGCTGGTAACAATTTTCGCCGTCCTGTCGAGACACGCCGGAATAGGCCCGGATCAAACGGGCGAGCTGCTTCGTCATATCGTTCCGATCAGGCTTCATGAGTGCTTCTGAAGCTGTCCAGATGGCAACCATCTGTGCGTCGAGCGTTGGAAGCCACCACATGCCGTCGGCAAGGCGGAATGCAGAATTGAACCCCTCATTGCGAAGCAGTGTCTGTAGTGGATCGAACATGGTCTCGATTTCGGCGAACATCTCATCATCGAGCTTTACCGGAGGGATGGCCCAGTCGATCGGCGCCTCGAACTGCCAGACCTCAACGCCCTTGGCTGTTGCCATTTCTGAGAACGCAACGTCGGAATACACCGGTGCATGAATGGGCGATCCTGACAGAAGGCGAATGAGCGAAACGACATTCCGGGCATGTTCGAGGCAATCGACGCTGCTCGTTTCTCGAGGGTACAGAACCAGTTCGACGGTTGCGGTCTCCACAACGCCGGGTGCGGCGATTGCATGCCACGGTGCTGGATGGTGAGTGTTTTCTTTTACGGGAGGTGATGTCGCGAGCATTGGGTGCGCGAAGGCGTGCGCATAGGTCTTCCGCAATTCGACTTCGGGCGCGATGATCCTGTCTCGCTCAATTTCGACCCTCGAGATAGCCACGTGGAGATTTCGTGATGGGTCGATCACCGAGCGCGAAAGCACAGTCGCAGTTGGCTCCCCAGTCTTTGGATGCTTTTGCACTTTCGGCTTCTTGTCGGTCAACGCGCTTCCTGTGAAATCTAACGTGATTCTGGCGCTCGCTGAACTCTATCGAAGCGGGTTAAGCGCTTAGTGCACACAGATGTGGTGGACCCTTACCACGTCCAGCAGGGTGAAATGTGGGACAAATCGCGAGGTGCAATCGAGGAAACGCCAAGACACATCTGCCACGGTGATGGCACGCTCCTATGCCGCGCCAAGCAGGAGCAGTTCATTTTCGCAGTTTAGCTTTACATTCATTGAGGAATGTCTGTCCGGCGGGCCGATGTACTGGCGGGTGGGCAACCAAATCGATCGATCCGAACGTCAGAGCTAGATCGCTACAGGGATGACACCATCTTGATCAGCCTGATAGCCTCAGCTCCGCTCAGGACGGCTTTCTCTGCGACTTCCTTGGCGAGAGCCTCGATCTCACTACGCTTTGCCCTCACGATCGACTTCGCGCGTTCCAACTCCACAGCCAGCAGCTTCTCCACTCTTCGGCGCAGTAGCGGATCCGATCGACGGAGTTTCTCGAGCTCCTCGAAGCTATCGACACTGCTGTACGACAACCCTTGGCCGAGGCCGAGATTTGCCTCCATGAGCGTGGCGATATCCGATGCCCTGTGGAGATCCGACCCCTTGCTGCCGCCGAAGCCGTCGGTGACCGACCCGACGATCACATCCTCCGCCGCGCGGCCCGCCAGGAACATGGCAATCTCATTGAGATAAGACTCCCTGGATCGGTATATCGGATTGGGGCGAAGCCATCGGACATACCCCGCCCGATCTCCGGAGAGGTTGACTTCGCGAAGCACCGTGATGATCTCGACCGTGCCGAAACCGAGCTCGGTTCCTACGACAGCGTGCCCGGCCTCGTGAACGCATGCGGCATATCTGAGCGTTTCCTCCAGCGAAAGCAGAGGAGGCGTGACAGCTTTGATATCCTCTGCCGACACTGGTCGCCGGGCGTGACGAGCCCTTTTTCGAGCATCCTTCGCGAGCTGCGCGAGGGCGGCACCGGAGTATCCACTCGTCGCCCTCGCCGCTTCGGCAAGAACGTCGTCAGGCATCTCGGCACGCAGATGCAGCGCGATGATCCCCTTTCTGGCTTCTAAGCTCGGCAGTTCGATTTCAATGTGACGATCCAACCTACCCGGCCGTCTTAACGCCGGATCAATCGCATCGGGATGATTTGTAGCAGCGATGACGACAACTCCGTCCCGGCCCTTCGACCCGTCGAGAGCTTCGAGAAGAGCGTTCACCACCTGCACATCATAGCTCCTGTTGTTGCCCTGGAAATTGGAACGGTCGCCCACGGCATCGAACTCATCGATAAACAGGATGCACGGCGCCTTCTCGGCAGCGTCCGAGAAGGACTGGTTCATAGCTTTCAAGTAGTCGCTGAGGTTTCCGTGGGAGTGCCATGTTGCGCATGATGTCGAGATGAACGACGCTCCGCAGGTCTCCGCGACTGCGGCGGCGAAGGTAGTCTTGCCCGTACCAGGGGGGCCGCTGATCAGCAGACCGCAATCGACATCACGCCATTCGAGCGTTCCCTCCGACCAATCTCGAATATCATTCGCGAGTTCGAGTGCCCAGCTCGTCGCCCGTCCGAAACCTGGAAGGTGCTCGACACCGCGCCGCGGTCCTGTGGTCGGCTTCTGCGGAACATCGTCAGCAGCCGAAAGACGGGCCAATGCATGCATCACGCTCCTGCCCTATGGCGCGGCAATCAACCT
>UBQW01000068.1 GCA_900467745.1 Hyphomicrobiales bacterium
CTTTTCCAACGGGCGTTTCAGTCGGAGAAGGTGAATGCCCACATCTTCAACTTGAAAGGCCAAGCTGCGTTCAAACGCCGCTTCCATGGCGATGAAATTCCCACATATATCGCTTCCAGACGGCGGACCCCATTGGAGATGGTGGCTCTCCTGCGGTTGATGAAAACTCTGTGAGCGCTGGAGATTTGGTCATCCCGCTCCATTAGCGGAATAACGGTCACCGGAGCGAGACGAATAGGTTGAGGCATGGCCACGAAAGGTATGTCCGTTAGACATTGATGGCACAGGCCTTCTTCTTTGAGAAATCAGCACTTCGTCCCGTACGCGTGGAACCGCGGGCGCGTCTGCGCGATTAATCGGCATGATGAAAAAAATCGTCCTCGGTTCAGTTATCTCCCTCGCATCTTTGGGAGTCGTTCACGCCCAAGACCTCTCGCCACAAGAGATCAACAGCGTCAATCTTTCTTCGCTCTTGTCTGACAAGAGGCTCGAACACCTCCCGACCGACAAGCCCGATCCCGCGGTTATTCACCTTCAGGTCTTGCTAGATCGTGCAGGTGCGTCGCCAGGCGTTATCGACGGCTTGGATGGAGCAAACGTCAGGAAGGCCATCGCTGGCTTCGAACTGCTGCTGGGACTCCCCGTCGATGGGAAACTAGACGAAGAGATTGTAACACGTCTGTCTGACGACCAGCATGTTATTGGGCCGTACACGATTGCGGCCGATGACGGCGACGACATCGTCCCGGAAATTCCGAAAGACTACTCGGAGCAGGCGAAAATGGACCATCTAGGATATACAAGCGTTGCCGAAAAACTGGCAGAACGCTTCCACATGGACGTGGACCTGATACGTGCGCTGAACCCCACGGCGCAGTTTACACCCGGCGAAACGCTGTCTGTCGCCGTTGTCGGCGCTCCCCGGAGCGGAAACGTAAAGCGGATCGAAGCCCATCGAAAGGCAGGCGAGCTGGTCGTTTACGACGAGGACGACAAGGTCTTGGCCGTTTACCCAGCGACCATCGGCAGCGAGGATAACCCGTCGCCATCAGGAAAGCACAAGGTCAACGGTGTGGCTCGAAATCCGCCATACGTCTACAATCCAAAAATCAATTTTCAGCAAGGCAAGAACAAGTCAAAGCTCACACTTCCAAGCGGCCCTAACAACCCGGTGGGTACCGTCTGGATCGATCTCTCCGAGCCGACCTACGGCATCCACGGTACGCCGGAACCATCATTGATTGACAAAGCAGGGTCCCACGGCTGTGTCCGACTTACGAACTGGGACGTTGAGGAGCTCAGCAGTATGGTCAAACCCGGTGTCACTGTCGTGTTTGAAAAATAGAGCACCTTAACGCCTGGCCCGGTGATGGAAACGCAGAGAGCAATAAAGGGCAAGGCAATGCCTCCGTCCGAGCGAGGATGCCAAAAGAAATCGTTTCGGCTTTGGTCGAAGTGCAGATGCTGACGCGTCCCCCCTAGATTGTCTGTATGGGAACATGATCGAGCCAACATAGCCTGCCTGGAACATTCAGCTTCGACACCCGTTGGCTCCTCACCAAACATAGGAGGAGCACACCATGACCCACATTTACAATGAAGGCGCGCCGCACCTCGCCAGCGGCCTCGCCAAGAGCACGCTTACCGCGTTTTTCGACAGTCGAAGCGAGGCCGAGACGGCCATTAACAAACTGAAGTCGGCCGGCGTCTCCGATCTCCGCCTGATGCCGGGTTACGAAGCCGACGGCGAAGGTCCGGCAACAGCGGCGGAAGGTTCCGGTTTTTGGGCTGGGCTAGCCGGCTGGTTCTTTCCAGATGAAGACCGCGACGTCTACGCCGAAGGGCTCCGCCGTGGTGGGTTTCTCGTGTCCGCGTCCGTAGACCAGAGCAACTACGGTACGGCGCATGACATTCTCGATGACGAGGGCTCAATCGACATGGACGAGCGTGCAGACCTCTGGCGAGAGGAAGGATGGACGACCGGAAGCAACCAGCAGGCCATCGCGTCGAAGGACGACGTCTTCCAGGCTGACGAGGCTGCTGGTAGTGCCACGGGTGTCGGCCGCTACACGAGAAGCTCGCAGGCGACGTCGCCGCGCGTGCGTAGATACGATCTGGCCGAGAACCTCCCCGACGATATCGTTGACGACGTTGTCCCGACGGGCCATCAGCGCGACGTGTCCGAAGGGGATCGCCCACTGGACGAACGTGCGTCGCAGGAGCAGTCGATCGACGACCTGCGGCAGAGCCAGATGCTGCCTGGTAGCCGCTGAGCGATCCAGACACTCCGGAGCCGTGCGTGGTTGCTCGGCTCCGATCAACGGAAGTTATCTCATCGGACCTTCGTTTATTCGATCGGGTCGAAGTTGGTGTCCCTGTCCTTGACCGGGTGGCGTAAGCCGCAAGCCGAGCCACCACGACCAGGACCCATTGTTGACTGCCTAAGGAAAGTCTCCTAAGCCGCGTCGCCGCGCCTGCTGACAGGCTGCATTGAGGAGGTTCGATCCTATGAAAGGCCCGAATCTTCGCCGCCTCTCATCTTCCAAATGATACAGCTCCGCCGGCCAGACATCGTCGGGTCCTTTGTCAGCCGCTCCGTCATTAATCCACCTTGCGTATAACTGTTATCCGTCGGAAGACCTCGTGATCGTGCTTCGGAGATCCTACGTCAGCGCCACTACGCGCGCGGGCCTGCGTAGTCCCTGTTGCATCGCCCACGTTAATCACGGAGCCAATAATGTCGCCAGCACCCACACGATCACACGCACAGATATCCATCCTACTTCTAACAATGAGCACCTTCGTGATCGGCACCGCGGAGTTCGTGGTGATGGGCATCCTGCCAGACGTGGCCGCTGACCTATCGATATCCATCCCCAAGGCAGGTTGGCTCACAGGCAGCGGACTTCACGTCGGCGATCAGTGAGCCGCAATCAAACTTCAGCTGTCGTCGTTAGCTCTCCCGCCCAATTCGCCAAAATTGTTGACTCCTCTGCAGAAGAGAACATAATAGGAACATTCAATTCTGTGAAGGGATGACGGCGATGACAAAGACGCCGATCGGACAGCCGTGGGCTGACGACGAGACAGGCACATACTGGGCAACCCCGAGCGAGGCGACCCTCGCAGAGGTCCATCCGCTTTTAATGGCGGTCCTTCTCATGATCCCAAGCTACCCGAACTGGGCATTGTGCTCGGTGGATGTGTACGACATGGGTTCAGGCGCGCCCGTTGGTTCATTCGATATCGGGTTTGACCCAAGGAGCGGCAGAGCGTGCGGCTACTTCAACGCCGTGGGCTACGAACAGCTTATGAGCAAGCCCTTGTGGTTCGATTGCTCCGGCGGTGAGAGCGATGTCATCGAGGCATTCTATTTGCTGATGAGGAATGCCGGGCATGTCCAGTAAGTCGGCTCAAGCAGGGGCGACCAGCTATGAAGTCGAAGCCGCCCTCGCCTACCATGACGAGGATGCCAAGGCGACCATCGCGACGCTTCTCGGAGACATTAGGCACCTGCGGCTCCAACTGGCATTGGCCGAGGCGGCGATGAGCCAAGGGATGACGCGCGGTTGGAAACCGAAATTCGAGCGCGATCTCTAATTGACCTGCGACGTCACACCAACCCTGAAAGGATTTCAAATGAGCGACATCGACCGAAAGACTCTACAACGGGCACCCAAGCTGGTAGCGCATAAGTGCCACTGCGGCGACTGGGCTGGCTTTGGCTTCTGCACAGCCGATTTCCAGGATTGGTGGTGTTGGAAGCATTACCCGTACAAGACCTCAGCTCGACTAGAGGCCGCGGAGATCGCTGCGAAACTGGCGAAAACTGCTGCTTAGCCTGCTTTTGACCACGTTGTCATTCCAGGGCTGAACGAAACGGCGTTTCAAGGTTCGCCACGAGGCAAACGGTTTTTCTTCACGCTCGCGGCATGCTCACGAAAGACTCGAACCGCTTCGATCGCGTCGTGGCATAACTTGGCCATGGCGGAGGACACTTCATGAATACCCGTCACCGCTTGACCGTGCAAACCGATCCAGCATGTACTGATCTCATGAGGATCGAAGTCACTTCGAGCTGGGCAACTGTAGTCGCGTAGTGGATTTCGACAACAAGTTGTCGCGTCGCTTCGACGGCCGCAATATAAGTCGCATCGATCGCATTCCGGTTATCGATGGACATCTCGGTCACTCTGGCATGCGTGATCTCTTTCTTGGCTATTCGGATTTCCAAAGGCGACCGCCGTCAAACGCCGGCGAAAATTCGCCTTACCTCGATATTGAAGCCGCTGCCCTCGCACAGCTGCCTCAGGCCGGGTTCCACTTCAATCTGGATAGTCTCCCGGTCCGAATCTCATGGGAATGCAATCCACAGGTAGATCGCCCACCACAACGCCCACGCGCGAAATGGTTTGGGCATGACTGGAAAGTTGCCCGGGCGACAGAAGCTGCGAATGACGAAGCCAAACGACGTGCACGCTTGAGCTGTTGCTGGCTTAGCTGTCGATGGCCGCCGGAATTCGTAGGACCCTTGTCCGGTTGCCAAAATGCCACGCCAAGCAATGGAAGCATCGATGCTCTATGCCACCAGGCCGATCAATCGTTGCAGAGCTGACGGTCACCGCTACAACTCGCCGGGGCTAAAGTGAACAAAAAATGTTTCAACGATCGAATATTCGACGGATACTGCGGACGTTTTTCCAAGCGGCAGCGACTTGCGCCGCGGCTTTCTCGCTAACGAGCGCGGACGTGCGTGCCCAGACCGCCACTCAGGTCGCGCCTTTCTCACTCGTTGCAGCCGAACTCGACTTGTTGGTGAGTGAAGATACAAGAGCGGCAAGAGTTGACGGGATTAGCTACTTCGTCATCGATGACCGTGGCGCTGTGGTACGCGGGCCCGTCGTTATTGTGATGGGGTCACCCGCTCCCGCTCGGAAGGCATTCGAGAAAGATTTTCGTGCTGCGATTTTGAAGGCAGCGCCGTTCGACCCCCGCAAGGAGTATGTTGGCAAAGTCTTAGAGTCGGACTCGAAAAGAG
>UBQW01000060.1 GCA_900467745.1 Hyphomicrobiales bacterium
GGCGCGCCGGGCCGTTCGCGACGCAAAAGTGGGTAGTTGTGAGACGGCGGAAGCCCGTACGAGAGTTAACGATGCGAAAGTTGCGCTTGGCGAGCGGGGCCCTCCATGGTGGGACGACGGCGCGCCCGACTACAATCGCTACCTCGCCCGGAACACGCCGTACGCTGACTGGTATGCCGATCTGCAAGATCGATCACTCACCGCGAAACAATCCGGCGATGTGAAGCGTTAGTCGGCTCAGTCGGTTGAGCGGTACCGATTGAGCTGCCAATGACGCGGCGAGCGCTGTCAGATCGCGGTGGCTCTTGGCACGCTCCTGCGGAACGGTGTGCGCGCGGGCATGGGATCAAGGGGAGTCCGGCTGCGCAATCCGCCGCCGCCGTGCGCAAGACGGCAATGGGAGTATTGATCCGCTCCGGCTGGACGATCGCATCCTTAGCCGTGATTGAAGCAGGCGGGCTCCGGATAAGGACAAGTTCCCCGCAACTGTCGAATCTCAGCTCAATTCGGTCTCTTCAAGATGACAGAAAAGGAGGGAGGAGCGATGACCGATCATCCCATCCTATTCCACAGCGCTCGTCGTTACTCAGAGGCTGTCCTTGGGCATTTCTTCGTCAAACCGGGTGTTATCTCGTTCGGGATCATCGAGGAGAATTCCTTCCTCCACCTCGTCCGGCAGAGCCTCATCCGCATCAATGTTCTCTTCGTCGCTGCTCGGAACTGCGGGCACCAAGCCATCGCTGGGGAGATCGGCAGTGACCGGAGTGTCATCAGCGCGTTCTGGGACCGGGATTGGCTCAAGCTCCATCTCCGGTGGGCTTGGCTTCCACGTCGGCGACGGCATTGGTTCGTTGTCTGGGCTCTCTCTTGGATCGGTCATCGTTCGGCTCCTTGTTTGTCGCGAGGTCAACCTGCTTACAAACATAAGGTTCCACTTGGGAGGCTTGCCGATGCGGAGCATTGACGAATGGATTGGACCAACCGATGAAACCCGCGCCCCACCGCGCGTAAGAGCCAGCATTTTCGACCGGGATGATAGCTGCCACCTTTGCGGCTAGCCTATCCCCAAATGCCATGTGGAACAGACCGCACTCGACGTGGCCGAGATGCCAAATTGGCAGCCGTTCGCAAGAGGCACCTCGGCATCACCGGGCCCGGAGCAGTCCATTCGAAGCGTCGGCTTTCCCCAACCGATCGAAGCCCGATCGCCCATCGAAACCCGCGTTGCCACCCTGCTCTGCTGTACGCGCTAATACTGGAGACGAGACGATGAGCGGAGATAAGTTCAAACGACAGGAGCCGGACAGTAGAACACTCTCCGGCTCCGTGACGCCAATCTGGCTTCAATCAGCGGCAGACCTTCGTCGTCCGCGAAACGCGCTCACCATCGCGATAGGTCACAACCCTTTTCGTGAAGCAAGACGGGTGGCGACGATAGTCTTCACTTACCATGCGTGCTCTTCGATCATTATCCCAGCCACGGTGGTGTCCACGGTCCCATCCGCGATGCGGGCTAGGACCGTCATCAGTGCGAATGATGACGGTGTCCGCGTAGGAAGCCGCTGGGACGGCCGCGATGGATGAAAGAGCGAGAGCGACAGCAAGAATGATTTTCTTCATTGGGCGTTACCTCGGGTTATTGCACCGCGATTGAATGCTTGCCACGCTTGTGCGTTCCAAAAAAATCCAAACCTCCGACTTCAGTCTGAGGAAACATCAGACCATCGGCGCAGCCGTGGCCACCCTGGCAGCCACAGAAGGAAGGCAGCTTGACGAATTGCCGACAAAACGAGTTCATCAGTCCGCCCCACGCTAACAAGGGTCAAGCGCTCGGCTCAAGCTGGATGCCTGGCTTAAGGGTGCGCCGCATTTACGTCTCCGTAACCCTTAGGTAACGGGTTGGTCGCTATCGTCCTAAGACAGTGCGATTATAAATGGAGAGAGTATGCTTCGTGTATGGCGTCGTCTTAGTGTCCCGTCGATGCTGCTGCTGACCGCTTGCTCGACGACAGAACCTCTCGTGACGGCCTCCACCACTCAGCTTAAGACTGCACCCCAGACCGACCAAGCTGTCATCGCCGAGACAGTCGGCCGTTCCGACGTTGGACTGCAGCCTTTGGCCTGGGCAAATCCGGCAACTGGAAGCGCTGGCGTCATTCAGCAGATTGCACCGACCGCCGATGGCGGCCAAGGCTGCAAGCAATTCCTCACGACACACCAGACGATCAGCGGGAGTTCAAGCCTGA
>UBQW01000070.1 GCA_900467745.1 Hyphomicrobiales bacterium
GGCTTCCTAATCGAATTCGCTAGCGCATTGGATGCGGTCAAGGCAGCGCTGGAAATACAACGGGCCACCACTGCCACCGAGACCCCGGGAGACCGACGCCTGCTTTTACGCGTCGGCGTCAATGTGGGAGATGTCATCGGCGACGGCTCGGACATCCTCGGCGACGGCGTAAACGTCGCCGCGCGCCTTCAGACGCAAGCCGCATCGGGAGGCATCTGCATCTCAGCCGGCGTCCACGGCGAAATCGTCGGCAAGATCAATGAACGTTTCTTCGATGCGGGCGAGCGCTACCTGAAGAACCTGACCCGCCCGGTCCATGTTTGGCATTGGCCGGATGCGCTGCAAAGCATATTGCAGCTCCCCGAAAGCCCCTCGATCGCCGTATTGCCGTTCACCAACATGAGCGGGGATGAAGCGGACACCCATTTCGTCGACGGCTTGACCGAAGATCTGATCACCGACCTGTCCCGTACGGCTGGCCTGTTCGTCATCGCGCGCAATTCCGTCTACGTTTACAAGGGCAAAGCGGTCGACGTACGGCTGGTCGCCCAGGAACTCGGCGTCCGCTACGTCCTTGAGGGGAGCGCCAGACGCGCGATGGGGCGTGTCCGCATCAATGCGCAATTGTTCGACGCGCTTTGCGGCAAGCACCTGTGGGCCGACCGGTTTGACAGGACGGTGGAAGATGTTTTCGAGCTGCAGGACGAAGTCAACGCCAAGATCGTCGAAGCCCTCGTCGGCCGGCTGACCGCCCCGGCGCAACGCAATCGTCCGAAGAACGTCGAGGCATACGACCTGTGTGTCCGCGCCCGCCTCCTGACGGAAGAGTCACCTCAGACTGAACGCGAGGCACATATGCTGCTCCAGCGCGCCGTTCAACTTGAGCCGTCATATGCCGAGGCCCTCGGTCTTCTCGCATATAACCGTTGGCTTGCCTGGACTCATTTCGGCGAGCCCGAAGATCCAAACCGGGCGATGGCAGTGACGTTGGCGCAGGAAGCGGTCGACCTGGATCCCAACGACGCAGGCTGCCGATACATTCTGGGGACCATCATGGCCTATGAGCGGCGATGGGAGGAATCGGAGGGAGCCTTCACCAAGGCCCTGGAGTTGGACCCCAACCACGCCGACACCTGGGCCGCCATGTCGGATATGTCCGTGCTTGATGGCAGGGTTGCCGCCGGCCTGGCGCAGATCGAAAAAGCACTGCGGCTCAATCCCTATCCAGCCTGCTGGTACCTTTGTCATCTCGGGCAGGCGCAGTACGCCGCACACGATTATCAGGCAGCGAAGGTTACCCTGCGCAGGGAGGAGACCTATCGTACAAACTCACGCAAATTCCTGGCCGCGACGCTTGCGCAGTTGGGCGACGACGAGGAAGCGCACCGGGAAGCAGAATTGTTCCTGATCGCCCATCCCCATTTCACGATCGACCATTGGCTCAACTCCCAGCCGCTCCGCGACACAGATGTGGGAGACCACTTCGCCGATGGCTTCCGGAAAGCCGGC
>UBQW01000021.1 GCA_900467745.1 Hyphomicrobiales bacterium
GTGTTTGCCTTCTGCAATCGGAGGCGTGACCGGGTGAAGCTCTTGTTCTTTGACCGGTCCGGGTTTGTTATGGTCCTGAAGAAACTAACGGAAGACCGGTTCAGGTGGCCCCGCCGGGAAACTGCGGTGGTGACGCTGACGACAGAGCAACTCCACTGGATCCTTGATGGCATCGATATCGACGCGATGATCCGCCATCCCGTGCGGCAGTATCAGATTGCTGGCTGAGGATGGCGAATTGAGATTGACGCGCAGGGGCGGTTCAGATTCAAGAATCTGATGACGCGCACCGGCGAACCGAGCATTGCAGAACTGATGGCGCAATTAGCAGCCAACGCTGCCGAAATCGCTGCGCTCAAAGCCGAGAAGGAAGCGCTCTCGCAGCGGGTCGTCAAGCTGGAAGAAGAACTGGCACTGGCAAAGCTCCATCGCTTTGCACCCCGCAGCGAGAAGCACATTGATCGTCTCTTCAACGAGGCCGAAGAGGCTGCGGTCGAAGGTGGTAGCGAGGAAAACGATGTTGTCGAGCTTCCGGATACTGGCTTGCCTGCGGCCGAGGGCGTTACGGGCAAAAGCGGGGACGCAGGCCTCTGCCGGCAGACCTGCCGCGCGAGCGTGTCGAATACGACCTTGCTGACGATCAGAAGGCTTGCCCGTGCTGCAAAAGCCAAATGCATCGCATGGGCGAAGCCGTTAGCGAGCAGCTCCATATCGAGGTCAAGGCAAAGGTCCTGCAGAACGTGCGGTTCAAATACGCCTGCCGCCAGTGCGACCGCACAGAAATCAACACGCCTGTCGTAATTGCGCCTATGCCTACGCAACCCCTGCCAGGCAGCATTGCCACTGCGTCGACGCTCGCCTTTGCTCTCGTCCACAAATACGTAGATGGCACGCCGCTCTACCGCGTGGCGCAAACATTTGAGCGTGCTGGCGTTCCGATCAGCCGTGGCGCTCTTGCGCATTGGGTCATCGGCTCGAGCGAGAAGCATCTATACCGCATCTATGATGCTTTGAAGCTGCGACTACGATCGCAGTCTCTCATCCATGGCGATGAGACGACGGTTCAGGTGTTGAAGGAAAAAGACAAGGAAGCCATCAGCACGTCGTACATGTGGGCCTATCGCAGCAGCGAGGACAGTGACGAACCAATCGTGCTTCTCGACTACCAGCCCGGCCGCGGTCAAATCCACCCACAGACCTTTCTCGGTGACTACGACGGCATATTGGTGACCGACGGTTACACCGCATGGCGCACATTGAATGGCGCAACCCACGTCGGATGCATGGCCCATTCACGGCGGCGCTTCGTTGAGGCCCTCAAAGCCAGGAAGAATGGAGGCGGACCGCCGGAGCACGCACTCCGGTTCTTCGAGCAGCTCTACCGGATCGAAAAGCAGGCAAGAGACAAGACCCCAGATCCAGGGGAGACAAAGGCCGATTGCATTCGCCGTTTCCGCCAGCAGCACAGCCTGCCTGTCCTGAACGCCCTAAAGGCGTGGCTCGACAATATTGCGCCAAAGATCGTGCCGGATACCAAGCTCGGCGATGCGGTGTCCTACACCCTGAACAAATGGAATTACCTGACGCGTTACACCAGCGACGGCAGGATGCCGATCGATAACAACATTCTGGAACGTGAGATTAGAGTTTTTGCCACCGGAAGAAAATCGTGGCTGTTCAGCGATACCGTCGACGGAGCCAAGGCCAGCGCCGTGATTTACAGTCTCATGCTGACCTGCCGCGCCTGCGGCGTTGATCCGCTCGCCTGGCTGCGCCATGTGCTCACTGAGTTGCCTCAGCGCAAAGAAACTGCTGGCATTGGCGACCTGCTGCCGTTCAACTTCTCCAGAAACTCAGCCGCCTAATTAGCCGCATGTCGCTCTCATTGTAGACGACCTGGCCCTGAAACAGCCGTCAACGCGCATGGAAAATCGCGCTTACGGAGATGCGGCGTGTCCGCGAGATACTGAGATATCGGTTTGAGCAAGGACTTGGGCACAAGTCGATTGCGGTGCGGGTTGGGACTGCGCCGTCGACGGTGCGAGAGACGCTACGGCGTGCAGCAGTTGCTGGCCTGTCGTGGCCCCTTGGTGACGACGTCAGCGACGCAGTCCTGGAGGCGGCCCTCTACAGAGGGGCCGGGACGAAGATAGGACATCGCCGCGCGCCGGAACCAGATTGGGCGCAGGTCCACCGCGAGCTGAAGCGCAAGCATGTGACGCTGCAGATCCTATGGGACGAATACATCGGTCTTCATCCGGACCAGAACGAGTTCAATCTGATGATCTTCGAGTGAAATGAGCGTCTGGAACATGCGAGCCTCCTGCGTCGAGCGGCAAGAGGACAATTATCTCCCAAGCGGCCCCTACCGTTGGCATTCGGAACCGATGCGCCACTATACGCGCATCGCCGTGACAGCCCAATAAAATATTAGTGAGCTAATTAATGCGCTGAAGCAATTTGAATTGTCGCGGTACTCGTCGATGGTCGCGACGGCGCTGTTCGCGGAGTGGCACGTTCAAATTTTGCGGTGCATCAGCTAGGATAGAGGTTGAATGTTTCGAAAAAAGACGTGGGAGAAGAGCTTTGTCGGAGAAGCGTAGGGTGGTGGCCGTTGTTCTCTGCAACGACCTCAAAGCCAGCGAGGCATTTTGCAACGAGCTCGGGTTTCATCGAGACGTGAACGGCGAGGACTACGGGGATTACATCATGCTGTCAGACGCTGGCGGCGCGGAAATCCATCTGAACACGGCCGCGGAAGACTGGCTGGCGCCGGGGAAAAGTCCCTTCGGGTTGTACTTCTGCGCTGACAACGTCGAAGACTTAGCCGCAAAGCTTCAGGGGAGGCTTCTTCATCCCCCTCGATTGCAGCCATGGGGAATGTTTGAATTTGCGGTGTCTGACCCCGACGAGCATCTTGTGCGGGTCGGCCGCCGTGGCTAACAAGGCCTGTTTGCTGAGAGCGCATATATCTTACGATATGTCTTAAGCTATATCGCGTAATATAGCTTATGGAACTTTTATATCGTACGATACAGATATCGGATACCGGCCTATTATGGAACTATTCCTGTGCTCGACCTGCCGCTGAAGTCTCTGGCTCCCAATCACTTCCTGATTTCAACATCATTTGAACGCCTTGACCAAGGCTACGAACGGCGGCTTGTCCGGATATATCCGCCTACTGGCAAATGCGGCCCACAAGGTATTCAGGTTGGAGAATGACCTGCAGCTCATCTTCACGCAGCAGCCCCTTCTCGAGTACGAGCTCAACAACGCTTCGATTTGTTTGGTGGGCCTCCAAAGCAATAGCGGTCGCGGTCGCGTATCCGATGTAGGGGTTGAGCGCAGTAACAAGTCCAAGCGAAGCCTCGACCGTTGACCTGAGTAACTCGCGGTTCGCTGTGATCCCCTTGACGCAATTGGTCTCCAGGGTTTCGCAAGCTGCTTCCAGATGGGAGAAGCTGTTGAACAAACTGTACGCGATCACGGGTTCGAAGGCATTCAGCTGCAGCTGACCTCCTTCAGCAGCAAGCGTCACAGTCACGTCGTTTCCGATGACCTCGAACGCGACCTGATTGACGACTTCCGGTATCACCGGATTAACCTTGCCCGGCATGATAGACGACCCTGCCTGCCGCGCAGGAAGATTGATCTCGTTCAGCCCTGCCTGCGGCCCACTCGATAGAAGTCTCAGGTCATTGCAGATCTTTGATAGCTTTAAAGCAATCCTTTTCAGTACGCTTGAAACCTGCACGAAAGCGCCGCAGTCCTGGGTGGCCTCGATCAGGTTCGGGGCAGTCAGAAGCGGAATGGTCGTCAGTTCGCGTAGTCTATCCTTCACGAGAAGAGCATATCCGGGCGGTGCATTGATGCCTGTGCCGATCGCAGTTGCGCCCATGTTGATCTCGCAGATAAGCGCGGCGGCTTCCCTGAGCCGAAGCCGATCTTCTTCGATCATGTGTGCAAATGCCCCGAACTCCTGGCCGAGTGTCATGGGTACGGCATCCTGCAATTGGGTGCGGCCCATCTTGATGACGTCCTGAAACTCAGATGCCTTCTCAGCAAAGGCTGCGGCCAACGAACCAAGGCGCGCATCAAGTCGCGCCGCTAAGAGCCATGACGCAATCTTGAGAGCGGTCGGGTACACGTCGTTTGTGCTTTGGCTCATGTTGACGTGCTCATTGGGGTGCAGCTCGTCGTATTCGCCCCGGCTCCTGCCAAGAAGCTCGAGTGCGCGGTTTGCGATCACCTCGTTCGCATTCATGTTGGTCGAGGTCCCAGCGCCGCCCTGAATGAGGTCAACGACAAATTGGTCGTGCAGAGCGCCGCTGCGAATTTCTTCGCACGCAGCGACGATCGCGTCTTTCGTGATAGCCCCTAGTTTTCCGAGCTCGAAATTCGCGAGAGCCGCAGCTTGCTTGATCGACGCAAGAGCAACGATGAGTTCGGGGCATGCGGAAAGCGTCTTTCCAGTGATCGCAAAGTTTTCGACAGCACGCAGTGTGTGTATACCATAATAGACCGTCACAGGCACGCGTCGAACGCCCAGCAAGTCGTGTTCTTCGCGGGTATGTTGATCATGCATCGCGGGCTCCTCTTTTGGAGAGAGGAGTAAGTCGTTGCGAGGAAGTTGGCCAATTCCTTGATCGACTGTCCTATTCCGCTGCCGCATAGTTACGTGGCGCCAACTCCGAAGCAGCCCTCCACACCCGGTCGAGAAATGGGCGCTTTCGTTCCTTGCTTCGGTAAGCCCTGATCTCCATCGGCATCGAGGGACCCGCTGCAAGGAGCGTGCCGCTGGCCAATTCGACGTGCACAAGACTTCGAGGCAGCCACGCCATGCCATGTCCCGCGAGAGCCATGAACTTCAGGGCGTCCGCCATCGAGCTTTCATTCGTATGCGCAAGATAGGCCGGAGGAGCCAGTCGCCCCGCCTGGGCGAATGAAGCAATCAGTCCCAGGAATGAGCCGCGTGAATACTGGAGCAGCGGGAATCCTTGTGACGTTTGATTCCACAACTGCTTTCCAGGCGGCGCAATAACCGGAATTAGCGCGTCATAGCCGACAACCAAATTGTGATAGTGAGCAGCGTCGAGTGCTATCGGCACGTTGAGATGATGGTACGTCAAAAGCAGATCGTAGCCGCCATCGACAAGCGCCTGGACGCATACGTCGTAGTTGTCGGGGAGCACCCGCGTGGTTATCTCGCCTACCACGGAGCGAATATCCACAAGCCATTCCGGGAGGAACGTGAGGCAGAGAGTATGCAACCCCGTCACGGAAACGATCGAGGTCTTCGAGCGGGGTCGACGGCTTACGAACTCAGATCGGCTCATAGCGAGCAGCCGCACGACCTCCTCGGCGGTTTCGAGGAATTGACGTCCTTCGGAGGTCAACGAGACTGGATAGGCACTTCGATCGAGGAGCGTGGCGCCCGCCCATATCTCGAGCGAACGAATTCGACGGCTCAACGCGGACTGCGTAACGTTACGCAGCTCCGCGGAACGCGAGAAGTTTCGCGTCTCGGCAAGGCTCAGGAAGTCTTCCAGCAACTTCAGTTCCATGGACGGCGAACTCTGAATCGCATTGCCAACGTTTCCCAAATATGCGGAGGCCAGGACAATCGGGCCTGTCCCGTGTCTTTTGCGGGAACCTTTTCACTGCGCGACTCGGGCCGCCCGATCCCAAGCGACGTGATCAGATTGTCCGCGACCTTCTGGATATGCTCGCGACGCGCGTTGACGGCTTTGGGGACATCACTCACCGGGGCGGCGATCTGGAAGTTGACGGCGGTTGGCGTTGTCATGGACCGATTTAGGGTATTGAAGCCCTATCGGACATCTGCTGGCCGAAAGCAGAACCTCATGAAAACGCCAGTTTAGATCGCCCCAGTTTCCACCGTTTTCGCAGGCCAGCTGCTCTTCGATTGAGCGGTCGGAGTCGGTCAGCTCAGTGTCGGTCAAAAGCGGAACAGCGAGTTCAAAAAGCCACGTCTCAAGATGAATTCTGACGTCGAATAGCTCGCGGATTTCATTGAGTGAGAGCGAACGGACGGTAGCACCTTTGTGCAGCTCCGACTGAGCAAAGCCCTCGGCCCTAAGCTTCTGAGTAGCTTCGCGTACCGGAATTCGCGAAACGCCCAACTCGGTTGCAAGCGCCTCCTGCCTCAAAGCAACTCGCTCGGCCAATTCTCCGGAGATGATGCGCCGCTGATGCTTAACTACGATTTGTTCCGTCAGAGAAAGCCGCTCGATCATGACTTCAATCCACTTGAACTTCGTGGTTTGGATACCTTATCCATCGCCCTGTGTAAGTTTGCCGAGACTGGTCGTGACAACATGACCGGATTACGCGTGAAAAAAAGAAAGGAGCACCCGCGGGCGCCGGCTCTCGTGTTGCAGCCATCGCTCCCCGCCAATCATCGCAGCCCGTTCAGCCGTGGCGCTTAGTCGCCTCCCACGACCTCACACTGATCAAGCCGGAGGTGCGGTTCGAGGCGGGCAACATGATGTCTGACACCACGGGCTTCCGCGGGTGGGCCCGTTCGGTGACCGAATGATCTTGGCGTAACTTCCGACCGCGATCAGAGGCGCCAGGCAAACCTGAGATTGCCGTCACGGATGGTGGGCATAACCGCGATCGGGCTACGCCGTCACGCTCCACCATTCGCGAAGCCCATCTCTTGTCGCTGGAGTTCGTTGATTGTCACGCGGTAGACGCACACCGGCCTCACCGCAACACGATGTCTGATCGCATCACCAACAAAGAGTCCGAGAGGCTTGGAAGCTAATCCGTAGCCCTGATACAAATTTTAGTTGGACGCCCCGAAAGGAAAGCTGTCGGAAGTGGACTCGCGCTTAATGCTCTTTCATAGCTTCTTCCAGCCACCAAGAGCTCTTCCTGGTTACCTTCGCATCGATCACAAGCGGTCTCTCGAGCCCCTTCGAAAGTAACTCCGCGACGCGCTCAAGACCTGATCTGGTGCGGACGGTGACCCCGTCGGCACCGTAGCCACGCGCGATAGACGCGATGTCCGTGTCTGGGAACGTCACGGTTTCCACCGGGTGACCCTGGGGCCCGAAGTGGTATACCTCAGCGCCATAGGCATGATCATTATAGACTATGATCAACATGCCCAATTTCAGGCGTACGGCAGTTTCGAGCTCGGAGATACCCATGAAAAACCCACCATCGCCGCAGGCCGCCACGGGAAAACGGTCAGGTTGCGCAAAGGCGGCGCCGATTGCTGTCGCCAGACCCAAACCGACGCATTGGAAAGCTTGAGTAAAGGAGAAACTATTTTCGTCGGGGACCTTGAGATACATACTTGGATAGCCGAGGAAATTGCCGGAATCCACCCCAAGAACACGGTTCTTTGGGATTATGTCATCCAGCAAAATGGAAAGGGTCCTCGGGTCGATTTCAGCAGCAGTGCTGTCGTCCTCGTAATCAACATCTCGCCAAAGAACCGATTTCTTAATGCGCGTCGCGATCTCGTCCGAGCGATATCCTCTCGAGCTATAGCCTTGCTCTCGCAGTACGTCGCTTGCCGCTTTTGCGGTGACGGAGACATCCCCGACAACACCCAGGTCGATAGGCCGGTTTTTGGCCAACTCCCGCGCTTCGAGGTCTACTTGAACGAGGACCGCGCCCTTTCCGATGATAGTTCCGTGGCGCGTGGTCCACTTATTGAGCGTCGTTCCCCACCCGACAACGACGTCGGCATTCCGGATAAGTTCCACGGTCAAGGGTGACGAGAAACCGCCCGAAACCCCGATTGACCAGGGATAGCCCTCGAAGAGCCCCTTGGCGACGGCTCCTTCCGCCACAAGTGCCCCGACGTCGTCGGCAAGGGATTGTATTGCTTGGCGGGCGTGTTCGCCACGAGCGCCGCGCCCGGCAATGAAAACCGGTCGGCGCGCGCCCTTGAGTAATTCAACCAACTCGGCCAGCCCGTCTGGTGCGGCGCCAGGCTTGGAAAGGCGAGCCAATGGCACTACACCCTCCAAGCTGCCCGGCACACAGATTTCGTCCTGAACATTCAGCGGCAGGTTAAAGAGGACGGTGCGCCGGTCGCGGACGGAAAGGGAGAATGCGCTTGCCAAGTCCGTCAAAGCGGTTGCGGCCGAACGGGCCCGCAGCGAGACCGCTCCCACGGACCGGGCGAGAGCGTCTTGGTCAATGTGAAAATTCGACGCTGGATCCAGAACCTCTCCGCTGAGGATCAGGAGTGGAGTACGGCTTTTTGCCGCTTCCGCGATCCCAGTGATAGCGTTTGAGAGACCGCATCCTTGATGGACGGAAACTACACCCACCTCGCCGCTCATCCTTGCATAGGAATCCGCCATCGTGGCAGCTCCGCCCTCATGCCTTGCAGCAATGAACTCGGCCCCTCCCCTGACGAGACCGCGGGTCACATGAAAATTTCCGCTTCCGACAACACCGAAAACTCGTCTTACTCCAAGTTGTGTAAGCGCAATACCAATTGCTTCACCGATCTTCACCAGATTCCCCTTTCGCTGGGCAGTTGTTGTCTCTTGTTTTGTCCATCAGCATCACAGCGGAGGCGTCCAAGCGGTTGGCCCACCCTGTCAGTCACCGAGAGGCCGACGATATGGATGATCTTCTTCTCGCTGCGTCGAACGCTTTGAAAATGATCGACGGAAGGGGCATGAGAAAGGATATTTTATGTATCAATGCAGAAGCACGGGCTATTAAACAGATCGACCGCCGCCCCGTCACGGTCGCAGCACGACCTTGCCACGCGCCGCCCCTTGCTGAAGACGTTCGAAAGCGGCGCTCGATTGTCGTAACGGATGGCTTTCCACGTTCAATCGCAGCGTTCCATTCTGTACAAGCTCAGTTAAACTTCCAATCAGTTCCCGAGCGCGGGCCTCATGGAAGAACATCGACACGGGCAAAAGCGCAACGCTTGCAAACAACCAGTTCGGGATGTCCATGGTCAACTCCTTGCCAGCCGTGTATCCCAAAAGGACGGCCCTGCCGCCGGGGCGGACCCAGCCTATGCGTTCACGAAGTTGAGGACCACCGACCGTGTCCACGAGGAGAGTTGCCGCGCGTGCCGCAGCTATCTCGGCGATTTTGTCTTTGTCTGAAAGCGCAACGGTCTCTGCGGCACCAGCGACGCCCGATCTTCGCGCGTCGCTTGATACGACCGCGATGACGTGAGCACCAGCTTGACCTGCCATCTGCACGACGACAGAACCAACCGCGCCTGACGCCCCGGTTACGATAACGACCTCTTCGGAGGCATTCCGCGGGCCGGTTGACCACCTCCCCATCTGGCCAATGTCCTGCAGCGCGACATATGACGTGGTCAAGGGACTATAAACCGTTGCGGCGAGTTCTGGTGACAGAGATTGGGGCACCTCCCTTAGGGCGCTGTCTGGAACCGCCACATATTCAGCCCAAGTTCCGTCTCGTGTCAGCCCGATTCCGCCGCCCCGCAACGCGACAAGAGTGCCCGGCGTAAAGCGTCCAGATTCGACAACAAAGCCCGCGCCATCGGTACCGCCGACATAGGGAAGTTTGGGTTGTATATCAAACTTGCCGGTCATCACGGTCAAATCCAGGTGGCTGACAGTCGCCGCTTCGATCTTTATCAGGGTTTCGCCCTCAGCGGCGATAGGTCGCGCAATTCGCTCTAGGCGTGGTGCCTCATTCCAATCAACGATCCGTAGCGCAAGCATGCTGGCGCAATCTTCGTTCATTCCATCCGTATCGATTTTCATCCGTCTTCCCACGAAAAATTGTCATCAGTTAACCAGCATTCACCGATCGAATTAATACACGGGAAGAAATGAATTCATAACAAAAATATGAATTGTCATATATTCTCGTTTGCTGTGTCATCAGGCCTGTTGTAGAAAAACGTGGAAGGGAGATCACCATGACACCTGAAAAAATCCTTTATCAAGCTGAGGTTAGGGCTTTTGGTGGGCGTGACGGACGGGCCGAAAGCAAGGATGGAAGCTTTCAACTGCGTCTCGACGTCCCAAAGGAACTTGGAGGCCCAGGTGGCGCGGGCACCAATCCGGAACAACTTTTCGCTGCGGGCTATGCCGCGTGTTTTCTCGGGGCCGTAAAGCTTGTTGCTCGTACCCGCAAGATTGCGCTACCCGACGATGTCTCTGTATCCGCCCTGGTTGGTATTGGACCTGTGCCTGTCGGTTACGCGCTGGATGTCGAGTTGATCGTGGACATGCCCGGGATTGAAAACTCGGTTGCCCGTGAAATCGTCTCGGGTGCGCACGAGCGTTGCCCTTATTCAAATGCGACTCGCGGCAACGTTGACGTAAAGCTAACGATCGCCTGATGGGCTGGGGACCGCGCTAATGGCCGCCGGATTGAGACATGCCTACGATGATGTTGTTCTTACGGCGCCTGTCACTGTGCCATATAAACGATACTCCGTCGAAAGCACCGCCTGGTGGATTGGCCGCGGCTTGGCCAAACTGGTCGAGGTCTCAGGAATTTCCCACCGCGACTTCGACGGCTTCTCTTTATCAAGCTTTTCAACGGCACCTGACACCGCGATAGGTCTTACACAGCATTTCGGTTTGAGTCCGAGGTTCATTGAGTTTGTACCCATGGGTGGTGCCTCGGGTATCGTATCGCTGAAAAAGGCGGCACGAGCCGTGCAATGCGGAGATGCCAACATCGTGGCATGCATCGGCGCTGATACAAACCATGTTGAGTCTTTCAGGAAATCCCTGGAAAGCTTCTCGCGGTTCTCGCAGGATGCGGTTTATCCTTATGGAACGGCCGGTCCCAATGCGAGCTTTGCACTGATCGCCAGCAACTATATGCGCAAGTACGGCGCTAAGCGCGAAGATTTCGGCAAGCTCGCGGTGTCTCAGCGTGAGAATGCGCTGAAGAATCCAGACGCGCTGATGAAGAAGCCGCTGACACTTGAGGCGTATTTGACCGCACGGCCGGTTGCTCCTCCGATCCATCTGTTCGACTGTGTGATGCCTTGTGCCGGGGCCGAAGCGTTTTTGGTTATGCGCGAGAAAGATGCTCGTGCTCATGGATTGCCTTTTGCGAGACTTTTGTCATCGATCGAGCGACACAACGCCTCGAGCCTCGACGCTATGCAAGAGAGAGGCGGATGGGTCTTGGATATCGAAGAGTTGTATTCGATCGCTGGCGTTCGGCCCTCTGACATAGACGTTGTGCAGACCTACGACGACTATCCGGTCATATCTATGATGCAGTTTGAGGATCTCGGGTTCTGCTCAAAGGGAGAAGGGCCAGATTTCGTGCGTCAACACGATTTCACGATTGGGGGAACATTTCCGCATAACACCTCTGGTGGCCAACTCTCAGCTGGTCAAGCTGGCGCCGCGGGCGGGCATCTCGGTATTGTGGAGGCCATGCGTCAAGTGATGCTCGTAGCAAACTCGCGGCAGGTTCCTGATGCACGGCTGGCGCTAGCTTCTGGCTTCGGTATGATCAATTTCGACCGCGGGCTTTCATCAGGAGCGGTGATAATTTCAGGACAGAATTACTGATGGCTCCGGTTGCCAAACTTAAGCGAAAAAACCCGTTGGCGAGAACCCCTATTCCGCTTCTTCCACCTGGAGCGCGAAGCCGCAAGGCGCACGACCTAACAAGGGCTGCCGCCCGAGGACGTTTTGCCCTGCACCGTTGCGGGAACTGCGGGATGTTTTGCTATCCAGCGCCCGAAGCTTGCCCGGCGTGCCTGTCCGACGATCTGGCCATATCTGATGCTCCCGCGACAGGAATTGTTCTTTCGGCGACCAATATCGAAATACCGGCTAGCAACTATTTCAGGGAACGTGCTCCATGGATGATTGGCCTGGTGAAAATGGATTGCGGTCCAACGGCGCTCTGTCACCTTCATCCCGCGAGCCAGGAGACGATGCCCGTCTACCTCCACCTTAAGCTTGATGAAGCGGGACAAGCTGTTCTTTACGGCGCGCCGAAAGGCGCAGACCTGACACAAGACAAGAAATGGCGCCAAATGACCGCAAATCCAAGAAATCGTCGCGTCCTGATCACTGACGGCCGTCATCCGATCACTCCGCCTCTCGTGGATGCTCTCATCAAGGCCGGCGCAGAAGAGATTTATGTCGGTGTTCCCGACTCATGGGTTCCGCATCCCCATCTCGAACCGCTCAGGGTGCAAGAAGATGTGTTCCTGATACCGCTCGATCTTTCAGATGAGAAATCCGTCGAAGATCTGGCGCGTGACTATGGTGCCAAGATCGAGATCTTAATCAACACCGCCGATTACCTGCGGCCTGGAGGTATCCTCGCGGCAAATCAGGTCAACGTGATCAAGGAGGCAATGGAGAGAGTTGTGTTTGGCACATTGCGGCTGGCGCAAGCAATTGCCCCTGTGATGCGTTCTCGCGGAAGCGATGGCGCACGGGACGCGGTTGCGTGGGTAAACCTGCTTTCCGTGTTTGGACAAGCCCAGGCACCCGATTTGGCGGCATATTCAGTTTCTCAAGCTGCGGCTCAAGCCCTTTCGCTTCACGTGCGGGCCGAACTGGCCCAAGGCGGGGTCCGTTTGCTGAATGTCACAAGCGGGCCTACCGAGAGCGAATGGTATCAGCACTTTCCCCAACCCAAAATCGGCCACAAGGCGCTAGTGGACGCGGTCATGGCCGGGCTCACCCAGGGGCTCGAAGACATCGTTGTGGGCGACTTCGCGAGGGATATTGTCCAGAGATTAGAATCGAACCCGAAAGCTCTCGAGCGCGAGTTGCTATTCAAGAAAAACCAAGGAGTATGAAATGTCGAACTCTGTCCTCTCCCTTCTTGGCGGGGAGTTGTCCTCGGGCAAAATCCAGGTCGTGGATTTGACTCAGACCCTAGCTCCTGATTTTCCAACGATAGTGATGCCTCCGGAACTAGGACAATCCTCTCCCGTGCGTATTGAATGCATCTCCCGCTACGACGAGGCCGGTCCGGGTTGGTATTGGAATAATGTCACTTTCGGCGAGCATACCGGAACTCATTTCGACGCTCCCATCCATTGGTACACGGGCCGGCACCTTCCGCTGAATTCGGTGGACACTTTGCCGGTTGAACACATGATATCTCCAGTCTGCGTCATAGACTGCTCAAGCGAAGTCGCCAAGGATTCCGACTTTTTGCTGAGCGTGCCGTTCGTTCTTGAATGGGAAAGCGTGAACGCAAAGATCCCCCCCGGGCACTGGGTATTCATGCGATCGGATTGGTCCAAAAGGTCTGGCGCTCGATACGCTAATCTTCATGATGATGGAGCCCACACGCCGGGACCGGATTCCGACGTCATCCAATGGCTGATAAACGAGAGAGGCATAATCGGTTTCGGGACGGAAACAATCGGAACTGACGCCGGTCAAGCAGGCCATTTTCATCCGCCTTATCCAGCTCACCACTATCTCCACGGTGCCGGCAAGTACGGCCTGCAGTGCCTGTGCAATTTGGATCTACTTCCTCCGACCGGAGCGACGATCCTATCAGCACCCCTAAAGATATTGAATGGCTCCGGCAGCCCATTGCGGGTCCTCGCCCTCAAACCGGCAAACTGATGTACCGTATTGAAGTGTGAAGAGAGCGGTAATGCGAATTTTTTGGCAAAGTTTTATCGACGAAACATCGAGCAGAGAATATCTCGAAAGGCTCTCGAGCTACTTAAATGAGATAGCAGACCCGGGGACCGAGGTCGATGTATTTGGAATGAGTCCACCGGACCGCGCGTTTGGGCGGCTTTCCGAGTTTCGCTGTGCAGCGGTTGCGATTGATAACGGAATTGCGGCTGAAGAAGCTGGCTATGACGCCATCGTGATGGGACACTTCCAAGATCCTGGCCTTTACGAACTTCGATCTGCTGTCTCCATCCCCGTCGTGGGAACGGGTGAAGTGACGCTGCACTACGCCGCGCAGATGGGGCGAAATATTGCTCTTATCTCCATCGACGAGATCTATCGCGTGTGGTTCCTGGAGCAGAGCGACCGATACGGTCTGCGTGACCGTATCAGTCATATCGGCGGCTTGAACATCATTCCCTCTGATTTCTCGGCGGCTTTCGCCGGCGACGAGCAAGCGAAAGTCAGACTGGTCGAGGCGTTTTGCGAGATTGCGGAGCCGATGGTGAGATCGGGCGCTGACGTGATCGTGCCGGCAGGCGTGCTCCCTGGTCTCTTGCTTGGTCGTGAACGTGGTCTGTGTGTCGGACATGCCCCGATAATCAGCTGCGCAGCTGTCGCTATGAAAAGCGTCGAGATGCAGGTTAAGCTTCACGCCTTGAATGGAATTGAACCGAGCAGGGGCCCGTCCTTCGCGAAGGCGAGCAGACAAGCCATTGAAGATTTCCAGACAACGTTGCTAAATGGGAGGGGCAGTCGTCCCAAGATGCGCCAGACATAGGCGGGCAAGCTAGCGGTCAATAGTTTAGAAACTAATCCAGCTTTGTGACACTGCTGCCAATTGAGCGAACGTATTCGATGGCCATCGCGACACTTTCTTGAGGTCGGAATCGAAGATCTCAGCACCGAACCGACGGTGTCCAGGCTATTTTGGAGATCTTGAGCTCGACCTTGCCGCGTCTCGGCGGCGCCGGAGCATAAGCTCTTGCCGCAAGCAAAAAAATTGTGCGCGGGCTCGTCGCACCTGCGACTTCTTCCACGCGCACTGGGGTTGGTCGCTAGCGGCAGTGTGACCGCAACGACATCAGTTCTTCTTATACGCTCTACACCTTTCCAGCAATCAATCTCCTCCCGGATCAAAACGCGCGGAAGGACCTCACGCCGCGAGGCTCGTGCTGGCTGGGAAAGACGTTTCAATTGCTTTTCCGCCGAAGCCAGGTTTGACGGGTTCGGCGGTACATCCCCAACCCGAAATCTGGGCTCGATTGGCTTGCTTCATTTCTGGGTCGCTCGAGATAATCACGCTGAAGCAAGCGGAGATAAACAACCAGCGATCCGCAGTAATGGCGCTTGTCGAGCTGCTATCAGCCGTGTTTGCCATGATGCTGGAAGCAGTTCACCCAACTGACAAAACAGGTGCTCGACATTGCCAAGTGTGGGATGACATGTCGGCTGGTGAGCCTGCCGGGTGTTTAGCCCATTACCGCGCTTTAGCGGTATGGGCGAAGAATCATCGTCTCCATCGGGTAATGATAATTGCCACCTTCATAAGCTGGAAATTTTTCGAAGTCTTCTCGCATGGCGGTTCGCGCCGGTGAATGAAGAGCCGTGGTTAAAGCCGCCTGACTGTCAAACATAACACGATTACGTTGCATGTGGTTCGTTCGCTCCCAAGGAAGAAACCCAACCCAGTCCACTCGCGTGAGTACCTCGATGCTTCTAATACCGGGAAATGTCCTCATGATTTGCGGGTGATGAGTAATATAATGCCACATCCAGGAGTTTTGATCGTGAGCTGGTCCGGGGTAATGCACGAGATACGAACAGGGCTTCTCGCGATCGGTGGCAACAGTTTTAGGCTGATCGACGGGAAAATGGCGGACGTACATCGCCTGTTGCGTCACGACGCTTCCGCTGGTGGGCGAAAAAACTTCCAATTCTACTAGTTGGCGTAGATTGCCCTCTCGACAAACAGCCTCTTCAAGATCTTCCAGGTCATTGAAGTAGATCTGAATTCCGAGCAACGGCGATTTCTCTGGTCCTCGAAACTGATCTTCGGCGCGGCCTGGCGTGTATAGGTGGGCGCACGTCACCTTCGGCGTCGTTCGGAGCACTTCCGAAATGTCCTCCAATGCTTTGTCGGGGAGAGCTTGGTGCGATGCGTCTGCTGCATCAACAAAAACAAAATATGAAAATCTCACGGATTGAGCCTTCTGTGGAAAACGTCGGAGGAAACCAATTGGCGCGCACCGTGTAAGGTATTCTGATACCGCGCCGGGCCAAGGTCGAAGCAAGGTTGGGTTGGTACTGGGAAATAGACGACGTCGCCGACCCGAAACTTGTGATTTACATGATATTTCATATAATGCATAAAATTGGGAACTCCATGGGGTGTCGGATAATGAATGTCACGTTTCGTCAGGTGGAAGTCTTTCTTGCTGTCGCCGAACTAGGAAGCTTCACGAAGGCTGCCGAGCGGCTGAAATTGGCCCAGCCCGCACTTTCGCAGAACGTGAGGGATCTTGAGACGGAACTCGGCCTTCGCCTGTTCGATAGAACCACCCGCAAGGTAGAGCTCACATTGGGTGGCCGTGAATTCCAGGATGCTGCTCTCCAAGTCGTGAAGGATTTGAAGCACGCCGTCAGCAATGCGCATGCCACTTCCAAGCGGCAGCGGGGACGTCTGCTTATCGCGACGCCTCCTTTATTGGCGTCGGCGATCTTGCCGCAGGCGATAGTCGAGTTTCGCGCGCTGTTCCCGAACATTACCGTCGAGATCGTGGACGTTCCGACGCATGAAATCGTTGAACAAGTTCGATCTGGCCAAGCAGATTGCGGCCTCGGCACCTTCATGCCTAACGAAGTTGGAATTGAGCGGATGACGCTGGCCAAAGACAATCTGATGTTGTTTTGCGCTCGCGACAGCGAGTGCGCGGGCATTCCAAGGTTCTCATGGGCCGATTTAAGCGGTCGTCCTCTCATTGCGCTCACGCGCGAAAGCGGAATTCGCAGGTTAGTCGGCGTGGGATATGAGGAAGCTGACATCTTGATGGATCCGGCATTCGAAGTTTCGCAGATTGCTACGGCAATGGCATTTGTCGAGGCGGATTTGGGACTTTCGGTTTTACCTGCCTATGCTATCTCGCAGATCCGCGATCGAAAGATTGTTGTTAGACCCTTGGAAAATCCGACACTTGGACGAGACATTTCCATCATACACGCCACGGGAAGGTCGGCATCACCCTCAGTGTTGGCGTTCCAGCCGATCATTAGACGGGTCGCCCGCGAAATGGCCGCGGCCCTCGCTCCTTGACGAACGTCGAGAGCGGTTAGGCCTCATTGAGGGATAGGGTATTTCGCCCCGCGACCTACCCTATCAGCACGCCGGCCTCACTGCTTATAAAAGCCGCTCACGATTTTCTCGCGATAATCGACGCGCGCGGGCGTGATTTTCGATTTGACGAGGAAGTCGGCCACGGAATCATAGCTTTCATAATCCTTATCCGTGAAGTCACGCATTGTGCAGTCAATTTGCTTGAGAAATTCCAACGTTTGCTCGAGGGGAATTTTTGCCTGTACGCGTACCGCTTCCGCGGCACGTTGCGGGTCGCGTTTCGTCAAGGCGCACGCATCGGCAAGGGCGGCGTTGATCGCTTCGAGCTTCGATCTGTTGGATTCCAGCCATGTTCCGTTTGCCGTGACCCAGAAATTATAGACGTAGCCCACGTCTCCACTGGTGGCGAGGATCTTGCCGCCTTGCTTCACAGCGACAGAGGGAAACGGTTCGAAAAGCCAAAACGCGTCGATGTCTCCGCGCACCAAAAGCGCTGCCATCTCGGGAGGCCCGGCCTTCACTATCTTCAACTGGGTCTGGTCAAGGCCATATTTTTTTATAGTAAGATTGGCGAGGTACTCCATCGCACCTCCCGGCACGACACCAAGAGACTTGATCGCGCTTGGGTCCGCGATGTCGCCTTTGCCTGCCATCTTCAGGAACTTGCCCGACTGCGCAACGACAGCGACAGCCTTCACGTCGCCGCGACCCATTCTTATGATCGTGCTCACCTCAGCGGCGGCGGCGACGTTCACGGTGCCGGCAATAATAGCGTCCAAAGCTTCAGGGCCTGCGGCGAAGTTGGTGAAGCGCACATCGACGTTGTGCTTGGTGAACAACCCTTCCTGCTTGGCGACAAAAAAGGCGACATATCCCGGGTCGATCCCGACGCCAATCTCGACTGGTTCGGCTCGAACCTGATGGGCCCCGATGAGTAGCAGCGCTAGGATACAGCCGGTAAAAGTGCGGCGCCGTTTCTTTAGAGTTTCAGAATAGACCGACATTTCATTCCCCTTATTGTTTTTACTTCGCGCCCGATAAATGGGTGATTTACATTTGGAGCTTCAGGTCCAAGGATATTTTCGACCCTATTTGTACTTCGCAGGGTATTAGCGCATGCGTATTCTGACGTGACAACCTATTCGATCTTATAAGTTCATACGATCATGATATAAATTCGGGTTGAGACGGTCAGCAGCGCGAGGATGACGTCTAAGCGGGCAGCGTGGCAGTTCATCCACGCGCGGCCCACAGGTCCGTGGATGTGCTCGATTACTCGCACCGCTTAACAGAGGGTGATGGGTGAGGGCCATCTATATATGCCGGCTATGGATTTATATGGCCATTAAGGTTGTGCGTGGCTTTCAAAGTTGCTCTTCTTTCTTCCGGATCTGGAGTGGCACGAACGCGTTCGGAGCTGATTTCTTTTCGCGACAATAGAACGTTGTCGAATAGAGGGTGCCAAGATCGATAAACACAAAAAAGGGGATCGAAATGCAGTGTGGAGTACCTGTTTCACTCAAAAACGTGTCGATACAAATCGGTGACTTTGAAGTCGCCCATGATATTAATCTGTCGGTTGCGGCAGGAGAGTTCATATGTCTTCTCGGGCCGTCCGGATGCGGAAAATCGACACTGCTCAATGCTATTGCGGGTTTCGCATCAGTTGCGGGAGACGTGTTGGTCGGGGGCCGGAGCGTTCAAGGTCCGGGAGTTGACAGAGGAGTTGTGTTCCAGAGCTCAGAGGCTTTGTTCCCGTGGCTGACGGTCCGGGAAAATATAGAGTATGGAGCTCGCATCCGCGGTGTTCCGAAAGGTCAACGAGGCCAGGCGGCTGACAGATACATCAAGATGGTTGGGCTCACTCACGCCTCACACAAATACCCCGCCGAGCTGTCCGGTGGGATGCGACAGCGCACTCAGATCGCGCGTGTCCTTGCAAATGAGCCGGCCGTCATATTGATGGACGAGCCTTTCGGCGCGCTTGATGCACAGACGCGTGAGGTCCTACAGGTCGAACTCGCGAAAATTTCCCGCAGCACTGGCTCGACAATCGTTTTCGTGACACATGACATCAGTGAAGCTGTGCTCCTCGCCGACAAGATCGTTACGATGACTGCTGGTCCGAGGGCAAGGATTAAGACAGTCACCGATGTTGATCTTCAAAGTCCCAGGGATCTCGATGATCCGCGCGCCGTGGAACTGATGCGAATTTTACGCGACGACATAGCAGTTGAAGTCAATCGGACTCTGGTCGCGCAGGGCCTTGCTGCCGAGGGAGCACTGATATGAGAGAGAAAACTCTAACATCGAAGAGCCTGATCACGGGGCTGGGGCACGAAAATTGGCAGTACGCGAAGAAAAAGGCCACGGCCGGTGCTATTACTGCGTGCTCCATACTTGGCGGTTTGCTGCTTTGGCAAATCGCAAGTACTCAGATCTCCCCTCTTTTCCTTCCTTCTCCCTCGATAACTCTCGAGGGACTTTACGAGCTCGCCGAGGACGGTACGCTCATGACATCGATTTTGGCATCAAGCCGAAGGATTCTCATCGGTTGGTTATCGGGTGTGATCGTTGGGATTCCCCTAGGGATGATCATGGGGTATTTTCCGCTTATTCGGAGGTTGTTCGACCCATATATCGAGTTTTTTCGTTTCGTCCCGCCGATTGCGTTCGTCACTCTCGCGGTAATCTGGCTTGGACCCGGTGAAGCCTCCAAGGTTGCCCTGATTTTCTATACCACGGTATTCATCGTGACATTGAATGCCTTGGCTGGCACGCTTGCAGTATCCGAACTTCGGATCAAGGCATCGCAGGCGCTGGGCGCAAGCTCCATGCAGTCACTAGTCACGGTGATCGTGCCTTCAACCATTCCGTACATGATAACCGGCGCGAGAATTGCGATGGGCAATTCGTTTCTGACAATTGTTTCCGCAGAGATCGTGGCTGCCCAGGAAGGGCTTGGCGCGTTGATCTGGAACGCGCGAAATTTCGGGCGGACGGAGTGGGTTTTCGCGGGCATCCTCACGCTTGGACTTCTAGGTTACGTCTTTGATCGCGTGCTCAGGTTTATTGCCAGCAGGGCGTTGAAGAGATACGGTATTTCAATGTGACAGGTGCGGAAATTTCAATGCAAGTGATCCATGGCGTCGGTGTCGATGACCACTTAAGGCGAGGCATTCTGATCACGTCGTCAACAATCCTCGCGGGGTGCCGGGCCGCTCCGCGGGCGACGTTGCATCCGACTGGTCGCCAAGACGCCGAAAGGTTTCGACGTTACAAACACGGTTCTGTGGGAATTTGAAATGACCAATATTCTAGAGAGTATAAGAAAATATAAATTACAAGAAATTGAAGTTGCCAAGGCAGCCGTGCCATTGTCTGAAATCAAGTCTGGCTGCCTCGGCCAGACTAAGACCCGCGGTTTCTACCGTGCACTTAAAACGCACCATGAGGCGGGGTCGATTGGGCTGATCGCCGAAATCAAGAGAGCGAGCCCATCGAAGGGAATAATCCGTGGCGACTTTGATCCAGCTGCGTTGGCCGTTGAATATGAAATGGGCGGGGCTGCTTGTCTCTCCGTACTGACCGACATGCCAAGTTTTGGAGGGTCTCTAAATTACCTTGGCTTAGCCCGAGATGCCAGCTCGCTTCCCGTGCTTCGAAAGGATTTTATTCTCGATCCATACCAGATGTACGAGGCGCGCTTGTGGGGCGCCGACTGCGTTTTAATCATTATGAGGATGCTGAGTGACGATGAAGCGGCGAGGTTGTTTCAGACAGCCGGCGCCCTTGGGATGGATGTTGTGGTTGAGGTTCATGACGAACACGAGGTCGAGAGAGCACTGAAGCTGCCGGCCAGGATCATAGGGATCAACAACCGTGATCTTGATAGCTTTGAAGTGTCACTCGAAACGAGTGAAAGACTAGCCCCTCTCGTGCCGGACGATCGTCTGATAGTAAGCGAAAGTGGTATCTTTGATGCGCGTGATTGCCAACGGCTGCGGAAGATTGGCATTAGCTCGTTCCTCGTTGGCGAGAGTTTGATGAGAGTGAAGAACGTGGCGGAAGCAACAAAAAGGCTTCTCCAGTCTTAAACATCCGCGCCGAATCGCACGCGGCCTGTAATTATCGAAAGCTCGGCCAGCATGGAAGGCTGCTCGCCGTTGCGCGATAACCGGCCTCCCGTTAACCGAGCTATCGCGCTTTCAGTCGGAGACAGGGGTCACGTCGAGGTTTTCCAAGATTCTCTGAAGCTTGTCGAAAAGGTCCTTCACCTCTTCATCTCGAAAGCCGGAGATCATGCTTTGAGCATGCTTGGTGGCGGCCGGAGTGAGTTGACGATAAATTTCCCGTCCATGGTCAGTAAGCCTGACCTCCACCACCCGGGTGTCGCTTGGCAAAGTGTGCCGCTTGACCAAACCGTCGCGCTCCATCTGGTCGATCAATCGGCTCAAAGCGGACTGAGGTATCAATGTGAGTTTGACCAGTTCTCCGATATTGCGCGGTCCCTTGGTCATTATCACCATCAGGACGCGCCAGCGTTGAACAGTTACGCCATACGGTCTTAGCCGCTCGAGAAAGCGACTGCTGAGACCCGCGGTCACTAAATGAAAATGGTATGGCAGATAGCGCTCCAGATCGGACACATCAGCGCCATTAGTGTTCTTTCCATCCTCGGTCATCATGTTTTCCATAGCTTTGAATATGTCGATAGCATGTCGACGATCTTTTTTCATCCTCGTTTCGACAGCTCAAGTTCACGAAACTTCCATTTTCCACTCGACAGAGAAATATGATTTATCATATAACTTGTCCATGCCCAACCACGGGTTTTCACAACTGCTATTCAAATTGATAAGGGATAAGCATGACGGGCGCGTTCGATCCTGCAATTGAGTTTCCCGCCGCTCTAAGGACCGTTCCAGCTCTGCTGGAGCGACAGGTCAGTCGGCATTCAAACCGGACACTCTTCTCATGCCAGGGAACCAGCTGGACATTTCTTGAGGCGTTGGGGCAAGCCGCGGGCTATGCTGGCACCCTTATCTCAGCTGGAGTGAAACAGGGCGATCGAGTGGCCGTTATCTGCTCCAACCGCCCGGAGTTTATGTCCGTGTTCCTCGGGTGCGCCTGGATGGGTGCGGTGTCGGTTCCGATCAACACGGCCTCCCGAGGCTTCCAGTTGCAACACATTCTTTCCAACTCAAAATCCGAGCTACTAGTTATTGAAGAACAGTTTCTCAACGCCTTAGAAGGTCTCGACTTTGAAAGTCTCGACATAAAAGTGGTTTGGGTGGTAGACGCGGCACCTGAAAAAAGCTCGCGAGCCCTTCCCGTTCAGGTCGTGTGTTTTCCGCAGGCGGGAGAAGCCGTGGCGGCGGCCACGATCTTGCCGAGCGATCCGCTAACAATCCTTTACACCTCGGGGACGACGGGCCTCTCGAAAGGTGTGATTTGTCCCCACGGACAGTTCTTCTGGTGGGGTGTCTATACTGGCAGGCAACTAAGCGTGAAGGAAGGGGACATTCTTCATACCCCACTCCCCCTGTTCCATACAAACGCGTTAAATTCCTTCTTTCAAGCGCTGATCCACGGTTCCACACAGGTGGTCGAAGCGAAGTTTTCCGTATCCCAGTTTTGGTCGGTCATGGCTGCTTCAGGTGCAACTATAACCTATCTTCTAGGCGCCATGGTTCCGATGTTGCTGTCAAAGCCGGAGTCGGAACAGGAACGAAATCACACCATCAGGGTCGCCTTGGCGCCCGGCGTACCGCAGTATGCGAGCGAGGAATTCCATCGCCGGACCGGAATCATCCTGCTTGAGGGATACGGAACGACCGAGAGCAACGCAGTCATTGGCTCGACAACGGAAAACAGGAAAGCCGGATGGGTGGGATGTTTGGTCGATGGCTTTGATGCGATGATCGTGGACGACGAGGATAATCCCCTGCCCGATGGTCAAGCGGGTGAACTCGTGTTGCGCGCTCGGGAGCCCCACTCGATGGCGCAAGGTTACTACGGAATGCCGGACAAGACCGTGGAGGTTTGGCGCAATCTTTGGCTCCACACGGGGGACCGAATGGTCCGAGACTCGGACGGCTTCTATCGTTTCGTTGACCGCATGAAGGACGCTATACGGCGACGCGGCGAAAATATTTCGTCGTACGAGGTCGAGCAGGTTTTAATAGCTCATCCAGCCGTCGCGATCGCCGCGGTCTTTCCGGTGGCTTCCGAGCTCGCGGAGGATGAAGTCATGGCAGCGATCGTGCTGCGTGAAGGCCATACGCCAAGCCAAGAAGAAATCATACGCTTCTGCGAGGGGAAGATGTCGTACTTCGCGATACCTCGGTTCATAGATTTTCTTAGTGATCTTCCCAGGACCGAAAATGGAAAAGTGCAGAAATTCAAGCTTCGTGAACGCGGCAGAAATGCAAACACTTGGGACCGCGAAGTAGCTGGTATGACATTGCGCCGCTAGGGTGGATGCTGGGCGAAAAGCCGCGTGGTCGCTCCATGAAACTGCGTCAACTAGGCAAAAGGCCACCACCTCCTTCAACATCGCGAGCATTGTTGCTGATCGCCCGATTATCCTGCTGTCGCGGCATTTAGACAGTCGCACCCACCATGATAAGCGCGTTGACAGCGCCGCCAGTTAGCACCTTTGCGATGCCAACTGGAAAAGGGACTGCGTGCCTTATTGCAGGGGCTTTGAAGCGGTGGGCGCTGTCCTAGATTGCGATCGCGTCTTACCTCTAAGATGAGCTCGGTGTGCGCGGTAAATCGTGATGGTCGTCATTCGCGGTCTTTTTGGGAGTGTGGTGTCGCGTCATTGGCGCGATATAGGATCACCGCCATCATGGCGAAGGCCCGCGTGACGATGGAACTTGGTGATGGCGGCCATGCCAAGAGCGGGTTTCGTCGTGGTCGAGTCCAAGTCCGTTATCCGAAGCTGTCCTCCATCGCCCAGCGATGGCCTCCAACTGAAAGGAGCGTCTGGATGTGGCGTCCCGGTGGGGAGCCATGCAGCGAGGAATGCGGGATCACCATCGCTAATATCGCGCCGGATCAGTGGGCCACGGGTCCAAGGCCCTGGCTCCAAGAGCCGAAAGGGTGGTCCGATCTAACTTCAAGAAAGCACGCTTTGCAGGCTCGGCACGGGGTTCCCTCGACGGCCGTAGGTCTTTGATGACGCGTGGTCGCTACGAACGCACGGACCACGAATTTTCGATTATTTCCCCTCCCCCACCAAACAAGCCTCGGGGTGTACCTCGGGTCGGTGACGCGCGGGTCCTGAATGGCATCCTTGGTTCTTTCGAGCCGGCTCACCCTGAGCGGAAGCTCCTGAATGCCACGGGCTGCAAAGCACCTGCTACAACCGCTTCGCGCGTCGCGAACGGCCGGCGTCTGGGATCGTCTTCTTGGAGCCGTTTCAGAGGCCTATGATGGCGGCATCGTCATGATTGACCCAACCTGTGTTCGCGTTCAAAAGCATACGGCCAGCGAAAAGAGGGATTAAGACGATGGCGGCATGGGACGTTCCCGCAGCGGGCTCACGAGCAAAATCCACGCGCTCGTCGATGCCGAAGGTCGTCCCGTCAACCCACGGCTGACCGGCGGTCAGGTCGCAGACCGTACCCAGGCCGATGCGCTGACCGACGACATTGGCGAAGGTCCATCTTTCATCTCCTGTCACATTCGCCGACAGCTGTTTCGCGCGGGGCCTCTCGTTACTATTGCACGCCGAGAGGCTCAATCTGAAACCCTATCGCTTTATTTCCCTTAATCCGACAGAAGGTAGGGTTGGGAAAGTGATAGGGTGCGATGACCCAACTATCGCGCGCGCAGGTTTCCAAAAGTTTCATCCGAGTTTGCACCGATTGCTCTGGATTTTTGCAAAAAATCGATGCTGGAACATTGCTGGACAACTGGAGAGGATGATGTATCGCGTCTGCCGTGAAGACAATGGTTTCACTACCGCCGCGTAAGATCAAACCTATCATTCCGGGAGTGTGTCCAGGCAGCGCGATCGTTTGAAGACCACCCACGATTTCTCCTGGTTGCACCGCCATGTATCCGGGACCGTCGATAATCGGTTTGACACTGTCCTCCCAGGCGCCGTGTAGCAGACGCGACGAACTGGACGCCGTCCGGGCTATGGTCAACATTGCGTCAAGCTCTTGTGCCGAGGTAACATAGATCGCCGAAGGAAACGTCGGGTGCCAGACTCCGTCGGAACCGATAACCGTGTTCCAGCCGACATGGTCGGCATGTAAATGGGTGTTGACGACGATGTTAATGTCGATCGGACTTAAACCAAGACCTTCCAGGATGGCAAGAAAGGGACCGCTCAACCCGTCCCACGCCGGCCGATCAGGACGGCGCTTACCACTCCCAATCCCCGCGTCGATCAGGATATTCCCAGCACGGGATTGGACAAGATAGATATTGAAGCTAAGCGACAGTGTATCAACCAAGCCGTATTCCGAGATCTTCATCGAAGACGCGGGATTTGGCTCTTTTTCCTCGAACCGCACTTCGCCTATAAGCTGATCGCGCCTCCACTGGACTGGACCGAGATCGGGAATGCAAGTTACAACAGTGTCGTCGTCAAGTTCCAGTTGTTCAAGTGAGATAGGCAAACCGCTAATCCGGATGTATTTGTGTTTCATAATGCGGACTCAAGCTTACATTCATCGGCGAACACATCTCCATCCATCTCGGCAATCTTCTCTTTCGTCACCAAGCGATAGCCGCCGTTTCCATCATTCTCGACGCGCATAGCGTACCAGTCTTGAACGGGATGCTGATTCTTGCCAAACGCAAACTTTCCTCGAACGGATGGGAAATCGGCCCGCAACATCGCGGAGCGAAACTTTCGGATGTCTTTAAAATCAACGCCGGCATGCGACAGCGCCGCGCCAATCGCCCGCGCCGTGTCATATCCCTGCGCTGCATACATGGTTGGCGTCCGACGGTACTCGCCCTCAAATGCGGCAACGAACCGCCTGTTGGCTTCGTTATCCAGATCGACGTTCCATGAACCGGAGACATTGAGGCCTTCTGCAACTCCGCCGAGAGAACGCAGGATGGCATGATCCATGGATGGTTCAGCTACCACCATCGGTATTTCATTCAAAAGCCCCGATTGCTGGTATTGACGAAGAAACGCAATTCCTAGTGCGCCGGGATGGAACTGGAAAACTACATCCGGTTTGACCGACCTTATTCGCGCCATTTCCGCCGCGAAATCTATCTGGTCCAGGCTCGTATAGACCTCGTCTACTATCTGCCCACCGAAAGTGCGCCGAAAGCCCTTGACGGCGTCTTTTCCCGCCTGGAAATTCGGGGCGAGCACCATGGCTCGCTTAAAGCCAAGAGCCCGTGCATTGCGTCCAGCGCTGCCCTGCATGCTGTCAGTCAGCCAAGACATGACGAAATAGTTCGCATTGCAGTTAGCGCCGGCAAATTCGGTGGGACCCGCGTTAGGGCTAATGACAATCTTTCCAGCGTCGATAACTTCAGGGATGATAGCCGAAGCTACATTCGAGAAAATCATACCCGTTATGATATCGACTTGCTCGTCATACAGGAACCGGTCCGCCAACTGCCGTCCTGTTGATGGTTTCAGTCCGTCGTCGGCAATAACCATATCGACTTTTTTGCCACCGAGCAGACCATTACCCTGTTTAACGGCGAGATCGAACCCATCGCGCACGTCTTGACCAAGATATCCCGCGGCGCCGGTCAAGGTCGTAATAAATCCGATTTTGACCGTGTCGGCGGCATGAGCCTGAATAGCGCCACCGAGAGCAGACGACACCAGAATAGCTGCCGCGACGCGTTTCAATTTAGAAAGCTGCATCCGTTTTAGTTCCCATACGACCATCATGGTGAAAACACCGAGTTAATTGCCCTTGAATACCCACAGGCTTCGACGCACAACGTGCCGATCCATTCCCTCACCGTGAGCGGAACGTACGACGGACAGTCCCGCTCGCGGCATCTCGGGTGAAATAGCAACGGGATTACTCTAGAGGCTATTCGCCAAGCGATGCGAAACGTTCTTGACAACTGTATAGTGGTGCAAGCCCTCGGCTCCTCCCTCGCGGCCCAACCCACTGTCCTTAATCCCACCAAATGGTGTTTCGGCGACCGATGCTTCGAGCGTATTGATCGAGACGTTCCCAGCCTCTAGGCCCGACATCAGACGATCCACATTTTCCGCTGAGTTAGCGAAGCCATATGCGGCAAGGCCAAATGGAAGCGAGTTCGCTTTTTCGATGGCCGCGTCGATGGACGACACGGGATTGATCAGGGCGAGCGGGCCAAAAGGTTCTTCCGACATCGCGCGGGCATCGTCGGGCAATTCCGCCAGGGCCGTCGGTGGGAAGAAATAACCGTTGTTCTTTAGACGGTGGCCCCCGAAAAGCAGCTTAGCGCCCTTGCCTTCCGCATCGCTTACCAACTCTTCCAGCGCCGCAATGCGACGATCATTGGCAACAGGACCCATTTGCACGCCTTCATCCAGACCGTTACCGACACGGATTGAGCGTGCCGTTTCGATAAATGCCGCCGTGAAACGCGCATAATGAGCTTCATGAACAAAGAAACGCGTCGGCGAGGTACATACCTGGCCCGAGTTGCGGTACTTCCTGCGTGCCGATGCGATGCCCGCCGCGACCGGATCGGCGTCCTCGCAAACAATGACTGGAGCGTGACCGCCCAGCTCCATGAGAGCGGGCTTCATGTGACGCGCGGCGATCTCCGTCAAGTGCTTGCCGACAACTGTTGACCCGGTGAACGCGATCGCCCGGATTTCAGTGCTAGGGATGAGGAACTGCGAAATGTCCGCCGGAATCCCGAAAACCAGGTTCAGCACACCGGGCGGCAGACCCGCATCCTCAAATGCGCGCGCAATATGCGTAACGGCAGTGGGTGTTTCTTCAGAAGCCTTAAGAATAATGGCGCAACCGGCGGCGAGAGCGCCAGCGATCTTGCGCGCGGGTTGGCTCATTGGAAAATTCCACGGCGCGAAAGCCGCGACGGGACCTATAGGCTCATGCACAACAATATAGCGAATGCCAGGAGCGCTTGGAATGACCCGGCCATAGAAGCGTGTGCACTCCCCCGCGTCCCATTCGAAGAATTCGCATCCTCGGATGACCTCCAGCCGCGCCTCGGATATCGGTTTCCCGTTTTCGAGCGTAATCGCGCGTGCAATTTCTTCCTTTCGCTCGCGCATAAGCGCCGCCGCCTTCATGATGATATCGGCACGTGCCGCGGGCGCAGTATTGCGCCATACCTGATACCCGCTCCAGGCTGCCTGTAATGCAGCCTCAAGATCCCCGCGTCCCGCCACCGCGACCCGCCCAATCTCTGTTTCATCCGCGGGATTGATGATTGGAAGGTTGTCGGCGGTCTTGCGCCATTCACCGCCTATGAAAAGCTGCACGTTGGATTTCTGCATCACGATGCCTCTGTAATCTTTGAACCTGGACGAGCCCAGATTGTCGTCAAGCACACATGAAGCGTTTCAACTCATGTGGCAATTCGCATTGTACGTATAAATCTATGGGTTTTATTACATGAATAGCCTGGCGCGCTCGCCTATTTTTCGCGACCGGAACTGTCAGCCTCACCGAAGAGGCGAGCTCCAGGTCTACTTCAAGTACGGTTAACCGACGGAGCGAATACCAGTAAGCAAAGCTTGCGACATTTCGGTTTTTGACGAACACCAGTCCATCAGGATGTTGTAGTGGTTCCGGTCCGCGACCTCGAGTTCGGTCACCCCTCCGCCAACAGCAATCCAGCAGTCGGCAAAAGCGCGCGATTGGCGCTTGAAGCCGTCCGCTTCTTGATCTGACCATGCCACGTTTATCGGACAGCCAAGTGCTGGAACGTGGCGTAATGGACTAAGTTGATCGATCTCGGCGGGACTAAGATTGAGCCACTCCTGCGGGAACGTTGCAGCCACGGGGCCGAGTTCAAAAAGCCCACTAACGAGCATGGCGAACTTTACCACATCCTTTGGCAGGCCCAACTCACCCTGCCACCCCTCAGAGAGAAGAGTGGCCGCAAGGTGACCGCCAGCGGAGCTTCCTCCGACGGTGATCCGATCGGGATCAAGACCATATTTCGGCCCGTGACGCCAAACGAAGGCTAGAGCGGCGCGCACCTCCCGTGTGATTTCGGCGAGTGAGACATCAGGTGCCAGCCGATAATCAACGACGACCGTGGCAATCCCTTCACCCCCAAGCATTCCCGCCATCATTGCGGAATCCTCCTTGGACAGAGCCCGCCAGTACCCACCGTGGATGAATATGAAAACCGGATTTAGCCCACCACCTGACGAGGGGCCGAAAATATCAATCCTTTGACCGCTTTCTTCGTCATAGACCAAGTCAAAATGCCGCCCCCAACGAGCCCGAGGTTCGACACTGGCTTGGCGGTAGCGTTGCATTTCGGCGGCGAAGGCTTTTGTCGAAACGGTCGCCTTGGCATTGTAATCGCGATCGAGATCAGCGGATGCGAAATCCGCTTGTTCAGCCAGATCCCGGATGTGGTGTTCGTTGTTGCGCATGTCTCTTCAATCCCAGGCCATCCCGCAACGGGGAGGTTGTCCTAAACTGCGGTAGTGGCGATCCGGTTTTCCATCAGGCGGACAAGATTAAGCGCCGTCATTTCCGATGATTTGGGGTTGGTGGCGAGTGGTCCATTCTCAAAACGAAGGTGCATTCTGCCGAAATCGCCTTCTGCTATGATCTCATGCGTATTCAAACGCGCTCTTGGATCTGCGACCAGTGAAACTATTGTGTGATCGAGCCCTATCCCAGCAAGCGAGGTAATCACCGCGACATTGGCATTTTGAGGGAAGGTGTCCGCGGCCTTACGGGCGGTATCCGTGAAGAAGGTGGTGGCGTCCGTGATCTCATCGAGTTGCATGAGCTGGGCGGCTTGCGTATCTGCCCAAGCCTTTGGAGGTTTGATGATGCGGTGTTCGACGCTTGCAATCGGGAGACGGCTAGCCGCCGACAGCGCGTCTATCCCGCCAAGCGCGCCGGGCGGGATAATCAGTTTAGCGCCGCTGATCGCCGCGATTTCCTTCAGCCTTTTAAAGATCGCGTCGTCGACGAAAGCTGATGTCGATGAAACGGCGAAATCCATTCCCGCGCGAAGCGCTGCTTCGCCCCATGCCAGGACGCTTGGGCGACCCGCCGCTTCCACCACGAGCCCTGCACCGGTGGCCGCGAGTTCCGCGGGATCTTCGATCAGTGTGGCACCGGGAGGCAGCCCATCCCGCGAGGTCGACCGGTCGCGCACCGCCACGGCAACTATCTTCACGGCCCCTTTACGCTCAGTGAGAAGCTCTGCGACCCGCTTGCCGATAGCGCCCCATCCAACGAGAACAATTTTCTCAGATCCCGACATAGCCGTGCACCTTCTCGCGATCGGTTTCGAGATCGGCGCTCGTGCCGCGCCAAACGGTTCGGCCCTTCTCAACGATGTAATGACGATCCGCCAGCTTCTTTAAAACGGCGATATTCTTGTCAATCAGTAGGATCGACTGGCCCGTTTCGCGCAATTGCGTGATGCAGCGCCAGATTTCGGCACGGATGACGGGCGCAAGCCCTTCCGTCGCCTCATCAAGGATCAAAAGGTGCGGATTCGTCATCAATGCGCGTCCAATGGCCAACATTTGCTGTTCGCCACCTGAAAGCGTGCCCGCTGTCTGGTTCGCGCGCTCCCGCATGCGCGGAAAGAGCGCATATATCTTGTCGAGATCCCACGGCGCCTGTCGCTTGCACCGGTTCGACGCGGTTGCGACCAGATTTTCCCGCACGGTCAAAGTCGGGAAAATTTGCCGTCCTTCCGGCACGAGACCGACGCCAAGACGTGCCACTTTCTCAGGGCTGGAGCTGGTCGTGTCACGGCCCGCGATCTGGACCCGCCCTGCCTTGGGGGCGATTAGACCCATCAATGTGCGAATAGTGGTGGTCTTGCCCATGCCGTTGCGGCCCATGAGAGTGACAAGTTCGCCCTCGTTTACTTCAAGCGAAATGTCGAACAATACCTGTGAATGACCGTAAGCGGCCTGCAGTCCTTCGATCTTTAGCACAGCTCCTCCTCTCCACCGAGATAAGCTTCCCGTACGGTTTCGCTCGCCCGTATGTCTTCGACCGTGCCCGTGAGGATGACGCGGCCATAAACCAGAACCGATATGCGGTCGGCCAGCGCGAACACTGCCTCCATGTCATGCTCGACAAGCACCATCGAGACCGTTCCGCGCAACCGCTGAAGAAGCTCGATCATATCTTGACTTTCGACATGGCCCAGACCGGCCATTGGCTCGTCGAGAAGCAGTAGCGTTGGCCTTCCAGCTAGCGCCATCAGCAACTCCAATTGCTTGCGCCCACCACTCGACAGATCGCCCGCGAGTTGTTCTGGGTGACGTGCCAGACGGCTCCCGGAAAGGATTTCGTCAGCCTCGCGCCAGACAGACCCGCGGCCTTTCACGCTGTCAAGAACCCTGAAATTGCGCCCATCCCGCGCCTGCACCGCCATCGCGATGTTCTGGCGCACACTCATATCATTCAGAAGCGTCGAGATTTGGAATGTCCGTCCCAGGCCGCGCCCGACACGTGTCGCGGGCGGCATGTTGGTAACATCCTCGCCCATCAGGCTGATCGTACCAGAGGTAGGCGTCAGCTCACCGCAAAGCTGGTTGACGAGTGTTGACTTTCCAGCCCCATTCGGCCCGATCAGGGCATGGATATGCCCCTGCGTGACGTCGAGCGTGACATGATCCGTCGCAACCAGCCCGGCAAAGCGCTTGACCAAATCGCGAACCTGCAAGATCGCGGTCATACGGTGACCTCCATCTTGCCGTTATTGTGGAAGTGGCGGCGAAATGCCCTCCAGCTCCCGACAATCCCACCTTTCGTCCCCAAAACAAGAACAAGCAGAATGATGCCCATGGCGAGCTGCCAGTGCTCGGTCCAGGAGGACAGATAGTTCTGCAGGATCAGGAACGCGGCGGCCCCCCAGATAGGGCCGAAGAACGTGCCGACCCCGCCCATGATGACCATCACCATCAATTCACCCGATTTCGTCCAATGCAGCGTGTCCGGGCTCGCGAACCGCATGAAAATGGTGAGAAGCGCTCCCGCGAGACCGGCGCCCATCCCCGAAAGCACAAAGCCGTAGAGCTTGTAGCGATAAGTCGCGATCCCCATCGCCGTCATGCGTCGCTCGCTCTGGCGAATGCCGGACAGCACGGCGCCATACGACGAATGCACAACCCGCCACAAGAAGCCGAAATACAGGATCATTGAAACGAGGATGACATAATACATCGTCGTCTTGTCCCGCAGGCTCAAGGAGAAGAGATCGTTCGCCCGGCGGACAATGATCCCGTCTTCGCCACCATATGTTTTCAGCGAAACGAAAAGGAAGAAGAGCATCTGGGCGAACGCGAGTGTAATCATGATAAACTGCACACCCGACGTGCGCAGCGCCAGTGCTCCAATCACCAGCGCGGCGAGACCCGCTACCAGCATTGCCGCCGGAACCGTGATCAGGAATTGATCGGAACCTTTGATGAAACCGAAAAGAAGCGAACCTTCCGCATGGTGGAAATAGAGAATGCCCACGACGTACGAGCCGATCCCGAAGAAGGCGGCATGACCAAACGACACCATCCCGCCATAGCCAAGGATGAGATTGAGGCTTGCCGCGGCGATGGCATAGATCATGATGCGAGCGACAAGGCTTGACGCAGCCGTCTGCCCTAACGCCTCGGCCCCGAATGGAAACAGTGCAAGCACTACGCAGCCGAGAAGTACAAATAGTAGGCGATATGACATGTTTCAGGCTCCCACCGGAAAGAGGCCTCTCGGGCGGAGCAGAAGGACGATTGCCATCAGCAAATAAATACCCATGGAAGACATCCCCCCGCCCAGGGCATCAGCTTGCGCCCCGGCCGCGAAGTGGCGCAGGATAGAAGGCAGAAAGGCCCGCAGGCAGGTGTCGATGATGCCGAGCGAGATACCCGCGACGAAGGCTCCCTTGATGGAGCCAACGCCGCCGATGACGACGACCACGAAGGTAGCAAGTAGGATCTGCTCGCCCATCCCGACCTGAACTGCCAGGATGGGAGCGGTCATGAACCCAGCGAGCCCCGCGAAGGCGGCGCCAAGTGCGAACACCAGTGTGTAGAGAAGGCGGATATCGACGCCAAGCGCGCGGACCATATCACGATTGGACGATCCCGCACGGACCAGCATGCCGATCCGGGTGCGGTTGATGAGCAGGTAAAGCCCAACTGCCACCATGAGGCCAGCCACGATGATTAGCAGGCGAAACGGCGGATAGCTCAGGCCCGGAAGCAGCTCGATAGGCTGCGAAAGCGCCGCGGGCAGCTGCGTGAAAATCGGCTGCCGCCCAAAGAGCATCACGGTCAGTTCGTTGAAAATGAGAATGAGCGAGAAAGTCGCCAGCACTTGGTCGAGATGGTCACGCTGATAAAGCACTCTCATGATGCCAAGTTCGATCACGATCCCAGCAATCGTTGCCGCCAGAATTGCTGATGGAATGCCCAGCCAGAAATTTCCCGTCCGCACGGCCACGGAAGTGCCGATGAAAGCACCAATCATATAGAACGAGCCGTGAGCGAGGTTGATGACGCCCATGATCCCAAAGATCAGCGTCAACCCTGCCGCAAGAAGGAACAACATGACGCCATAGAGAAGCCCATTCAATAATTGCTCGAAGATAAGTGTCATTGGAAAAACGACCTTCATGATAAATGAAAAAGCGTGGCGCGAATTCGCGCGCGTGCCGGAAGGCGACTATCAGAGCTTGCACTCGGAAGCGTAGGAATCACCGTAGTCCTCGATCAGCTTCTTTTTGATCCTGGTGGTCGGATTGCCGTCTTCGCCCTTTACGACATCGAGCAGATACCAGTCCTGTAACGGATGTTGGTTTGGACCGAAGGCAAAATTACCACGCACGGACTGGAAGTCGGCCTTTCGCAACGCTTCACGCACGGCACCCACGTCGTCAACACCACCCGTCTTCTTCAATGCGGAAGCAATAAGGCGAGCCACGTCGTAGCCTTGCGTACCATAATAGGTCAGGGGCCGGTCAGGATAAGTGGCTTTCCACTTTGCCACGAGTTCCTTACTCGCGGCATTGTCCATATCAGGACTCCAATGGCTGGTGGCCAAGATTCCAATTGAAGCTTCGCCCAGCGACTTGAGGATCACCGCATCGCTGGATGGTTCCGAAAGAACCATCGGAATCTCGCCGAGAAGACCTGCCTGCTGATACTGGCGCATGAACGCGATACCCATGCCGCCGGGATGAAACTGAAAGACCACATCGGGGTTCGCGGCGCGAATTTGCGCCATTTCCGCCGAGTAATCAGTCTGATCCAGCTGGGTGTAGATTTCACCGACAACGTCGCCCTTGAAGCGGCGCTTGAAGCCCGCCAACGCATCCTTGCCCGCCTGGTAGTTCGGGGCGAGAATGAAGGCACGTTTAAAACCTTCCTGTTGCGCGGCAATGCCCGATGCCTCGTGGAGCGAGTCATTCTGCCAGGAAACCACAAAATAATTCGCATTGCAGGCCTTGCCCGCCATGTTTGATGGCGCGGCGTTGGCGCTGATATAGATACTGTCATTATCGATGATATCCGGCACGGTTGCGCCGGCCACATTCGAGAAGATGATGCCGGTGAAAAGTTTGACGCCGTCTTCCGACATGAACCGCTCGGCGATCTGACGCCCGTTTCCAGGCTTGGCCGCGTCATCTTCGACTTGTAGTACAACCGGCACGCCACCAAGTTTGCCGCCTTCCGCGTCGACGGCAACCTTCATGCCATCGCGCACATCCTGGCCAAGATAGCCGCCCGGGCCGGACAACGTCGTTATCACACCGATCTTTACCTGTTCGGCCGCACAGGCTCCCGAAGCCAGCGCCGCCAACGCGGCTATCATCAAGAGTTTCTTTTTCACTTCAATTCCCCGTTATCTCTTCATGCTCGAGTGTGGGCGCCCGGCGGCTTGCCGGACGCGCGCCAACATCAGAGTTGAACCCAACCTTCAGGTGGGTTCTTGCCGGGATGAACTGTGTTGCAATGTGGGCAGGTACGCAGTTTCTCATCGTTGTAGAAAGCGGCGTAAATGGGCGGTAGATCGTCGACGATGGATTCCAGATCGACTTCGGCGCGATGAACGAGGCCGCTGCATTCAAAGCAGTACCATTCGACGGCGTCAAGAACGCCTTCAGGACGGGACGGTTCGATCACCAGACCGATGGAACCTTCCTGCGGACGCTGCGGCGAATGGCGGATATGCGCTGGCAGAAGGAAGATATCGCCCTCTCGGATCGGCACGTCGTAAAAATCGCCGGTCGATGTGTCATGCAGCTTCAGTAGCATGTCGCCCTTGAGCTGATAGAAGAACTCTTCGACCGGATCGTCGTGATAATCGGTACGCTTGTTTGGACCACCGACGACCGTGACCATGAGGTCCGCGTCCTTGAAAACCAGCTGATTGCCGACAGGCGGCTTCAGCAGATGCTTGTGTTCATCGATCCAGTTTTGAAAGTTAAAGGCGCTTAGTCTAGTCATTTTGGTTCCCTCTATTTTGGTTTTTCAGGAAAGTTTTAGACCGCAAGCATCAAATGCCTGCCTGATTGCCCGTTTCTCGGGGTCGGTCAACTCAAGCATTGGCGCACGAACGGGCCCACCGACCTGACCGAGCAGCTCTTGCCAGTATTTTTGGTGCGAGGTGGGCTTTTCAGGCGGTCGTGTTGACTTGAACGCTTGACGAACTGGCTCCAGGCTTTGCCAGACAGCGCGTGCCTCAACAGCTTTGCCAGCGAGGGCCAGATCCGTATACTCGCGCATGCGACGATCAAACTTGGTTTGCAGAGTGTAGGGTGGCGAGGAGCAGAGATATAGCTGCCAGCCCAACTCGAGAATGTTGTCCAGCCACTCGTCCTCCGATGCCGTTGAAACCAGGATGCGGTCGCCCGCCAATTCGGTAAGCTTGCGATAAAGGTCGCGTGGAACCGAATATTTGATCGCTACGACCGTTTCGATATCGGCCAGACGATTGCAGAGTTCAGGGCTCATCAGATAGCCGCTATCGGGATGGGACCACAGCGCCAGTCCGATGTCCACCTTTGAAGCAATCGTTTGATAATAGCGCGTCAGTGTTTCGTCCTGCGCGCGAAGGAAGTGGAGAACGGGCGCATGGACGACGATATAGTCGGCGCCGCAGGCCTGCGCATACTTGGCCAGATCGATCACAACATCCAGGTTCTGATCCGAGCAAGACATGATGGTCTGAGCCTTGTCACCCACCGCCGAGACGGCTAGGTCGAACATGCGCTTTCGTTCGTCAACCGACATCGCGAAGAACTCGCCCTGCTTGCCCGCGACGAAAAGTCCATCTATGCCGAGATCGTTGATCCAGTGGTCGACATTTTCGCGAAAGCCGCCCTCGTCGATCGATCCATCCTTGTTGAATGGCGTGTTTGCCGCGGCCCAGATTCCGCGCATCGTGGCGCGCGAGTGGGCTTTGGCGTTCTGTCGGTCATACTTCATCGGAAACCTCGCTTCGGGGTCGGGCCAAATCAAAACCCGTGTCGTTCGCATCGAGCACGACTTTCTTTCATTCGAGAAGTAACGTAAGTGGCATATATTTATAATAAAAAACTCATAGGTGACAGCTAATGCGCCCTACTCTCCGGCAGATCGAATGCTTCCAGGCCGTTGTCGAACTGGGGAATTTTTCCCGCGCGGCCGAACGCGTCAGGACGACCCAAGCCAACCTTTCGCACACAATCCGCGATTTGGAGACAGTGCTGGAGGCTCGGCTTTTCGACCGGACGACCCGCCGTGTTAGCCTGACGGATGCCGGACGTGCCTTCGCCGAAGGAGCGCTCGCCGGCTTGGCTGAAATTGATCGCGCCGCCGAAATCGTACGTGATCTTGGGGAATTGCGGCGCGGTCAAGTCAGTATCGCGGCCCCGCCGTTGCTGTGCACGACAGTGCTTCCGCATCTGATCCGCCGCGTGGCCGATGACCACCCCAATCTGATTATCAAGATCGTGGATGTGGGTCCTGAAGTCGTCATAGAACATGTCCGCAACGGGCGTTGCGATCTTGGTGTTGGCACCTTTACGGGTGAAGATCCCGACGTCGAAAGCCAAACCGCATTGCGCGATCAACTGATGATTTTTGTGTCGCCCCATCATGATTTCGCGGCACACCAGCATGTAGACTGGTCGGAACTCGACAATCAACCAATCATCACGCTGACCCAGAAAAGTGGTATTCGGCTTTTAACCGAAATGGGCTTCGAACACGCGAACCTGGCACTGCGACCCCACTTGGAGGTCAATCAAATTCACACGGTCCTATCGCTGGTCGAGGTCAACGCCGGTATCGCTGTCTTGCCTGCCTACGCCTTTACTGCGTTACGCGGCCGTGGCATCGTCGCCCGCCCTCTGACAAATCCCGCGGTTATACGTGAAGTTCGCCTCATTGCTCCCCGTGATCGGGAACAATCCGCTGCCACTATCGAGGTGCGCTCGATCCTAAGGAACCTGCTTCGTCAGATGATTCCCGAGCTCCCTGGACCTGATCAAAAAGATAGGAATATTTGACGGAACGGATCCGTGCTTGCACAGCGGCCTCGCTGAACTACCTGCAACAGCGCGGCGGGACATATGTTGTTGGGTGGCGCAGGCTGGCGCCTGCCGCCGCGCCGCAAATGGCCTACCGGCAACGTCAGTTTTGGCAGCCACTGCACTGCAGCCAACCGTCTCCATGGAGTGAACGGAGAGCCAACACCGCCTGTCCAAGACGTGAGCGAAGGACGATTCAATCGTGGGCTGGCGCATCACAAACGAGGGCAGTCTCGCGCGGGCGGCTTTGGAAAGTATCGTAGCGGCTGACATTAGCCGGAACTAGCAAACAGGTCCGTCCGGCAATCTGCTTGTTGTCTGTCTCGATGAGATTCGCACGGGGCGGCGTCAACCCATGCTCGAGGGACGAGAACAAATCATCCGCGCCACGATAAAACGGCATTATCTGACAGAAAACCGACTGCGGGTCGCATCCGGAACGCTGTAGGTATTGCCGCCGACGCTGACCATACCTTCGCGCGATACGCGGCGCTCCAGCTTTAGAACGGACTTGAACGGTGCCGGGGGTAGCGGCCGCAGATACAGCCGCTCCTCGGCGAAGGTCTCGTTGACGACACGTGGGTCGTCGCGTGCTTCCTTGGATTGACGACGCTGTCGAGCCAGTGCCGGAGCTGAGCGTTCATGTCATGGAGATTGCGGGAACGACCGAGCTTGGAAGAAGTCTTCGCGGATATACCGACATGTGCCGCGCGACGATCAACGTGGAATTCCGTATTGACTCACCCAAGAATGTTCCCAAAGGATAATGCCGTTGCCCCTCCAACCTGGTGGAGGCCATCCGCCGACCGGCCATGAACCGCCGCAATGCGCTCTTTGCCGGGCACGATGAAGGGGGCCGAAATTGGGCCCGCTTTGCCAGCCTGATCGGCACGTGCAAAATGAACTGCGTCGAGCCACACGCCTACCTGTGCGACCTCTTCACCCGTCTCGCAAACGGTCACCTCGCCAAGGACATCGATGCCCTGATGCCATGGGCATACGCCGCCCGCATCAAAGCCTCACAATGAGCTCGTCAGATACCATCCGGTGAGCTCACATCTGGCCCTTAGGCAGCCTTACTCCGGTAGCTGAAACTTTAAAATCAATGGGGCGTAGACGGCGCATACTCTCAAGGGAAAACAACAGCCGCAATCTCATGGTTAACTGCCAAACGACATCTTTCTTGGGGAGTGAGAGCATTGAGTTGTCGAGCCATCGTCGGATCAACCGACACGGCATTGGAAGCGTACAGCAGCCCTGCTGCCAAGGTAGCTAGGGGACGGAGCATGGTGCCTCTCGAGTCATTCAATGAGGACGGCGCCCATCACGCCGTCTGGAGATGCTGCGCTACCACCTCCGTCCCATCGGAAGCGCGGCAGTGCTTGGACCATCAGGGCGCGCGGGGGCTGGAAAGATAGGGCATCACCTCGACCGAGCCGCGATAGATCATGTCGAGCGAAACGTAGAAAATGATCGCCAGGCCGATGTAGGCTATCCAGCGATGCTTGTTCAGCAGTCTGGCAATGAAGTTCGCGGCGATGCCCATCAGGGCGATCGAGAGTATCAGCCCGACGACGAGTACACCGGGGTGTTCGCGCGCGGCGCCCGCAACTGCAAGCACGTTGTCCAACGACATGGAGACGTCGGCAATGATGATCTGCATTGCGGCCTGAAAGAATGTCTTTCGCGGTGTGTCACTCAGCGCGGCAGCCTCTTCGCCGTCGTGGCCTGCTCGCAGTTCGCGCCACATCTTCCAGCAAACCCACAGGAGCAACAGTCCGCCCGCAAGCAGCAGACCGGCGATGGCAAGCAGATAGACGGCCACGCTGGCGAAGAGGATTCGCAGGACGGTAGCGGCAAGTATTCCGACCAGGATAGCCTTTCGCCTCTGAGACGCTTCCAAACCAGCGGCGGCAAGGCCAATGACGACGGCATTGTCGCCAGCGAGTACGAGGTCAATAGCAATGACCTGCAGCAGCGTGGTAAAGCCCGCAGCCGTAAATATTTCCATCATGGGCAAACTCCAGTTTAAGAGATCAAAAGCTGGCGCTCCGCGCCTATTCCGACTTGAAGGGATCTGCTCGAAGACAGCGGGAGAGAACGAGGTGCCGAGCATTGCGCCGATCGTCGCTGTCATCGGCGGACGCGCGAACTTGGGCATTGCAAGAGGCAGGCGAAGCAACGCCCCTGCCCCGCAGAAAATCATGGCACCAAGAAGCCAGGCGAGTGGCATATGGAAATGCCACATCACCCAGCCGCCAAGGCTGCCGACCGATATCGTCAGCAGAAACTTGGCGAATGCAGACAGGTTCATCACTTGACCGGGTAGCTTGCCGCGATTGTGGTGTGGGTCACCACGGGCGGGTTTGCGAAGAAAGGCCCAACCAAGCGGCGCCATTCCTGGAAGTCGTCGGAATTCCTGAAATCTACGGTGTGATGCTCGACCGTCTCCCACTGCACAACCAGACGGTAGACGGATAGGTCTTCAACGACCCGCTGCAGATTGAGGCCGTGGCATCCCTTCGCGCGCAGGAAAAGTGGGGCGGCTTGCGCCACCCCATTCTCGAAGTTAGCTTCCTCGCCGGGCTTTACCGTGATCTCGGCAACTTCATAGATCATCGGTTCAGCCCGCCTTCTGCACGTGCTCGGCGTCGATCGTGCGCTCCTCGCCGGTGGCGATCATCGTGCGCGTCGCATCGATGGATGCGTAGGTCCAGAAGATGCGCATCGGCTTGTCCGTCGGGTTGATGAACCGATGCGGAACGTTCGCCGGAATCCAGGTCGTGTCGTTGGTATCGAGCTGGTGCTGAACACCGTCGATCTCAGCGATTGCCTGACCCTCGATGACCATCACGCTTTCTTCGCAATTGTGCTTGTGAAGGCCGATGGCAGCGCCTGGGTCGAAGGCGGTGATACCGTTGATCATGCTGGTCGAACCGCACTTGCGGGTGACCAGCGGCGTCGTACGTGCGCCGCCGCCACGGTCGTTGGTCTTGAGTTCCTTGGGACGAAGGATTGCTGCAGAAGTCATTGTCGTTTCCTACTTGTCTGTGATGCGGTTATTTGGCCGGGCCGACCCAGACCGTCTTGATGTTCACGAATTCGCGGATGCCGTAGACGCCGAGCTCGCGACCGTAGCCGGAGCGCTTGATGCCGCCGAACGGGTAGCGCGGATCCGAGGCCACCATTCCGTTGATGAAGACGGCGCCGGCGTCGATGCCGCGCGCGAGCTCGCGAGCACGCTCAAGGTTCGTGGACCAAAGTGCGGAGCCCAGACCGAACTCGGTCTGGTTGGCAAGACGGACGGCTTCCTCGGCGTCCTTAACACGTATAATCGCGGCGACAGGACCGAAAGTCTCCTCGCAAAAGGCGACCATGTCAGGCTTGACGTTGTCGAGGACGGTCGGCGGGTAATAATAGCCAGCGCCCTCGATCGGCTTGCCACCCGCCTTCAGCACCGCGCCGGAAGCCAGTGTCCGCTCGACCTGGCTGTGAAGCCCGGTCATCAGGTTCTCGCGCGCCATCGGACCGATATTGGTGTCACGCTCCATTGGGTCGCCGATCTTCAGCTTGGCGACACCTTCGAGGAAGAGCTCGACGAAACGGTCGGCAATGCTTTCTTCGACGATAAAGCGCTTGGCGTTGACGCATGACTGGCCGACGTTGATGTAGCGGGCCTTGACCGCGACTTTCGCTGCCTCTTCGAGATCGGCGTCTGCGAGAACGATGAACGGGTCGGAGCCGCCGAGTTCGAGGACCTGCTTCTTCAGTGCCTTGCCAGCCTGTGCCGCAACGATCGCACCGACTTCAGTGGAACCGGTCAACGTGACTGCGGCGATGCGGTCATCGGCGATGATGCCCGCGACCTTCGATGCGTCGATGATGAGGGTGGCGAACAGACCTTCCGGGCAGCCCGCTTCCTTCATAATATCCTCGATCGCGAGCGCGCATTCCGGCACGTTGTTCGCGTGCTTGAGGATGGCGCCGTTACCAGCCGCAAATGCAGGGGCAGCGAAGCGGAAGAACTGCCAGAACGGATAGTTCCAAGGCATAATTGCCAGCACGACGCCGAGCGGATCGAACTCGACCACGCTTTCGGTCGCATTGGAAGGGACGGTTTCGTCAGCCAGGTACTTCGCAGCATGTTCGGCATAGAAGTCGCAGTTGTAGGCGCACTTCTCGATTTCGCCCTCGGACTCCGCGATCGGCTTGCCCATCTCGCGGGTAATCATCTCCGCGTACTTCGTCTTGCCTGCCCTCAGCGCCTTCGCCATGTTCTTCAGAAGGCCGACGCGTTCCTCGACGGGAACCTTGCGCCACGACTTCTGAGCAGTTGCCGCGGCGGTCAGGGCCCTGTCGACAAAGGCGTCGTCGTGCAGTTCGTAGCGGCTAAGTTCCTTGCCGTTCGCCGGATTGACTGAAACGATCATCATCTTCTCCATTGCTTCTCTTATTGGGTCACGCGCTGCCTGGACCTGGATTTCCATCCCTCCAGGAATGCCGCGCTTTCGATGGTTGTCGTCGATGGCACGTATTCGAAGCCGATCGCGCCCGCGAAATCCTGCTCGGCCAAGGCGTCGAGGACGTCGGTGAAGTCGATGTTTCCGGTTCCGGGCTCATGTCGACCGGGGCAGTCGGCAATGTGGACATGGCCTGTGCGATCCGGGTTGGCGCGAAGCCACTTAGCCGTATCGACGCCGATCGACGCGGAATGATAGGTGTCAACAAGAAGAGCGACATTGCCCGGACCAAAGACGTCCTGGATGCGGGCTGCCTCGTCGAGTGTGGACACTGCATATCCTCGAACCGCTGCATGGCTTATCGCTTCGATCAAGACTTTCACGCCAGTCTTTGAGGTCTGTTCGACTGCATATTGAACATTCTCGGTGTAGACCCCGAACCACTTGGACGCGTCGCCACCATCGGGAACTCCGGCCATTGGATGCACAAAGGGCGCGCCCACTGTCAGCGCGTACTCGAGTGACCGATCGAGTGCCGCACGGAAATCGGCTTCGCGACCTGCCAGAGCGCCGAGGCCCTTCTCACCCTTTGATGCATCTCCAGCTCCCCCGGCGAGCTGGGCGAAGACAAGTCCATTGTCGTCGAGCAGCTTGCGCATCTCCTTGGCGTCGATACCGAAAGGCTGGGGGTGCTCGATGGCCGTGAAGCCCGCTCTCGCCGCGGCGGCCACACGCTCGGCCAACGGCAGCTCGGTGAAAAGATAGCCGATATGCGCCGAAAACCGGGTCATGCCGCCGCTCCGAGCGCCGAGGCGCGACCCTGTGGGAATGCGAGACCTACACGTTCCCCTTCCTTCGTAAGGTCTTCGATTACATTGGAAGTGATCGGAACGCCTTCCTTGCGACGCTGCTGCTCGCGACGTTCCTCGGGTTCGCCGGGGAGCATGATCTCGTCCACGTTCGCAGCGCGCGGCAGCTTCTTGATGCGCTCGTAGAACTCGTCCATGCGCGCGTCAAAGTTTTCGAGCGACATAAAGAGGTCGGGCTTGATGGCGAAGAACAGATGGCCGACGTTCTGAGGCTCGCTGTGGTCGAAGTAGAGGCTCTTCACGTCGCCACCGAAGTTCGCTCCGGTCAGGACGCCAGACATAAGGTCCATCAGCGTTGCGAGAACCGAACCCTTGACGCCACCGAACGGCAGGCAGACTCCCTCGAAAGCTTTCCCGGCATCAGTCGTCGGATTGCCGTCGACGTCGAGCGCGAGACCTTCCGGGATCGGCTCTCCCTTCATTTCGGCAAGCCTAATCTTGCCGCGTGCGATAACGGTCATTGCCATATCCATGACGTATGGCGCGTATTTCCCGCCAGGAATGCCCGCGGCAATCGGGCTTGCACCGAGGAAGGTCGTCCGGCCGCCCCACATGGCGATCGCAGGCGACGAGTTGGTGAAGATCATGGAGATGTAGCCTGCCTCGATGGCCTGCAGGGCATACAGAGCGCCCATGCCGAAGTGCGTGCTGCGGTGAACGCCCACCAGTCCGATGCCGTTCTTCTCGGCAAGCTTCACAGCCTCGTCCGTCGCCCGGTGCGAGGCGATGAAACCCATGCCGTTGTCGCCATCGACCAGCGACACGGCGCCCGCGACGTTCTTGACGGTCACGTCGGGACGGGGATTCACAAGCCCCTTCGACAGGCGCTCGACGTACATCGGGATGCGCGAAATTCCGTGGGAGTCGATACCACGGAGGTTCGCCTTAATAAGGTCATGGCCGATGACGCTTGCATCCTCGTGCGTCATTCCCGTGTTCTCGAAAATCTTCGTGGCGAATTCGGTCAGTTCGCCAACCTCGAAATACCGTGTGTCAGTCATTTTCAAGAGTCCTTTGCGATTCAGAAGAGAGTTACGGCGCCCGTGACGAGCGCGGCGAGAAGCATGAGAAATGCGAGAAGCGTCGCCCACTTGATGGAGAACCGCTGGTGGTCGCCGAGTTCAACCTCGGCCAGGCCTATGAGGACGTACCCTGCGGCGACGAGCGGGCTGAGCTGATGCAGAGGCTGACCGATCAGCGACGCGCGCGCTATGACCTCGGGCGCGATACCGTAGGCCTTGCCCGCTTCTGCGAGCACCGGGACCACGCCGAAGTAGAAGGCGTCGTTCGAGAGGAAGAACGTGAACGGTCCGCTGATGATTGCCGTGATGAGGGGCAGAAGGTTTCCGTGGGCCTCCGGGATCAGCCAGACGATGCTTTGGGCGAGCGCCTCGGTCATTCCGGTACCCTTGAGAATGCCCGTAAACACGCCAGCGGCGAAGATCACGGAAACGACAGCCATGACGCTGCCGGAGTGAGCCGCCAACCGCTCGCGCTGATCTTTCAGCTTCGGGAAGTTGACGGTGATCGCGATAGCGAAGGCGAACATGAAGAGAACTGCCAGCGGGGCAACGTCGAGCACGAGCAGGACCATGAGGCCCACCGTCAGGATGATGTTGAACGCCTGGCGCCACGCCGGAACGTTGCGCTGCTCGCGGGGCGGATGGATCTGGTCTTCGTCGATCAGCCCGCGCTCTGAAACCTTCGGGCCAGTGTAGACGAAGTCGATCTTTCCGAGGCGCTTTCGCTCCTTGAGGCCAAGGTACCAGGCGATACCGATTGTTCCGAGGAAAGCGACTGCAACGGAAGGAATAAGCGGGAGGAATACCTGGCTTGAATCAAGATGGAGAGCAGCCATGACACGTGCTGTCGGCCCACCCCAAGGGGCAATGTTCATGATGCTGTTGGGGAGCATCGTGACGGCCGGAAGGATCAGCGGGTTGATGCCAAGCTTCCGGTGCAGCGGCAGCATGGCCGTGATGCAGAGCAGATAGGTTGTCGAGCCGTCTCCGTCGAGCGAGATGATGGCCGACAGAAGCGTCGAGCCGACGATGACGCGGAGCGGATCACCGTGGCAGAGGCGCACGACGAGACGGACGATCGGATCGAACAGGCCGACATCGATCATCAGTCCGAAGTATAGGATTGCGAACAGCAGCAGGACGCCTGTCGGGGCGATGGACTTGATGCCGTCGATGATCATGTCCGGGAGGCCGGGCAGAAAGCCTGCAGCGACCGCGAAGACCGCCGGGACGAGGATCAGTGCTATGAGCGCCGAGAGGGCGCGGGTCATGATTGCGGTCATGAAGACCGCAATCATTCCGTATGCTAGGATAGTAATCACAAATCAACTCCAGCCGTAATCATCTCGGCTCGCTTGCAGCTTGGATTTCCGGCTGTGGTTCCTTCCCGAAACCTGCCTTGCGAAGCAGATATGGGACGACCAGAAGGCCGAGGGACACAGCTATGAGAACACCCGACATGGGGGTGGATACGAGGGTGAGTGGGTCACCCTGACCGATAGCAAGAGCACGGCGGAACTGGGTCTCGGCCATGGGACCGAGGATCAGTCCGATCAGCACGGGCGCAATCGGGAAGTCATAGACACGCATGACATAGCCAAGGCACCCGATGGAGAACATCAGGACCAGATCGAGCCACGAGTTCGACACGCCCCAGATCCCGACCAGCGAGAAGATGAGGATGCCTGCGTAGAGGTATGGACGAGGGATCAGCAGCAGCCGCACCCAGAGACCGACCAACGGCAGGTTCAGGATGAGCAGCATGATGTTGCCGACGTAGAGCGAGGCAATGAGGCCCCACACTAGGTCGCCGCTGTTGATGAACAGAAGCGGACCGGGTTGCAGGCCGTAGTTCTGGAATGCCGCCAAGAGGATTGCTGCCGTTGCCGACGTCGGCAGTCCAAGCGTCAGGAGCGGAACGAGCACACCCGCCGCGGCCGCATTGTTTGCGGCTTCCGGACCAGCGACACCTTCGATGGCGCCGTTGCCGAAGTCTTCCGGGTGGCGGGTGAGCTTCCGTTCGATCGTGTAGGACAGGAACGTTGGGATCTCAGCTCCGCCCGCGGGCAAGGCGCCGATTGGGAAGCCAAGCGCGGTTCCACGGATCCACGGCTTCCACGAGCGCTTCCAGTCTTCGCGTGTCATCCACAAGCCGCCCGAAATCGGGTTGAGATGTGGAGGTGCGAAGGCAAATCGGCTCGCGACATAGAGCGCCTCGCCGACAGCGAACAGGGAGACGAGAACGACCGTCATGTCGACACCGTCGAGCAGGTCTGGAAGTCCGAATGCGAGCCGCGATACGCCCGTCTGGCCATCGATCCCGATGAGGCCGAGTGCCAAACCGATGAAGAGCGCGATGAAGCCCCTCACCTTCGAACTCCCCATGACGACCGAGACCGACATGAACGCCAGCACCATCAGGGCGAAGTAGTCCTGCGGCTTGAAGATGAAGGCGAGTTCGGCAATCGGAGGCGCCAGGAACGTGATCCCGATAGTGGCGATGGTTCCGGCTACGAAGGATCCGATTGCGGCGGTGGCAAGAGCGGCAGCGCCGCGCCCGTTCCTGGCCATCTTGTTTCCTTCGAGCGCGGTCATCATCGAGCCGCTCTCGCCGGGGGTATTCAGGAGGATCGACGTTGTCGAGCCGCCGTACATGGCGCCGTAGAAGATGCCAGCGAACATGATGAATGCGCCCGTCGGATCGACATTGACGGTGACGGGCAGCAGGAGCGCGATGGTAAGCGCCGGGCCGATACCGGGGAGAACCCCGATAGCTGTTCCGAGGAAGGTGCCGACAAATGCCCACATAAGGTTATGTGGCTCAAGGGCGACGGCGAAGCCCTGGGCAAGTGAGTAGAAGGAGTTCATGGTCAGAGCCCCGCTATCGGCAGCAGCCCGCCGAGCGGAACGCCCAGCAGTCGGAAGCCGTACCAGCAGACAAGAGAGAAGACCGCCCCGACGACCGTGTTGAACACGTATCGGTGGGATTGAAATGCACGCGCGGTGAGCACGAAGCTTGCGGTCGCCGTGATGACGAAGCCGAGCGTCGTCATCGTCAGGATCGGGATCCCTGCCCCGGCGGCCGCGAGCGCAAGTGCGCTGCGCGAGGGAGGAACGTCATTCGCGACGTCCTCTGCATCCTGCGGATCGAAATTCTCGCCGCGGTAGATCTGGAATGCGAGGATCGCACCAAAGACTACCAGCGCCCCGCCGACGAGGGTCACGGTGAAGCCCGGACCCAGTTCTGCGTATTGAGCGAATTGCGGCAAGAGCGACGCCTGGTAGAGCCAGACGAGGCCGAAGGCGATGACGCCTGCGGCAATCCAGTATGGACGTTCGGCCATTTTCATCGCCTCCGGCTCTCGGACTACTTCGTCAGACCGACATCTTTGAGCGTCGCGGTCTGGCTGGCGACTTCCTGGTCGAGGAACTTCACGAAGTCATCGCCGGACAGGTAGGCATCTTCCCAATTCTGCTTCTTGAGCGTCGCCTTCCAGGTTTCGGTTTCGTGCATCTTGGCAAAGCGGTCGAGCCAAGCCTTCTTGGCGTCGTCGCTCATTCCCGGGGCACCGACGATACCGCGCCAGTTGCCGATGACGACGGGGTACCCCGCTCCAGTCAGACTCGGAGCGTCAATGCCTTCCACACGATCCTTGGACGTAACAGCGATGATGCGGATACGGCCGGCGTCGGCAAGCGAACGGAATTCGGAGAGACCGGAGATCGCTGCCTTTGTGCTGCCGCCAGCAAGAGCCGTCACAACCTCGGCGCCACCCGCGTACGGAATGTAGTTGAGCTTCGAAGCTTCGAGACCATTGGCCTTGGCGAGAAGTGCCATCGCGATATGGTCGACACCACCAGCAGAACCACCGCCGATAGCGACGCCACCGAGGTTCTCCTTCATCTTCGCAACCAGATCGTTGATCGTCTTGATATCGGAATCAGCCGGAACAGCGATAGCCCCGGTGTCGTTCGTCAGCCGGACGAGCGGCGTGACATCCTTCAGCGTGACCGGGGAATTGTTCAGGACAATACCGCCGATGAGAATTGCACCCATGGACATGACTGCGTTGTCATTGCCCTTCGACGTGTTGACGAACTCGGCCAAACCGATTGTCCCGCCAGCGCCACCGCGGTTCGTGAACTGAGCGCCGTCGGCGAAGATCTTCTCCTTGCGCATCGCCTCGAAGGGCAGACGTGCCATGGCGTCGTAACCGCCGCCGGCGCTACCCGGAGCCATGACGACGGCTGGTTCTGCAAATGCAGGTGCTGACATGATTGCAAGCGCTATCGCTGCGCCAAAGACGCTCTTCAGTTTCATCGGGTGCCTCCCCCTGTGTTGAAAGAAAGAGCCTGGCCTTCCCAAGCTCTTGTAACAATTCCGCCTCCTTGCGGGCATTGTTATAAGTTGCCATTTACGACAATATGAGACGATTGGCAAGTGTTCTGGCGTGACGGATGTGGATTGTTGTATGAGGGACGGGTCAAACAGGGTGGAAAATGGCAAACCAACTTCACAGGGCGCTCGCCGCCAAGATCTTGAGACACGTGCGGACCAGCGGCTACCAGGCAGGTCACCACCTGACCGAAAGCTCGCTCTCTGAGGTCCTCGGAACATCGCGCGGCCCAATCCGCGCCGCCCTGGCGCACCTGACATCCGATGGATACGTCGACCAGATCCCTAACCGCGGCTACTTTCTGGGCACCCTTGCACCAGAGCCCGCGATCCCCGCCGCTCAACAGGACGCGTCGAGCGATGACGAGTCACTTTATCTGTCGATCGCCGATGACCGTCTTGTCGGAAACATTCCTGCCACGGTATCCGAACCAGAGCTGATGAGGCGCTACGACATCTCGCGCCCTAGACTGAGACGGATCCTCACCCGGATTGCCACGGAAGGATGGATCGAGCGCAGAGAGGGTCGTGGCTGGTCCTTCGTTCAGCTGATCGATTCCGTCGAAGCCTATCGGGAAAGCTATGAACTCCGGCAGATGCTGGAGCCGGCAGGCCTCATCAACGACTCATTCAAGCTCGACCAGACGATCCTCGAACGGCTCCGACTGCAGCAGTTCATGGTCCGCGATGGCGGATGGAAGACTCTCAGCCAGATCGAGCTTTTCGAGACCAACGCACACTTTCACGAAGGCTTGGCGGCCATGTCGGGCAACCGCTTCCTCGTCGGCACGATCGAGCGACAGAACCAGCTTCGCCGTCTGGTGGAATATCGCCAAACACTGAATCGCGAGCAGGTTCGCGGCCAGAACGAAGAACACCTGAAGATCATCGAGGCACTGGACAAGGGGCTGCGTTATGAAGCCTCGCAAATCCTCGCACACCACCTGGGGAACGCGAAGAACCGCAAGGCTCGCAGCACGATTTTCGAATCTGCGGTCGAAGAAAGCCGACGCCTCAACGGGATGTCCACAGATTGAAGGCTGCCCCTCGCGTTTCGGCGCACCTGTAATATCTGCATCGAACAGACAAACGCGCAGACAGCCTTGAAATTGTTTTATGTGCGCATAAGTGATAATCGCCTCTAGGGAGTCGGAGGCAATTGTCATGGAGGATGCACGTGAAATCGATGTTGTTGAACACCGCCACTTTTCTGGCGCTGATCTCGTCGGCCGCCGTTTGTGCGGCCGCTGATGGACCGACCGCAAAGACCGCCCAGGGTACCGTCGTCGGTTTTTCGACGGAGCGCGGAGAGGAGTTCCTGGGGGTGCCTTATGCGAGGACGCCCGTGGGTGACCTCCGCTGGAAAGCTCCGGCGGAGGCTGCGTCATGGAGTGGTGATCGCGATGCAAAAACCCTCCCGCCCGCCTGCCCCCAGAAATTCAACGCTGATCAGCGCGTCTCGCTTTCACAGAACGAGGACTGCCTGACGACATGATCCTGTACTGGGGCGCGTTCGTGCGCGACGGTTCGCCAGGGCAAGAGCGGCACCGCGACAAGCGAAGAAATCTCCAAGGACCATCGGTGCGATTTCTGGACGTCCATGCCCTGGATCACTGACCGAGGTTAACCGCTGGTCGAGCACGTGCCCCGCCCGTTGGGCGGGGCTGACAACCGGGAGAAGTTCATGACTGTGATCAACAGAAGAGCGTTCGTCAAAGGTAGCGGCATGACGGCAGCGGCAGCAGCCGTCTTGCCTTCCGTCGCGGCGGCCAAGGACTCGACTTTGAAATCATTTTAGCCGCGATTTGCCTACGTTGGTACGCGAACTACCAAGGAACGAAAAGCCCGCGGCAAGGGCATGAAGGTTTCCGACCCGCAGGGGCATTAGACTCCGGGCAAAGGACCTAGGTTTGCGACCATCTCGCCGACAGGAAAAACACCGTTCGTGGCAAACGAACTCACCGACACAGTGACTGCCTACGGTCTGAGAGAAGACGGAAGGTTGACGGAGCCGAAGGAAATAGCCGCGACCGGAAGCCCGGTCTCCATTGCATTCGCATGATGTTGCGGCCGTCATATCTAATTATAGCTGGAGGGCATCCATGAAGATTCTATTTCTCGCCGGAGACGGCATCGGACCCGAGATCGCGACCGCGACGAAGTCGGTGCTCGAAGCCGCCGATCGTCGGTTCAATCTCGGCCTTGTGTTCTCGGAGATGGAAATCGGCCTCGCGGCCCTGAAGTCCCGTGGAACGACGCTGCCGCCGGAAGTTCTGTCGGCGATCCCAGACCACGACGGCGTAGTGCTGGGTCCGGTTTCGCACTACGAATACCCCAGCAAGCAGGAAGGGGGCGTGAATCCTTCAGGGGCGCTGCGAGTAGGCCTCGATCTCTTCGCGAACATCCGTCCATGCCGGTCCCGGCCAGAACTGTCCATTCTTCGAAAGCCAATGGATCTGGTCATTGTCCGCGAGAACACTGAAGGCTTCTATTCCGATCGCAACATGCACGCAGGCGACGGGGAATTCATGCCCGACCCCGACATGGCGCTATCGATCCGGAAGATAACGGCCCGCGCTTCCGCTCGCATCGCAAGGGTCGCATTCGATCTCGCGAGCGTCCGGAACAGGAAGGTCACGGCCGTTCACAAAGCAAACGTCGTCAAACTCTCCGACGGTTTGTTCTTGCGTGAGGTAAGGCGCGTCGCCCGGGAATATCCAGACGTCGAGCTGGAGGAGCTGATTGTCGACGCCGCCGCCGCCATGCTGATCCGCAAGCCAGATCAATTCGATGTCGTGGTTACAACCAACATGTTTGGCGACATCCTGTCGGACGAAGCGTCGGAGCTATGCGGTAGCCTAGGACTTGGAGGGGCGATAAACATGGGTGAAGGGGTGTGCGTCGCTCAGGCACAACATGGATCAGCGCCGGACATCGCCGGAAAGGGCGTGGCGAACCCCACGTCGCTCATCCTATCCGCGGCGATGCTCCTGGCGTGGCGAGGCCGCTCCGATGGAAACAATAGGCTTGAACAAGCGGCTTCCGCCATCGAAGCCGCCGTCGAGAAGGCCCTGCTCAACACCGATCTACGGACGCCAGACGTAGGCGGTCGAGGCTCTACGGCGCAATTCACGAACCTTGTCTGCCAGATGCTGTCTTGAATCCGAAGCTGCCTCCGGTGGCAGCAGTTCTTGATTGGTGGGAACTGGCAGGTTAAGAGGCCGCAATCGTATTCAAGTTCAGCGTCTTACCGGGGCGCAGCGGGGACCACTATTGATATCTGGACTTGGCTTCCCAGAAGCGCTGATTAAACCAACATAGGCAGTTGCTGCGGCGGCTAACTGCCAGAGCCAGTCGCGAACCGGAGCTTTTTCGAGAGGCAAAAGTTATGACGAGAGAGGAAATCCTTAGCTACTCTCAAGCGGTGTGCGATGGGCTTCGCGAGGATGAAGACGGGGTTCGACGTGAGGTCCTGACTCACGCGGGAAACAGGTGGTCGCTGGGCGTCATTCACACCCTGGGCGTCTACGGCAGACTGCGGCATGCAGATATCGGAAGACGAATGCATGGCATCACCCAACGAATGCTAACTCGCACCCTACGCCAACTCGAAAGAGATGGTCTTCTCGCGCGCTATGATCTCATAGAGATGCCGCCGCGGGTAGAATATGAACTCACAGAACTGGGAATGGGTCTTCTTGTTCGTATGATTCCGCTATGGACATGGGTCGTCGAAAATTCCGAGCAGTTTCGAAAGTCCCGCGAGGACTTTGATTCCCGTCCGCCCGAGAAGCCGTCTTGGCAGACCGGTTGGCAGCCCTGACACAGACGCCGTCGTCCGCGATCGCCAGCGCAAAAAGCGGCCGCTGCGCAGGCCGGAGTTGGAGGCTGTACACAGCAAGACCGGGGAAAGCGATACTATCGCTCTCCCCCACCGCACCTTTAAACCCTTGGTTCAGCCACTAAGTTCGCGTTGATCCAATCGGAAACATCCGTGACCTTGATGCCTTCTCGTACGTTGAACGTGCCGGCCTTGTCCCATGCCATGCCTCGCCCGATACCGAAGGCCGCTCGGTATTTGCGCATCATGTTTTGCGGATCATTTGCCAGTTCTTCCATAAGGACTGGCACCGTCCATTCGGATCGGCTGAAGGGCCTTTTCAAACCCGCTTCCAGCTTGTCAGCGAGCTGACCATAGGTGACCGTGTCCCCCGCCAGGAATACGATTTCGTTGGCGATAGTCGGCTCATAGAACACGATTTCAGCGGTGAGCACGCCGATATCGTCAGGCGTCGTCACTGTGACAGCGTTGTCGTAGCTGCCAAGGGCCCTGACCGTGCTGTTTTCCAGATCGACGACACCAAATTCCGGCTCGAACAGATAGCTCATGAACATTCCCGTGGAGATGATCACCCATTCGGTCTTGTTTTGCGAGCGCAGCAGTTCACGCACATCAAGCTGCGCGTCGAAGATATCCTGCGGACCACCTCGACCGATTGCTTCGAAATCAACACCGAACTGCCACGGAAAGTAGCGCGGGATCCCTGACTGCAGAGCAGCCTTTGCCAGTTTCATCGGCGTGTCGATGCCAGCCGCATAGCCTGTACAGCCAATGACAGTGTCATACCGCGAGAACAGAGAAGCCAATTCGTCAATTGAACTTTTAACCAGATCACCCAAGACGATCTCGATCCCCAAGTCCCGGATTTCAGCAACATCGCGTTGCTTGGCGGGCGAAGCAGACTCTACTGCGCTCGCCCGCAACAGAACGCTGATCTTCGCGTCGTCGATGTCCTTTGCGCGACGCGTCAGATTGCGCAGGACCGGCATCCCGAGTTCTCCAGCACCCAGCACCAGGATATTCCGTGACTTCACGTTCGAAGCTGTCTGATTCATCGTTTTTTCCTTCAAGAATTTGGTGTCGCCACTACTTGGCAAGAGTGGAGCATGAAGAAAAGAAGGTACACGGATGATACTTCGGCAAAACTGAGGGCGGGCAGAAAGAACCCTGATCCGCGGAGGGAATCAATTCCTCTCGCGGGATAACGCGCTCGCTGCGCTGGACTGTTGATGAGATAACTCGACAACCTCTGACGCGCCCATCGTTTTGCTAGGCAAGCCTCCAACTGACTTGTGTTGGGAGTCGAGGCTGACACTCGGAGGTGGTTCCACCTTGCACGAGATGATCTGCAAACTGAGTGGAAACAGTCTGGAGCCGCAATCATTCGGGTTTGAACGGCTCGCGTTATTGATCACATAGTTGCGCCGATTCCGCGGAACGCCAGTTCAAGGAGTCGCTTCTGCCGCTCAAGTCCTTCCTCGGTCTCTGGCAAGTTCAAAAGTAATGCAAGGTATTGCAAAAAATCTTCCGCATCGACCGGCTGCTTGACCACACCTGCATCGATGCAAGGGCCCATAAGAGAACGTACCGCGGCGACCATTGGCCAGTACGTCTCGTCAAAATCCTTGGGGGACATCGCTGCTCGCATTGCGTCGGCCACTCCCCGCTTCTTCCGACCATATACCAGAAACTGCCCGCACCATGCCTGTAAAGCCTGCAGCGGCCCCATCTTGTGTGGCATGCTGGCCGCGAGCTCGATCAGCGCGTCTATCCCATCGCGGTACACGCCCAAAAGCAGAGCCTCACGCGTTGGAAAATGTCTGTACAATGTGCCTTGTCCCACGCCCGCCGCTTTGGCGATGAAATGCATTGAAGCAGTGGGATCAGCAGCCAATGCGTCACGCGCGATTACCAAGATCCGTTCGCGGTTATCACGCGCATCGGAGCGAAGACTGTCTTGCATTTCACACACCTTGACTAAACGGACAATTGTCCGCTATGGATTTCAGAAGTGGACACATGTCCGATTACCGCAAAGGAGATAATGATGCAATATATCAAGCTCGGCACATCCGGTCTCGACATCTCGCCAATCTGCGTCGGTTGCATGGGTTTCGGCAACCCTGCGAAGGGTCATCCGGCTTGGTCTCTTGATGAGAACGCGAGTCGCACGCTGATCCGGCACGCACTCGAAGCAGGTATCAACTTCTTTGACACCGCAAATCTTTATTCCTTAGGGACAAGCGAGGAATTCCTGGGTCGTGCTATCAAAGACTTCGTCAACCGCGACGTCGTCGTTATTGCTACCAAAGTATCGGCCGGCATGCGCAATGGTCCAAACGCTGTCGGGCTTTCCCGCAAGGCTATAATGGCTGAGATTGATTACAGCTTACGCCGGCTCGGAACGGACTACATAGACCTGTACCAGATCCACCGCCGCGACCAGCAGGTGCCTTGGGAGGAAACGCTTGAGGCTCTGCACGACGTCGTGAAAGCGGGGAAGGTTCGCTATATTGGAGCGTCATCGATGAAAGCCTGGGAGTTTTCCAAGGCGCTTCACATCCAAAAGAAAAATGGCTGGGCCCGCTTCATCACCATGCAGCACAACTACAACCTCGTGGCGCGTGAGGAAGAGCGTGAGATGATCCCTCTCTGTGCGGACGAGGGCGTAGCGACAATAATCTACAGCCCTTTGGCGCGCGGCAAACTAGCCCGCCCATGGGGGAAGACGACAGAACGCACTCAGACCGAACCAGCGGGGGCTGCCCAGAGCCCGGTCACTTCGGAAAGCGACCGTTCGATAATTGAAACCGTCAACGAGATCGCGGCCGCGAAGGGGGTTAACGCCGCTGCGGTTTCGCTCGCGTGGTTACGCCGGAACAAGACTGTCGCGGCTCCGATCGTAGGGGCGTTGAAGGCCGTGCACATCGACGACGCCGTGGCGGCTCTTCACGTCACACTGACGGAGGAAGAGGCCAGAAAGCTCGAAGCGCCCTATACGCCACGAACTGATTTCCAGGGGGTCTCGACGCCCGCGCTCCTGCACCGTTCGATGGAAGAAGCCACTGGTTTCAGAGCCACGGCGGCGCTTATCTGACGTGGCGCCGATCCGTTCAGATGGAGGCTGACAGCATCGGACCGACTTGGGAAGAATGGCCGATGAAGCTTCAATGCTAACTCCCTCACACGACGCTCGTCTCGCATCTTCAACGGTTTAGCGTCTCCACTCGTCCACCAGATCGACCTTGCTTGGAAAGTTGTGGTCGGTCCTGTTTTGCGAGTCTGAACCATCCGAGATGTCGGCACAGCTGAAAACATCATGGCCTCCGCTGATGATCAGGGCGCGGGCGGAGGCCAAAATGTCGCTGGGTGGGGAAGGATTGCCGGTGAGCCCAGGCAAGAAAATCATTGGCTAAGTGTTAGGTTCTCAATTCACCCGTCGGTTGAAACCGTCAGGGCTTTCCAAGCGTCGATTTCCTGCTGTAGCCGATCGATCCGAGCCGTCACATGTTTGAGAGCATCGCTCCCGAGCAAAAGTTGTGGAGGAGGATTTTCTAAAGCGACCAATGTGAGGACCGCCGCAGCTAACTTTTGCGGATCGCCAAGTTGCTTTCCGCTGACTGCCTGGCGCGCCTCGCGGATCGGATCAAAAAGGTTGTCGTAATCCGCAATCGACCTGTCTGTGCGTACCATTGAACGCCCGGCCCAGTCTGTTCGGAACGAGCCAGGGCAAAGCGTTGTCACGTGAACTCCGAACGGCGCCATTTCCGAGCGCATGACCTCGGAGATGCCCTGAAGGGCGAACTTGCTACCGCAATAGTACGCGATGCCAGGCATCGTATTCATCCCGCCCATCGATGTGACGTTCACGATGAAGCCAGAGCGGCGCTTAAGGAATCTTGCAAGAAATGCCTTTGCCACCGCAACTGCGCCGAACACGTTCACGTCGAACTGTCGGCGCATCTCCTCGATTGGCGATTCCTCGAGCACACCCTCGTGACCATATCCTGCATTGTTGATCAGGACGTCGACTGGACCGTGTTCCTCTTCCGCCTGCTGAAAAACATCCGGAATGCGATCGAATTCGGTGACGTCGCGAGAACGGCATGGAGCGTGGGAAGTGTTTCCAACAACTTGTCTCGCGAGACTTGCGAGCGGTCGATGCCGATGACCCTGTGGCCCGCCTGGATCGCGGCCGTGGCAATGGCGAGGCCGAACCGGAATTGGCACCGGTGATGAAGACGGTTTTGCTCGACATCTTTGAATCTCCTTGATCAATCTTGCATGTGACAGATATTCTAGGAGAGAGGTTGGTTCGATTGCGGATCCTCTCGAGATTTGCCAAATCCTATGAATGTCAACAAAACCCACTCTACGCGCGAGCAGCTTGTTGCCTTTGCCGGGCAACTAGCGCCTCGTCTCGGATACAATCAAACTGAACTCGAGAGCGTCCGTATCCTCCGTACGGAAGCGGTGCTCAACGACATTCCGGTTCTTTATCGACCGGGGGCAGTCTTCGTATTGCAAGGAAGCAAACACGGCATTCTCGATGGGGAGATCTATCTTTACGATGAGGACCACTATCTTGCCGTTTCGGTACCTGTTCCCTTCCGGATGACATCTACCGCCAGTCCTCTGCGGCCACTGCTGGCCGTCTACCTCCAATTCGACATGCAATTGGCGGTTGAGATTGCTTTTCAGCTCGAACAACACACTGGCCCTGTAACGACCGAGCAGAGAGGGCTGTTCTGAAGCAAAATGGACAGCGAAATGGAAGACGTCTTGCTGCGCTTACTCAAGGCGCTCGGTAGCCCGGTCGATGTCGCGGTGCTCGGCACCTCGATCCTGCGCGAATTGCACTACCGCGTGATGCTCGGTCCGCAAGGTGGAGCGGTGATCGCGGCGCTTCGGCGCAAAGGGACGTCCGGAAAGATGATTGAGAGCGTGGCGTGGTTGCGAGACAACTTCGGCTCCGAAATTGCGGTCGCGGATCTGGCTCGATATGCGGGAATGAGTATTCCTTCCTACCACGTCCACTTCAAGAATCTGACTGGCTCGAGCCCGATCCAGTACGTGAAAGCGATGCGGCTCCATGAGGCGAGACTTATGATCGCCCGCCAGAGCGCGACGATCGCGACGGTGGCGGCTTCAGTAGGCTATGTCAGCCCGGCGCAGTTCAGCCGGGATTTCAGACGAAATTTCGGGCGTACGGCTTCAGAAGAAGTGAAATGGGTGCGAAAACATCTTGGAGAACAGATCTGACATTGGCCTCGCGGCTTTCTGAGCGGATCGCACCGTCACAATGCCAGCCGTCTTGCTGCGATGTAGCCTGAAGCGCAGCTTAATTTAAGAAGATTGCCGTGGCCGGGATCCAACGCTTGCCACATCCTACAACGTGGGAGCGGAACATCGGTTACTCTTCAGCTCTCTGTCGAGACAAGTTGGATTCGGTCGCTTCCAAATCAGGCATGCCATAGGTCGTGCATCTGAGAATCTCGTTGCCTTTGAAAGGATCAAAACCTTCGACCCTAGCGTTGGAACGGCTAGTGTTCTGAAATCACTAGGCGACCGCCGATCTGCTGGAACGGCTAACTGTCTGTTTGCTGTCTAACTCGGTCGTAATCTGCAAAACCCCGACCTTCCGACTAAAACCTCGGAAGGCAGCGGTTGCGTTTTTCACTACTGCAGCGCAAATAGGTACAGCTATCATGCCGGGCATCGATCCGAGGGTTTGGCGACGCACCAGATACTGTGCGCCCGGCAGGGCAAAGTAGACTGCATAGTGTTGAGGGGACGGGAAACGTTTGGGACTACGAGTTGAAAACAACGTCGTCGTAGTTGATCACGCAACGAACGAGCATCTGCTGACGACTTCTGAAGGTAATCCAAGTGAAGATACTGTCGAAGAACTACGTGTAATCAGTGTATTTCAGAGACGCTTCAATTCTGCCAAGCTTGCAAGGAAGCGCGACGAGAAGGTCATTGGAGACAATTGCCCACTTATATACGCGCTGAAAGGCAAAGACGGGCTTTCCGTCGAATTCAGAAGCATCAAAATCCTGAACTTGAGCATACCCGAAATTATCGGACGCATTTCGCAATTGCTTGGCGACCAACTGGATCTGGTCGCCTCGATGCCATCCTCGTCGCCTCTTGCTGCGATACTCGGGCGACGGCTATCTCGCGCCGTTGGACGACCACACACCTCGGACCTGTTTACGAAGGCCACGAACGCTCAAGCAAGTGCTCGCGTGTCGCTCGCAATCGAAACTGATCGAAAGGCGTTCTCGCGAGAAGAAGAAGTTGCGTTGAGAAACGTTCTGAAACAAATGAGCCGAGTCCCAGAGGAGGCTTACACCGCAAAAAATGTAAGACCTGCAATCCGAAAATACTTTGAACCACTTGCAATGGGCGTGCTCCCGGAACACATTCAAAATCAATCGAGGATCTTGCTTGTCGACGATCTTCTTGCAACGGGCGAAACGCTTAAAGCGGCGCACAAGCTCCTGTCCACTGCCGGTCTCCAAGGAGAGCACGCCGGAGTAACGTGGTTCAGTCGGGTGAAGAAGTGAGCTAGGGCAATGGAACCTGTAGTAGGGCCAGTAGTTGACACTGCAACAACGGTCTGTTAGATCAAATGCACTTGTCGAGAGACAAGACTGAGCGCGTTTGAGGTGCCTCGCTCATTAAAGATCAGAAGCATCCCGCGTAGCGCTTCACGGCCAGATCGTAAAGATCAAGTAGTGGGCGATTAGGCAGCGGCTAATCCTTCGACTTCGGTCGTCGTATTATATCAAGAAGGCGGGCGACAAGGCCCGCCTTCTTGCGTTTTAGGTGTCCGTTCAAACGCACCCGGGATCTAAAGATGCGCGAAGCCATACCGGCGCGATCCAGTCAAAGGGACTCTAGAAGCTTAGCCTCAGTTTCCTCGGCCAAAGATGCGAGATCCTCATCCGATATCTGCCACCTTGACGCTTCAGAATAATTATCGAACAAGGCTTCTGCATCCAGCCAATACTGTTCAGCGGTCATCTCAGCGAAGGGGCTGACCCGCTTGAATGCCGAAAAGAGTCCTGAAGGCGAAAGGTGCTCCTCGTCATAAAAGGACGTCTTCGCAAAATTCGCCAGACCTTTGCCTTGTGTTCCAATCCAGAAGTCTGCCTCCAGCGCCGACTGAAATGCATAGATTGCGCCGCGCGTAAGAGATAAGTGTCAAGTATCTGACTGAGGGCAGCCTTCAGAAGGGTCCGTTCAGAACCGACCGACTTTGAGAAGTTCATTCGAATTTCACCGCTGAATGCCTTCCAATCTTCTTTGCGTGCACGTTTCGGTCGTAAAAGACAAACTGCGCAATGCGGGCCTCTAAGGGTTGAAATTGCCCTAGGGGCCGCAGCATATCCGATGGTAGCCTTCAAGCTGGCTAAGCAGTGCAACGTCTGCGCGCATATGGGCCCCATTCGAATCTAGGGGAGAGGCTGGAAACTGGGCACTGCCCCAAAATTCATGGAGTTTGCAAACGCACGCCGACCTTTCACGGATCGCAAATCTAGGTCTACGAGTTTATCAGGTTGATCTCCGCTGAGCAGACGCAGGACCTCTGCTAGCATAATACAGCCACCAACCGTGCCGACAAACGGCACACCCACGGCCGTCTCCGCGAGTTGCTCGAGTCCACAGATATTCCGCGTTCCGTCCGCGAGACGCTTGTAAGCCGGCTTATCCAGGTTTGCGATGCTCCTAGATTCCTGCTTGCCCCAAAGTTCAGCAGCGCTCTTACCGCATGACGGAAAGGTGTGAACGCGGAGTGCACTGAAGTCCATCGAAGTGTGCCCAATACCGGCTTCGACAATAAACGGGAAGCCAGGAGTCTCAAGTCGGGCCCGCGCCAGAGCATTATCGACGCCGCATACAAGGACGGCTGGGTCCATTTTCCCATCATGTCCGAAATTGCCATCGAAGGGACGCTCTATCAGAGTTGTTTGAAACCCCCGGGCTTCGAGAATGGAGCCCACCTCGCGTGTTTTTCGCTGTCCGATCGTGCCCGGCCACGAAAGGATTGAGGTGCTTTGCGTTGAATTGCTGACCCGGTCCATGTCCTGCAGGGTAAGGCGTACCTTCTGGGGCTCAGGGAAATCACAGAGCATCAAAGTCCAGAGAAACGCTTGACCAAGATGGCCAAGCCCGAGCACCCACAAATGATCGGGAAGCGCCACGAGCTCGGGGCCATCGCTGTCGGATCCTAACCAATCATTTGAAGCATCGGGGCGCCAAAGAGATAGGCCGACAGCACGCCTGCCTACCTCAACATTGCCTCGCAACATAGAAAAGGCTTCCGCAGTTGCCATAGCTCCAGCAAGGACCGCTGCTGGCATCACGCTTGTAATTTCGCTCAATCGTGCGGAGCTACGACGGACGACCCCACCTCTCCAGCCTTCAAAGGTCACGATGATCGCATGCTCTGACTGTTCGGACACCGTTCCAACGACGATCGTGGGTAACCCGGACTCGAACTTGCCATCAGTACCTCCAAGCTTCCGAACGGCATCTCTTAACGGGAGGCCGACGTCTGGCCCTACGAGATTTTCGACCCCGAGATCGCCGTCGACAAAAACCCCTCCGAGAGCAAAACGATGCGCAATGTTTACAACGGTCAGCAAGGCAGCCTGGTGTGAAGCGCTCCTGGCGACTTCGAAACCTACCCGCACCTGAACACGATGCGTCTCCAACCGCCTGACGGCTTGTTCAAAATCTGCAGCTGAACCGCCGTCGACATCCAGTTTCGCGGCTCGATTGAGGAATTCCTTCAATTGAACGGGATCATTGTAGTTCACGAGTGATCTCCAAATTTTAGAGTGAAAAATCCAACCGACGGCGGCGGCATCGCATCCCACCTTTTGGCGCCGCGGTAGCGAAAGTGACCGACGCCCGACAGATCGAACATACTTCGCGCAAACTGCGGGATGATCATTGCAATATGGCCGCTGGTCGCGATCATCGGATACTGCTGATCAGACCTGCTTTGCTCAGAACTGCCGGGGTGAGTATGGACATCTGCAAGAACCTCGAGTTTCTCGCTTTCACAGACTTTCCAAACCTCCGACAACGCGGATCCCGAAAGGCGAACTATGCCGGTCTTCAGAGCATTGGGGTCGATATCGTCGTAATAGAGGATACGCGATGCACGCAGCTTGGCGCCGTCCCTACGCCCCAGGATAAAGGCACCGGATTCCCCGCGACCACGGCCACGCCGCCGGAGCTGGCTGAAAAGGCCCCACCAGAGCCAAAAGTTGATGATGAGTTCTGGGGCTGATTTAGCCACGATAGCCTCTTGAGTTGAGGAGGCGATGAACCTCCGAGATATGTTGAACCAGCCCCATCGCTGGATCCCATGTGAGGTGCGGATGAGTGCTGATCCAGTCGGGGTGACCCGTTCGGGAGACACGATCGAGCGGGAAATAGAGTGCCGCGCCCTGGCGCCAGTCCCAACGTATTACACTTTGAAAGACGTCATCGCCTTTCGGCCACTCGTTCTCGAGCAGATAACGCTTATCACTGATATTCCAGAAGCCGCCCGTCGGGGGGTGCGCCGGAAAGCCGCAACAGTCGAGTCGAAGGACAAACTCTCGTCCATCCCTCGCCTTGATTGCGAGCAACAAATAAGGCCAATCAACATCGACGAGACGCCACCGTCCACGAGCGACCCCCTCTTTGAAGGGGGCCGCGCTTAAGTCGCGCTCGAGTGCAACGCGGTCCGGAGTCATTACTGGCACCCGTTGACGCGATCGGTCGGAACGAGGTCAAAATCGATCTTGCAGCCAGGGCAACTGACCAGCGAACCGACGTGAGTGGAACCGTCGGGGCGATCGACCGAACCGGTGATCTGCAGGGACATCTCCGCGGCATCGACGTCATCGATCTTGAGCTTGCGCTCGGCCCAACGCTTGATGCGGTCAAGGGTGGAGCCCGGACCGAACTCACGGGAGACCTGCCGCCCTGCATAACGAACGCTGACCTCAATCGACTTGCAACGGTGACGGTGAATGACTTTCAAACCATCGCCGCTGTGGCGGATCAGGTAATCATCGAGAAGCGGCTCATCAGCATCTTCCTCAAAAAGGAAGAAAGACGTGTCCTCATTCCCAAGCTGCGCTTTAAGCGCAGCGATCGTGGCACCATCATGAGCCTCGCGAAGGATCGGATCACGCTGACCTTCCTGGCGGACGAAAATTTCGATGATCTTGTTCATTTTTTTGAACTCCTTTCTGGCCTTGATTGGCCCGTTCAAGGAGTTCATCGGCCGATTGTCGAAAAAACCTCTGGCGCCTCAGTCGCCAATCTCAATTTTTTCACTCAGTCGCTCTCTGCACCCTCGGCCGGGCAAGAGAAGAAGTGCGCGCACCGCATGCAAGTACGCATCTCGCGGCGGGGCTTGAGTGCGCCAGATCGCACAGCCTTAAGTATGTTTGATGCCTCCTCTCTGTCCGCAAGCGCCGCTTGCGGAGTTCTGTCGACCTTCGCAATGTCTCCGCTCGACAGCTGCGCAACCTCGACCGCTACATGCTCACCCGCCGCAACCCTTGCTGCGGCGTGTAGCATCCCCGCCCGCATTTTCTTTGGGTCCACGGTGCGTAAATCGACATATCTAGCAACCGACCCGTCGGCGGAAACGAGGGGCGCTGGCAGCACGACATGCCCTCCACTGATAGGGATCTCCACCATGCTGTCTACGACGCGCCGGAAGCCGTGCAGCATCCGATCGAGATTGGACAGACTATTGTCGACCAACTTGCGATACTCGGACCCAAGGCTGTGCTTGGTGGGACCACGATCTGACCAAATCTGTTCAACGAGAGCGTCGCGGTCAGCATCCGGCATATCCGCAAGCATGCCGACCTTATCCAAAACCTCGTAAAGCACACCGGAGACTTGCAGATAGGGGCCCTCATGGCGTCGACTACGGATCGACAGCCGGTGACGATAGGCGATCTTCAGCGGACAGCTATCGAAGTCCGAAATATCGAAAAGCGTCAGCGTGTCGATCGCGATTGGGCGGCTTCTGTCGATCACGGGAGCAGTGGCTTCCTGGCCGCGAAGCAGGCTTCTTTCTGAGGTCAAGCCTAGGTCCGATAGGAAGCGCGACGGGCTTCTGGCTTGTACAACCGCTTTTTCAGTATGATAGAGACGCAGATGATCTTCTGCCCGACTTACCGCGACGAACATTGCGCAGTCTTCTTCTTCTGCGTGAGCCGCGCGAGGATCGCGCCCGTCTTCGATGCCGGGCGGCACCTGACAGATGGGACTGCGAAATTGCAACGGAAATCCGTTCTCATGTAGTCCGACGATGTGCGTCGCCTTGAATTCGAGCCCCTTCGCAGCATGCACTGTCATAAGCCTTACGGCGTCCGCACCGACCCCGAGCCCGGGATCGCGCAAATCCCTGTCATCCGACATCAAGATGACCGTGCGCACGCGTTTCAGGATTTCTCTCGCATTCAGTGGCTTTCCATCCAGATCCGTTTGGTCTAGGAATTCCAGCAATTGGTAGATAGCAGCGCGGGACAAATCGCCCTCGATGCCGGGCGTCTCCGCCACCCTGCGCAGATAGTCGCAGCGTTCGAACAACCATTCCGTAACGAGGTCGAAAGCGGCCATGTTCAAACTCATGCCGGCAATCGAGCGCCCAAGACGAGCCAAGTTCGCGGCCCCAACTTTGCTTACCCCTGCCAGAGCGGTCGCACCGACCAACACTTCGGCAAGCGCAACCTCGTTTTCTCTGGCGTGAGAAATAACAGTCGAGGCATCGGAGCCCAGCGCTCTGAACTCCTCTATGGTTGCCAACCGCACAAGGGCTGCGCCGTTCGGTTCCGCGATCATCGCCAGAAGCGACAGCAGATCTCGTACTTCCTCTCGCTCAAAGAAACTGCCGAGATGAAGAGTGGGAATTCCCCTTGTCGCCAGCTGCTCAGCGAGCTCATCGAGCCGGCCATTAGCTCGCGCCAGGATAGTTTGCTGGGAAAATGGAACCCCTTCTTTCTGCAATGCATTGATTTCGGCCGCGACGAGGTCGGCCTCGATCTCATCATTCAAGCCGACCAGGACTCGTGTCTGGGAACCGACATTGCCTCTCTTGGCAGCCGCCCGATAGGCTGACCTTGGTGTGTACGGCGTACCCCCATGCGCTTGGCGCCGATCCATCGCGTCCGCAAGTCTTTGCGAAAGCTGTGTGATATGCTCGCTCGATCTGTAGTTCCATTCCAAAGGCGTGCTCTCAGCATCTTCGAATTCGGATGTGAAGCGAGCCATATTGACGGCCGAGGCACCTCGGAATCGGTAGATGGATTGTCGCGAGTCCCCTACGACCCACAACGTCACGTTTGGCCCGTGAAGAGCCTTCAGCAGGCGCGCGCATGCTCTATTAACGTCCTGGTACTCATCGACAAGGATCTCGTCATACCGTTCCAAAAATGAACGCCTGACATCTTCGTCGCTTTCAATGAGCAGTGTGGCGCGCATAACCAGATCGGCAAAATCTATGCACTTGTTCTCCCGTAGGAGCGCTTCATATACTTCATAAACGGCCGCCGCCTCCAGCGTCTTTTCCGCGGTCAAGACAGCCTTTTCTGCACTGGTTCGAGCCTTCCCAATAGCACCGGAAAGGCTGCGTTGTGCGCAAGCAAGCGCATCTTCGGCAAGTTTTCGGAACCCGGGAGGACTGACGAGCTCATCCTTCGCTCGCCCGATAGGCTTGAGGATCTCTTTCAACTTGCTGCCGGGATTTCGAAGGTCGTGAAAGTGCCGCAAGCCCAAGAGAGGAAGTCTTTCCTCGAGCATCTCAACGGCCTGAGAAGGCGATAAAAGGCGGGTGTTTGCGCCTAGTCCAAGCTTTTCATAGTGAAGTCGCATCACTTCCAGCCCGAAGGCGTGGAAAGTCCCCGTCCAGACCTCAACCGCGTCATCCGGTCTTCGCGCAGAAATCCGATCCGACAATTCACCCGCAGCCTTATTAGAGAACGTCAAGGCAAGAATCCGCGATGGATGGACACCGTCATTAAGCCGACGCTCGATGCGCGCGACGAGGGTGCGCGTTTTGCCGGACCCCGGCCCGGCCTCGACGAGCAAAGCACGCCCGTTGAAGTCGACAGCATTTTGTTGGCTTGAGTCGAGCTTAATTACGCCGGCGCCACTATCGTCATGCCTCACGGAAATATCAGGGATGAGAATGGCATCGAGAAGTTGTCGCCGGACCTGGGGAAGCGGCATTCCGATGCGCTTCGATATCTCCGAGGCCGAGAGATTTTCCACCAGAAACAGCTGCCTCGCGATGTCGCGAGGCAGGAGAAACTCCCGCGCGAAGACGTTCGCTTGAAGCTCTCGCCTCTCACGGGGACCATATGTTTCCACTCGAGAAACCACCCGTGACTTATCACCTTGGTCCCCGTCTCCAAGATCGCATTTATCATGCGGCCTGTGCAAAATAAGATGACCAAGTTCATGAGCCGCCAGCAGGGCCTTTTGCTCATCCGAGACGTCATCTCTCACCAGGACTTGCGAGAAGTCTCGATTGAGCTGGGCATCGTCGCCGCGAAGCAAGACCCCGTTCTTGTCAACCGCGTTGATTTCGTAGCCGTTGTTTCCAAGCGCCTGCCGGACCACGTCGAAGCTGGAGACTAGCCCCTTGCCAATTGTTGCGCGAAGTGTTCGCGCTTTAGACTTCGCTAGCGCGAACGCGTCCACAGGGCTACTCCGATAGCCAGCGCTTTTTCAGCGCGTCAGGTAAATTCGAAACCGACACTGCGTTCGAGAAGGACTCCACCTCGGGTCCAGTCTGTTTGCCGGAAGCTTTTCTTTCGATGCCTGCGGCCATTGGAGTCCCGCCGGTGGTAAAGTGGACTTTAAGGCTGCTGAGTGCCACTCCCATCGCGTCGGCGGCGTCACGTAGAAATCGAGGTGTGGGTGTGGACACCTTTGCCGCGAAGAGTTTCATTATGAACGGCGTATCATTGCCAAAGAAGGATTTTGCGCCCATCCAGGTCTTTGGATCGCGTAAGCTTGGAGCGGACGTAGAAGAACCGGTCTTCGCGAGAAGACCCTCTACGTCAGCGTCGCTCACGTCCGGTTGCTCGCCGTCGCTTGCGTCCGCGTCGACGCTTGCCTCCAGCATGGCTCGGACAGCAAGCCGATCAAAGAATGCTTTCTTTCCATCTCCAATTTGAGCGAGCGCAGCGCGAATATCGTCCGTACGGGATCCGTTTTCGAAGACTTCATCTGCCGCTGCAATCGCCCTCTGTCTGAGGTCGTTACTCATGTCGTTCGCTCCAGCGCTCTCCTGAGCTTTGCCTTAATTTTCGTTTTGATTTCACGCAGAGTCCCTTCCGGCTTTCCGAGTGCACGGACAAGATCGATGCTTGCCTCTGGGCTGCAGAGCGGAATGTTCGAAAGCATCAGCGGTTGAAAATATAGCATCTCTTCCTGTGACAGCACGGATGATGCGAAACCCTCGATCAAGGTAGTTTCCACCAGGTCCCGCACCTCTGACCCGTCGTCGCTTCGTCCGTGAACATCGGTGTCGTATTCGACGTGGCCATTCCGGTAGCGATCAGCGTAATACTCCTGGTATTGGTCAGCCGCTGCACGGTCACGGTTTCTGGCAAAGGTAATCTCCCAGAAGTCTATCTTCCTTGACTTTTGCACATCGCTTGCAATCTTCTCAAGCAAGGCCCCCACGATCTGCTCACGATCCTCCTCGGCCAGCGTCGAGTAGGCCTTTCGCGCCCAGACTTTGAGATCAGCCAATAGACGCTTCCAGGCAGCATGCTCGTTCAACCGTTCTCCGTCTGCCCGTGCTCGGCGGATCAAACGGACGAGAACCTCACCTGACATTTTCAAGCCATCAGGCGCTCGTCCTGCTGCTATAAACTTGCGAAGCTCTGCATCGGCCAGGCCGTCCAGTTGATCGAGAACCGCCGTCACGTGTGGCGGATGATAAAGAACCTGCTGCATATTCACACCTTAGCCACCGGCTTCGTACCTGCGCTACCTTCATCGGGAAGTTCGCAAAAAAACCTCTGGCCTTTTTTCACAATCAGAACTGAGGAGGTCGAGGGCACGAAGAGGGTAAATACGAATTCGAGCGGTAGCTTATTCAACAATTGATTCGTACATTTTTTTACTACGTAAAGGAGTAAAAAAGCAGGCGTTACTCAAGGGTGTCAACTGTATCATAGCCAAATCGGAGACGTTCCGGTAGTTTCGGGACTGAAAATCCTCGTGTCCCAGGTCGCCGTCGGCGACCTTATCTCGATTCCAATGGCTACTATGAACTAACCATAATTTCAGAAAGCAACTTGTTGACGTTGCCGGCAGTGGTGGAAAGGCGGCCGTCTACGTAGTGAGAATACCCCATCTCGGTCTCGAATTCGTAGCTACGTTTAAATTCTTGCGCCTCGCCACCGGTGATCTTTATTCCGGCCGCCGCCAAACGCTCGTACGCGCGGACGACGAAGTTGAACAGACACGGGTTGATATTTACGACAGTGCCGTACCAATGGAAGCTCTGTTGGCAAGCAGCCCGCGTCTGTACCTGGTGGCGAGGCGCAGTCTGCTGAATAGCAGCTTCCACCAATTCGCGCGGGGTCAAACACATGAAAACGAGATCTGACATGATTGGCAGATCAGTGACCGGGATCACGCGAACAGCATGCTTCAATTCGTCGTGATGATGGAAAAAATTCCTTAGGCACTTCAACGCAAGGAACTCGGATACATCGAGAAAACTAACGCGTAGCCCTTTCGTGACCCTATCATTGAAGCTGTGTATCGATCCAAGAAGTTGGAACAGCGTATCAAGATCGGGAGCCGTGCAGTGCATGTAGTATGCACGGAAAAGCCGTGCCGACGCTGCCGGCGCGTTGGAAATGTTGCTTTCAGTCATGGCGCCCGTTCTCGATTCTAAACTCGGTTGACTTCATGTAATACCCCACGCCCGAAACCTCCCCCTGCCCGTCATCTCCCTGAGCCCGAGCTCCCCCACGATCCGCCGCGCAGCCTGCTGCGTGACGCCGAGCGTCTCGGCCACCATACCCGCCGAGACCAATGGCTTCGCCATCACCAGCTCGACCAGCTCCGGCAGTTTCGAAGACGTTCGCCGTCCGACAATCTTCCGCTCCATCATCGTGCGCACCAGCGCCAGCCGGTCGTGCTCCTTCAAGCCGATCTCGGCGGCCGCTAGAAAACCCTGGGCGATCGCCAGCAGCCTTGCGTCACGATCGCGATGCCGGCGCCGGTCGACAGGAATGGTTTTCAAGCCAACATTGACCGCCACCAGGTGGCCGCCGGTCGAGATGCCAGCCTGGCGCAGCAGCGCCGCGGCAAACAGCCTGCCGAGCCACGGGGCGTGCTCCGACACGGATAGTTCGTTCCAGGCATCGAGGGCGACGATCGCCGCCAGCACCGGCGGCAGCTCCTGCGCCTGCCGGACGACGTCGCGCCATTCATCGAGCCGCGCATCCTCATCCCAGTCGAGATCGTAGACCAGCGCCTTGGTATCAGCGTCGCGGTCGCTACCGGCGCCACCGCTTGCGCCGCCGCGGCCGGGGCGTTTCGCTTCCTCAATCGCCGCACTTGAGCGAGCGAGGATCGCATCAATGTCGGCGAAGACGCTGGCGTCCGGGTCGGATGCGCTCGCATCAACGTCGTCACGCTCCCCCTCCCCTCCCCCGGGCGGTTCGCCGGCAATCTCATCAGCCCCACGCCCGTTGTCGTCTCCCAGTGATAGTCCGGGCCCAGGTCCAGCCTGCGCCCGACGAAGGCTGCGCAAGCCGTCGGGGCTGAGTGCCCACGCGGAAGGCTGGCTGGCGATGCGCCGGCGGCTGCGCAGCACGTCGCGGGCGATGGTCAGTTCGTGGGTCGGGGCGCGGACGTCGGTGCCGGCGTCGTGGAGGACGAGGTCCTCGAGATGCACGAGCTCGCCGTCAAGCCACAGCGAGGCGCAGGCATCGGCAAAATTCTGGCGTTCGAGGAGGCCGGCGCCGACGGCTGAGCGGGCAATGCGCTCGTCGAGCCGGCATAAGGCGGCCGTGGCCTCGGTGACGGGCTTCAGCAGGTTCCGGATCGGCGGATGGGTGAGATCATAACGCATTGAAATCATGGTAAATCATTCGTTAAACGAATGCTATATCATATTTAATATTCGTCACTGCGTATGATTGGGAGTTGCGTTTTAAACTATCGATAATGATCGGTTATCGATAGTAGTTGATTTCGAGTCGCAAATCATCAAATGTCGGGTCTAACCCTCCTCCGGAAAGGCACTTTCTGCATGGAAGATCGCGTCCGTTTTGCCCTCGAAAAGCTGCTCAACGTCGCCCACGGCGATACCGGCCAGAGCCGGCGGGTCGCCAGCTTCATCCTCGCCTGGTGGAACGCCGAGGTGCATGGCGGCTTCGACCTGACCGACCTTGTCAATCTCGACCGCGACGTCTGTGAGGACATGGTCACCGTGTTCACCTGGCTGGCGCGCGAAAAGGACGTCGTCTACCCCGATGCCTACAAGCCGGAGGTCGTCGCTATCATCCGCCGCTGGCGGCCGCACATCGAGATCGACTGATGGTGAGCAATCGCAAGCCCAAGGCGCTTTCCGGCGTTGATTGTCGCGCCGTCGAGCTCGACACCATCGCCGCAGTGCTGCCGATCGAGCGGCGCGACGAGCTCGCCGAGCTGTTGACCGACCAGGACATCGAGACCCTGCGTCATCTGGTCAACGAGGGGATGGGCGACAACACGTTGCGCGCCATCACCTCGGATCTTACCTACCTCGAAGCCTGGGGTCTGGCGGCGACCGGCAGCCCCCTTCCCTGGCCGGCTCCGGAAGCGCTGCTGCTAAAGTTCGTTGCCCATCATCTGTGGGATCGACAGCGCCGGGAAGACGATCCGGACCATGGCATGCCGGCCGATGTCGATCACAGCCTTCGAAGCCAGGGCTTCCTCAAGGCCGCAGGCCCGCACGCGCCGGCGACCGTGCGTCGGCGGCTTGCCAGCTGGTCAACCTTGACCCACTGGCGCGGCCACGACGGCGCCTTCACTTCCCCTCCCCTGAAGGCGGCCATTCGCCTCGCCGTGCGCGCGGTCCCTAGGACCCGCCGGCGCAAGAGCGCCAAGGCGGTCACCGGTGACGTTCTCTTCAAGCTGTTAGCAATCTGCGAGAGCGGCAGCCTACGCGATCTGCGCGACCGGGCAATCCTGATGGTCGCCTTTGCCTCCGGCGGTCGCCGGCGCAGCGAGATCGCCGCTCTTCGCGTCGAGCAGTTGACGAGCGAGGCGCCGATCGAGCAAGAAGACGGCCCTCCCCTCCCCTCAATCGCCATTCATCTTGGCCGGACGAAAACGACATCGGGTGAGCACGACGAGGTCGTCTATCTCACCGGACGGCCGGTCGAGGCGTTGAACGCCTGGATGGTCGCGGCCAGTATCGACAAGGGCAGTGTCTTCAGGGGGCTTGGAAGATGGGGCACGGTGTCGAAGCGGGCGCTCGACCCGCAGTCGATCAACGCCATCATCAAGCAACGCGTAGCAATGGCGGGGTTAGAACCGGGAGAGTTTTCAGCGCACGGTCTGCGGTCGGGGTATTTGACGGAAGCGGCCAATCGGGGGATCCCGTTGGCCGAGGCGATGGAGCAGTCACGCCACCGATCGCTACAGCAGGCGTCGAGCTACTACAATAATGCCACGCGCAGAAGCGGCCGGGCAGCTCGAATCCTTTGATGTGATGCACCAACGACGATAATTAGAGGGACGCTTTGTCCGATTCTCTAGCTGAGACCGTAGCACTCTAAGATCGTGTGCTCGTCAAAGCATTGCTCCTGGACGAGCGCAACGATAATTGCCAAGGTCGAGAAGCATACGTTGACGTCTTCTTCGGTAATTGCCGCGATTTTCGTGTTGTGGGCAATCGCGTTTCGGGTCTTCGTAATCTGATTGAATCGACCGAAAACTTCTCCCCAAATTCTCAGACCGTTGAGCCCATTCAAATTGGTGGGCAAGTTGCGCTTCACGACATGTCGAAGCTTTTCGTTTAACTTAAGATCAGGAAGAATTATGTCTTTATGGATCTCTTCATCTATATCGTCGTCGTCCAAGCCACCATTGAGCTTAATGCGTTCCGCATCGATGAAGCTGTCCAAGGCCGCGTAATAGGAAAAGAAAGCTTGTTTGAGCTTCCCTTCTTCTTCAAATGCCCATCCTTCGGCTATCGCCTCGGCCGCATGTCCAAGCCTCGTCTCCCCCATACGATATCCAGCGGCCATAAACTTGAAACTGACGTCCATATTCATTTCGATGGATGATCCAGAGAGCGAACCTCGGATCATTGCCCGGCATCCGAATCTATCGACCGAGTGCAACTCCAGTTTCAGAATACCTGCCTCGCCGTAGCCCGCCCTTCCAGACGTATATTTCGGAAGCTCGTAGTTTTCATCATCCTCAGGGGCATCGTGGACGAAGTAGCCATAGTCGGGCATCTTCAACCGATGGATGAACAGGAATTCGTCGTCGAACTCGAATTCGTGCCAAATCGGATAGTCTTTCTCGCTTAGCCCCCCGTAGGAGACGAATTCAAAGTCCGGCAACAACTCCGACTTCTTCTTTATCTCTATGACTTCCGTCGCTTGGAGCTTCAGGCAAACTTCGATTTTGTGCAGGCCGAGCTGCTTAAAAAGTTTCTTCACTTGCTAATCCGAAATTAGATTTGAGAGATCAATTCGATTGGAGCACCAGTCGAGGACGGAAAGATCAGATCGTCGATTGAAACGGGTTGATGCGCTCAAGCGGCGCAAGCATCATTCCGTCGGAGCTTAAGCTGGGCCCACTTGAATCGATACGAAGAGCCTGCGCTTTGATGGTCGAGCCTGAGCGATATTGTTCCACAACCTCCGTTTCCAATCCGAGGAACCGGACCGTTGGCCCTAGGCGGTCTGGCAGGCTCGCCTGCACCGCGCGAGCCTCATCAATAGACATCGGGAGAAAACCGAAGTTGTTGACGATACCTCCGATGAATGTGCGTTCCCCCAACCCGTCGATCGTCGCCGAGACCTGCTGAGGACTGAATACGGGGCTCGCCCTTTTATCAACAAGGTCCGCCCGTCCCAGCCCCTCGAGCAGAAGAGCAACATGCGACCGAGCGACATCCTGGATGGCCTCTTCGAGCTCCTCTCCGATAAGGGGCTCGCCGTCGGTGTCGGGGTCCAAAACGCAATGATATGCACTGCGAGCGGGGGTCTCCACACCCCATCGCGACATCACCCCCCAACCCTTCACCTGTCGGTTCACCCAAACGCCAGCAGGGTTCATCTTCTGAACCCAGACCCTCGAAATCTGCTCGTGCGCGGTGCGCAGTGGACCTGGTAAAGCAGATGACGGCGCCGGTCCTTTTGCGTGAGACCCCTTGGCTTCACCGATGGCAAGGACGCCCGGACCAGCCATGATCCAGTCAGGCAAATCGAATTCTCTGCCCGGCTGGCGTTCGACCTTTAATCTTTTGCTCACATAATATGGCGAACCACTGATTGGAGAGAACCAGGTAAAGCCATGATAGCGTTCCAGATAGGCGCGGGCAAAAAACCGTCCAAAGAGGCCTGAAAATGCCCTCCTGATTTCGACGCCTCGTCCTGGTCCCGCTCCCTTCCATACGAGCTGTGCAGTGCCGGGCGACAGTAGTTCGTCGAACAGTAGAGGTAAGGGATTTGAGCCGGGTGCCGTTTGAAGGATTTCACTCAGAGCACTCATGCCGACCTGGTCGGTGTCAACCTCGCAGAGATGCCCAATGGGATTGAGATGCAAGAGAGCCGGGGGACACGCTGAAGACGGAAATATTCGGTACGCAATTGTATGAACTGCCATCACACTGCCCGTATTGGTAGTTGTTTCCGGCGAAAATCGCGAATCACCAGACATGTTGTAAAGCTGCCATTTTTTGCGATGTTCACAACCTGCAATGTGAAACGACGAACCCAATTAATTCCACGGGTCGGTTTTTAAGACCGTATTCCTGTCGTCCCTAGTAATCCGACCGAGAGAGTTCATGCCAGTTCAGGAAGCCTACTTTCACCTTCAAGACGTTCCTTATCTCCAGGCAGGATCCTGGGTGCCACTTCGTCAAATTACGTCCTCAAAGATTGCCACCGACGACCCGGATATTCTGCTGTTAGAAGAGTGGATCGGCATCGGAAGTGCGGCGGTGATGGCTGAACGGCGCAAGGATGTAGAGGCTCTCGCATGGGATGATCTTGGAATTCAACCCCACCGCTCCGTCGTTGAAAACGACGGCTACCGGTCAGCTGACGTATTCCGCCACTGGCGAGGCGGTGAACTGGGCACAAATCTTGTCATCGCCCAATTCATCGACGACGTCGATCATGAGATCTGGCACCTTCATACGGACCTTGTCGTGGCCCTGCATCTGGTTCGTGAGGGAGACGTTTGGATGCGCCCCGAGGAAGACTGGATCGAAGTCGCCAGATTGAAGCGAGACAGCAAGGGAAAGCCAACCGTTCTTGAGATTCGTAAGGAATATCTCGGCGATTATCTCACGGCTCGCGGCATGGATCTTTACTGCTCCAGCTATCGCGAACGGACGATGATCACCGCCACAAAACCGGCCTACGCGTTTGAAGACACGCCTTCGGAAACACAAGGTCGAGACAGCTGGGACAGAACAACAAACGATGCTGGCTACCCCTTCCCTGCCGGTAGCTTTTTTACGCGAGGGGCCATCTGGCGGACTGAGTGGGTTCAAAGTGGCGGCCACAGCGTGCGTGTGCGGGGCGACAAAGATAACCATTCCGCGACCTTCGCGCTCGATACGGATGGTAACCGGGTCATTGGTCCTCAGCTCATAGGCTCGAATACCTGGCTCTTTTTCAATCCATCCGTTGCAGATGCGTTGCTGAGCCGCCGTGGCTCAAAATTACATTGGTATAGTGGCGAAACAGGCGCCTTAGGAGCCAACGAACCCGTGCATTTTGGCGTGAACAGCCTCGGTTTGATCACGGTATTTGCCAAGGATATAGGTCAACTCCCCCAATGGGAGCAACGTTTGTGGAGCGCTTACAACGTAACGCCGGAAGGAGGCGTGTCTTCCGAACTTTTTGCAGCGCAGATGATGGTGCAGCCGGCCGCGACCGTTGCGCCTGAACGAGAGATGGAGAGTGTTTTAGAGGGGCTCGAGGCGGCTTTCAAAAGGCTGTACGACAAATCTCTTCTTCGAGACAACGAAGCGGTCCCCTCGTTGCTCCGGAGGCTTCACCGCTTTCAAGCCACGAAACAGGATGGAATTCTCGAGCTTTCAAAGGACCTGACCCGGCTCTTCATAGAACGGATTGACGCTGACGCGGTCGCTGCCCAACTCAGCATTCCAAAGAATGAAAAGAGACCAGGCTCACTCAAGCTCCTGGAGCGGCTTGTCTCCATGAAGCTCACTGAAGCGGAAGCTGGGAAGGTGATGTCACCGCTTTTCGGGATCTATGACCTCAGGCTTGCTGACGCGCATCTGGGCTCCGCCCGCATCGAGAGTGGAAGGTTACGCACTGGTATCGACGATACCCTTCCTGCACCTATGCAAGGGCGGCAGCTTCTGCAGAGCTTCAATGACACCCTTAAACGTGTCACCGCTGCGCTCGCGTGATTTGCTGCGATATCCACGAGTGAAGCTCGGTTCGCAAGCCACAACTCGTTAACAAGGGGTTAAAATCATTGCGTGGCGCAAGGTGGTTCGCGGCGTCCGTAGCCACAATAGCAGGGTGGTTCGTACCTCTGTTCGGGTCTGGACTATCCTGCTGTGGCCCAGTTTTTCAAATCGTCCATGATCCTACTTATGTTTCCAGAATGCGTGACAAGCGCGCCGGCTGAAGTCGGAAAACTGCGTCGGTTGGAAACGCGTATCATACCATTTTCTTCCAGAGCTTTGAGACCGATCCAGAACACCGGGTTATTCTGGTTTCCCTTTAGATCGTCAGCAGTGACGTCGACCATCCTCCACTCATCCCGCGGTATTTCCAGGCCCACCAACGCATAGACACCTGCCACGTAGATCGACGCTTGTCGTTCCTCGGAAAACTCCGCCGCTCGCGCTCTGAACCGACGGCTTGTAATGTCCTTAAGATCCGTCTTCGAGATGAACGAGGCAAATTTCTCGTGTCGATCAAAGATCACGAAGATGAAGTTTGCCAGGCGATGCGGGCGCATTCCACTCAGGATGCCCCTCATTTTTCCTTCAGCCTCAAGCCGCATCAGAATAGTCTGAACATCACCTTGCGCAGACTTCGATGCTCGCCGCAGAATTGTCAGCAATGACCTGCCACCGGTGCGGCGATGATACCAGATTGGCGATATGGTCCTACCTGCAGCGCGGTCTGCTGCGACTTCGGAAAGATCGGCCCTACCCATATCGTGCATCATGTGGGCCAAACGAAGCAGGGTCTCGTCGCTGCATCCGCGGAACGTAATGTACCGATTAAAAACCTCGCTGTTGATGGAGAGGAGCGCAGTCTGAACGGCTCTCGAAGAGCGAGCTTCGATAAGCTCTTCGGGGATGATGCGCTCGATGTATCTCTCAGAAAGGGCCGAGCGAAGCGCCTCTTCAAACCGTGCTTTGTGATGCGGGAAGAACTCATTGACCAAGCCACAGCAGATCTCGACCTTGGCCGGGCTTTCAGATCCGCATCTAAAGGCGAAAGAATCTATACGGTTACCTCTGTTGAGGTGTTTTCGAAGCGTTGAAAGCAGCGGGAGGCTCCGTGAGCTCGCGCATCGATAAAGTGTAGCGAAAGTCGTGGGGCCGACTGATGGGAGGCGTTCTTCAATCCGTCGGATGGTTTCGTGTTCGGTTAGCTTTTCTAGAATGGCCTCATAAAGGCGCGGCATGTGTTTAGAGGCCGCCCCGAGGAAGGAGCTTAGACCGGTAACAATATCCGGCTTTCTATCGAAAAAGACGCCGATATCAGGAAGCAGGATTCGCTCAATTTCAGGGTAGGTCGTCACGTCGGCCTGGACAAGGATTCCGAAAATTCCCCCGGAGTTTCCCATCGAGAAGCCTGTCGAGAGTGTGAGTGCTTCAGACAGAACTGAAGACAACAATTCCCTTGCAAGGCTGGTTTGCCCCATTCCGATAAGCTTCACCCCGATATACGTCGCCTGAAAGGGATCAGCCCGCATGACTTCTCCCAGCCGCGTCTTGATACCCGGATCATCGAAGGACGTTATCAGCTTGCCCAGTTCGTGGTGCACAAGCTCATATCGCTGCGTGGTTGAACTTGAGTTGAGACGAACGAACCCCAGATTCATGGCAGCCTGTGGGACGCGGTTGTCGAGCGACTTCAGCGAGGTCGCAATTTCGAGAAGTGAGAGTGCGGCGATCTTTTTTGCCTGTTTGACGTCGTCGGGCGACAGCTTCGAGATGAATTGATCATGAAGGTACGAGGCGGCATCGTCATTCTTAATCGCCCAATCGCGATCATATCCGCCCCTCTTTGTAAGCCCTCCCAGAGCAAGCGTGAGAAGTACCAGATTGGGAATTTGATTTGACCACCGTGTGGCCACCGCGGCCGGAATTTCGTTGAATTTTGTTCCAGGAAAGCTTTGAGCGAGCAAGCGGTGATAGGCGGCGCTGACATCCTCTCCTGTAGGAACTCGCCGGAGAAGCTCGATATCTCCAAGGCGCCTCCAATGCCCGACGTCAACGCTGCTGCGCGTTGTCATCAAAAAGCGAAAGTCATAACCGGAGGCTTGAATGTTCGTGACAAGTTCAGAGATGCCGGAGGCATCGCCCAGATGTACGTTGTCCAATATAATCAGCGCGTTGGATTCGGCGAAAGTCGCCGCAACTTCAACAAGGCGCGCTCGCTCCGAACCATTCTTCCATTCAGTAACAGAGGCGTCCAAGAAAAGAAAGATCTCGCCTCGCTTCCGATGCTCTGTTGCGACAGCCAGAGCAAGGCTTGTTTTGCCGCTACCACCCTCGCCTTCAATCAGCGTTATTCTGTTTTTGAAGACCCGTTCGTAAGTCCGGCTGACCTCATCGCGAGGAACAACACGCTCGGCCTGATACTCCTCGGCAGTCGGCACGAAATCGGCCAGACCCTGCACGAAGCGTAGATCTGTATAAAATGGCGCGGGAACTAGTTCGAGGCCCAAAGCCATCAATACGCGGTGATATTTTGCCGACTTGACCTCACGCGCAAACTCGCCAATGAAAACGAATTCCACCTCCCCGGCCTCGACGCCCAAGAGCTTTTCAATTTGGGCCTCGACCTGCTGGACAGTTTCCCGGGCCTTCTTCCGATTACTTTGAGCGAGTTCGGGCTCGGACTTTCGAAAGCATAGAAGTCGGAAACCTGCGTAGGCGGCTTTCTGCAATCGGGGCAGTTTCGATAGATCGCTCTGAATATGCGTGCGCCAGTCGTCCTTCGTGACTTCGACCAGATACTTCTTCTCACCCGGAACTCTCGCCGTGATATCAGGGTATCCCTTGATGGTCTGCCCATCCGGGTTGCGACCAATTGGATTGATCGACATCCCATGCCGAATAGCAAAAAACATCTCGGCTACCAGTTGGGCCGCTGCTGGATCAAGCTTTTTGGCTGCAGCGATGATGACGTTTTCGGTCGGAAGCACTGTGTTGGTCATTCGAAGGAGGCCCATCCGGAGGTTATTTTTTGCGAACACTCGACCTCACGGTAAAGAGGAAGTTGCCAGCCGGAAACTAGTCGAAATAGGTTAATTGGTTCAACCAGTTAAGCACCAAAGGTGATGTTTCGCCTATGCCGACGCTTTGACGACCCTCGAGTTTGCTCGCAGTTGCGTATGCAGCATCGGCGCGAGGGAAAATTCACCTCGCCGCGCCTTTGCAGTCAAGTCTCGGAGATAACCACCGGCTGAGTTAATTTGCCCGGCCCGTTCATAGATGCAAGCGACGGCTATGGCTGCCCCGGCCTGTCCCATCACCTCGCAGGCATCCTCGTATGCCGATGGGCTCACACCCAGCATAGACCGCACGGTTACGGCGGCCATCATCATTTCTCGCCAGCTGCCGATCGACCCGCCCTGCCCGTAAGGCACGATTTCGGGGCAGGCTCGCAAAACCATCGAAAGTGGAAAGGCTTCCTGTGCGCCCATCCGCTCAGTCTGCCTTTTTGGCTCCAACTGTTCGCCCTGCTTCTTTTCGAAGCGAGGTTCAGATTCATTGCAAGATTCGGTATTTGAATTCTGTATGTGGCATCCATCTGCGATGGCATTGCCATCGTTTTTTGTGAAATCTTCGTTATATTCCAGCATCCTGGAGACTTCTTCGTGAAGCAGGCTCATCTCCTCGAGGCTCGACACTAGGTCCTTAGCGGTCGGGCGCCGCGCGAACCTCCCAACGATCTCGACAAAACACGCTTCTGCAGCGGTCCAATCGCCCGCCAGGCCCTCTTCCATTCCGACGGTGATTAGCTTGCGAACATCTCGCCTAACGATAGTGAGGCGGTCCTTCGTGATGCGAAAACGGCGCTTCTCAGCAGCCACTTCTTGGGCGAGAGCAGCAAACTCGTGAGCGCGCGCAAGGAGCGGCGCTAGGCTGAAGCCGTACGCATCCTCAATCTTGCCCTCTTCGCTCTTTCGAGCGTAGCGCTTTCCGTTTGGGCTATCCTTGCGGATAATTACGCCGGCCTCCACGAGCAAACCGAGGCACTTGCGGAGGGTTGTCCCGGCGATACCATTTGTGCGCGCTGACAGCTGGTCGTTCGATGGAAAGACGACCAAGTTAGCCTCGTCGCTCAGTTCGGGACCCGGGAAGAATGTTAACAGTGCATTCAAGACCGCCAAGGCCCGATCTTGGAGGCCGAGGCGCGAGCGCGCGTCGCTTACATCGCGGAACACTCGCCACTTATCCACCAAACGATCTGCGGCTGCCTGGTCAGTCTTAACCTGACGCTTCACCAAGGCAAGCGTCATCGGCCGCCGCCCAAAGGGCGTCGTGATATATCCCGTTTCCATGTCCTTCACCTTTCACAAGGCAAAGAAAAGGCTACGCCGGTGTGGCGTTGACTCTTGACTGTGATTCCGGGAAATGCGATTCTCTAAGCGACCAAACTGAGAGAGGCCTTCTGGAACACCGTTTCGGAGGGCTTTTTCTTTGCGCTATCGGCACCTTTCTTCGTTACAACTCATCTACTTCTTCGACCTCTTGAACGAAGCGTAGATCTCGGGGAGGGCCGACATCAGGTACTCGCCGAATTCTGGCGCCGCCTTTTTGTCGATCATCAATGTCAGTGTTCGTTTGTCCTGGCGAAAGCTGGCAGCCTTGATCCCATCTTCGGCTTGCCAGACTTCCGCCTGAACGTTCTTCTTCTTTGATCTCTTCGGCGCGACCGCATCAAAGACGCGGACAAATCGCTCATCAGATGCCAGTGAGCTCAGCTCACCAGTCGATAAAAGAGCACGCGCCGTATCGACAGCATCATCTGCAGCCAACCGCGCTGATAGCTCATACCAGCGATCTCGGCCGGTCTTTGGCGCAGCACCAATTAGGCGAATGATGTCGTCTGGCAATTGGGTTGCCGCCTGAATCAACCGCGACAGGTTACTTTTGTCCACGGCTAGCGCTGCCATGATGACCGGACGCTGGTAGCCACTCGCTTCGAGTTGAGCTGCGTAGAGCGCCCGCTCAATAAATGACAGATCCTGACGCGCGCTGTTCTCCTGACCTTGCGCCAGGACAAGTTCATCGTCTGTCAGATTTCGGATGGCGGCTTTGACCTTAATGCCGACGGCCTTGACCGCTCGCAATCTTCTCCGACCGTAGGCGATCTGATACCGCCCCTCGACAGTCGGATGCGGGCGGACAAGAATTGGAACTTGCTGCCCATTCTCGCGAATGTTGCGAGCGAATTCCTCGAACTGGGCTCCATCCTCATCGAGGCGATCAACAACAGACGGCGCATCTATCAGTTCGGGGTCGAGTTCACTCAGTCCCTGCGACTTCAAAGCTTCAATCGAGCGCGATACTGCACCGATCGCCCCGCGAGGGGCATATTGTGGGGTAGGGGCGTCTGCAGCCCTCGCTTCACCAAACTCCGCAGCCGACGGAGTAGGAGCTTTTAAATCTGAAAGAAGATGTTTTCTAGCCATCTTGTTCTCTCCTGAAGTACCCGTGATCGGCTGAACACCGCGACATAAAGAGCGGCAGATTTGAAAAGTTTCCGGCTGGCAACTTTTCGATCAATCTCGCGTTTTCGTGGATCTTCTCGACCATCATTTGCGACCCCAAGAGGATTGAATGAGCTGCTCGATCTCGCTGTTTACATTGTCAAGCGATTCCATGGCTCGGTCGTATGTTGCTCGCGTGAACTGGTCGCGGCTCACCTCATAAAGAGTCTGCTTGGTAATTCCCGCGTCTGAAATGGCTGTGCTCTTAAGCATCGGGTGGTTCAGGACATGGTCACCAAACATCGTGCGCATGAATGAGACCATTTGGTTTTGCGGTCCATCTCCTGGCTCGTAGCGCGTTACGAGGTAGCGCATCCAATCGTAGTTCATGCTGCCACCGGCGTCCGCAACGACGCTGAGCAGCTCGGACGTCATCAGCAGAAACTGGCACATCGACATAACATCGAGCATCTGAGGATGCACAGTGACAAGAACGGCGGTCGCCGCGCATAGTGCAGAGATCGTCAAAAAGCCGAGCTGGGGAGGGCAGTCTACGACGACAACGTCATAGTTGTCTGCTACTGACGCGATCGCGTCGTCCATTCTCGTGAAGAAGATGTTCTTACGGTCGTTAGAGCCAAGCACTTTTGCGGTGTCGTGCTCGAACTCCATAAGCTCGAGATTGCCCGGGACAAGATCAAGGTTCGCAAAGTAGGTCTTCTTGATAATATCCTTCAGTGGCCGCCGCTCTTCGTCGTATCGAACAGCGCCGTAGAGCGTCTCGTTGTCGCCAACGTCAAACTCAGGCTGGAACCCGTGCAAAGCAGACATACTGGCCTGCGGATCGAGATCTATCGCAAGAACCCTGTATCCATTGAGCGCAAGATACTGAGCAAGATGAGCAGCCGTGGTAGTCTTTCCGCTGCCTCCCTTGAAGTTCACTGCGGTGATCACCTGCAGGTGCTCGCGACCACTCCGGCGTGGTGAGTACCGACGGTCTCCTTTGCCATTCTCGTCGAGATACTCGCGGAGCGCCTGGATAGTCTCGACCGAATACGACCGGCGATTGTTGTTTCCAATCTCAGGCTGGGGCCCCTTACCCTCGAGTGAAAGATGGCGGAGATAGCCATCGTTGACGCCAATGAGCTTCGCAGCCTCTATCGACGAGAATGACCGAAGAGTCTTTCGAGCTTCAGGCGGATAAAGTTTCACACGATGCTCATGAAGCGCACCCGAGAGATCTCGCGCGTGTGCCGCTATCAGTTTATGAATAGCCTTCTGAAGCTGAGCGGGATTCTCCACGACGTCCTCTCGTACACACGGTAAATTTCGTAAATACATCTTTTTGCCGTGGATATGACAACTCATTCCAGCTCGTTTTGCAAGATTTTTAAAGTTAACAAAGCCTTAACGCAAACGGCCATTTTCGACGCAAACGCTACTAACGCTTAGATTCCAGCGATTTATCGATCATACGGTTCAATCTCCTTCTTAATCTTTCCTGTGATTCACAGTCTGTCTCGACAGCGGAATTCGCCGGTAAGCGACCGAATCGAAGTGAACCTGACGGAATCGGGCGCGACTCGCGAGGTGCAAAATTGCACGTGGACTTTGCGTGGCGACCAAGGTCTGTCTCCTCCCGTACTCAAACGAGGAGACGAGCCCACCTATGCTTCAGTCGCACTCCCGCCTTGTCCGCAAACTCCAGGATGCCCTCGGCGAACACCTTTGCATTGCCCTTGAAGATCCGACAGTCGTCGAGATCATGCTCAACCCAGATGGCAAGCTTTTCATCGAGCGCCTCGGCCATGGCGTTTCGCCTGCCGGCGAAATGCCGGCAACAGCGGCCGAGACTGTCATCGGCTCGGTTGCGCACGCGCTGCAGTCAGAGGCTGATGGCGAACGACCAATCATCTCTGGTGAACTGCCGATTGGCGGCCACCGCTTCGAAGGCCTTTTGCCTCCTGTCGTCAACTCGCCGACCTTCACGATCCGCCGGCGCGCATCGCGACTTATTCCCCTCAACGACTACATTATCGCGAAGATCATGACGGAAGCGCAGGCGTCGATCATCCGCAGCGCCATTGCTGATCGTTTGAACATCGTTATCGCCGGCGGGACGGGCTCAGGGAAAACGACGCTCGCGAACGCTGTGATCGCCGAGATCGTTTCGGCCGCGCCGGAAGACAGGATGGTGATCCTCGAGGATACGTCCGAAATCCAGTGCGCGGCGGAAAATGCCGTGTGCCTCCACACCAGTGATGCGGCCGACATGGCGCGTCTCCTCAAGAGCACGATGCGCTTGCGTCCCGACCGGATCATTGTTGGCGAGGTACGTGACGGCGCCGCACTGACCCTCCTGAAGGCTTGGAACACCGGACATCCGGGGGGCGTCACGACCATCCATTCGAACTCGGCCATGTCGGCGCTTCGCCGCCTCGAGCAACTGACATCGGAGGCAAGCCAGCAGCCAATGCAGGCCGTGATTGGCGAAGCGGTCGACCTCGTAATCTCGATCGAGCGCGCCGGTCGAGGCCGCCGGGTGAGGGAGGTCCTTCATGTCGAGGGCTTCAACGGCTCGCGCTACCAGACCGAACACTATCCGCAGATCGACGAGGACAGTCATGCAGCATAATCGCTCTCTCCGTTTGGGAATTATCGGCGCATTGTTTTGCGTCTCACTTGCCGGACCAGCTCTTGCAGGATCAGGCGGCGGAAGCCTGCCGTGGGAGGGCCCACTTGAGCAGATCCAGCAATCCATCACCGGACCGGTCGCTGGCTATATCGCGCTCGCTGCGGTCGCGATTGCCGGCGGTATGCTGATCTTCGGCGGCGAACTCAACGATTTCGCGCGGCGGTTGGTCTATGTCGTGCTGGTCGCAGGGATCCTGCTTGGCGCAACGACGATCGTCGGCCTCTTCGGATCGACCGGCGCTTCAATCGGCGACTCGTTTGTCGTCAGCCAAACCGCGGTCCCAAATACAGAACGGGTCGGGCGAGGGGAGGGGCGTCATGGCTGACGCTGGCGCCGGGCTTCATCGTAACCGGATCCATCGCGCCTTGTCGCGACCGAACCTCTTGATGGGAGCGGATCGAGAACTCGTGCTGTTGACCGGGCTCGCGGCGATCATCCTCATCTTCGTCGTTCTGACAGTCTATTCGGCCCTGTTCGGCGTCGCGATCTGGATCGTGGTCGTCGGCGCGCTCCGCATGATGGCGAAATCCGATTCCATGATGCGCAAAGTCTATGCCCGCCATATGCGCTATCGGGCGCATTACCTTCCGACCTCGGCGCCCTGGCGCCGTTACTAAGGACCTCGCGATGGTCGCTTTACGTACATTTCGATCGACAGGTCCATCATTCGCGGATCTCGTTCCCTATGCGGGCCTCGTCGATAATGGCATCCTTCTGCTGAAGGACGGCAGTCTGATGGCCGCCTGGTATTTTGCCGGTCCGGATTCAGAAAGCGCAACCAACTCCGAGCGCAACGAGCTTTCCCGTCAGATCAACGCGATCCTCTCGCGGCTCGGTACAGGCTGGATGATCCAGGTCGAGGCCGTGCGCGTGCCGACGACGGAGTACCCGTCCGCTCAACGAAGCTACTTTCCGGACGCTGTCACGCGGCTGATTGATGACGAGCGCCGACGGCATTTTGAAAAGGAGCGGGGACACTTCGAGAGCCGGCATGCGCTTATTTTGACCTATCGGCCGCCGGAGCGACGCCGATCGGGCCTGACCCGCTACATCTACTCAGATACCGAAAGTCGCTCAGCAAAATATGCCGATACTGCCCTCGATACCTTCCGCCGCTCAATCCGGGAGATAGAGCAGTACCTTGGCAATGTTCTCTCCGTGCAGCGCATGCAGACCCGCGAAGTTCCGGAACGCGACGGTTCTCGCGTCGCCCGGTACGATGAGCTCTTCCAGTTTATCCGGTTTGCCATAACCGGCGAGAACCATCCCGTCCGTCTGCCAGAAATTCCCATGTACCTGGACTGGTTGGCAACGGCAGAGCTGGAACATGGACTGACGCCGCGGGTCGAGGGCCGGTTTCTTGGCGTGATCGCGATCGATGGTCTTCCGGCCGAGAGTTGGCCGGGGATCTTGAACAGCTTGAACCTGATGCCGCTGACGTATCGCTGGTCGTCGCGTTTCATCTTCCTCGATGCGGAGGAGGCAAAGCAGCGCCTGGAGCGGACCCGCAAGAAGTGGCAGCAGAAAGTGCGGCCGTTCTTCGACCAGTTGTTCCAGACGCAGTCTCGGTCGATCGATCAGGATGCGATGGCCATGGTCGCCGAAACCGAGGATGCGATCGCCGAAGCGTCATCGCAATTGGTGGCTTACGGCTATTACACTCCTGTCATCATCCTCTTCGACGAAAGCCGGTCGGCGCTACAAGAGAAGGCGGAGGCGGTTCGTCGCCTCATCCAGGCGGAAGGCTTCGGAGCTCGCATCGAGACTCTCAACGCGACCGACGCCTTTCTCGGCAGCCTGCCAGGCAACTGGTACTGCAATATCCGCGAACCGCTGATCAATACGCGCAATCTTGCGGATCTCGTTCCTCTGAACTCTGTCTGGTCAGGACAGCCGTCCGCGCCATGCCCGTTCTATCCGCCCGATGCACCACCTCTGATGCAGGTGGCATCCGGCTCGACGCCCTTTCGACTGAACCTTCACGTCGACGATGTCGGCCACACCTTGATCTTCGGCCCAACCGGGTCCGGCAAGTCGACCCTTCTCGCGCTGATAGCCGCGCAATTTTGCCGATACGAGAAGGCGCAAGTCTTTGCCTTCGACAAGGGCAATTCGATGCTACCGCTGACGCTTGGCGTTGGCGGAGACCACTATGAGATCGGTGGCGAAAGCGGGGAGGGGGCCAGTCTTGCCTTCTGCCCGTTGTCAGAGCTTTCGACCGACGCGGATCGGGCCTGGGCTTCCGAGTGGATCGAGACCCTCGTTTCGCTTCAAGGCGTGACGATCGCGCCAGACCACCGTAATGCGATCTCGAGGCAGATTGGATTGATGGCCTCGGCGCCTGGCCGCTCGCTCTCGGACTTCGTCAGTGGCGTCCAAATGCGCGAGATCAAGGATGCCCTCCATCATTACACGGTCGATGGCCCGATGGGTCAGCTCCTCGATGCGGAAGAGGATGGCCTGACGCTCGGGCGCTTCCAGTGCTTCGAGATCGAGCAGCTGATGAATATGGGCGAGCGCAATCTCGTGCCGGTCCTGACCTATCTTTTTCGACGGATCGAGAGGCGGCTCGACGGCTCGCCGAGCCTCATCGTTCTGGACGAGGCGTGGCTGATGCTCGGCCATCCTGTGTTTCGCGACAAGATCCGGGAGTGGCTGAAGGTGCTGCGCAAGGCGAACTGCGCCGTCATTCTCGCAACGCAATCCATCTCCGATGCTGAGCGCTCGGGCATCATCGACGTGCTGAAGGAATCTTGCCCGACTAAGATTTGCCTTCCGAATGGCGCCGCCCGGGAAACAGGCACCCGCGAATTCTACGAGCGGATCGGCTTCAACGAGCGGCAAATTGAGATCGTCGCGAACGCCATCCCGAAACGCGAGTACTACGTGACCTCGCCCGACGGCCGCAGGCTCTTCGACATGTCGTTGGGTCCGGTCACGCTTTCTTTTGTCGGCGCCTCCGGGAAGGCCGATCTAGCCCGCATCCGGGCGCTCTCTTCGACCTATGGCCACGAATGGCCGGGTCAGTGGCTCATCGAAAGGGGGATCAACCGCTATGAGTGAACCAGTCCAGTCTTTGAAGTTCGGCAGATCGTTGGCGGCCGGGTTGGTCGTCGCCGGCCTATCCGCGACGCCCAATGTTTCCTACGCGGGAGGGGCGGTCACCGGCGCGACCGAGATGACGCAGATGCTCAACAATGGTGAGCTCATCCATCTTGTCGGTCAGTCGACCGAGCAGATCAATAACCAGATCAAGCAGATTACCCAGCTTGCCGAGCAGATCCAGAACCAGCTCAATATCTACCAGAACATGCTGCAAAATACGGCCCAGCTTCCAAACCACATTTGGGGCCAGGTCGAAGGCGATCTGAACCAGCTGCGCAATGTCGTCAACCAAGGTCAGGGCATCGCCTTTTCCATGGGCAATGCCGACGACCTTTTGAAGCAAAGGTTCAAGAGCTACTCGGATTTGAAGACCAACCTGCCGAACGCCGAGAGCTTTTCGTCCACCTATCAGACGTGGTCGAACACGAACCGCGACACGATTTCCGGCACGCTCAAGGCCGCGAGCCTCACCGCCGAACAGTTCGACAACGAAGAGGATACTATGGGCCAGCTTCGATCGATGTCGCAGTCGGCGGACGGCCAGATGAAGGCCCTTCAGGTCGGCCACCAGATCGCCGCTCAGCAGGTCGCCCAGATGCAGAAGCTTCGCGGCATTGTCTCCCAGCAAACGACGATGATGGGGACCTGGCTGCAGAGCGAACAGACGGACAAGGACCTCGCACAGGCGCGCCGTGAGAAGTTCTTCAACGCCGACGTCCAATCCATTCCGTCTGGACAGAAAATGGAGCCCCGCTGGTGACCCGCCCCGCATTGATCGTCTCCCTCTGCATCCTGGTCGCGGGGATGGCCGCCATCACCACAGTCGTTCTGGTGCGCGGAGACAGTTCCGCCGCACCGAACATGAGTGAGAAACAACGAGAAACGCGCGAGAAGTTCTTCGGCACGAGCAAGCCGCTCGCGCCGATCGAAAAGGGACAGGAGATGCGACCGAAATGGTGAAGCGCGGTCGCAGAAAGATCATCCTGGCTGCGGGTATCGCCTTCCTCGCGTTGGCGGCGCCGGCTGTCGCCCAGCAAGGCCAAGTTCTGACGGAATTGGAAAATCAGGTCTCGACGGCTGCCAAAGGGTGGGAAACCACTGTCATGGATGCCGCGAAATCTCTGTTCTGGATCCTGGCGGGCATCGAGGTTGGCATTGCGGCCGTGTGGCTCGCGATCCAGGCGGCATCTTTGGACAGTTGGTTTGCCGAACTCGTCCGGCGTATCATGTTTATCGGTTTTTTCGCCTTCGCACTCACACAGGGACCGACCTTTGCCAAGGCCGTGGTCGATAGCCTTTTCCAGATCGGCGCCGGTGGCGGTTCTGCTTCTCCAGCGGAAGTCTTCGACGCCGGCATTCGCGTTGCGTCTCAGATATCCGAACAGGCCAAGTTTGGCGTCTTCGAGGACAATGCCCTGGCGATCGCCGCGGTGCTTGCCATGGGCATTGTCGTCATCTGCTTTTCGCTCGTTGCGGCAATCTTCGTCTCGGTCATGGTCGAGATGTATGTCGGCCTGCTGGCAGGCATGATCATGCTTGGGCTCGGCGGGTCTTCTTTCACCAAGGATTTTGCGATCCGCTATCTCGTCTATGCCTTTGGCGTTGGGATGAAGCTGATGGCCTTGGTCATGATCGCCAAGATCGGCTCCAACGTCCTGCTCGGCCTCGCCCAGGCTCCCACAGCAGAAAGCGATCAATTCATCACGACGCTCGCGATTGCCGGCATCTCCGTCGTCGTCTTCATCATCGCAATGTATGTCCCAAACATCATCCAGGGCGTCGTGCAAGGAGCCTCCGTCTCGGGCGGCATGGAGACAATCCGCCACGGTGGACAGACAGCCTCGTTCGCGGCGGGAGGCGCGTTTCTGGGCGCCGGTGCGGTTGGCGCCGGCTTTGCGGCGGCGCAGGCTGCGCGGGCTGGCGGATCGTCGGCCGCAGGCTCGGTGCTCAAAGGCATGGGCGCAAGTTTCAGCTCCGGTGCCATGGCTGCCGGATCCGCTGCCAAGGAAAAGGCGATTGGGTCGCCCGGTGCCTATGCCGGGTCGCTTCTCGGCTTGGCCAACGCGAAGCTCGATCAGGCAAGGGGCAACCCTTCAACTCCGCCGCCTCCTCCGGAAAGACCGGACAAACCATAATCCACGGACAGGATCACACACATGGCAGGGCACCCCGCACCTGAGAACCCGTATCTTGCCGCAAGGCAGGAATGGTCAGAACGTTACGGCTCCTACGTCAAGGCGGCCTCCGCCTGGCGGGCCGTGGGCATCTTGAGCCTGGGAATGGCCGTTATCGGCGTCAGCTACGCGCTTTATCTCAGCACGCAGGTCAAGCTCGTTCCTTACATCGTCGAGGTCGACAAACTCGGCAACACGGTTTCCGGCGGCTTCCCGCAGCAGATCGAATACGCCGATACGCGGGTCGTACGTGCGACCCTTGGGAATTTTGTGACCAGTTTCCGTTCGATCACGCCGGATGCGGTGGTCCAGAAGCAATATATCGATCGCACCTATGCTCTGCTGAGAACGAGCGATGCCTCGACGCAAAAGGTCAACGCCTGGTTTCGCGGCAACTCCCCGTTTGAAAAGGCGGTCAACGCGACAGTGGCGATCGAGGTGAACAACATCGTCGCGCTTTCGAACCAGACCTACCAGATCGACTGGACCGAGTACGAGCGCGATCGGAAAGGCAAGGAGGTCGCAACCCGTCGCTTTCGAGGGATCGCGACCGTGTCGATCACCTCTCCGCAAGACGAAGCAACAATCAGGCTCAATCCGATCGGCGTCTATGTGACCGATTTCGACTGGACCGCGCAACTTTGAGGGCAGGATCTGAAATGAGGTTCAAACACAAACGCGTTGCGCTTTTCTGCATGCTGGCGCTTTCCGTATCGGCCGAGGTCTCATCCACTGCGATGGCGCAAAGCTTGACGGGCAACGAGGCGAAGGGGACGACCCTTTCCGGCAAATGGCGAGGCCAAGCCGGACTGGTGACACGAGGGCCTGATGGTAAGGTGATCTTTCTCTTCGGTGAAACGCAGCCGTCTGTCGTCTGCTCACCCTTGCAGGTCTGCGATATTGAGCTGCAGGGCGGTGAGATCGTCCGCGATGTGCTGGTCGGCGATACTGTTCGGTGGAAGGTCGAACCGGCAACCTCAGGCGCCGCAGGCGGTCAGGCGATCCACCTGATCGTCAAGCCGGCCGAGCCGGGGCTTGTCACGTCGATGGTGGTGACGACCTCACGCCGCACGTACCATATCCAACTCAAATCTCATCCCACACAATACATGGCCCGTATCGGCTTCGAATATCCCGAGGATGCCGCCACAAAGCTCTCCGACATCAACGCCCGTATCCAGGCTATGACCGGGCCAGATGGTGGTGTCGCCCCGGAGCAGTTCGCCTTCTCGTATTCGTTGAGCGGAAGCGCTCCCTGGCGGCCGAAACGAGTCTATTCCGATGGGCAAAAGACCTACATCCAGTTTCCGCGCGCTATCTCCGGCCAGGACGCGCCAGTTCTCTTCGTGGTTTCGGGTGGGCAGAACCGCATCGTGAATTATAGGATGAAGAACGACATGATGATCGTCGACTACAATGTCGATAAGGCGATCTTGATCTCCGGGGTCGGCTGGAAACAGCAGAAGATCACGATCCGGCGGGGAGGGTGAATTATGCAGCTCCATCGCCTCATTCCCATGGTCCTCGCCCTCGGCCTAGCCGGATGCCAGACGGCAACCGACGGGCTGTCTTCCAGCGCTGCACCCGCTGACGTTACCGGACCTGCCGCGGGCGCTATCGCTGGCGACATGGCAGGACGGTTCGCCGAGCAGGCCGGATCGACTGCCACGCCGATTAAATTGAAGAAAGACACGTCCGAATTCTCAGTCGCACTCGAGGCCGCGTTGAAAGGTTGGGGCTTTGCCATTGTCACCAATGATAAGAGCACAGGCGAAAAGGATGCGGCGAAACCGGTCGAACTGGCCTATTCGATCGCCGCTGTCGACGGACATGTGTTGGCGAGACTCTCGACTGACACGATGGAGCTCGGCCGAGCCTACTCGGTTAAAAATGGCGTGGCGGCGCCGGCTAGTCCGCTTTCCCTCATGAAGCGAAACTAACAGGCGGAGACGATCATGGTCCAATCGCTGCAACTGGCAACATCAAATCAATCGGCTGACGAGAAGGGGATGAAGCGCCTCAATCGCGTGCCGCTCTTCGTCGGCATCGGCATCCTGGTTCTGTTCCTCGCCGTTCTCGTTTACGGCCTCTCCTCACGTGGACTGAGGTTTGGTCAGCACGACCCGAACGATAGCGGATCTGGCACTCCGGCTTCAACCTTCGCCGACCAGTTGAAGCGGGGTGTCAAAGACGGGATTATTGGAGATCGAGAGGAACAGCAGCCGGTGTTTCAGCCAACCCCTGTTCCACAGCAGCAGGAAGCTGCTCGTCCGGTAGAAGCAGAAGCAAAGGTTGAACCACGGCAGCCCAGCAGGTCCCGCATGGAGTCGGACGAGGAGTGGAACGCCAGGATGCTTCGCGAACAGCGAGAACAGATATTTCGCGAGCAGCAACGTCAGCGCATGGCAAGCCTGCAGGCGAGGGGGGCGGCTCTCGATTCGCCGCTGAAGGTCGATATGTCAGATGTCGCAACACAATCGCCAAGCGCCGCGTCGGCTGGGGCGCGTCAATCGAACATCATGTCAGGCGGCGCGCAGGATCTTTATGCCGCTGCATTGAAAGCGGGCGCGGCCGGTCAGGTCGATCAGAACGGACAGGCGTCGAAGGAAGATTTCTTCAACGCGGACATCAAGGATCTCGGCTACCTCCCCAATCAGGTCGTGCCCCAGCGGTCACGCTACGAACTCAAGCGTGGATCGGTGATCCCAGCGACACTGATATCAGGGATCAATTCCGACTTGCCGGGCCGCATCACGGCCCAGATCAGCCAGAACGTTTATGACAGCGCAACTGGCCACTACACACTTGTGCCACAAGGAACGAAGCTTCTTGGCCGATACGATAGCAAGGTGTCGTTCGGGCAAAACCGCGTCCTCGTCGTCTGGACCGACATCATCTTCCCGAACGGTTCAACCCTTCAGATTGGCGGTATGGCCGGGACCGACGCGGAAGGCTATGGCGGTTTTAACGACAAGGTCGATAACCACTACATCCGGACGTTCGGGTCGGCCGCGCTTGTCGCACTCATAGGGACAGGGATCGACATGTCGATGCCTGAGAGTTCAACGCTTGCAACGCAGGACACGGCCTCGGACGCGGCGCGTCGAAATTTTGCTGAAACGTTTGGACGTGTCGCCGAGCATACAATCTCTAAAAATCTGAATGTCCAGCCGACGATCGAGATCAGGCCGGGGTACAGGTTCAATGTGCTCGTTGACCAAGACATTATTTTCCCGGGCAGCTCCAACAACTAATGTTTGAGTTGTATAAGCGATATGCAATCTGTGAGTGGTGCAATTTGCGCTGCCGGAACGAAATGAGAGCGCGGAATTCACCGTTAGTGTTTTGGTGTGTGAACATCACAAAATGGCTTAAGCGGTATCGGTGACATGGACGCGGACTTGTTGAATCAACACGGCCATCTGGGAACTCGCTTGTCAATCCAACGTGTAAGAATTGTCACAATTAAATTTTTCTTTTGGAACGGTGTAGACGTTTTCAAAACGTCTAACGAGAGAACCGTTGCGATGCCTAAGATGCCTCCATACAATCGCGGGCTCAAACCCACAGCTCCATTTCCGGTATTTAGCTAAGCGCCGGTTCCATTGCCGCGGTTTGGCCTCTCACAATCACCGGTAATCGGGTATCTTGAGAATCTCCGTAGCGGGAGCGTCCCACCATTCGGAGAATATCTTGTAGGTAATTTTCCCTTTAGCGATCCCTTTGACGAGCCTTCGGCAGGATTCATAAACTACGGCATCGGCCGACATCTTATTCAACTTTGCCAGCTCTTGTTTTGTCGTTTCATCTAAAGATTGAAAAGATCTGAGCGCGCATTGTGTTGTAATATTGCCCTGTTCTGCCGGTCTCGACCTAATTATCGATGCGTAATAGATGAAATCAGCATCGCTCCACTTTCCTTCTCTTGCGTCCGCTGTAGTCAGCCCCCACGACACTCCAAAAATTATGGACAACCGACCGAGAGTCTTCATTCTGGCGCTCCTCTACTCGTGCCCAGCATTTTCCATGGACTAAGCTTTAGCGCGACGAAAGAATAAATACAATCACAGGATTTACAACCATCGGGATTTACGCTTTCATGCTTTCAAGTTGTATTCGAAGAGGTTTTGCAGCATGAGCGATATTGAGGTTCCTCCGAGCGCTGTCCGAGGCATGTGGGAGGCAATTGGCCAAGCCGCCGATAATTACACAGGAAATGGGTTTCCGCCAGATGAAGCGGATGCAGCAATGCGGCAAGGGTTTCGCGACATTGATAAAGATCAGCGTGCTCGAGCTGCAACGGCTCAACTTCATGAAGATTACCCAGATGCTAATTTTGACGAGGGCAAAGCTAGAGAGCACTACTCCTCAATGTACGATGAGGAAATCAATCAGCAAGATCAAGAGTATGGATCCAACCCTCCATTCAGACCGGTCGATCCGAATTTTGACGATGAAGCTTACGAGAAGATGCGCGACGCGTTAGGGAATGGGGACTACCTGCCTAGCGAGCCGGAGCCGGAGCCGGAGCCAGAGCCAGAGCCGGAACACAGTAGCAATGATGGATGGCCCCCATCTCTTCCATCGCTCCCGCACGATCCGCTGGTGTTGGATCTTGATGGGGATGGCATTGAGCTCATCGCGGTTGGCTCATCAAACGCAAATTTCGACTTTGATAAAAACGGATTTGCGGAGCGCACGGGTTGGGTTTCGCCGGACGACGGCCTCCTCTTTTTAGATGAGAACGGAAACGGGATCACAGATGGAATCGACGAGCTCTTTGGTAGTCAAAGTGAAGATGGTTTCACCGAGTTGTCCAAGCATGACAGTAACTCCGATGGCCGCATTGACAGCGCCGATGCTGACTTCGAGCAACTCCGCGTCTGGCGAGATCAAAACGGTGACGGCGTCTCAACTTCGGATGAAATTAGAACACTGGCATCCTTGAACATCACTTCAATTGCGTTGCAAGCCGTCCAGTCGAGCGTTGTCAAAATGGGGAACGAAATTCGACAGGTGGGTTCATTCACACTGGCAAATGGAACAGTCAACGACATTGGAGCTGTGTACTTTTCGACAAATCCGACGCTCAGCGAATGGACACCACCGAACGGTACGGTGATCCCTCACGATGTTCAGATATTGCCAGATATCCAAGGATACGGAGTCATCAAGAACCTTCACTTCGCGATGCTAAACAACGTCGACCTTCAACACGATGTCGAAGACCTAGTCGACTCTCTGGGCAATATTCGCGGCTCGGATGCAATGAATTCTTTCGCAAGCATTCTTTTCAAGTGGGCCGACGTTGACGATGTTGACAGCCAAAGCCGCGGTGCATTCGTTGACGGAAGAGAAGTTGCATTTCTCGAAAAATTCTTCGGCGCGCCTTTGAACGATTTGCCAAATAATCAGATCGGCGAGCGGTTCGGCAGGATCATTGGTTTAGACTTCGAAAAAATCGGTAGCAGTCTACTCCTGCGATTTGTTTCGGAAAGTCTCGTGACACGGGTGGTACGTGGGGACGACCTTGAGGATATGTATTTGGATGCGCTAAGCCCATTCTTGGCTTTAGCGTATGACTTAGATACCGACAGTTTGCGTGGATCGCTGGTAGGAACGGCGACTCTCCTATTTGATCGAATCCCTGAAGACCGACTGGAAGCAATATCTTATCTGGAGAAAGTCGTGCCACTTTTGCGCGGCGGTGTTTACGACTTTGCGAATGGAAGTCAAGCGAACTTGGCAACCATCCTATCCGGAAGCCTTGAAAGGATATCGTCTCCCGCTTTGCGGCTGCAGGCAACGCATATGCTTACCGCTTCCCACCTCGTTTTTGGCACAAATGAAGACGATCAGGTTACCCCCCAAGTCGTGGCCGGAAGTTCCGATGCGACCGATTTAGATGATTACGTGAGCTCGGGTGCAGGAAACGATACCGTAAATGCTGGCGCTGGGAACGACATTATCAACGGCGGCCACGGAGCCGACGTGCTCACCGGAGGCGCTGGCAACGACACTTATGT
>UBQW01000079.1 GCA_900467745.1 Hyphomicrobiales bacterium
GCGATTACCCCATGTTCAATATCGCTCCCACCCAATCTGGTATTATGGTGCACAATGTTGCTGAGGTGCGCAGGTAGCCGAGGAAGCTCGTTGGTAGCTGGTGCCATTCTGGGCAAAGGAGATGCCCAGGCCATGTTCAAAGCCCGCATCGAGACGGTCGACACAGCTCCGGCCTTCCGGGAAGCGTTTAAGAGCAAGCGCTGCCTGATCCCCGCCTCAGCCTTCTACGAATGGACACTCAACGAGAGTGATGGCAAGAAGGATCCATGGCACATCCACCTTCCGGGCGACACGCCCTTCTCTTTTGCTGGGATCTGGGCGCGGAACGACAAGCTTGGCGTCACGAGCTGCTCGATCGTCACGATGCCAGCTGGGGAACCGATGTCGAAGCTCCATGACAGACAGCCCGTCATTCTCGATCCCACCGCCTACAAGGAATGGTTGGATGCAACGACACCGAGCAGAAGTGCCAAGGAACTCCTGAAGAAGAACCTCGACCACCAACTGGAATTCCATCGGGTATCCAGGGATGTGAACTCGTCGAAGTTCACTGGAAAGCCGCTCCCGGAGGTCAATTCGCAGTGACGGTGACCACCAACCTCATCGTCGAATTCGTGCGGGCAGCGAACAGTATTCCGAAACTGCCGCAGGCCGAGCGCCGCCGGCTGCTGGAGCGTGGCGTCACTGCCTCTGGTGCGCTCCGCGGTCTTCTCGTGAAGACTGGCAAGGTGGCGCCATTCGACGAGGCCGCCGAGCGGGTAATAGACGACATTGCAAGGAACATCGATCAGATGTCGGACGAGACGGTATCGAAAGCGCTACTTGCGCTGGCTGCCCAGATAAGGACATTGAGGATCCTAAATCGGGAACCTGCGTAATTCGCTGTCATCAGCCTTGGGATGATGCCGGCCAATCATTAGATGGCTCCTCGACCTCGGCCTTGGGATCGTCCTCTGCAGGATCCGGATCCCGCCATACGCCGCCTTAAGACTTTCGATCGCGTCCTTGATGGCTTGATACACCTCGGATTGTCTGGCGCCGTTGACAACAAGGCTGTCCACGAAATCTTCAAGCTCGAGCCGAAGGTCGTCCCCCAGTGGTTGCCCATCCTCAATCCCCCGGCTGCAAGCGAACGCCACGGCAAAGAAGACCCCACGTCGGACAGTGAGTGGCCGTACGAACGAAAGGATTAGCGGGTTCGTCCGGTTCGGGATCGGGAAACGGCTCTTCATCGGGAACACGATCGGGATCGCCGGGTGGCTTGTCGATGGGTGGCGTGTACGGCGGGGCACTATGGGTTCGCTGGGAACAGACATCTAGCAGGGTGTTGAAGAAGTC
>UBQW01000071.1 GCA_900467745.1 Hyphomicrobiales bacterium
ATCCAAATTGTCGCGCCACACTGCCCGGCCTCAGCGCTGAAAACATGAGATCTGGCGGATATCTCATCAGCGCCTCCGCCTCGTCGATGGACGTGGGCATCTCCGTGATGGACTTGATCGCGGCTGCCAGATGGGAGGGCTGCATCGGCTTGATCTGGACGACTTCGTCCAAGGCTATCCTGATGTCCCGAGGAATCGAGAGCCCGCTCGGAATGATCAGGACTACGCCGGGCTTCGAAATCAGAAGGTCGGCCGCCGGTCCCCATTCCCCGGTCCCCTTTCGCGACAATTCTACAGTGACCTGTGTGAAGAGTGCCGCCCTATTGTTCGCTCGAAGCACCGATTTGACGGCGTCCGCGTACCTGCTGGTGGTCGACCCCTTCGGCACGATCAAGCCGACAGAGGCTTCGTTACGCATGAAGACGCCGCCTTTCCGGAGTGCACTCTTTGCAGCATAGGCGTAGGTCGTGATCTCGAGGGTGGCCGCGCGGTCGGGAAATGTGAGGTTCATGGCTGGCTTCCTACCTATCCGCGCGTCGCACGAGGGTGTCAGGGCTGATCAGGGCATCGTCGAGTTCCAGAGTCAGGATCCGTTGGAGCACCAGGGACGCGAGGCCAGCCATTGGGGAGCATTCTCTGAATAGACCGAGGCCTTCGGCCACTGTGAAAGAGCCGACTTCGTCCAGAGCCGCCATGACGCGGATTCGATCGCCCAACGGGCATCGGAAATTGCCGTATCGAAGAAGGTCTCTTGCGTTGCGGAGACGGTAGCCAGCGTCCCGCTCCTCGCGCCCCACATGTCGATGCTTGAAACCGCGCGAAGCTGCTGCATCGGTGACGTCCGAACTACCGTCCCCATCGCTGGCGTCGAGCAGCCATCGGGCGCCGCCTACATAGGTCACCAGAAAATCAGGGGTATGAAGAGAGTTGCCTATCGCCAGCTCCAATGGCTGGCATTCCCAGGACTCTACGTCCGGATCAACATCGAGGAGGCAGCCGAGGTCGCGGGCTGGGCGTGACCGGAATGCTGGCGTCCCTATGCAGTAGATGGTCGCCTTCGGTGGGTGAGCTATGTACTCGACGCGTACAGCTTCGCCGCCGCTCTGGTTGAAGCGTTCCGAACTCATGGTGAGAATACCTCGACACGATTGAAGGACTGCCGCGCTTGCGGCGGTTCGTCAGGTGCGTCGTTGGTATTGTCGTTGAGTGAGCTTCATGACGGAACATATAGGGAACAAAATTCAACCCGTCAAACGAATTTTTCCCGGGAAATCAAAGTGGTGGGATCGTCCGGTTTCTGTCGCCTACCAGAATAACAGCCAAGTGGCGAAGTCTGTACGCTGGTTGCTAGAAACGGTTCGCTCGCCGCCGGACACCGCACGATCATCCGGGCACTCCCGTCCGGCAATAGCAACCGCAGCGCGTCGCGGTATCGCTCGCCGTCGCTCAGCCTCCGGAACAGCTTTGGCGAACATCGCTGACTAGGCCGTGCATACGGCACAGCCTGGTCGGGGGCTTTCCTACCCGCCCATGAGCAAACTCATAGATCGGCAATACCTGTTACGATCGCTAGATATTCGATGTCGCTGTCGAGAATTGGGTCCGCTGCCGGAGGTCTAAGTGGACGCGGACGCGGCTGCCACGATCTTCTCTACGGTCGGCCCAAACTGCAGAAGTGTCCCTACCAGGATAAATCTCAGTCCATTCAGCGGCCGCCATTGCGCAACAGCCGCGCCCCAAGCGGTTGAAGCCAAACCCGCACATGAGGCTGCTTCCCCGAGCGTGAGAGGGCCAGTGAACCATCCAAGCCCCTTGAACGGCATTGACTCAGGAATTGAAGGCGGGTTCTGCCACAGCGCGACCAGCGTGAATGCCAGGAAAAAGCTTAGATAAGCAGCTGGGAACAAATACTTGAGCCGCATAAGGATAGGCTTCCTTTTCCCAGCCGTGAGAAACCCTTGTGATCCGGCGAACAGCGTTTTCTCATGGTGTCGAAGGGCGGATTCGACTGCATCCAGATCTCTTCGCGTTCCCAAGTGTATCAAGAGAAAGATCAGGCAAACCAGTGCCGCGAACCAGCACATCGCAGATTTGGCGCCGTCAGCAATACCGTAATCCTTGGATAAAAGCAGGACGTATGCATTTGCGAATAGGCCGGTAGCGACCAGAAAGAAGTTGAACATCGAATTGATGTGCTGAATGTAAAATCCGTAGCAGTCCTTAAGGTAGGAAACTCTCAGATCAAGATTGGATTGGTCGTCAGAACTCAAGGTACACCCCACTGAAAAACAATCGGCGATGTACTATTCAGGGTTTAATGATTGGTTTCGTTTTGTGCGATAGTTGAAACCGCTGAATTACCAGTCGACCTACTAATCTGCGCTGTCGTCGAGCAAAAACTTCACGGTGCTTGGTTTCGGCTCTGTCGAGGAGAAGGATACCGTGAAGGTGCCATTGTTCTGCGGGTCCGCGACAAGCTGCGGTCCAGACGACCGGGCAGCCGCGAACAGATCATCGAGCTTCGCGCGCGCTTCCTCAAGTGTCCATCGATTGGATCGGCCTTGGCCAGACATCGTGCGAATCCTTCATCTCCCCCGAAACTAGGGCAACACTAGCAATCAGGCTAGTGCGTTAATCCTTCGTACACCATGTTCCGGGACCATCCCCGCCGACATCCGGGGCAACCGATATGCATGTTCTGCTCGACACCAGCGTTCTCAGCGAGGCACGCGGAACGGACAAGAGTGAGGAAGTGAAGCAGTTCCTGCGTTCGCTGCCCGACGAGGTCGTCGCTATTCCCCTTCCGGCGATCTTCGAGCTGGAGCGCGGGGCGAGAATGCTCGCGAGGAGAGACCCCAACCGCGCTGAACGCTTCATTGCATGGCTGGACAGGCTTCTCGCTACCGAACCATACATTCCGCCTATGACCACGGAAGTCATCAGACTGATCGCCCGGATGACGACCGTGCCGCGTTTGGAACGGTTCTGGAGCGCAACCAAACATAACGGCCCAATGAAGTTCGGCTGCGACCCCGCGATAGCTGCGATTGCGATCCACTATGAGATGCCGATCATAACCCGCGATATCCGGGACTTCATGGTCATTCACGAAAGCTTCCCACTGCCTGGTCTCTACGATCCGCTCACTCGCCGTTGGCACGTCCAGTCCGAGGACGAATGGCATTTTACACCAAGCGAGGAGTTAGAAAATTCCCTAGTATACAAATAATTTCATCTATTCACTAATTTGCTGCGCGGCTGCCACGCTCTTCCCACGTCAAAGGGCGTCGTCTCGACATCCCTCCTGCTGGTGACCGTCCTACGTCGGCGGACGCGAATTCACGCCGATTTGCTACGTAGATCTACGCAGCTGGGCCGAAATCGCCCGAGATTTCAAAAAATTACAGTTACCATTTTGTAAATAGCCTATATCTATCCAATAGGATGGGAAAAATACGCAGCAAAATAATGGTTGTGCGCCACTAAAACATGTGCAATCAGTGCCATCGCTGACCGGAAGTCAGCCTAAAAGGACAAGCAGACCATGCAACGAATTACACCGACATATTTGGCGCGAAAGGGCTGCCAACAAGCCGCCTGAGGCACTCGGTGATAATTCCGGGGCCTCCAGGAGGCCCGGCTCTCCTCTCTCGCAGAACTCATGTTTTGAATGACGAGGTTGACTAGCATGTTCGAAGTTCTCTCTCCCCAGTTCCCGCGTTCGACGCGACAAGCCACCGAGGCCACGGCGCAGTAACTACAACTGCGTCCACGGCCTCGCCTGATGTTCCGGCATCGTGCCGGGCAGCATCAGGATGGCGTTCAGGATCAGTCGGCATCCATCGCTGATCCGGAGTGGAGCATCCCTCCCCTCCATCAAAAACCAATCGCTCCGAAAAGGAAAGGAACTGCACAATGTCGCAGAACGAACACGCACGCCTTGCTCACCCCCTCGAAGTCAAAGTAGCCCACCGCGCCGCTCTCTTTGAATGGTCCCGCCAGCCTGCCGCCGACGGATTCTCCGAAGACGAGATGAATCTGCAGCGCGCCGTCGCGCTTCTCTACGCAGATCCCCGCCGCCCCTCCATCCGCCAGCTCTACCGTGTCCTGAGCGAGCTGATCGAGGACGACGCGAAGCGCACCGGGCTTCAGCCCAAGCGCCCGTCGCTGGAGGACTTCCGCTCGCTCGTTCTGAGCCTGCCGCCGGGGTATGTCGACCACCTGCGCTACGAACAGGAGGTCTCGGCATACGAGCTGATCATGCACGCCGAGACCCTCATCGAAAGCCTCGCGGCCTAAGCCATACAAAAAGGAGAACGAAAATGGCTATGATCAAGAAGTTGACCGAGAGCTTCGCCTTGGCACTTTCGCCCGAATACGCCGCCATCCGCCGCCGCTACGAACTCGGCTACATCGAGATCGAGACCCGCGAGCTGGAGGCTGCGATCGAGATCGCCACGGCGGACCCGTCGCGCAAGCGCCAGGCATGGGAAGAGATGGCGGAGCGCATCGAGGAACTCAACGCCCGCCTGGACCTGGATCCGCCGGAGCTCTTCTGCGTGAGCTACGAGGTCTTCTCGATCATTGTCGAGCCCGTCGTTTATCGCCCTGGGTCCGACGACTGAACATCGCCAATGCGCCAACAGCCCGCTGACCACCACTAGCAGACACCTAATCCGCCAAATAGAGGACGACACCATGATCCAGGTTCTGAACCAGATCGAAGCTCTTCACTTCGCCCGCCACGGATATACCCCGTGGGCCCTTCCCTATGAGCGCAAGACCTACCTTGCGAACCCGGATGACGTCTACCGCGGTGGCCTGATGCCTGCCGATCTCCGGAGCTCACAAGTATGAGGCGTTCGCCGGCTCGCTGGAGGATCTTCCCGTCTTCCATGAAATGAAGGCATCGCCTGCAGCGCGTCGCATCAACATGAAGACCACGGCGACCTGCCGCATTGTCATGTGCGCGCCGGGTACCAACGAATGGCTGGTCTTCGAAAGCCAGTTCGAAGCGGACTGCGCACGAGTTTTCTGGTCGATGCCGGAAGTCCGCTCGGTCCAGGCGCAGTACGGGCCGATCCCTTACACTGACTCGAAAGGCAAGATCCACATGCACTATGTCGACCTCCGCGTCGAGTTCATGAACGGTTTCGTCATCCTCTATTGCGTCCGTCCGGATTCGAAGGTCGAACACGGCGAGCTGAAGCTCACCGTTGAAGACATTCGTAACCATCAGTTGCACTATCACGCGGACCGGATCGAAATTCTGACTGAGAAGGTCATCACGAAATCGAAAATTTACCGCGCGCGTGAAATTTTGGCCGCGCGGCGTCTCAAGAACTCTCCTGACTGCCAGCGCCTCCTGGAACTGCTGCGATCGAAGGACAAACCCGTCCAGGCGTTCAAGCTTCTGGAGGAGTTCGGCAGCGAGGGTGACGGAATGATCGCACTCTGGAACCTTATGGGGGATCACTTGGCAGACCATGTCGTTGAAGACGCCTCGCTGACGTTTACGCCGGTCTTGTCAAGCGAAGTGAAGATT
>UBQW01000064.1 GCA_900467745.1 Hyphomicrobiales bacterium
AGCGCCTTGCCATCACAGACCGTCACCCGTCCACTTCGCCACAATGGCGAGCCATACTCCGGCATCAACGTCCTTCTCCTCTGGTCCGAGGCAATCGCTCGAGGCTTCTCCTCGTCGACCTGGATGACCTATCGTCAGGCACTGAAACTGGGAGCCGCCGTTCGCAAGGGCGAGACCGGCACGACCGTCGTCTTCGCCAGTTCGATCATCCGAACCGAGACAGCCGAAAAAGGCGATGATGTCGAACGCACCATCCCCTTTATCAAAGCCTACACCGTCTTCAATACCGACCAGATCAAAGGGCTCGACGGGCATCATCAGGCAAATGTCGATCTATCCGATCCGTTCGATCGCATCGGGATGGCCGGACGTTTCTTTGCCAATACCGGAGCGCTCATCCGCCATGGCGGGTCGTCCGCCTACTACGCCGCCGCCAAAGACTACATTCAGATGCCGCTTCTCGACAGTTTCGCCGATGAGGCTAGCTATGTTGCCGTCCTCAGCCACGAAATGACGCACTGGACCTCGACACCCGCTCGTCTGGATCGCGATCTGTCCCGCTACGCCAAAGACCGCACGGAACGTGCCCGCGAAGAGCTCGTTGCCGAACTCGGTAGTGCATTCCTCTGCGCCGATCTCGGCATCACCCCGGAGCTTGAGCCGAGGCCCGATCATGCAAGTTATATCGACGGATGGCTGAACGTGCTTCGTGGCGACAAGCGCGCCATCTTTCAGGCCGCAGCCTGTGCACAGCGCGCAGCAGACTACCTGCATCACCTGCAGCCCCGCATCGCCGGTGAGGATAACGACGAAGGGGAGGCGGCGTGAGCCGGCTTCCTCGCCTCTGTCCCCATCAGTCCATTATCCTTCCAGCCTCGCCGGTCCCATCAACTCCTTCGGTACCGGCTCGGCCAACGGCGCGCCGGCTGGAATTGAGACATGGATTGCAGCAAGCGGATCTTGACGTAACTCGTGTTTCGCTCGAGGGGACAATTCCGGCCGTTATGTAAGTATTGGCTAACCAAAAAACTGGCGCCGACGGAACCGCTTTGGGTCCCGGGAAGACCGTCAATCACACGATCAGCGTCCTTCCGCTTACCACATCGAAGAGATGCACCTTTGACGGATCGGCTGCGATCGATATCGTATCGCCTGCACGCAACGCAAGCCGATCGCGAACTGTTGCAACGATCGTCGCGCCACCCATGTCAACAGATATCTGCGTCTCAGCGCCCGTCGGCTCTATCAGCATGACTTCGGCTTGCGCTCCACCCTGATTGATCGTCAGGTGTTCGGGGCGAATGCCATAAACGACGTCCTGACCTCGTGCCACAGTGACGTCGGTTGGTATCGGCAATCTCGCCCCTCCTTGCGCGATGAACTCGATCGGCCCGTCGTTGCTGATTTTTCCTTCAATGAAATTCATGCCTGGTGACCCAATGAAACCCGCGACAAATCGGTTTGCTGGACTGTCATACAGATCGAGCGGTGATCCGATCTGCTCGACGTAACCATCACGCATGACGACAATCTTGTCTGCCATCGTCATGGCCTCGATCTGGTCGTGCGTAACATAGATCGTCGTGGTCTTCAGGCGCTGATGCAGTTGCTTGATTTCTGATCGCATCTGGACGCGGAGCTTTGCATCCAGATTGGACAACGGTTCGTCAAACAGAAACACTTGCGGCTGACGAACGATCGCACGTCCCATGGCAACGCGCTGGCGCTGCCCCCCGGACAGGTTTCTCGGGTGACGGTCGAGGAGTTTTTCCAACCCCAGGATCTCGGCTGCCTCGCGAACCCTTGTCCTGATCTCCTCTTTCGGCGCCTTTGCCAGTCGCAGGGAAAAGCCCATGTTGGCTTCCACTGTCATATGCGGATAAAGTGCATACGACTGGAACACCATTGCGATGTCGCGTTCCTTCGGCGCAACATGATTGACCACGCGTCCACCAATTGAAATCCGCCCATCGGAGATTTCCTCAAGGCCCGCGATCATTCGCAACAAGGTGGACTTGCCACAGCCCGAGGGCCCCACCAGAATGACGAATTCACCATCCTTTATCTCGATGTCGACACCGTGAAGGATTTCCAGGTGACCATAGTTCTTGCGAGCATTCGCGACGCTGACTGACGCCATAATTCTCTCCAGCTGACAATGGGTGACAGGTGGTCGCGATGATGGCGACCAGCGGCATGTGAAATCTATTGGCTGGCCGTGGCCACGCTGTATGGTGCCAGCGCGGCATCGATGGCCGCGAGGCAAAGATCGCGGGCCCGCGGCACAACGCGCCCGCTCACGACATCCGGATAAACCCGTCCCAGATACTGGCTTACAAGGGTCTCGGGAATCGGATCAGGGAGTGCCGCAAACAATGCATCGACAGCATCGGTGGCCTGCTTGCCCGGCCAGTAATAGCGGATGCGGTCACTGTAGCTGAAATGGCGCTGAAAACGAATGTCATCTGCTGAACCGGCATAGTGGCCCACCCAATGGTGAGGACCGGCCTGCATGATCGCCTCCATTTGCGCGTAGAGGCTGTCTCCCCCACAGTCGAGCACATGCCTGATGGCATCTAGCCCGTACAGCGCCTCGCGTAGCGCAAACGTCAGTCCGGGCCCGACCTTGAGGATGGCGAACCCGTCGTCGACGAGTGCCGAGAGCTCATGAACCGTTTGATAGTCCGTTGAGTGCGCCTCGAAGAGAAGTCCCGGCATCCGGCCAAGTGTCGATGCAAGTCCTTGTGCCCGACCGGGTTCGTAAAGGACGACGTTCGCATTCCCGAACTCGACACCCGGCTGGACGACGATGCCGATCACACGGTCCATGGCCGCTCCGGCGTCAGCCTTTTTGAATGCCGATGTGTGAATGTCGAGCGTTTTCAGGGCGGCGTCGGGAGAGGTGACCTCGAGTTCCTCGATTGCATGCGTCGCGCCGCCGGGAGGCGGAACCTCCGTGCCAATGATATACACCGGAGGACGTTGCCCGATGCGGCATGCCGTATCCTCCGCGACCTTCGCCAGACGTGCCGCCCTTTCGGCGGTCTCTTCATCGTCGAGCGCCGCCGGTTCCCCAGCGCATCCCATCGACGTGTCGAGATGGAGTTTCTCGAAACCTGCCTCGACATAGGCCGCAACCATTGCTTCGGCTCGCGCCATCGCTTCGTCCGCACCCAGCGTCTTCCAGGGGTTGGGGCCGAGATGATCGCCGCCATAGATGATCGATCCCATCGGAAAACCGACCTTTTTAGCGATCTCCTCGATGAATCGCCGGAATGCAACCGGCGTCATGCCGGTATATCCGCCTTCCTGGTTGACCTGGTTGCAAGTCGCCTCGACCAGAACAACGGCGCCTTCCCGCAATCCCCGCTGCAAGGCAGCTTCGATCACCAGCGGATGCGCCGAGCAGACCGAAGTGATACCACGAGGCAAGGCTTGTTGGCGTTCGCCGAAGAGCTTGGAAAAGGCGCTTTCGCGATTTTTGTCGAGAGCGTTGCTCATACCAGCGTTACAACCTTCGTCAGATGCCTCGGCGATACCGTATCGACGCCTCGCGATTGCGCGACACGTTCGCCGAGGATCTGCAAGGCAGGCAAGATGACGAGCGCTGCGAGCGAGAGGTCGACATCAACAGGAAGTTCGATATCGCCGGCTCCGCCGAGGCCGATGACGATAGCACCCTTTTCGCGGAGCTCTGCGACAAGCTTTGCCTCGGCGTTCTTCTGATCGGTGCTGTAAAGCATCACTGCCGCTGTCTTCTCGTCCACAAGGCTGATTGGGCCATGGCGATATTCGAGCGGATGAAACGGCTGGGTCAGAGTCTGGCTCATTTCCATGAGCTTCAGCGCACCTTCGGCCGCAATGCCAAAAAGCGGTCCGCCGCCGAGAAAGACGAAATGGCTGCGAGCGAGAACCTGTCTATTGAGCGAAGCGTCGAGGGCATCGGCGAGCTTCTTTGCTGATGCGACGGCCGATGCGGGGATCGTATGGCCGATCATCTGCAGACCGAGCAGCAGCATGAGGCTGGCCGAGACAGACATGACGATGCCTTCCTCGCTGTGGGTCTGCGAGGCAACGACATCGTCACTGCATTTCGCAAGAGAGCTCTCCGCCTCAACGGTCAGGGCGGTCACGAAGGCGCCGTTTTCGCGGCTCTTTTTTGCGGCCGCAACTGTTTCAGTGGTTTCGCCACTGCGCGAGATTGCCACCACATGCGTGTTTTTCCAGTCGGGCCAGAAAAATGTCGGGCGATTGAGCCATTCTGCACCGGGGACGGCGATTGCACGCCGCCCGGCATTGTTCGCATAAGATGCCAACGACATGGCAAGGTAGTAGGACGTTCCGCAGCCGACATAGACAAGCACGTCGTCGCGCGTGGTTGCAGCGTTCGATCCCCGCGCCTTGTCCCAGAATGGAAACTGCTCGCGGATGACTTTTTCGGTCGTGTTCATGGTAGCTCCGATTACTTGACCGAACCGGCCAGCAGACCGCTGACGAGGTATCGGTTGAGGAAGATGACGACGAGGGCAGGGATGACGATCGCGATAGAGCCGCTGGCCGTGATCAGCCCGTAGTCGATGAAGTTCTTTGTGACGAACTCAGGAATGAGAACAGTCAATGGCTTGGTGGCCTGCGGCGAGAAGATGAGCGGGACGAGGTATTGCCCCCAGGCGCCGAGGAAGGTGAGGATCGCAGCGGCAGTAAGACCGGGACCGGCGAGCGGCAGCACGATGTTGAAGAAAATGAAAAGGCGACCTGCACCATCGAGCTGTGCGGCTTCCTCAAGCGCCAGAGGCAGAGCCTCGAAGACGCTGCGCAGCAGCCAGAGCGAGAGCGGCAGATAAGCCGAGACATAGATCAGGGCGACGCCGACATAGGTATCGACGAGATGCATCTTGATCATGATCTGGTAGAGCGGGATCAGCACCGCATAGGCCGGGATCGCCAGCGTCGCGACGACGAGACCAAACAGCGCGTTGCGGCCAGGAAAGCGCATGCGGGTGAAGGCGTAGGCGCCCAGTGCGGAAATGGCTACACAAAGGAGCGTCGCGGCCGCCGAGGTAACGACGCTGTTCAACAGCGCTGCGCGAAACTGCCGCCAGACTTCGACGCCGCCGATACGATCGACGTTGATGCCGAGCAGGCGCGAGTAGTGATCCAACGTGAAATGTTGCGGGAAAAAGTGGATTGGCCGGACGGAGAAGTCGTCCGTCGGCGTGACCGAACTGGCGACCGTCCAGTAGATCGGACCGAGCGACCAGATCAGGAGCACGGCGACGCCGATCCATATTATCAGGCGATAGAGAAGGGTGGGTTTCATCAGTCGAACCGTGTGTTGCGATAGACCCGAAGGACGTAGATGAGCGAGACGAGAAGCGACACGAAGGTGATGACGACAGAAAGCGCCATGCCGTAGGAAAACCGCAGGTTCTGGAAGGTCTCCAGATAGATCTGCACGAGGATCGGCCGCGTCTCGAGACTTGAGCCGGCAAGAACCCAGGCTTCATCGAAGAGGTTGAAAGCGTTAACTGTGGCGTTGGTCATAGCGACCGCGATCGCGCTGCGAACAAGTGGAAGCGTGACCAGCGCGAACATCTGTGGGCGCGTCGCGCCATCGATGCGTGCCGCTTCATAAAGATGTGAGGGAATGCTCTGCATCGCGGCGAGAACGATGACGATCGTTAGTGGCATCATACGCCAGACATGAACGACGGTGACGGCAATGATCGCGCTCGTTCGATCGTTGAACCAGACGTGGTTTTCGAAGGGGAGCCCGAGCGCGGTAAGGATGCCGTTGAGCAGGCCCGCGCCAGGTTGATAGATCCACAACCAGATCACGGAGTTGACCACACCGGGAAGCGCCCAGGGCAGGATGACCGCTGCAAGAACCCACTGCCGGCCGACCTTGAGCTGATTGATCAGGGAGGCGGCCAGCACGCCGAAGACCGTTTCCGCAAGCACTGCCAGCACGACATAGATCAGGGTATTGACCCAGGTCGTGCCGAGCTGCGCGTCGGATAGCATGCGTGTGTAGTTTTCCAGGCCGACGAAGGGCGTGCCGGCCTGCATCGGATTGACCCGGTGAAGGCTATCCCAAAGCGTTCGCGCCATCGGATAGAAGACGAGCGCCGTCATGGTGATGAGAATGGGGGACACCAATAGCACGCCGAGAGTGATGTCGGCGTTTAAGCCGACACCCTTCTTGGCTGCGGTCTCCTTATAGGCGACAGCAGTCATTGCGCCATCGCCTGCTTGGCGGCATAGGCAATGCTTTCAACAGCCTGGTCAACGCTCATTTGACCCTTGGCAGCGCTGTTGATCGCGGTGTTCGCGCCGCTGGAGAACTGCGGGTACCACGGGGGCGTTCCCTGCGGGAACAGCGCCTCGACCGTCTTCGATTGCGCGACGAGCGCATCGCCGCTGTTAAGCTTGCCTTCCGAGTTGAGCTCCGCCAGTGCCGACGTGCGTGTCGGAAGGAAGCCATTCGCCATGTTCTTCTTCTGGAACTCGCGGCTCGTGAACCACTTGACGAAGGCAACAGCCGCTTCCTTGTTGGGCGAGACGTTCGGGATCGCGAGCGCCTCCGGCAGGCCGAAACTGCGGGTCTCGCCGCTTTCGGTCGGAACCAGGATAGCCTCGACCTGACCGGCGACCTTGGACTGCTTGGGATCGTTCATCTGTCCGAGACGGCCGGGCTCGCCCGAGATCATGATGCTGGTCAGGCCCTGGGAGAACATTCCCTCGTTGATCTGGCTATCCTTGAGGCCGGTGGAAGCCGGATCGACCAGGCCTTCCTTCAGCAGCATCAGTTCGAAGGCCAGCGCCTTGTAACCGGCGGAATCGGGCTTGGTGAAGAGCGGGTTGAAGTCCTTGTCGAACAACTCGCCACCGAATGCCTTGGTCAGCAAGTACCAGCTCGTCGAGGCACCCTCTGTCGCCGAGACCGGCAGGCCGATCGGATAGGTGGCTATGCCTTTATCCTTGATCTGTTTGGCAGCTTTCACCAACTGGTCGAGCGTCTTCGGTGTCTCGGTAATGCCGGCATCGGCGAAATGCTTCTTGTTTATGAGCATCACGCGAAAGTCGTTCGAATAGGGAACGCCAAGCAGCTTTCCGTCGACCGTAAAGATCTTGGCAACCCCTATGTCCTTGGTGGAGTCCGCGTCTATCACATCATTGAGCGGCATATACCAGTCGGCAGCTGCGAACTGGCCCGTCCAGGACCAGTCGAACTCGGTCACGTCGGCCGGTGCCGTGCCGGCAACCAGCGCCGTCACAAGTTTAGGGCGGATGTCGTCCCAAGAAAGCGTCTGCAGGTCGACATGGATGCCGGTTTCGGCTTCGAAGGCGGAAGCGATGTCAGGTCCCTGCGGTGATGGCATCAATACGGTGATCGATTGACCGGCAAGCGGCTTGTCTTGCGCGGCCGCCGGAAGAGCGACGACGAGGGCGGCTGAGGCGAGCAGTGATAAGATTGTTTTACGCATGTTCCCATCCTTCTTTGTTATCAAGAATTTACGTGATTTTATTGCGCAAACGCCGCATTTGCCGATGCGGCGACGTGCCCGATCCAGCCTTCGTCTATGGGCCAGTCGAGAAGTTGGGCGGCAGCGAAGAGCGCTCCGCCGATCGGGGGTAGTTTCGGAGTGACTGGCGGCTGGCCGATACGCCGCTCCAGCGCTTGAAGGAGCCCGGCGCTGCGCAGCGTGCCGCCCGCAAATGTCCAGTCGGCTCCCATCTCGCAGTGGCCGGCAACTGCACGGTGATGCTTGGCGAGTTCGTCGGCGGCAAGGTCGAGCAGGCCAATGGCCGCGGCATCGCCACTTATCGCTGCTCGATCAACCACTGCCGACAGGGCAGCGATGCTTGATCGTTTCGCGTCCGACGTCGCCCAGGCTCCGAGGCTATCCATCGCGTTAGCCTGATCAAGGCCCAGATGATCGAAAACGGCACTTGCCAGGGCGGTTGGCGCAAGACGTCCGTCAAGGCTTTGACTGACAAGATTGAGAGCCAATCGGCCAATCCAGTAACTGCTGCCTTCGTCGCCGATGATGTCGCCCCAGCCGCCGGTCCGTGCAGGTTCGCCCTCGGCATTGCGCGCCCAGGCCATGGATCCAGTTCCAGAGAGAACGAGGATGCCTGACTTGCCCGCAAGCGCCCCGAGATGAGCAGCATCGACGTCATTGAGAACGCGCGTTCGCGCATTCGGGAAGGCGTGCTCTATGGCTTCTTCGAGAAGGCGCGATAGATGGTCGACCTCGCCATATACAGGCAACGCAGCCGCGACGGCAGCCAGACGCGTCTCATTGCGAAAAGGCTCGATATGCATTTCGAGTTCAGTGCGCCAACCCGGATTGTCCATGGCGTTGACGCCGCCGCCAAGACCGGTGCGAAGGATAAGCCCGCTACGATCGGCAAGTGCCACCATCATCTTGGTGCCGCCGCCGTCAATGCCGAGGATCAGATCGTCGTTCAAGACTTCGCTCCTTGGTCGGAAAAAATTGTCTCGACGCCAAGTTCACCAAGCTGCGCGCGCCACTCCTTGGACAGATCGGCATCGGTGATGAGCTTGGCACTATTCAGCGGTGCCACCTTGTAGGTAGCCGTCGTGCCGAATTTCGAGGAATCGGCAAGTACGAAGCGATTGCTCGATCGCGTAAGCATCTTCCTGTTCAGGCTCGCCTCTGCACTATCCACGCTGTAAATCGCGCCATCGCCGCTCACCGCGCTTGCTCCGAGAAAAAGCTGGTCGAACCAGATCGTCTCCAGCATCGCTTCGGCCTGCGGTCCCACCAGTGATGCATTTTCGCTGCGCAACTGCCCGCCGAGAAGGACGACGTCGAGGTTCGGGACGTTCATGAACTCCTGCGCCACGATCAAGCCGTTTGTGAAGATGCGCAGCGGCATGGGATTGATGCGGATCAGCTTGGCCAGCTGTAACACTGTCGTGCCCGCATCCAGAAAAATCGCGGTCCGCGGAGAGAGACGCTCATAGGCGGCATTGGCAATGGCACGCTTGGCCGCCAGCTGGCGCTTCTCGCGCTCCTGGAATGCAAGCTCCACCGAAGAACCTTCGGCGATGCGCGCGCCGCCGTGAACACGATCGATTGCGCCCGCTTCCTGCAATAGCTGGAGATCGCGCCGGACGGTTGCGAGCGATGCGCCGACGGCATCCGCGATGTCCTGGATCGTGGAAAAGCCGTTCGCATACAGATGGCTACGGATGAGATCCTGCCGATCGGTCTTGAGGCCGCCGCTCTGGTTCAACGCATGTTCCCTTTTTGGCTTTCTGATTTCAATCAGATTTCCACTTAGAAAGATCACTGTCAATCAAATTTCTGATTTTTTTTGATCGTTTTATTATTGCGCAAACAAAACGGCGCCTCGAGAGAGGCGCCGCCGAAAGGGTAGGGGATGTTCAGTGGTACTTGGGGAGCAAATCACCGTGTTGCTCGATCAAATCGTCAACCATGCGCCAGATTTCGTCGGGCGACAGCTCGGCGGATGTGTGAGGATCGAGCAGTGCAGCCTGATAGATCCGGTCGCGCTTGCCGGTCAGAGCTGCTTCCACGGTCAGCTCCTGGACGGAAATGCTCAACCTCATGACGGCCGCGAGCTGCGATGGAATCTTTCCGATCCGCGTCGGCTGGATGCCATTTCGGTCAACATGGCAGGGAACCTCGACGATGCATTCCGGGGGAAGATTGTCGATCAGTCCGTTGTTCGGAACATTGCCATAGATCAACGCGGGCTTTCCGGTCACCACCGCATGGATGATGCCGGCGGCATATTCGTTGCTGCGGCAAACGTCGATCGGCTTGCCGCCCTCGAGGTCCTTGCGCAACGCTTGCCATTCGGCAATCTGCACTTCGCATCGGCGGATATATTCGTCGAGCGGTATGTTGAGCTGTTCGATCAGTTCCGGCCGGCGATCCTTGATGTACCAGGACGTATATTCAGAGAAATGCTCGCTGGATTCGGTGACGAAATGGCCGAGGCGTTTCAGGGCGTCGAAACGGACACGGTCGTCCGCCGGAACATTGCCCTCGGCGGAAAGCGCCTTCAGTCTTGGATAGAGATCTTCGCGACGACCATTGGTAGCGATCTTTTCGTACTTAAGAAAAAAGGCGATGTGATTGATGCCAGCAGAGACGTAGTTGATGTCGTCGATATTCTCGCCAAGGCAGTTTGCCAGATGGCCGGCGGTGTGTTGCACGCTGTGGCACAGGCCCACATTGCGGATGGTCGGAGCGATCTCCTTGATTGCCCAGCAGTTGATCGCCATCGGATTGACGTATTGCATCAACAGCGCATTCGGACACACATCGACCATGTCGTGGCAAATGGCCTCCAGTACGGGAATGGTCCTGAGGCCGCGAAAGATGCCGCCAATGCCGAGCGTGTCGGCAATGGTCTGTCGCAGGCCATACCTCTTGGGAATGTCAAAGTCCGTGACAGTTGCGGGCTTGTAACCGCCAACCTGCATCATCAGGATGACGAAATCCGATCCCTTCAAAGCTTCCCTGCGATCCAACGTTGCTTCGATACGCACGGAATTGAGGTTGAGCGCCTCGCATATGCGTCGTGCGACGATCTCGGATGTTTTCAGACGCTCCGGATCTATGTCGAAAAGGCTGATGACGTAATCATGGTCGGATGGGGTCGATAGCACATCACCTAGGATGTTCTGGGCAAACACCGTACTTCCGGCTCCGACGAGGCATATTTTCGGCATTCGGTTCTCCTTTGATTGTATCGGACCTTGATGCCTCTTTTAATCAGGAGATTCTTCTCGATAATGGCAGATTGTTTCTTGGATCGGAGCACACGACGATGCATGCGGAAGAAATAGACCCGGAGGGAAAGTGGCTAGCGTCGCCACGCAACTTTCTCGTCGAGGAGCATGTAGCCGATACGATGACATCGGCGCATTGGCATGATCACATCGAGATCAATCTGCTTAGCGAGGGATCGATGACCTACCTGTTCAATGGGAAGCAGGAGCATGTCGAGGCTGGGCGTCTCGTCTTATTCTGGGCGGCAATTCCGCATCAGACGGTTTTTGTGACACCGAAATCACCGCTCGTCTGCGTCTATCTCCCGCTTCCTGATTTTCTCGCAATGCCGATTGAAGCAGCTGCCAGACAGTCCATCCTGCAAGGGGCATTTCTACACGAGCCCAACCCTGCCGACGGAGTATCGTCTTCCGGCATCCGATGGGTTCGCGAATGGAGCAATGGCGATCAGGCAAGGCGGCAATTGGTCATCGACGAGGTTGCTCTTCGCGTCCGCCGGCTTATTCTTGACCACGCAGACAGCGGTAACACTCGCCGCGAAGCGACGGCACTTGCGGGACCCGGCATCCGCTATACGCAGGCACTCACAGAGATAATAAGCGAGCGCTACCGTGAGCCCTTGACACTTACCGCCATCGCAAAGCTGGCCCGGGTTCATCCCACAACCGCCAACAGGGCGTTTCGCGACATACTTGGGATATCGGTCATGGACTATCTCACGCGGTTTCGCTTGTCGCGTGCCATGCAACGACTGGCGGAGACTGACGATCCGATCCTTGAAATCGCGCTTGATTGTGGTTTCGGCTCGCCGGCGCGTTTCTACGCCATTTTCAAGCACCACACTCGAGATACACCTCGCCAATTTCGTATGACGATGCGGCTGAGATCGTAGCGCGCTTAATTGTCAGTAACACCGGACTCACTGCCAGGGAACAAACGCCGGTCCGCGCTTGTTCTTCAATCAGAGCGGCAGACAACGGATGCTCGCTGAACATCATGCACCTGAGATTGGTCAAGGAGAACAGAAATGGTGACGCAAGAACGGAACTTTCACGGACTTAAACCTGAGTCTGATGTCGAAACACCCAACAGCGCAAGCGTGGAGACGAGAGTTGCCAACGCTCTTGCAAACGATGGATCTCTTGATCCGTCCGACATCGTAGTGGTCGATGTAAACGGTCAGATCACCCTGCGCGGCGCGGTTTCGAGTTTGGCCGAAGCGAAACGCGCAACTGAAGTTGCCGGATCCATCGCCGGAGTAGTCTCCATCGTTAACGCCTTGGAGATCGTCGTTGGAAACGGGTAGCGGCGCGCAGCGGGCGTCGATTCCGAAGCTAATCAAGGCACTTGATCGGATTGCAAAGAGCCTGCGAGGGGGCCGGTGGTGACCGATAGCGCTGTCCTTTTAGAGAAGTCCCAGACTGCCAAGAGCTGTCGGTGTCTCCATCGCACATTGCGCTTGCCGACACTTTGAAAACCAACACGACCATTCGTGCGCCCTTGTGGGTTGGGAACAATCGAGCGGCTGTGCGGTTCTACCCATGATGAGATTTGGAGGATGGAGAATGTACAGACTTACCAAGTACGCTTTTGCCGCGGTAATTGTCGCAGCAGATTTAACGATGGCTTCGTTGCCTGCCGCCGCGCAAGGTCTGGAACTACGCGTCGGGCCCGGTGGTGTCGATGTACGCGATCGTGACCGATATCCCGAAAACTATGAAAGAAGCAGACGCGGCTGCAGCCCAGACGAGGCTTTAGACGCCGCCCGTGACGAAGGGTTTAGACGTGCCAGAATTGCAAGCGCGAATTCGCGTAGAATTGTAATTGAAGGTATGACACGCCGCGGTCCGGATAGGATCGTTTTTGCAAATGCGCGAGGTTGCCCCGAGATCTGATCTGACACGAGAGGTGAGGGGCGACTGGAGGGTCGCGCGCCCCAAGATTTCCAACCTGATCCACCGCCCTCCACTCTTATTCGTGATCGGCATGCGCGCCGTCATGCATTCCCAGATCAGCTCTTGTTCATAAACGGCCATTTGTTTGCAAAATGATCAAGATGAGTGTTGCGGACATGTAACGAACATCTCACGAACGAAGATCGTCCTCAATCAAATGGAGGAGTGCGCTTCAGGTTCCCCAGTCGCTAGGGTTTCCTTGGATTGGCTTCGTGGCGTTAACATCCTTGGAACCCAATCCGCTAAAGCCCGTCGCGGCCTTGCTCGCGGCGGGTGAAACCTTTCTGGGTAAACCCATTCTGTTTTAAAAAGCGCAATGACAGCCTCTGAGGGGGTATAAAGACCCTGTGTCGTTGATGTTGCAGGTTCTGCGCACGACACCAGGGCTCGACCCCAAGTCGGGGCCGGTATCCGGCAAGGCCAGTTTCATGCCGTCGTCAACATCGCGTCGCTGGTAGCCCCAAATCTGTCAACTAGCGTTCTATCGTTCAGAGTAGGCGCCGGCGATCCCCCCGAGATCTCATGACGATCCTGCGCCTTCGTGGTGCTTCCCACAAAGCAAACTCTGGGAGTCACCGTTTGCACCCTCGACGGTTTTACCATCGGGTCGACCAATCAACAGACGTCAAGGCTAAAGCGGTTATCTGGGCGCAGATGCAACGGAAAGTGCAGCTAGGCATCTGCCCACTCGCACAAGCGCGACGCAATTTATGCATGGGGTCCACAGTCGCCTTCAATCTGGAACTACAGTCGATCATGCACCGCTGAACGCAACGACTTCACGTTGTGGCTCGGCCTTGGGCTGGAACGAACCACGCACTCGTTGCATATCTCAAACCCAACTTCGGCACAGGCAATCACGAAAAGCCTTCGGGCATGCTCGGGTGACTGAGCCTTCATCAACGCAGCCTCACAGCATCTGGCAGCCTCGTGGCAGCTCGACCCTCCCCTGACAGGCCACTCATTTTGCAGAAAATCGAGCGTGTCGTGCACGCTCCTGAAATATCGGTTGGCACCACCGAGCAACCGAACAACGACGGGCTCCGCCCAAAATACATCCGACCGCAACACGTTCGCCCCCCCCATTTCAGCAGAAACATAACGTATCGCTAATATTGCCGGGTGTAAGCTCGCCCTTCGCCGGATACTAAGCCTTCTGTAGGACTGGGCACGTTGCTGGCTACGCCGATCGGCCAGTCCTGCTTTCAGTGACGAGCCCGATCTAGCCGAACATGTCGGTTGCCGCGGAGCGTTCAGGCGTGGACATACTACCGGCGTCGGCGAGTTGATTTCTAGCAACAGCGACCAGATGATCTGTATCGAGCGGACAGCCCTCCTTCACTAGTCGAATCAAGAGCGTAGCAATCTGAAAAACCGACTTTCGGTCACGCTCGATCCCAAGTTCCCGGCAAATGGCCTTCAAGGCGCTATTGATCGCCGAAATCTCAGACAGCTCTTCCATCACATCTTTCTGCTTTCAACTGCATGTAGCTCACTGGCAGTCGCGCTCCCAAGTACTCAATGCCGTAGACCAGAATCGCAACGCGCGACAATTTCGCATTCAAACCGCCGACTGTCGAGGCAACACGCTCAGACTTTTATGGGCGTAATAACGTGGGAACATCGCACGACAGCCTCATGAGCGACGAGTGACCCCACCTAAGTGGCTTAAGACATCGAGAGGGAAGCTCCTTCTAGAGCGCAGACGTTCCAGCAAGGCACACTACCGAAACTGGGGAGGGCAGGGGAATGAGCCTCGTCACTATCGACTTGCACTCTTCTCCAAGTTCGCACTTAACCCTCGCGCCTCAACCAAGCGAGCTTCCTTGCACGGGAGCTGAACATCCACGAATACATCCGCGGCATATTATCCGATAACACCGAGCCGAGAGCTTTTATCGTTGTCACGACGACATTGCCATCTCCGATGCACTTCGAACGCATCAAGGCATCGGTTATTGCGCAATTAAGTAGCGAGCAACACCAAGCCTGAACAAAATCGCCGCATGGGATCGCCGCGATCTTTTGGAGTGGTAATGTATTATGGTTGTTGCAGATGATTTGAAGCGGAAGCGTGCCGAGGTCGGCACCGAGATCGAAGTGCTGCGCGCGCAGCTCGAGACGTTGGAGCCTGAACTCGCCGCCTTCAGTGTCTTCATCGAGCGCCACGATCCGAGATACTCGTCCAACCTTGCACTGCGGAAGGCAAACCGATGTCAAAAGCGAATTAGGACGCCTCGATCGCAGAGATGCTGAAAGACTTCGATTTGCGAGAGTCAATCAAGAATGTCCGTCGAAATCACGCACTTGCGAATTTTTGAAATGCTACTATATTCGCACTAAACACTATTTTTCGATGTTAGGCGTTATTATGTTCGCATTTAACATGTCTTCCCCAGCCGAAGTTATTCGAGGTTTGGCGGAAAGAATGAAGCGCCGAAGAATTCAGTACGGACTGACCCAGCGTGACCTAGCGGAAAGATCGAATGTCTCATACGGATCGCTGAGGCTCTTTGAGAAAAGTGGGAAAATCTCGCTCGAGAGTCTCGTGAAAATTGCCTTCGTCCTAGAGGCCGAGGCTCAGTTCGACCAATTGTTTCCAGGTCGGCAGCCGCAGAACATCGATGATGTCGTTGATCGTCCTCTGAAGCAGAGGGTACGCCGAAAATGAAGTTCAAAACAATCCAGCAGATGAGCGTTTATCTGAACCTCGAAGGGGGCGAGAGGAAACTCGGTAGGCTCGCTTGGAGTGGCAAGGAACGAAGGGCCTACTTCGAGTACTCGGCAGAGTTTCTCGCAGCGCCGCTTTTGATTTCGCCATTCCATATGGAGGCATCCACTGGCCTGATTGCTGCGCCACGCGATCCATTTGACGGGCTCCATGGCCTGTTCAACGACAGCCTGCCTGATGGCTGGGGCCGCCTATTGCTGGATCGCCGTCTCCAGCGATCGGGCATCGACTACACTCAACTCACTCCCATTGACCGTCTTTCCGCGGTAGGCAGAACAGGCATGGGCGCGCTGACATACGTTCCTGACTTGCCGGACGATCAAACACAGCCAACCGACGCTGACCTAGACTGGTTTGCGGATCAGGTGGAGTTGGTGCAGACGGAAATGGACGTCGCTGACATCGACAGTTTGCAGGGGGCGCAAGGTGGGTCCGCAGGCGCACGGCCAAAAATTATGATCGGCTTTAACAAGATCGAGAACGCCTGTGTTATAGACTACGGCCAGCAGTTGGATCCGGAGTTTGAAAGATGGATGGTCAAGGCCCCAGGTTCTGACGACCCGCGGGAAATGGGCGCCGAGGAAAAGGCCTATGCCCTCATGGCGGTAGCTGCGGGGCTGGAAATGGCCGAGACCCGCCTATTTGACACCCGGAAAGGAAGACGTCTTTTCGCGACAAAACGTTTTGATAGGACAGGTGCCGGCAGGCTCCACATGCACACGGCAAGCGGCCTGTTAAATGCCAGCCATCGCGAGGCCTCTGTGAACTACGAGCAACTGCACAAGCTTACACAGATGATGACCCGTGACGCTGTGGAAGTCCTCAAGATGTTCCGAAACATGGTGTTCAATGTTTACGCCAAGAATCGCGACGACCATGCGAAGAACCACGCATTCCTAATGCAAAGGAATGGCCATTGGTCCTTGGCGCCCGCATACGACCTTACCTTTTCGTCCGGACCAGGCGGAGAGCACAGCGCGGCGATCGCTGGGGAAGGTAGGACCCCTGGCATGCCCCACCTCTTGGCGGTCGCCAGAGGGGCTTCGATCTCGGATCAGGATGCCAAGAATGTTATAAAGCAGGTGCGAACAGCCGTCGACCGATGGCCGGAGTTTGCTGAAGAAGTCAGCCTATCTAGATCGCGCACCGTTGAACTCGACAAATTCTTGAACGGCGATCGCTCGGCCCAGACACTTCGCGTGTCTTTTGATCGGAATGATTAGATCATTTCCAGGCCAACCCGAGCAGCCAAAGCCCCAAGCGATCATTATACGAGTGGTTTCAGCCCGAAGCGCTAAATCCCGCCTAGGAGTTGGTGGAGTTGTTACCCAATTGCGGGAAACTGCAATATCGGATCACGAGTCGCGCGGCCAAAACGATTATGATGTCCATGCCAATCCGCGGTCTAACAGCGCAAGACAGACGGCGAATTCATTGTCAACAAGTTGTAAACTACATTCGGTGCATACTGTCCCAGACTAAGTACTGTCGCAAATGGTTATATAGTTCTCAAGGATTGAAACGATGGCTGACGAAACCAACATTGCGCCTGCAGCGGATATCGCATCTGTGGATGCATCTGCAAAGGCAAAGGAAAAGAAGACCCGTGCGCCCCGCAAACCAAAAGCTGCACCGGAAGCCATCTCTGGCTCGTCGGTAAGCGCGCCAGCTAAAAAGACCCGCGCACCTCGCAAAAAGGCAGCTTCTGCGAGCGAGGCGGTTGTCGCTGCACCGGCGGCCAAAACGCCCGCCTCTGCAAAGAAGGCAGCACCAGTTGCAAAGAGCCAGCCGGCTAAGCGCGCCCCGCGCAGCACAGTGGCTGCAGCTTCCAACGCCGACGGCTTTTCGGACCTGCTGAAGCTGGAAGAAGAAAACCAGAAGCTTCGCAAGTCCCTGTCGGAAAAGCTTCGCGCCGAGAACGCGGACCTTCGTAAAAAGCTCGGACTGTCCTGATAACAGGCGGCGCCTGGGTTCAACAACGAAGTTCACCCACACCTAAAGACCGGGCTTGCATTGCAAGTCCGGTCTTTGCCTTAGTACAATGCGCCCGACAATAACGAGTCGGGGAGTATTATCCATGCGATCGCCATGGCAGGTATTGAAAGGCTTTGCCTCGCGCAGCAAGGCAGATGGGACCTCCGAGCATCCGGACGAGGCTGAGGACGTCCTTGGCCTCGTACCTGAGGAGCCCCAAGCAGACGAGAGCACACATCCACAACATTTATCCGACCTGACGCACTCGGATACGGATACAGTTTCGATCCGTGTCAGCATCGCAGCAGAAGAACCAACAGCGCTGGCACAAGAGCAGCGGGCGACGGACGAAAGTTCAAAGCCTCCTTTGCGAACCGAAGTCTCATTTGCGAACGAGGATGCACAGATGCCGGAGTTGGTCGAGGCGAAGGCACCACCGACGACAAGTGCGCCACCTCCTGCAAAAGTCGATGGACCCTTAGGCAACCAGGCGCATGGAAAGCAGACTGCGCGGGCAGAAAGAAAGTCCAGCAGGGCCACTTCACTTGATCATGATGCCCGTCAGTCCAATGAGATCGGCGTCGTCGATCAAGCTATGGCGCTCGAAACGGAGATAAACGCGCTTCGGGAGCAGCTTTCGGAAAAGCTTCTTGCGCAAAACACTCATTTGCGCATGCTCCTCGAACGATACGATCCATGACTGGCCACTGGCTCGCATTTTGAGTTCAATCTTCGCTGATGAACAGGCCCCCCAATGCAATCAGCGAATCGTAAGGTCACTGCATGGCGTTCTCAGCGGCCTCGCGGAAAGTAGCAATCGGCGCGGGTGATCTGCGTGCAGCATTCGGAAATGCCAAAATCTCTAAAATGAAGCCATTGAAATCATTGGCATGTCGCACTTGGAAATAGAAGGTACCCCCTTACATTAAATGTCAAAGCTGAATAGGG
>UBQW01000072.1 GCA_900467745.1 Hyphomicrobiales bacterium
ACAAAAATGCAACTGTAATGTTAGTTTTGATGCGTGACGATTAGCTGAAGCATACAACAGTATAGCTTGGCTAACGGCACACTTCAGACGAAAGGTGCCTCTCCGGTGTCGACAAAAGCCTGATGCCGACGAATGGCGATCGGGATCGCATGGGTCTCGATGGAACATAGGGAGATACACCATTGAAAATTGTTGTTATAGGCGGGACCGGCTTCATCGGTTCGAAAGTCGTGATCAAGTTGCGCTCAGCCGGACACGAGGTGGTGGCAGCGGCCCCAAGTGAGGGAATCAACAGCGTGACTGGGGAAGGCCTCGAGCCTGCCATGGCAGGAGCACACGCGGTACTCGATGTAACAAACTCGCCGACCTTCGAGCCGCAGGGGATCCTCGATTTTTTCCGGACGTCCACCGGAAACTTGCTCGCCGCGGAAAAGAAGACAAACGTCCGACATCACGTCGTCCTTTCGATTGTCGGCACCGAAAAGCTTCCCGACAATGCGTACTTCAAAGGCAAGGCGGCTCAGGAAGATTTGGTGAAGGGGTCGGGGATGCCGTACACGATCGTGCATGCGACCCAGTTTATGGAATACCTGGGCGTGATTGCTGATCTCGGCGGTACCGGAAATGAGACCCACATCTCTACCGGAAACGTTCAGGTCATTGCGGCGGATGACCTTGTTGATGCTCTGGTCAAGGTGCTTACGGGAAGTCCTGAAAACGCTACGGTTCAAGTTGCGGGGCCCGAGCGCGCACCCATGAGCGAAGTTGTCGCTCGGTATTTGAAGGCCAAAGGCGATACGCGGACCGTCACGGCCGACCCAGACGCCTTGTACTTCGGCTCCCATCTCGACATCGACACACTTGTGCCTTCTGGCGAGGTGAGACTTGGCAAAACTCGGTTCGATCAGTGGATCTCGGCCCAGAGCTGAACGAGCGATACGATGGATTTTGGAGCGGCGCTGCAATCTTGATGGCCACGGTTCTATGTTGGCGAGCTGTTCTTGCCGATGAACTTTCGGCGATTCGGATTTCAGTGTGGATTGGGTTTAACGGCGGAAACCACAACAACGGCCTCTTTCTCGTTGGGGTTGCGTTCAAAATCCCTTCCTTCGAGCGTAGCGGCTGCCGATTGAATTATGATCGAAACAATTTCCTTCGCCGCCTCAACGGAAATCTGACGCCCGCCATCGGGGGCGATCCCATGTAATGCGACGAGCTTGCTGGCCGCTCTACGCGGGTCACCGGCGATTATGTCGTTCAGTTCCATTGCGCTAAGTTCATCAAACATAGGTTCTCCTTTCCCTCATTGCGTGGCAAAAAACGTCCTCGGTCAATGCTATGGCTCGCGCATGAAAATAAAAGACGCGGATGATCTATCGGCCATTGACGAGGTCTTCGTTTCGAAGTCTCATAGAAGCATCAGGCCCAGACATGCTTCCTTGCAGACCATCTCCATCCCGTTCAGCTGTTCGTCGAAAGACGCCGAGTTTCTCAACGAAATCCGGCGCGTACAGTCGGCCGCCACACGCACCGCTTACGCTAATGCCCAGGATTCGGACCGCTCTCGTCGAACTGAGAAAGAGGTCCGCGAAATCCTCAAATCCCGGTTTACGCGTTGTGAACTCCTCGACAGCTGGGCGATGCACTGCGCGACCCGCGTCGGTCTGCTGAAACGGAAGCTGCGTCCGGACGGAAAGATGATCTTCGGCGGCCGCAAAGACTTGGCGCGTCGGCGCGAGAACTTGATCACAGCGGAGGAATGGAAGGACAAACGCCTCCATCCTTTTGTTTCCTATGGCGACCGCCAGAAGGCCTTCGGCAACCAGAATATCCAGCTGATCGACGAGACAACGATCGTCGTCAAGATCGGCCGCATCAGCGGTGGGAAGATCGTGCGATGCTACGCGACGCTCCATCTTCCGGCCATGCACGGCAACGTCCGCAGTATCATGAGACAGCTGGCGTTGATCTGTGCGCAGCCGGAGCAGAAGGACCGCATCAACGTCAGCTATTCGATTGGCCATGACAAGGTGAGCATCACCTTTGATCCAGCTGATCTTCCCGACCATCCGCAGCGGCGGCGACCGGTCGTGCCGGTCAAGGGCCGCGCCTTGGGCATCGATCTTAATCCGAACTGGATCGGTCTTTCGGTAGCTGCGAATTCTGGTGACGCCGCGAAAATCGAAGACACCAAGCTGCGGGAACATGCACTGGTGAAGCTCGACATGGCGATCGACGCATCTCCGGAGCTGGTGCGCGAGACATTGGCGGCAGTCTGCGACCGCGCAATATCAATGGCGCGCAAGCACCGCTGCGGCACGATTGTGCTGGAGAAGGGCTTGGGCAAGTTGCGGTCGAGCGGCAAGAGCCGCTCACTCAACAGGCTCTTGAATTACTGGGCAAGAACGGTGTTCGTGCAGATGCTGACGCGTCGCGCTCGACTTGCCGGGATCGCAGTGCTTGAGGTCTGGGCGGGGTACTCCTCGACCATCGGAAACCTCGCCTTCGATGCCCCCGACGCCTGCGCGTCGGCCACAGAGATAGCCAGACGCGGCATCGCCCGTCTAGCTGGAATCAAGGACGTCCTGCCGGCTCTCGAGGAAGGGTGCGTTTCCCGTCTATGGAAGAATGGGAAGGTGCCCGCCGAACTCGGCTCGTGGCAGGAGGTTCATCGGTCAATCAAAGCGGCGAAGATTGGCTACCGCCGCCCGCACCCGGACGTGCCGATCGGCGCTCGGGGTTCCGATGTCCATGGAACGGAGATGTTCTGTGGGCATGCGGTCGTCCGCCTTGGCAGACGTCAACGACCGGGACTGATGTTTCGGCCGATGGTGGCGTCACCCAAGCCGGTCGCGATAACTCGGGCTCAGTTCAACGTGGGCGTGTCTCTGTGAAGTGCGTTTCCACACTGAAATCCGAATAGCCGAACTTTCGTAAATAATGGGAGTGTCCTTCGGATCGAGCTCTCCGCGCAGCCGACAGAAGTTCACTTAGAGTAATGTTTCGTAGGGATGAGCGCCAAGCCGTATCGGCGGCCAACATCATCTCGGTCACAGGGCAGGCTCCGGATTGAGGGCCACCGCCATCTTTCGAAACAGCACGCCACAGTCCCGTGTCTTGGTATGTCGGTCGATCTCCCACTAGGGCCTCGACAATATCTAGGACAGATATCTGGGCAGCTGGCTTCGATAGCCTGTAACCTCCCGTTGGCCCCATGGCTTTATCTAGAATGCCCGCACGCGACAGCACCTGGAGACCTTTGCCCAGATATTCTTTCGGCAAGTGAAATAGGGAGGCGAGGGCGCTTGTGGAAATGTAGCCACGAGCAGGCAGCTCTGCGAGAACGAGGCAGGAGTGTAGAGACCATTCGACGTGCCGTCCAAGCAACATTTTCAGCCTTCGATTGATGGGGCATTATCTGCCCACTGCAATAGCTGGGTGAACAGCTTCCGTTAAAGGTAAACGGAAGTGGATCTTGACGAAGCGCAATCGGGCGTACGCAAACTGGCCAAAGCCGCGTGATCTGCGTCGCGTGGGTGATTTAGGCGACGCTTCCGGTTTAGCTTCAACGATAGCCGATTCCGGTAACGTACTGTTTCAATATCTCTTCTTCGTTTTCAGATTCGCTCAGGATGCCTCCAAGGATATCGCGGGCATTCACCACGCCAACAGCGCGGCCTTCTCTATCCAGTACGGGAAGATGACGAAAACCACGCTTGCTGAGGATTTGCCAAACGGTCTCTAGAGTGTCAGTAAGTCGGCAACTGACGATGTTTGCTTGCATCGCGGAGCTAACCGTTGTGGAACGATCCAGCATACCCATGCTCACAAACACTCGTAGCACGTCGCTTTTGGTGAGAACACCGATCAGCTTCCGGTCGGCGCGGCAGACGACGATCATCTCCGCGCCATGTTTAAAGAGAGTGGCGGCGTTCAAGAGCGGGGCGTCCGGCGAGATTTTCACAAGCCTGCTCTTGGCTGTCGTAGTTAGCTGTCTGACGAATGCCACTGGAGAGTCTCCGGCCCATAACCAAACGGCAGGGCGAGTTCGTTAGAGGGATTAGAGGACGTGACGTCCCGACGCGCTAGGCCACCACAGCGTCTTTGCCGCCAGGTTGCGTTCCGCAGACCGACGCCGAGATTCACCGATTTGCCTCGTGCCGCCTGAGGAGGCGTTGAAGCGACCTTCGATCAAGTAGCAACCTTCGGGCTGCTAGGGAGACGTTCGTACGGCTGGCATGCATAACGTGCTCGATGTGCTGCCGGCGCAATTGGTTCGGCTCCAGAATTTTGCATCCCTCGGGAACATTAGCTGCACCCAGGAGAAGAATGTTAGCTAGGAACTCGGCATCCGTAGGCTTAGGGACGAAATCGTATGCTCCCGCTTTTGTGGCGGAGACGGCAACGCGTAGGTCAGCGAACCATGTGTGGACTACGACGCGCGCTGCAGGATGAGTTGACAACGCGTAGCGTAAGAAATCGAGGCCGCAGCCGTCTGTAAATCTGAGCTCAGTCAGCACGTAGAGCGGTCTTAGCCGGTCGAAGGCAGCCATTCCCTCTGCGATCGTGGACGATGTGGCAACATGATTCCCAAGCGCCCGGATCGCAGCTTCAATCGGGACTGTCTTTTCGACGAATGGGTCGACGATCAAAACCGTTGGGCGACTTGGTTGATCAGCCGGATTGGAACGTGAGGGATGTTGCATCGGATCGTCCTCAATTGATGACGATGGTAGACTACGAGGAAAGCGGGCCATCCTCCACTATACTTACATGTACCATCCGGCACATTGTCTCAGATTGCAGTGGTGCGCTCTGCAACGCGATTGGACAAACCTGCGCCCGGAGTGAATGCATGTCGCGGCGCTGGCCGCCAAGTTCAAGCTCGGCAACACGCCCTGCGCCCTCATGTCGCCATCCTTGATCGTCATCGACGACATGCCGCAGCTAGGCACAATATTGAATGAGGACGAGGTTATGCTGAAGACGATAATTGTCACCACGGTGGGCGCACTATGTGTGGCGTCGACTGTTCATGCTTCGAGCAACAGTGCTTGGAATGCCCTTTTTGCCAAAGCAAACGGCACCTGCATAGGCCAATCCCGGATGGTTTCGCCCGAGGCTACGGCTCCTGTCCTTTTTGACGATGCCACGGGGAAGCTGGCCATTTTGCTTCGCGAGAAGAACGCCAAGACACGTAAGATGGTCAACTTGATTTGTCTCTACGACAAAAAGTCTGGAAAGGCTTCGATCGCCGAGTACGAGTGGCTCGGGCAATAAGTGCAGACATGCGGCGGACGTCGAACGACGCCGCCGCGTTCAAGAGAATAATTATGCGCATTTTGGGAGCGCAAAACCGTTCTGAGAAACAGGAAGCCGCCACCGAAAGCCGCTTAGCAAAAACCCTGAGGGCTGGCTTCGAGCCGTGGGCATTCGTGGCTAACAGTTGTAGTTAAGCAGCATCCGTGACGAGTACTCGGGGCAAGCTCACAGCGAACCTCGCTCCACCTCGTGCCGGGTTCGATGCTTCAAGGCGGCCGCCATGGCTTTGAACAATGGTCCTGCTGATCGACAAGCCCATGCCCATGTTTGAGGCTTTGGTACTGAACAGGCTTTCGAATATCCGGTGCGAAATGTTGCTGTCAATTCCGGGGCCGGTATCTGAAACGCTCGCGGTTAAGCTGCTTTGATCTATTTGGATATCGACAGTGATGACTTTCGTTGCTGCTGACGCACACCGTAAGGCTTCGACGGCATTTGCCAAGAGATTGAGGAAAACCTGTCTGAGCTGAATGTGGTCCCCTAATATAAATACTTTGCCTATGCCGAGTTCGCTGATCAGCTTGATGCGCTCGTCGTCGCATTCGGACCTGACAATGCCCGTGGCCTCGTCAAGCACAGCTCGAAAGTCGATAATTCCGAACGGGAGCGAGTCTCCTGCGAACGTGTGTTTGATGCGATCCGCGGTCTCGCTAGCGAGATAGGCAAGCTTTATTATCTCTCCCACAACGCTGTGAAGTTTGACGCGGTCGATGTCCTCTCTCTCAAGCCAACGTAGGCATGCCTCGCCGTTCGTCGCGATAGCGGTGAGAGGTTGACGAATCTCGTGGACCAAAACACTTGCGATTTCGCCGAGAACCACCTGTCTCTGATCGACGTCAATTGCGGTTGCAAGAGTATCGAAACCACCATGACCCAGTTCTGAAGGTTCGTGTAAGGACATCGTCGACCTCTGCGAGCTTGCACTGCTACCGCTTCCCCCTCGAGACAGCCGTAACTTTCGTGCTTAGGCCGCCTTGTAGGATAGACGCCAACGTTGACGTGCAGAGTAGCTTTTCGTCGTACAAAGTCGCAAAGATCGACGATCTTGGCGAGCGCCGGATCATTGCAAAATCTTGGAAAATTCTTGGAATATCGTGAGATTTCCGTTTTGATCCGTCGTCAATGGGCCGTGAGATCGCTATTTGGGCAATCCAGCCCTTATGAGCCCGTCCTTGAACACCGCCAAGTCTCCTGCCGCCTGGAGGTTGACCCAACGCGATACCCCGGACGCTCGAAGAGTTGGGGTAAGCGTTCTGAGCATACGCATAGCGGACGCAGCCTCTTCCCGCTCGCCGGTCAGCGCCAAGCTCGCCGCAAGCACAGCAGAAGACTGCGGTGCCTGAGGAAGATGTACCATGGCCTCTCTCGCGAACTTTTGTGACGCGCCCAAGTTTCCCGTTACCAGGTTGCCGAGCGACTTCAAAATCGCGATGTTCCCCAACTCTTGCCCTGCTGAACTGATAGCTGTCGCTCGTTGGATTCTATCGAGGCCATTGGCTGTACTGCCGGCGGAGATCAGCTGCGCTCCGCTGAGTGACCATGCCAATGGATTGTTCGGATCGAGAGCCAACGCGCGATCGAAAAGGCTAAGGGTGGAGCTCAGGTCACCTTCGAAGTGTCCAAGCGCATACGCCGACTGGATGAGAACAATTGGGTCGTCACAGTCCATCTCTACGGCTGTCCGCGCATGCTGGATTACCATAATAGGGTCGACAGGTGCGTTCTCCGAGCCCCGAAGTAGTTTGAGCCAGACATATGACCAGGCCGCGGCTGATCTGGCCTTTGCATTTGCTTCATCAAGTTCAATCGCTCGTAAGAGATATGGAACAGCCTTGCCGATGCTTGTTCTCGTTCCACGTCGGACATAGATCATGGCTGTTTCGTAGAACTCGTCGCTTGTAGTGGGGCCGGAGCGAGCGAGCCGCATCTGTTCGAGCGCGCGTCGGTCGAAGTAAGTTGCGAAGACCATCGCGACGTTTGTCAAAAGGCGATCTTGCAAGCCGAAAGGGTCGAGCGCATCGCCGTCAAGACGCGTTGCCCACACACACGTTCCGCTGTTCACGTCCACTAACTGAACGCTAACTCTCAGCTGATCATGGGATTGCCTTACGCTGCCTTCGACAACGAAATCCGTTCCGGCTCGCATCGCGCGGCTACGCCCATCTTCCGGGTATGGCAACGTTGCAGGGTGCTGGACTGCAAGTCCGGAAATGCGAGTGAGCACTCCAGTGATGTCATCGGTTAGCCCGGCAGCGAACAAGCTGAGCTCGGGCAATAGTGTAAGATTTCGAAAAGGGCTGACAACGATTGTCGCTTTTGCTCCGAAACTAACGGCAGGATGCGCGTGTCGTGTTGAAGCTTGCTCCAAGGCTTTGCCAGCCGAAGGAGCGAGGACCCTGCCGATGAAACGGAAGCCCTTTTTGGGAACCGTCCTTATCAGCCGCTGGGATCGCCCATCGTCATTGACGGCGAGCCGAACCGAGTTCATTTGGCTGTTGAGCGTCGATTCGGATACAAATTTCTTTTTCCAAACGAGTTCCAGGAGCACCTCGCGGGTGATCACAGTGTCACACCGCTCGATCAGAAGCGTTAGGACGTCGAAAGTCTTAGGAGACGTCGCGATTAACGAACCCGCGCGCTTAAGCTCTCTCGTCGACGTATCAAGACTGAAGTCCTCGAACGTGTATCTCATCACGCATCCAGCTACCAAAATTTGCTGGAGATAGTGCCCGGTTTCGATGTGCAAGTCGACAGTTTTGCGCCTCGATTTGGTCGCCGCAACCTATGCGGGGTAGGGTCTACGCACAGGTTGTCAAACTTGTCGTGCTATGCCCGATAGTCCAAGCAAGCATGTGAACAGACTGCTGCCGCTCCCAAGCGGCAGCAGTCCGGCTAATTGGAGAACAGGATGACGCACTAGCTAAGCGTCTGACGACCGTATTTGCAGCCGGTGCAGGCGAGGGGGGCGCTTCACCGACTGCTTGCTCAGAACACAAGAGCTGGACGGCGATCGATCGTCATTACCCGGGCTCTGGAGAGCGTTGATATACGAACTACGGCGTATCGATACGCTCGATCTTGCCGCACGCGATCGGGATAGTCACGTGGGAAGGGACTGTGCCAAGGGAATGTACCGAGCCAGGAAGTCCAGAGTCGCTCGGCACGCCGTGGATGTAGACTACGCGGCGGTCCAAATCGATAGACTGTCCCGCGTATGTTTTCCCGAAGGTTTCAGCAAGTTGCTTGAGGGGTACCAGTTTTCGATACTCGAAATCGCCCTTGCCTGAAGCATGAGGATAGGTATGGGTTGGTATCTTCATTTCTTCCGGTCTGTCATTGAAAGGCACCATGGTTGTCCCGGAGACGGCTTCGGTTTCCCCGAGATCAATGAATGAGTCATGATTGGCGTCCATTTCGGGCGTGACACATGTCGCGTCTCGCCCGTCGGGGAACCCGTGGAAGTGCTCCCAATGTTCGATGTCGCGGGGAACGCCGCGCATGGTGATGTGCACTTCGAGATTGTCCCCAACGACCTTGAATGTGGCATCGCCTTCGGGTTTCGATCCCAACTTGCTCTCGTTGATGCCCGTGAGATGGGCCTTGTAGGTTTCTGCTTGCGCGCCTGCCGCAAGCGGTAGCAGAACTGAGAAGACGATACCGCTGGACTTCAAAATACCAATTTCTTTAAGCATTTAAGGAAACTCCTCTGGCCCCGACGTTCGACCGGCCACACCGTCGATGGCACCAATTTAAAGCGATGCCACGGTTTGAGGAGTGACATAGATAGCTGGGAGTTTCCTCGTATACGTAGGTGTATCGATCGTCCGCGCTATAATTGGCCAGCTCCCTTCATGACCTCAATCTAGGGACGGCTGCTCCCCGCTGTCGATTAATCGATTAGAACGGCTAGCTGATCGCTCGTCAGATGCAAACCCTCGTATATCTCCACACTGCAAGCATCACGGTCTACTTTCGAATGGTGAGCCGCTTTCGGCGGACAAGACGCTAAAAGGAGACACCCGTGCTGAAAAAGATCGCTCTCATCGCTGTCGTCGCGTTTGCCGCAGCAAGTCCAATGAATGCCGCCGATGGATCGAAGAACGCGAAAGTGACTATGGTGTTCGACCACGTCCTTCCGAATGTCCCGGGCAAAAGCATGCGCGGCGTACTGGTAGAATATGGTCCGGGCGGTTACTCGCCGTCCCACACTCACGCTAAGAGCTCGTTCATCTACGCCACCGTTCTCGAGGGCGAGATCAAGAGCCAGGTCAACGGCGGCGAAGCCAAGGTCTATAAGGCGGGGGAGAATTTCGTCGAGAACCCCGGCGACCACCACGGTATCAGCGCTAATGGAAGCGAAACGAAGCCTGCGAAATTGCTGGCGGTTTTCGTGGTGGATACGAACGACACGGAACTGACCACGCCTGACAAGAAATAGGCTCCCAAGCCCCTCCGGTCGGCGGCCACGCTTGCGGCCGGCCGGAGTGTGGGGTGTTTAGCTTGCAGCGCGTTTGAAGCGTCATGTCCGCTACCCGCATCGGTTCTGCCAGTGCCCGCAATAGGGAAGAAGTTCGGTGGGTGTGTCGGCAATTAATTTGGCAGATCTCTCGCTCTTCGGAGAAAGCATACGACCGTATACTTGGAAGGGTCGGAATTTCGATCAACATCTCATGGAGCTTGGCCATGATCGACCTAGCGCAACTGAACCACAAGCGCTGGCCAATGAAGCTCGGCGGTATCAAAAAGGAGATCACGCGATGAAATTCGTCATAGTCGGGGGAACCGGTTTCATTGGATCCAAGGTCGTCTTAAAGCTGCAGGCGGCCGGACACGAGGCGGTCGCGGCTTCCCCAAGCAACGGCGTGAACAGCGTCACCGGAGAGGGGCTAGAAGAGGCGATGGTAGGAGCGCATGCAGTTCTAGACGTCACCAATTCGCCTACCTTCGAGCCTCAGGGAATTCTTGATTTTTTCAGCAAATCCACCACGAATCTGCTTGACGCTGAGAAGATCGCAAACGTAGGCCATCACGTGCTGCTCTCTATTGTGGGCATCGAGAAGCTTCCCGAAAACGGCTACTGTAAGGGCAAGCTCGCGCAAGAGGAGCTGATCGAAAAGTCGGGAGTTCCGTACACGATCGTCCGTGCTACCCAGTTCATGGAATATCTTGGCGCGATCGCCGATCATGGCAGCACCGCCGATGAAATCCGGATCTCAACGGCGAACGTTCAGGTCATCGCGGCTGAGGATCTTGTCGATGTGCTTGTTGACGCTCTGACAGGGGCCGCAAAAGATGCCATCGTTCAAGTCGCGGGACCGGATCGGGCTCCGATGAGCGAAGTCGTCGCGCGGTACTTGAAGGCGAAGGGCGATGGCCGGACGGTAACTGCCGATCCAGAGGCTTTGTATTTCGGTTCACGACTGGACCGCGACATGCTGGTTCCATCCGGGGTGGCGACAATTGGTAAGACACACTTCGATCGATGGATTTCTGACCAAAGCTGACGTGGGCGTCGTCGCGGCTCGAGAGCGCTGGCGACTATAGATGTCGCCAGTGAAACCGTTTCGGGGTTCGCCCGAGCATTTCAGTAGGCATAGAGTTGCCCGTCAGGCCACCGCTAGACAGCCTTCAACAGCAGCTGGAGTTCAGGCCGCCTCCTGATCAGATCGGCTACGGTGTACTTGTCGAAAACGGCCGCGAACGCAGCCGTTGCCTCCGCAAGAACCGGAGGAAGACCGCAGGCAGGAGCAACTGGACAGCCTGCGCATTCAATCAGCTCGTCAAGTCCTTCGGTATGTCGGAGTACCGAGCCGAGGTTGATATCGGAAGGTTGTCTTGCCAGCCGAATGCCGCCGTTCCTACCACGCACGGCATGAACAAATCCTGCTCCGGCGAGGTCTTGTACCACTTTCTTCAAATGGTCTTGAGATATGTCGAATGAGCGGGCGACCTCTTTGATCGACGCGAGTTCACCGTCGCGCGTACCCAGATATACCAAGACCCGAATTCCGTAGTCGGTGTATTTCGTCAGCCTCATAGCGCCCTGCGTCAAAACGCCCTGTTCATAAAGATGCATATTGGTAGCACCTTTTTGAAAACCGTAATAGAGGTAACTCAGATACACCTTATGGAGATATCCATGACGCAGTTGAACGAAGCCGATATCGCGCGTGTTTTGGAGCGCTTCTACGCCTCGGTTAGAGAGGACGATGAGCTAGCTCCCGTGTTCGCAGTAGTGCATGACTGGGACGAACACCTGACCAGGCTCGCGGAATTCTGGTCGTCGATGATGCTGGCCACGGGATCGTACAAGGGAAACCCGTTGTCTATGCACCTCGCTCATGCCGACAAATTCCGACCGGAGCTCTTTACCAGGTGGCTCGAAATATGGACGCGTACGACCAACGAGTTGCTGCCGCTTTCGATCGCCAGCGAAATGCAAGCGCGGGCGAGACGGATAGCGTCGCGTTTCTCGCTGATCATCTGCGGTAAAGATATCCCGGGCGACGCGCGCATTGCGCCTCCGACGGCGGCTACCGTACCCTACCGAACCTCCGCTCTCTTCGACGAGATCACTCTGCCCCGGGCTCTGCTCGCCGATCACGCCTTGAAATCAGGCACGTGGGCAGTGGTTCGGGTGGAACAGGGGTCAGTGGGGTACAGACAGAAGGGTGACAAGGACCCAACGACGCTCGGACCGGGCAATCCCGGAATAATTCCTCCCGAGATCCCTCACAGCTTGGAGCTTGTCGGTCCCGTGCAGCTACGCGTGGAATTCTACGACCGACAGCCGCTTGCCTAAAAAGAATATTGAAGCAGAAAGGACCGATCATGGCACACCAACTCTCGCCCGAAACCATCGCGCTAGTCAGAGACAGCGTCCCTGCGCTCGAAGCGCATGGCAGTGACATCACGAAGGCAATGTACGCGCGTTTGTTCAAAGATGATCATATCAAAGCCCTGTTCAACCACGCCAACCAAGGCGAGGGCGGTTCGCAGGTGCACGCGTTGGCCGCCGCAATCCTCGGTTATGCCAAGAACATCGAAAATCTTGGAGTTCTCGGCCCGGTCGTCGAGCGGATCGCGCACAAGCATATCGGCTACCACATTCTCCCTGAACATTATCCATACGTTGCTGAGGCGCTTCTTGCCGCGATTAAAGACATTCTCGGCGATGCCGCAACACCCGCGCTGCTAACGGCTTGGGGCGAGGCGTACTGGTTCCTCGCGGACATTCTCAAAGGGCGGGAAAACGTCCTGCGGGATGAAATTGAAGGCCGTAGCGGCGGATGGAACGGATGGCGTCGGTTTACGATCTCCAGCAAGGTTAAGGAGAGCGACGTCGTCACGTCCTTCACTCTTTCACCCTCTGACGGTGGTCGGGTGATCCGCCATCGGCCAGGCCAGTACCTGACGTTTCGCCTCCCACTACCTGGAGGAAGTCTTGCCAAACGTAACTATTCGATCTCGTGCGGACCGAACGATGACACCTACCGGATCTCCGTTAAGCGTGAAGCGAACGGGCAGGGCGGCTCACTCTATCTGCACGACTATACGGAAGTTGGAACTGAGATCGAAGCCACGCCGCCCGCTGGAGACTTCTTCCTCCCGGATGAGCCCAAGTCCCCGGTTGTGTTGCTCTCAGGCGGGGTGGGCCTGACACCGATGGTAAGCATGCTCGAAACGATCGCGCGGGATTACCCGGAGCTCGAGGCGCACTTCATTCACGGGGCGCTCAACAGTACCACCCACGCGATGGATAAGCATGTCAGGCGGGTCGCGTCGGTCCGGGACAAGCTCACGGTCAAAACGTTCTATAGCGATCCTGGTCTCGGCGATGCCGCTGGTCTCTCGCACGACTACGATGGTTTTATCACGGTGGATTGGCTTCGGTCGCAGACACCATTCGAAACATCGGAGTTCTACCTATGCGGTCCAAAGCCATTCTTGCGGGCTCTGGTCCCCGCGTTGGGCCGCGCTGGAGTATCGAGCGACCGTATTCACTATGAGTTCTTCGGCCCAGCCGACGAACTCCTGGCCGCTTGAACCCTGAAATCTGCAAACGAAAAGAAGACAGTCATGTCGACGCAGATCAAAGTAACGGCGCGGGCTTTGCCCGCTGCCGCAGTCCTCGCGCTTGTGCCGGTTGCGGCTCAAGCTCACGTCAAGTGGTTTGCTCCCTACATTGTCGGAGCGCCGCCCGAGCCGATAACGAACACGCTGTACGACACATGGTTTTGGGTCGGGATAGGTTTGGTGCTCGTCTTTTTTTTCCTAACTCGGTACATCGAACGCAGCTCTATCGGCGATAGCTCAATTAAGGCCCTTAACTGGCTGACAAACCCATTATGGAAGAGGCAAGATGACTATATTCGGTCGATTGTAGCTGCGTTTTTCGTTGCGATTTTCGCGGTCGGTGGCGTCTATCTGACGCCGGATCTCAAGACGCCGGCGGAGTGGGTTTCGTGGCTCCAGCTGGTCATTGCCTGTTGCATATTCTCTAGGCGGACAATGCCTATCGCCGGGGTCGGAATTATCCTTCTTTGGGTGCTAGCGTTGCGAGACTACGAGCTCTTTCACTTGTTCGATTACCTCGCGCTGGGCCTCGGCGTGGCAGGCTATTTGCTACTGGAGCCGTTGAACAACGAGGAGCTTCGGTCGCGGCGTTTCGAGGCGTTGCGCTGGGGTCTTGCAATTGCGCTGATGTGGTCGAGCCTTGAGAAATTCGCGTTCCCGAGCTGGTTTTACCCCTTGGTGATCGACAAACCGTTTCTCACATTCGGGATGCCGAGGGACGTGTTCATTCCCATGGCCGGGGTCACGGAGTTTACACTGGGGTTCGGTCTTTTGTGGACACCGCTTATCCGTCGCCTTTCCGGGATCGCGCTCCTGGTCATCTTCACAGCGGCGGTTTGGCCGTTCGGTCGCGTCGACTTGATAGGACATGGTCTGATAATGGCTATTCTCATCGCCGTCGCCGCCGACCATCGGACTGGCGCGGATCTGACAACAGCCCTCAAACGCAGAATGGTAGACATTCCTATTGGTCTGACCGGCGCGTTGGTCATATTCTGTACAGCCTATTGGGGGCTGCACATGGCCTTCTACGGAATGGACGGGAGTCTTCCGGCGGAAGAGCTACCTAAGACAACTCATTCCTATAGCGTCGAGCATCCTCACGGCCCGGGTGGGCCCGAAGCCAACACAGCCGAGCCGCATTCGCATTGACGCAGCTGTCCGCTCATCTGATCCGCGCATAAACGCGCGGATTAAGATGCACATTGTTCGGAAGCACGGCCAGTTCGCTGATCCATGCGCTCACGCAGGCACGTTCCCCGTTCTTACGGACAAGACAGCCTCACCAGCACAGCGTCCGGGTTTGGCCAACTTCAATCGCGGATGGAAGGCAAAGTCGTTCGGTTTGTGGGTCTCGGATATGCGAGCGTATATCTTGTTGAACGACCGGCACCGGACGATTTTCTCGGAGAGGCCAAGCCCGAGCTTATGCGGGCGACCCTCATACCTTTAGTTCCCAAGGAGAAGATCATGAAAATCGTCATCGCAGGAGGCACGGGCCTAATCGGACGAAAGCTGGTTTCGCTGCTGTCGAACCGTTTTCACGAAGTCGTCGTAGCGTCGCCGAGCGCAGGAGTGAATTCGATAACGGGTGTAGGCCTGGAAAAGGCGTTCGAAGGTGCCGATGTCGTTGTCGATGTGACCAACCCACCAACCTTTGACCCCGCTGCCGTCATGGACTTCTTCACGACGTCGACGAAGAACCTACTGTCGGCGGGCAAGAACGCAGGCGTGACGCATCACGTGGTGCTCTCGATTGTTGGCACGGACAGTCTTCCTCAAAACGGGTACTTCGTGGCCAAGGTCGCACAGGAGAAGCTGGTGCAAGAATCTGGCATACCTTATTCCATCGTTCGAGCAACTCAGTTCATGGAGTTCATGGGGACGATAGCAGATGGCGCTACCGCCGACGGAGAGGTTAGGCTGTCGACAGCAAATTTCCAGCCGATCGCCGCAGACGATCTTGCTGAACTTCTGGCTGACGTCGCGGCTTATTTCCCGCTCAACCGTATCGTCGACGCGGCAGGGCCGGACCGAGGGCGAATGTGCGATCTGATCGGGGGATACCTCGCATCTATCGGTGATACCCGGATTGTGAAGGCTGATCCCGAGGCTGGCTACTTTGGGTGCCCATTGGACGAGAATTCGTTGGTGCCACTGGGGGACCGTAGGATTGGGTCTCTTAACATCGAAAAGTGGAGCCAGCGTCCCAAGGCTGCTGCTTAAAAAAGCTTCGTGCGCGTTGACCGCAGCCAATTGTGCGATCAACGCGCCTTCACAACAACAGGACAGGCAGGCTTCAAAGCGATCGCAACAGCCTAGTCAGAGAACCGACCGCCGCATCGACATTTTGGGCATGCACATTCGATGTGCCAAGGAGCAGCCCACGCGGCGGAGTTTGGCTGGCCCGGTAATAAGGCGACAATGGAAATGGAGCGATTCCGTTGGCGGCCGCATTCTGTGCCAAGGCCACGTCGTCGACGTCATCCGGCAGTCGGAGCATCAGCGCGAGGCCGGAGGGTTCGACACCGAAGCCACAAGCGAGCATCGTTCGCATCAGCAAAGCGCGCCGCTCCGAATAGACCGCCTTCATCTTTCTGAGGTGACGAAGATAGTGTCCCCCGCCGATAAATTCGGCGAGAGCAAGTTGCGTCGTGCGGTTCGGCGCTGGCGAGGTCATTGTTGCGGCCTCTAGAACGCGCGGTACAAGCGCTCTCGGCACCACCATGAAGCCGAGCCCCAATGCGGGACTGATGGTCTTGCTGAACGACCCCAGATAGAAAACTCGTTCCCCTTCGTTCATCGACGCTAACGCTGGCTCGGCGCGCCCGTCGATTTGAAGCTCGCCGAGATAGTCGTCTTCAATGACCCAGGCATCGTTGGAGGTCGCCCATTCCAAGAGCGCGCTTCTTCGAGCTGGGGTCATGGTGACACCAGTAGGAGCTTGCTGGCCCGGCGTGACTAGGGCTATCTTCGCATCAGAAGCGGTGGCGATACCCTGGGCGACGCAAATACCTTGGTCGTCGACCTCGACCGGATTGATCGAAAGACCTGCAAGCTCCAGCGCGCGGCGGCCGACTGGATAGCACGGGTCCTCCACCCAAGCGGTACGGCCATGCGCTCCTAAACTCGTCAAAGCCAGCTGTAGGCCCTGGCGATAGCCACCCGTGATGAGCACCTGGTCCGGATGGCAAACAACCTGTCTACTTATGGCCACGTGTTTAGCTAATTCTTCGCGAAGCCTCAGCTCACCACGAGGATCAGGGTAATTCCAATAAACGAGAGCATCGGCGCGCACTGCCGCCGTTCTCATCCTAGACCATAGCTTCGCGGGAAAGACGTCGTGAGCAGGCACGCCCATTTTGAACGGGTGTGGCTTTACCGAATGAGGCCCTGCAAAGCTCATCAGCGAACTCTTCGCCGTATCCGGTCCGGCCGCCTGATCAACGGAGCCTTTGCGGGTGACACGCGTTCCGTCCGCCTTTCCGCCGCTGACGAGGTTCTCATTTGCCAAACGTTCGTAGGCCAGCCGTACAGTACCGCGCGCAACCCCCAACTGGATGGCAAGATCGCGGCCTGATGGAAGTCTACTCCCATCAGGAAGGCGGCCGGCCTCTATCGCACTACGGATATTGAAATAAATCTGGTCAGCCAGTGTTTTTTTGGAACTGCGGTCCACGGCGGCGGAGATATGCTCGATGTGTGTTGGGTCAGTCAAACATTCACCTCTTGGGCCTGTCCCATTATAACGCCGCCTGATACAGGTAGAGTTATGAAGCGAAACTCGGAAAATGTCGAGGGTGGCGACCTCAGCGTTGGCGGCAGCGAGGGTCATAGAAGCGGCAGCCTCTATGGTATCTCCGTCGAGTACGGGCTCCATTGCCTGCTTTGGCTTATGGAGGACAAGCGCCGAGCAAGCAGCCGTGACCTCGCGGAGATCCAGGGGGTGTCGGTGGCGATGATGGCCAAAATCATGCCACGCCTCGAAAGAGGCGGCATTGTTAGTTCGCGTGATGGCATCAAGGGCGGCTACGAGTTGGCCAAGCCGCCAACCACGATATCGATACTGGACGTCGTTGACGCGATTGAAGGCAAGCGAAAGATTTTCGACTGCAAAGATGTGAGACGGGGCTGCGTGTTGTTCGTTGGCGAACCACCGAGCTGGGCAGTATCAGGCGTATGCCGCATACATGCCGTCATGTTGCGTGCGGAAGAGGCGATGCGGTCGTCTCTTTCGACAACCACACTGGCTGACCTCGCCCAAGGTGAGGGAAGGCCGAGAGAATTTGAAGATATGGTCGCGACCTGGTTCGGTGACCGCAAGACGGCACGAGAAGATGCGCGTGTCGCCGCGGTCAGAGAAAGCTCTCGTGGTGGCAGCACGGCCAAGAAGCCCCTGTAGCAGCGCAACTTTGATTACATCTCGCGCGTGCCAAGGGCGGAGCTGTGCCCTGTCGACATCGCAAGACCTATTCCCGTCGTCGTACCTGGTTGCGACAGCGGCCGCTATTTCAATGACCCACCACGGCGTAAGCGGGCCGTGTTCTAGAGAGGATGTACGATGTCTCGTTTGAATTGGTTTGAAGCTTCCCCGGAAGGCGCAAAGGCTCTCGGCGGAATTCACCAGTATGTCACTAAAAACACCAACCTCCCGGACCAACTTATTCACTTGGTCTTCCTGAGGGTTTCTCAAATAAACGGCTGCGCGCACTGCATCGATATCCATTCCCGAGACATCATCAAGGGCGGCATGTCGGTGGAAAAGACTATGCTGGTGCCGGTCTGGCATGAGGCCGAATACCTGTTTACGGAACAGGAACGCGCCGCACTCGCTTGGACCGAAGAGGTGACGCTCGTGAGCGAGACGCACGTCTCTGACGAAGCGTACGCCGCCGCGTCGGCGGCTTTCAGCCCGAAAGACCTCGTCGACCTCACGATTACCATTGGCGCAATGAATGCATTTAATCGCATGGGCGTGAGCTTCCGCGTCAAACCTGCCGCCAAGGCATAAGGCGACAGGTCGGAAGCTTCTCCCCGCGTCTCGGAAACACAGCCAGTGAGTTTCGCCTGCCGCCATGATTTGCGCGGGCCACCAGCGGCTGCTGAAGGGATGGAGATTGCCCTGACCACGCTTGATTTCAACCGGAGCGCCTCGGGCGCGACTTCGGATCCGACAAGCCCGGAGTCATTCCTCGGGCGAGACCCGCGCGAAGCAATTCCCACTCGGCCGTTGGTCGAGTGGGTGGCAATGGAATGGAAGGAAACGCAATGTCTGAGCGGGTCGTGCACTGGATAGACGCGCCGACAGTCAGCATTATCGATGACAAGGAAGGTGTTCGCAGATCCCTTATGGATATGTTTGCCTCCCATGATATCGCGGCTGACGAATTCGAATGCCCGGGTGACTTCCTCGCGAACCCCGCCGTCGATCGGCATGGCTGCATAATCCTGGATGCGGACATGCCAAACCTCAATGGATTGCAGTTTCAGCTTCGTTTGCGGGCCCTGCAATGCAGGCGGCCGGTAGTTTTCATGACTGGTCTCGATGACGTAAGGCTTTCAATCGACCCACTGAAGGCTGGAGCCCGGGGGGTTCTCTTGAAACCTCTCGACAAAGAAGATGTGATCGCTACGGCCACTCGCGCCATAAAGGAAGACAGCACCAGGCGGGCGCTGCAACGGCACGCCGAAGAAGCGTGTCGAAACGTCCGGCTCCTAACCCCAAGAGAGCGGGAGGTTATGAGGCATGTCGCAGATGGCCTGCTAAATAAGCAGATAGCGTTTGAAATGGGGATCAGTGAGATAATGGCAAAGCTACACCGTAGCCGGATGATGAGAAAGATGCGGTGCCGTTCGTTGAGCGAGCTCGTCCGCAATTATGATTTGGTTGTCGCCAGGGAGGATGCGGAAGCACACGGCTTGTATTATTGACCCGTACATCGAATGCACCGGGCGTCACACGCTACTTTAGGCGGGCTCTTCGGTTCTCCGGTCGTACGCCTCAAGCTTACGAGGGTCTGCCAGCGCTCGCATACGTGTGTATAGTTGCAAGGGCCGAACAGTGCGGTAGTCTCATCTCATGTCGATAGAGCCGCGATTCTCGAAAAAAAGTTCTCCTCCGCTGCCAGAGCCTGAGGCAGGGTTGATGATCGACCCGTTTCAGCGGGCCGTCACCTATCTGCGCGTCTCGGTGACCGATCGCTGCGATTTTCGCTGCACCTATTGCATGGCCGAGAACATGAACTTCCTGCCGAAGAAGGATCTTCTGACGCTGGAGGAGCTGAACAGGCTCTGTTCCGCCTTTATCGCCAAGGGCGTTCGCAAGCTGAGACTGACCGGCGGCGAACCGCTGGTGCGCAAGAACATCATGCATCTCGTGCGCCAACTCGGCCAACAGATCGGCTCCGGGCTCGACGAGCTGACGCTGACCACTAACGGCTCGCAGCTCGCGCGTTATGCCGACGAGCTCTATGATTGCGGCGTTCGCCGCATCAACGTGTCGCTGGATACGCTCAATCCCGACAAATTTCGCGCGATCACCCGCTGGGGCGACTTCAACAAGGTCATGGAAGGCATCGACGCCGCCCAGAAGGCAGGCTTGCACATCAAGCTCAACGCCGTCGCCCTCAAGGATTTCAACGACGTCGAGATGCCCGAGATGATCCGCTTCGCCCATGGTCGCGGCATGGATCTGACCGTCATCGAAACCATGCCGATGGGTGAGATCGAGGAAGATCGCACGGATCGCTATCTGCCGCTCTCCAAGCTGCGCGCCGATCTCGAAAAGCAGTTCACGATGAGCGAAATCGGCTACCGCACGGGTGGCCCCGCCCGCTACGTCACCGTCGAGGAAACCGGCGGTCGCATGGGCTTCATCACACCGATGACCCATAACTTCTGCGAGAGCTGCAACCGCGTGCGCCTCACCTGCACCGGTACGCTCTACATGTGCCTTGGCCAGAACGACGCCGCCGACCTGCGCTCCGCCGTGCGCGCGACCGAAGACGACGGATTGCTCTACGCCGCGATAGACGAAGCGATTTCCCGCAAGCCCAAGGGTCACGATTTCATCATCGACCGCACTCATAACCGTCCCGCCGTCAGCCGCCATATGAGCGTGACGGGAGGGTAAGTCCCAGATGATCGACCATTTCCCTTGTGTGGCCATGAGCAGCTCGTCGCCGGCAATCCACTTGAGCGGACATCACAGAACGAACGCATTAAGCAAGAAGACGGGCAGCGGTCTTCAATGTCGTCTCCGTCTAGCGACTTGAGAGGCATGGCATGAGCCTGGAAACCATCAGCGCGCTACTCGGAGAGCCCGTCGCGCAGTTCGCGTTGCTCGTGGTCGTCAGGTTGTCGGTGAACCTGCTAACCGGTGAAAAAGCGCTCGCGAAACTAGCGGCCAACCTTTTGTTTTTCGCCGCCCTCACTGCTTTGTTGCTCTACCATAAGATTCCGCCCTATCTCGTTGATGTTTCTGCAACGAGCGTTTCCGATCGTATCGCCTCTGGGGCGTTGAAAGCTATCTGGTGGATAGGTGGCGCGATGGTTCTCGCGAGCCTCGTTCGGACGTTTTTGATCTTCGAACGGAAGCCAAAGGAGGGACGGCTCCTACAGGACTTGCTTGTTGGTGTGATTTACCTCGGCGCGACGCTCAGCATCATTGCCTTTGTTTTCAGTTTGCCGGTCGGAACCCTCATTGCCACATCCGGGGTATTCGCGATCGTTCTCGGCCTCGCGCTCCAGAGTACGCTCAACGACGTGTTTTCCGGGATTGCACTTAACATTGGGCGGCCTTTGTCCGTCGGTGACTGGATTGCTATCGACGACAGCACACAGGGCAGGGTCGTCGAGACGAACTGGCGGTCCACAGAACTACTGAATGGCACGAACGACCTCGTGGTGGTGCCGAACAGCGTCTTGGCCAAGTCGAAGATTGTCAACATCAGCGGGCCGGACATGTCTCACGGTGCCTCCTTGCAGGTGCGATTGTTACCTTCAAAGCCGCCAGCGGCTATTCTGCAAGCGATGGAGCGAGTACTTCTCAGCAGCAATTCAATATTGAAATCACCGCCGCCCTCAGCGAACATCATCGGCCTTGACCGCAGCGCGTTGAGCGTCGAGCTCTCATTCCGGGTCGCCGATCTGGGTGAAGTGTCTTCGGCTCGTAACGAGTTGTATGACCTTGTCTACCGGCACGTAGACGCCGCTGGATTGCAGCTAGCCTGGGCCGAGGGCGTTGCATCCTCGTCACCTGCCCTCGACGTACCGCAAGATCCCGGCGCTAAACGACAAACACCTCCAAGGCGTCTGATGGACGCCATTCCTTTGTTCTCTGCACTCACTAGTGAAGAAAAGGACGATTTGGCAGCTACGATGAACCGGTTGACCTTCAAGAAAGGCGATGTAGTAGCCCGCCGAGGAACTGCACTGACGTCGTTGATGATCGTCCGGAACGGGGTGATGGCTATTGAGGAGCTTGAGGAGGGAAGTAACGTGGAGCTCGAGCGTCTCGCGCCGGGTGATGTGTTCGGCGAACGTGGCGTGCTCATGGGCGCGCTTGAGCTGGGTGACGTTCGGGCTCTAACCGCATCCGTCGTATATGAGATCCCCAAAGAGAGGTTTGCAGACATCATGCGGGTGCGACCCGCACTCGCAGAGGACTTGGCGAGCTTGCTCACCGCACGTACGATGGCCGAAGAGCGGCTCCACGATGCGAGCCGAACGCCAAATGCGGCCGCCTCGTCGTCGTTGTCGGTACGGATAAGGCACCTGTTCCACTTGGCGGGATAGCGAGGTGAACACACCGCTTCAAGCGTAGCTATTTGGGGTATTCGTCACGAGTGGTTGAAACCGCTAATCTCGACTTCTGGGTAGATTCTTACCGGCACTATTGCGGCCGATGGATTTTGCGCTGAGCATTGGTTCATAGAAGCACGATGCGCAGGCAAGCAGTTGATCAGGACGTTCGAGACAAGGCTGATATCGGAAAGGTGCAGAGCCGCCCGGCTTGCGCCCGTTCTTGCCAAGTATGCCGACCTGATGAGCCGAGCCGAGCGCCTTTTGCTGGCGCAACTCAAGGCGGGACGGACGTGGACCGGTGATTTGAAGGTGTCGTTCTACCAACCGCTGGGCATCTCAGCCGTCCATCTCGATATGGCATATCGCCAGCTGACGGCGAAGCTGGCGTCGATCTCCGAACTCGCTAAAGAACGCGCCAAGGACCTTGCGCGTAAAGTCTCATCGAAGAAGACCGACATCAAGCGGAAGACACTGGCGTTGGCGCGCGCCAAGAAGGTTCGGAGGAAGCTCGCTGAGGAACTGGCGACGATCACCGTGAAGCTCGAGTATCGTCGGGCGTCTATGAAGATCGCGGCTGAGGAGCGCCGCGCCGACGAACTCTTCGCGTTGAAGCAACTTCTCATCAAGTATCACGCGCGCAGGGCCGCGTTCGAGAGCGCCACCGTCGAAATTCAGAAACTGGGATTTGCCGTTCACCAGCACAAGCGGCGTCTTGCAATCCTCGAGACGAAGCAGGCACAAGCGCGTAACCAGGCGGTCGATCCGACGATTTGCTTCGGTTCGAAGAAGCTCTTCCGCGAGCAGTTCAATTCGCAGGGTAATGATTACGCCGACCACGCGGAGTGGCTCGATGCTTGGAGGTCCGCACGCTCGGCGCAGTTCACGCTCGATGGCAATAGCAGCAAGGAAGGCGGCAACCAGTTTGCCCGCCTGCGACCGCGCGGCGATGGCCGGTTTGATCTGGAGCTGCGGCTTCCGAAAGCTCTGGCACATCTCGCCACGAGAACGTTCAAGGTGTCGGGTCAGACAATCGCATGCGTCGACTTCCACGGCCTTTCCTTCAATCATGGAAACGACGTCATTGAGCAGGCCCTGGCGAACCGCAAGCCCGTTACGGTCAAGTTTCTGCGCGACGCCAAGAGCTGGAAAGTGATGGTCAGCGTCGATCATGCAGTGGAATGGAAGACACCGGATTTCAGCGCCGGCGCGCTCGGCATCGATCTCAACGCCGGACATATTTCCGCGGCGCTGGTCGATCGCGACGGCAACCCGGTCGAAGTCTTCAATTTTCCCTGCGTCACATACGGCAAAACCTCCGACCAGGCTCAGGACGCGGTCCGCAAGGTTGCCGCCGAGATCGCTGCTCGTGCAGAGCGACTGGGCGTGCCGGTGGTCTCGGAATTGCTGGACTTTAGCGAAAAGAAGAAGACGCTGAAGGATGCGAAGGACGCGCGCTACGCCCGCATGTTGTCGTCGTTTGCGTACAGTGCCTTCGGCAAAGCCCTCGCTTCCGCCTGCGCGCGCCAGGGCGTGGCGCTACGGCGGGTCAATCCCGCCTACACATCGATCATCGGTCGCGTGAAGTTCGCTCGCCGCTACGGCTTGAGCGTCCACGAGGCCGCATCCGTCACCATTGCCCGACGGGCAATGGGTTATTCCGAAAGACTGCCCCGTTCCTCGACGGACACCGTCAAGGTGCCGACGAACGGCTGTGATCATGTCACCCTCGACCTACCTGTAAGGAAGGACGCCTCGGAGCTCGCTCCGAAGTCGAGGCATGTTTGGCCGCGGTGGAACGGGCTGAATAAGGAGTATCAGAAGGCGCTTGCAGCGCTGGGGTCGTCGCGGCGAAGGTCGCGACCCAAAAGGGGGAAGTCGCAGGCGTGGGGCGGGCAACTGTCACGGCCGCGCGCTGGAACCCTGGCGGGTGGAGCGGAAAACCGTTCCATGGCCCTACGGAAGGGGCAGGATGTTCCTGCTAAAAGCCGCTTCAGTCACGTTGCCAGGGGTGGGCAACGTGCCGGGAATTAATTCCTGAACCAAAGTTCGTTTCGGTGGCTGAGATTTACGCTCAACCATTCGTGACCGAATACCCGATCCTGCACGAATGCGCTGGCACAGATTCTAGACGGCTACAAGGTCAGTCTGTGCCATCACGAAGGGTAGCTCAAGTCTAATCCGAGCATGTTGCTCACAACAAACGCGAAGACCACAATGACAAGAACGGTTACCAAAAAAGCAGCGGCTACTTTCCCGCCAGTTCGCAACAGCGTCAGTGCCCCGCCTTTTTCGCCTTGGTCGTAGTGCCACTTGATAGCGTAGAACATCGCTGTGCCTAACGCGACGGCCTTGAACGAACCGAGGGCTATTGGAAACCAGTCCATAATCAAATCTCCATGTGATCTGGCAAGCACGCGTTTAAGCGACGAACCGCTCAAAGGTTTGCGCCACTTTGTGATCTTCGACGGGATTGTGCGGCTCAATCTCTGGGTGCGTTTGTGCGCCGCGGATGCCCGCCTGAGTATTGAGAGATCGTTCACGTTTCCTCGAGAGCCACTTCTTCAACAATTGAATGGGCACAAACGCTGCTATCAGCGCCGGCGGGAGGGCAATGAGAGCATGCGTCCAGAGAGATGGCGAGTAAGCGATTTGAATTCGGCAGGCCAGAATGGCCCCCGTTAAAATCAAGACGCCCAAAACCATGGTTGCCTGGCGATCATTTGCTTTGATCGACGACTTCTCTTTGGTCGCGATCATGGGTTGCTTGTAAGTCATTGTTCGCACATCCATACGATTGACACGGTGGCGTATGCATACAATTATCCAGTCAGAGTGCATATTATCCAAAGTGTCGCAGGTGACGGGCTGACCACGTTTACGCTGCGGTTCACAGGGATTTCGGAAGCGCCCGTGACGTTGGCACTCCGCAGGAGATCGAGCGCGCTCGTCCTGCTTGACAGCAATGTCGCATTCATATCCATATAATGTTAAATTGATGGGAAGATCGCAATACCTTATGGCTGCCATTTCTTGGAAACCAAATCTCGCTGAAAGAGGCGGCCCTATCTACATCGCAATAGCAAACGCGCTCGCAGCGGACATCGCCAGCGGGGCTCTTTTTCAGGGTGCTCGTCTTCCCACTCAACGAAGACTGGCAGATGAGCTTGGCATTGACTTCACGACAGTGAGCCGTGCTTACGCCGAGGCCCGGACCCGCGGCCTGATCGAGGGGAAGGTTGGCCAGGGTACCTATGTGAAGGTTCGACAAATGGCGCAGGGTCGTGCGCAACCTTCAGGTCTGGTCGACATGAGTATGAACCTGCCGCCTCGCTTTCAAAGCGCCTCCCTCAACCAAAGTATGTGGGATACGGTTCGGGAATTGCAGGATGAAGGCCCCGACCTGCTGACGCGCTACCAGGAGCCTGGCGGGATCATGGCCGATCGGATGGTCGCGACTTCTTGGCTCGCGAGGCGTCTGCCGGACGTCACTAGTGATCGTGTCCTGGTCGCCGCGGGTGCTCAAGGGGCTCTCCATGCGATATTGAGTGTGCTTGCCGATCCAGGGGACACCATCTGTGCGGAGGATTTGACATACCCTGGGTTCAGGTCTGTCGCATCACACCTCAGACTGAAGCTCGCACCCCTGGAAATGGACGAACGCGGGCTGCTTCCCGAAGCGTTCGATCGAGCCTGCCAAACGATGAAGCCGAAGGCGCTGTATTGTATGCCAACGCTCCATAACCCAACGACGCGCACCATGCCGCTCGACCGTCGCCGCGAGCTGCTTGAGTTGGCGCGGGCATTCGAAGTGCCGGTTATCGAGGATGACGCATACGGCGCTCTGGCTCCAAACGCGCCAGCGCCGCTTGCTGCGCTTGCACCTGACATCGTCTATCACGTGGCAAGCCTGTCAAAATGTTTGTCTCCCGCGTTGCGCGTCGCATACGTGGCTGCGCCAGAAGGCCGCTCCCTTCGGGTCGCCAACGCAATACGCGCATCTGCTTCCATCGTCTCACCGCTGACAAGTGCAACTGCTTCGCGATGGATCGAGACTGGGCTGGCAGATGCGGTGCGCGACGAGATCATGCGGGAAACCGTTACTAGGCTAGAGGAATTCCATAGGACACTGCCCGGATGCGCCGAGACCTCATCTGAAGGTTTCCATGTATGGCTGAGCGTGCAGGAACCATGGACCCGAGGTGAGCTTGTTTCTAGATTGCGTTCGATCGGTATCGGCGTCGTAGCGAGTGACTCCTTCGCGCTGGCCGCTGCTCCCGAGGCGATCAGGATCGGTCTGGGCGCTCCTGCAAGCGTCGAGGAACTGCGACGTAGTCTGGAAATCCTCGCTGAGCTCATGTCTCAGCAGCCTGCGATTTCTGCGACAGTTGTCTGATATCTTGGGGATCCGCTTCGGGTACCGCTGGGATCAAAGTGCGAGTTTGAAAATCTTTTCCGACGCCTGCGGCGGCAATGCGCGCCATTTATGAGTGAAGCCCAGCGCGGCAGCAGACAATGAATATAGCAGACCTGTCGACGCGCAACGACCACAGCTTCACAGAAAAACACGGACGGGTGATTCAGCGTAGGAACCGCGTTCAGTTCGCGGGCAGCCCAAATCATTAACTCGAAGCCGCTACAAGGGATCGAACCTAGCGACTTTAGAAAATGACCCTCGATTACGCAACGATACACCTCTGCAACGCGCTACTCAATTTGAGCTACGGCGGTATGTTGCTCGCCCTGTGGTTCAAGCGCCGGGAAGTGCACTTATTGTACTGGGCGAGCAGCCTTCTGCTCGTCTCGGCTGCGGTGTACGGGTTTACCCTTACGAGAAACAGTTTTGTGATCCCTGCGCTTGTCGCAGCCGTCGCAGCTAATATATCCCTTACATGGGCGGGTGCGAGAGCCTTCGACGGACGTCCCCCATTCCATTGGCTACTCCTGATGGGTCCGACCGCAACGTTCTTTGGGCATCTATTTTTAGCGTCGGCTGGCCTCAAGATACTCGCGAATTCATTCTCGACTGGCGTTCTCGCGGTGACTGTCACAGCCGCAGGCGCGTATTTCATGAGGCATGGTAGCGGTTTTGCTAGGAAGGCTGTTGGCTGGGTGCTGATTGCATACGCTCCAGTATACGTTGCTTCCATAGTGCTGGACGTGGCATTCCCCGGGAGCCGTTTATCTTCTATCCTGATACTCGCAGGCGACTTCGTACTGAACAACGCCTTCGTCGTCGGCCTTTTCGCCATCATGGAAGAGAAGGCTCGCGAGCAACTTCGACAGCTCGCTGTGACAGATCAACTAACCGGGGCCCTGAACAGGGCGGGCCTACTCGCCAAGTTTCCAAGCGGCAATATCACGGATGCTCGGACGATCCTTCTGGCGGATCTGGACCACTTTAAACGCATCAACGACACTCATGGTCACTCAGGCGGCGATGCCGCATTGAAGGAATTCGTTGTTCGGGTTGGCGGGGTTCTTGGCAAAAACGAAGTCATTGCGCGGCTTGGCGGTGAGGAGTTCGGTATTCTTTTGGCATCCACCAACCTGAATGATGCCAACGAACGCGCCGAACAGATTAGGGATGTCATAGCTAGGCAACCGGTCGAGTGGAACGGCATGTCGATGGGCCTGACAACAAGCATAGGCATTGCCGTATCCTGCGTACCTGAGAGTGTCGATGACGTAATAGCACGAGCTGATGAGGCACTTTATCGAGCGAAACGAACCGGCCGAAATCGGGTTGCGGCATAGTCGGCCAGCAACAAAGATGTCATCTTTGACAATGATCGTTTTAATCGATCTCAACCTCAATTGGTGATGGGTGATAGGCAGCTCTACCATGCCGCCGCGCCGGCGTAGCTGAATGAGGCTTTTAAGATGTCTGAGGCCGTTCGACAGGCTACGTCCTTCGAAGACGTCAAAATAGTCAGCGAATTGACACGCGCTTTAGTACGTCTATGACTTTTCTGCCAAGCGTTTAAGGAGAGAAGACATGGCCGACGAATTTTCCGATAGTCCAAACACCGAAACAGAGGTTATCCCACTCGCTGAGCCAAAGAGGCAGCGAGCGCCTCGCCGTAGTAAGGAGGCGATTGCCGCAGCGCTAGCTGCAAAGAAATCGAAGACCGCACGGAAGCCAAGAGACACGAGTGCGGGCGACACGTTGAAGGCCGCCAACAAAGTGCCTGCAGATCGAACTAGCGCGAAGTCTGCCCAACAAAAAGCTGCCAAGGTAACTCTTGCGATGGACGAATTCGCCGACCTGATCGCGCTGGAGGCAGAAAACCAGAAACTGCGTAGATCTCTCGCCGAGAAACTGAGAGCCGAGAACGCTGATCTTCGTAAGAAGCTCGGGCTAGCCTGACGTCGACAACAGTAGGCAGAACGAGCGCGTTGCTTGGGTGAACCGGTGCCGGCGGTATGTGGCGCAGAACCGGTTTGCTCGACAACCCGATTCAACTTCTTGCCCGCGCCTAAGCACGGCTATGGATCATTGGTCAGGGCAAACCGTCGGCTGCAAGTGCACCTGTAGGAAACGATCAAAAATACGATTCCAATCGATCGTGACGAATACCAACGTATACTGCCTGCATGGCTTGATAAGTCGTAGTGTGGAAGCATTCCAACTACACGGGAGCCAATGATGACGTCCATGCTCGCTGAAAAGTATGCCGCCACTCGAAGCCTGCGACTACCTTCTGAGATCAGTCGCGCCGACGACAGGGCAGGGCCGGCGTTCTTCGCCACCCATACTATTTCAGAACTCAAGGCATGGCATCCCGAGCGTTTAAGACAGCTAGGAGCGCTGCCGTTCCCGATGTGGTCCAGAAGCTCCCAAGATCATTTCGAGGTAAGGCTTTGGGCCGAGGTATTGGGAAACCTTGCCGGAGCGCTGGAAAAATGTTCGGTTGTGACATTGGTCGCCGGGCACGCACGCGCAGCGGAGTTGGACACGCTCCAACTGATTTTTCATCACCATACGGGAAAGCCTGTTGAGATAATCAAATGCTTCGCTGAAAGCGGGCCTGGGCATGTTTGGTCCAGCACGGACACAGCGCTCATCGACCCCGAATTGGACGCTAAACGGGTGATGATCGTACTTGGCTCAGCGCCGCCGATTGGCGAACTCTACCGCTTCCGAGACTGCGTTGCGTTGTTCATCAACGAGCATGCGGCTCCGGCTATGTTCGACCGCTCTTGGCCTGCCTATGTAGCGCCGATGTCAACAAACGGCTGGAGCTTGTCCCACATCGCTTACCGACGCCTCCTCGACATCGAAACCGAGTTATCCTTCGATCCAGCTTACAGCGAGATGTTCGATTATCCCGATAGCTACGCTCGTCCTCTCTGCCTCATTTTAGCGGAACTGCTGAGGATGTTTCACCAGACCACTGGCAGGGAACAAGCGTTAGAAAGTCTGATCGACTGAGCTGTCGCCGCAAAAATCGTATCAACAAGAGATGACCGTTCCGCCGAAATAACGGAGATTTGATTGTCGCAGTCGGTTTTGTCGCGGCATCGAAAGCTGATGATGCGAACGATGTAACCTATTTCAAGCCTGCTGCTGACAAGCAGCTATCGAGCGCGTTTGGCTGCGGGCTTAGTTTTGATAACCGTCGGTTCGCCTCCAGCCCATCCGAGCTCGTTTACAAAACGAACTGCACGCTTCAGCTGCTCCTACAAGGAAGACGGCGGACATGGAGCTATCAGTTAATTCGGTGATGAGCTTCCTGACATGGATCCTCGTGCCACCAAAAGCGCGGGCCGCCGCTTGCGATATCCCGAGCTCTGTTGGTGATCGGGGCGAGGGAGCCCGAGACCAGTAGGCCTGCGGGCCGCGAACAGCTGTAACCTACTTCAGGTGGGCGGATAGCCCTTCTAGTGCCTTATTGGCGCAAGCCTCGTCGAGATTCCCTCCTGGTGCACCCGCGACGCCTATGGCGGCAATAATATCGTTTCCTACCCTGATCGGGACACCACCGGCTAGAACCAGAAAGCCAGGAATATCTGCCAAGCCGGCTGCGCTCGGATTGTTCGCCACATTGTTCGCGATCGCGCTCGTGGCGTTACGAGAAGACGCAGCTGTAAACGCCTTGGCACGCGACGCTTCAACGGTGTGGGGACCGGCATTCTCCGCACGGACGAAAGCCAGCAAAATTCCTGCGCGATCGGTTACGGCCGCTGAGACATTGTAGCCATCGGCTGAGCATTCCGACAAGGCAGATTGAGCGATCTCGACCGCCAACGATGTGGTGATGCTTGGCTGCTTCACTGTATCTTGAGCGTATGTTGAAAGGGCGATCAATGCGGAAATCGCGATCGTTAACGAAACTGTCTTCACGTGTTTAACCTTAGTTGACATTGCTTAAGTGAAACCGCGCTGCATGAAGTGGCCAGGCTCGAAGATTTTGCCTATGCGCAGAGGCGGACGCAAAGTCTCTGCACCCGATTGCTTACGAACTTTGCAAGCCAAATCTGCGCTCGGGGATCTAAGATGCGGCCCTTATTCGAACCGGCGTCGCCTTGTACGACGGTGTCCCAGACTTCCTATCGAAGTGGGTCAAAGCCACCAACCCGTTCATTTCTGGAAAGTACCCAGCAGCCGATCCGCGAGCGATGTTGTATTCCACCGCTGTGAAGCCCGCTACCACGCGCGTCGTGCTCTCGTCCTCACCCTCGTCAGGGGCCGCTACAATGTCCACCTTTGAGCCGTCGGAGAGACCCCGCTCCGCAAGGTCGTCTGCATGCATGAATACCACATCTCGTCGACCGAAGACACCGCGATAGCGGTCGTTGAGGCCATACACCGTCGTGTTGTACTGGTCATGGCTTCGAACAGTGGTGAGGGTGATGATATCCGGCTGATACAGGCGCGGGTCCTCCTCGAGCCCTGACGCGATCAGAAAATTTGCCTTGCCGTTGGCCGTCCGCCATTCTCGACGCGAAGCCGGAATGTCGAGGTGAAAGCCGCCCGGTTGGCGTATGCGCTGATTGAAGTCCCAGAAATCCGGGAAGACGATCTCGATCTTGTCGCGCACGCGATCGTAATCGGACACCATTCCATTCCAATCGATGCCGTACCTGTCTCCGAGCGTGGCCTTCGCCAACCCGGCGATGATCGCCGGTTCCGATCGCAAGTGTTCGCTCGGCGGATTGAGAAAACCTCGTGAAGCATGAACCATGCAGGTTGAGTCCTCGACAGTCACCGACTGACGTCCGCTTTCCTGTATGTCGAGGTCGGTACGTCCGAGGACAGGTAAAATCAGGGATTGCTCCGCGATCAACAGATGCGAGCGGTTCAGCTTGGTTGACAAATGAACTGCCAATTCGAGCCGTCGCATCCCTTCGAACACCTTCCCGGGATCGGACATCGCGACCGCCAGGTTGCCGCCAAGGCATATCAGCGCTTTCGATCTTCCGGCGATGATCGCGTCTATGGCCTCAACGGCATTATGCCCCTTTTCCGCAGGAGGGCGGAAACCGAATGCCTTCTCCATCCCATCAAGCAGGGCCTTGTTCGGAACCTCCGTGATGCCGACTGTGCGGTCACCCTGAACGTTTGAGTGCCCCCGCAGCGGGCAGATGCCTGCGCCAGGCTTTCCCATGTTCCCACGCATCATAAGGAGGTTTGCCAATTGCTGAACGTTCGAGGTACCGTTACGATGTTGCGTGATACCCATACCGTAACAGACTATGACCCGTTCCGAGCGCACGTAAACCAAGGCGGCGCTGTCGATAGCTTCCCTCGTCAGCCCGGACTTCTTTGTGATGCTTTCCCAGTCCGTCTTCGCGAGATCTTCCAAAAGCGCAGCGAACCCCTCGGTATGGGTGTCGATGAAGCTTCGGTCCAGAAGACCGTCTCCGCCACCTTCGAGGTTCTCCCTATCGAGCTCGGCGACGCGTTTCATGATGCCCTTGAGCGCCGCGACATCACCACCACTCCTCACTTGATGGTAAGCGGAAGCGATGGGTGTCGACGATAGCGTCACCATTTCGACTGGGTTCTGCGGTGCGGCGAACTTTTCGAGAGAGCGCTCCTTGAGGGGATTGAACACTATGATCGGGACGCCCCGCCGCGACGCGTCGTACAAGGTCGTCATCATACGAGGGTGATTTGTCCCCGGGTTGTGCCCGAAGCTGAAAATGGCGTCGCAATGATCGAAGTCCTCCAAGACCACGGTGGCCTTTCCGACGCCGATCGAGGCGGGCAGGCCGACACTTGTCGCTTCATGGCAAAGGTTGGAGCAGTCCGGAAAGTTGTTTGTACCGTACGCCCGAACAAATAGCTGATACAGGAAAGCGGCTTCGTTGGAGGCACGACCGGAGGTGTAGAATTCCGCCATATTTGGGTCTGGGAGTTCGTTGAGCTTTTTCCCGACGACAGCAAAAGCCTCGTCCCAGGTTATGGGGGCGTACTTGTCGGTGGACCTGTCGTAAATCATCGGGTGGGTCAAACGACCCTTGCCCTCAAGTTGATAGTCTGACCAAGTCCAAAGTTCGCTGACCGTATGCTCCTCGAAGAATTCCGGCCCCACTCGTTTGGCCGTGGACTCCCAGGTAACAGCCTTTGCGCCGTTTTCGCAGAATTCGAACGACGACGTGTGTTTGGGATCCGGCCACGCACATCCGGGACAATCGAAGCCGTCGGGCTGGTTCGATTTCAGCAACGCCAACGACCCTTGGATCACGATCTTCTCGTGAACAAGCGCCTCCGCGGTCGCGCGAAGGGCATCCCATCCGCCCGCGGGCCCCGCGTAATCCTCGATACCGTCTGGACGTTTCTCTGCCATTGCCGCCTCCATCGCATTCGAGCCGAAAAGACCACGGCAACACGTGATGGCGTCAGACATACTCAAGTATGCGTAGCGGCGGACGGAGACGCCAAAATATCTTGGCCGACTGAATCTGCAGCTACCGCCCAGACTATGTCTCCAGCGCGGGCGGCGCTAAATGAGGGACCTGTCGATGTATATCGAGACAATAACGAAGTTCGCAGATGCTGGCGCGCACAAGGCCGATCTGGTCACCAGTCAATTCCCACGCTTCTTCGTAGGCGCGATGCTGGCGGGTGCCTATATTGGATTCGGCGACATCTTGATGTTCACAGCAGGCGCGCATCTTGGCCCGGAGTGGTCGCATCTGGTCATGGGGGCCGTGTTCGCTTCAGCGCTGACAATCGTTGTATTCGCTGGCTCGGAGCTTTTCACCGGGACAGCTATGTACATGACCTTCGCTCTTTTTCGGCGTCAGGTTTCCATTTCGGATGTGATCAAGGTCTGGACTGCATGCTGGGTCGGAAACCTTGTGGGTGCCGCATTACTCGCGTCCATCTTTTTCGCCGCAGGCGGTGGGACCCTATTGGGAGACGGTCGCTCGGTTTTCTACGCCTCGGTGGCTGCGAAGATGGCGGCGTCGCCAGAGGCTTTGATGGCGAGAGGTTTCCTGGCAAACTGGTTGGTCTGTCTCGCCATCTGGATGTGCGGCAGAACGGAAAACGACGCCGCCAAATTACTTCTAATATTCTGGCCGATAACGATCTTCGTCGCCGCAGGTTTTGAGCATTCCGTGGCGAACATGTTCACGTTCGCGCTGGCGCTGTTTGGCGATGGACCTGCCGAAGTTGGCGTCCTGGGTGCTGCCTATAAT
>UBQW01000073.1:0-3034 GCA_900467745.1 Hyphomicrobiales bacterium
GGATTTAATCTCGAGAAGCTGGTCTTAAAGATCGGACACAAGCGAACTGCTCGGCGTAGTTCCAATAAAGTGATCCGATCGAACACGTCGATGGCATTGTTGGATTGGCTGGGTTGTAAAAGGTAACCCGGTCTGTTGCCGTTTCTGATGAAACGGGAACCAGATGATGAGCATTGGCAATGAGAACGATTAAGTGTCGTAAGGGCATTTGGTGGATGCCTTGGCATGCACAGGCGATGAAGGACGTGATACGCTGCGAAAAGCCGTGGGGAGCTGCGAATAAGCTTTGATCCATGGATATCCGAATGGGGAAACCCACCTTAAATGCTTGGAAAATCCAAACTGAGTTTAGGCTCGGCTTGGGTTTCCAAGCATTGTGATAAGGTATCTACACCTGAATAAAATAGGGTGTAAGAAGCGAACTCGGGGAACTGAAACATCTAAGTACCCGAAGGAAAGGACATCAACCGAGACTCCGCAAGTAGTGGCGAGCGAACGCGGACCAGGCCAGTGGCAATGAGGAATAAAGCGGAACCTTCTGGAAAGTTGGGCCGTAGCGGGTGATAGCCCCGTACGCGTAGAACACTCATTGTCCTAGAGTAGGGCGGGGCACGTGAAACCCTGTCTGAACGTGGGTAGACCACTATCCAAGCCTAAGTACTCGTGCATGACCGATAGCGAACAAGTACCGTGAGGGAAAGGTGAAAAGCACCCCGACAAGGGGAGTGAAATAGAACCTGAAACCGGATGCCTACAAACAGTCGGAGCCCGCAAGGGTGACGGCGTACCTTTTGTATAATGGGTCAACGACTTAGTGTAACAAGCAAGCTTAAGCCGGTAGGTGTAGGCGAAGCGAAAGCGAGTCTGAATAGGGCGATTTAGTTTGTTGCATTAGACCCGAAACCGAGTGATCTAGCCATGAGCAGGTTGAAGGTTGGGTAACACCAACTGGAGGACCGAACCCGCATCTGTTGCAATAGATTGGGATGACTTGTGGTTAGGGGTGAAAGGCCAATCAAACTCGGAAATAGCTGGTTCTCCGCGAAATCTATTTAGGTAGAGCGTCGAGCGAATACCCCGGGGGGTAGAGCACTGGATGGGCTATGGGGACTCACCGTCTTACTGATCCTAACCAAACTCCGAATACCCGGGAGTACTACTCGGCAGACACACGGCGGGTGCTAACGTCCGTCGTGAAAAGGGCAACAACCCTAACCTCCAGCTAAGGTCCCCAAGTCATGGCTAAGTGGGAAAGGATGTGAGGATCCCAAAACAACCAGGATGTTGGCTTAGAAGCAGCCATCATTTAAAGAAAGCGTAACAGCTCACTGGTCTAAATAAGGGTCTTTGCGCCGAAAATGTAACGGGGCTGAAGCCATGCACCGAAGCTGAGGATTTGCAGCAATGCAAGTGGTAGCGGAGCGTTCCGTAAGCCTGTGAAGGGACAGTCGTGAGACATCCTGGAGGTATCGGAAGTGCGAATGTTGACATGAGTAACGATAAAGAGGGTGAGAGACCCTCTCGCCGAAAGACCAAGGGTTCCTGCTTAAAGTTAATCTGAGCAGGGTTAGCCGGCCCCTAAGGCGAGGCGGAAACGCGTAGTCGATGGGAACCACGTTAATATTCGTGGGCCTGGTGGTAGTGACGGATTGCGTAACTTGTATTCACTTATTGGATTGTGGGTGCAGGGAAGCGGTTCCAGGAAATAGCTCCATCATTATAGACCGTACCCGAAACCGACACAGGTGGTCAGGTAGAGTATACCAAGGCGCTTGAGAGAACTATGTTGAAGGAACTCGGCAAATTGCACGCGTAACTTCGGAAGAAGCGTGACCCCATTTTAGGCAACTGAGATGGGGTGGCACAGACCAGGGGGTAGCGACTGTTTATCAAAAACACAGGGCTCTGCGAAGTCGCAAGACGACGTATAGGGTCTGACGCCTGCCCGGTGCTGGAAGGTTAAAGGGAGAGGTGCAAGCTTTGAACTGAAGCCCCAGTAAACGGCGGCCGTAACTATAACGGTCCTAAGGTAGCGAAATTCCTTGTCGGGTAAGTTCCGACCTGCACGAATGGCGTAACGACTTCCCCGCTGTCTCCAACATAGACTCAGTGAAATTGAATTCCCCGTGAAGATGCGGGGTTCCTGCGGTCAGACGGAAAGACCCCGTGCACCTTTACTATAGCTTTACACTGGCATTCGTGTCGGCATGTGTAGGATAGGTGGTAGGCTTTGAAGCAGGGACGCCAGTTTCTGTGGAGCCATCCTTGAAATACCACCCTTATCGTCATGGATGTCTAACCGCGGTCCGTTATCCGGATCCGGGACAGTGTATGGTGGGTAGTTTGACTGGGGCGGTCGCCTCCGAAAGAGTAACGGAGGCGCGCGATGGTGGGCTCAGACCGGTCGGAAATCGGTCGTCGAGTGCAATGGCATAAGCCCGCCTGACTGCGAGACTGACAAGTCGAGCAGAGACGAAAGTCGGTCATAGTGATCCGGTGGTCCCGCGTGGAAGGGCCATCGCTCAACGGATAAAAGGTACGCCGGGGATAACAGGCTGATGACCCCCAAGAGTCCATATCGACGGGGTTGTTTGGCACCTCGATGTCGGCTCATCGCATCCTGGGGCTGGAGCAGGTCCCAAGGGTTTGGCTGTTCGCCAATTAAAGCGGTACGTGAGCTGGGTTCAGAACGTCGTGAGACAGTTCGGTCCCTATCTGCCGTGGGTGTAGGAATATTGACAGGATCTGTCCCTAGTACGAGAGGACCGGGATGGACATATCTCTGGTGGACCTGTTGTCGTGCCAACGGCATAGCAGGGTAGCTACATATGGAATGGATAACCGCTGAAGGCATCTAAGCGGGAAACCAACCTGAAAACGAGTATTCCCTATCAGAGCCGTGGAAGACGACCACGTTGATAGGACGGGTGTGGAAGCGCAGCAATGTGTGAAGCTTACCGTTACTAATAGCTCGATCGGCTTAATTGTTCTCATTGCTTATGCTCATCAAACAGATGACGCCAAGGCGTGTTCA
>UBQW01000073.1:3060-3210 GCA_900467745.1 Hyphomicrobiales bacterium
CGTTGCGCTTCGCTGACCTGGTGGTTATGGCGGGGCGGCTGCACCCGTTCCCATTCCGAACACGGCCGTGAAACGCCCCTGCGCCTATGGTACTTCGTCTTAAGACGCGGGAGAGTCGGTCGCTGCCAGGTCTGCTAAACGCAACATAAA
>UBQW01000077.1 GCA_900467745.1 Hyphomicrobiales bacterium
GGGCAGAGGGGGGTAACACACGGCACAAGCTTTCGACCGTCACACCCACCACTACCGACACACCAAAACCCCACGCGGCCTCTCACCCGTGTTTCCACCATTCCAAACTTCACTCGGACGGGGCGCTGGAAATCACCTCGATTGAGTAAGTAGAATATGGCGCTTCCCAGCGCCCCGTTCGGCGGTTTTTATCCGCGACTCCGATCTCTCTGCCTTTCCGCCCAACTTCGCGGCGGAACCATGTGTGCCTCACAGGCACGTCCGGGCTCAACTCGGCCCCTCTTGCGAGGGAAGCCGCCGTCACCGGAGGGAGACCATTTTCCGCGGACCCGGGTCATGAGGTTTTGCGTCTGACCCTCACGCTCCGCGCCGATCCCGCCTCGCCGACACGCCTGCCGGTGTATCCGATGACGGGACGCCGATAGTGTAGGGCGGGGTTTTCGACGCGGGGAAAATCAGCGCCTGGATTTTGCGTAAGTGGTTGATCGCCAACGCTGTCACCGCCTCCGACGTCCCCTCGCTCAAGGTGCCGCACCATTCACGGCGATGGCATTGCGTCGCAGCGGCTTTCGCGGCAGCGGGCGAGCGCTTATATGAGGCGTGCCGCAGGAACGCGGCGGAACGGATTTTGCGATGGATAGCGAGATACAGGCGCGGGCAGCGCATTCGGCGGCGATCAGGGAGCGGGCCGAGGCGGAGATGGCGGGCATGGGGGTCGATGCGGCGTTTATCGATCGCTTGGTCGAGACGTTTTATGGGCGTGTTCTGGAACATCCCGCGCTGGGGCCGGTGTTCGACGCCAGGCTTTCCGGGCGGTGGCCGGAGCATATGGAGAAGATGAAGAGCTTCTGGTCCTCCGTCGCCTTTCGCAGCGGCGCTTATGGCGGCAAGCCGGTGCAGGCGCATGTCGGCGTGGCCAACATGACGCCGGAACTCTTTCCGCAATGGCTGGCGCTGTTTTCCGCGACGCTCGACGACATCGCCCCCTCCGACGCGGCGAAGGCCTGGTTCATGGCGACGGCCGAGCGGATCGCGAGGAGCCTGACGCTGTCGCTGTTCTATAATCCCGCGCTCGACGATCCCAGGCTGAAGACGAGCTGAGATCGACGGGCCTGCCCGACATCACGCGATGCGCTTGTAGAAGAAGGTCGAGGCGCAGAAGCCGCCTTCCGGCCAGAGGGCATAATCCGGGATGACGCCGACGCGCTCCCAGCCGAGCCGGGGATAGATTGCCTCGGCATCGCTGCCGGTCGCGGTGTCGAGCACGAGAATGGTTTTGCCGCGACGCGCGGCTTCCTCTTCGGCGGCGTGCATCAACAGACGCGCCAGGCCCTTGCCGCGCGCGGCGCGGTGGACGAGGAGCTTTTTCAGGTCGGCGCGATGCGGCTGGTTCGGCATCTGGGCGGCGCCGATCTGCACGGTGCCGAGCACCCTGCCCTCAATCTCGGCTGCGAAAAGCAGGGTGGCGCCGGAGGCGACGCTCTCGGCGACGGCCTGCCAGTAAGGTTCGGCTTCGGCACGCGTATAGGGCTGCATGAAGCCGACGGAAGCGCCGCCGTCGACGCAATCGACGAGCACATCGCAAAGATCGGGTATTGCGGCGCGCGCCTCTGTCGCGTCGAGCAGGCGGATGGTGGTCATGGGGTCTCCTGAGATCGATTAATGGCGGCGGCGGTCGAGCACGACGCAATAGCGGGCCGGCGCGGGGCCGGGATTATGGAAGACATGGCCTTCGGCCACGGGCATGAACAGGCAATCGCCGGGAAGCAGGCGATGCACGGTGTTGTCGCCCGTCGTCATCTCCATCTCGCCATCGAACAGCCAGATATGCTGGGTCATGCCGCTGGCGGCCGCATGCGGCGGGAAGCTGACGCGGGCGCCGGCCGGGAACTCGACATCGACGATATCGACATCCGATGTGGTGCCCGGCGGCGAGACGGCGCGCCTGATGTAGCCGGTTTCCGGATCGCGCCAGACCTGCTGGTCTTGGCGGCGCAGCAGCGGCGCGGCCTCGCCCTCCTCGGCGAAGAAGGCCGAGAGCGACAGGCCAAGGGCTGCGCAAACGCGGGCGAGCAGGGCTGCGGTCGGGCTCGCCTCGCCGCGCTCGATGCGCGAGATCATCGCCCGGCTGACGCCCGAGGCGGTGGCGAGATCGTCGAGCTTCAGGTTTCTGTCGGCTCTCAGCCTGCGAATCCTGACGCCTATCGCGGTTTCGAGTTCCTGTTCCATTATCCGCCCCATACTTCTACTATAATAGAAATGCATGGTTCAATCGTGGAATCAAGCGCTATTTTCGCCGCGCGACAGCGCGACTTATCGTAAACGAAACCCTGCTTTTCCGCTTTGCGGCAAGGGGATGCGCTGCTATATGCGGCGCATGAGCACCAATTCGACCCGTACGCCCCTCGACCATATCCGCAACTTCTCGATCGTGGCCCATATCGACCACGGCAAGTCGACGCTGGCCGACCGCCTGATTCAGTCGACCGGCGGCCTTGCCGAGCGCGACATGTCGGAGCAGGTGCTGGATTCGATGGATATCGAGCGCGAGCGCGGCATCACCATCAAGGCACAGACCGTTCGCCTGCACTACAAGGCCAATGACGGCGAAACCTATATCCTGAACCTGATCGACACGCCCGGCCACGTCGACTTCGCCTATGAAGTGTCGCGTTCGCTGTCGGCCTGTGAGGGTTCGCTGCTGGTCGTCGACGCCTCCCAGGGCGTCGAGGCGCAGACGCTCGCCAACGTCTACCAGGCGATCGACAACAACCACGAGCTCGTCACGGTCCTGAACAAGATCGACCTGCCGGCGGCCGAGCCCGACCGAATCAAGGAACAGATCGAGGAAGTGATCGGCATCGACGCTTCCCAGGCCGTGCTGATTTCGGCGAAGACCGGTCTCGGTATTCCCGACGTGCTGGAGGCGATCGTGCACCAGCTGCCGGCGCCGAAGAGCGAAGCCGGCGAGAAGGGCCCGCTGAAGGCGCTGCTCGTCGACAGCTGGTACGACACCTATCTCGGCGTCATGGTTCTGGTGCGCATTCTCGACGGCGTGCTCTCAAAGGGCATGACCATCCGCATGATGGGCACGGACGCAAAGTATCAGGTCGAGCGCGTCGGCGTGCTGACGCCGAAGATGCTGGCCGTGGACTCACTCGGCCCGGGCGAGATCGGCTTCTTCACCGGCTCGATCAAGGAAGTGGCGGACACCCGTGTCGGCGATACCATCACCGAGGACAAGAAGCCGACGGCGACGGCGCTGCCGGGCTTCAAGCCGGCGCAGCCTGTGGTGTTCTGCGGTCTCTTCCCTGTCGATGCGGCCGACTTCGAGGATCTGCGCGCTGCCATGGGCAAGCTGCGCCTCAACGATGCGTCGTTCTCGTTCGAAATGGAAAGCTCGGCGGCGCTCGGCTTCGGCTTCCGTTGCGGCTTCCTCGGCCTGCTGCATCTCGAAATCATTCAGGAGCGCCTGGAGCGCGAGTTCGATCTCGACCTCATCGCCACCGCCCCTTCGGTCGTCTATCAGCTGACGATGACAGATGGCTCGGAGCGCGAGCTGCACAATCCGGCCGACATGCCTGACGTCGTCAAGATCTCCGAGATCCGCGAGCCGTGGATCAAGGCCACCATCCTGACGCCTGACGATTATCTCGGTGGTATCCTGAAGCTCTGTCAGGACCGTCGTGGTATCCAGACCGAACTCACCTATGTCGGCAAGCGCGCAATGCTCACCTACGAGCTGCCGCTCAACGAAGTGGTGTTCGATTTCTACGACCGCCTGAAGTCGATCTCCAAGGGCTATGCCTCGTTCGATTATCACCTGGCCGATTACCGCGAGGGCAACCTCGTGAAGATGTCGATCATGGTCAATGGCGAGCCGGTCGATGCGCTCTCCATGCTGGTGCACCGCACGGCTGCCGAAAAGCGCGGCCGCGACATGTGCGAGAAGCTGAAGGACCTGATCCCCAGGCACATGTTCAAGATCCCGATCCAGGCTGCGATCGGCGGCAACGTGATCGCCCGCGAGACGATCTCGGCGATGCGCAAGGACGTGACCGCCAAGTGCTACGGCGGCGACGCATCACGCAAGCGCAAGCTGCTCGACAAGCAGAAGGAAGGCAAGAAGCGCATGCGGCAGTTCGGCAAGGTCGATATCCCGCAGGAAGCTTTCATTGCCGCACTGAAGATGAAGGACGACTGAGGCTATTTGCTTCTGCCTGATATGCGCATATCATATGCGCATATCAGGAGATCGATCATGCCTCAGACCCGTCGCAAGGCCGCCAACCTGTCGCTCGACAGCGAGCTCGTCTCGCAGGCCCGCGAGCTGAACCTCAATGTTTCCAAGGCCGCCGAAGACGGCCTCAGGCGCGCCATCAAGAGCGAGCGCGAACGGCTATGGCTGGTCGAGAACGCCGAGGCGATCGATGAAGCGAACGCCTATGTCGAGAAACATGGCCTGCCCTTCGCCAAGTACCGCACGTTTTAATGGCGCGATTTCACGTCTATGAAGTGGGCGGCGACTATGCTCTCGATGTGCAGTCGAAGCTGCTCTATCGCCTCAACAGTCGCGTCATGATCCCGCTGGTTGTTGCCAGCCACGTCATCAACGTCATGTCGAGGCTCAACCCTATCGTCGCGGTCAACGGCAAGAACTATCTGATGTCCACAGAGCGCATGGCGTCCATTCCGCTGTCGGAGATCCGCGCGGAAGTGGCTGATCTCTCGTCGCGAAGCGAGGACATTACCGCAGCGCTGGATTTCCTTTTCCAGGGCTTCTAGGCGTTTTTTGCGATATATCTTTCATGATCCTGCATCGGCAGCAGGTCGGCGGACGCTTAAGGTCCGCCGGTCTTGTTATTTCTTGTTCTTCTCTTGATCGCGGTGCCACTTGATGGCGAAGAACATGCCCGTTCCCAGCACGATGATTTTGAACGGAAGGAAGATTATGAGGAACCAGTCCATCGTTTATATTTCCAGGCTATTACTTGACGCTATCCGTCGTGAGGCGCATTGCCTCAAACCGATGTCGTGCATTGTATAACCGCTCGCTGTCCTCGAATACCTTCTAGCCCTGCGTCACATAGTCTTTCGTCAGCCGTTCGTAATCTTGCATCTCCGGCAGCGCTTCGTAGCTATGCACGGCACCGGTTTTGGCGAAGGGCAGCCTTTCGCGGGTCCAGGTCTCGATGAAGGGTGTGAACCAACTGACATCGTCGAGCATGGTCGGGCGCAGGTTGACGAACCACTCCATGCCTTCCGTTTTCGTGAACATCCAGGTCATGCAGTGCGGGCAGAAATAGTGGTGCGACATGGCGCCGTGGAGGCCGCCGATGACAGGTTCGCCCTTGATCACCTCGAAGCCTTCGGAGGGGATCGCCGCGCTCAGCGAATAGGCGCTTGAGGACATGGTCTGGCAGCCGGTGCAGTGGCAGGCCATGGTCAAAAGCGGCTTGGCGCTGATCTTCAATCGCACGCGACCGCAGCGGCAGCCACCCTCGCTCGGCAAATTCAACTGGCTCATCTTTATCTCCCTGATTCCGACTGAGATGATAGCGCCCGGTGGGCGGAGATGAAGGGGATCGTTGGAACAAATGCGGCTTTGCTGCAAATTCTCAACCTGCGGGACGAAACGGTGGTTCGCATGCTGCCCATCCCGCCTCATTGAAAACGCGAAATAATCTGTCGCGACCGCGACATATCCGTACCGACGGGAGTGTTGGTGACGACAAAGGCATACTCAACCTCTAATTGCTTCGTTACTAACTTAGAGATGGTCGAATTTGCGACCGATTTATTCAAATCGACGCTATGCTTGGCGCGATATGTCGACATTTAACCGGCTAATTGGCGCCGTTTTCGTCCGGTTTTCCCCGCTATTCGCAGCTTTCGTTTTGGGGCTTGCAACGGCCGACCTTTACGATAGGTTGCGCGTTGACTTGCACGTAACAGGTCACCAAGGGAACAACGACGAATAAAAGGCGCTAAAAAGCCTAGAAAGGTGGGCCCCCACATGAACTTCCCCACAAAGAAAATTCTTGCCTCCGCAGTGCTTGGCTCGCTGCTGGCATTCTCCGCCCATGCGGCGACGATCAACATCCACAATGGCGGCGACCCGCAATCGCTGGATCCGCAGAAGCTCTCCGGCGACTGGGAAAATCGCATTGCCGGCGACATCTTCGAAGGTCTGGTGACCGAGGACGCGCATGACAATCCTGTCGCAGGCCAGGCCGCGAGCTGGACGATCTCGGACGACCGCAAGGTCTATACCTTCAAGCTGCGCGACGGCATCCAGTGGTCCGACGGCCACCCGGTGACCGCAGGCGACTTCGTGTTCGCCTTCCAGCGCCTGATGGACCCGAAGAACGCCGCCGACTACGCCTATCTGCAGTTCACCATCAAGAACGCCGAGAAGATCAACAAGGGCGAGATCACCGATTTCAGCCAGCTGGGCGTCAAGGCGATCGACGACAAGACGCTTGAGATCACGCTTGAAAACCCGACCCCCTACTTCCTCAACGCGCTGATGCACTACACGGCCTATCCGCTGCCCAAGCACGTCGTGGACGCCAAGGGCGCCGACTGGGTGAAGATCGGCAACATCGTCACCAACGGTCCGTACACGCCGACGGAATGGATTCCGGGCTCGCACGTCACGACCAAGAAGAACGACAAGTACTGGGATGCCGCGAACGTCAAGATCGATGGCGCCAAGTTCTTCGTGCTCGAAGACCAGGAAGCCGCGCTGAAGCGCTACCGCGCCGGCGAATTCGACATCCTGACCGACTTCCCGACCGACCAGTACGAGTGGATGAAGAAGAACCTGCCGGGCCAGGCGCATGTCGCGCCGTTCTCCGGCCTCTACTACTACGTCATCAACTCGCAGAAGGGCCCGACCGCCGACAAGCGCGTGCGCCAGGCGCTCTCCATGGCGATCAACCGCGAGGTCATCGGACCGCAGATCCTCGGCACCGGCGAACTTCCGGCTTACTCCTGGGTACCGCCGGGCACCGCCAATTACGGCGAGCCGGCCTACATCTCCTGGAAGGATGAGCCTTACAAGCAGAAGGTCGAAGAGGCCAAGAAGCTCTTGACGGAAGCCGGATTCGGACCCGACAAGCCGCTTACCCTGCAGCTCAAGTACAACACCAACGACAACCACAAGCGCATCGCCGTTGCGATCGCCGCCATGTGGAAGCCGCTCGGCGTCAATGTCGAACTCATCAACGCCGAAACCAAGGTGCACTACGACCAGCTGCAGCGCGGCGACGTGCAGGTTGGCCGCGCCGGCTGGCTCGCCGACTACAACGATCCTGATAACTTCCTGAATCTGCTCGTCACCGGCGTGCAGATGAACTATGGCCGCTGGTCGAATGCCGACTACGACAAGCTGATCAAGGACGGCAATGCCGAAACCGATCTGACGAAGCGGGCGGAGATGTTCAAGAAGGCCGAGCAGATCGCACTCGACGACAGCGCCGCGTTGCCGATCTACTACTACGTTTCCAAGAACGTGGTCTCGCCGAAGATCGAAGGCTTCGTCGACAACATCCAGGACATCCACCGTACCCGCTGGCTGTCCATCAAGGAATAAAGAGAGGCATTGTCTTCACCCTGCCCGGGGGTGATTGCAACAGGTCAAGACCCCTCCCAACCCTCCCCACAAGGGGGAGGGTTTAACCCAGCCAAACCGCCGAGCCCCATTGGGGCAGGCGGGCGCGGCAGGTTTTCTCCCCCCTTGTGGGGGAGATGGCCGGCAGGCCAGAGGGGGTCTTTTCCCACACTATTGCCTTCGCATCCGCCCGAACCAGTTTCGACTGATCACGATGATGCGAAAGACCCGGCGCAGGAAAGACCGTCACCACCATGATCAATTATGCATTCCGTCGATTGCTGTCGACGATCCCCGTTATGTGGATCGCCGTGACAGCCTGCTTCTTCGTTCTGAGATTGGCCCCAGGCGGGCCGTTCGATGGTGAAAGGCCGTTGCCACCCGTGATCCTCCAGAATCTGGCGGCCCACTACAATCTCGATAAGCCGCTGATCCAGCAATATCTCTATTATGTCGGCGACCTCCTGAAGGGCGATCTCGGTCCCTCCTTCGCGTCGGAAGACTTCACCGTCGCGCAGCAGATCATGATCGGCCTGCCCTACACCTTCATCATCGGCACGGCGGCCTTTCTGCTGGCAATCATCATCGGCGTCGCCGTCGGCTGTCTTGGGGCGCTCTACCAGAACAAGGCGCCGGATTACATTCTGGGCGCGCTGATCCTGGTGGGCGTCGTGCTGCCGAACTTCCTGATCGCGCCGATCCTGCAGCTGGTCTTCGGCATTCACCTGCAGTGGCTGCCTGTCGGCGGCTGGGGCAATGGATCGCTGAAGTTCCTGGTGCTGCCCGTGGTCGTCCTGGCGCTGCCGCATGCCGGGCGCATCTCGCGCATCACCCGCGGGTCGATGATCGAGGTCATGGGACAGAACTTCATCCGCACCGCCAAGGCCAAGGGCATCGGCCCGCGGCTGACCGTTATGCGCCATGCGCTGCGGCCGGCGATGATGCCCGTCGTTTCCTATCTCGGCCCGGCGGCCAGCTATCTCTTGACCGGCTCGCTGGTCGTCGAAAGCGTCTTCGGCCTGCCCGGTATCGGCCGCTACTTCGTCAACGCCGCATTGAACCGCGACTACGGCATGGTTCTCGGCACGGTCATCTTCTACATGGTGCTGATCGTGTTCCTGAACCTTCTCGTCGACATCGCCTATGCCTGGCTCGATCCGAAAGTGAGAAACCGATGATCCTCAACCCCGCAAAGAGAGAGCTGCTCGCGGCCGAGCTGCTCGAGGCCGAGGGTCTCAGCCCCGTCAGCCGGTCGCTCACCCGCGATGCCCTGCGCCGCCTCTGTCGCAACAAGGCGGCTGTGGCCTCGATCATCGTGCTGACCCTGCTCGTGCTTGTCGCCTTTATCGGCCCGTACCTCATTCCCTTCGGCTACGAGGATCCGGATTGGGCCGCCTTCCGCTCGCCGCCTTCCTTCGCCGACGGCCATTATTTCGGAACCGACCCGAATGGCCGCGACCTGCTTGCCCGCGTGCTCTACGGCACCCGCGTCTCGCTGGCTGTGGCGCTGACGGCGACGCTCGTCTCCGTCGTCATCGGCGTGCTCTACGGCGCCATCTCCGGCTATATGGGTGGACGGGTGGATGCCGTCATGATGCGCTTCGTCGACATCATGTACGCCTTCCCCTACATCCTCTTCGTCATCCTGCTGATGGTGATCTTCGGCCGTAACGTCTATCTGCTCTTCGCGGCGATCGGCGCGCTCGAGTGGCTGACCATGGCGCGCATCGTGCGTGGGCAGACGCTGTCCCTCAAGCAGCGCGAATTCATCGAAGCGGCGCGCGCCTCCGGCCAGAAGCCGCTGAAGATCATTACCCGGCACATCATTCCCAATCTCGTCGGCCCCGTCGTCATCTTCGCGGCGCTGACCGTGCCCGAAATCATCGCGACGGAGAGCTTTCTCTCCTATCTCGGCTTCGGCGTTCAGGAACCACTGACCTCGTTGGGAACGCTGATCTCCGAAGGCACCGACGCCATGGAGAGCATGCCCTGGCTGCTCGTCTTCCCGGCCGGCTTCCTCGTCGCCCTGCTGCTCAGCCTGCTGTTTATCGGCGATGGCCTGCGCGATGCATTCGACCCAAGGGATCGTTGAAGGGATCGCTGACATGCAAAAAGACATCAAGAACGACACCCTTCTCGAATTGAGGGACTATTCAATCAGCTTTCGCACGCCCGAGGGCGAGGTGAAGGCCGTTTCCAACATGAACCTCACCGTCAAGCGCGGCGAGCGCATCGCGATCGTCGGAGAGAGCGGCTCAGGCAAGAGCCAGACCTTTCTCGGCATCATGGGCTTGCTTGCCAAGAACGGCCGGACCAGCGGACAGGCGCTCCTCGAAGGGCGCGACGTGCTGGCGCTGAAACCGCGCGAGCTCGATCATGTACGCGGCAAGGACATGGCCATGGTGTTTCAGGACCCCATGACCGCGCTCAATCCGTCGCTCAGGATCTCCCGACAGCTGACGGAGCAGCTCGAAGTACATCGCGGCTTTACCGCACGCGCGGCCTCGGCCGAAGCGCTGGACATGCTGAAGCGTGTCGGGATCCCCGACCCATCCAGGCGCTTCAACCTCTATCCGCACGAGCTATCCGGCGGCATGCGCCAGCGCATCGTCATTGCCATGGCGCTGCTGACGAAACCGAAGCTCCTGATCGCCGACGAGCCCACCACTGCGCTCGACGTGACGATCCAGGCGCAGATCCTTGATCTCTTCAACGATCTGACGGCCGAGATGAACACGGCGCTGGTGATGATCACCCACGATCTCGGCGTCGTCGCCGGTCTCGCCGACCGGGTGGCAGTCATGTATGCCGGGCGCATCGTCGAAGAGGCGCCGGTGGACGAGCTGTTCGAGAACCCGGCGCACCCTTATACGGCGGCACTCCACGCCTCGATCCCGCGACCGGACCAGGATGTCGACCAGCTCGCCGTCATTCCCGGTCGACCGCCGAACCTGCAGCATCTGCCGAAGGGATGCAGCTTCTCGCCGCGCTGTCCGCTCGTGCAGAATGACTGCATCGACGCCGCGCCACGCCTCGACGTGCAGGCGCCGCGTCATCTCGCGGCCTGCTTCCATGCCTTTCCACGCCTCGAGGAGGTTCTGACCAATGGCTGAACGATCACTTCTCAGGGTCGAGAACCTGACGACCCAGTTCGACGTGCCCTCCAAGGGCTTCTTCAAGCCGCCGCTGACGCTGACCGCCGTCAACAATGTCAGCTTCGATCTCAGCGAGGGCCGTACGCTCGGCATCGTCGGCGAATCGGGCTGCGGCAAGTCGACCCTCGGGCGCTCGATCCTCAGGCTCCTGAAGGCACAGAAGGGCCGGATCCTCTGGCAGGGCCGCAACCTGCTCGACCTCTCGGACGAGGAGATGCGGGCGGCGCGACGCGACATGCAGATCATCTTCCAGGATCCGATCGCCTCGCTCGACCCGCGCATGACGGTTGGCGACATCATCGCCGAGCCGCTGACGGTGTTCGAACCCAAACTCAACCGCGCTCAGCGCGCCGAGCGGGTGCAGGAGATCATGGCCGCCGTCGGCCTCGTGCCCGAGATGATCAACCGCTATCCGCACGAGTTCTCGGGCGGCCAGGCGCAGCGCATCGGCATTGCCCGGGCCGTCATCACGCGGCCGAAGCTGATCATTTGCGATGAGCCGGTCTCGGCCCTCGACGTGTCGATCCAGGGCCAGGTGATCACGCTGTTGCGCAAGCTGCGCAAGGAGTTCGGCCTGACGCTGATCTTCATCAGCCACGATCTCTCAGTCGTGCGGCTGATCTCGGACGACGTGCTGGTGCTTTATCTCGGCAAGGTGGTCGAGGCCGGCGATTGCGCGACGGTGTTCGACAAGCCGGCGCATCCCTATACGCAGGCGCTGTTTTCGGCAGCCCCGATCCCGGATCCGAAACTGGCGCGCGGACGCCAGCGTATCCGCCTGCAGGGTGACCCGCCATCGCCGCTGAACCCGCCGAAGGGCTGCGTCTTCTCGCCGCGCTGCTGGAAGGCGACGGACATCTGTCGGACCGAGATGCCACCAACGGAAGAAGTCAGGCCCGGCCAGACGGCCGCCTGCTACCATATCGAGCGTTGATATAAGGGCGGCCACTACCGTTGTCGTGGCCGCCTGCCTCCCGCAAAGCGTGTGCGTCCTGCAACAGGGCGCATATCATCACCTTCTCAAGCACCTTACTGTGGTCATTGCGTAGTCTTGCGGGCTTCCCTCCAGCGCCGGTTGCTCTATGGTGCGTCCATCAGACCGGAGGGGTTCATGCGCGTACGGTTTCTCGTTGTCATGCTGCTGCTGACCAGTTGTGGCCATCCAAGCGGCGTGATGACGCCCGTGGCGCTGACGGCGGCGACCCCGAAGACGACCCGCGTCGACATGCTGGTCGCGACCACACGCGAACCATCCGGCGATCCGGCGACGCTGTTTAACGGCGAGCGCAGCCCCAAGCCATCGCTGACCGCCGTCGAAGTCTCCATTCCGCCAAACCGCAAGGCGGGTACCGTGCAATGGCCGAAGCGCCTGCCGCCGAACCCGGCCACCGACTTCGCCGTCACCGGCGTCCAGCAGATCGGCACGGTGAAGGAGGGGCGCTCATGGCTCAGCCAGCACATGCATAACGGCCACGCGCTGGTCTTCATCCACGGCTTCAACAACAAGTACGAGGATTCGGTCTTCCGCCTGGCGCAGATCGTCAACGACAGCAAGATGGACGCGACGCCGATCCTCTTCACATGGCCGTCGCGCGCGCAGATCACCGCTTACGAATACGACAAGGAAAGCACCAACTATTCGCGCACGGCGCTGGAACAGGCGCTCCGGACGCTGGTCAACGATCCCAATGTCAAGGACATCACCATTCTTGCGCACTCCATGGGCACGTGGCTGACGATGGAATCGCTCAGGCAGATGGGCATTCGAGACGGGCACCTGAACGGCAAGATCCGCGACGTCATCCTGGCCTCGCCCGATATCGACATCCAGGTCTTCGCCAAGCAATATGCCGAGATGGGCACGCCGCGGCCGAAATTCACGATCTTCGTATCGCAGGACGACCGGGCGCTGGCCTTTTCGAGCTTCATCACCGGTCGCGTCTCGCGCCTGGGCGCGATCGACCCGACGGTCGAGCCCTATCGAACAAAGCTGGAAGAGGCCGGCATCACCGCCATCGACCTCACCAAGGTCAACAGCAACGACCGCCTGAACCACGGCAAATTCGCCGAGAGCCCCGAGATCGTGCAGCTGATCGGCCAACGCCTGATGACCGGCCAGCCGCTCACCGACAGCAATGTCACGCTCGGACAGGGCATCACGGCGGTGGTTGGAGGAACGGTCACCAACATCGGAACAGTGGCGGCCACCGCAGTGGCGGTACCGGCGACGATCATCGAGGCGCCGATGATGCATTCGCCGAAGAAGAAGAAACCGACCACAGCCGACGAGACGCTGCAAGGCGACCTCAGGGAACAGCAGCTGACGCAGTGAGGCGGGGCGGCTAGGCATGATGGCGGAAGCAAGCCGAGGCCAGAGGCTTCGTCTGCTGCTGAAGACCTGTTCGATCGCCGCGCCTCGTTCGGCGTTGCCAATGTGCGTGCTGCAAAGGCCAAAAGCCCGCGTGAAGCGGGCTTGGTTCGCACTTGTCTTATGCATTCCGGGAGAATTTAGATGCGCTGTCGGGCTTAGACCCTCGGCCTTTAGACTATGGTCCGCAGGACGACGAGCTACCATCGCCAGGGAAGATGAAGTCTTGGCGCCATCGATAGGTGTTTGTTCTGGGAAAGAAGGATTGGTTGCGGGGGCAGGATTTGAACCTGCGGCCTTCAGGTTATGAGCCTGACGAGCTACCGGGCTGCTCCACCCCGCG
>UBQW01000032.1 GCA_900467745.1 Hyphomicrobiales bacterium
GCCGGAGAGTACGGTGGCCTCGTCGGCACTTACACCATCTCATGGGACACGATCGGGGTCGAAGAGGGTTCAGATGCACTCGACCGCTATTACAGCTATCTTTCGCGAGACGAGTTGATAGCAATCTGGGCAGCCGCCGGACCTTGGAAAAGCATTGAGGCGGACGTTTGGTTAGGGGGCGCATACGACCGCAAGCCAACCACCTGGGTCGCTATCACCGCATCAAAGTGAGTCCGCAATGGGCCGACTGCAGTCTTCCGCTTCGCGCCACACGCGGACACGATTTAACGCATTCTTCATGGCCTCGTGAGGAACTCACGCGGTTCACTTCCGATGGGCCCGAGGATATGTATAATTCCACTATGTTGGGAACATGGCCGAACTTTTCGTATGACAACATCAGCCTTGCCATCAGGATATTCCTCGGCTTGGATGTCGCGTTCTTCGTCGCGGGGGGCGCGTATTTATACGTCTGCAATGAACGCCTTGCATCGAAGGCTTCGCAATTTGGAAATGTTGTTTACAGAACGCCGTTCACCATTCACACGGGTATCGCCTGGGGCGCGCCGGAGTGTCCAAGAGAGATAAGAGAAGAGTTCTTCCGTCTTCGTAAAAAAATGCTGATACATGGCGCTGTCGCCGCGATACCGATGTTGATCTATATCGTTCTTCTTCGGCCCTATTTCCACTAATTAAAGGCCACAATGGGCCGGGAGGCGACAACAGCCTTCGTCAGAATGGCAATCGGATGCAAGCCTTAGGGTTGATCTGTTTGTCCGAAGATGCTCAAGCAAGCGCCGCAAGACGAATGGCTCGGACAACGGCTTCCGCTCTGGCTCGCGTGTCCGGCCTTTCTCCGAGACCCATGTCGTGAATCTCAACATTTGCCAAATAACTAGTTACATCAGCTTCGGACTTGCCTTGGTGAAGTTGAGCTGCAGCATCTGTAAGATAGCGATCGTATTCATCCTTAAAGCCCGAGCTGTCATCATGATCCCACGTCCACCCCTCGGGCATCAAGCCAATCGGGTCCCATATCGACCATCCGATGTCTCTCAAAATCGATAGGCTAACTTTTGAAAGTGAAAACATTCTACACCACCTGTCCGTTCGATGCGGATTGATACTTCAATCAGCAGATGACGGCTATGGGCCGACCCCGGTCTTCCGTTTGCAAAAGGCTGCCGCGATGAAGTTAGCGCTCTTCACCACGCGAAAGCATCTAAATCCTCCGATAGGTATGCGCTAGAAGCCTGAATATGGCGATGAAACGTGGAGCGATAGCGGCAAGAAAGGGAGGGCATATAAGAGATATCAGTTTCTCCTTTAGAGAGTGCATCTCTGGTGCCGCGAGAAGCAGCGCGGTCCCGAAAAATGCTAGAAGAAACAGCCCTCCCGCAGTCAGTTTGAAGTATCGTTCGAATTCGTCTTGGGAACTGGACTTGGATGCCTGAATTTGAAATACGAGGTCTGACCTCGGACGATAATTGTACATGAATGCGACGATCGCCATCACTGTGCTCACTGCGAGAAAATGAGACGGCGTCAGCGTAATATCGAGAACAAGCAGTCCACCGGCGAGCACAAGCGCCACATAAACGCTTGCGTGAACCGTTCGAATAAACCTCCTATTATAGCGTACTTTGTCGATCATTTCCGTTCAGGTCCGTGTCCCTGCCATATGCATGGGCACAAGATAACCAAACCGGGAGAATAATTTGTAAATACAACCCGCAAAGGTCTAATGACTTGAGCGGTTGGACCGCTTAGGGCCGACTGCCGTCATGGCGCTGAAGCGCATACCGGCAATTAACTAATAATGGAGCAGATCGCCGTCCAGCACCGCTTTTAGTTGCATATGGTCGGAACCTTCGGCAGAGTTGGCGAACTCGCTGCACCCATATCGTAGGCTTCTTTGATGCTGAATGACATAACGGTCAAAGACATTTTAAGAACGCTGATTATCGGCGCGACTATTTTTTGTTTCGTTAGTCTGTACCTGTATCTGCGTGGCTGGTTAAGTTCGGTTGCAATTCAGATTGTGCTTGGCGGGTTGGTCGCTGCAACGATCTTCGATCTCCGTTGGTTGAGTTCGAAACGCAGTCGGCAAAAATCCGCGATCACTAGGCCGGGGACGCCTTCGGAAAATCGGAAACAGCATATCAAGCTGGGACGTGTAGCTATGATAGCAATAGCGACTGCCGTTTTGGCGATCCAATGGTCAGGTGATCTGTGGGCTCTACTTGGCTAGTGTCCGCGTTGGTCAACGACCGTCTCCCGCTTTTCCTTCACGGATACCTAATGTCTAACGAGACAAAGCTGCTTCATAAGGAATGGGGACTGTTGCCGTTGGCCATAAGTGGCCTTGCGACAATTTCCGTCTTCGTCCTATCAATTTACTTTCTGAACCAGAGAGGGACGGCTTTCGTCTTTGACAACGGTCAAAATCTCGAATGCGAACGTCCGGTCGCCTCGATAATCAATGCTATCGTCGTGGTGTATCGGTATCCAGGCATAGCACTGACGGCGATCTCGTTTGCCTCTGTCATTTTCAGCTATTTTTTTGATCGAGGCCTGTTCATCTTCGTCTTGATTTGTTCTGTTATCTTCAATTATCCGTTCCTCGCCGCCATCCACAACGAATCCAATCTGATATTAGGCGACCCCTCAATAGGCACGCTGTGCAAGAGGGGCGATTTCTTCTCAGTTGCCATCCAGTTACCGATATTATTTCTGTCAACCTACGTGGGTGTGGGAAACATCGTTTTGTTAGCCAAGCGTTGGCACAGAAGGCGGATTGAGAGATTTTGATCTACAGGGAAGCAGCTACCACAGCACGATAGACTTCATGCCCTTTGGGCTGAAACGGCCCAGATGGCAGGGTGCGGTTATGACGCGGAAGCGCCAATTGCGGTCGTTTGCGAAGAGTGAGCAAAATCATTAGGCTAACTGTGCAAATGGAGATTCATGATGGGGACTTGGGGTGCTGGCGCGTTCGAAAATGATGCTGCAAGCGACTGGTTAGGCCAACTGGAAAAGCTTGGCTTTCTGGCTATTACGACACCCCTTTCCATCATCGGAGAATACGCCAACAGAAAAAGGATCATCCCGGCCGAAGCCGAGCAGAGCTTTTGGGCCATGTGCGAGGTGGTTGCAATGGCAGCAGGAATAACGGAATCCACTCTCGAAGCCTATCAGCTTGCAATTATCCGGCGGGATTCCGAGAGAATCCTGGAAATTCCGAACCTCAAACAGCGGATCATCTGGGCAAGTGCACGGCTGGAGAGCGCACCAACCGAGTTGCAAGAACTGTGGGACGATGCAGGCGAAGGCGACGCATTTCGCTATCATCGTGACCGAGCGAAAGATGCAGCGATCGAGGCTTTGACACGGCGCGAATGACCGCAATTGGCCGACTGCTGTCTTGGCGCAGAAGCGCCAACAGCCCAACAGCGGTCATGGCGAGCGTCTTCTGATGCTCTATAGTAAGCATGATTGATAGGAGACTATTCATGCGGTCACGGCCATCGTCGCGGCTATTGGTCGTCGACCAATTCGGTTGCGTTCTGCTTTGCAAATTTTCTCACGCCTCGGGCCCGTTGATTGGTAAAACATACTGGGCAACGCCGGGTGGTGCCCTCGACGAGGGTGAAACTTTTGAGGCGGCGGCATTGCGGGAGTTGGAAGAGGAGACTGGCATCGTTGGCGTCGATTTGACCGGCGAAGTTGGCCGTCGATCCTTTGAGCTTTTCCTGACTAGCGGTGAGCTTGTCTGGGCAGAGGAGAGGTACTTTGGAGTCCGAGTCGAACGCAGTCCCATCTCCGACACCGGTTGGAGCGATAACGAACGAGAAGTGATGGCCGATCATCGCTGGTGGTCTGAGCAAGAGCTTCGAGAAACCAGCGACACTATATTCCCTGACGGCCTCATAGACTTGCTGAGCAAGGTATGACCGCTTCGGGGCGAGTCCGGCCTTCCGCTTCGCGCCGGTTGGAGACATGACTTCGTCGCCAAAAGATGCTTTCTTTGAGCGATGAAAATTCCGGACCTCCCGCCCGATCTACGGTTCCCATTACTAGCCGCATCCGACCATGAGTTTTCGTTCGTGGTCAAGGCCGATGCAATGGGTGCATACATCAGGCATCGATGGGGATGGGACGAGCAATTTCAACGAGCAATTCACCAAGAAAAGCTACTGTCAAAGCCCTTCTCGCTCATCATATCGGGCGAAAAGGCCGTGGGCACCGTCTCGCTCCAAAAGCATCCCGGCCATCTGCAATTCGGCGAGTTTTATATCCTCTCAGAACACCGAGGGCGAGGTCTCGGGTCGCGCGTGTTGCAACACTGCCTTGCCGTTGCTGACGAAGAACGTCTTCCGGTGCATCTTGAACATTTGATCTGGAATCCTGTCGGCTCGCTGTACCGCAGAAACGGCTTCATCGAGACGTCAGTAACCCAAAGCCATTTCATTTTGAAGCGGCCATTCCCCGTGGGTAACGAAAAGGGCTAATGGCAGGTTTGGGGCCGACTGCGGCCGTCCGCTTCGCGCCACCAGCGGATTTTGGCGGCGCTGTCAGAGCCGCCTTGCAATGGTAATTATTTCAGGACTTTCGTGCGTTATATCACCCGATTGGAAGTCGCCGTATTGCTGCTCGATGGCAAACCCATGCTTCGCTAGCAGCCTCGCAAGTGCCTCCACGTGATGGAAGCGTAACGTAATGTCGCTGCTCAATGGGAGGTTCGGATGTTCTCCAAGGAAGTCGTGCCGGAAAGATACCGTTCGCCCGTCGAAATCTGACGTAACGGTCGTCACAATCTTCACCAAGCTATGATCTTTCAAGCGGACCTCGGCAGGACGCTCGGGTATCCACTTTTCCCACGGGCGGATTAAGGGGTTTCGACTCTCAAAAGCAAATAGTCCGCCTTCAGTCAGGCAATTTCGCACGTCTGTGAGGAACTTATCAATAAGGCTGTCGAAGGTAATGGCCTGAAATGCATGTCCGGTCATCACAGCAAGCTCAAACTTCGTGTTCAAAGCAGACTGAGGGAGTGTGCCCAATATCCATGTGATTTCCGGACGAGTCCGAGCAAGAGATAGCACGCCTACGCCTGGGTCGATCCCGCACAGGTCACCGAGATGACCTGCTTGTCTTGCCTCGTGTAGGAGTGATCCAGTTCAACATCCGATATCGAGCGCAGAGCCTGCATTCATGATGATGGGCAGGTAAAAGTCGAAATCGTCGCGAATTGATCGTGGATGCCAAGCATCATAAACTTCTGACAGGAAAAGGTCGTCATAAAATCGGTCGCTGTTCACTCGGGCCCCCACTGTCGGATTGAACGGCCCAACATAAGCACAACATCGACCTCTATAAAACCACCGGTGGATGTCGCTCTATCGGTCAAACTAGGTGTTGTCGCGGAATCACCTTAGATGGCCGCTTAGGGCCGACTGCGGCCATTGGGGCAACTGCTACTTACGACCTCGTGGCACTTGCTAACCCTGAAGTGCGGCTCGGCGAGAGCCGTCGATTTCGCCCTCGGCTCGCCAGGGTCACTTCGGGGAGCCCAAAATTCGACGGTAGTCGGGCGGAGGCTAGGCGATGCAAGTCGCTAAGAGACGGCCGTCGCTAGCGAGCGCGTACCCCCAAACCTACGTTTATCTATGCCGCGATCGTTTATTACATAGAGTTTCCTGCGGTCGCCAAAGGGCGTTCCAGAATTCCACAAAAGCAGGAAAACCCAATGACACAGCGCATCAACTTTGCGACGGTATCCCCGGACATCATGAAGAAGTTCGTGGATTTCGTTGTCGCGAGCAAGCAAAATGCGGTCGAGGAATCCATTCGCGACCTCGTGAACGTGCGTATTGCGCAGCTCAACGCCTGCACGTTCTCCCTGGACATGTACGTCAAGCAGGCCAAGCTGCATGGCGAGCGAGAGCTTCGGCTCTACCACCTCGCTTCCTGGCGCGAGTCCACGCTGTTTTCGCCTCGTGAACGAGCGTCTCTCGCATGGGCGGAAGTCGTCACCAAGCTGCCTGAACTCGGCGTTCCTGACGAACTTTATGATCGCGTGCGCACTCAACTGAGTGAGAAGGAAATTTCCGATCTCACGTTCGTCGTCATGGCGGCAAACGCTTGGACGCGCGTCAACAACGGCTTCAAGACCGTTCCCGGTTCTTCGGACGCGATGCTCGGCCTCGACAAGACCGGCTTGAACTAAATGCATCGGGTCGCGCTAGCAAAGCGCGGCCATCTCCCCCGAACAACTAATGACTTAAGGAGTGAGAAAATGAAGATCGTAGTAATCGGTGGAACGGGCCTTATCGGCTCTAAGCTGGTGAAGCGCCTGCAGGCCAAGGGGCACGAAGTGATTGCCGCGTCGCCGGCGTCGGGCGTGAATACTGTGACGGGTGAAGGCCTCGCCGATGTGTTGAGCGGCGCCCAGATCGTAGTTGATGTGGCCAATTCGCCGTCCTTCGAAGACAAGGCAGTCATGGAATTCTTCCAGAAATCTGGCCAGAATTTACTCGCTGCGGAAGCGGTAGCCGGCGTGAAGCATCACGTGGCACTCTCCGTCGTCGGCACCGAGCGTCTTCAGGATAGCGGCTACTTTCGTGCGAAGCTTGCCCAGGAAAAGCTCATCAAGGACGCGAAGATTCCGTACACGCTGGTTCACTCGACGCAGTTTTTCGAGTTTATGTTCGGCATCGCTCAATCCGGTGCGCAGGGCGATAAGGTACACCTTTCTCCTGCTATGATGCAGCCAATCTACTCCGATGACGTTGCGAACTTGCTCGCTGAGCTCGTCCTCGGGCAGCCGGTCAATGGCGTCGCTGAAATCGCTGGTCCGGAATCGATTCGTATCGCCGACGCGGTCACCAAGTATCTTCGCCAGATTGGCGACGCTCGTGACGTCGTAGTCGATGACAAGACTCCGTATTTCGGCGCCCTGTTGGACGACAAGACACTGATGCCATCGAAGGGCGTCCGCCTCGGCCAGACCAAATACTCGGAGTGGGTCAAGACTGCGACCCCTCCGCCAGCACGTTAATAGCAAGGCAGTGGGGGCGATCCGAGTTTCGTTCGTCCCCACGCAACATTCTACTCGCTCGCCTGTCGGACGACGTCAGCGAATGAGGGGCGCTTGAATTGGGCGAGGGAGCCCCACTCTGAGCGATGAAGCGCCCCGCTGTCTCGGGGCATGCCCATCCTCTCGATGCTGCTACGGCAACGTCCTCGCCAGGCTAGGCCACCGCGATCTCAGCACCAGTCTACCCAGTCGCGATCCCCAACAGCCCAGGCTCCACCCCTCGCTAGAGGATCCTCCCGCTAGGCCGCCGCTTCAAAGGGGAGGGGGTCGGCCGCCGCAAGCGGCAAATTCGTCAGCCGCTTCGCGTTTCCTCGCGCCGCCGTCGCCCGTCCACGGTAGCGGCTTGCCTTCCGCATGGCCGCTTTTGGGCTGGGGTGGTGATCGGCAATGGAACCGGCATGGTTCGAGCATCACCTAAGCAGCATACCGTTTTGATGACCGTGCCGCGACGTCGACGATATTGAAGTGCAAAGCCGTGCGTCGTGATGAGGGGGCTCAATCATCGCGTCGAGTGCCACGCTCGTGGACCACGATCTCGCTCGGTCGGCATTCACAATGCGCACTTGGCGACGATTTCATGAGTTCAGCGCAGACTAAACACTGCTGTCAACGCTGACGGAAAGAGGGCGCCGTTTAGCGCCCTCTCGTGCCTGCTATGCCGTGATGAAGGCCAGAACGTCAGCGTTGATCATCCCCGCGTGAGTAGTCGCCATCCCGTGCGGGAGACCTTCGTAGATCTTCAGGGTTGCGTTTTTCAGCAACTTCACTGCCAGCTCGGCTGAGTCGGCAGGTGGGACCATCTGGTCGTCGCTACCGTGAAGAACGAGCGTTGGCACGTCGATCAGCTTGAGATCCTCCGTGAAGTCGGTTTCGGAGAACGCCGCGATGCTGTGGTAGTGGGCGTTTGCGGCGCCCTGCATGCCTTGTCGCCACCAGTTCTTGATCAGCGCCTGCGACGGCTTCACGCCATCACGATTGAAGCCGTAGAATGGGCCGCCTGCAACGTCCAGGTAATACTGCGAGCGGTTCGCGGCGAGGGCCGCACGGAAGCCGTCGAAGGCCTCGATCGGCTGGCCGCCAGGATTGTTCGGGGTCTTGACCATGATGGGCGTTACCGAGCCGATCAGGACCAGCTTGGAAACACGACCTTTGCCATGGCGGGCGGTGTAGCGCGCGGCCTCGCCGCCGCCGGTCGAATGGCCGACGTGGATTGCGTTGCGAAGCTCAAGGTGTTCGGCAACCGCGGCGGCGTCGGCTGCGTAGTGATCCATATCATGCCCTTCGCTGACCTGCGCCGAACGACCGTGCCCACGGCGATCATGCGCGATCACGCGGTATCCCTTGCTCAGGAAAAACAGCATCTGGTTGTCCCAATCGTCGCCGCTCAGCGGCCAGCCGTGGTGGAACATGATTGGCTGGGCGTCGCGCGGACCCCAATCCTTGAAGAAGATCCTTGTGCCGTCCTTTGCTGCGACGTAGCTATCGCCCGCGACATGTGTCGCGCTTGCGGACTTGGTTTTCGCTGCCTCGGCAGGCTTCCCTCCGAGCGCAGCCGCAGCCGCAGCGAGCGTCAGAGTTCCTGTCATGAGATTTCGCCGCGTAGCGGCAATAGAGCGCTTTTCCACTTTAAGCTCCTAATTTATGTGTGAACGTATTGTCGTCCCGTCTGTAAATAAAGGCGGAGATATGACAACGTAACATGCCTATCAGGATGGGAATTATACAGTAGCTATACATAGGTTTGCCGTGTTTGCCACTGTGCATGGAGAGGCTTATGGCGCCTGAAAGCCTGCGGCGAGCGCTTGTCGAGATCTGCCGATTTCAATGGGAGCCACATCGCCGACGCCGTCTGTCTTCCACTCGAACAACTGCGTTCCGGGATTGTGGTCGTGCACGATCAGGTCGTTGTCTACGGCTAAGAAAAACTCAGCGTGAATGCTGTCGGTAAATCCGGCAAAGAGCATTCTCTGATGTCGAGCTACCGCACCGCGCTCTTGGACCAACACCTCTGCTATCGCCACCGTCGCGTCCCAGTGTGCGATAGAAAGAGGGTTTTTCGGCGCTTGGAGCGCGCGGTCTGAATACGCGTATATCTCCGGCAGCAAGAAGAATTCATCGATCTCGGCACGGCCGAACTCACCTGTGTCCGTACGCCAATCGTCGACCGATAGCCGGCCGACATGGTACTCGGAGGAAAGCTTTCCCCGTCTGAGTACGTCTCGGCATTTGTACCCGTATCCATTCTTGCAGATCGCCATCTTGATCAGGGCGTGTTCATAGTCGAACGGCCTATCGCGAATTCGATCAATGACCAGTTTGAGATCGCGCAAGTACGCGGTGTATGAAGTGGCGGGCATTTTTCAGATCCAAAATGCGTGTCTATTCGGACCCTAGGCGCGCGCCTCGCTTACGTGAAGCTATACGGATGGTGGGGACTGTTTCAAGCGGGGTCTCTCCTCAAAGGCGACATCGCTCTCGAACCGATATCCAATGCCCCGTGCGGTCCGTATCAATTCCGGCTTTGCGGGATTGCGTTCGATCTTGCGGCGAAGTCGCAATACCAGCGGATCGAGACTCCTGTCCACAATCTCGCCCGAGTGCACACGGCTTGCCGCGAGCAGACGCTCCCTCGAAAGCGTCTCGCGCGGTGCAGCCAGGAATGCTGTGAGCAGATTGTATTCAGCCGACGTCAACTTAACATCATCGAATCCTTCGCGCCGTAGGATTCGTTGCCTGACCAATAGTTCAAACTGGCCGAAAGTGTAGGATCGTCGATCTGTTCCGCTTCGAGGCGACCTATGATCCCGCATCGCAACGTGGATACGGGCGAGGAATTCACGCTGGCCGAAAGGTTCGCAAATATAGTCTGTCGCGCCAGCTTCCAATCCTTCAACTCGGTCGTCCTCAGCCGTTCGTTCCCCGCTGACGATGAGAATCGGCGCGTCGGTAAGTGCTGCCACTCCACGAACGACATCAACGCCGTCCCCGGAATTTACCTCTATCAACAAGGCGTCCACGATTTCCTTAGACAGAACACGCCGAAGCTGTTCCGTATTCGCTACCGACGTTGCGCGAATGGCATGCGCCCCAAGAAAGTCTGCTAGTGTCGCCCTCGTCGCTTGATCGCTCTCGAGCACAAGGACATGTTTCATTGACGTCTCCGCCGACCGGGCACGACGTTGCTTGGCCGACTGCCACGTGGCGATCGACCATTCAACGACCGCGGAGGTCGACACCTGCACTGGATTTCTTAGGGATCGATATTGGTGACCAGGTTGTTGTCGTTGGAATCGACGACAAATACGGCCAGTAGACGCGCTGGTTCAGACTCGCTCGCGTTGGCACTGACGCCATGGCGATCACCTGGGCGCTCGAAAAAACTTTCGCCCGCACGATAGGTCTTTTCCGGGTCATCGTTGACCTTGCTCCGGATCGCGCCCTCCAAAACGGTAGCATAGATGAATGCTGACGTCGGGTGGATATGCGCTGGCGATGAGCCGCCTGGTCCGTACTCGACGAGCACTCCCTTCATGCTTTTCCCAGGGACGTTTGGGAGAGGCTGATCGAAGACTATCGAGATCTTCGCAGCGCCGCTGTGTGCGTCTTCTGCGGAAACAAACTGCGTTGACAGCGTTGTTGTGGCCAGTATCAAAAGTAAGCGGGCGAACATGACGACTCCTTCGTGATTTCCGCGGACCTTGCTGCAGGCTGCTGGAGGTCGATAGGCCCAAGAATGCTCAATGACGTTGTACCAATGACCGATAAATTCCTCCTCGCCGTAAACCGCGACACTCAGCTTTCGGTCACCCAGCAAATCTTCCGCGGAATGCGGGACGCGATCCTCAAAGGAACGTTGAAACAGGGCTCGCGGCTCTCGTCGTGGCAGGATCTCGCAGCACAACTCGGGGTCTCGCGTGGCACGGTCAAGCGGGCCTACGACCTTCTCAGAGATGAAAATCTCGTTGAGACCAAGGGGCGCGCGGGAACGTGGGTATCGACGGCGCTGCCAGTCAGCCCAGCCCTCCAGCATCCAGGCCCCACCGAGCCGGCTGGGCTGTTCTACGATTTCGATGTGGGGCCGCAGTACTTTCAGCTTGGCGTGCCCGCATATGACGAGTTTCCGACGAAGCCCTGGCACACAGCTTGGAGACGGGCGATAGCAGCCGAAGCGACGCGCCCGCAAATCTACCCCGATCCGCGTGGCATCTCCTCACTGCGCCTTGAGGTAGCAGGTTATCTGGCGACCGCGCGGGGCATCAGGTGCCATCCCGACCAGGTGTTTATTACCTCGGGCTTTGCAGGGGCACTCGGGATCGTTCTCAATGCTATGGAGTTTAGGGGCCAGGCCGCATACGTCGAAGAGCCTGGTTTCCCCCGTACTCGGCAAGCCCTGGAGCAGTCAGGGATCACGACCATACCGGTTCCAGTGGACCGTGATGGGATAGGCCTGCCTCGATCGACCGGCGCCGCGCGCCTTGCAGTTGTCACTCCAGGGCAGCAGGCTCCACTAGGAATGACACTCTCTTCGGATAGGCGGTCAGGTCTGTTGAGATGGGCTGCCGACGCCGATGGTTGGATCATCGAGGATGACTATGCCGGTGAACTCCAGCTCTCTGGCCATGCCGCCCCTTCACTAGCATCGGAAGATTCAGATGGGCGGGTTTTCTATATTGGCAGCTTCAGCAAGACCCTCAGTCCGGGACTGAGGCTGGGTTTTCTTGTGGTGCCACCCTCGCTAACCGCCAGGTTTGGGAGGTTCGTTGGTCACCTCGCGCCGGCCGGGCCAGTCGTCGCGCAGCGGGCGGTTCAGAATTTCATGTCTGGCGGCCATTTTCTCCGGCATCTACGCCGAATGAAAACGCTTTATGCCGAACGAAAGTCAATCCTCGTGGAGGCGTTACGCCAGGAACTGCACCCGGCGGTACGCTGTGAATTCGAGGGCGCTCTCTCTGTGAGGCTGTTCCTTCCGTCGATCGCAAACGACGTCGCTATCGCGACGTCGGCCCAACGGGAAGGATTGGGAGTGCTGCCGATATCGGCGTGGTACCAAGGTCGGAACCCGCCCCAAGGCCTACTTCTCGGAGTTGCCAACGTGCGCGCGCGAACTGTTTCCGCCAAATGTGAAATGTTGGCTCGAATCCTTGCGTCCTGAGGTCAAGCGCATCACAGTCGTAGCGCGTGCACCTCGAGGGCGCTGTCGAATCCTTTGATCGAGTGTAACCCAAGGCAATCTGTAACGGCCGAGCAACCCGCTGCAGCAACAAAATCCCCTGAAACAAGGACCGGACGCTTCAAGTCCTTGGTAAGGCTCTCAAGCCTTGATGCGAGGTTGACCGCAGGCCCAATTACAGTGAAATCAAGCCTTCGCTTCGACCCGATGTTTCCGTACATGACTTCGCCGACGTGGATTCCGGTGCCGAACCGTATCGGATGGGCAGGAGGCGTTCTGCGGGCTGTTGCATCGTAAGCGGCACTGACGGCGCCGAGCAGGCGTCGGCAGGCGTCTGGCCGATTCAGCGGAAAGACCGCAAGAAGACCGTCACCGATGAACTTTAGAATCTCACCGCCGAAAGCCTCGATTGGCTCCGCGATCAGGTCGAAATACTCGTTCAGCACACCAATCACGTGATCGCGATGCCGGCGACCTGAAAGTTCCGTGAAATTGCGAAGGTCGCACATCCGCCGCGCTGAGCGTCTCTCCGCTCCCTCGCGTTGTCGCGCCCTCAAGAATCTGCTCGCTCGCGTGGGGCCCAACGTAGGTCTGTAACAAGGTTCGAGCCAATTGGTTCTTCAAGCGAATTTCGGTGACAAGTGAAAAGAGCGGCAGAACCTGCCGGATGAACTCGATGTCGCCTTTCTCGAATCCTCCGGGCCGGTCCGTGGCAAAGGTGATCAGGTGGCGCCGCCCCTGGGTATGATCAAGAGGCCAAGCCGCATAGTCGGTGTGACCTTGCTGTCGAAGCTCCTCATATACGGGAAAGACATGAGGGCCGCAGATTTGGAGTTTCTGGCGGACTTCCCGCCCGGTTGCGATCACCAGTCGAAACGGGCTTCGAAGAAAAACGTCGGTTCCTTCGACGTCATAGGCCACCGTTTGAACGAACGCGTCCTCTTGACCGCGGGTCCAGACAATACGTGTTCCAAGCCATTGTGGATGATGCACTCGAAAATGAAGCGTCGATCTGCTCAGGTCTATGCCAGCCTCAATGAGACGCTCGCATAGTTGCACGAAAATGCGTTCAGCGTCGGGCTCCTGGAGCAAGCCTTCTGACAGCCAGCGCAATAGCGAACTGCGGCTCTTACGGCGACTTGGCAACATAGTTGTTCATTCCCTTTGCTTGTATGCGCATGCCCAGGAGCTGGGTAAGCGATCGGCACATCCTCACCAAAACTGGGACCACAAAGCGTGGATAGCGTCATGGCTTATGGTGGGTGCCGAAGCCGCAAGGATGCTCATGGCATCAGCCGCGGTTACATTTCCAGTCTCGGGGTGCAATCGTCGGCTCAGCCCGAAGAACTCTACGCTGAGGATTCCCATCGCCGCGAACATTGCCCTGAGGTACGGTCTTAGGAAGTCAGGTTCGTCTGCCGCCCACTGGTTCCCTGATGACGATAGCACCACGAAGACCGGTCTGTCGGATAACAGGCCGACCATCTTGTCGCCGCTGTAGCTGAAGGTAACATTCGGTCTCACGACGTGGTCTATCCATGCTTTGAGCGCGGATGGAACTGACAAGTTGTGCATCGGCGTAGCCACGACGATCGCATCGCTTTCGACGACTTCCGCGACGAGTTCCTCCGAAAGCTGGAGAGAACCGACCTCTGCGCTGCCGCGCCCTTCGCTTCGCGAGGCGAGGGAAAACTCTCGATCGACGTGAGGCATTGTGAGTGAGTTCAGGCAGCGGACGGAAACCTGAGCGCCAATGTCACGCGCGGCCAATCGTTCCACGAGGTGACGAGAATAGCATGCGCTATGTGAGGCGTGTCCCCGCGGACTGCATATAAGATGAAGGATGTTCATTGGACCCGACTGTCACGACGTGCGTCCTCATCGACCGACCATAATCTATCCTGACGTGGCCGAGGAACGTTGATCATAAAGGTCGCAACCCGACGAGTGGCAACGGGTTGTCCGGCGCTTGCGAGCGGCCAGGACCAGTTGCTGGACTGACCGGCAAGGGTCGAGATCCAATACTTACCAAACACGATCGTGGTACTCCCAGTTTCGATGACGTACCGGATTTACGCCTGCCAAATAGGGACTGGGAACTATACGTGCGTTTAAGCGCACCCGCAGATCATCTTCTCTTCGCCGCGGAAATGAAGTTCAGGAGATCAGTAGAGCTGATAGGCTTCTCCAGGAGCCCGAAGGCGCCGCTGTTCTGCACTACAAGTCTTGTCCGATCGTCGGCAAACGACGTCATGATACACACCGGTGGACCGCCTTGGCTGACGAGGGTCTCGAGAAGTTGCAATCCGCTCGTGCCTGGCATCTTAAGATCGGCGAGAACGCAATGCACCCATTTCGAGTCACCCGACCGCAGAAATTCTTCGGCTGATCCATAGGTCTTACTCGGAATACTCATTGCATCGAAAAAGTCGTGCAGAGATTCCAGCAGGAACTGGTCATCGTCCACAATGGCAACCGTTGTTTGAGACGGGGTATGCATTTAACCTCAGATTGTGGCGCCGGCTGCGAAGCGGCTCATTTCATGTTGTCAGGAGGTCGAAGTTGTACTTAGGTCAAGAATTCATATTGTCTGACGAGCTCCGCTAACGAGCCGGCCTGCATCTTGCGTATGCCGCTGCCGCGATGGAGCTTGACCATTATCTCGCTAATTCCCAGTTCGAAGGCGATCTGCTTGTTCATAAGGCCTCTCACGACGAGAGCGAGAACCTGCGTTTCGCGACGAGTAAGACTTGCGGCACGGGCCTTGACGACCGATCGCCTGGCGCGCTGCTTCTGCTGGCCTACGCCCAGCTCGAACGCGGCATTGATTGCATCCACCAACTCGTATGTACCGAGCGGCTTCTCGAGGAAATCGACAGCGCCAGCTTTCATGGCGGTCACGCTTGTAGCGACATCTCCATGACCGGTCATGAAGATGATTGGCAGGTCGAAGCCGGCGGCATCTAGCTCGCGCTGGAACTCGAGCCCGTTGAGGCCAGGCAGATGGACGTCCAGCAGAACGCAACCGGAGTTGATTTTCGAGGCCCTGCTAAAGAAAGCGTTAGCGTCTTCGAAACCTTCCGCGACGATGTAGAGCGACTCGAAGAGGTCGAGCAGCGAAAGGCGAAACTGCTCATCGTCCTCGACAATGTGAACGATCTGTCGAGGTTCAACGGGGGGTGTAGGAACAATCTCAGGATCTGCCACAATTGGTCCTCCAACCGGAAAAGATGGCGTCACGTCGTCGTTTATTTTATCCACCGATACCTCCTCGAACAAGTAAACCAACGTTTGTTATCTAGCTACGATTCAAGGAGGATCGGGGTTGCCGATCGTGTTTTCCATGTCATTTGGAAGGGGTAGGGTGACTTCGAAAATTGCGCCGTGGCCGCCATTGCGGGCTGTGATCGTTCCGCCATGATCGATAATGATCGAGCGGCAGATCGCGAGCCCTATGCCCATACCGTCGAGCTTACTCGAAAAGAAGCCGTCGAATATCCGATCCATGTACTCCTCTGGAATTCCACCACCGGTGTCGCGAACGGAGAAAATGACGTCAGCCTTGGGCCCAAAAGTGGTTTCAATAGATATTATGCGCGTCTGCCGATTGTTCGTTGAAATCGCGTGAATGCTGTTTATCAAGAGATTGATTATAACCTGTTGAAGTTGCACGCGATCGCCGAAAATTTCAGGCAAACCAGAAAGCAGCCTCGTCGTAATCGCGATGTCGTGCGTCTGGCTCTCCGATCTCACGAATAGAAGCGCCTCACGGATGAGATCGTTGACCGCTACGATTGACCGCATTGGATCCGTCTTAACGGCCATGTCCTTTATACGTCGTATCACCTCGTTTGCGCGGTGGGCGTTTTCCACGATACGCGCGATGATCGCCTTCACCTTGATTACGTTCGGCTCGTCGCGATCTAGCCAACGCAGCCCCGTGTCAGCATCTGTTACGATGACTGAGAGCGGCTGCCTCACTTCGTGGGCAATGGAAGTAACCAGCTCGCCTAACGCCGACACGCGACCGGCATGGGCGAAGTCCGCCTCGATTTTCCGCAACTGCTGTTCGACGCGACGCTGGTCCGTGACGTCGATCATCATGATGAGCGTCTTGTCCAACTTTTCTGGAACTTGCGGGAACGTGACATAGAAGAGGACGTCGCGGATATCACCGTCGAACGTCCGGATCTTCATTTCCTCGCTGTAGTTCCGGCCGCCGCTGAAATGAGCCATCACCACCCGCATTGCGGCCTCCGGCGTGCCGGAAAACAGGTAAGTGACGTTCGTCAGAAATTCGTCGCGCACTTCACCCTTGAAAAGGCGCATTGCGCTATCGTTGACGTCGGTGACGACGACTGCCTCGCTGGCGAAGCGGACAAGGTCTGGCTCATCTTTCAGGTGGTTTTCGATGCTTGTGACGCCAGTAGCCTTAAGTCGGTTTATCACGTCGCTCATGACGCGCGCATCAACCTGCCACATTGGCAACGGAACATTGTTGATGAGATTGCGATATCGCTGCTCGCTCGCCGCTAGATCCCAATAAGTGTCCGGATCGTTCCACGACCCACTGACGCTCGTCGAAATCAAGTGAGGACGATCAGGTGCGCCGCGCCATACGGAAAGAACGTCGTCCTCAACTGCCGCCGTAACGAACGGGGTCTTGCTCTCAGGAGCTTGCAAGACCCTAATCGTCAACTCAAGGAGTTTTGCACGATGCTTTTGTGGCCAATACCGGTAGGCGCTTTTTCCTACCAATGAACTTAGGGAAGCTCCACCCGCGAAGAGGCGTGTCGCGGCGATGTTCATATCGCTTATCCGCAGGTGTTCCGCCACCAACTCGGGATCTGCCGCCGTCAAATGGGTCAAGCCCTGGTCGCGTATTCGGCCAATGTGTTCGAGGATCGCGGCAGCGCCCGAGGCATCGATGCTCCAAACTGCAATCCAGTCCTTCTGAATGCCTGGTGCATGGCCATCAACGTTCCTCGCATCGGCTGGCGATCCATATTCGATAAACCGGGTGATCAAGCCTTCCTCGTCGCGGAGCGCGCGTAGCCGGATTTCGGCGAGAACGGAGGTGTTTCCAAATCCAATTCTCTGCACAACACCTTGCCAAGATCCGCCTGCCTTGAGCTCATTCCAGTCAGGTCCGATCTTATCCGCACCGAACACTTCTTCCGGGTGCTTTCCACGCACCTCGACGTTGCTGTGGCCGTAGAGCCGCTGCGAGGCGTAGTTCCAGTGAACTATGCGCGCGCTCACATCATAGATGATAACACTCTCGTGGGAGGCGTCGGCGATCTGTACTGACAGAAGATCGATCTGTTCGATCGGCGCGTCACGCTCGAATTTCGGAGTCGGTCTCATTTACTCTCTTCGATGCGGATCTTCGTTTACACGCTTGGCTTTGCTCGGGGTGCCGCCGCTACTTACGAACGATGATGCTCCGGCGGGCGTCGTCCTGGCCCTTCGCACTCTCATCCTTGCGGTCAATGGCTATGTCGCCGTGGATGCTATGCGCCGCCCCAAGCCGACCCATCTCTCGCCAGGTGATGGCGACCGCTTGACGAAGCCAGATCCACTTCTTGTCAATCTGTCCCATCGTTCAGATCCCCGGTGCCGGCGATTGTCGACGGCACGCTCGGCGGTGCCAGCGTGCCGTCAGATTCTTAGGCCGCGGCGCCGGTGATCTTCGCGTGCAGCAGACCTTGGGCAACGGAGGTAACCCGACGCCCCTGGAACCGAGCGACCGCTAGGTGGTCTTCGTCAGGCTTGAGGCTGTCGAGCGCTGAGACGTGGGTTGCGCCGTACGGCGTGCCCGCTTTGAACATGGCCGGATCTGCATAGCCGAGCGGCACGATGATCAAGCCGAGATGCGCCATTGGCGTGTAGATGGATAGAAGAGTCGACTCGTTTCCACCGTGCTTAGACGATGTGGAACCGAAAACTGATCCGACCTTTCCGTTCAACTTGCCTTGGAACCAAATGCCGCCCAGGCCGTCGATGTAAGCTTTGAGCTCCGAAGAGATGGATCCAAACCTGGTCGGAGTTCCGAAGACGATTGCGTCTGCCCATTCAGCGTCCGCCTCGGTGGGCGCCTCGTACTTCTCGTTCATGGCCCGCGCGCTTTCGCGCCAGCCGGGTACCTGAGACATTACGTCCTCACCCACGAGCTCTCGGGCGCGGCGTAGGCGAACTTCCGCTCCCTGCTCAATTGCGCCTTCGGCGATCGCGTTCGCCAGAATATCGGTCGAGCCGTTGCGCGAATAAAACGCGATCAGCACTTTTGGTTTCGTCATCTCCTGCCTCCAGCAAGTGTTAGCGCTGAAGCAACCGCTGCAGCATTCGCGGGAAAATGGCTTACGCGAGGCCCCATCAGAAGCAGTCGAATGATGGAACCTGCGTCCAAGAATTTGGACGCTGGCGACGAACCGCCTGTGCGTACTGCGGAGCGGCAGGACGCAGCGCGATAGATGGCAAGCCGTCCATAGTTTTGGACGCTTCGTCTCTCGCGTGGCGGCTTCTCATCTCGGTGGTGCTGGAATTAGCGTGGCGAGGATCGAGCTCGCCAGCCCGACAGAGAACGATAAAACGCAAAGGTGGAACATGAACCAGATGGTAATTAGAGGCGTCAGCAGCCAAACCTTCGTCGCCGCGAACATCAGACGCATCGAGGAATTCTATGGCAAGGTCCTGGGGCTACCCGTGGTGAAGCGAACGGTTCACCACCACGATGCCAGACTGCCTGTCGTTACCTTTGGCTTCAACCAATATGCAGGCGAACAGCCAAGGGGCGAATCCATCACCTACATCGAATGGAACCCCATTTTCTACATGATGCCCGAGAAGGGATTTATCGAGGAGGAGACGACCCTGGACGGCGTCGCGAACCCGCGCGTAGGCGACCCTAAGGGCCGCTGGGGTGCCGGCACCAACCATCATCTCGCACTCCATGTCCCGAACCGTGACGGACTTTTGAAATGGAAGCGTCGCCTCGCAGACCACGGCGTACACGTGACGGGTCCGTACAATCGCCACTACTTCCATGCCATCTACCTGCGCGACCCCGACGGTGCGATCATCGAGATCGCAACTACCGAGCCCGGCTTCGGGCACGATGAAACCGTGCTCGGTTCCGGATTCCGCCCGCAGCCGAAGGAAAACCTGATCGGCGGCCGCGACGAATTGCAGGTCGCCGCCGAAACCTGGCCGCAACCGGTACCCGACGTCACCGCAGACTTCGCGCTTCGCGGATTTCACCACATCACGTCGATCTCAAGCGACGCCGAACGCACGGAGAATTTCTTCGTCGAGAAGGTTGGGCTGCGACTTATCAAGAAGACCGACTATCTCGACGAGCGCGGCGGAACCCACTTCTACTATGCTTGCGACGAGGATCTTTCTCCCGGATCCGTACTCACCTTCTTCGGTCTGCCGGGCTACAAGCCGGGACGGCTCGGTACGGGGCTCTCGCACCACTTCTCGCTCGAAGTCGAGAACGACGCCGCGCTGATCGACGAACATGCAAGGTTCCGCCGGCTCGGCATCGATACATCCACGATCCAGGATACTGTCTACGCAAAGCAGTTTCACTTCCGTGACCCGGACGGACACATCTGCGCGCTCTCCACGCCAAACCGCTTCACCATAGACGAGGATGCGGGCAGCCTCGGGCAAAAGCTCTGCCTACCGGAAACCTTGGAGAAGGACCGGCGGACGATCGAGCGAAATCTCGCGTATCGGCCCGCGCCAGTGCCCGTTCTTCGGTGATAACGGCCCACGGCCCAAGAGAGGTGGAGCAACTTCAAAGATGGAAAAGATAGACTTCCTTCCGCAAGACAACGTCATCTGGGGCCGTGACATCCTCGCGGATACCTTGGGGCAATTGCATCAACACGGCATCAAGAAGCCGATGCTGTTCACGGTCGAGCCGCTCGACCTATTGAGGCGTAACTTCGTAGCCCCCTATCTCTCCGACTGCGTGGGGACCTTCTTGGATCTACCTCCCCACGTTCCTGATTCCGCAGTTCTCCAAGCTTTGGAGGCATGTGAAGCGAGCGGCGCGAAGTCAATTGTGGCTGTCGGCGGCGGCTCGGTTCTCGATGCCGCCAAGGCCGTCTCGCATTTCCACCAAGTCAGGCATGGCACCTATCTTCCGATAGCGGCACTGCCAACGACTTTGTCGGGGTCCGAGTTCTCACATTACTTCGGCGTCACGGAGACAACGCACGAGATCAAGTTCAAGCGAAGCTATGCAGTCAAGCAGACAGTCCCGAAGCTCGTGATAGTCGACCCCGTGTTGGTCAGAGGAACGCCCAGGACACTGCTGCTCTCGTCTGCGATAAAGGGCATCGACCACGCGGTCGAAGGCATGCGGCTCGTCGGAACGGACCACCCCCACGCAATCTTGGCGGCAAGCGGCGTTCGTCGTTTCCTCAGGGTACTCAGGAAGTGGCCGGCGAACGTGGATACCGAGGTTGCTATCCAGCGACGCGATGTCGATCTGGACGACCTTCTCCAGCTCCAGCTTGCCGCTTGGCAATGCTACTTCTTCCCGGCTTCAGTGATCTATGGCTTGAGTCACCGCATTGGCCACATCCTGGGCGGGACCTATGGTGTTCCTCACAGTGTAACGTCGTGCATTACCCTTGCGCCAGTGATACGCGCATGCTCGTCGTTCTATGGCGAAAAGCTGCGGATATTCAACGATGCGGAATCCGGTGTCGATGCCGCGGCGCAGCTCTCCGCAGAGATCGAAGACGTCGTAGCGCAGCTCGGTCTCCCAGCCCGTCTCCGCGATCTGGAATTCGAACACGACAAGCTCACGGCGGTGGCGAGGCTCCTGGACAAATATTACCCGCGGGAAGTCGCGGATCTTGGCGAGGACGCTACGCAGAAGCTTACGGACTTGCTGGAAAGGCTCTGGTAGATGGGAGAACCCAGCAGCGCCATTCTCGAAAGACCGTCGTTAGCGACGCTGTTGGCCGGCTTTTCAAGCGGCGCCATATCCCCGGCCAACGTAATTGACGAAGCAGTTCGTGATGCACGGGCCTGCCAGGTGGCTGTCAACGCCTTCGCAGAGATCGATGAGGTCGGTGCGCGCGATGCCGCCTCCGAAGCCGAACAGCGGTATCGAGAAGGTCGAGCTCGGTCGCTGGAAGGCGTCGTCATCGCTGTGAAAGACATGATCGACACCCGCGGCGTTCCGACAAGATATGGGTCCATGGTCTACGTAAATCATGTGCCGGAGGAAGACGCTCAAGTCGTCCGGACACTGAAAGATAGTGGCGCGATCATCGTCGGCAAAACGACAACCCACGAGTTCGCGTGGGGTGTTACGACAGCGAATAGGGTCTTCGGCAACACACTTAACCCCCATGATCATACCCGGATACCAGGCGGATCAAGCGGCGGGATGGCCGCGGCCGTGGCATACGGAGCCGTTCGCGCGGGGTTGGGCACAGATACCGGCGGTTCGGTTAGAATTCCTGCCGCTCTTTGCGGAGTGGTCGGATTCAAGCCAACCTACGCGCGCCTGCCTGTGAATGGCGTCTTCCCATTGGCGGACTCGCTCGATCACGTCGGCGTGCTGGGCAAAACCGTCGACGACGTCGCACGTATCTGCGAGCCGCTGGGCATCCAGAGAGATAAGGGCAACTCCGCGGTCAGGAGACGCATCGGGGTCTTGCGGCAGATCGGAAAGGTGCCACTCGCTTCGGATGTGGCTGAGGCATTCGAAAACGCATGCTCTAGTTTGCGACTTCAACATGACCTCGTCGAATTGGCTGAGGACAATCTATTTGCGCAGTGCTTCACGACCTTTGCGGGAATAGTGCTATCCGAAGGTGGCATCGCCCACTTTGGCCGACATGACCTCTCGTTCATAGCCGCGAACTACGGGCGGGAGACCGCGTCGCGCCTGAAGCTCTCTGCAAAGGTTCATTTGGCCCAATATGCGAACTGGCAGCAGAGTAGGCGCCGGTTCATGGACGACATTGACCGAATGATCTCGACGTTCGACCTGCTGATCACACCGACGTGCCCCTGCGTCGCGCCGCTGATCGGCGCGGAGGAAGTCTCGGTCGGATCATGGTCGGGATCGATACGGGAGGCGCTGATGACATATACGGCGCCATTTAACCTAGCAGGGCTTCCTGCGATTTCGCTGCCGATACCGGGTCCGCGGAACAACGACCTACCTATCGGGCTCCAGGTCATCGCGAAACGCGAAAGCGACGAGGACCTTTTGTCTGTCGCAATCGAGATTGAACGGCTTGTGGCGGCTGGACTACATGCATTCCGGGGCCATCCATAAGATAAAAAATCAAAAAGGAGGAAAGGGCATGTCAGTACAGGGTATTCTCAAGGAGAAAGGGTGCGGGGTCATTACCGCTCCACCAAAGGCTACAGTGGCGGAGGCGTGCCGCCTTCTTCACGATAATCATATCGGCGCAATCGTCGTCGTTGACGAGCAGAACTCAATCAGAGGAATTTTCACCGAACGAGACGTCGTCTCCGTAATCGCAAGCAGCGGAGCGAGCGCCCTAGGCGAGGATCTCCAGCACGTGATGTGGAAGAACGTCCACTGCTGCACCAAGGACACCAGCATAAATGGCTTGATGGAGGCGATGAATCGGCACAAAGCCCGTCACCTTCCGGTCCAAGCGAACGGTCGCCTCGCTGGTATAATCTCGATCGGAGACGTGGTGCGGCATCATATCCGAGCGATCGAATACGAGGCCGAATACATCCGATCGTACATCGCAGGCTGACGAAGGCCTGGCAACAAAACGTTGTTATTATTGTCAAACCGCCAACAGGAGGTCTAAGGTCGGACTCGTTCATCAAAAACGGTGAGGGGCCAACCGATGCTTAAACTCTATGACAGCCGCTTCTCAGGCAATTCGTGGAAGATAAGGATTTTGTTGAACCAACTGCAGAAGCCGTTTGAACGACACACTCTTGATTTGGAATCGGGTGAGACCAAGACCGACGAGTTCTACGAGCTCAACCGCTTCAGTCGAATTCCCGTGCTGCAGCTCGAGGACGGCCGCACCATCGTCGAGTCCGCGGCAATCCTTTTGTACCTTGCAGAGGGGTCGCCTCTCTTGCCGAACGATCCCTATGTGCGGTCGCAGGTCATTGGCTGGATGTTCTTTGAACAGGGCGACATACAGCGGTCAATACCGTTGGCTCGCGTATACCACATCCGCGGCATCGCCGACAAAATGTCCCAGCAGATAGAGCGGCTGCATGCAGACGGTTATCTTGGGTTGGAGAAGCTGGACCGCTGGCTCGCCGCGAACGAATGGCTGGTTGGAGAGGGGTATACGCTCGCGGATCTTGCCCTTTTTCCATACGTCTCATTGGCGCATGAGGGGAAGTTCGACATGGCACGGTTTCCCCATATCAACGCCTGGCTCGAGCGCGTGAGGTCGCAGCCTGGCTTGCTGGGAATTTTCGATGTGAGTAGCTACCAATTCGTTTAATATCCCCCGCCGAAATTTCCCCCTAGCCTGACGAACCAATACCCCAGTTGAGTTTCATCGTGGACGGCCGCGTGCGGCGCCTCGCGGCGTCGTGGCATGCCGCTCGCAGGCGAGAGTGCAATGTCTCAGCAGACCATTTTGCTCATTATATTGATCGACATTCTCGGCGTCGCCAGCATTGTCGTTTGGCACCTTCAGGGTCGCGATCGCCCCAATGAACGCCTCGTCACACAGATCGTGTTTTTCGCCCTGATGACCGCAGCACTGGTGTTCGCCAGAGTCATGCCGTTTCGATTTGCGGCGCCGCATTTGGACGGAACTGGTTCTTTCGAAGTTGCGGCCAAGATCCTCTGGTGGACGCACCTCGCGTGGGCAACGATTGGATTCGTGCGTATCTATATCGTTCATGATGGAAAACCGCGGGAGGCGCGGCTCATCCAGGACCTCTTGGTCGCCATCGTCTACTTGGGCGTCTTGCTTTCGATGATGGCTTTCGTGTTCGGCGTCCCGATCGGGACCTTGGTCGCAACGTCCGGCGTTTTGGCCATCATACTCGGTTTGGCACTTCAAAACACGCTCGGGGATGTGTTTTCGGGTATAGCTCTGACACTTGGGCGGCCCTACGTCATCGGCGATTGGATATTGCTAAGCGATGGAACTGAGGGAAGGGTCGTCGCAAGCAACTGGCGCTCAACCTATCTCTTAACAACAGGGCACAACCAGGTCGTACTGCCTAACAGCGTGCTCGCAAAGCAAAGCGTGACTAATGTAAGTCAGCCGGACGAGACGCATGCCGTGATGATCCCATTGCGCGTAGTACCTTCAGCAACACCCGACGCCATTGCCGCCGTCCTGCGAGAGGCGGTCGAGAATTGCAACTCGATTGTCCAGGATCCTCCGCCGGCCGTATGTCTCATCGCGATCGACAATGTGGCCCTCTCCGTGGATCTTATTTTCAGAGTGACCAGTCCGGCTCAGAGAAGTGTCGCTCGCAATGAAGTCCTTGACATGGTCTACAGGCACTGTAGGGCCCATGGCCTTGAATTCGCGATGCCGACAGGCACTCAGATCGTCGCTTCCTCGCAGAAGCCACGAGGACCCTCTTCGCGTTCGCGCGACGTCCTCGACAACGTCTCAATTTTTGCCGCGCTGTCTTCTGACGAGCGCGATGCGCTGGCCGAGTTGGCGGCCACTAGAGAGATTCCCGCAGGTGAGACGATCGTCTCGGAAGCCTCTATCGCGGAAACACTCAAGATTGCCGCCGGCGGCATCCTGATGCTTTCTCAGGGTGACGAAGATCTATTACGGCTTGCTCCTGGTGATTGCCTCGGAGTGAGGGGGTTTTTCCTTGGCCGTCCGGAAGCGCACCAGGCGCGGGCGCTAACGCGGGCGACCGTTCTCGAGATCGACAAGACGGCGATTGCCGAACTCATCTCGCGACGCCCCGGTCTGTTGGACGATCTTGTCGCTTGGATCAGGAGTAAAAACGCGGCAGCGGCCGTCCACGGCGGTGCTCTCGTTCTTTCCGGCATATCCGACGCGGAGATGGCGATCGAGATCAAAACCTCGCTCGGGATGCCCGCATGACGGTCGATAATCTGCCAGTCGTGATGCTATCTGGTTTGCTCTGCGATTCTGCGCTGTGGCGCGCGCAGGCCAACGCCCTCGCCAGTTTTGCCAAACCCATCGTCGCAGACCTGACCCACGACGACACCCTTATGGGGATGGCGCAGCGTGTTCTGAGTTTGGCGCCCGAGAGGTTTGCGCTCGTAGGGCTGTCTATGGGCGGTTACGTTGCTCTGGAGATCATGCGTCAGGCGCCAGAACGCGTGGTAAAATTGGCCCTCTTTTCCACGAGTGCGCGACCAGACAGCGTTGACCGCGCGCGCCTTCGTCGTGAAGCAATCGAATGCCTACCATCAGGCCGTTTCATCGGAGTTTCCAAGAGCTTGCTTCCAAAGCTCATCCACCGCTCGCTCTTAGACGGACCGGTGGCCGAGGAAGTCTACTCGATGGCGATGCGGGTAGGCGAGGCGGCGTTTCGCCGGCAGCAAAATGCGATCATGCTTCGGCCGGACCTGCGTGGGGTGCTAGAACGGATCAATGTGCCGACGCTTGTTGGTGTCGGCGACAGTGATCTCATCACTCCGCCGGAGGAAGCAGTCTTTATTCGAGATGGGATATCTCGCGCGCATCTCCACGTATTTCGCAACTGTGGGCATCTTCCACCTTTGGAACGTCCGGACCAGATGTCGGACCTCCTTCGCGGATGGGTAGCCGCCGAAGCCAAACCCTTGGCACTCACATAGGGAACAGCCTCGACGGTATCGTTCGAGTCTCTCGGACCATGCGTACAAATGCACGAACTTCTAAAAACGGGGAGACGGAATAGTCTTCCTGCAGCTCAGAAAAATGAAAGGGGAGCTGTCATGCATGCTAACGCGAAATGGGAAGCAGGTGCTGTCGACCGGCCGTCGATCGTCGATCAGGTCATGATCGAACGAAGGGCCAAGAGAGGCTTCCTGAAAGATCCGATCTCTCTCGATACGGTCCGAGACATCCTCAACGCTGCGCGCTACTCGCCCAGCTCAAGCAACACGCAGCCTTGGAAGTGCCATGTCCTGTCTGGGGATGCCCGCGACCGCATCACTGCGAAGGCTGTCGATATCTTTCGGGCGGGCCCGGAGAAGCTTTCGCCGGAATATCCATTCTTTCCGCAACCTTTGCATGATCCGTTCATCGGTCGCTTCAATATCTTCCGAGGTCAACTCGGCGATGCGGTTGGCGTTCCCCGCAGCGACAAGTACGGAAGGTTGAAGGACGTCGAACGACAATTCCGCTTCTTCGAAGCGCCCGTCGGTATGATCTTCACGATGGACCGCAACCTCGAATGGGCGAGCTTCATCTGCTACGGCTGCTTTCTGCAGAGCTTGATGCTTGCCGCAAAGGCCCGCGGGCTAGATACCTGTGCGCAACAGATCTGGTCGCTGCAGCACAACATGCTTCGCGAAGAACTGGGATTCGCCGACAGCGACATGGTGATCGCCGGCCTCTCCCTGGGCTATGCGGACAACAGCTTGGCCGAAAACAACATGACCAATCACAAACTCGACATCGACGACTTCGTGACGTTCGTCAGTTGAACCTTGTGATCTTGACCGAAATCGTCAAGGACGTTGATATTGGAGGCCATCGCGATCGTTCGTGATGGCTTTCATGCGTTTCCGCTTTAGCAGCTCAGGAAGGTAGGTGTCGGTGCTCGAACTCAAAGACGTTTACTTCTTCGTTCAGGTCGTTGACCGAGGCGGCTTCACGTCGGCAGGCGAGAGCCTAAGAGTGTCCAAATCAACACTCAGTCATCGCGTGCGCGAACTGGAGGCTGTGCTCGGCGTAAGGCTGATAAATCGGACGTCACGACAGTTCGGAATGACGGACGTCGGCGCCGAGTTCTACCAGTACGCCTTGCAGATGCTGCAGACCGCCGACCAAGCGGAAGAGTTCGTCCGACAGCGTCTTAACGAACCCAGCGGAACGATCCGCATAACGACGGCGGTCGAAATTGCGCAATTCGCCCTTCGCGACCTGATCCCAACGTTTCTCAACAGATACCCGAAAGTGAAAATCGTCGAGATCGCGACCGACAGGCTTGTCGACATGGTAGCTGAAGGCTTTGACCTCGCATTGCGGGGCCACGTCGCGTCGTTGCAAAACTCGACGCTAGTCCAACGCAACATCGCTAGCGTACCATGGTACCTTTTCGCCAGCCCGGAATACCTGTGGGGCGCTGGCGAAATCACAGATCCACTTAGCTTGAGCGAACACTCTACATTGGCAATGGATCGCCACGGCGCAGATGTGTGGAAGCTGAAAGGGCCGGGAGGCGGGGAAGCCGACGTCCCAATCGACCCCAGATTTCTCAGCAATAATATGATCGCGCTGAAGGAGGCGGCTTGCGCCAATCTGGGTGTCGCCGCGCTGCCCGGATACATGTGCCGAGAGGAAATTGCATCCGGCCGTCTCCGTCAGATCCTTCCAGGCTGGATAGCGGCTGACGCACGGATGAGCGCGTTGATCCCATATCGAAATGGGCTGCTTCCTGCGGTGCGGTCGCTGGTGGACTTTCTAGCCGCGGAGGTTCCCAAGGTGACTGCTTTCACGCCTCGGACCGAGTAGCGAAGGCAAACCTAGGCGATCAACCCCAACATGGGTTTGCGTTGCCGCACGTCGGTGGCCGCATATAATGCCTACGACCTGGGCATGCCAGGTTATGGATTTGGTCAGGCAGGTGATACCTGCCAGCAGCGCCGGATCGTCATGGCATTATGCGCGGAGACTGTACGATAAAGAGCATCCTCAACGAAATGGCGGGTATGGTCGCGTTCGTCAGGACAGTCGAAACGGGCTCGTTCAGTGCCGCTGCGAAGAACCTGGGACTGACGCCCTCCGCCGCCTCCAAAAGCGTCTCGCGTTTGGAGTTGCTGCTGGGAACAAAGCTCCTTCGCCGATCAACGCGCACACTGAGCCTGACTGATGAGGGCGAAGCCTTCCACGATGTATTGACGCCTTTGCTTCGCGCCGTAGAGAAATCGGCCGACGTCGCACGGCCGCGGAGCTATGCGTCCGGCCATCTGCGCGTCGGACTGCCAGGGGACCTCGGACTTCAAATCCTGAAGCCAGTGTTCAGCGAATTCATGGAGCAACACCCGGCGATCTCTCTCGAGATCAGCACGACGGATAGGCACGTAGATGTTTTGCGAGAGAACTTCGACGTCGTTTTCCGAGTCGGAGGCGTGAAGCAGAACACTTTGATGTCGCGGACGATAGCGCATCTGGACATGGTGCTAGTCGCGTCGCCGAAGCTCGTCGAGCGATACGGAAGCATTTTAGAGATCGACGACCTCCGCCTGTTGCCGTTCGCCAGATACGTTTTGGGCGGCGTGCCGTATTCTATCCGCTTCTTGGATGGCACCGAAATTACTCCCGAAGGCCGCATCGATCTCGACTCTGCGGCAGCAATTCGGGAGGCTGCAATCAGCGGCATCGGCGCCGGGCATCTCATTCGCCGGCTTGTCCAGCAAGATATCGACCAGGGGAGACTTGTCGAATTGCTGCCATCGATGGCACTCGAAACGGTGCCTTTGCGAGCTGTCCATGTCTCTGGCAGCATGCCACCGCTGCGGCTTCAAGTCTTGATACAGTTCGTTTCCGAAATCCTTCGCCGGAGCTAGAGGTGGACAATTCTGTGTCACATGCATCCAACTTGGAGGTGTCTGGACCACCTCTATTTGACTGGTGGTCCAGATACATGTGAACTCAGACGTTCGCGGACATCTCGCCTGGCCAGGTGAAGTAATAGTTCGTGTTACCAATTCTCTCGAAGCTGGCGTTCTCGCCGGTCTTGGCATCGACAAACGATCCATCAGCGGATTTCGCGAACGATCCGTTGGCGTCGCGCTTCAGGTGATCCTGCAGAAACTTGTTCCAGGCCTTTGGATCTGTGGTGTCCGCACTCGTGTCATGCGTCTTTCCGTCAGAGGGATCGTAAGCAGTGACCGTTTCACCAGTCGCGGGGTTGGTCACTTTCAATGTCCCATCCTTGAATGCTTTTGACATCTCCTGGTGATTGATGAAGCTGATTGGATCTGTCCCTGTGGTGGAGAGCTGATCCTTCAGGGAGGACATGAAGTTCTTCGATCCAAGAACGCCAACCTGCGTGGCAGGACCGCTGCTGCCGCTGTTCGACCTATTCTGGATAGCCTGGAGCAGTATCGCGACGGTCTTGGAGTCGAGGCCCGTGGAATCCCCGGCGTCTAAACCGTGTGCACCGAGTAGTCGTGCAGCCGCGCTGCTGCTTTCAGGCGCGTTCGATGAGGACTGGCTGTTTTGAAGAACCCCAAGCGCAAGCCGTGCGCTGTAGCTGCGAGCCAGAGAAAGTGCGGTAATCATTGCTTTTCACCTTTCGAATAAGTGTTTCGAAAATCTGCCGGAGACGCAGTTTCGCGAACGCGTAATCAGCGCGACGCCGTCCGTTTAGATTTTTCGTAGCTAGTGAAGCGTTGAACCCCGACTGCATCCGGTTGTTCGCCGCCCGACGCTGTGCAACTCGATGGCTAGGTACTGCATCTTGCGCCGAGCTTGCTGATGACCGGCGGGTTTCTGCAATTGCTTCACTAGAGGAAAAGTGAAATAGTATATATGTATCAATGTATTATTCGAATTTCATGATGCTTCATGCGAGGCATCGCTCGCCCGCTTCATTTCAACCGCAACCATATCTTGTCCGAGAGGCTGTCCCGGCAGTTCGTTCACGACCCGGTGTGAGCCTACGCTGCAGGGCTTAACAGCATCGCCAACTCCGGCCGGCGGCGCACGAGATCAGCCACGCTGTACTTATCGAACACGGCCACGAACGCAGCGGTCGCTTCGGAGAGAATGCTTGGCATGCCGCACGCCCGGTTCACGATGCAGGTCGTGCACTCCAGAAGGTCGGTGAGGCCCTCGGTATGTCGCAGCAGTCGCCCGAGGTTGATACTCTCGGCGGGCTTTGAAATTCTGATCCCGCCACCTCGTCCACGCACGGACTCGATGAATCCCGCAGCCGCTAAGTCTTGCACAACCTTCATCAGATGGTTCTGCGAAATTGAGAATGCCTCCGCGATCTCACGTATCGAGCAAAGCTCGCCCGGCCTAGCGCCGAGGAATATCAGGACGCGTATCGCATAGTCGGTGTACCTCGTCAGCCTCATCGCAACCCTGCGTCAAAAAGCCCAGTCAATAAAGATGCATTCCACTAGCATGTTTCTGCTCGGGGGAATAGATGCATATCAGGTACATGTTATGGAAGGATCAACCGGTGAAACCTCTCGACGAGCCGGAGATCGAGGATCTTCTGAAGAAGTTTTATGAACGGGTGCGTGCGGACGAGCAGCTCGGCCCTGTGTTTTCGGTCGTGCAGGACTGGGACGAGCACCTGGTTCGCCTGGGGGAGTTCTGGTCTTCGGTCGCGCTGATGAGCGGCAAGTACAAGGGGAATCCTCTTGCGATGCACCTCGTCCATGCAAATCATATTCGGCCGGAGATGTTCGACCGGTGGCTAGCTATCTGGAACGCCACCACCGCGGAGATGTTGTCCGACGATGCCGCTCGGCTGCTGCAGGCGAAAGCAGCGCGTATAGCTGCGCGCTTTTCACTGGCGCTTTTCGATCGCGCTGTCGTCACGGTCCCGGAAGCCACCCACGAACGGCCATTCAAGACTTCAGTGACTTTCGATGAGACCAGCCTGCCGTCGCAGCTCCAGCAGTTTCATTCGGTTCGTTCTTGGTCCGTGATCAGGGTCGATGAAGGCCAAGTCCTATACCACGGCGACCTTGTCGGTCCTGGCTCGCTTGTGGAGAGCGGCAGAAGCCAGACCGTCCCACCCGATTCGATCCACCGGCTCGAAGTGATCGCGCCGATGAAGGTTCACGTCGAGTTTTTCGACCAGGATCCCACGCTTTCAAATCAGCATCAGAAAGGAAATGATCATGCCTAAGCCTCTCTCGCCCCAGACCATCGAACTGGTGAAGCTGAGCGTTCCCGCGCTCGCAGCCAACGGAACCGAAATAACTCGACGGATGTATGCGATCCTGTTCGAGGACGACCACATCCGAGAACTTTTCAACCATGCCAATCAGGGTGAGGGCGGGTCGCAGGTCAAAGCGCTTGCCGGCGCCATCCTCGCTTACGCCCAAAACATAGAGAACCTGTCGGCGCTAGGTCCGGTCGTCGAGCGTATCGCTCACAAGCATATTGGCTACCACATCCTTCCCGAGCACTATCCATTTGTTGCGAAGGCGCTGCTGGAAGCAATTGCAGACGTCCTCGGTTCAGCCGCCACCCCCGAACTGCTCACCGCGTGGGGCGAGGCGTATTGGTTCCTGGCCGACGTCCTCAAGGAGAGGGAAGTCGAAATCAGAACTCAACTCGAGTCCCAGGAAGGCGGTTGGAACGGATGGCGGGCCTTCAGACTGGACCAGAAGATAAGAGAGAGTAGCGTGGTAACTTCGTTCGTGTTTCGGCCGGTCGATGGACGCCCAGTCACGCGTCATAAGCCTGGCCAATACCTCACTATTCGCCTGACGTTGACTGATGGTCAGACTGCGAAGCGCAACTACTCGATCTCCAGCGCCCCGAACAATGAAAGCTATCGCATCTCTGTAAAGCGTGAGGCAAACGGGCAGGGCGGATCTCTGTTCCTTCACGATAAACTCGCCGTCGGCGACGTTATCGAGGCAACGCCGCCTGCTGGTGATTTCTACCTCCCGGATGAGCCGACGAAGCCGGTGGTCCTATTGTCGGGTGGCGTCGGCCTGACGCCCATGGTCAGCATCCTCGAAACGATCTCGGCGGAGTACCCTGAACTTGAAACCCACTTTGTCCATGGTGCCCTGAACAGCGAAACCCACGCCATGGACCGACACGTGCGAGTCCTTGCAGATAAACATGGGCGCGCAACGGTGAAGACATTCTACAGCGAACCTGGCGCCGGCGATGCAGCCGGATATTCCCATGACCATGACGGTTTCATCACCATCCCATGGCTTGAGAAGAACACACCGTTCAACGAAGCTGAATTCTACCTGTGTGGTCCCAGGCCGTTCCTCTCCGCTTTGGTTGCCGGCTTGTTGAAGGCGGGCGTGCACCCGGACCGCGTACACTACGAGTTCTTCGGCCCCACGGACGACCTCCTCGCGGCAGCGTGAGGACCGGCGGCGCCCGCGCCACGGAATGGTGGCAGGGCCCAAGCATAGGAGCGCGTGGCAAGGCACCCCAACGCTCGTATAGCTATGCGGACGCACCGGTGTGAAAGACGATGGCGGCGGCCCCTGGCAGACCTACTGTCTGCCGAACGGGCCGCCAACCCATTCCAACGTGGAAGATCACTATGACACAGCGGCTTAACTACGCGCAGCTTTCTCCGGACCTCTTCAAGGGCCTGATGGCACTCAGCAACGAAGTGAAGAATGGTGCGATCGAGCAGTCCATCTTGGACCTCGTCGACATTCGCGCGTCCCAGATCAATGGATGCACGTTCTGCCTCGACATGCACTCCAAGGAGGCCAAGATCCACGGCGAGCGCGAACTCCGGCTCTATCACATCGCCGCATGGCGTGAATCCACCCTGTTCAGCCCCCGTGAACGGGCTGCCCTCGCGTGGACCGAGGCCCTGACAAAGCTCCCGGAAACGGGCGTCTCGGACGAGCTTTATGAGCGCGTACGCGGGCAGCTCTCCGAAAAGGAAATCTCCGACCTAACCTTCCAGGTAATGGCGATCAACATGTGGAACCGCGCAAGCGTTGCCGCGAAGGCGGTACCGGGCTCGGCCGACAAGGCATTCGGCCTCGACAAGGCCGGCCTCGAGTAATCACGCGGGATGCGGGCGGGCAACTAGGGGTTGGTCGCCCGCATCCATCGTCCAATGTTTTGAACGCAGAGTCGAAGAACACCTGCCTGTCGAAGTGCACCGATTGCTCCTAACCTCCCTCCCTGACCGGATCAGAAGACCGGCGTCAATAACGAGGATGGAACGATGAGTGAGACCGCGATGAAGCAGCAGGAGGCCGGCGATGGCCATACCCCTTACAGCAGATACGTTCAGACGGAGGTCCTGCACACGCTTCAGGATCTTGTGAGCGACAGCCCGGCCGAGCCGGCGTTTTTGGCGAACGTCCAGATCAGCGAAATATATTGGGCGTTGATCACCCGCGAGCTTCTCACGGCGCAGGACGCGCTCCGCAGAGACGATGTCCCCTCCACCAATCGCGTGCTGCGCCGCATCGTCAGCCACATGGAAGCCTTTAACGCCAACTGGCGATCGCTTTCCTGGCTGACGCCGGCCGAGCTGATGCCGATCCTCAAGGGGCTGGCCGCGAGGCACGGCAAGGACACAGCTCTTCAAGGCTGGACCTTCCGCGAAATGGTCTTTCTCCTGGGCGTCAAGGACAGGCCATCGCTCGAACATTTCGAGCCGCAACCCCATCGCCACAAGCAACTCAGCGAACGCCTCAATTCTCCGAGTCTCTATGACGAGATCCTTGCGGCACTGTCCCGCGACGGAAAGCCAGTTCCCCCGCAGTATCTGACGCCGAACTACGCCGCCGCGTACTCGCCAAGCGAGGAAATCGAAGAAATTTGGGCTGGCATTTATCGGAAGGACGATCCCGCGGATCCTTGGCGCTCCCTCGCTGAACTGTTGGCCGACATTGCCGTCGAGTTCACAAACTGGAAGTACCTGCATCTCATGGCGACCCGGCGTACGTTCGGCGCTCGTCCGGCGTATCACGGCGTCGATGCGATCCAATGGCTGCTTCCGACTATGGACGAGATTCCGTTTCCGGAAGTCTGGACCGCGCGCGGAATGGTTTCCTGAGCGAAAGCTGAAACCTCAACCGGAGTTCCTAGTCAGCTACGACCTATAGCGCTGCCGAGGACAGGTTCAACACATGAGCCTGTCCACCCTTGAAAGCCGGAGAATGCGATGATGGAAAGATCCAAACTAAAAGCGATGGTTCAACGTGCCCAAGAGGGTATCGTGGAGAAATCTCGAGTCGGCGTAGTCCGCAATCCTGAGGGGGGCAACAAGGGCCGGTTTGTTCTCTTTCACGCTGCGATGTCGTTCTGTTCGCAGAAGGTGCGAGCGACATTGGCCCAGCGTGGTTCGTCATTCGATTCGAACGACATGTTCATTCTCGGTCATAGAGGGGCGGATGGCATACTGGTGCCTGCCGAAAACTATGCGCCTGACTATGTGCGTCTCAGGCTGCAAGGGAAGGCCAGCATGGGCAGGTTGGTCGGTGCATACTCCGGTGTTTCTTCCGTTTCCAACGCTGGACTGGACCCCTGCGCGGTTCCGACATTGGTGGACTTGGATACGGGCGAGGTCGTCGTCGACTCGTCGCGTATATGCGTCCACATAGATGCCGTGATTCCCGGACCAAACCGGCTCGTTCCAGCCGACCCTCTCCAGTTGGAGAATATGCAGCGGCAGCTCGAAGCAGTCGATCTTACCCCACATCCAGGTCTGCTCTACGGTTTTCATCCGGAGGACGACAGGCGTCCTGCGGCAATCAAGCAGGCGATGTCCTCGGTGTACGAGGAGAAGATCGAAGCATTGACTGCACTTATCAAGGCCAACGGCGACGACGCCGAGCTGGTAGCTGCATATCAAGCGAAGATTGCAAAGGAAGATGGTGGCAGAAAAGTCCGCTACGATGCCACGTTCCAGAATGAACTCCGCTCTACGACCCGCAGCATCCTGGTCAAGCTCGAGGGCGACTTACGGAACAACGAGTTCACATGGCTGTGTGCCTCCCACGTGACCCTTGCCGACCTATTCTGGGCGGTTAGCCTGGTCCGTTTGAAGTATCTTGGATTGGCAGGGCTATGGAGCGACCTGTCGCAGATTCAAGCATATCTCGATCGTCTCCTCGAACTGCCTTCTATACAGTCCGAGGTTGTCGCCTCCACCATAGCGTCAATGCCGCCCTCAGCTTACTTGGCCCCCTGAGGGGGGCTCCCGACGCTCGGATCGCTTACCAACGGATGAGATCGTTGAATTCCGGATGCTGAGTGGCATATCGAGCCATGAACTCGCATCTCGGCCGAACCTTCTCATTTGTTGCCCTCAGACTGGCAAACACCCCGTCCGCGAGCCGAGTGGCGAAGCCTTGGCCGGCGTATTCGAATGGCACCTCGGTATGAACCAGAACGACCACACCGTCCTCCTCGCGGTAGTATGCGGCCGCGACCGCGTCTTCATTGATGGGCAGTTCGAAACGGCTGAGGGCTGAGTTCTTCGTGATCTCGTGTAGCATTGGGGCGCTCCTTTTTTTGTGCGCCGTAAGGTCAGCCGACGCCACTCAACGGTCAACGCAAACCATCGTTTGGCTGGTCGCCCCGAAGGATTGCCGACAGACTTCCATTCGATGGCGCCCTCGTCGGGCGCGGCTGAATGGAAGGAATCCTTATGACCGTTAGCTCGGGACTTACCCTGATCGTTGAAAAAGATCCCAAGAGGATCATTGCGGGTCGGTACGTCGTGGACTCGATCCACACCCGCGTCATGTTCAACGTCGTGCATTTCGGCATCAGCAAATACTGGGGCGAATTTTACGGCCCCGTTGGGTCGCTCGATATCGATCCTACCGCTCCGGACAGGACAGCGTTGAGCGTAAGCGTGTTGTGTGGCCAAGTGAAAACGAACAGCCAGACTCTTGACGCAGAACTGCGGAGCGCGGAGTGGTTCGACGCCGAGCGCTTTCCGAACATCACCCTAAGCGGCCACGGTCTTAATTTGCTCGGCGACAACAAGGCGACGTTCACAGGCGACTTCACGCTACACGGGGTCACACGCCCCGTAGAGTTCAACGTCGAGTTCACAGGGGCTGGCACCAGCCCGTTCACGGGCCAGCCAACGATTGGTTTCGAGGCCAGAGCTACGATCAGCCGGCGCGAGTTTGGGGTGAGCGCCAAGTATCCCATCGTCGGCGATGCCGTGAACCTGATCATAAGCGCCGCCTTTGATTTTGCGTGAGGATCGGCGTCACCGCGCTGCGTGACCGCATCGCTTCTTTCAACAGAAGGAAACCCAATGACATCTCAGAGCTCAACGCAAACCTTAGGCTCAGCCAAAGCTGGCGATGATCGTCGCCTCTCTTCGGAGAACTGCGAACGGCCCCTCCGAACCATATCGCTGCCCGTTCCGCAAGCGGAAGACTGTTCTCCTACCTCGTGTCTGGCTTGCCCCAAATCGTGCAAAACCGTTGGCGCCAGATTGTCATAGCTTACCGGGGTTGCATCCCTCGCGGGATTAACCCTGGGCCGACCGCTGCCCGGAAATCTGTACCATCATCGACGGGATCTTGCTTTCGTCGTCTAGCTCGCCGAGTAGCAGCTTGAACCAACTGAATGCGACCCACAGCGAAATCTTGTCGGCAACTTGGTCGGGGGATACCTCTCCCCGATCAGCGCCGGCTTCGAAAATCCCTCTAACATCGTTTGTGCGGTCAGGCAGAAACCGCTCGCGCAGTGCGAGAAGGGCTTCAGAAGAGCCTTGAGCCTCGGCGATGAGCCCTCGCAGTGCGTCGCCGGCCGGGTGCGAAGCCCAAAACCGCCAGAGACTGGTCGTGTAATGAACCAGTTCTTCGACAAGGTCCCCGGTGTTGTTGACCCTAACGTGGGTCAACCGGGCTGGTTCATAGATCGCGATAAAGAGGTCAGCTTTCGTTGGATACCACCGGTAAATCGTCGTTTTTCCCGATCCAGCCCGTCGCGCAACTTCGTCTACGGAAAAACCAGCGTATCCCTTCTCGCTTATCAGGCTGCGAGCGGCATCGAGCACGGCAGCCTCTGCTTCAGGACTGCGGCGGGCTCCGATCGACGTACGCCGCCTCGGGGCGGCGTTGTTGCTATTTTTGGCCATCAGCATTGGGTACCTCACTTCGACGGCGGCAATCAACCGATAAATCCAGTTGAACTTGAGGGGTCTTTTCTTTGCGGCGCCACCCCGAGCGACCTAACCGCCCGATGGGGTTACACCGCTCGCGTTGTAAGGGGATGGGCGGGAGGCGGCGCCATCAGTGAGACGATCACCAGTCCAGTGACGGCGGCGATAAATGTGATCCAAAAGCCGTCAATGTAGGCCAGGACATAAGCTTCGCGACGTATCGTGCTGCTCAGTACGGCGAGCCCACGTTGTGCCGCCTCAGAGGACGTTATGCCAACTGCGCCGCGAGACCCCAGGGTGGTCACGATCGAACTGAAGCCGGGCGTTGATCCCGTCACATGCAAACCAATCAGAAACGAATGCAACTGTTCGCGTTGACGTATCCAAGTCGCCATCGAGGTCACAACCGTCTCGGAGCATATCAGGCGCATAATCTGGATATATGCCGCGAGCGAAATCGCCTTGGCTGGCGGGATTGTCGTGAAAATAGTGGCCACCGCTCCCAAGAAGACGATCTCTTCACCGAAAACCTGGAGTACGACGATGAAGCGAAATTCCGGTATGGACCACTGGCTCGTCAGATGAGTACCAAGCCAAGCGGACAGCGCAAAGCAGGAGAAGCCCACTATCAATGTGGCCCGCTGCTTGATCGTGCGCACTAGTGCGACAGCGGTCGCCGTCGATGCAATGAGCAATACGATGGCATAGGGACCGTTGAAATCGCCGATCTGCTCCGGGCGCAGTTGCGCGACGGTCACTAGGAAGTTCGGCTGCAGCAATGAGCTGCCCAGGCTCGCCACCATGAAGCATGCAATCGCGCTGAATCCCAATATCACATTTCTATTTACGAGGATCGAGATATGCGCCCAGGGTTCTTTGACCCGTGACTCGTGCCACAGAAACACACAGAAAAGCGCCCCGGCGGCAAAAAACATCGACACCACGAATCCTGACTTGAACCAGTCCAGGCGGTTGCCTTGGTCCAACGCGAAGTAAATCGTGGTGAGTGCAACCCCAAATATGGCCATCCCGCCCCAGTCCGCACGATCAAGCAGGGTCTGATCGGTCTGTGACGGTCTGCTGCCAAACCAGAAGAGGACAGCGACAACCGGCGCCACGACAGCGCCTTCCCAATACAACCACTGCCAGCCGATGGTCTGAGTGTAGCTGCCGGCGGCGTAGACTCCGAGATTCTGAGCCACTGGAATTCGAAGGACATAAAATGAGAGCGCGACGATCCAGAAGCGACGATCAAGGCTTCTGAACGCCAGCATCAACGCCCCACCGACGAACATCCCCATGATCACCCCCCTGACCGCGTGAAGCGCCAGTAGGATCTCGAAATCCCGTGTGAAGGGGATGACGATGGAAATGATGGTGTACAGCACACTCGGGCCAATCATTACGCGCCGGATACCGAACACTGCGACCAGCCATCCCACGCATGGTGCGGCAAGCGCCTGAGGCGCTGTGGCGAACGTGCTGAGCCAGGCGCCCTCGTCAAAGGTGAGACCGAAGGCGCCGCGAAGGTCTGAAAGGCCGATCCCGGCTGTCCGGATATCGAACGCCGTCAGTATTGATGCCATCAGGACTGCAAAGGCGACGAACCACTGGCGGGAGTTGGCTTTGGGATTAATTGCCTCAGCCACGTTCGCCGGCTTTCTCGGTGTTGATATTCGTTACGACGGACATTCCCGGTCGTAGGCGATCGAAGTCGAGTTGATCGCTGTCGAGCTCGATCCGTACCGTCAACCGCTGGGCAACTTTGGTGAAGTTTCCGGTGGCGTTGTCCGGCGGAAGCAGCGCGAAAGTCGCGCCGCCGGCGGGCGAGATTTTCGCAACCTTACCTTTGAAGTTCGCGCCTGGCAGCATGTCGACCGAGATGTCGACCAGTTGCCCTTCGCGCACGGCGGAGAGCTGAACTTCTTTGTAGTTCGCCAGGACATAGATATGTGGCAGCGGGACGATCGATATCAGAGCCGCGCCCGCGTTTACAAAGTTGCCGAGCTGGACATTTCGCTTCGACACGATACCGTCGATCGGTGCCCGCACGCTCGCGTAACTCAGATCGAGTTCTCGAGCGGAGACCTCCGCAAGGGCCGTGTTAACATTAGCTTCAAGGACTTGGCGTGTCTTGCCAAGGACGTCCAGTTTGACCCGCTGAGCTGATACCGTCGCGTCGGCGATGTTGGAGTTTGCCAGTGCTCGTTCATGAGCAGCGACCGATTTCTCAAGGTTTTGCAGCGAACTTGCGCGGCTATCGAGACCAAGTCTCTTTTGCCGCTCGAGCTCCTTGCTTGTCTGCACCAAGTCGGCCCTGGATGCCTGTCGCTGAGAAATCGCGACGTCAATCTGCGTGCGTTGGAACGTCTGCTGGCCGTCATTGTCCTCGATCTGCGCCCGCGCTGCGGCCAGCTTTGCTTTTGCCGCGCCAAGCGCCACCTCGTATGGCTTATGATCGATCGAAAACAGGAGATCACCTGCTTTGACCTTTTCGTAGTCGCGGACCGAGACATTTTCGATAGTGCCGCTTACGCGTGCGCTCACCGATGAGACATCGGCGTAGACAGCGGCGTCATCGGTCGACTGTACAGGACGGCTTGCGATCCAGGAATCCCAATTTGCTCCCGCGCCCGCGACGGCTCCAAAGGCGACGACAATCGCCGTCATTGGAACGACGAGCCCCCACGCTCGGGAACGAGGCTTCTCTGCAACTGCTGCGGCGGCAGGAGTTGACGATGGAGCAGGGGCCACGGACGCGCCTGCGTTGGATGCCGGTATGAGCGCTGTCACGTTGCTATCCGACCGTTCGTTGCCATGGTTTTTGTCACCTTGCAAGCCCATTTTCCTGATCCGTAAGAACAGCTCCCGTCTGCGATCAAATTCTTGATAGACGGAATGCTGAGTTGAGATTTTTGATCTGACCTTGGTGGACGGCGTGCCATCCATGCTGCGCGATAGGCATGTCTGCTGACGTCTGTGGCGCGGTAGCCCCAAGCCAGGGAGATAACCCCGCATCAGCAATCGCTGAGGAAGTCATCTCAACGGAAATTGCCCCCCTCGGAGGTTCGAGCTATCGCGAAACTCTGCCGGCGCCTTCGCGACATTCGTCGCAAAAGACGTCCACCAAAGAACCCGGCGCTGCATATGTACGATACGTATCGTTTAGTCAAGGCGATCTGTTATTTCATTCTGTCGAAATCGTCGCAGATGATGTCACGGAGGATTGCTACAGAATGCCGCGGCGATGCGCGACCTGTACAAAGGTTTGGGTGATAAGGCGCGGAGTAGCTCGGGAGTTCAATCAGTGGTCGGTGCCGGGCCGCTCGCCTACGAAAGCCCTTAACTTCTGCCATATTCACGCAGCCAAGGTCACACGCAATGTGGCCTTGTCGACAGGAGCATCCGCCCTGCCAAGGTCCACCGCCCAATGAGGTGAAGAATCAGAACCCTGCGCCTGTCTCCGCCAGATATTGCAATTCGGCAGCGGTCGATCGTCGGCCAAGAGCTTGGTTCCGATGTGGAAAACGGCCGTGGGTTGCGATCACCGCACGGTGACGTTGCGCATAGTCGAGATATTGCTCGTCACCGAGATCGGCGAAGAGTGCGACGGCGCGATCCTGCAGAGCGATGTCCTCAGCGTGTTCAAAAGGTAGATAGAAGAAAAGCCTGAATGCCTCTGGCACCTGTTTGACATCGCCACATTCGAGCGCCAATTCGGCTTGGGCTCGCGCCAAGCCATCGGTAGCGAACGCGAGTGCCGTTCCACGGTAGATGTTGCGCGGAAACTGATCGAGCACAACAATAAGCGCGAGGCGGTTTGCGGGCGTAGCCCGCCACTGATCGCTAGGACCCGACGCGAGTTGAAGATGAGTGTCCCGGAATTGCCGTTTCATCTCCTCGTCGAGACCAGGTGAACTGGTAAACCAGTCTTCTCGTCCGCACTTCTCGAACCAGAAGGAATAGACTTCTTGAGGCGTGCATATTGCAGTCATTCTTTCTTCCGTTCTGAAATGAAACCAACGTGAACAACAGACCCTATTTCCTGAAAGCTGGATGACGTACTAACATTCGCCGGCATGCCGTGCCTCCTCTCATTCTCCAGAGAGCATTAAACGGGCACTGAACCGGGTCGGAAGGAACGACGGATTTCTTTCCGACTTCGATAGCCGCAAAGGCGACTGACCTATGGGCTGCAATTGACGATTTCGTCCACGCTGTTCGCCGGTTTGACGGAAGCGGCAGAGGTAGAGCTGCCGGGGCAGCCCACTCCAATACCGGCTGGAAACGTTGAAGCCCTTCCTTGATCCTTTTTTTGCTTACTTTGCTGGTGGCAAAAAATCGATCAACGCTGCCGTTACAGCAGCAGGTTGCTCTTCAGGAATCCAGTGACCAGCGCCTTCGACCACAAGCGCGCGAACGTTTTTGGCGATGTGGCGTATATGCTCTCCATAGACGGTGCCAAGGCCGCCAATGCCACTCATTGCAAGCACGGGCATTTCCAGCTTACTCTGAGCGAACACCCTGTTGGCGACGACATCTTGAGGAAATGCTCGATAGTACTCAAAACCAGCTCGCAGTGCGCCGGGTTGGGAATAAGAACGACCGTATATCTCATCCGCCTGGTTATCGAATGCCCGCGAGTTCACCCCTTCAGCGTTGTGGAACCATTTTAAGTATTCGAACTCTCGGCCGGAGATAAGCATCTCCGGAACATCCCGTACTGCGTGAAACCTAAAATGCCAGGTGCGTGGACCTTGAACCCATTCGTCCCAAGGCTCGATTCCTGGCAAGGGCACATCAAGTATCGCTAAGGTCCTAACATTGGCGGGATGCTGGGCAGCATAAGCGTAGGCTACCATCCCGCCCATATCGTGTCCTACCAGATTAACGGTGGGGCCAAGGTCAAGATTGTTGACTAGTTTCCAAATGTCTTGTGCAACAGCAGCCTTCTCGTAACCTGCGGCGGGCTTCGCTGTATCACCCAAGCCACGGATATCCGGCGCCAACACCGTGTATCCGCGCCCTGTTAGTTCTGGCATGACATAACGCCACATGTACGACGTCGTTCCCCAGCCATGTAGCAGAACGACAGTTTGCGGGCCTCCACGAGCCAGAAGGTAGTGATAACTCACGCCATCAACATCCGATTTCCCATCGACTACCGAACTGGACGAAGTAAACGATTCTTCGGCCGAGCTGGCCTCTGTCGTCACCGCAGTAGACCACCCCAAGGCGGCTATCATCAAGATTATCGTCGCTAGTCTTCGCATCTTGCACTCCACGTTGTCGTATGAAGCGCATTCAGAATGTCAAATAATGCCACAGGTCTATAGAACGATCGTTTGCCAGTGCCAGTCTGTCCTTAGCCAATCGGGTCGGTCAGAAGACGGCTTGCAAAGGCGTCGACCAGGCTTCGTGGCAGTTTCAAACATCGCTCGACAAGATTATCACAGAGCTGTTGGAAGCCCCGCCCAAATATGACCTGCGGGGATCCGAGGAAAGACAGAAAAGAGGATCGCGGAACTCAGAGACCGCCGATCAGCACTTGAGAAGCTCCCCGCCGTTGACACAGGAGCAATGCGGCGGCGTCTGACCGAAGCCTCTCGTCGATTTGCCGAGGCCGACGGCAAAGTTCGGTCACTCGTCCTTGCTGCCGCGACTGTTAAAGATGATTTCGAGTCGGCCTCCACCACGTTTGATGAAGCAAGGCGGGCGCTGCAGGCACTTAAAGATAGTGCCGCCGCGGGATATGTTTTTCGAGCCCTCCGCCCAGTTTGCTGCCCGAGTTGTGATGAAGCCTTTTCACCGGAACATGAACAGCAAAGACGTTCTGAGCATGCATGCGTAGTCTGCGGCACGCCGGAGATGGAAGGTGACGATCCATCTGATGCCGAAGAGATGGCAGATGCATTCGTAAAGTCCGCGTCTGCCGAGACTTCGAGACAAAAAAGTCGCTTGGCACAGGCGCATGACAAGCTCAAACTCGCCGAGCAAGCACGGGAGGTCGCGGCTCAGGAATGTTCAGAGATCGAGACAGAGATCAATGCTGTGGGACGAGCCGTGGATCCCAGCGTTGAGATCAAAGTGATCGAGGCGCAATTGCAAGAGCTAGAGAATCTTGCCGGCGCGGCAGACGAGGGCGCGTCCAGTGACTTACGAATACTCAACGCTGCAGAGCAAGTGACCAAAGCGATCTATCACGACGAGCAAGATCGCATGCTAGGCCTCGTATCGGAACTGGCGACCAGTTACGCACGAAAATTTGGTATCGAATCCGTGGATTCGCTGCACATCAACGGAGCCGGCGCGATGAGGCTTTTAAAGCGTACAGTACCGACGAACTTCGGAGCGCAAACGGATGGTGAGAAGGCTCGACTGAAAGTGGCGGCCATCCTGGCGATGCTGAAGGTCTCTGACGACGAGGGCGTCGGCCGCCATCCCGGTTTGCTTCTCATGGTCAGTGATGCGAGGAAAACCATGCGTTGAAATCGGGAAATGTGGCCACTGTGATTGGGAAACCGCACAAGCGGGGCACCTTGACGAGTCATTAATTAATGTGAAATGCTAAGATGTCAGACCAATTTTAAGGTCGGCTGCCTAAAACAATATTGGGGAACCATGCGGGCACCAAACATCGACAGGCCGGTTATCCGGCCGCTTCCCGCTTTAGATCGCGCGCGTCAAGTGACGGATGCGTTGGCGGACTATGTGGAAGATGCACGGCTGCAGGCTGGCGATAAACTACCCGCCGAGCGCGAGTTGATGGCCGACCTCAGGGTTGGGCGCTCGACAATCCGCGAGGCGATCAGGCACTTCCAGGCGCTCGGCGTTATCGAGACGCGCAAGGGGAGCGGGACCTATCTGCTGAAGCCGATTACCAAGGCGACCATCCATATGCCTTTGTCGCTACATGCGACGGACCTGCGCAATGCGTTGCTGCAGACGTTGGAGGTGCGCCGTGGCATCGAGTGCGAGGCAGGGATGGTTGCGGCAAAGATGCGCACCGCGCAGGATCTCATCGTCATCGAAGAAAAGCTCAATGAGATGGAGCGTGTCCACCTAGAAAAGGGTACCTCGGGTCCGGAAGATCTCGCTTTTCACCTCGCAATCTACGACGCCAGCCACAACCCGCTGTTTCGCCAACTACTTGAACAGATGCGCGAGACCTTCTGGCAGTTCTGGCAGCATCCATTTGAGCGCCAGGATTTCGCGCGCCGTTCCTTTCCCTTTCACCGCACGCTCTTCAACGCGATCGCCGCGCGCGATCCCGAGGCGGCGCGCGAAGAGACACTGAAAATCCTCGCGGTCGTCGAGGAAGACATCAAGGAAATGTCCCAATGATCAACGGTTCAGACCCGTTCGAATTCGCGTCACTCATCACCGCGCACGACGAAGGAAACTTCGCCGAAGCCGTGGTGCCGCCGATCTTCCAGACCTCGCTGTTCACCTTCTCCGATTACGACGACATGATCGCCTCATACCGCGGCGAGAAGGTACGGCCGATCTATACGCGTGGCCTCAATCCGACGGTGCGCATGTTCGAGGAGATGCTGTCGAAGCTCGAGGGTGCGGAAGACGCGCTGGGGTTTGCCAGCGGCATGGCGGCGATCTCGTCGGCTGTGCTCGCGTTTGTGGAACCGGGCGACCGTATAGTCGCCGTCAAGCATGTCTATCCCGATGCTTTCCGCCTGTTCGGCACGGTCCTGAAGCGCATGAAGGTCGAAGTGACCTATGTCGACGGCCGTGATGAGGAGGCCGTCGCCAAGGCGTTGCCCGGCGCCAAGCTGTTCTACATGGAAAGCCCGACGAGCTGGGTCATGGAAGCGCATGATGTCGGTGCGCTCGCGGCTCTGGCGAAGCAGCATGGTGTGATCTCCATGATCGACAACAGCTGGGCAAGCCCCGTCTTCCAACGCCCGATCACGCTCGGTGTCGATCTCGTCATCCACTCGGCCTCGAAATATCTCGGCGGCCACAGCGATGTCGTCGCAGGCGTTGTGGCCGGCTCGAAGGAAATGGTCGCCCGCGTCAAGGCGGAATCCTATCCCTATCTCGGCGGCAAGTTGTCGCCCTTCGATGCCTGGCTGTTGATCCGCGGCATGCGCACCTTGCCGATCCGCATGAAGGCGCACGAGGCTGCCGGCATGACGATCGCCAAGCGCCTGCAGGATCTCGATGTCGTCGAGACGGTCTGCCATCCGGGCCTGGCCAACCGCCTGCCGGCGGGCCTCAACGGCACGTCCGGTCTGTTCTCGTTCATATTCCGCGAAGGCGTCGACATCCGCGCCTTCGCCGATCACCTCAAGCTCTTCAAACTGGGAGTGAGCTGGGGTGGGCATGAAAGCCTGATCGTACCAGGCGAGGTCGTCCTTCAGCAGAAGGCACAGCCCAATTCCGCGCATACCTTCGGGATCGATGCGCGGTCCGTACGCCTCCATGTCGGCCTCGAAGGAACCGAGGCGTTGTGGAGAGACATCGAGGAGGCGCTTTCCGTCGCTTCGTAAAAGTCCAGAAACAGAGGAAAAACCTGGAAGGGGGAACTGAGCATGAAAAGACTGATAACTGCAACGCTGCTGGCCACGATGATGGCGGGTACGGCGATGGCCGACACGACGCTGAAGCTCGTCGAGGTGATCACCAGCCCCGAGCGCACCGAAACCCTGAAAACGCTTGTCGGCAAGTTCGAAGCCGCCAATCCCGGCACTAAGGTCGACATCATCTCGCTGCCCTGGAACGAAGCGTTCCAGAAGTTCGCGACCATGGTATCGGCAGGCGACACCCCTGACGTCATGGAAATGCCGGATACCTGGCTCTCGCTCTACGCCAACAACGGCATGCTTGAGAGCCTCGAGCCCTACCTCGAAAAGTGGGAATACACCAAGGGCTTGACGCCACGTGCGCTGGAACTCGGCCGCGACGTCAAGAACACCGCCTACATGCTGCCATACGGCTTCTATCTGCGCGCGCTGTTCTACAACAAGAACCTCTTCAAGGAAGCAGGCGTTTCCGAGCCGCCGAAGACGATGGACGAATTCGTCGCCGCCTCCGAAAAGGTCTCTAAGCTTCCCGGCAAGTCCGGCTACTGCCTGCGCGGCGGACCGGGCGGCCTGAACGGCTGGGTGATGTTCGGCGCGACGATGGCCGGCTCCAACAAGTTCTTCAACGACGACGGCACCTCGACCATGAACAGCGAAGGCTGGACCAAGGGTCTTGAATGGGTGGTCGACCTCTACAAGAAGGGCCTGGCGCCGAAGGACAGCGTCAACTGGGGCTTCAACGAGACCGTCGCCGGCTTCTATTCCGGCACCTGCGCGATGCTCGATCAGGATCCGGATGCCCTGATCGCGGTTGCCCAGCGCATGAAGCCAGAGGACTTCGGCGTCACCAAGATGCCTGTTGGCCCGAGCGGTAAGGGCTTTACAACGATCGGCTTCGCCGGCTGGTCGATGTTCACCACCAGCCAGAACAAGGACCTGTCCTGGAAGCTGATCGAAACGCTGGAATCTCCCGAAGGCAACATCGAGTGGAACAAGCGCACCGGCGCGCTTCCGGTTCACACCTCGGCCGAGAAGGACCCCTTCTACGCCAGCGAGCAGTTCAAGGGTTGGTTCGACGAACTGGCCGACAAGAACATCGTTCCGACCGTGATGCCGACCTATCTCGAGGAATTTGCCTTCTTCAAGGATTCGCTCGCCATCAAGACGACGCAGCAGGCGCTTCTCGGCGATATCACGCCGAAGGAACTGGCTGACCAGTGGGCAGACTATCTGACCAAGGCTCAGCAAAAGTACCTCGCGAAGAAGTAAGCGGGCTCAGAGCAAGCAGCCCCCTCATCCGATCCTACGGGCCACCTTCTCCCCAAGGGGAGAAGGGAACGGAGACACCGCGGCAAATCCCTTCTTCCCAACGGGAGAAGGTGCCGGAAGGCGGTTGAGGGGGCCCAGTCCCTATTGGGATCGTACAGTCGAACCATGAAAGCCGCCCAAGATGACCATGACCGCCGATACGCTCGACAGTCGCCGTGACCGCAGGTCGTGGCTGAAGCGCGTCGCCGATGCCTCGGAACCGTATCTCTACAGCGCCCCATCGCTCGTCCTCATCATTGCCGTGATGCTGGTGCCGCTGGTGATCGGCGTGTCCTACGCGTTCCGCGATATCCAGCTTCTAAACCCATTTTCCGGTGGCTTTGTCGGGCTGGAGCATTTTCGCGAACTCTCCAAGGATGCCGCCTTCTATGGCGCGCTGAAGAACACGCTCTGGTGGACCGGCGCATCGGTCGTCCTGCAGTTCATCTTCGGGCTTATCCTCGCGCTTTTGCTCGACAAGTCGTTCTGGGGCAGGGGCCTCGTCCAGGCGCTGGTGTTTCTGCCCTGGGCCGTCCCGTCGTTTCTTGCCGGCCTCAATTGGGCATGGCTGTTCAACCCGGTGATCGGGCCTATCCCGCACTGGCTCTATGCGCTCGGCCTTATGAGTGAGCCGCGCAACATCCTTTCCGACCCGCAATATGCCATGTGGGGGCCGATCATCGCCAATGTCTGGTGGGGCATTCCCTTCTTCGCCATCACGCTGCTGGCCGCCCTTCAGGCAATTCCGCGTGACCTCTACGAAGCAGCCTCGATCGACGGCGCCACCTGGTTCCAGCGGTTCCGCTCGATCACGCTGCCGTTTCTCGCGCCGACGATCGCGATCACCGTGCTTCTACGCACCGTATGGGTGTCGAACTTCGCCGATCTCATCGTCGTTATGACCGGCGGTGGTCCGGCCGACAGGACGCAGATCGTTGCCAGTTATATCTTCACCCAGGCGTTCAAGCGGCTCGATTTCGGATATGCCTCGGCGATCGCGCTTGTGCTGCTGGTGTTGCTGCTCGCCTATTCCATGCTGATCATCCTGCTTCGGCAGACCCTGCTGAACAAGGATTGAGCCATGAGACGATCCATCATCCCCACCATCGCGCACCGTCTGGCGATCCTGTGCTACATCGTATTCGCGCTGTTTCCGCTGTTCTGGCTGCTCAAGGTCTCCGTCACGCCCAACGACCTTCTCTATTCCGAAGGTGTCCGGATGTGGCCGTCGCGCACGACCTGGGAGCATTATAGTTTCGTTCTCCAGCACAGCGCGTTTCCGACATTCTTCAAGAACAGCCTGATCGTGTCGGCCTCAACCGCCGTCGTCGTCACGATCTGTGCATCGCTTTCTGGCTATGCGCTCTCGCGGTTCAATTTCCGGGCGAAGTACTGGATCGTGGCGCTGATGTTGCTGACGCAGATGTTTCCGCTGGTCATGCTGGTCGCGCCGATCTTCAAGATCCTGACGCCCCTGCATCTGACCAACAGTCTGACAGGCCTCGTGGTCGTCTACACCGCCTTCAACGTCCCCTTTGCGACCTTTCTGATGCAGTCCTTCTTCGACGGCATTCCTAAGGATCTCGAGGAAGCGGCAATGATCGATGGCGCGACGCAATTCACCGCGTTTCGGCAGATCATCCTGCCGCTGACATTGCCGGGGATCGCAGCCACGCTCGGCTTCGTCTTCACTGCGGCTTGGAGCGAGCTGCTTTTCGCGTTGATGCTGATCAACGGCAACGACGCAGCGACCTTCCCGGTCGGGCTGCTAACCTTCGTAGGCAAATTCTCGGTCGACTTCGGACAAATGATGGCGGCGGGTGTTCTCGCGCTCATCCCGGCCGGTCTCTTCTTCCTTCTCATTCAGCGCTACCTCGTCCAGGGTCTCACAGCCGGCGCGGTCAAGGGTTAATCACATGGCATCGATCGATATCCAGAACGTCAAGAAATCCTTTGGCCATGTCCACGTCCTGCAGGACGTCGAGCTCAAGATCGAGGATGGCGAGTTCGTCGTGCTCGTCGGGCCGTCCGGCTGCGGCAAGTCCACGCTGCTTAGGATGATCGCCGGCCTCGAGGACGTGACCTCGGGCGAGATCCGCATCGCGGGCAACCGGGTCAATGAACTGCATCCGAAGGACCGCGACATCGCCATGGTTTTCCAGTCCTATGCGCTCTATCCGCACATGAATGTCGCCGGAAACATGAGCTATAGCCTGAAGCTCCGGAAAACGGCAAAGGACAAGATCGCAAGCGTCGTCGGCGCGGCTGCCTCCAAGCTTGGGCTCGATCCATTGCTCGAACGCCGACCCAAGGCGCTATCCGGTGGCCAGCGCCAGCGTGTCGCCATGGGCCGCGCCATCGTGCGTCAGCCCAAGGCGTTCCTGTTCGACGAGCCGCTGTCGAACCTCGATGCCCGTTTGCGCGAGCAGATGCGTGCCGAGATCAAGAAACTGCATGGCGACCTGAAGGCGACCTCGATCTACGTGACCCATGACCAGATCGAGGCAATGACGCTGGCGGACCGGATTGTCGCCATGTATGGCGGGGTGGTGCAGCAGGTGGGCAGCCCGCTTGAGCTCTATGATCGCCCCGCCAATCTCTTCGTCGCCGGTTTCATCGGTTCGCCGGGCATGAATTTCCTCGATGCGACCTACAAAAACGGCGGCGCGCAGCTGAAGGACGGGACCGTTGTGGCGCTGTCTAATCCGCTCAAGCTTGCTGACGGCGACAAGGTGACGCTTGGCATTCGCCCCGAGCATGTCGTCATGACGTCGGAAGAAACAGGCATGAAGGCAAGCGTCGAGCTGATCGAGCCGACGGGCTTTGGCATCATCCTCCATCTCTCGCTGCATGGTCTGCCGTTCAAGATCTTCACGCTCGATCGGGCGGCGCTCACGGCGGGACCGGATGTCAACGTCAGCTTCCCCGCACAGCACGTCCATGTGTTCGACGCGAAAGGCGACAGGGCGAGCTGATCGCGTCTAAGTCTCGAAGATCAGAAGGACATAGGCGACGAAGAGAACGAGGTGCACCGCTCCCTGCATGAGATGCGTGCGGCCGCTGGAAAAGGTTATGATGCTCAAGGCGAGTGTCAGCACCAGCATGATCGGGCTGCTGTGATCCAGACCAAGAATGACGGGGTTTCCCGTGAGGTGGCTGATGACAAGCATTGCGGGGACGGTGAGGCCGATGGTCGAAAGCACCGAGCCGAGGAAGATGTTCACCGATCGCTGCAGGTGGTTGGCGATCGATGCCCGCACGGCGCTGATCGCCTCGGGTGTCGCCACCAGAACGGCCATGATCACGCCGCCAAGGGCCGCCGGCGCCCGAAGCGTCTCGATGAAGTAATCAATTGGTGGCGCCAGTTGCTCGACCAGGAACACGACCAGCGACATATAAAGGGCGAGCATCACGATCGGCCACCAAAGCGGCCCTTGATGATCGTGGTGGCGACTTTGAGGTAGCGCTTCTTCTGTGTCATCGATGAAAAAGCCCCGGTGGCGCCCTGTTTGCAGCATCAGAAAGACGCCATAGAGCCCGACCGAGATGAAGGCCAGGACGGTCTGCTGAACGGTCGAATAGCCCGGCCCGCCGCCGGGATGAGTAAAGTTCGGCATTATCATGCTGAGCGTTGCCAATGGTACGATCACGCCGAGATAGGCGTTCGCACCCTGTAAATTATGCCGCTGCTCATGCCGTCGCCAGGCACCTAGGAGCAGTGACAGTCCCACCATGCCGTTCAGGATGATCATAACGACAGCAAACAGGGTATCGCGCACCAGTGTGGGGTTGTTCTCGCCGTGCTGCATCACGGCGGTGATCGCCACTACCTCGATTGTTGTGATGGCGAGCGTCAGGATAAGCGTTCCATAGGGCTCGCCCAGGCGCTCGGCCAAGTGATCGGCGTGTCGCACAACGGATAGTGCCGAGCCGAGAACGACGGAGAACAGCCAGATAAAGATGAGTGTAAGCCAGAAGGGATTGGCAAGCAGCGCAAACAGCGCCTGACCGCGAAACAGAAAAGCGACACTGGTGAGCGCGCTGATCGCAAGGAACCACTCCCGCTGCAGCAAACTGCCAGTGGGAGGACGGTGCAGCGTTCCCGCATCTGCTGTCACGTCGCAATTCTCCCACAGGTTTCTGCCCAAGATGATGAAAGCACGTGCCTTGACCAGCCTCAAGCTCAAATCAACCGAGCGTTTCGCGCGAGGCCCTTGTTTTCGGGGTCACAGGTTGCGCTTGCTGTGAGCGATAAATGCTCGCACGGCCGGAGACGCCTCGGTCTTCCTGTAGGCGACGACAAGGTCGGATGTAACGTTGGCATAAGGCAGCGGCACGTACCGGATGCCGGGCAGCCTGACGCATTCAAGCGATTTCGGTACGATCGCCACGCCTGCCCCAATCGCAACCATGCTGCCGATACCTGTGAAGTCCCAGGAGGTGGAATTGATGTTAGGCTCGAACCCCGCTTCCTTGCAGGCAGCAAAGGTCGTGCCGTGGAAACCGACGTCGCGCGGTTGCTGCGGCGTCAGGAAAGTTTCACTCGTTAGACCGGCGAGATTGGCGGCGCTACGCTCCAGCGTCAGCGGATGCCCATCCGGCACCATCAGTACGATGGGCTCGCGGCGGATGATGTGGGTCGCAAGGCCATCCGGGATAGGGGCAGGGCCGCGGATGAAGGCGAAATCAAGCAGTCCTTCGACGATGCGAGCGAGCTGCTTGCGCAGTTCCATCTCCGTCAGTTCGATTTCAACGCCGGGGTGGTCGCGCTTATAGGCCCTGATCGATTGCACGACGGCGCCGGAGTATGCGGCAGATGCGACATATCCGATCGAGACGCGCCCCGTCTCGCCGCGACTGACCCTGTTGACCGCCACCATCGCGACATCTGCCTGCGCAAGGATCTTGGTCGCTTCGTCGTAAAGCACTTGGCCGGACTGGGTGAGATGGACGGAACGTCTCGTGCGATCGAGAAGCGACGTTCCCAGGATCTCCTCAAGTGCCATGATTTGCTGGCTCAGCCCCGGTTGGGCGATGCCAAGCCTTGCGGCCGCGCGCTCGAAGTTACGCTCCTCGACAAGCGCCACGAAGTATCTGAGATGGCGGAGTTCGAAAGAAGGATTGCGGATAGGTCTTCGAGCGTCCGTGTTCGTCATGTGCGATGCGCTTCAGAATAATTAAAAACTATGGCGATCAAAAAATATCATAATCAGAAATGATGAAAATACCCCCTGTTATTTATTGGATGAAATAGGATAAGGTGACTAAACAAGTCCAGTTTTCGGATCGTGACTGGATTGGGCGGTAAAGTGACAAGACACCTTAGTTTCATGGAAGCGCTGGCAGCAACGGCGGTGGTAGGCGTATCGGTAGCGGCTCCGGGCCAGTTGCGCGCTGAAGATGGCGACAGCGCAACAGCGCTTGCTCCGATAACGGTTCAAGCCAAGGGCGCGGAAGATCCGAAGGCCCCCGTCAAAGGCTTCGTCGCGAAAACCAGTTCGACCGCGACCAAGACCGGGACGCCGATTTTGGAAACCCAGCAATCCATTTCCGTCGTCACATCCGATCAGATGCGCGCACAGGGCGCCGAAACGGTCGGGCAGGCGGTCGAATACACACCTGGTGTTTCCGGCACGCCTTATGGTTCCGATCCACGCTTCGATTCGCCGAGGATTCGGGGCTTTGATGGCCGCCAGTCGCAATATCTGAATGGCCTGAAGATGATGCGCACCGCCGGCGCGCCTGCTGTCGATCCCTATCAGCTGGAGCGCATCGAGGTCCTGAGGGGACCGGCATCGGTCATGTACGGGCAGGGCAATCCCGGCGGCATGATCAATCTGATCAGCAAGCGGCCGGTGTTCGAGCGCTTCGGAGAGGTTGGCCTGCAGGCCGGAAGCTATGACACCTACGGCTCGTACTTCGATGTCGGCGGTCCGCTCAGCGACGGCTCTGACTTCGCCTATCGCGTCACGGGCCTGGTGCGCGCAGCCGGTGCCCAGATAGACAATATCGATAACGATCGTTACTTCATCGCTCCGGCGCTGACATGGCAGCCCGATGACGACACAAAGCTGACGATCCTCACCAGCGTCCAGCACGACAACCCGAGCACCCCATCCAGCCTGCCGGCCCAGCTGACACTCAACGCCACGAACAATCGGCTCTCCCGCGACTTTTTTGTGGGCGATGAGAGCTTCGACCGTTCCTCGCGGACACTGACAAACCTCGGCTACGAGTTCGAACATCGCCTGAACGACGTCTGGACCTTCCGCCAGAATGTTCGCTATTCCAATTTCGACTGGAATTACCAGGCGCTCGGCATGGCCACGTCAGGTCTCGCAGCCGATGGCCGGACCATCAATCGCAATGCGACCTTTCAGGATGAAAACCTCAACACGTTCAACATCGACAACAACTTCCTGGCCGAGTTCGATACTGGTGACGTCGATCACAAGCTGCTTGTTGGCCTCGACTACAGGTACTTCTCCAACGATGCCAGCACGCAATTCTGGAGCGCGACGCCGCTTGACGCGTTCAATCCCGTCTACGGTGGTCCGATCAGGCTGACGTCCAAGACGACGGACGCGCATGTCGTCTCCGACCTGCAGCAGCTTGGCATCTATATCCAGGACGAGATGGCCTACAACAATTGGCGCGCGACGCTTGGCCTTAGGCAGGATTGGGCGAGCACAAGCGGCACCTCGTTGAATGGAAGAACCAATGTCGCGCGGCCGCTCGACAAGGATGATCACAAGCTGACCGGTCGCGCCGGGCTGGGTTACGTCTTCGATAACGGCATTGCACCCTATATCAGCTATGCCACCTCCTTCGAGCCGGTTCCTGTGCCGACAACAGGCCAGTTGCTCGACCCGACGACGGGCAGGCAGGTGGAAATCGGCGTCAAGTATCAGCCCGAGGGCTGGAACGGCTTCTTCTCTGCTGCCGTCTTTGATCTTCGCCAGAACAACGTGTCCAATACGGTTGCTCTTCCCGGTGGCGGAACGACGATTGCCCAGATCGGTGAGGTGCATGCCAGAGGCGTGGAACTCGAAGGTGTGGCCAGTCTCACCGAAGGACTGGACCTGCACGCCGCCTACACGTACATGGACACGGAAATTTTGGGGCGTACGGACAATGGCAAGCGCCTTGACAACGTTCCGGCGAACGCAGCAAGCCTCTGGCTCGACTACACCTTCCAGGAGGGAAGCGATCTCGATGGCTTCGGCATTGGCGGTGGCGTGAGATATGTGGGACAGCGCTATGGCGATACGGCCAACACATTCGATCTCGGTGGTGTCGCTCTCCTCGACGCGGCGATCCGCTACAAGAAGGATGGTGTTACCGCGTCACTCAATCTCAAGAACATTGCGGACAAGAACTATGTCTCAAGCTGCTCCTCGTTCGGTTGCACCTATGGTGATGGCCGCACGGTCATGGCCAGGTTGAGTTTTGCCTGGTAGTTGGCAGATAAAGTGGGCGTATGATTTCAGACAATTCCAACAGGTCAGCTCTGATCGGGCGGCGGCAGGCTCTTGGCCTGCTCGCTGCCCTTGCCGTTGCATGGGATGCGAAGGCCGCGGCAAGGCCAAGCCGCATCGCGGCAATCGACTGGGCGATGCTTGAAACCCTGATGGCGCTCGGCGTGACCCCGATTGCGGCCACCGAGCTCCTGCAGTTCCGCAGCGACGCTGTCGAGCCGCAGATCCCGTCTTCCGTCGTCGATCTCGGCCTGCGCGGCTCGCCCAACTTCGAGCTGCTGCACCTGCTGAAGCCCGAACTCATCCTTATCTCGCCCTTCTATGTCCGGCATCAGCCGGCCCTTGAGGCGATCGCTCCCGTCTACTCGTTGCCTTTTTATGCCCAGGGCGAGCCGCCCTATGCCAAGGCGCTCAACGCAGTCTCGCAACTGGGCGATCTGCTTGGCCGGACGGATGCCGCGGCCAAGGAGCTGGCCGATCAAGAGGCATTGCTGGCGGGCCTTCGCCAGCAACTCGTTCCGTTCGCGGCACGGCCGACCTACATCATCAATATCGGCGATTCCCGTCACTTTCGCGCCTTCGGCGCCGACAGCATGTTCGGAGACATCCTGCAGCGGCTCGGTCTGCCGAACGCCTGGACGGACCGATCGCGCTTCACCTTCGCAGCACCGGTACCCATGGAAAACCTCGCCGCCAATCCCGAGGCGCGTATCGTCATCGTCTCCGATATCCCCGTCGAGGCGCGCAGCAGCCTGCGCGACAGCATGATCTGGAAGTCGCTCAAACCAGTCAAAGAAGGGCGTGTCGTCAACATCGGTAACATCAACCCCTATGGCGGCATCACCGCCGGCCTTCGCTTCGCGCGGCTCTTGAGCGAAGCGCTCGTCAAAGGCGGAGAGACGCTTTGACATCGCGCACAGCCTGGATCTTCTTCGCCGCCGCGACAGCGCTCGCGGTCCTACTCTTCCTGCAGCAGGCGCTTGCCTTCTTGCCGCTTTCCGCCTGGCCATCGCTGCCGCTCGTGCCTGACAGTATGATCACCGAGCAGATCATCCTCGCCTACGGCGTCTTTCCAAGAGCCGCTGTCGCCATATTGGCCGGTGGCGCCCTCGGTCTCGCCGGCGCCTTGCTGCAGCGGCTGCTGAGAAACCCGATCGCCGATCCCTCGACATTGGGCGTTTCGGCAGGCGCCCAGCTTGCCATTGTCGCGACGACGCTGTTTTTTCCCGCGATCCTCGATGGATATCGTGCGCTGGTCGCGCTCGCGGGCGCGGCCGGTGCAACGGCGCTGGTCTTCCTGCTCGGCTGGCGCCGTAACTTCGATCCAGTCACCATGGTCGTTTCAGGGCTGCTCGTCGGCATCACTTGTGGTGCCCTATCGGCTGCCATGACGCTTTCGCAGGGCGAATATCTCATGTCGCTGGTGACCTGGAACGGCGGCTCGCTCGGCCAGCAGGACTGGTCGGTCGCCTCGACGCTGGCGCTCGAACTCTTCGCGGGCCTTGTGGCCAGCATTCTGCTGCTGCGGCCGCTGGCGCTATTCGGCCTCGGCGATAGCGGCGCGAAATCGCTCGGCGTGGGGCTCGTCGGCATACGCGTGGCAGTCGCTGTGATCGCGGTCGGGCTGGCGGCCGGGGTTGCGGCGAGCGTCGGCCTGGTCAGCTTCGTCGGGCTTGCCGGGCCGGCCCTGGTGCGCGGCCTTGGTGTCAGGAAGCCGCATGCCATCATCCTCGCATCGCCCATAGCGGGTGGCTTGTTGCTCTGGCTGTGCGATGGACTGGTGCAATTCCTCGGCTCCACCACCAGCGAGACCTTTCCGACCGGCGCGATAACGGCCCTGATCGGCGGCCCGCTGTTGCTCTGGCTGCTGCCGAAGGTCAAACCGGTCGAGCTGCATGAGGAGCGCGCGCATGTCGCCGAGGCGAGGGCGCCGCGCACATGGCTAATCCTGCTCCTCGCTCTCCTGCCGGCGGTCGCTCTGCTGGTGCTTTTCCTGGCGCGGACTCCTGCCGGCTTCACGCTGCTTTCGGCGCAGGACTTCATCGATCTTCTCCCCATGCGCTGGCCAAGGCTGCTCGCTTCGGCCGCTGCGGGCAGCCTGCTTGCGATAGCCGGCACCATCCTGCAACGCCTGACGGGCAATCCGATGGCAAGCCCCGAGGTCCTGGGCGTCAGCGGCGGCGCCGGGGTCGGCTTCGCGGCGGCGATTACGATCGCGCCGGCCGCAGGTGTCGCCGAGCTCTTCGCAGGCGCCGGTATCGGTTCCATGATCGTCATGATCATTGTCGTCGCCTTTGCCAGCCGGCGTCAGCTCTCGCCTGAACGTCTGTTGCTCGCCGGCATCGCCGTCAGTTCGCTGACCTCAGCTATTCTGTCGGCGCTGCTTGCGATCGGCGATCAGCGCTCGTGGCAGATCCTGTCCTGGCTCGGCGGCTCGTCCAACACGGCGACGCCGGCATCGTCAACCGTGCTCGCGGTTCTGGCGATCGTCTGCACCGGTATCGTGCTTTTCTTCACGCGCTGGCTGACGATCCTGCCGCTCGGCAGCGCGGTGCCGGTTGCGCTCGGCGTGCCGGTGCGCTCGGCGCGTACCGCGATGATCTTCGTGGCCGGCCTCGCGACCAGCGCCGCGTCGCTGCTGGTTGGACCCTTGAGCTTCGTCGGGCTGATGGGGCCGCATATTGCGCACCGCGCGGGCTTCATAAAACCGGCGCATCAGCTTCTGGCGTCGTCGGCGATCGGGGCGTTGTTGATGATCATCGCCGATCTCGGCGCTCGCACGGCGACTTTCCCCTACGAACTGCCGCTGGGTCTGTTCGCGGCGCTCGCCGGCGCGCCCTATCTCGTCTGGCTCATCGCCCGCAGGCGATGAGCGTCAAGACAATACCGGCGGCATCGCAACGCCGAGCCGCTCGGCATGACCGCGTAGCCCATTGATAATCCCCGGAAACAGGCGGACTCCCTGAGCAAGCGCGTCACGCTTGCGCGCCAGGCCATTCTCACCGGGCAGGCGAACGCGCTCGACACCGGGGCGCGGCGGATTGTCGTGGCAGGCATCGACGAGCCATCCTGTCTGGCGCAGGAAGGCTTCGCGACCGCCGAACGCGGCCGGATCGAACACTTGCACCGTGACGGCAGCATTCGTGCCCTTCGGTGCATCGGCGCGGCCATAGCCTGAGAGCGCCTGCGTGAAGGCTTCGACATGCAGCGCCATGCCGTATCCTTTCTGGCCGTGGTCCAGCCCGCCGGTCGGGAGCAGCGTGCCGCCGCTTTCGATGACTTTGGGGTCGTGGCTGGGCTTGCCGTCTTTATCCATCAGCCATTCGTGCTCGTACCGGCGGCCTTCCCGGATCAGGCGTTGCGCCATGTTGACCGTCGTGATCGAGGCGCTGATATCGATGAGGATCGGATCTCCAGATGTGGGGATGCCGTGCGCCACCGGGTTTGGCGTGTAGACGCCCTTGCGCCCGCCGAATGGAGCGACCTGCGCGCCCGAAGGGCTCGAGCTTGCAATGCTCACCATGTAGCCCCGGTCAGTTGCCGTCGACAGGTAGGAGGCGAGACAGCCAATATGGTGGCTGTTTGCGATGGTGATCGTCGCTGTGCCGTAGGTTTCCGCTCGGTCGCAGGCGAGCTTGACGGCCTCCGACGTCAGCCATGCGCCGGGCAGGCGCCTTCCGGCCCAGGCAACCGCAGGCCCACGATCCGATATGACCTCTGGGCTGCCATCACGCGTCATCACACCGTCGGCGATGCTCTGCAGATACCAGCCGGCGAGCGCCAGGCCATGGGTCGTGTGCCCCATCAGATCCGCTTCAACGAGATAGCGGGCCACGGCCTCGGCTTTGGCGTCCTCAAGTCCGGCGGCCGCGTACAGGTCTTTGGCAAAGCTGCGCAGCGCGTCCGGCGCGTAGCGGATATCGTTGGTGTCGTTCACCAGTCTCTCCGTCGTTGTTGAAGCTGCGATGTGCTCAGCGCGCGAGAAAGCGCGGCTCGAGCGCTTTTCCATCCAGCGTATCCAGAACATTCCTTGCCGCCATCACCGAGACCGCCCGCTTGGCGTCGACAGTCACGCCCGCCACATGCGGCGAAACAAGCGTGTTGGGCAGCTGGAACAGCGGATTGTCGACGCCGGGCGGTTCTTGCTCAAAGCTATCGAGGCCAGCGCCGGCGAGATGGCCATCCTGTAGCGCGCGGACAAGGGCTGCTTCATCGACGACTTCGCCGCGGGCCGTATTTATCAGCAGCGCGCCAGGTTTCATCAGCCCGATGCGGCGGGCATCGATGAGCTTGTTCGTCTCCGGCGTCAGCGGACAGTGCAGGCTGACGATATCCGACGACGAAAGCAGCTTATCCAGATCAGTCTCGCGGCGAATGCCCGAGACAAAGGCGCTTTCCGGCGTATGCGGATCGAAGGCGATAACCGCCATGCCGATGGCGCCGGCCATTTTCGCGAGCGTCTGGCCGATGAAGCCGAAGCCGACGATGCCGAGCGTCTGGCCGCGCAGCTCGCGGCCCTGATATTGGTTCTTGTCCCAGATGCCGTCGCGGATCAGCGCATCCTGTCGCGGCATATCCTTGGCTAGCGCCATGATCATCGCGAGTGCGTGTTCGGCGACCGAATGGCCATTGCTTCCTGTTGTCATCGATACCGGAATGCCGAGCTCGGTAGCGGTCGCGACGTCGATATCGTTGGTTCCGACCCCATGCTTGGCGATATGCTTCAGCCGTCCGCCGGCTTTCATCTCCTCGGGGCCGAGCTTGTCGCTCAACAGGCGGATGATCACCGCATCCGGCCTGTGGGCCTTCATGATGTCGATCACGGCCTGTCTGTCGATATAGGGCTCCGTTGTCACGACCGTGGCGCCGGCTTCAACCAGCAAAGAAAATCCCTCCGGCGCCAACTGGCCGCCGAGCACGATAACCGTCTTGTCCATTGCTCATCTCCTCCCGAGAGAATGGCAGGCCGCGGCGCGCGATGGCGCCAGGTCGTTTCAGATCTCCGTTCGGATCAGGCTGCCTGACGACGCGGCGAACGGGCCATCAGTCGGGCATAGGCGATCGCCGAGAGCATGTTGACGTGATTGGCCTGGCCGGTGCCGGCAATATCGAAGGCCGTGCCGTGATCGACGGAGACGCGATCGATCGGCAGGCCGAGCGACACGTTGACGGCCGTCTCAAATGCCACGAGCTTGATCGGGATATGCCCCTGGTCGTGATATTGCGCGATCACCAGATCGAAGGCGCCGTTATAGGCCCGTGCGAAGACGGTGTCGGCCGAGATCGGCCCGACCACGTCGATGCCATTGGCCCGCGCCAGTTCGACGGCGGGCGCCAGAAATTCGGTGTCTTCGGTGCCGAACAGGCCGTTTTCGCCGCAATGCGGGTTGAGGCCGGCAACGGCGATGCGGGCCTTCTTCCCAAGACGAAGGAAATGCTTGTGACCGGCTTCGATGGTCGCCAGCACGCGCTCGGTGCGCGCCCGTTCGATCGCGCCCTTCAGCGAAATATGCGTGGAGACGTGAATGGTGTTGAGACGCTCGGAAGCCAGCAGCATGAAAGAGCTTTTCGATCCGGTCAGATGTGCCAGAAGCCCCGTATGACCATCGAAGTGATGGCCGGCGAGGTTCATTGCCTCCTTGTTGATCGGCGCGGTTACGATGACATCGGCCTCGCCTGACATCGCAAGTTTGACGGCGCGTGTGATATAGCGAACCGAGGCGTCGCCCGCGACCGGGCTGACCTTGCCGATCTCGGGCATGGCAGCACCCAGGTCCACTTCATCGACGGCGATCTTGTTCGCACCGGCGAAGCCGACAGGGGAAAACTGCAGGCCTGTCTCGGCCGAGCGGTTGGCACGCTCAAGCGCCTCGGTGTTGCCCACGATGACGAAATCGCGGCGTTCGATCTCCGGCAACGTCGCCAGCGCCTTGACGATCACCTCGGGGCCGACACCAGCGGGATCACCCAGCGTCACCGCGACTTTTGCATTCCTGTCCATCAGTCCCATTCCTTATTGGATCAAACGCACCTAGTAGGCGGCTTCGTATATCGAACGTATGTCGGCGTGCGTGAGGTCACGCGGGTTGTTGTCGAGGAGACGACGAATGACAAAGGCGTCATCCGCCATGGCGTCGAGATCGCTATCCGGCACGCCAAGCGCGGAGAGCTTCATTTCGATGCCGAGATCGGCGCAGAAACCATAAGCCGCATCGAAGACCGATTGTACGTCGTCCGATGTCTTGCGGCCAAGCGCATCCATCACCGCGCGCGTTTTCTCGGGGACCGAAGGCGTGTTGAACGCCAGCACATGCGGGAAGATCAGCGCGTTTGCCGCACCATGCGCGATATGCCAGCGCGTGCCGAGCGGATAGGCCAGCGCATGGCCGCCGGCGGTGTTGACCGGACCAAGACAGAAGCCGCCATAGAGCGAGGCAAGCGCAAGCCCGGCGCGCGCTTCCGCGTCAGTGCCGTCTTTCACGGCACGGGCGAGGTATTTACCGACCAGCCGCGTCCCCTCGATCGCGTATAGGTCGATCATTGGATGCGCCTTGCGGTTGGTGAAGGCCTCCACGCAATGCGCCATGGCATCGACACCGGTTGCCGCGGTCGTGCGAGCCGGAACCGTGAAGGTCAGCGACGGGTCGATGACAGCGATATCGGCCAGCATGTGAATGCTCTCGACGGCGAGCTTGGCCATCGTTTCGGGGTCGGTCACCAGCGCGCGGATGCCCGCCTCACTTCCCGTCCCGGCCGTTGTCGGCACCTGCGCCAGCGCGACGCGGCGGGGCCCGTGAACCTTGTTCGGGCCGACGACGTCGCGCAATGACTGCGACGACCCGGCAAGAACCGCGGCCAGTTTTGCAAGATCCATGGCGCTGCCGCCGCCGAAACCGACGACCAACTGTGCATCCGCCGCATTGGCGGCTGCAAGCACCTTGTCGAGATTGGCGGTGTCGGGCTCCGGCGTCACATCGGCGAAGACCGTGATTTCACCCTTGAGGCCGAGCGCTTCGACGCGCGCGGCATTGAAAGCGTCGGAAATGACGAGGATGCGGGCGTAGCCCTTGTCGCTCGCCCATTTGCCCAGGCGTTCCGCCGTCCCCACGCCGAACTCGATGATTTCAGGCCGGATGATTGTGATAGGCGAATCCAAGCTGACCACCGGATGACTCCTCCCCTGCGGTATTGCGGCATGTTTCGACACCGCCAAGATGTAAATTTGTTATACCAGCTCATTCGCCTTGGCAAGCTTGGACATTGCTTTTGGCTGGAAAAATGCCCTGCGCTGGCGTTTCTTGGCCATTGCGCTCGTTGTTGGCGCGTCGCAAAATATTGATATAAAACGATTAATTAGCGAAGCGAGGAATCTGCCGTCTGCTCGTCGCGCTTCAAGCGGCATGCGCCGTCGCCAGCCCCCAATTTGTAAACTCCAAGCAATAATCCGCAGGGTCAGCGTGCCAAGCTCGATTTGCCGGCACGCCGAGTTGACAAGCGAAGCGCAATTGCGGCGTCAGCCAAGCGCATCCTGAGACAGCCGCACATATTTGATTGCGCGCCGGTAGTAGGTGTAGGCGACATGCACCGTGCCATCGGCCCCTTGGATGATCGACGGGTAGGAAAATTCGCGGTTGACCGCGTCTTTTGAGTTGTTGCTCAAGCAATAGCCATCGCCCGTATCGAGGTCGATCCGGCGTGGAAAGCTGCGGCCGCCATCCGTCGAAAAGGCGAGGCTGAGTGGCGCACGTGACACGCCCCAGATTGCCTTGCGCCTCTGGCTTGGCTCACTGGCAACGGGTGCTGCCACCTCGTCCCCCTCGATTTCGTCATAAAGCGACAGGCGACGGGCGTCGGACATCGAGGCGTTGCAATGATTGTAAACCATTGCGATCGTGTCACTTTCCAGCTTGACTGCCTGGATGGAGGAGTTGTTGTTCGGTAGGTCGATCGGCTCCGGTGCACTCCAGTTCTCGCCATCGCTCGAGCGGCTGGACAGCACGTATGCGGCGAAACGGTTGCGATAGAAGGCAACGAATTCACCTTCCGGCAGGGGCACGATGTTCATGTGAACCGCGCCGATGCTGTCAGGTACCTCGGTCATCGTCCAGCTTTTGCCAGCGTCGCGCGAGATCAGCACGCCCGCGGTATCGGCGTCACCCGTCCAGCGTTCGCCCGGCAGTCCGACGCAGCGAAAGACCGGCAGCAGCCAGCAGCCCGCGCCGTTCACGACGATCGGTTGGCGCACGAATGTGCCGGGGATATCGCATAGCACGCGGACCTTGCCAAAGGTGCGGCCGCCATCAGCGGAGATACGACATTTGACAACAGAGCCATCCTGGTTCCCGGATGTCTGTGACGTGTACAGCAACCAGACATCTCCGCCAGGCGCGTTGAAAATCAACGGGTTCTGCTCGGATTTAGTCGGATCGTCAGACATTTTCTCCGGCTGCGACCATCGCATGGTACCGGGTGTCAGGCGCGACATGTAAATCGATATGTCGCCCATGCCTTCCATTGTGCCGCCGAACCAGACGCAGATAAGCGTCCCATCCGGCAGGAGGGCCAGGTTGGCGGCGTGGTTCTGTATGCATGGGGAGGGGAGATAGGCATCGAAACGCCCGCTCTTGGCGGGATTGGCGATGATTTCGCCGGTCATCAGATCAGGAACGGCATCCGGTTGCAAACCCGTGAAGGTCATGGTCGTCCTCCTTTAGGGCAGTGTCTTGTAGGCGTCGGCAAGCGATGTGTAGTCGGCGTTGCTGATCGGCATCAGCGGTGCGCGCGTGCGCTTCCAGGCCGGGTTGCCGGTCTTCAGGCCGACCATCGCCTTGATCGTCGGAATCTGTACATAGGAGTTGGACAATGTGCGATAGGCGTTGATGCGCGCTTGCGCTGTCTCGACCGCCTCAGCGCCGCTTTCGTCGTGGACCTTGTCATAGACGGTGCGCAGCGAATCCGCTACCAGGTTTGAGGTGGCGGTGATGCAGCCGGCACCGCCTGCCTTGAGCAGTGGCAGCAGAAGCGGATCGGCCCCGGCGAGAACCGAGAAGCCGGGATAGGCGGCGATGATAGCCTGCATGTTGTTGAAATCGCCAGCTGATTCCTTGATGCCGACAACAGTGTCGGGGAAGGCTTCGATCAGTCGACCAATCAGCGGAACCGATAGCGGAACGCCGGAAACCTGCGGAATATGATAGAGGATGACCTGCAGCTTGCTGTCGGAGATCTTTTCCAAAATCTGCGAATAGGCAGTAAACAGGCCGTCGTCGGAAACGCCCTTGTAGTAGAAGGGTGGCAACATCACGACCTTGGTGACGCCGAGTGATAGGGCATGCTTTGTGAGATCGACCGTTTCCTGTATAGCGACGACGCCGGTGCCCGGCAGCAGCTTGTCGGCAGGAATGCCGGCTTTTAGCGCCGCCTCGAGGATCGCCTTGCGCTCGCTCGACGAGAATGAGTTTGCCTCGCCCGTGGTGCCCAGCAGCGCCACGCCGTGGCATCCCTCGGATAGCAGTCGCTGACAATGTTCGGTGAAGAGGCCGAGATCCGGACTTCCGTCGGCATTGAGCGGGGTTGCGGCGGCGCTATAGACACCAGTGATCTTGTGCTTGTTCATGTCGTCCTCCTCGGATGAACGCCGCATATCGCGGCAAAAGGCGGGAAACCCGGCCTGCAAGATGCGGTTTTCTTCATCCTCGTCTTGCATGTTGTCAATATGACAATAGGCATTTCAATCGATCGTATTTTTCAACGCATTGAAATAACACATTAAAATTTTTGTCGATTTCGCAGAAGTGTGGGAGAATTAATTTTTGTTGACATATTTACATTAACGAGCGAGTGTCTGCGCCATGTCATGACGCACTTTCGGGATGGAGCGAAAGAGGCAAGCGTCATCGATTTTGTCATGGGAGGATGGAATGACTGATCGGACGAATGAGAATAAGGGCCAGGAAAAGGGATTGTCGCGCCGCGAGGCGCTGAAGCTCGGCCTCGCCGCAGGTGTTGGGCTCACCGTTTTCGGCTTGAACGCCAAAATCGTGCTTGCAGATGACGGGCAGGTGCTCAAGGTCGCCAACCCGGCGTTTAACCAGGATTGGTCGCCGTTGCGCGGCGGTGGTGTTCCGTTCCGCTGGAACTCGATCTGGTGGGCATCGCCGATGTATTTCGACAGCGAAGGCAAGATCAAGCCTTACGTCTTCACCAGCTGGGAATCGCCGGACAACAAAGTCTGGACCTTCAAGATCGATCCCAAGGCAACCTTCTCCGACGGAAGCAAGATTACCTCGGCTGACGTCAAGGGCTCCTGGGAAGTCGCCTCCATGCCCAACACCAAGAGCCAGCGTGCAGATCAGGTGCTGAGCAAGGTTGAGGGCTACAAGGAAATCGGTGCCGGTTCCGGCAACGAGCTGACGGGTGTCGCAACCCCTGATGAAGGCACTGTCGTCGTGACGCTGACGGAAGCTGATCCGATCTTCTTCATGCGCCTTGCCAACCACATCGCGCCGATCACCAAGGCCGCGCAGTCTCGCGGCAGCGACGGCGAGGAAGTGGCGGATTGGTACAAGCCCGACAGCAGCGCCGTCTATTCCGGCCCGTTCAAGCTCACCAGCATCGATATCGACGCAGGCAAGCTGGTATTCGAGCCAAACGAGAACTTCTTCGGCCCGAAGCCAAAGCTGGCCCGCATCGAGATCACCTCGATTGAAGACAATGTAACGGCGACGTCGCTGATCAAGTCCGGCGAATTCAACGCGCATACCGAATTGGTGACCTCGACGATCATCCAGGATCTTGGCCCCGAATTCTCCGCCGGTCCGCTGATCCCGACAAGCCAGCACTTCTGGTTCAACGTCACCCGCGCACCGATGGACGATCCGAAGGTTCGTCAGGCGCTGATCATGGCGATCGACCGTGACGGTCTCTTCAAGGCGTCCTATCCTGATGGTCCGCACAAAAAGGCCGACCAGATCCTGAACTCCGTACCCGGCGCCGACAACTCCGGCTTCGAGCCCTATCCTTATGATCCGGCCGCCGCCAAGAAGCTGCTCGCCGAATCCAGTTACGGTGGTCCAGAACGCCTGCCGAAGATCCTCTTCGTCGGCATCTCTGCCCCGGCCATCCAGGCGGCGGCGCAGTATATCGCCGAGCAGTGGCGCCAGAACCTCGGCATCACTGCCGTCGACATGAAGCCGCAGCAGGACTCCTATGCCGGCCCGGACCAGAACGCGGTGCAGATCTTCCGCGACGACGTCGGCACCCGTGTTCCTGACGCAGTCTCCTATCTCGCCGGCTGCATCGCCTCGACCTCGTCCAACGCGCAGAACAAGCTCGGCGGCTACAAGAATGACAAGGTCGATGCCGCACTTGCGGAAGCCGCGACCAAGGCGGCCGACGATCCCGATCGCATCAAGCTCGCCCAGGATGCCCAGAAGGCATTCCGCGAAGATTGGGCCTTCATTCCGTGGTACTCTCAGGCGATGTCGCGCTGGGCCACCAAGGAGGTCAAGGGCATGGAGAAGAACCTCGACTGGCAGGTCGTGGCGCCCTGGGACATTTCGATCGGCTGAGCCGGTCCGAAACCTACGAACAGATAGCCCACCCGTAATCGGATTTTGGGCAACCTAGCAACCGCGCGAAGACCGCAAGGCCTTCGCGCAAGTTTCAAGAAGACATCGCATGTCCGCGTGAAAGCGGAAACGTGTCTGCCAACCGGTGGGAGGTGACCTTGTTACGCTACGTGCTAACCCGGTTTGCCATCTGGATTCCGTCAGTCCTTATCGTCATGCTGGCCGTCTATGCGCTGGCGTTCTATGGTGCTGGCGATCCGATCAAGCTGATCTTTCTGCGCGCACCGGGCGACGTCGCCTATAACCCGCAGCGCATCGAAGCCATCCGCGAGAGTGCCGGCCTGAACCGGCCCTTCATCGAGCAGTTCGGCCTTTACATCTGGAACCTGCTGCATGGCCAGTTCGGCAACTCGCTGACATCCGGCCGCTCTGTCTGGGCCATGGTTTCGGCTGCCGCTCCCGTCTCCTTCAAGCTGGCGCTCTGTTCCATCATCCTCACGACGGTCATTGCCATTCCGCTCGGCATGATCGCCGCGATGAACCAGAACAGCCGCCTCGACTACACCATCCTCGGCTCGGCGCTGTTCCTCTGGGCAATCCCAGCCTATGTCGCCGGCCCGCTTTTGATGGTTGGCCTCATCGTGCTGATGCCGATGATCAAGATTCCCTATGGCTGGGGCGGCGTCTTCGATGTGCGCATCTTGTTGCCGCTGATCGTCCTTTCCTTCCAACCGATCGCACTGATCGTGCGACAGACGCGGGCCGCCGTCATCGAGGTTCTGTCCGAGGATTTCGTCCGTACCGCTCGCGCCAAGGGCGTGCCTGAAATGGTCGTGGCGCTGCGCCATATCCTGCGCCCGGTGCTGACACCCGTCGTCACCCAGCTCGGCCTGATCATGATCACCATCGTCAACGGCGCGATCTTCGTCGAGCTCGTCTTCGGTCTGCCAGGTCTTGGCCGCCTGACCGTACAGGCGCTGACCAATTCGGACTATCCCGTCATTCTGGCGATCACGCTTATCGGATCTTTCCTGGTGATGATGTCGAACCTTCTCGTCGACGTTCTCTACCCGCTGCTTGATCCGCGTGCCAACGATGCAAGAAGGAGCCGCTGACCATGTCCGCCATCCCTCTCTCTCCCGTCGCCCAACAGGAAGAAGCACCCGTCAGCCTGTGGCGCGATGCGTGGTATCGCCTGAAGCGCAACAAGCTTGCCGTCTTCGGTCTCGCAGTCGTGCTCATCTTGGCCTTCGCCGCGATCTTCGGCCCCTATCTGACGCCTTATGACTATCTGAGCCAGGACCTGCAGGCCCGCAACGCCGTCCCGTCGCTGACGCATCTCTTCGGTACCGACGATCTCGGCCGCGACGTCTTCAGCCGTGTTGTCTTTGGCACCCGCACGGCCTTCCTGGTTGCTGTCATCGTGACCGTCATCGCAGTGTTCATCGGGACCCTACTCGGGGCGATTGCCGGCTTCTTCGGCAATCCGTTCGATCGCGTCATCATGTGGTTGACCGACATGACGATGTCGGTGCCGAACCTGCTCCTGGTCGTCGTCATCAACGCATCGCTGAAGTCGCCGATCACCAAGTGGATGGAGGCGCAGTATCTGGCGACCCTCAACCCCTTCTATCGCCAGACGATCTGGGTCGATTTCATGCTGGTCTTCGGCTCGATGGCGCTTATCTCCTGGCCGCCTTATGCACGCCTCGTTCGCGCTCAAGTCCTGTCGATCCGCAGCCGTCCCTATATCACTGCTGCCCAAGCGCTCGGTCTGTCGAATTGGATCATCATGAAGCGCTACGTCATTCCGAACGCGCTTGGTCCTCTGATCGTCTCGGTTAGTGCCGGTCTTGGCACGGCCATGGTGCTCGAAAGCGCCTTCAGCTTCCTCGGTGTCGGCGTCAATCCGCCCACGCCCAGCTGGGGCAATATGATCTCCGACGGTCTGCGTGTCTGGCAGCACTATCCGCATCTGCTGGCCGCTCCGGCCGCCGTCCTCGGGCTTGCCTCGGTCGCCTTCAGCTTCCTCGGCGACGGCCTCAACGACGCCCTCAATCCGCGGGGTTCCAAGTAATGACCCAGGTGATGAACACGACGCGATCCAACGAGAAATTGCTCGATGTCCGCGGCCTGACAGTCGAGATTGACGGCAGGAACGGCCCGGCCGTCGTGGTCGATGGTATCGACCTTCACGTCAACAAGGGCGAAACGCTCGGCGTCGTCGGCGAATCCGGTTGCGGCAAGAGCCTGACCATGCTGAGCCTGATGCGGCTCTTGCCGAACAAGATCAGGGTCACCAAGGGCTCTGCAAGCTTTGACGGCCACGACCTGCAGAAGATGTCGAACAAGGAGCTGCGCAAGGTCCGTGGCGGCGACATTGGCTTCGTTTTCCAGGATCCGATGACCTCGCTGAACCCGGTGATGCGCATCGGCGACCAGATCTGCGAACCGCTGATCTACCACCGCGGCATGAAGAAGGCGCAGGCACGCGCACGCGCCGTAGAGCTTTTGCGCCTCGTGGGTATCCCTGGACCGGAAGAGCGGCTTCAAGCCTATCCTCACGAACTCTCCGGCGGCATGCGCCAACGCGTCATGATCGCAATCGGCCTCGCCTGCAATCCGAAGCTCCTGATTGCCGACGAACCGACAACAGCGCTTGACGTTACCATCCAGGCGCAGATCGTCGACCTCGTCAAGGACCTGCGCGCCAAGCTCGGCATGTCGGTCGTCTGGATCACCCACGATCTGGCATTGATCGCTGGTCTGGTCGACCGTGTTGCTGTGCTTTACGCCGGCACCGTGGTTGAAGATGCACCAGTCGACGAACTCTATGCCCGCCCGAGCCATCCCTATACGCGCGGCCTGCTTGCCTCGATTCCGAAGCTGTCGGATGCGCCGGCAAGCCGGCTGAGCTCGATCGGTGGTACGCCGCCAGAGCCAGGACGCCGCCCCAAGGGCTGCCCTTTTGCCCCGCGCTGTCCGTTGGCGGAAGCCGTCTGCCATGAAAGCGTGCCGAAACTCGAACCGATTGCGGGCGCTACAAACCACCGCACCGCCTGCTTCGTCGTTCAGAAAATGCAGGAGGCCGCGTGATGGGTGCCCAACCGCTGCTCAAGGTCGAAAATCTCGTCAAGCATTTCCACGTCAAGCTCGGTGCATTCGGTGAGCGCTCGGCAACCGTTTACGCGCTCGACAACGTCAATCTAGACATCATGGAGGGGGAGACGCTCTCGCTCGTCGGCGAATCCGGCTGCGGCAAGTCGACAACGGGCTTCACCATCCTCAACCTTTACAAGGCGACATCAGGCAAGGTCGTCTACAAGGGACAGGATTTGGCGACGCTGGATGAAAAGCAGATGCGGCCCTTCCGCCGCGACCTGCAGATCGTCTTCCAGGACCCCTATTCGACGCTCAACCCGCGCATGACGATCGGTGAGGCCGTCGGTGAGCCGATCCTCTTCCACAAGCTTTGCTCCAAGGCCGAGCTGAAAGATCGCGTCGCAGCGCTTTTGACGGACGTCGGCCTGCCGACCCGCTTTGCGCAGCGCTATCCGCACGAGCTTTCCGGCGGCCAGCGTCAGCGCGTCGTCATCGCCCGCGCGCTCGCCTGCCAGCCGAAATTCATAGTTTGTGACGAGGCGATTTCGGCGCTCGACGTGTCTATCCAGGCACAGATCATCAATCTCCTGCTCGATCTGCAGGAAAAATACGGCCTCACATACCTGTTTATCGCTCATGACCTCGCCGTCGTGCGACACATCAGCACCCGCGTCGGCGTCATGTATCTCGGGCGCCTGGCCGAACTCGCGACCCGCGAGGAACTGTTCGAAAACCCGCTTCACCCCTATACCAAAGCGCTGCTGTCGGCCGTACCGGAAACCGATCCAGAGCTTGAACGCACCCGGACACGGCAGATCCTCCAAGGCGACGTCCCGAGCCCGCTCAATCCACCGAGCGGCTGCCGCTTCCATTCACGCTGTCCAATCGCCATGGATGTGTGCAGCAAGGTCGTCCCGGAGTGGAAGGAGGCAAAGCCCGGCCATCTCGTTGCCTGCCATGCGGTCAACACGGGACAGACTGCATGAAGTTGAAGGTCGCGATCATCGCAGACGATCTGACCGGCGCGCTCGATACGGGAACACCCTTCGTCGACGCCGGTCTTTCCGTTGCCGTGGCGATCGAAATCGAAGCCATCAAAGATGCTCTGGCAACTGGTTGTGAGGTGGTGGTGGTTAACACCGCCTCGCGCGCCCTCCCGGAGGGGGACGCGGCGAGAAGGGTCGGCCTTGCAGCCAGTGCTCTTCTTGCCGCACACCCTGAGATCGTCTTGAAGAAGATCGATTCCCGACTGAAGGGCAATGTGGCGGCCGAAAGCATTGCGATTGCCGCGATCTTCGGCCACGACGAAATCACTGTAGCCCCTGCAATTCCCGATCAGGAACGCTTTACCCGCGACGGCCATGTGGTTGGGCGCGGGGTCGAGCAGCCGCTGCCCGTTGCCGCCCTTTTCGAGGGCCGTCACGACGCGGTCACGCTCGCCGATGCCGATAGCGATGCGGAGCTCGACCGGATCGTATCCAAGTTCGATTGGCATAAGACGCTTGGCGTCGGCGCGCGTGGCCTCGGCAGCGCTTTTGCCCGTCGTCTTCGCCGTTCACGCGATGCGGCGACTGCGTTTGAACCGGCGCGCAACACGCTCTTTGCTTTCGGTTCCAGAGACCCGATCACCGGTGCGCAAATGGCCCGGCTCAATACGTCGGGTGCTTTGCATGCGTCGATCCCCGCGCCGATGGGCGTGCTCGAAGAGGACAGCACACTGAGCTTGCCGGCGCTTTTGTTTTGCACCGGCGATATGTCCGAGGATGCGGTTATCGTTGCGGATCGTTTCGCAAAGGGCGTGAGATCGGCGATCGAGCAGACGCGTCCCGATATGCTGATGGTCGGTGGCGGCGACACGGCGCTGGCGGTGTTTCGCGCGCTCGGTGTGCGCACACTTTTGCCCAAGGGTGAAATAGAGGCAGGTATTCCCTGGTTTGACGTGACTGATGCCGATGGTCGCCATTTCCGTAGTGCGGTAAAATCCGGGGGCTTTGGGAATTCCGATAGTTTGCTAAGACTGATTTCGCAGAATCAGGCGGCGTGAAACAATGCCGGCGGGGAGAATAGACGTGGATGAAGCAAACGGTGCGCCGGCAACCCCGGCGCCGAAGCCGGAGCGCGGCAAGCCTATGAAACTGGTGGACCGCGTGTTCGATCAGTTGCAGGAGCGTATTCGTGCCGGAAACTATCCGCCGGATTCAAGGTTGCCGGGCGAGCACGAGCTGGCGTCCATGCTTGGCGTTTCCAGGCCTATTGTTCGTGATGCGTTGGCAAAGCTGCGCGACCAGGGCATGGTCTATGCCCGTCAGGGAGCCGGAACCTTCGTCAGCGCCAACAGTTCGCCAACCACGCATCTTTCCTATTCACCGGTCAAGACGATCGCAGATATCCAGCGTTGCTACGAATTTCGTCTCACGATCGAGCCTGCCGCCGCCTATTTCGCGGCCAAGCGCCGCGATGAGGCTGCGATACAGAAGATCGCCTCGGCGCTTGCCGATCTCAGGGAAGCGACAAGCCATCAGTTGCACCGGACCGATGCGGACTTCAATTTCCACCGCGCCGTGACTGAAGCCGCCAACAACCACTATTACACAGCCTCGATCGATGCGTTGAAAGCCCATATCGCAGTTGGCATGCATCTCCACGGGCTATCCTTGCTGGGACCGAGACCCGGGCTCGAACAGGTTTTCCAGGAGCACAACACCATCTACAAGGCGATTGCCGAGGGCCGGGCCGAGGAAGCGCGCGACCTGATGCAGTCGCATCTCGAAGGGTCTCGAGATCGATTGTTCGAGGGCAGGGCGCTCGATCTGTCGTTCTGACGCTTTTAGGCATCGAGTGGCTTGCCGCCACAGCGTTTCGCGCTCATGTAGACTGGATCAGGCTGCATGGAGACTTGGCATGACATTTCCGCTGTTCGACCTCACAGGAAAGCGCGCACTGGTGACGGGATCGTCGCAAGGCATTGGGTTGACCTTGGCGCGTGGTCTGGCCGAACATGGCGCTTCGGTCGTGATCAACGGCCGCGACGCAGGCAAGCTTGCCATGGCATCGCTTAGTCTGTCGGAAGCCGGGCACGATGTTCATGTCTCAACCTTCGATGTCACGGATCATGACGAGGTGAAGAGCGCCGTCGATGCGATCGAGCGTGATATCGGGCCGATCGACATCCTCGTCAACAATGCCGGCATGCAGTATCGCGCGCCGCTTGAAGTGTTTCCATCGGACAAATGGGATCAGCTGCTGCGCACAAACATTTCCAGCGTGTTCTACGTCAGCCAGGCGGTCGCAACGCACATGATTACGCGTGGCCACGGCAAGATTATCAACATCGCATCCGTGCAAAGTGAGTTGGCTCGCCCGGGCATCGCACCCTATACGGCAACCAAAGGCGCGGTGAAGAACCTGACGCGCGGGATGTCGGCCGATTGGGCCAAACACGGCCTGCAGGCAAACGCTATCGCGCCTGGCTATTTCGACACGCCGCTCAATCAGGCGCTCGTCGATAGCGCGGAATTCACCGCGTGGCTGGAAAAGCGCACGCCCGCCGGGCGCTGGGGCAACATTGACGAACTGATCGGCGCCGCTGTGTTTCTGGCAGCGCCGGCATCCTCTTTCGTCAATGGCCATACGCTTTATGTCGATGGCGGCATCACCACCTCTTTGTGAGAGGTGGTCGCGCTTCCGTCAGGTCGGCGGCGCGCCTAATGCGTGCAGGATGCCGCGAAGCTCGGCAAGCCCTCTCAATCGACCGATCGCCGGATAGCCAGGCGTGGTGGTCTTGGTGAGGTCGTCGAGCATGCGGTGGCCATGGTCCGAGCGGAAAACGATCGTCTCATTGACCGTGCGGTTGCGGTCTTCCGCGACCAGTTCCTTCAATACGGCGACCATGTCGACATCGCCTTCGAGATGCGCGCTTTCGTGGAAGCTGCGGCCGTCGCCTTCGCGTTTAGTCGCTCGCAAATGCGCGAAATGAATGCGCGAGGCAAACCGCCGTGCGATGGCGGGCAGGTCGTTGTCAGCACGTACGCCGAGACTGCCGGTGCAGTAACACATGCCGTTCGCTGGCGACGGGACCGCATTGAACAGCGCCGCATAATCCTCGGCGGTGGACGCGATGCGCGGCAGGCCAAACAGCGAGCGCGGCGGATCGTCGGGATGAAGCGTCAGCTTGACGCCACGGGCTTCCGCCACTGGAGCCACGGCCTCCAGAAACTCGATCAGATGCTGGCGCAGGCGGCCGGCATCGATGCCGGCATAGGCGGCGAGACGGTCGCGGAACTCCGGGATGGTTAGCGGCTCGGTTGTCGATCCCGGCAAGGCCGAAGTGATGTTGCGGGTGATATCGGCGATGTCGTCCTCAGACATGGCCTCGAAGGCGGCGCGGGCGCGGGCCTTGTCTTGCGCCGAATAGGCCGCATCGGCGCCGTCGCGCTGAAGAATGAAGAGATCAAAGGCGGCGAACTTCTCGTGGTCAAACCGCATCGCCGTCGCGCCGGTGTCGATCTCGTGGTCGAGGTCGGTGCGCGTCCAGTCGACGACAGGCATGAAATTGTAGCAGACGATCGGGATGTTGCAGGCCGCGACCGCTTCAAGGCTTGCGATCCACGCCTCGATTTCGGCCTTCGCCTGCCCACCCTTGCGCTTCACGGCATCGGGAATGGGAATGCTCTCGACCACCGACCATGCAAGCGATGAACGCCCCGGTGGAGTGGTCTCGATCATCGCCTGGCGCTCGCGCACCTCGGCCTCGGTCCAGGCGCGGCCGATCGGCACCTGGTGCAGCGATGACACGATGTTAGTCGCTCCGGTCTGTCTCACCTCGTCGAGGGCCACCGGCGCATCCGGTCCGAACCATCTCCAACCTTGCCGCATCTGTTTCCTCCTTCAATGCCTTTTGTTTTGGTGTCGCTGTCGTCAGCAGAAATAGTCGGGGTAGCGTGTGCGCAGCTCCGCCACGTCAGGGATGACAGCACTTAGATGATGGGTCATTGCGGCGCGTGCAGCCTCGACGTCATGAGCTGCGATTGCGTCGCGGATGACGGCGTGCTCGCCCACTACATTCTCCATGCGGCCGAGCACCGGCAACGTCAGCCGCCGAGCGCGGTCGATCTGGACCTTGACAGATTTGAGGATGCTCCAGATCCCGGGATAGCCGGCGATCTGCGCAATTGCCTCGTGAAAAGCCTCATCCTCTTCGTGGAAGCCCGACGTGTCGCCCAGGATGGAAAGCGCTCTTTGGCGGATGATGATGGCATCGAGGCGAGCAAGATCAGACGCCGAAGCGATCTCTGCTGCGCGCTCGACCGTCGTTCCCTCCAGCGCCTTGCGCACCACGACGGCCTCGGGGATCGCCGAAACCGGTACGCGCGACACGACGGTGCCCGACTGCGGATAAATATCGACCAGCCCGCCTTCCGACAAGCGGAGCAGTGCTTCGCGAACGGGTGTCCGGCTGACCGCGAAATCCTCGGCGATACGCTTTTCCTGCAAGGCGATCCCGGGCGGCATCTTGAGCGACACGATATCGTTGTAGAGCTGTTCGAATATTGCGTCCGCCGTCGTGACGCGCCGAAGCTTTGCCGGCCGTTCGGCCGGCGCCGAAAGGTCAGGGGTGGCGGTGACTGCGCCTGATAGCATGAAAAGTCCCAACGTTGACTTGACTGTGCATACTAGTATATCAATTCTACATAGCTGCCAAGATCCACCGCGGAGGAACGGTGTTTCTGGCAAGAAATTCAGGAGGTTCCAAACAAGAACGGCCAGAAAATCCGACCGCATAAATGGATCAGGATACGCACGTGCACGGAATTATCGTGCTCGTGCAGCCAAAAGAGGAGGAGAAATCAGAATGAAATTTACCCGCAGAACATTCGTCGCAACCGCAGCAAGTGCGGCTGTTGCCACCATGCTTCCGGTCAAGGTGTGGGCGCAGGCCAAGAAGCCCGCAAGCCCCGTGACCATCACAATCGCCGACGTCGCCGGCAACCTGGCGCTGACGCAAGGCATGTTTGAGGCCTATGCCTCCGAGAAAGCCGACTGGGTTTCCAACTTTGCCTTCACCAAGGCGCCGGCCCCTGAGTTGCCTGGCAAGATCAAGGCACAGCAGGCAGCCGGTAAGGTCGATATTGATCTCGTGCTGACCGGCACCGATGCGCTGTCGGCGGGTCTCGACCAGGGGCTATGGCTGGATCTGTCCGCGCACAAGGCCGACCTGCCTGATATCGAAAAGATCCTGCAACCGCAGGCATTCAAGATGCAGGCGCTCGCCAAGGACCAGGGTATTGTCATTACCTATTATCCCTCCGGCCCCTTGATCGAATACATGCCCGACAAGGTCGCCAATCCGCCGAAATCGGCACCCGAATTGCTGGAATGGGCAAAGACCAACAAGAACCGTTTCATCTACGCCCGCCCTGCCAATTCCGGTCCCGGCCGCACCTTCCTCATGGGGTTGCCCTATTTGCTCGGTGACAGCGATCCTCGTGATCCGGTCAAGGGCTGGGACAAGACCTGGGAATATCTTTCAGCGCTCGGCGAGCATATCGAATACTACCCGACCGGCACCGGTCAGGTGATGAAGGAACTTGGCGAGGGGACGCGCGACATCGTTGTTTCAACCACAGGCTGGGACATCAATCCGCGTGCGCTCGGCATTGTTCCTGCTGAGGCGAAAGTGCAGAAGCTGGAAGGCTTCCATTGGGTGACGGATGCGCACTACGCCGTCATCCCCAAGGGCGTCTCCGACGAGAAGATCGCGGTGCTGATCGACGTCTTGAATTACATCTTGCAGCCAAAGCAGCAGGCGATCGCCTATGACGCCGGCTATTTCTATCCGGGTCCCGCCGTCAAGGACGTTACGATCGATATGGCGCCGCAGGAAAGCCAGGACACGATCAAGGAGTTCGGCCGTCCAGAATATGCCGACTGGATCGCCAACAATCCGCTGGAAGTGCCGCTCGAGCCGAAGCAGCTCGTTGAAGCATTCCGGATCTGGGACGAAAAGATCGGCGCCAAGAAGGGCTGATCCCTGACATTGCCGGCACCGGCTGCAATAGCCGGGCCGGCTGCTTCCATCCTGACACGGAGAGTGGTTTGAACTCGGTAGCGAATAAGGTCTCTTCGCGCGGCATTGCGCGTCTTGAACTCGATGGGCTCAGCCGCTCCTTCGGCGCCTACAATGCGCTTGATGGTATTGATCTTGCAATCGAGCCTGGTGAATTCGTGGCGCTGCTTGGTCCGTCAGGCTGCGGCAAGTCTACGGCGCTGAATTGCATCGCCGGCCTTTTGGGGTTGTCTGGCGGCGAGATCCGTCTGGGTGGAAGTCGCATCGACCAGCTCGAGCCCGAACGCCGAGGGTTCGGAATGGTGTTTCAAAGCTACGCGCTCTTTCCACATATGAGTGTGCGCAAGAATGTCGGCTTTGGTCTGACCATGCAGGGTATCAAGGGGCAGGAGGCCGACAAGCGCATCAGTGACGCTCTGGCGCTGGTGCGGTTGGAAAGCCAGGCGGACAAACTTCCGGGGCAGCTTTCAGGCGGTCAGCAGCAGCGCGTGGCAATCGCGCGCGCCATCGTCATCCGCCCGCCGGTTGTCCTCATGGACGAGCCATTGTCCAATCTCGACGCCAAGCTACGCCTGGAGATGCGCGCCGAAATCCGCGGCATCCACGATCAGATCGGCTCGACGACGATATACGTTACGCACGACCAGGACGAGGCGCTGTCGCTGGCCGACCGCATCGTGGTCATGAGCCAGGGACACATCGAGCAGATCGGCTCACCACAGGATCTTTATCAGCGGCCCATTAATGTTGGCGTTGCCGATTTCATGGGGTTTCGGACCCGCGTGCCCGGTAAGGTCGTCTCGGTCTCCGGCGAGGAGGCGGAGATCGATGTCGCCGGCGCGCGTATCACCGGGACGATGCGCACGCCGCTCAAGCCCGGCGACGCCGCTATCCTCTCGGTGCGACCCGAGGATCTGGTGGTCGCCGACGAGGGGATTGCCGCGACCGTATCAAGCATGGAGTATCGTGGCCGCGCCTTCTTCGGGCTGGCGCGCTCGGATGACGGCTCCGACCTCTACTTCCGGGCTGACGATGTGCTTGCGCGCGGAACGCCGACGCGGCTGAAGCCGATCGCGGGCAGGGCGCTTTTGTTCGGAGACAGCGCAAGATGAGCGCGCCATCGCTTCGAACGCGGCTGGCCGCCAGAGGCTTCGACGGTACCACCATGCTGATCATGCCAGGCCTTGGCTTCATGATCGCGCTGTTCGTCTATCCGTTTTTGTACGGCGTCGTGGATTCACTCACCCCCAAGGATGGCGCTTGGTACGCCAATTATGCCAAGTTCTTCAGCGATCCCTTCCAGTACAACACCATCGGTGCGACACTCTGGCTGGCACTGCCGGTGACGATCATCAATCTCGCCTTCGCCGTGCCTGTTGCCTTTCGTGTGCGATTGATGCGCCGGCAGCGTCTGCTGACGACCATTCTGGTTCTGCCCATAACGCTTGGCACGGTTTTCGTCGCAGATGGGTTGCTGACATTTTTGGGACCCCGCGGCTGGTTCAACCACACGCTTCTCATGATCGGCATCATCGACAATCCGATCAAGCTGACCAACAACTACTGGGGGGTGTTCGCATCACTGCTGATCACCGGCTTTCCCTTCGCGTTCCTTCTGACCCTTTCTTACATCAGCGGGATCGATCCAGCGATCGAGCAGGCAGCCGCAACGCTCGGGGCTGGCCCAAGGCAGCGTTTCGTGCGGGTCTTCCTCCCGCTGCTGGTGCCGGGTCTTGCTGTGACATTCTGCCTTGCCTTCGTTCAGGCATTTGCCGTGTTCCCGTCGGCCGTGCTTCTCGGTGCACCGGCAGGCCCGACCCGTGTCATTTCGATTGCTGCCTATCAGGCCGCGTTCGAGCAGTATGATCACTCGCTGGGCTCTGCGATTGCGCTGATCATGGGTGGTGTAGAACTGGCTGTCGTGCTGGCCGTTCTCGGCGCACGCTCATTCTTTTACCGCGGCCCCGCCGGCGGCACGAAAGGCTGACCATGATCCGCGACCAAGGCCTCACCTCGAAGATCTGGCGCTTCGCCATCTGGGCGCTGGCCACGCTCTTCGTCCTCAATCTCTTGGCGGTCATCGCCGCCGTCGTCGTCAACTCGTTTGCGACACGATGGCTCGGTACATGGCTGCCGGCTGGCTGGACGACCAAATGGTATTTTAGCGCCTGGAAGGAATTTCAGCTTTCCAGTGTCGTCCTCGTTACCTTCGAGATCGTCTTCACCGTGGTCATCATCTCCGGCATTCTTGGCGTGACGACCGCCTATGCTCTTGCACGTCGCGAGTTCGCCGGCAAACGGCTGGTCATTCTACTCTTCCTTCTCCCCCTGCTCATCCCACCGCTCACCTACGGCATTCCGCTGGCGACGGTGCTCTATCAACTGGGGCTGGGTGGAACCTTCTGGGGCGTCGTTCTCATCAACGTCGTGCCGTCGCTTCCCTTCGTGGTGCTGGTGATGATCCCCTTCATTGAGCAGATCGATCCGCGCATCGAAGCCGCTGCCCGCGTCTTTGGCGCAGGCACCACCAGCTTGTTCGTGCGCATTCTGCTGCCGTTGCTTCTGCCAGGCATGCTGGCGGCACTGCTTTTGGTTCTGGTTCGCACGATAGCGATGTTCGAGCTCACCTTCCTGATTGCCGGCCCGACCACGCAGACCCTCGTGGTCTCGCTCTATTATGCCGTTTTTGCCTCTGGCGTGAGGGCTGGCCAATCGATTGACGCCATGGCCGTTGTCTACATGGTGACGACATTGTTCTGGCTGGTGATCGCGCTGCAGTTCGTCAACCCGACGCAGATCGTCGCGAGGGCAAAGCAGCAGCCGGCTCATTGAGCGACGCCATTTCGAACAGGTTGGCCGATCTGGAGATGCCGTTAACAGAAAACTTATTGAGTAGGGCGGGTGTTCTTGACTATCGGCAGTCGGCTGCCAAGTATTGTGGGCGTGAAGGTCGTTTTCTGGGGAATTTGATCATGGCGCAATACAAAGAGACCAACCGCTTTCACTGTGAGAGCAGCTCCGGCGCGCATTACGTTGTTATCGAACAGATCCTGACATCGCGTTTGGCGCTTGATGTCGGCGCAAGCCCGCGCACCGATTACGTTACAGACACCGGCGAGATCGCCGAGCGGCTGGATGACGATACCTTCCTTCTGCTTCTGTCGGCGGAAGTCCTGCACGTCGCCTGAGGCGGGGTGAGGCAGGAGAGTGCTGGAAATCCCGGCCGGATGGCTTTAACTGGCGGAAACGACCTGCTCCAGGCGATTCTGGACGCGATCCGGAACGCCATGGCCGAAGAAGACACGCAATCCGACATACCAACCAGCCGTATGCAAAGCTGGGCGCGCAACTCGACCATCTATCGCTTGGGACGACAGATGATGACCGAGAAGCAGCTGGCTGACGCGATCTCGCGCAAGGCCAAACAGAAGTTCGAGGATATATCGCAAGCTCAGGTCAAGGCGCTCGTCGATCTCGCGGTCAAGTTCGGCCATGAGCAGGGCGGGCTGAACGATGTCGTCTACGCCGAGATCAGCGTCCGATCCGGCGTGCGCAGCGGCCGATCAAAACGGATCATGGCGCAGAAACTCGCGATCAAAGGCATCGACCGCGAGACGGCCGTCATCGCGCTTGAGGAGAGCGACGACCTCGTGGCCGCGATCAACTTCGCCCGCAAACGTGGCTTCGGCCCCTTCCGGCGCGAAGAGGCCGACGAGAAGCGCCACAACAAGGAAATGTCGGCCTTCGCCCGCAACGGCTTCGGTTTCGAATTGGGACGCTCGGTTCTCGGCATGAGCCGCGATGAAGCCGAGACGGTGCTCGTCGAGCGACGGTCGTAGACACAGGCGACAGAACTCAAATTTCGGTCGTCTCGTCCCTCACATATGCAATGCGTGCCCAAGCGCCTTCAGCGCCGCTTCCTGAACCGCTTCGCTGCGTGTCGGATGGGCGTGGATCGTGCCGGCGATATCCTCCAGGCGAACGCACATCTCGATCGCCAGCGCAAACGCTGCCGACAATTCTGAGACACCGCGACCGACCGCTTGCAGGCCGAGCACGAGATTGGTGTCGGCGCGGGCCACCACACGCACGAAGCCATCCTCGGATTGCATGGTCATGGCCCGGCCATTGGCCGAGAAAGGAAACTGGCCAACACGGATATCATAGCCCTGCGCGCGGGCCTCTTCCGGTGACAGGCCGGCGCTAACGATCTCGGGGTCCATGAAGCAGACGGCTGGAATGCAGCGTTTGTCGAAGCTCCGCGGACGGCCTGCGATGATCTCCGCCACCATCTCGCCCTGCGCCATCGCCCGGTGCGCGAGCATCGGTTCGCCGGTGATGTCACCGATGGCGTAGACCCCGCGCATCGACGTGCGGCACCGGTCGTCGATGCGCAGATAAGGCCCGGCGCGATCGAGATCGAGTTCTGCCAATCCCGCGCCTGTTGTTCGTGGCCTGCGGCCGACAGTGACGAGTATCCTGTCAGCCGGCAGCTTGACCTCGCGGCCGTCGGCCTGTTCGATGCTCAGGCTTTCGCCGGAATCGGACAGCGCCTTTGCCTTAGCTCCGAGGTGAAGATCAATGCCGCGCTCCTTTAGCGCCTTTGCGACGGGGCGGACGAGCTCGGCATCGTATTGCGGCAGGATCTGGCCCGTCGCCTCGACTATGGTGACCAAAGAGCCAAGCTTGGCGAAGGCCGTGCCGAGTTCGAGGCCGATATAGCCGGCGCCGACCACCACCAGTCTTTCGGGCACGCTCTGCAGTGCCAGCGCCTCCGTGGAGGATATCACCCGTCCACCGAATGGAAGCCCCGGCAGTTCGACCGGCTCGGAGCCTGTCGCGATCACGATGTTGTCCGCGCGGATGAGCTGCGCGCCGGTCTCCGTCTCCACCTCCACCGTCTTCCCGTCGCGAAACCGCGCCCGGCCATGGACCTGCTTCACCCGCGCCTTCTGCAGCAGGGCTGCAACGCCACCAGTGAGACGACCGACGATGCCGTCCTTCCAGGCGATCGTCCGGGCGAGATCGATCGCCACGCCTTCGGCGCGAATGCCAAGCGGGTTTCGACCGCTCGCCATGCGGCGTGCGGCGTCGAATTCGTCGGCGGCATGGATGAGCGCCTTAGAGGGAATGCAGCCGATATTGAGGCATGTGCCGCCGGGCTTTTCCATTTCGACGATCACCGTGTCGATGCCCAGCTGACCCGCCCGGATGGCGCAGACGTAACCGCCGGGCCCAGCGCCGATGACCAGCAATTTGCAGATGATCTCTTTCATGGCCCTCAGCCTTCGATGAAAATCAGCGCCGGCGTTTCAAGCAGCACGCGGATGCGCTGGATGAAGGTCGCCGCATCCCAGCCGTCGATAATGCGATGGTCGAAGCTGGAGGAAAGGTTCATCATCTTGCGTGGCACGAATTGCGCTCCATCCCAGGCGGGGCGGGTGGCGATCTTGTTGACGCCGATGATCGCGACTTCAGGATGGTTGATCACGGGTGTCGAGACGATCCCCCCAAGCGCGCCGAGCGAACTGATGGTGATGGTCGAGCCCGTGAGTTCGTCACGCGTCGCGGTTCCATTGCGCGCCGCCTCCGCCAAGCGCGCCATCTCGCCGGCGCAGTCCCAGATCGTGCGGGCCTCAGCGTGGCGCACCACCGGCACCACAAGGCCCGCCGGCGTCTGTGCCGCGATGCCGACGTGAACGCCGCCGGAGCGGGTGAGGATGCCGGCATCGTCGTTGAAGGTGGCGTTTATATGCGGCTGATCGGCGACGGCCTTGACGATCGCCCGCATCAGGAAGGGAAGGATCGTCAGTTTCGGATGCTCCGGCTTGCGGTCCCTGTTCATCGTCGCCCGCAGATCCTCCAGCGCCGTCATATCGATTTCCTCGACATAGGTGATATGCGGAATGCGCGAGGTGGAAAGCGACATCTTCTCGGCGATCCGCCGCCGCATGCCGGTCAGTTTGACCTCTTCGGTCGAGGTACTCCTGGCGAACGGGGCAGGGGCGGCGAGGGAAGACGCACCACGCGCGAGATACTGCTCGACATCTTCTCGCTGGATGCGCCCGTCCGGACGGGTCGGTGGCACTTGCCGAAGATCGACCCCGCTTTCGAGTGCGAACAGGCGCACGGAAGGTGACGCCAGCGGCTTTTCTTGTGGCGCAAGACTTGGTGGCGAGGACGGCAATGGCTTTGCATGCGCGGGCTGCGGCCGAGCGGGTGCTTCCTCGGCGCCGGACTGGGTGTTTGCCACAAGCGGCGCTGACTGATCGGGTGCCTGCGCATCGTCTCGACCCTTGCCGTCTGTCTCTATCCTCACCAACGGTGCCTTCACAGCCACGGTGTCGCCCACTTCCGCACCCAGCCAGGTCACCGTGCCATTGACCGGTGAGGGGATCTCGACTGTTGCCTTGTCGGTCATCACAGCTGCGATCACCATGTCCTCGCGAACCGGATCGCCAGCCTTCACATGCCACTCCACCAGCTCCGCCTCGGCCACGCCTTCTCCGACATCAGGCATCTTGATCGTGAACTCGCCCATCCTCACGCCTCCATGACTTCGCCAAGTGCCCGTCCGACGCGCGCGGGGCCGGGGAAATAGTCCCACTCTTGCGCGTGCGGATAGGGCGTATCCCAGCCTGCGACACGCACGATCGGCGCCTCCAGATGGTAGAAGCAATGTTCCTGGATCAGCGCTGCAATTTCGGCTCCAAAGCCCGAGGTCAGCGTTGCCTCATGGACCACAACGCAACGGCCGGTCTTCGATACGGATTGAACGATGGTATCGAGATCGAGCGGCAATAGGCTTCGCAGGTCGATGACCTCGGCATCGACACCGGTATCTTCGACGGCTGCGAGCGCCACATGCACCATCGTACCGTAGGCTATGACAGTGACCCCGCTTCCAGCGCGACGGATCTCCGCCTTGCCGATCGGGATGACATAGTGATCTTCGGGCACTTCACCCAGTTCGTGCTTCGACCATGGCGTAACCGGGCGCTCGTGATGGCCGTCGAATGGACCATTATAGAGGCGCTTTGGCTCTAGGAACATCACCGGGTCCGGATCCTCGATCGCGGCGATGAGCAGCCCCTTGGCGTCGTAGGGGTTGGAGGGAACGACCACCTTCAGGCCGCACACATGTGTAAACAGCGCTTCCGGGCTCTGACTATGCGTCTGCCCGCCGAATATCCCGCCGCCCGTCGGCATTCTGAGCACGATCGGACATGTGAAGTCACCATTCGATCGATAGCGAATGCGTGCCGCTTCCTGTGTAATCTGGTCGTAGGCCGGATACATGTAATCGGCGAATTGGATCTCGACACAGGGCTTCAGCCCATAGGCGGCCATGCCGATCGCCGTGCCGACGATGCCGGATTCGCTGATCGGGGTGTCGAAACAGCGGGTTTTGCCGTATTTCGCCTGAAGCCCCTGCGTGCACCGGAACACACCGCCGAAATAGCCAACATCCTCGCCGAACACGACGACGTCATCGTCTCGGGCCATCGAGACATCCATGGCGCTGCGCACCGCCTCGATCATGGTCATGCGCGCCATATCAATACCCCGCTTTCTGCCGTTGACGACGGATATGCGGCGGCATCTCGGCATAGACGCCCTCGAAAATATCGCGCACCGAAGGCTTGCCGCCTGCATGCAGCGTTCCGTGTTCCTCGGCGCGCTTTTGCGCATCGATCACCTCGTCCAGGATCTCGGCCTCGGCCTGAACGTGACGCTCCTCGGACCAGACGCCCTTGAGGATCAGGTGCTTCTTCAACCGCAGCACGGGATCTCCAAGCGGCCATGCGTCGGACTCGGTTTTCGGGCGGTAAGCGCTTGGGTCGTCGGAGGTCGAGTGGGCGCCGACCCGATAGGTGACATATTCGATCAGTGTCGGCCCAAGGTTGCGCCGCGCCCGCTCCGCCGCCCAGCGGGCGACCGCATAGACGGCCAGATAATCGTTACCATCGACGCGCAGCGCCGGGATGCCAAAGCCCAAGCCCCGGGCAGCAAACGTGCCGGAACCGCCGCGCGCGATACCCTGGAATGTGGAGATCGCCCACTGATTGTTGACGATGTTCAAAATCACCGGCGCCCTGTAGGTCGAGGCGAAGACGAGCGCCGAGTGAAAATCGGATTCCGCGGTCGAACCGTCACCGATCCAGGCGGCGGCGATGCGCTTGTCGTTCTTGATCGCAGACGCCATCGCCCAGCCGACTGCCTGGACATACTGGGTGGCAAGGTTGCCCGAGATGGTGAAGAAGCCGTGCTCCTTGGAGGAGTACATGATCGGCAATTGCCGTCCCCGCAGGGGATCGTTCTCGTTGGAGAAAATCTGGTTCATCATCTCGACCATTGGATAGTCGTCGGCGATGAGGAGGCCTGCCTGCCGATAGGTCGGGAAATTCATGTCACCCTTGTCCAGCGCCTTGCGCACGGCGCAACTGACCGCCTCTTCACCAAGATGCTGCATGTAAAAGGACGTCTTGCCCTGGCGCTGCGCCATCAGCATGCGTGCGTCGAAGGCGCGCAGCTTCATCATATTGCGCAACCCGGTCAAAAGCGCCTCGTCCGAAAGCAATCCTGCCCAGGGACCGACAGCTTCGCCCTGCTGGTTAAGTACGCGGATAATCGAATAGGCGAGATCGCGGATGTCTTCGGAAGCGACATCCACCTCCGGGCGCGGCACAGCGCCTGCCTTGGCGATCTTGACGTTGGAGAAATCGGGCTGACCGCCAGGGCGAACGGCGGGTTCGGGGACGTAGAGGCTCAGTCGTTGACTGTCTGGCATTTCCTGTGTTCCTCCTCCGCTCGCGTTGATCCTCTCCTCAGGATCAACGCGGCGTATTCTCCCTATAGATTGCGGGCGATCACCATGCGCTGCACGTCACTCGTTCCCTCGTAGATCTGGCAAATGCGGACATCGCGGTAGATGCGCTCGACGGGGTAATCGCTCATATAGCCGTATCCGCCGTGGATCTGGATCGCGTCAGAACAGACGCGTTCGGCCATTTCCGACGCAAAGAGCTTGGCCATCGATGCCTCTGAAAGGCAGGGCAGACCCGCCTCGCGTAGGCTTGCCGCGTGAAACACCAACTGCCGCGCAGCCTCGATCTGTGTTGCCATGTCGGCGAGGCGAAAGGCTAAGGCCTGATGCTCGACGATCGGCTTGCCAAACGCCGTCCGCTCGCGGGCGTAGTCGCGCGCTGCCTCATAGGCCGCGCGCGCCATGCCGACCGCCTGCGCCGCGATCCCGATCCGTCCGCCTTCGAGATTGGCAAGCGCGATCCTGTAGCCATCGCCTTCCTCGCCGAGGCGAAGGTCGGCGGCAACGCGCATGTCGTTGAAGGCGATCTGGCAGGTGTCGGAGGCATGCAGGCCCAGCTTGTGCTCGACGCGAATGACCTCGTATCCTGGTGTATCGGTCGGCACAATAAAAGCGGTGATGCCCTTCTTGCCTGCCGCCGCGTCCGTCACCGCGAAGACGATGATCACCTGACCGTTTTTGCCCGAGGTGATGAACTGCTTGGCGCCATCAAGCACGTAGTGATCGCCATCTCGTCGCGCGCGGGTGCGCAGATTGGAGGCATCCGAGCCGGCTTGCGGCTCTGTCAGCGCAAAGCCACCGATCCATTCGCCGGTGGCAAGCTTGGGCAGGAAACGCTGTTTCTGCTCTTCGTTTCCGAATTTGAGGATGGGAACGCAGCCGACGGAGCTATGGACGCTCATGATTGTCGAGCAGGGGCCGTCGCCGGCGGCGATCTCTTCGAGCGCGGCGGCGTAGGCAACCGTTCCCGTGTCGGAGCCACCATAGGCCTCCGGCACCAGCATGCCGAGAAGGCCGAGTTCACCCATCTCCTTCAGTTCGTCGCGCGGGAAGCTGTGTGTGCGGTCCCGCTCGGCGGCCCCAGGTGCCAGTCTTTCGCGTGCAAAATCCCGCGCGAGGTCCCGGATTTGGCTCTGCGTGTCGGACAAGATCATCAGCGCACCTCCCTTTTGCGCTCACTGACGCTCTATGGCGATCGCGGTCGCTTCGCCGCCACCGATGCACAGCGTCGCCATCCCGCGCTTCATCCCGTATCGCTCCAGCGCCGCAAGCAGCGTAACGATGACACGAGCTCCGGACGCGCCGATCGGATGGCCCAGTGCGCAAGCGCCGCCGTGGACGTTGACCTTGTCGTGAGGGATATCGAGATCACGCATGGCGGCCATCGGCACGACGGCGAAGGCTTCGTTGATCTCAAACAGATCAACCTTCGATAGCTGCCATCCGGTGCGCTCGGAGAGCTTTCTCAACGCGCCGATCGGCGCCGTGGCGAATTCGCCGGGTGCCTGGGAATGCGTGGCGTGCCCGACAATGGTCGCGCGCGGTGCGATGTCGTGTTGGTCGGCCCGCGAGCGGCGCATCAGCACCAGCGCGGCAGCTCCGTCGGAAATCGAGCTCGCATTGGCTGCCGTCACCGTGCCGCCCTCTCGGAAAGCCGGCTTCAGCCTGGGGATCTTGTCGATGCTGGCCTTGCCCGGCTGCTCGTCCTCACGGATTGTCGCTTCGGTTTTGCCTGACATGACCGAAACCGGCACGATCTCGCGATCGAAATAGCCAGCCTCCATCGCCTTCTGTGCCCGCGTGAGGGACGTAATGGCATAGGCGTCCTGCGCCTCGCGCGTGAATTGGTAGGCTTCGGCGCAGTCTTCCGCGAATGTCCCCATCAAGCGCCCCTTCTCATAGGCATCCTCGAGCCCATCGAGGAACATATGATCGACCACGCGCCCATGGCCGAGCCGATAGCCGCCGCGAGCACGATCAAGTAGATAGGGCGCATTCGTCATGCTTTCCATGCCGCCCGCGATCACCACCGAAGCGCTGCCGGCGGCGAGCAGATCATGGCCGATCATCACGGCTTTCATGCCGGAGCCGCACATCTTGTTGACGGTGCTGGCGGCGGTAGAGAAGGGGAGGCCGGCGCCAATCGCCGCCTGTCGGGCCGGTGCCTGTCCCTGGCCAGCCGCAAGCACGCAGCCCATGATGATCTCATCGACACACTCGGCCGGGACTTGGCTTTGCGACAACGCCGCTGCGATTGCCGATCCTCCCAGCTGCGGTGCGGCCAGGGAGGCGAAGGCTCCCTGAAAGCCACCGATTGGCGTGCGGGCGGCGCCTGTGATCACAATCGGATCCTGCATCGTCATCGCGACCTCCTCCTCGAAGCCGGCATCGGGCTGTACCGTAGGCCATAACGAACTTGGCCCCGAGAAGACCAAACGTCGTCAAGCTGCACGGTTCTCCTCCCATGCATCATCTCGTGAATTGCACTTCGCCGCATCAACCTCCAGCAGCACGTCAGGCAATCAAGATAACGCAAAGTCTATGCGCGCTCTTCGTTGAAAGCGATGGCAAATTGTTGCGATGTTTATCGGCAGCGGGCAACGAAGTTGCCGGACGAATGGCTGCGTCAGACCGATCGTTGCGGCGCGGCTCAGCCGCGTTGTTGGAACGGGTTGAGCCTCGGATCCAGCATTATAGTCCCGCGATTCCGCTCTTTTATCGGCCGTATCGGGCGAGCGACAGGTCGCTGACGTCGATATCTGCCTTTCGGCCACCGACGACATCCGTCAGCACCCGTGCGGAGCCGGTGCTCATGGTCCAGCCGAGCGTGCCGTGGCCGGTGTTGAGGAACAAATTACGGATGTTGGTCGCGCCAATGACGGGCGTGCCATCCGGCGTCATCGGCCGCAGCCCGGACCAATAATTGGCGGCCTTCAGATCGCCGCCGGGGAAGAGATCGCTGACGGAATGCTCCAGCGTTCTCCGGCGCGCGGGGCCGAGGTCGTTCGTATAGCCAGAAATCTCCGCCATGCCGCCGACCCGGATACGGTCGCCCAAGCGCGTGATGGCAATCTTGTAGGTTTCGTCCATCACCGTGGACTCAGGCGCACGCGATGCATCGGTGATCGGGATGGTCAGGGAATAGCCCTTTACCGGATAAACGGGGAGCTTGATCCCGAATGGCTTCAACAGCAGCGGCGAAAAACTGCCGAGCGCCACGACGACGGCATCGGAGAAGACGGTGCCGGTATCGGTGACGACACCCTTGGCCTGTCCCGCCTCGATCACGAGGCCCTTGATCTGGCGTCCATAGTCGAAGGTGACGCCCATCGAAACGCACTTGGCGGCGAGCGCATTGGTGAATTTGAAGCAATCGCCGGTCTCGTCCTTGGGCGTCAGCAGGCCGCCGACGATCTTGTCGCTGACGTGGCGCAACGCCGGCTCGATGCGGATGCAGCCCTCGCGGTCCAGCACTTCGTAAGGAATGCCGTCAGCCGCCAGCGCCTTCACATCCTTGGCCGATGCGTCGAGTTGCGCCTGCGTGCGGAAGAGCTGCAGCGTTCCCTGCATGCGCTCGTCATAGGCGATATCAGTCTCAGTGCGCAGCTCGGCGAGCGACAGGCGGCTGTAATCGGCAAGGCGCAGCATGCGCGACTTGTTGATCGCGTAGCGCTCGGATGTGCAGTTGGCGAGCATCCTGATCATCCAGGAGATCATCGCGTAGTCCACCTTCGGACGGAGGACCAAAGGCGCATGTTCCATGAACAGCCACTTCAGCGCCTTCTGCGGAATACCCGGCGCTGCCCACGGAGAGCAATATCCGAAAGACACTTCGCCGGCATTGGCGAAGCTGGCTTCGAGAGCCGGGCCGGACTGGCGATCGATAACGGTGACCTGATGTCCCGCCTTGGCCAGATAGTATGCGCTGGTGACACCGATGACGCCGGCGCCGAGAACTGTGACTTTCATGCTTGCCCCTTTTATGTATGCTTTTTTATCAGATGTATTGGCGATGGTAGCGCTGGCCAAGGCCCGTGAGTATCTCATACGAAATCGTGCCGGCATCGCGCGCGATGTCCTCAAGGCTTTGATCGGCGCCGATCAATTCCACGAGGCTGCCGAGACCAATCGCATCTGCTGGAAGAGATGAAATGTCGATCGTCATGCTATCCATGGACACGCGGCCAACGATCGGCAGGCGCTGGCCAGCGAAATAGGCGGCACCACGCCCGCTGAGACTTCTCGGCAAACCATCGGCATAGCCAGCGGCGAGCGTCGCAAGCCGCATCTCCGACGGGGCCTGGTAAGTACCGGCATAGCCAACCAGCGCGCCTTCAGGCACGGTGTGCGTCTGGACGACGCGGACGCTCAGTTGAACAACCGGCTTCATCGGATTGGCAATGCGATCGCTTGCCGCGCCGCCATAGAGCGCGACCCCCGGCCGCACCATGTCGCCATGAAAGTCAGAGTTGAGGAGAATGCCGCTTGAATTGGCAAAGCACAGCTTGGCCTGCGGAAAGCGGGCCGCGAGATCCTGCATGACGGCAAGCTGCGCGGCGTTCTGCGGGTTGTCACTCTCATCCGCGCTGGCCAGGTGGCTCATGATGAATTGCACGTCGATATTGCGCAGCAATGTAGGATCTTGCGCAAGAACCGATGCATCGTCCAAGCTCAGGCCGAGGCGCGACATGCCGGTATCGAACTGAAGCACGGCAGACAAGGGTGCACCGCGCCGTTCGGCGGCGAGAGACCAGTTATGAAGCTGCGCCATCGAGTTGAGAACCGGAATGATCCCGTTTGCAGCCGCAAACTCTTCACCACCGGGCATGATCCCATTCAGAACAAAGAGCTTGGCATCCGCTGGCAAATATCGCTTGAGGTTTCTGGCTTCGACGAGGTGTGCCACGAAGAAGTGGTGGCACCCTTCGATAGCCAGTGCCACGGCGACGCGATCGGCTCCCAGGCCATAAGCATCCGCCTTGACGACAGCGCCGCAAATCGATGGCGCGACTTGGTTTGCGAGGAGCCGGTAATTCGCCGCAAGCGCGCTAAGGTCGATCGTGAGAAGACCGGACAACGCGCCCTCACTGAGAGTATTTGCGACGGCAGCGTCCATCATGATCCCCTTTGATTGTTGCCATGAAGATAGCGAAACAATCGAGCAATTTCCTGGTGATCAGCATTGCGATATTGCAATCGGTCGATGAATGCGAAATTATCGAGCGTCAAAAGAGGAATTATTGCGCATGATCTTGGATGCGATCGATCGTAACATTGTCCGGCAACTCAGATTGAATGCGCGCATCGCCAACACGGCACTTGCAGCCGAAGTCGGTCTTTCTCCATCAGCATGTCTCCGACGGATCGCAAGACTGGAAAAATCCGGCCATATCAGGGGGTACACGGCCCTGATCGGTACCTCCGACAGCGACGATGCGCTTGCAGTGATCGTCAATATCACGCTCGATCGACAGACCGAGGAACACCTGAACAGGTTCGAGGCGGCCATCCGCCGTTATCCAGAGATCCAGGAGTGCTTCCTGATGACGGGCGGTTCGGATTATATTCTCAAGGTCGAGGTCGAAAGTGCGCGCGATTTTGAGCGGATCCACAAGGATATCTTATCGACTTTGCCTGGCGTCGCACGTATCCATTCGAGCTTCTCTATCAGGGACGTGTTGAAGCGGGGACCAAGAAGGAGCTCATCGGGATGATGCCTTCAGGTTGCAGCGCAGGCGCGGCGCCGGCGTGATGGGCCAAAGGCCAGTTCGCAAGAGTTGGGGGAGGAAAATTGCGACCCCGCAGTGTGGTCGAATGCGAAAACAACTGAAGCTTTGTCGACAGGTGGCTGATTTGCCATCATGTGAAAAGATGCCGTCTAATTTGGCAGGTGGCTGCAGTCGGGCTCCTAAGCCACTCTCGTGTGAAAACGCTTTGCTCGTTTGGGTAGATCCTTGCACACGCCGCGCATACATATTAATGGCTGTCGCGGTTGGCAAAGACGTGTGTCCAGCGAGAAACCTATAGCGAGTTTGGCGCCCAATGGATGCCCCAGGAGACCACTGTGCGTGAACGCCAGCAGACTGACAGCGCAGCTGACGACCAAACGCGCCGATCCGCAACAGGCGAGACCTTGTCTCGGCGGCACATCGTGTCCTACGTAATCAATCTCGATCGCTCCATCGACCGCTGGCAGCATATAAAGAGCCAAGCCGAAGAATTCGGCCTTGATGTGCAGCGTATCGCAGGCGTCGAGATTGATGCGGCGAGCACCGCGCAGTGGCGAGACTACGACCGAGCCGGTTTTGTTCGCCGCAATGGCCGTCCGATGCTGCCGCAGGAATATGGTTGCTATCTCGCCCATCTAAAGGCGCTTGAAGCGTTTGTCGAAAGCGCGGCGGAGTGCGCAATCATTATGGAAGACGACGTCAACCTCAGCGGCGACCTCGTTTCTCGTGGCTATAGCGCACATAAGGCTGCGCCATTTGCTGACGTGCTGAAATTATTGAACCACCGTGTCGTCTGGTTTCGACCCGTTGCCCGATCCGTCGACGGCGATATCGTCGGTAAATGCCTGTTCGGACCACAGGGTTCGGCAGCATGCTATCTCGTGACCCGAGCGGGCGCGCAAAAACTCGTCGACGCCCTCAAGGTCATTACATGCCCGTTCGACATAGCGCTGGAACGCGGTTGGGCAACCGGCGTTGAAGTCTACACCCTCAAACACGATCTGATCTCCCTGTCGGTTCGCTCCAAGGAGAGCCAGATCGCCGACCGCGCGCGGTATCGATCAGTGAAGCTGCGCGGGCTTCGCAAAATTCCAACTCATGTCTGGCGCACGCTGGAACTCCTTCGCCGTGTACGGTACGCAGTTTCATGAGCCATCTTCTCCGAAACAGTTTTTGCCGTAGCATCCAATGTCGGCCGCTATTGCCAAACCCGTCACAATCGAGCCAGCGCCATGTTTGACAATTACGTGCAGCAGGTTCTTGCCTTGCCCCGGCCAGCCAAGCGCGTCATCGCGCTGCTGTTTGATGCCTGTCTATGCATCATAACGGTTTGGATTGCATTCTGCTTCCGCTTCAACGACTGGTACCTGCTCACGGGTGTGCAGTTCTGGACGATCCCGGTATCGCTCGTCATCGCGCTGCCGTTGTTCATCACCTTCGGTCTTTACCGCGCCATCTTCCGCTTCATGGGCTGGGCCGCATTTTCGACAGTCATCAAGTGCGTGCTGATCTATGGCGCCGTCTACATGGTGATCTTCACGGTCATCAGCGTACCGACGATCCCTCGGACTGTCGGCATATTGCAGCCGATGCTGCTGTTGCTCGCCGTTGGCCTTTCGCGCTTCGTGGCACGCTATTTTCTCTACGATGCCTATAGCGAAATTCTCGGCGAGGCCGCGCCGATCCGGACCCTGGTCTACGGCGCCGGCTCGCAGGGACGGCAGCTGGTCAGCGCCTTGGGCCATTCGGCCGAGTTCAAGGTCGTGGGCTTTCTTGATGATGATCGCGGCCTGAAAGGAATGTCGCTCAACGGGGTGAAGATCTACAGCCCTCAAAACATCGAGAAGGTGTGCGCAGATCTCGAAGTCAAGACCGTTCTTCTGGCCTTGCCACAGATCGAGCGGGGCCGGCGCAACGAGATCATCGAACGCTTGCGTTCGGCACGCGTTGCCGTTCGCACCGTCCCCGATATCAGTGCATTGGCAACCGGCCAGGCGCAGCTGACGGACCTACAGGACCTCGATGTCGAGGACCTGCTGGGCCGTACCGCGGTGTTGCCGAACACCGCCTTGCTGGAGCAAAACGTCGCCGACCGCATTGTCCTGGTCACCGGTGCTGCAGGCTCCATCGGCAGCCAGCTGTGCCGCGAGATCGCCAAACTGCGTCCCAAGGCGCTTCTGCTTCTGGACCAGAACGAGTTCGGCATCTACGCGTTGCAGGGCGAACTTGCCGGCGAAGATGCTGAACCGCCATTTCCGATCGTCCCGCTGCTTGCCGACGTGTGCGATGAGCACCGCATCAGCACGATCATCCAGACATGGAAACCCGCGACCGTCTATCATGCGGCCGCCTACAAGCACGTGCCGCTGGTCGAGCAAAACCCCGCCGAAGGCGTCAAGACGAACGTCTTTGGTACGCTTACGGTCTCCAGGGCAGCTCTCGCCGCCGGCGTCGAGCGCATGATCCTTGTCAGCACGGACAAGGCGGTGCGGCCGACCAATGTGATGGGTGCGACGAAGCGCCTGGCCGAAATGATCCTGCAGGCGCTTTCCGAGGAGCACGGGAACACGACCTTTTCCATGGTGCGCTTCGGCAATGTCCTGGGTTCATCGGGATCCGTCGTGCCGCTCTTTCGCCAGCAGATCAGCCGCGGTGGCCCGATCACGCTGACGCATGAGGAGATCACACGCTTCTTCATGACCGTTCCCGAAGCCGCTCAGCTCGTCATCCAGGCTGGTGCGATGGCATCGGGCGGAGATGTCTACCTGCTCGACATGGGCGAGCCGGTCAAGATCATCGATCTTGCGCGCCGAATGGTCGAACTCTCCGGACTGACGGTTCAGGACGATCTGAACCCGGGCGGCGACATCGCGATTGTAACAACCGGTCTGCGGCCGGGCGAGAAGCTCTACGAGGAGCTGCTGATCAACGACAATCCCGAAGTCACGGACCACCCGAAGATCCGGCGCGCGCGCGAACTCTTCCTTGGCTGGTCGCAACTGTCAGGAAAGCTCGACGCGCTGGCGCAGCTTGCGCGCGATGGCGATGCAAGGCGTCTGAAGGAAGCTTTGAGCGATCTAGTGCCGGGATATAGTCCCATGGAGCGCGTGGTGGATCTCGTTGCCCTCAGGCAGGAGGTTTCCAGGTGAGGGCCTTCGTCTTGCCGATATGCCTGCTGCGCTGGAGGCCGTCATGTTTCTCGTAACCGGTGCCTCTGGCTTTGTCGGTCAGGGGCTTTTGCGCACATTGCAGCAACGCGCCATTCCGTTTCGTGCAACGAGCAGGCGGGGCGGTGATGGGCTGTTTGCCGCCGGCGACATAGATGGCGCGACCGACTGGTCGGCTGCCCTTGAAGGGGTCGATGTCGTCGTTCACCTCGCTGCCGTCAATCAAAACGTCGTCGAAGGCTCGCCGGCGGTTCTTGCACAGTATCGGTCCGTGAACGTTGAAGGCACAATCAATCTGGCGCGCCAGGCAGCGGCGGCGGGCGTAAGACGGTTCGTGTTCTTAAGTTCAATCAAGGCGAACGGGGAGGCAACGACCAGAGGCACGCCGTTTACAGCGACGGCCACACCCGACCCGCAAAGTGACTACGGTCGAACGAAGCTCGAAGCCGAGCGGTTGCTGCTTGCCCTTGGTGCCAGCTCGAAAATGCAGGTCGTCGTCATCAGGTCGCCGCTCGTCTATGGACCCGGCATGCGTGGAAGCTTCCAGGCATTGGTGCGGCTCGTGCAACGTGGCCTGCCACTGCCCTTCGCCTCGATCGATAATCGCCGCTCGATGGTCTATCTCGAGAACCTGACCGATCTTATCGTGACTGCCGCAAACCACCCGGATGCGGCAGGGGCAACATTCATGGTTGCTGACGCCAAGAGCCCATCGACACCAGAACTCGTGCGCATGATTGCCGCGGCATCCGGCTCGTCGGCCTCGCTGCTGCCGTTTCCTCCAGTGCTGCTGGAACTTGCTGGAAGCGTTGCTGGAAAACGCGAACTGGTTCATCGCCTGACACGCTCGCTTGAAGTCGACACTCTTGAAACCAGGCGGTTAGGCTGGACGCCGTCGTTTTCGATGGACGAAGCACTGGTTCGAACGCTTGGCACGGCAACGAGCGCCAAGGCCCCGCAACCCTTTAAGGACTGACATGACAAGCAAGCTCGACCAGGGGATCAAGAGGGCTTTCGATTTCTGTGCGGCAGCCGGTGGGCTCGTCGTTTTGTCTCCCGTCTTGCTTGTGCTCATCGTCATGGTCCGGCGTTCGTCGCCTGGCGGTGCATTGTTTCGTCAAAAAAGAGTGGGCCGAAACGAGTTGCCATTCACCTGCCTGAAGTTCAGGACCATGGCCGCCGGTACGCCTGATGTGGGCTCCCATGATGCGGCCGAAGCTTGGATCACGCCGATCGGCAAGACGCTACGCGCCTACAAGCTCGACGAATTGCCCCAGCTCGTCAACGTCTTGAAGGGCGAGATGAGCCTGGTTGGCCCGCGCCCATGCCTGCCGAGCCAGCCCGATGTCATCGCGGCCCGCAGAGCCCGGGGCGTATTTGCTGTTCGCCCCGGCATAACCGGTCTGGCGCAGATTGCCGGCATCGACATGTCGACCCCCGAGCGACTTGCTGCGGCAGACGCCGAATACGTCAAGACCGCCAGCCTTTGGAATGACATCGCCATGATCCTCGGCTCCGTGATGGGCAAGGGAAAAGGCGACGCAGCGCGGAAATAGCTGTTGGCGTCGACGAGCGGTTTCTTCGCTCTATCGCGCGGTCTGCTCACAGAGTTCGCGAAGTAACTAGCCTGCGGCCGCCTGCAGACCCGCTAGGTTTTCCTGCGCTGGCCGCAAGCGCAGATTGCACCAACAGGCAAAGGCTGACGTCACGAGCGCAAGACTTTCTCCGATCGCCAGCCGGTTGTTGGAGTTGCTGAGAAGGGTGAGCGCGAAAAAGAAGATGCAGACAAGATAGGCGTGCATGGCCGCACGCGGGATGATGCCCTGGCGACAGGCCTTGCAGACGGAGACGATGAAGCTCGCCAGGATAAGCGCCATGACGACGGCCCCGAACAGACCAAAGCGCACCAGTATCTCCAGATATCCATTGTGTAGCAGCGTATAGGAAACGTGGGCGTAGCGTGTGTGCTGCCAGCGCTCGAGCCATTCGTTGCCCCATCCGAAGATCGGCGCGGAGGAGAAGAGCTCCCAACCGTTCGACCAGAGCTGGAGGCGCTCGTCCATCGCAACAGGCGTCGTGTCCGACTGTATGGTCTGCGTGATCGTCTCCGCATGGTTCGAGCTGCCCAGAACGCTAGAAAAGAGCGAAGCGGTTGCTTTGATCGTCGGGCCGGCTGTCTGATCGAGATTATGGCGCACGGCGTAGATTCCAACGCCAAGCAGCGCAATCGCGCAAACCATCACCAATCCGCTGCGCGCGCGCACCTTGATGTATCGCATGCCGACAATGGCGAGAACCGGCAGTGTGAACATCATCGCGAGCCACACGCCCTTGGATTTTGCGCCATAGATTGCGATTACGCATAAAACCAGAATAAGCGGGGATACCACATAGGCTAGCCTGGCGAACCGACGATCGGCATCAGGGGTTGTCAGGTAGTGCAAAAGCCAAAAGGTCGACATCACGAAAATCAGGCCACAGGCGACTGCGCCGTGGATCTGATTGTTCATGACGAGTGGGCGCACGGCGACACCGGTGGTAATCGTGCCAATCGTCAGTGCCACCGTAACGGCAAGCATGGCAACGGCGACGACGAAAAATGCCGCGATGATCCTTTCCATCTCGCCCTCGTAGAGCGCGAATGCGACCCCGAGGATCGGGAAGAACAAGGGAAATGCAAAGAGCCAGTCGGATCCGCCCATATCATGATGTTCGGTCGTGAGGTAGATGAACGCAAAGCGTGTCAGAACATAGAGTGCCCAGCCCATGCACAGCCAACCCAGCCAGTTCGTGCGCGGACGCGACGGTTCCTTGACATAATAGACCAGTGCAATGACGGCCAGGATCGCGCATGCGTAGCGATAAGTGTCACTCTCTACCAGCAGGGCCGATGAGGCGAGCACCCAAAGCAGGCCGCCGAGCAATTTAAGAGCAAGGCTCATGGATGCGCTCGAGGCGCGGAACGAACTGTTCAAGATGTCTACTTCTGCCCGCGCGCGTGTTCCAGCGTCAATGTCGATGGCCGCTCACCGAAAACATGACGCGCACCAGCGCCTCTCAAAGGCGTGGTGCGTCAGATTACCAAGTCGATATTTACGAAAAAAGTGTGACCGACAAGGCATTCCAGCAACAGTTCACCGCAAAAGCTTTGCCACTGCGCAAAAGACATCCGAGCGCGCTGTGTCATGAGTGACCCTCGAACCGAAGTCGTGCGCTGCGCGCAGTCGGGTCAAACTATTCAGTGAGTAGCAGCCCGGTTCAGCTTTGAAAGGCTCAAGATATAGTCGTCAGCGATGTCGGCAATCGCCATCGCGATCTCCGCGGGCGAGTATTCCATCTGCTTTTCGCCGAAGATCATTTGATGAACGGCTTCCTCGATCTGCTGACGGCAGGCCAACAAACGGTCCGCGTGGTTTATCTCAATGGCAGGTATCTGCATGACGTCAATCCCCATCTGCTGCGCCTGAAGTCGCGGTGTGCGGTGATTGCCCCGTTTTTGGAAAGCACCCACCTAACGTTAACCGAGCGCATGCCCCAATTTTACTCAACCATTATAAATGGGAACTCCAACTGCTTGCGTGAAATCGGCGTGACACCAGTTAAAGTGGTTCTTGGTGAAGAATACGCCCTTCTGATGTGACAAAGACAAGCGTTTCGGAGGATGGTTGTGGATAGTTTTTACGACGTTCGGAGAAGTCGTTAAAGATTTTGAGTGGCCGCTTTACTTTTAGTTGCATTTTTCTGCGGTGGCCCCATTATGCACCTGCATTCCTATTGTTGCAGGCGAGGGACGCCATGAAGGCGAAATCGACGAACGCGATCGACGGCTATGTCGGGGAGCGGGTGAGGCTGCGTCGCAAGATGCTCGGCATGAGCCAGGCCAGCCTTGCCGAAGCGTTGGGCATAACATTTCAGCAGATCCAGAAATATGAAAAGGGCATCAATCGCATCGGCGCCAGCCGCCTTTTGCGAATGGCCGAAATTTTTGGTGTAACCGTCGGATATTTCTTCGAGAACGGCACCTCCAGTGCCGGTGAAGACGGCAGCCGTCCGGAGACGGACGCAGTCGCCGCTTTCATGGCCTCGAAGGAGGGGTTGGCGCTCGGCAAGGCCTTCATCGCCATCGAAGACCCGAACGTGCGGCAGAAACTACTCGCTTTGACCCGCAGCCTCGGTTCGCCTGGCATCGTGATCAATGATCGCTACGGTGCGGACCAGACGGAGCACGAAGGCACCTAGAAAGATGCGCCAATCGCCCTTGTGCCTGATAATGCGAGTGGTTGTCTGCCCGTTTCTTTTTTTGGGTGACTGGCACTGACCTCGATCATCGAACCGCCAAGCTATTCGGATCGGATAATCTCAGCGCCGGCGACGATGGCGCGCGTCACGCCGCTTCTGGCGCAATTCGGCATCACGCGCGTGGCCCGCCACACCGGGCTTGATCATATCGGTATACCTGTATGGTGCGCCTACGCACCGAACGCACCCTCTGCTGTCGTGGCACAAGGGAAGGGACTGTCAGACGTTGATGCACGCGTCTCGGCAGTCATGGAGGCGCTCGAACGGGCTGTTGCCAGCCGACCGGCGGTGTCAACATTTCGCGCCACCGTCCAGGAATTGCGCGACAACGGTCATCCTCTGACAACGCTCGAGTGTTTGATCGGCTTGCACCAAGCAGATATCGGTCCGCATGAGCCGGTCGAGTGGGTGAAAGGGCGCGAATTGATATCGGGCGGGATGATCCATGTCCCGTTCGAGGCTGTTATCTTAAACCGCACCAGACAAACGCGCTTCTGGATGTCGTCCGACGGACTGGCGTCGGGAAACACTATCGACGAAGCCATCTTGCATGGCATGCTCGAACGCATCGAGCGGGATGCATATGTGCTATGGCAGATCAGCGACGAGAGCGTCAGGCACTCCCGATGTGTGGACCCGGCATTGTTCCGCGACGATGTTCTTGATCGGCTGTTGGAGAGGATAAAATCCTCCGGCCTGGTCCTCAAACTGTTTGATATAACCAGCGATGTCGCCATTCCCTGTTTTACCGCCTTGCTCGGACCACGGGCCGCCCTGTCGGGCGCAGCTGTGCGTTTTGCCGAAGTGACGGGCGGGAGTGGTGCCCATCCATCAGCCGTGCGTGCAGCCATTCGCGCGATAACCGAGGCAGCTCAGTCGCGCCTGACCTTTATCAGCGGAGCGCGTGACGACATTGCGCCGACGGCCTTTCAAGCGCTGCTGCCCGCCGAGCTGCGTGTCAGTTTCACGAGCAGGCCAACGGTGCCCCCGCCGCCGTCTGTTGCGAAGAGTCTATCCTTGCAGAAGTATCTGGATCATACGACGGACAAGCTGCGCGCCGCCCGGATTGCAACGGTGGCTGCTGTGCAGCTTAGTCACCCGGATCTTCCATTCGCCGTGGTCAAGGTGTTGATACCGGATCTGGAAAATCCAGACGGAAAGCGAGCCCGGCGTTTCGGCAATCGGGCTCTTTCGAGCGCCTTTCTTTTCTAGGTCTTCTATCCTGGCAGCTGCAAGGCAATCCCGCGAGATAACACCCTGAAGTTGTTTCACACTTTATTCACGGGCGCTGCGCGTGTCGCCGGCTTATGTTGCCTCGGATTGGCGGAGAGCAAAGATGAGTGCAATGCCTGAAGACCACGGGGATGATCACGGCGACAACGCAAGATCGCCAGAGGATATCAAGGAGCTTGCGGCACTCGCGCGCCTTATCAGCTACGCGCGCGCTGCTGCGGAAGATGTCGAACTTGTCGGCGCAGTCCATTGGCTCGAGCTTGCAATGCAGGCTGTAAAGCGGGAAATTCTCGCCTCGCCGCACCTGGAAATCGTCGCGCCGCACCTTACGACCGTCACTGACAGCCGAAGCACCCATTGATATTGTGATTGATATTCGTAAGCAGGCACGAGCGATAAGCCCGGAATTAGCTCGGTTGTAGTACAGCTGTGGCAAGCATTTTCGAATAGATACACAAGGCGTTCGACCGGTTATAACCATTCGTCTTGTAATAGTTTGCAACACCACCGATCTGGCGCGACACGAGCCAAACCTGCAAGTAGCCGAGCTGGATCGCGGCACGCTCGACGTGAGTAAGCAGGGCCGTTCCAAATCCCATTCTCTGGTGCGATGGCGAAATTGCAATCTCTGCGACATACAAGCCGGTGCCGATTGCTGAGGTATGCGGTGATGCGAACGCGAAGCCAACGAGCTGGCCCTGACAGAACGCGCCGAGCCTGATGGCGTCCGGGGGCGAAGACAGCTCGATGAGCCGCCTCCTGGCGTTCTCTATTGTCCAATCCTCTTCCCATGGGGGCTCGCCATAGGCATTTACCAGAATATTGGCGCCGCCTAGCGCCTCTGCCTGATCAATTCGTCTTACGCTGAACGCCATGCCGAACCTTCTGCTGATCGATGTCTTCGTTGCGGCAACAGGACCAATTATGCACAAACGAGCCCTTTGATGTTGTGACTTCGCCGTGACACATTCGGTGCTCCGTCGTTGTTGATGGTCAGATTTACTCGACTGGAGCAATTCGGCCGTGGCCGTCACTTGTTCTGGCGTCGCAAACACCATCTACCGTGATTTTGCTGCTGGGTCGTTCGACATCGCTCCGAGGTAGCTGCGGACAGATCTCTTTTCAACAAGTGGGCCGAAATGCGGCGCCGAACTGCGGCTTTCCAAGGGTGTCCAGATGTTGACTTTATCATTCAAGCATTCCAAATGGCTTCCTTAACTGTTGATCTCAGACCGCCTGGAGAATGGATGAATGGCCGAATTAAAAGTCTATATCGGATGGGATTCCCGCGAGGATATCGCCTTTCAGGTCGCTAAGGCTACCTTGCTCGAGAAGGCATCCATCGACGTTGAAGTCCATCCTATCAAGCTGCAGGAGCTCGTTGATCAGGGTGTCTACACCCGTGAAGTAGACCCCTTGGCGTCGACCGAATTCACCTATTCCCGTTTCTTCACGCCCTGGCTTGCCGATTATAAGGGCTGGGCGCTGTTTTGCGACTGTGATTTTCTGTTCTTCGGGGATGTGGCGGAGCTGCTGCGCTACAAGGACGATACGAAGGCTGTTGCTTGCGTCCATCACGACTACACGCCCAAGGAAGGCGTGAAGATGGATGGCAAGGTGCAGACAAATTACCCTCGCAAGAACTGGTCTTCGTTCATGCTGTTTAATTGCGAGCACCCTTCCACCCGCCAGCTGACACCCGAGCTCGTCAACTCACAGACCGGCGCCTATCTCCACCGCCTGCAATGGGCCAAGGACAGTGAAATCGGCGAGATCCCGGAAGAGTGGAACTGGTTGGAGGGCTGGAGCACCAAGCCCACGCAGGGTTTTCCAAAAGGCGTCCATTACACCAACGGCGGCCCTTGGTTCCATAACTGGCAGGACGTCGAATACGCGGATGTGTGGCTAGAAAAGGCTCGCGGGCTCGATCCTCATTTCGCACCTGTGTGATCCCGTGAACCTCGGCTTTGTGGTTCGCCTGCGCGCTACCTTGTCGCGCGGGGCGTTGCGGATCGGCAAGGGCGCGAACATGCGATATCTGCCAAAGCTTCGCTATCGCAACGGCAGGATTGAAATCGGGGACCGGCTTTTCACTCGATGTGGAGTCGTCCTCGATGCCCAAAGCGGCGCGATCGAGATCGGGAGCGAGGTATCGATAAACGATTACTCGATCGTGCTCGGACATGGTGGCGTCACGATCGGCGACGGTACCCGGATTGCGGCGCACGTCGTCATCGTCTCGTTCGAGCACAGCTATGACGACGCCACGCTCCCCATCAAGGATCAGCCAATCAAAAAAGGCAGGGTCGAAATCGGTAAGGACGTCTGGATCGGCGCTGGCGCCAAGGTGCTTGCCGGCACCAAGATCGCCGATGGGTGCGTGATCGGTGCAAACAGCGTGATCAAGGGGGCAACGGAGCCGTTTGGCGTCTATGCTGGGTCGCCTGCGCGTTTGGTCAAAAGGCGCGGATTGCCCGACACGACTAGGAGGGAACAATGACCGACGGGCATGGAGATACCGATTCAAAAAAGGCGAACGCTGCCGCCGAGGAGTGGAAATCTCTCCTGGCAGGATACAGCGATGTTGTCTTGGTCGCAAACAGCGATGAAGTGAACATCGAGGAGCTCAAGGCGCGCTTTCCCGACACCACGCTTTTTATCTTCTTCAACAAGGTCTTCAAGGTTCTGAATGAGCCCTTCACCCGTCCTTCGCTGCTTCTGTCGAGAAGCGGAACCCTGGGTGCCAACCTCGTGAAGAGCGGTAAAGTCGACAAGGTCCTGCCCTATTTCGACATGCGCACTTTCCACGGTGTGGTGAACGTCAAGGCGGGGCCGAACGAGCAACTCAGTCCGGCATCTGCGTTCGGCGATGTTCATGTCAGACACCTTGATCTGACAGAGGTGTTTACGCCGTTCTATCCACCCACAAGCGTGCCCACGACTGGGTTCGCGCTCTGCTTCTGGCTGACAACGCTTGATCTTGGTGCAAGAATCACGCTGGCCGGTTTTTCGTCGAAGCGAAGCGAGCGCTACAAGGTGCTCGATGTTCACGACTGGACTTTCGAACAGGTGCTCTTGCGTCTGATGTTCCGCAAAGGGAAGATCAATATCGTCGGAAGAGAAGCGGCCAATCCATATGCGAACCTTTCGGCCCACTTTCCCGAGTACACGCCCGCCGATATTGCGCTAACCGCCAATGAGATCATTGACGAACGGCTCGGCAACCTGAGTTCGATCGTCGACCGCCTGATGGATGTCACCCGCTTTCTCCGCTTTGTCGATCGGACCTGGAAGAGCCTGAAGCCAAAATCACGCAAGCAGCGGCGATGGGACGAGATGGAAAAGAAAAAGACCGATCGGTGAGCTGCAACGGGCCGTGATCTTCATTCCATACCGCGCGATGATGAGCTGAGCGACGTGTAACAAGCTCACCCTTGCAAACGCAGTCCATTCGTACAATCCTGCCGCGGCAGTCGTTTTATGTTTGATGATGGTGGTCGAAGCCCGGCCACTGAATGGACGTGCGACTTGCCGGCAGCCAGAGAATGTCGCGGCAATCGATGTTGACTGCTTCGGAGACGGATGATGATTGCTACGCCCATCGACCCGACTGATCCGTGGCTGCGCCAGGCGCAGACATTCCCGGTTCTATCCTTCGAGATGATCGAGCGCGCCAAGGCCTATGGTCTCGAAGAGAAGGTGACTAAGGATACCATCGTTTTTGAGCGCGGCCAGCGCACGATCGACTTCTTCCTTGTGCTGGAGGGGGAGATCGAGTTGTTCATCGATGATGTCAGGCGGGGTCGCCGCTTGGTCTTCACCTATCACCCAGGCCAGTTTTCCGGCGAACAGAACATCTTCACGAAGCGGCCCATGCTTCTGACCGGGCTGGCAAAAGCCGGTTCGCGCCTGTTGCGGATCACCAATCGCGATTTCCATAGCTTTATCACGGGCGAGCCCGATATCGGCGAGACGATCATCCGATCCTACATCCTGCGCCGCGCCGGTTTCGTGCGCCATTCCGAAGGTGGCGTCTTGTTGATCGGGGACCGGCACCACGGTGACGTTCTGCGTATCCAGCGCTTTCTCACGCGTAACCTCTATCCTGTCGCAGTCGTCGACCCCGCGATCGAGCCGACGGCTTTGCCCCTGATGCAGAAACTGGCAGTGACCCCAGATATGCTTCCTGTCGTCGTGACGCCTGACAGGAAAGTCTGGTCGCGTCCGCCCAACGCCGCACTCGCTGATCTGGTTGGCATCAATGAGCCTCCGGAGGCAGACACCATCTATGACGTTGCGGTCGTCGGTGCCGGGCCTGCCGGTCTGGCAGCATCGGTTTATGGCGCCTCAGAAGGTCTTAGCACCATCGTGCTTGAAACAATGGCGCCTGGCGGGCAGGCGGGCACCTCATCAAAAATCGAAAACTACCTCGGCTTTCCCACTGGTATCTCCGGCCAGGCGCTGGCCGGCCGGGCGCATATTCAAGCGCAGAAGTTCGGCGCCAGGATTTCGGTCTCGCATGAGGTCATGACGCTCGATTGCTCCTCGCATCCCTATAGGCTCGTTCTTGACGACAAAACGTCCTTGCGCGCGCGCTCGATCGTGATCGCGACAGGCGCGCGCTACCGAAAGCTCGACGTGTTGAACTACGACAAGTTCGAAGGGCAGGGCATCCACTACGCGGCAACAGCCATGGAGGCCCAGATCTGCGCGGATGAAAATATCGTCGTTGTCGGCGGTGGCAATTCCGCGGGTCAAGCGGCAGTCTTTCTGTCACGAACGGTCCGGCACGTACACATGCTGATGCGCAGCGGCATCGCGTCAACCATGTCGGATTATCTCGTTCAGCGCATCGAGCGGTCGCCGCGCATCAGTCTCTACCAGCAAGCTGAAATCGCCGCGCTGCATGGCGAAAAGTCATTGAACGGCGTGACCTGGATCGATCATCGCACAGGAGAACGCCATGAGTTGGCGGCCACCAACATCTTCGTCATGATCGGTGCATCCCCGAATACCGGTTGGCTCGATGGCTGCCTCGATCTTGACCAGCACGGGTTCGTCAAGACGGGCATGGTTGCGACGGAGCATAGCCCCGCGTCGCCCTATGCAACCTCGAAAGACGGCATCTTCGCGGTCGGTGATGTACGCGCCGGTTCGGTCAAGCGCGTCGCCTCCGCCGTGGGCGAAGGGTCAGTGGTGATTGCGGCGATCCACCAGTTCCTGGAGCGTGAGCGCCAAAGCGAGCATGACGATCCGGTACTGAGCGCGACCGCTGTGCGATAACAGCAGCGACCACGGCTTGACCGCCAGACTACTGACCGCTCAGTCGATGTTTTTTTCCAGTTGTTCGGCTGCGATATCGGGTGGGGTCCATCCGCGTTCGGCCTTTTCGCCAAGCGCGCTGCGGTCGCCCATCATTGCCTGCTCCAGCAGGTCGGCGATTTCCTTTGCCTTGGCGATGTATTCCTTGTTGTCGAAGACCGCGACCTCTTCCCGCCACAGTGGTGCGAGTTTGCGAAGGCCCCGGACGTCTTGACGCACGAACACCGCCTTGCTCTTTTCGACGTCGTAGGGATGCATGCCGAGCCCCTTCAGCGCGTAGCCGGCGGCGCGAACAGAACTGTCGAACACCTCACGGACGATATCGTGGGCGCCGGCCTCATAAAGCCTGTAGACGATCGTCCGATCGAACGCGCGGGCGATGATGTGGATATGCGGGTTCTCCCGGCGCGCATGCTTGACGATTTCGATCGCCCGCTCCGGATCGTCGATCGCGACCACAAGGACCTTTGCCTCATGTAAGCCCGCCGAATGCAGGAGGTCCGGCCGGCTGGCGTCGCCGAAGAACGAGCGGACGCCGAACTTGCGCAGGCCCTCGATGACGTCAGCCTGGTGGTCAAGCACTATGGTCTTGTAGCCATTGGCGAGAAGCATGCGGTTGACGATCTGCCCGAAGCGGCCAAGGCCGGCAATGATGACGGAACCAGGTTCGGGAATCTCGTCAGCGTCCTCCTCCTGCCGGCGGTCGAAGCGCGGCACGATCAGCCTGTCGAAAATGATGAAGAGTGCTGGCGTCAACAACATGGACACCGCGACGACCAGCAACAAAACCGCGGCCAGATCGGGCGGCAGCACGGCGCTTTGCACGGTAAACGAGATCAGCACGAAACCGAATTCGCCAGCCTGCGCCAGCCCCAGCGCGAAAAGCCAGCGATCGGTGCCACGCAGCTTGAACACGAAGGCGAGCGCCAGCAGCACGATCGCCTTCAGCACCATAACGCCTACCGTGATCCCGAGCACGGACCAGACCTGCGCATAGAGCAGCGAGAAATCGATGCTGGCGCCCACAGTGATGAAGAACAGGCCGAGCAGCAATCCCTTGAACGGCTCGATATCGCTTTCGAGTTCGTGGCGGAATTCGCTGTTGGCAAGCACAACGCCGGCCAGGAACGTGCCAAGCGCCGGCGACAGGCCGACCACGGTCATCAGCAATGCGATGCCTATGATCAGAAGCAGGGCGGCGGCGGTGAAGATCTCGCGCAGCTTGGAGCGGGCGATCAGCCGGAAGATCGGGCGCGACAGATAGTGGCCAGCGGCGATGACGAAGGCGACGGCAACAATCGTCACCAGCGTCACCTGCCAGCCCGGCAATCCATCGACGAGGCTGAATGAGTGGTGCCCACCATTCTCGGCATTGCTGCCGAGGGGATGGCGCACGAGCTCGGGCAAAGCCAGCAGCGGGATGAAGGCCAGCATCGGAATGACGGCGATATCCTGGAACAGTAGCACTGAGAAGCTCGCCTGTCCGCCGGACGACCGCAGCAGGCCTTTTTCACCGAGCGTTTGCAGAACGATTGCGGTCGACGATAACGAGAAGATGAAGCCGATCGTCAGCGCGACGCTCCAGACCTGACCGAAAAGCATGGCGCAGCCCATTACGACCAGCGAGGTCACGATCACCTGCAGCCCGCCAAGGCCGAGCAGCTTCGAGCGCATCTCCCATAGCGCTCGTGGCTGCAGTTCGAGGCCGACGAGAAACAACATCATCACCACGCCGAACTCGGCGAAATGCTGCAGATCCTGCGTTTCGTTGCCAACCAGATGCAGGGCCGGCCCGATGACGATGCCGGCGATGAGATAGCCGAGCACGGAGCCGAGCCCCAGTCTCTTGGCGATGAGCACCGAGACGACGGCTGCCAGCAGATAGATGAAGGCCTGGAAGATAAAGCTATTCATGGGGCATGCTCTCACGAAGCGGAAGCGTCTCGGCGCTCAGCAATTCCATGCCGGCGGCGGCGTCGATGTCGAAGGTTTCGTCGCGCAGAGCCTCCAGCAGCCGCCGGTAACCCTCCAGATGCGGCTCGGCCCGCCCGTCGCCACGCGCATCGTGCGCGGCAAACAGTGCGTACGGTGCAACGAAGCGCATCCGGCACAGATTTGCAGTCTGCTCCAGCGGTGATAGCAGCGCCCGGAGGCGGAAATGGTTGCTGCCCTGTTCGGTATAGGCATGGTCGGGGCCGCCGGCGGTAATGACCGGCAGGAACAACTTGCCTGCAAGCTTGTCTCCGGTGTGGCCGTAGGCAAACCCATACTCCAACACCAGGTCCTGCCACTCCTTCAAAATCGACGGCGTCGAATACCAGTAGATCGGAAACTGAAAGATGATTACGTCGTGCCTCAGCAACCGGGCCTGTTCGACGTCAATGTCGATATCGAGCTTTGGATAATCGGCGTAGAGATCGACGAAGGTCACGCCTTCAATGCTGCCGGCGATCTTGGCCATCAGGATATTGACGCGCGAATGGCGCTGTCCGGGGTGGGCGAAAAGCACAAGCACCTTGGCCATGTATGGGCTCCCATCTGAATTCAAAATGCCTGAGATCCAGGGCCGGATCGGTCTGAAGAGCGCCATATCCACAAGGGCCTTGGCAAGACCTAGTAGAAGTGCGGGATCGGCCCTACCTGTTCGGTTTGATCCGGCAAGTCAACCATGATTTCATCCACATAGCACCATCCCCAGCCCTCTGGCGGATCATAGCCCTCCATAACGGGATGACCGGTTTGAAGGAAGTGACCGGTGGCATGCCTGCCGATCGACTGATCGCAGCAGCCAACATGGCCGCATTCCCGGCATAGTCGCAGATGGACCCAGGCCTGACCAATCGCCAGGCACTCTTCACAACCGCGCGTCTTTGGGCGGACGTTGCGGACCAGGCGAACATGCTTGCAAGTATGCGACATGGCTTTTCCTCGAATGAGCTGAATTTATGCAAGCGGCTTCGTCCAATTATAATCACTTCCTGCGAGCCCGCGGGCACGGAGTTCTCGCATCGTGACACGACGGATTCGCAGCATCCTCACGCAACTTATGCAGCCCTTTGGTGCGCGGGCAACTATACCCGAGTATGCCCCCCACAAGACCCAGGTCTATGCAAACTTGATCATAGTAGGATTCCGCCGGCACGGTCCCATCGCCAGAATAGAGCCAGAAAATCACACCTCAACCGGTTCCAGGACGGAGATTGACGATGCAGGCGACCACGACAAATGCGATGGACCACCACGAGCCCAACGTCGGCGCTCTCGGCGTCTTCCAGCAAGGCGCCTCAAACGTATCACAGCTCCTGGCACGCGCCGTACATTGTGTCGACCAGGACGAGGCGATCGCCATCGATCTCGTCAAACGCGCCTCGATGCGCCTGAAGCCATCCCGTGTCGTGTCGGGTGGTCCGCTATCGCGCGAAAGGGCGGCATCGGGCGGGTTGGCGCCATGGCAGGTGGCGCGTGTCAAGCGGTTCGTCGAAGATAACATGGCGCGGAGCGTTGCGATCGACGAACTGGCGGAACTGGCCAGGCTGAGCACCAGCTACTTCTCGGCGGCCTTCAAGAGGAGTTTCGGTCTGTCTCCGCATACCTACATTATCGCCCAGCGCGTCGAGCGCGCCAAGCAGCTGATGCTTTCCACCAACGCACCCCTTTGTGAGATCGCGCTCGATTGCGGCCTTTCCGATCAGGCTCATCTTTCGCGGATTTTCCGCCGTGCAACCGGTACAACACCCAGCGCCTGGCGCCGCTTTCGCCTTCGCCCTGCCGCCAAGCGCGAAGCTGGTGAATATGACCTCGCGCTTGCTGTCTGATCGAGGCTCTTGAAGCACGAGTGGGGCGGCGACCAATGATGCACGCGACATCAGGCCGACTGATACCGAAGCGTTCGGTCCAGCGATCAGGGGGGTGGTTCGGCGAGCGTGGATCGGATCGCGGAGATAAAAACCCGCACTTTCGGCAGTATCAGCCTGGTCGTCGGGTAGACCGCCCAGATCGCGTTGGTTTCCGGCACTGCGTCCTCGAGCGTGATGCGAACCAGGCGGCCGGCGTCGATGTCGTCTTCGACATACCAGTTGGAAAGCAAGGCGAGGCCGCCGCCGGCAAGGCAGGCGGCGTGGCAACCGGCGATGCTGCTCGACGAGAAGCGCGTATTCAATCGCACATGGGTTTCCTCGTCCCCACGCACGTCCCCACGGATGCGTCCACGCATGAATGTCCAATGCGAGACGCCGGTCATGGGGAGACAATCGTGCTCAAGCAGGTCGTGCGTGTTCACTGGTGCGCCGCGCCGCTTGAGGTAAGCGGGTGCGGCGACCAGCGAGCGTGCATTGTCGGCGAGCTTCTGGGCAATGAGGCTGCTGTCCTTCAGCCGCGCAATCCGGATCGCAAGATCGGTGCCCGAGGCAACGAGATCAGGCAAGCTGTCGTTCATATCGACCGAGATTTTAAGATCCGGATTGTCCTGCAGAAGCTTCGGCACCAGCGGCATGACGAGCTTCAGGCCGAAAGCCACGGGAACCGAGACACGCAGCAGGCCCGCTGCACCCTTGCCGTCTGTCCGCAGCCGGGCCCTGGCCTCCTCCTCGTTTTCCACCAGCGCCTGGGCGAACGGCAGGAATGTCTCACCCTCCGGCGTCAGCGAGAGGGATCGTGTCGTACGATGCATCAGACGCACGTCGAGCGCCGCCTCCAGAGACGCGAGGCGGCGCGTCGCGACCATTGGCGCGATCCCGAGGCGTCGTGCGGCCTCCGAGAGACTACCGGCCGCTGATGCAGCAACGAAGATCCTGACATCCTCGGTATTCATTATATCAGATTTCGATATTCCGGTTGATCATATTTGCTCAGTACACCGAAATTCGAGAAAATAATAGATAGGTTCCATCTTCTGAAGCCAGAAAGGCTACAAGCATGACCACCGTGACCACTATCGAAAGACCCTTAGCTGCCACGCCAGCCGGCATAGGCCGGATCGGGCTGCTTGCAATGGCCGTAGCCAGTGGCATCGCCGTTGCCAATATCTATTACAACCAGCCCATGCTCGGGATCATCGAAGCAGATTTTCCAGGCCAGTCCGCCACTGGGCTTATCCCGACAGCCACTCAGCTTGGCTATGCGCTCGGCCTCTTCCTATTGCTGCCACTTGGCGATCTCGTTCATCGCCGGCGTTTGATCATCAGCCAGTTCCTGATACTTGCCGTCGCCTTAGCGCTTGCGGCGATCGCACCCACCGCCTGGACACTGGTCGCTGCATCACTTGTAGTCGGCGCGAGCGCAACTGTTGCCCAGCAGATCGTGCCCTTCGCGGCCTCATTGGCCTCGCCTGAAAAGCGAGGGGCCACGATTGGCACGGTGATGGCGGGCGTGCTCTCAGGCATCCTGTTCAGCCGCACCCTGTCCGGTTTCGTCGGCGAACATGCCGGATGGCGCGCCATGTTCTGGATCGGCGTTCCGATGGCGCTTTTGGGTGCAGCCATGATGTTCGCCGCCTTGCCAAACCATCGCCCGACCTCGCGCATGCGCTATCACAACGCGATCCGTTCGCTGGCAAAACTGTGGAAGCAGCATTCTGCGCTGCGTACCGCCACCTTCGTACAGGCAGCGCTGTTTGCGTCGTTCACGAGTTTCTGGACGATCCTGGCACTCTACCTGCAAGGTCCACGTTTTGGGCTCGGTGCTGATGTCGCGGGTCTGTTTGGTATCGTCGGCGCGGTCGGCGTCTTCGCGGCGCCAGTGGCGGGCCGTATTGCAGACAAACGCGGCCCGCATTTCGTGGTGTGGCTCGGTGCTCTCTTAACGCTCGTCGCCTGGATCGTCTTCGGCGTGTGGTGGTCGATCGCAGCGCTGATCATCGGTGTCATCGTGCTCGATTTCGGCATTCAGAGCGCGCTGGTCTCAAATCAGCATATCATCTACGCGCTGGACCCCGAGGCCCGCAGTCGGCTGAACACGATCTTCATGACTGGCATGTTTCTCGGCGGTGCCGCCGGATCAGCGCTTGCCGCCCTTGCCTGGGGCTACGGCGCATGGTCGGCCGTGACTGTTCTCGGCGGATTGCTCGCCATCGTGTCGCTCGGCGTCCGGCTGCTCGATTACTGGGCGCAGCCAAAGACGGCGGGCCGCAGTTAGACGGGACATCAATGCGAAAAAACGCCAGCCGTGCTCTCGGCTGGCGTTTTCGATTCAATTAAACGTGAAATTCAGCCTTCGATCTGAAGGTTGGCATCGCGAGCTGCGGCGATCAGGGCCTGCCTCGCATGCCCGCCGCCACGCTTTCCTTCCAGCACAGCGGCACAGGCCTTGAGTGCGCGAACAAAGGATTCACCGGTCAACACCGGCCATTTATCGGCCAGTAGCCAGGCCGCGTCGCGCGTGCTTTTCACCACGTATTTCACGGAGCCAATCGCGATTGTGAGTGGTTTCTTCCAAAGCTTTTCATCAGTCATGCATCACCTCATCGGCGGCCTTAACGCCGGCCGGAGGATTTGGTTCCAACGATAATGTTAGATGAGGCGATGCTCATGTTGCGACCGTTTGGCGGCAGTCGTGTCGCACAAAAATCACCGTGCGACGCATTGGGGGCGTTTCATGGCGTTTTTGTTCATCGCACCCCGCATCGTTTTAGGTGAAGATCGCCCTTTCTCTTGTTTGGTGGTGCAGATCGATGGCTTCGCAGGATCCCCTACTTCAACCATTCCAATTGAAACATCTCACGCTGAAGAACCGGGTGATGTCGACCGCGCACGAGCCGGCTTATTCCGAAGACGGCATGCCGACCGATCGCTACCGGCTCTATCATCTCGAAAAGGCCAAGGGCGGCATCGCGCTGACCATGACGGCCGGTTCGGCGGTTGTGTCTCCCGATTCACCGCCCGCCTTCGGCAACCTGCACGCCTACCGCGACGAGATCGTGCCATGGCTGAAGCGGCTGGCCGACGACTGTCACGAGTATGGTGCGGCCGTGATGATCCAGCTCACCCATCTTGGCCGCCGCACCGGCTGGAACAAGGGCGATTGGCTGCCGGTGCTTGCGCCAAGCCCGATCCGCGAACCCGCCCACCGGGCCTTCCCCAAGGAGGCTGAAGAGTGGGATATCGAGCGGATCGTCGACGATTACGTTTCAGCTGCTGAGCGCATGCAGGCCGCCGGCCTCGATGGCATCGAGTTCGAGGCCTACGGCCACCTGATGGACGGCTTCTGGTCGCCGGCCACCAACATCCGCGAAGATGAATTCGGTGGCGGACTTGAGAACCGGATGCGCTTTTCAACAATGGTCACTGAGGCCGTGCGCAAGGCGGTCGGCCCCGATTTCATCGTCGGCATCCGGCTTGTGGCCGACGAGCAATGGGACAAGGGCCTGTCGCGCGAGGAGGGCGTGGAGATCGCCAAGCGGCTCGTCGCCGGTGGGGCGATCGATTTTCTCAATGTCATCCGCGGCCATATCGATAGCGACGCGGCGCTCAACAACGTCATCCCCATTCAGGGCATGCCGTCCGCGCCGCATCTGGATTTCGCCGGCGACATCAGGGCCGCCACGAAATTTCCGGTCTTCCATGCCGCCCGCATCTCCGACGTGGCGACCGCCCGCCACGCGATCGCCGAGGGCAAGCTCGACATGGTCGGCATGACGCGGCCCCATATCGCCGATCCGCACATCGTCAGAAAGATCGAAGCCGGCGAAGAGGCGCGCATCCGCCCCTGCGTCGGCGCGACCTACTGTCTCGATCGCATTTATGAGGGCGGCGAGGCGCTCTGTATTCACAATGCGGTGACGGGCCGCGAAACGGAAATGTCGCACGAGATCGCCCCTGCTGCGTCGGCGCGGCGGGCTGTGGTTGTGGGCGCAGGGCCGGCCGGGCTTGAGGCGGCCCGTGTGCTGGCTGAGCGCGGCCATATGGTGGATGTCCTTGAGGCGAGCGGCGAGGCGGGCGGTCAGATCAATCTTTTGGTCCGCAATCCAAGGCGGCGCGAGATGGTTGGGATCATCGACTGGCGCCTGGAGGAACTTGAGCGGCTGGGCGTCACGATACACTACAACGTCTTTGCAGGTGGCGACGACGTTCTGGACTTCGAGCCGGATCTGGTGGTAGTGGCAACCGGCGGTATCGCGCAGTCGCCGGCGCTCGATGCCGGAGATGAACTGGTCACCTCGACATGGGATATCTTGGCCGGCTCGACGAAGCCGGGCGAGACTGTGCTTCTCTTCGACGATAACGGCGCCCATCCCGGCATGTCGGCGGCCGAGGTTATCGCCGGTGCCGGCGCCGAGCTGGAACTGGTGTCACCGGAGCGTTTCTTCGCGCCCGAGATTGGCGGCATGAACCATGTGCCCTACGCCAAGGTCTTCGCCGAGAAGAACGTCAAAGTCACGATCAACACGCGGCTGAAGTCCGTGCGCCGCGATGGCAACCAGCTCGTCGCCGTTCTCGGCTCCGACTATGCCGAAGCGACAGCGTGGGAGCGCCGGGTGTCGCAGGTGGTCGTCGAGCACGGCGCGATGGCCAATGCCGATCTCTATTTCGAGCTGAAGCCGCTGTCGCGTAATCTCGGCGCCGTCGACTATGGCGCCCTGATCGCGAGACGAGCGCCCTTGCGGCAGCGCAATCCGGAGGGCCGCTTCGATCTCATTCGAATTGGGGACGCGGTGGCGAGCCGCAATATCCACGCCGCGATTTACGAAGCGTTCCGCTTTGCATCACTTCTTTGAGATCAGGAGCGACAAGGATGATCTTATTGCGACTGCCAATACATAAGAACATTGAAAGAAAGCTCCAATGCGCCATTTTTTGACGCAATCGGAATGGCGCATGCCGAGCCAATGACGGCTCAATGGGGAGGCTGGCGGACGCGGTGCTGCCGGCGCCCGGGTTCACGTTGCACCGCGACCAGAGGGAACAAGAAAATGAAAATGCTTTTGGCTTCCACCGTCCTTGCCGCTGGCCTGCTTGGCCTTGGCGGCGCTGCATCCGCTGCCGAATGTGGTGATGTCACAATCGCCAACATGAATTGGCAGTCCGCCGAAGTGGCCGCAAACATCGACAAACTGATCCTTGAGGCAGGATACGGCTGTAAGGCCGAACTGGTTGTCGGAGACACCGTCCCGACGCTCACCTCCATGGCCGAAAAGGGCCAGCCCGACATCGCGCCCGAGGCTTGGGTCAGCCTCCAGCCCGAGATCGTCAACCGGGGCCTGACCGACGGCAAGTTCATCAAGGCCGCCAAGATTCTCTCCGATGGTGCCATCCAGGGCTGGTGGATCCCCAAGTATTTCGCCGACGCCCATCCTGATGTGAAAACGATCCCAGACCTGATGAAGCATCCGGAGCTTTTCCCGGCACCTGAAGACAAGAGCAAGGGCGCTGTCTTCAATGGTCCGCAGGGCTGGGGCGGCACGGTCGTGACGGCGCAGCTTTTCAAGGCTTACGGCGGCGACAAGGCCGGCTTCACGCTCGTCGACACCGGCTCTGCCGCAGGCCTCGACGGCTCGATCGCCAAGGCCTACGAAGCCAAGCAGCCATGGGTCGGCTACTACTGGGCACCGACCGCGCTTCTTGGCAAGTACGAGATGGTGAAGCTCGGCTACGGCGCCGAATATGACGCCGCCGAATGGAAGCGTTGCACCTCGGTTGCCGATTGTGCCGATCCGAAGGAAAACGCCTGGCCCGCCGACAATGTCGAGACGCTGGTCACCAAGACCTTCGCTGATCGTGCCGGTCCTGATGTCGTCGGCTACCTCAACAAGCGCGCCTGGACCAACGACACGGTCAACAAGTTGATCGCCTGGATGTCGGATAACCAGGCCAGCGGCGAAGAAGGTGCCAAGTACTTCCTGAAGAACAATGAAGCGCTTTGGACCACCTGGGTTTCTCCCGAGGTCGCCACGAAGATCAAGGCTTCGCTGTAAGCACCGCATCGACAGCGGGCGGCCCCGATCAAGGGATCGCCCGCCTACACACCGGCAGGACGGTCAACAATAATCAAAGCCGCCGCCGATTTTGTCATGGGGAACCGACATGGATTGGCTCTGGAAATTTCCGTCGATGGACGAGGACATGCTGCGCGCCTTAAAAAAGAGCGTAGACGAAGGCTTTCGCGCCTTCACGCGCGGCTATGGCAGTGGCATCGAAAATCTGTTCAACCCGCTGCAAAGCTTTTTGATCTGGGCTGAACGCCTGATGACGGGCATGCCATGGCCGTTGGTGATCGCGCTGATCGGCGCCATCGCGTGGCTGGCGACGCGCAGTTGGCGCATTGTCATCGGTTGCATCGTCACGCTGCTTCTCATCGGCTATTTCGACATGTGGGAAGACACGATGAAGACGGTCTCGATGATCTTCGTCTGTACCGTGCTTTCGATCGCGATCGGCATTCCGATCGGCATTGCCATGTCGCGCTCGGACAGGCTTCAAAGGATCGTCAACCCGATCCTCGACGTCATGCAGACGATGCCGAGCTTCGTCTATCTCATTCCCGTCGTCATGCTGCTCGGTATCGGACGCGTGCCCGGCGTCATCGCCGTCGTCATCTATGCACTTCCGCCGATGATCAGACTGACCAATCTGGGCATCCGCATGGTCGACCGCGATGTGCTTGAAGCCGCAGATGCCTTCGGGTCATCGAGCTGGCAGAAACTGCGCAATGTCCAGCTGCCGCTGGCACTGCCGACGATCATGGCCGGCATCAACCAGACGATCATGATGGCGCTCGCCATGGTCGTCATCGCATCGATGATCGGCGTGCAGGGCCTCGGCCAACCGGTATTGAAGGCCATCGCCAACCAGTATTTCACGCTCGGCGTCTTCAATGGCCTCGCCATTGTCGGCATCGCCATCATTTTCGACCGTATAAGCCAGGCGTACGGTCTGCGTCTTCAGAAGCATCGGGAGGTCGTTCATGGTTAGCCAATCGATCAATATCCGTAATCTTTACAAGATTTTCGGACCTCGAGCTCGTGATTTTGTTGAGCCCGTCATGCGGGGAATGTCGAAGACCGAACTCAATCGCGAACACGGTCATGTCCTTGGCCTGAAGGACATCAACATCACTATCCCAGGCGGCGGCATCACTGTCATCATGGGGCTATCCGGCTCCGGCAAGTCCACGCTGATCCGCCACATCAACCGCCTGATCGACCCGACGTCCGGAGAGGTTCGTTATGGCGATGTCGATGTCTGTCGCATGGACAAAGAGCAGTTGCGCCAGTTCCGCCAGAAGAAGACGGCCATGGTCTTCCAGAAGTTCGGCTTGCTGCCGCACCGAAACGTGTTGCAGAACGCCGTCTACGGGCTTGAAATCCAAGGTGTGGGGAAGGGCGACCGCGAAGAGCGCGCGCAGCACTGGATCAAGCGTGTCGGACTTGAAGGCTTCTCCAACCACTACCCCAATCAGCTTTCGGGCGGCATGCAGCAGCGCGTCGGCCTTGCCCGTGCGCTGACCAACGATGCCGAAATTCTGTTGATGGACGAAGCCTATTCGGCGCTTGATCCATTGATCCGCGTGGATATGCAGACGGTGCTGCTCGATCTACAGAAGGAGTTGAAGAAGACCGTGGTCTTCATCACCCATGACCTCGACGAGGCGTTGCGGCTCGGAGACCGCATCGCGATCCTTAGAGACGGCGAGGTGATCCAGCAGGGCACCGCGGCCGATATCGTGCTCAGGCCTGCCGACGAGTACATCACCGCCTTCGTCAAGGAAGTGAACCGCGCCAGGGTCATCCAGGTCGACGCCGTCATGTCACCGACGTCAGCGCTTGCGAAGTCTGGCCTTCGCATTCCTGCGGGGACAGCCGTCGAGGAAGCCTTGCGGCAGCTATCGGCCGCTAACGCGTCGGCAGCAGCCGTCGTGTCTGGAGACGGTCAGGAGATTGGCAGCGTCAGCATGAGCGAGCTGATCCGTTGCCTCGTCGGTCACGAGCCGGGCACGCCGCAAGCGGCGGCGCCCGCGACTGCGGCTAAAGCCATGTCGGCCATCCCGTAATCGGCGCGGATACTGCGTTGCATTGAGCTTGAAGCATGCGCGGTCGGGCGAAGTCTCGGCCGCGCATTTTTCTATGAAAACAGGCGGTTACGCCTTCGCGATCCAGCCTTGGTTGAGGTCTGCAAAGGATGCGGCTGGAAGTGGCCCGGCGGTCATAAAAGTAAAGTCGAAGGCGGAACGCAGATCCGAGCCCAGTACGTACTGTCGATGCACGCGCAAGAAATCGCGGCGGATCTTGCGATAGTGCTCTCCAGTCAGCATATGGCGCATGCGGATCGTGGCAATCGAGGCCTGAGGCGCGTCGGCATGGCCGCAGCAGGCCACGACGCGCGACTTGTAGAAATGGATCACGTCGGTCAGACAGTGGATCTCAAGCCAGAAAATCTGTTGTGTGCGCGCAATCGCGCCAACTCTTGCCCGCAGGCTCTTTGCCGATCGAAGTAGGGCGCACTGCAAAATCGCGCCGCCGAGCGTCACGAAGACGACCCGCTTATTGGCGAAGAGCTCTGGTTCTTCTTCGACCAGCATGCCGATGACATGGCTGGCAATGCTCGATCCCATGCTGTGCGACGTGATCAGATACTCGTCCGCATTCTCGCGCATCGCATCGCGCACCCGCGCCTTGCACCGCTCGAGCCACTGAACAATGGCTGGATCGTCAAACTTTGCCAGCGCCACCGCCAAGTCCCAATCCGCAAAGAGATGCAGCGTGTGGAACCTTGCGGCGAAGGGAAGGAAGACGAAGCGGAAGAACATTATGCCAAGCAGCGCGCTCCAGAGGAAATTCCAGCGCTCGAGGCTTAGAACATAGGGAGCAGCAGTGATCGTAGCGCTAAGGACAAGTGCGACCAGAACCAAGGCGAAGGGAAACACGAAGAATAGGCCGAAGCGCCATGCGTGCTTGAAGTAACCGAACAACCCGCCCTGAGCGACGACGCGGCCAGCGCTCGCATAACCTGACAAGAGACGCTGTAGCAGGCTCTTGTCACTATATTTGCGGACGAGGTCATTATGGTCGAAGACAAAAACGCGGCTTGCCGTTTTTTCCGCCTGAAAGCTGCAGCCGACGTCAAATTGACCGTCCTCCTTGCAGGCGCCGACAGTCAGGTCGAGGTTCCAGGCCCTGGCACTCAGATTGGCGGACCGCACGTAGCGTGCATGGTGGGCTTTCGAATCAAGCGGCTCGAAACCAGGAAAATGCAGAACGACGCGTCTTTCCACCATTGGGTTGGCCACGGGGTTGATGGCAGCTTCTTGATTCAATGTTTATGACCCTGGCGGAAAATCGAAATGCGGCAGCCGGCCTCTTGGCCATGTCGCTCTTACGGACGATGATGGACGGTAGACCACCAACATTCCGGGGTGCGCGTCAATCCAGTCCTGAGAACTGAAATAGAAAACCCTAAAAAATGAGTGGTCGCTTCAATGGCTCATCTATGAGCCGACTATGGAAACAACAAGGCCTTTTACCCTTCTTTTCATCAAAACCGGTGGCTTGTCAGGATGGTTCCGACATTTTTGCGCTCTCGCGTGGCATATCGGAGACGGGTTTCTTGCTGCTCATGGAAAATTGCGCGATATTTCAACAGACTGTATTGCGCATATGAAGGGAGTTCGTCAGTGACCTGCGCCAAGGACATGGTTCAAGGAACGCACGGTTGAAGACGGCGCGGCGCCTTTCTGTGTCTGGTTCGCCGAGGACACGCGATCCGTCAGATGCACGGCCTGGGATCAGCCCTGTCGATATCGCTGATCATAATTCCCGTACAACGCTCGGGCTCATCCGCCGCTTCGGACCGCTTACGCGCCAGGAGCTATCACGACGCCTCGGGCTGACGGAGCCCGCGATTGCAGGCATCGTGCAGCGCCTGGCAAGTGCCGGGCTGGTCGCCGGGCGAAAGCGCGCTAGCACGACGCGCTACGCGGCGCTGGAATTCGCGCTTTGTCCCGACGCTGCCTTCTCGCTCGGGATCTCGGTCGCGGCGCAAGGTGGGGAGATCATTGTCATCGACCTTTCTTGCTCGATCCGCGCGCGCGTCGGCTTCACGGATATCGATGAGGTCGGCGAGGCGGTGGGAGGCATCCGGCATGCGGCGTCGGACAAGCTTGTCGGCTGTGGCGTGGCACTTGCGCCCGGAGCGTCCTTCGACCATCGGGTGCTAAAGGATTGCATTGGCGAGATGGTCGGGCCGCTTTATGTCCTCGACGACAGCGACGCCGCCGTCGGCGCGGAACGCACGCTTGGGATCGGCGATCCGGATGGGGGGCTTGTGACCATCCTGATCGACGATACCGTTCGCGCGGGGCTACTCATCGGGGGCAGACCGTTTCGTGGCATTCACGGACTTGCCGGCCAGATCGGCAATATGCGATCTGGCGTGGACGGCGCGACGTTGAACGAGGTTGCGACATTGCCCTCGCTTGAGCATCACCTGGCGGCCCAATCCGCTTCGGTGGATGCGTGGACTGTCGTGGCCGCGCGCCACCTTCACGAAGCGGTTTTGACGATCTCCGGTTTCATCGCGCCGGGGGCGATCCTTATAGGCGGGTCGTTGCCTGACGACATTCTGGCGTCAGTGATATCGTGCATGGTGCGGGAGCGAGAGGAAAAAATCCGCGACCTTGTGATCGCTCCCTGGATCCCGGTGGTTCAACCGGCAACCCAACCGAAAGACGGCGTCGTGCTGGGCGCTGCCCTGCGACCGTTCAATGAGACGCTGTTTCCCCTTTGAAGCGTCAACCGGCCGCAACCTTGGAAACCACTTCGGGCCACCGTCCCACATTGTTTGCCAGGCCACCTATCGGGTTGCGGAACCGCTGCGCGGGTTCGGCCGATGGCAGACCGAGACGATGGGCGAGCGGAATGGCCGCAGCGCCAAGGGCTGCCGCATCCTCCGAGCCGGCCGCGCGATGCAGCGGCGGCGCCTTGGCGCCGAGACGGCCAATCTCCTCGTGAACGTAAAGCAACAGCTCGTCGATAATCCGGACGGGAAAGCGGCCGCCGATGAGAACGCCCTCCGGATCGACGATCATGCCGATATGAACGATCGCCTGGGCGATCTTGACACTCACTTTGCGCAGCCATGCGCTGACGATTGCGCGTCCGTTCGTATCGAGCGTCAGGAGATCAGCCGGGGTGGAAGCCTCGACGCCATTCCGCTTCAGGTGATCGAGCAGGATGAACAGTGAAAACATCTCGCCAAGCGGCTGGGTGCTGCCGGCAAACGGGCCATCATCAAACAGCACCGGCAGCCAGCCGATTTCGCCGCCGATGCCGCTGGCACCCTTGTGGCGGATGCCGTCGATCACCAGGCTGCCCCCAAGGCAAGCATTCGCCAGGATGTAGAAGAAGCTGCCGATCTCAGTGCCGAGACCGTATTCAATCTCGCCCAGAGCAGCAGCATTCGCATCATTGTCGATGAAAACAGGATGGTCGGAGATCGCTTCGAGCGCGCCGCGCACATCATAGCCGCTCCAGCGTCGGTATTCCGGCGGAAAGCCGATAACGGGTACTTCACCGAGCCAATCGGGGATAGCAAGGCCGATCCCGGCCAGGCGGCTTTCCTCGATGATCTTGCGTCGCCGGAAAGAGGAGAGCGCATCAGCCATCAAAGCCGCGAAATCATCCGGCAGCAGAAACCGCGCCTCGTGATGAACGCGGCCACGCACCGTACCAACAGCGTCGACAGCAACGATGGTAAGGTGATCGCGGTCAATATTGGCGCCGATCGAAAAAACACCTTCCGGATCGATCTCCAGCTCGATGGCGGGCTGCCCACGCAACCCGTGCCGGCGCCGCGCCTCCATGACGAGGCCCTCGTCGAGCAGGCGCTCGACGATCCGTGTCACAGCCTGCTTAGTCAGCCGCGATTGCGCCGCCAGTTCGGTACGCGAAATCGGCCCGCCGCGATGGATCGCGCTCACGATCATGGCCCGGTTGGCTGCTGCCGCCTGCTCAGGATTGGAACCCGAAACCTGCAACTCCACTCTTCTCCTTGACCGTGTCGGACATGTTGAACTTCCACAAGATCTATCGAGACTAAGTTATTGTGGCGTAAACGGAAAGAGCCCAGTCACGTCGTGACCGGGCTTTCACCATGCTTTGGTCTCGACTTAGCGCGAGATATGCCAGCTCTTGACCTGGAAAGGCATCAATCCCGAGAGCGGCACGTCGCTCATAGGTTCCTCCATGATGCTCACCGGCCCCTCGTTACGCCATCCTTGCGGTAGCGTCAGGTCAAAGGCACCACGCCGACCGGCGGGCTCGTAGACACGCAAGATCAGGCCATCATTATCCTCGCTCGGCTTGATCGCCGAGAGAGCCGCGCAGATGCCATCCGTCTTGATCGGCTGCCATGCCCCCACGGCACGATCCGATACGGCCAGGGCAAGAAGCGGCTGGTTGAGGTCGTCGGCTTCTTCTCGCACGCCACCCTCGTGCCATGGCCCCTCATGTGGCATCAGCGAATAGGTGAAGCTCTGCAACCCCTCATCGGCCAAAGGGTCGGGATAGATGGGCGAACGCAGAAGTGAAAGGCCGAGTACGTTACCTCTGATGCTATGGCCATACTTGGCGTCGTTGAGAATTGCGACGCCGAAGCCGGGCTCGGACAGATCGGCAAAGCGATGCGCTGGGGCCTCGAACATAGCCGCGTCCCATGACGTATTGGCGTGAGTGGGCCGCTCGACGACGCCATATGCGCATTCGCAGGTCGCACGCGCATTGCGAACGGCGACCGCCGTCAAGGTCCTGAGGAAGGCACGGCGGTCGTGCCAGTCAAGCTCGGTTTGGATATCCAGGCGGCGGGAATTGGCGCCAAGCGACAGGATCTGTGTGATGCGCGAATGGCGCCAGCTGCGAACGATGCGGATCGCGGCACGGTGAGCCGTGTTTTCGATCAGCTCGATGCTATCAAGCGCGGTGATTTCCTCGCCACGCGCGGCGTAATCCTCCTCCACGTCCCATGCGTCCCAGTTGCGCGGCTTGTCGGCCGGGTAGACGAAGAGCCGGTTGCCCGCGCCGTCAAGCGCTTCGCGGCCGCTGGGCTTGTGCAGTATGCTCGAAATCGAGCCGTCCTTGGCCAGCGTCACCTTCAGCGTTTCGTTCTCGAGGTGGCTGCTGCTGGCCGAAAGGCCCGGCTGCGCCGTCAGCGAGGCAATGTCGATCACCGCAATGGCGAGCGGCGCGATGCTGTCGCGCGAGGACACGTGGCTGCCATCGGCGAGTGTCAGCCTGACAGGCCGCTCATCCAGCGACGGGTTGACCACCAGCACGTTGCTGCCGCCTCCCGATGGCAACTGTTTGGCGATGGCCGCCAAAGCGCTTGCCTGCGCGGCCTGGCCATCGGCGATCACGCCGTCGAGTTCATCCGCGCTGTCGGCATAGACCTCGGCGATTGAAGATCCCGGCAGAATGTCGTGGAACTCGTTCTTCAAAACAACACGCCATTCTTTCTCCAGCGAGGCCGGCTTCTCGCCACCCATGAGATGCGCCAGTCCGGCAAGGGTTTCCGCAGTGATCAGGCAACGCTCGGCCTTGCGGTGCAGGCGCTTGACCACGCTCTGGCTGGTCAGCGTTGCGCGGTGCAGCTCGAGATAGATCTCGCCCTGCCAGGTGGTGAGCTCCTTTTCAGCGGCACTCTTGTGAGCACCCTCGAAGAAGTCGTGCACCTTGGTCCAGCGCGCTGCAGGCAATGCCGGGAATGCACGCAGTTGCTCTTCGCGGACAATCATCTCCGGTGTCACGCCGCCACCGCCGTCACCATAGCCGACAGCCAGAAGCGTCGTGTCGTGTTTGTCCTTCTGTTGGAAGTTGCGCCAGGTGGGCACGAAACAATCCGGCTGCACAAAGCCGTTATAGCCATGCATCGGGTTGTCGAAGGTGTGCGTTAGCACCCGGCTGCCGTCGAGGCCTTCCCACCAGAAGAGGTCGGCGGGGAATTTATTGGTCTCCGACCAATTCACCTTGATCGTGAAGAAGCTCTTCATCCCGCCTTGGCGCAGAAGCTGGGGCAGGGCGCCGGAGAAGCCGAAGCAATCGGGCAGCCAGCACACGGTGTGGCGAACGCCGAAGGTCTTTTCGAAGTAGCGCTGGCCATAGAGGATCTGCCGGCTGAGGCTCTCGCCTGTCGGCATGTTGGTGTCGGGCTCGACCCACATGCCGCCGAGCGTTTCCCATTGCCCCTCTTCGACGCGCTCGACGATGCGCTTCAGCAGTTCGGGATCATCCTCGGCGATCTGGTTATAGTAATGCGCCGTCGACTGGTTGAAGCGGAAGTCGGACGACTGTTCCATCAGCGAGAGCGCGGTGTGGAAAGTACGGCGCATCTTGCGGCGGGTCTCGCGGTAGGGCCACAGCCAGGCAAGGTCGATATGCGCGTGACCTGTCAGCGCGATCTCACCCTGCGGCGGGAAGCGTTCGCGCAGCTGCTTCAGCTCCTTGATCAGCGTGTCGTAAGCCGCGACCACGCTGGCGCGCTGTCCCTGGTTGAGACCTTCAGGTGCGGTTTCGAGTTCGGGCAGCTGCCAGATCTTCTGCTGGCCGACCGATGGCGACATGCGCGCTATATAGGCTGCCGTCGATGACGGCCAGTCAAGCCCGCGCATGGCGGCCTCGGCGATATCGATCAAATGTGGAATGACCTCATGGCCCTCAAGCGTATCGACCGCCTCCGAGATCTGGCGCAAGAGCAGCCACAGCCGGTCGACCGGCTCGTCCAGCCACAAAAGGTTTGCCCGTTCGAGCCGGGGCGCGCGCACGGGCTCGCCGAACGGCAGACGTGCGACCGTTTCTGACGAGATCGCGAGCCGGCGCGACGTCAGGCGGAATTCCTGGTGATAGGGATCAAGACCAAGGCGCGTTTCGTTGCCGGCCTCGTTGGTGATGGTGATGAGGCTTTCGCCGCCAAGATTGAGGCTGAGGCGGGCTTCTTCTACCGGCCAATGTTCCGGCACGCGCGCCGAGGCGGAGAAGCTCACCGTGCCGTCCTTGCGCGGCCATGCGGCGCCGATCGCGATCGGTTCGCCGTCAAAGGTCCAACCGCTGATCTGCACTGTTTCACGGGAGCGCCAGTGTTCGAGTTCCGACACGCGGACGCGGATGCGGTCGAGGCGTTGGGCAAGCGTAAGCGACATGATCATATCCTGATGTTTGAAAGAAATCAGCCCTTGACGGCACCAGCCGTCATGGCGCCGAGAATGAGGCGTTGGAGCGAAAGAAATGCGACGATGGCGGGCACGACAGACACGAGGCAGGCGGCCGCCAACAACTGAATGGAGCTGTCGTTCTGGGTGCCGGCGTACTGGAAGATGCCGACACCGATCGGCATCAGCGCCTCTTTGCTGATCAAGAGGAAAGGCACAAGAAATTGCGACCAGCCGGCGATGACCGAGATGATGAAGGCAGAGGCAATCCCTGGTTTCGCGAGCGGCAGAATGATGCGCCAGAAGACACCGAAATGGCTGCACCCGTCGATCAGTGCCGCCTCGTCGAGGCTTCGCGGGATGCCGTCGATGAAGCCCTTGAGGATCCATGTGACCATCGGCACGGCAAGCGCGATATAGACCATCGTCGCGCCGAAATGGCTGTCGGTGAGACCGATCTTGGCCATGTAGCGATAAAGCGGCACCATGATGACGAGTGGAGAGATCATCTGAAAGGCAAGCAGTACCATCATCCATGGGCCTTTCCCGCGGAAAGGAAAGCGCGAGAAGGCGTAGGCAGCCGGCAATGCCACGATCAGGCAGCCGATCGCGCTCGACGCCGACAGGATGAGCGCGTTCCAAAGATAACCAGCGAACTTGTCGGAGGAGAGGATCGCGATGAAATTGTCGAGCGTCGGCGACTTGGGGATCAGCCTGGAGACGCCGAGGAACACCTCCTTGCGGGTGCGCAGCGCCAGTGACAGCAGCCAGACCAGAGGCCAGGCGAAGAAGAGGAAGGTGATCAGCATGAAGAGATAGCTGAAGAGGTCGCCGATGCGTTCCTGTCTCGAATTGATCATACCGGTTCTCCCTTCGGCAGAAAGCGGGCATAGACGAGCGCCAGGCTGAGGCTGATGACAAGCATCAGGATCGACAGCACCGCGCCGGCCGCCAGATCATAATTCCGGAAGACGACGTTGAACGTGTACAGCGACAGAACCTCGGTCGCCCGGCCCGGGCCGCCACCGGTCAGCGAGATGATCGCATCGAAGGTGTTCAGCGTCTGGATGGTGATGAGGATCATGTTGACGAGGATCGCTGCGCGCAACTGCGGCAGGGTGATGTAGATCAGCCGTTGCCAGGGATTGGCGCCGTCCATTTCCGCGGCCTCATAAAGCTCCGGGTCTATCGCCTTGATGGCGGCGTACATAACGACCATCGAAAAAGCCGTTCCGCGCCACACGTTGGAGATAACGACCGACCACATGACCATGTTCGGGTCGGACAACCACTGAACGGGCGAGGCCCCGAGCATCCTGAGCAGGCTGTTGAGGCCGCCAAAGGGCGCCTCGTTGAATAGCATCTTCCAGATGATGCCGCCGGCGATCCCGGGAACAACCCAGGCGACCAGCGCCGTGGTGCGCACGATGGTCGAGCCGAACAGACCGCGCTTTTCGCTGCGTACAACGACCTGGGCGATGAACAGGCCAAGCACCTGCTGGGCAACGACGCTGGATCCGGTGAAGACGAGCGTCACCCAGAGGATCTGCAGCAGTTCCGGCTTCGAAAGCGTGTTGGCGATCGTTCGCAGCGTGTATTCCTCGTCGTTGCCGACGAGCGAAATGTTGGTGAAGGCAAAGCGGAAGACGTCGATCAGCGGATAGAGATAGAAGACCCCAAGAACCAGGATCAGCGGCATCAGCCAGGGCGCGGGCGAGGGGTAGAACTTTCGCGCGGCAAGCCTGCTTCCGGTAGGCGCAGTCTCGGCCGCAATGCTGAGATTGGTCATCGATCCGTCCGGTCATGTGTCATTGAGATCAGGCAGTCGGCATCGGTGGCGCGGGTGAGGTTACCCCGCGCCACCGATCATCAGCTCAGCTCCGTTTGAAGGCGCTGAGCGAGGCGGTGAAGGCTTCGTCGACGGCGGCTTCCGTCGCCTGCGTGCCTGTTAACACCTTGCCCATCATGATCTGGATCTGGTTGGAGATTTCGGGATAGACGGCAGCACCCGGCCGCGCTTGCCCGACCTTCAGGGCTTCGGCGAAGGTCTTGTTTGCCGGCGTCGAGAAGACCTCATACTTGTCATAGAGGTCGGCGCGCGTCGGCAGCTGTTCCTGCAGCGCGTTGGCCGGCCCCATATAGACTTCGCGGGCAAGGTCGGCGCAGACCTTCACCTTGGCGGCATCTTTGCTGAAGGCCGCGACTGTCCAGCCGCCGGTTCCGGTCGAACGCTCATTGGCGGTCGGGCCGGGAAGGGGAGAGAAGGTCCACTTGGCGAACTCGTCCTCGTCGAGCGCGGTCTTCAACTGCGCATACTGCCAGTTGCCGCCAACGAAGAGTGCCGTCGTTCCGGCTGCGGCCGCTGCATTGAAGTCGTCATAGCTGCCGAGCGTCGCGACGCGCTTGGGAGCTGCACCCGATTCCACCAGATCACGATAGTAGTTCACGGCCTTGACGAACTTCTCGCGGTTCTCGCCCTCGCCGAAGATCGGCTTGCCTTGATCGTCGACCAGCTTGCCACCCTGGCCCCAGAAGTTGGCGAGCCAGTCAAACGTCGTGCCTTCATAGCGGCTGCCGTTGAAGAGAATGCCCTCCATGCCCTCGTCGACAGAATGCAGCGCGGCCTTCTTCAGGTCATCCCAGGTCTGAGGCGCGTCGGGCACGATCTCCTTGTTGCGGTAGAGGACGCGCAGGTCGGTCGACCACCACCAGGCATAGATGTTGCCGTCATCGCCGGTGATGCCCTCGCGGATGAAGGGGAATAGCTGGCCGATTTCTTCCTTGCTGAAATAGGGCGAGAAGGATTGCAGCACGCCGGACTTCTTGAAGAGCGGCAGCACGAAGGAATCGACCGCAGCGCAATCGGGCGCTGAACCGGACTTCGCCTGCTCGAGCATGCGCGCCTGCTCTTGGCCGATATCACCAGACATCATCTGCAGCTCGATCTGCCAGTCCGGGCGCTTGGCGATGAAGTCGTTGAAGAGCTTGCTGTAACCCTCGGCATAAACGGGCTCGTTGTTGCGCGGCCCGTCTGTCGTCATGCGGAAAATGAGCTTGTTGGGCGCATCGGCCTTGCCGACGATGTCGCCCGTGATCAGATCCTGAGCCGCCGCGATAACGGGCGCGGCCAGGAACGAACCCGCCAGAAGGGCGAGCATGATTGCCTTGTTCTTCACCAGTATTTCCTCCCGATCAGGATCCCATCCGAGCCGCTGCCTCCACAACAACGGGTCTCCTCCGATCCGTTGACTAGATTAAGTCACTTTTCTTTTGTGTCAAGCAGGTCGAAAACGCTCCGTGATTGCACGCACGACAGCAAGTGGCAAAACGCGGGTGCGTACGATGTCGGAAAAGGTCCGACCCAGGTTGATCTAGAACTCGGAGCGGTTGCTGCTTCTCGGATCGGAGACCATTTAAAGGCGACTGGTATTGCCCTCTCGCGCCAGTGCACGCCACAGCCCCGCTTTGATCGTAAGATCTAGTACCCATTTCCCTGGATATTGGGGTGAGACAAACGCCTGCGTCGCGGCTATTCTCATCTCATCGTTGCTCCATTCGGTACGTGGCGAAGGGCGCTAATCCACAGCTCAGAGGATAAAATTGCTAGAGAATTTTAGTTGGCGCCCAGGCATCGGCGATCCCTCGTTTGGGGGATGGATTACCGTTGCTCTCTATGTACTTGCCGGCGTGAGCTGCTGGCGGACGGCGGGAGTGGAAAAAGCGGTCGGGGTGGTTGGTCGGAATGAGGCTTCCACGTGGCGATGGATATCGGTCGCATTCTTCGCTCTGGGGTTTAACAAGCAACTTGATCTGCAATCCGCGCTGACTGAAATCGGCCGCGTGGTTGCTCTTTCCAGCGGATGGTATGATCAGCGGCGGATGGTGCAACTTTACTTCATCCTCGCCATGTTGGTAATCGCAGCGGCCGCGATACCGATAGTTCTTTTCAAGGTGCGGAAATTGTCCCGCGAGGTCCTGCTAGCGCTGGCGGGATCGATGTTCGTCTTTGGATATGTCGTCATTCGCGCGGCATCTTTCCATCACTTCGACCGCTTCATAGGAAGTCGCATCCTCGGCCTCCAGTGGAACTGGATACTGGAAATTACCGGTATCGTTCTCGTTGCTCTGGCGAGCGAGTGGAGGCGCATGAATATCTCCAGGCAGAACCGCTGTCTCACCGGTGAGCAGCATTAGCTGTCGCGGGAAATCGACTTGCCCGCGTTTGCGACAGTGAGCACCGCCCGAGATTCGGGTGTCGGGAGCATCCCGGGAGAGAGCCCATCGGACACTTCACGAGGCTGTTTTCTTCCCAGCCATGCCGAAAGCCGCAGGCTTGGTCGTTCCACTGTCCACCAGAGCAAGGCGGCGGTCGCAACGCAGGCAGCAACCGAGACAATCCAGCACGCTAACTCAGCGGACGCCCCGGGCGGGGACACGATTTTGCCTACCCGAAACACAGCGCCCGTAACGATGTTGTGTGAGAGATACAATGAATAAGAGATCAGGCCGAGAAACTGAAGCCAGCGCCAGTTGAGACCCCAGGATAGAGCGTCCCTTACGGCGCAGAGATAGAGCAGCAACGATACCATCGCCGCAACGACCGTAAAGCGTTCACCGTAAAACAATCCTGCGCTGAGTGTAACGCTTGCGAAGATGAAGAAGAGTGGTGCGACTTTGGGTCGCTTCCAAGCCCAGTAGGAGACAGCGCCAAGGAGAAAAGTGTGCCATAGCGGCAGGAAAAGTCCCGTCCATACATTGGGAGCAAGATGTAGGGGCCATAAAGCACTGGCGATGCATGCAGTAGCAAAAAAAAGCGCCATAAAATCGGCGGACATGACCATCAGCGCGTAGAGTAAATAAAACTGAATCTCTAGGCAAAGTGTCCAGTAAACGGTGCCAATGGCGGGGTATCCCAGTAGATCCTGTAGGTAGAAGAGGTGCGCCTCTATTTGTCCCAATGTATATTGCGGCATCCCCTTGTCGGAAACTATTCGTGACGAGAGATAAGCAAAGCCAATCGCCACGATAATTGAGACCCAGTAGGGCGGATCTAATCGTGCCGATCTCTTGAGCGTAAAGCGCACGAAATCGCCGCCAGACATGCGTTTTCGGAACAATGAGTGCGCAATGACAAAGCCGCTTAGGACGAAGAAAATTGCCACTCCATTTTCGCCAAGCAGGAAGATGTCTTTGGTCCAGGTCGGAAAGAGGCGAAAGACGGCGTCGACATGACCGGCCGTGACTGCGTGGAACAAGACAACCGATAAAGCTGCAATGCCTCTCAGTCCATCGACCACGGTAAAACGTCTATGTATGTGCGCCAGATCGCTGCTGGCTGTGGCGCCGTCCATTCTCTTCCCCCAAGGCACGTCGACTAACCAGACGCAGCGTAGCTCGGTGCGATCAGTCAGTCGCCTTAGCTCATTGGATGAGAAAGATCAGCTATGCCGGGTTCCTCAACCCAACATATGAAGCCGATGAACACCAGCACGCATCGGGCAATGCTCTTGCCCTTGCCCTTGCACATGTTGCAGTAGCAGAGCATTGTGAGACAGGGATAAAGTCCTGGTGGAGAAGTTAGATGGGCGCAGTTCACCAATTCGTATCCGGCGGTGTCGTAGTAATCTTGGCCGCGCTCACGTCCGCCTGCACAACGGGGCCTAATCATAATCGGGCCGACAATTACTATAACCCGCGAACGTCAGCGAACCCGGCTTGCGACGCTGGGTTCAGGCCGACCAACAACTGGACATGCAGCTACTGACGTCCACGCCGCTCCAATCACTCTTTTCATCATCGGCCGTATGGGCATCTACGCGGACCTGTTGTGAGATTGAAAAGATTGGTCTGGCTGTGCCACGAATTAGTCATGCGATGCCGCGAGCGCAATCGAATCGGCGACCTCGGTGCAGCGATCGGACAGTGTCGCGGTCGCCACGCGCAGGAAGTTTCCCGGCAGTAGCGAGAATTTTGCGCCCGGATGCACGGCAATTCCGCGCGCCGCAAGCGTTACCATCGCGAATGGCTCCGAGGAGACCGGCACCCAGGCTGACAGACCGGCACCGTGCGCGGCGTTTATGTTTCGGTCGCGCAATGCCTGCACCAGGTCGTGGCGACGCCTGGCGTAGATCTCGCGCGCCGCTCGTACAGTCTCCTGCGTAGCAGGGTCGCGGATAAGCCAGGCACCCGCTGCCTGCAGGATGCGGCTTGTCCAACCCGCGCTGAAGCTTCGGAACGACTGGATCTGCTCGACGATCGCCCGCGAGCTCGACAGTACAGCCAGTCGTAGATCGGGGCCGTGGGTCTTTGAAAAGGAGAATATGTGGATCACCCGGTCAGGGAAGATGTCTCCCATCGATTGCCGTGGCGCATCGGAGATGTCCCCGACGCCGTCATCTTCAACGATCAGCGTATCAGCGCCGCGCAGCACGTCGGCCAAGCCTTGCATACGTGCAGCCGTGACGGTTTGGCCAGTAACCGAATGAATACGCGGCTGGAAGACAAAGGCGACGGGACGATAGGCCATGGCCTGGCGCAATGATGAAGGTAGTGGGCCTTCGTGGTCGCACTCGACCGGCATGATACGCGCGCCGCGATCCTCCAGGATATCAAGTAGGCGCATCGCCGTGGGGTTCTCGATCGCAACCGCTGCGCCAGGCATGACAAGTGCGTTCATCAAAGTGTAGACGGCGTTGTAGCCGCCGTTGGTGGCGAGAAATGCCTCCGGCTCATAAGGCCATGTTTCTCTGACCGCCGCCTCGAGCTCGGGCAGAATGCGGTTGCGCTCATAGCTATTCAGGTTTTCTGCCGATGCGCCGTACACCATGGCAGCCTCAAGTTTCGGCAGAAGAGTGACGTCTGGAACGGCTGCCGTCAGGTTCAGCACCTCCTCACCGTAGTTACCGGAACTCGCCAGGCGCTCCGGCTTGGCGACAAAGCGGTCGCCGCTGACCCATGTGCCATTTCGCCCACGGCCGCTGATGATCTTCTGGCGCCGTAATTCGCTCCATGCCTCGGAGATTGTTGCCGGGCTGATACCCAAAGCAAACGCGAGATCGCGAATGGCCGGGAGCTTGGTGCCGACGGGCAGGGCGCCGCCACGGATCAGGGCGCTGGTCTCGAGTGCGATCCCCCGAATCGTCCGATCGGTTATTTTTTGGGCAAACCAGGTTGCATCCCGAATGTCGCTCATTTTCGCACCATAATTAATGTTCAATAACGTAATAACATTTGATCAGGCCTATTTGAACATTTAACGATGCGCCAGACAAGAAATTTTGAGAGTGAATGCAGATGCCGATCACACTTCGCCTTGCCCTTCGCGACTGGGACTACATGACCCCTCTCATTCTCGGCGACGTCTCGTCGTCGAAGCTCGACGTCAAGGTCGAGCGGATCGGCACCCTGGTCTCGCATGTTGGTAAGAGCGACACCTGCGATGCGGCCGAAATGTCCTTCAGCCGTTACACCCAGCTACGTTATGACGGCGATCACAGTGTCGTAGGCATCCCGAACTTCATCATGCGTGGCTTCCGCCATCGCTGTGTCATCACCATGAAGGACAGCCCGATTACCGAGCTGTCGCAACTTGCCGGCAAGCGTATCGGCGTCACCGGCTGGCGCGACTCTGGCAATACCTGGACACGCGCTGCGGTGCGCCGTGAAGGCGTTCAGGTCGAGGATGCGATGTGGTATGCTGGGCGCCTGACGGAAGCGCATCCGATCGTCGATCGGCTGGATGGCTTTGGCCGCCCTGGCCTCATTGAAGCCGCCCCCGGCGAACGTCCGATGGTCGATCTGCTACGCGACGGTCAGCTCGACGCGATTTTCACGCCGTTCATGCCGGATGGTTATTTTGCCAATGGTTCACCGTTCCGGCAGGTTCTTTCTGATTTCCGTGGCGCCGAGCGTCGATATTTCGACGAGGTGGGATATGTACCCGGCATGCACCTTATCGGCATCAAGGCAGAGATCGTGGAAGAGAACCCCTGGATCATTGCTGAGCTTAGCCAGCTGATCGAGGAATCGCAGCGCATGTGGCTGAACAAGCGCCGCAAATATGCAGATACGTCGCCGTGGATGTTCGATGAGCTCCTGAAGACCTCTCTCGAACTCCCTGCGAACTGGGATGAAAACGGCTTTGCCGCCAACGAGAAGATGATCGCCGATTTCTCGGCCGAGCTGCACGCCCAAGGCATTCTCGCTCGCGAGATGACGCCCCTGGAACTCTTCCCGTTCGACACCGACGGCAGCCGCACGGGTGCCAACCTCTAACCGCATGCAACCACGACAGCATTAATAAGGGGAATGAACATGTTGCTGAAGAAAATGACCTATCTCGTCCTGGCAAGCGCCGTGGCCACCACTGCCGCATTGGCAGAGGATGCCGCCTTGCCCAAGCCCGCGCTCAACGCCGCGCTGCATGACAAGCTGCCTGACGCGATCAAGACCTCGGGCAAGATGATCTCCGTCAACAACGGTTCGTTCCCACCCTACGAAATCGTCACCGGCACCGTCATGACCGGCGCCAGCGCTGATCTGACCGAAGCCCTCAGCGCGGTCCTCGGCGTCAAGATCGAGCATGAGACGGTCGGTGGCCTGCCGGCGCTGCTCGCCGGCGTTAACTCCGGCCGCTACCAGTTCGCTTTCGGCCCTGTCGGAGACTACAAGGACCGCGAAGCGTCCAACGACTTCGTCGACTGGGTGCAAGAATTCGTCGTCTTCGCGACCCTGAAGGGCAATCCCAAGGGCATCAGTTCGCTCGACACGGCCTGTGGCCAGCGAATCTCGGTCATGGCTGGTGGTTCTGCCGAGCGCGTGATCAAGACCCAGTCGGACAAGTGCAAGGCAGACGGCAAGGACGCGGTTGAAGTCCAGTCCTACACCGACCAGCCGAGCTCGATCCTTGCCGTACGTTCCAAGCGCGCAGATGCCTTCTTTTCCTCCCAGGCGCCGCTCACCTATTTCGTTAGCCAGGCCAACGGCCAGCTCGAACTGACTGGTGTCGGCCAGAAGAACGGCTTTGAGGATATCTTCCAGGGCGCCGTCGTTCCCAAAGGCTCGCCGCTCGGACCGATCCTGATCGACGCCATCAAGGTACTGATGGCCGACGGCAGCTATGCTGCCATCATGAAAAAGTGGGGCCTTGAGAACAACATGATCAAGGAACCCGGCCTCAACCTTGGCGGACAGCTTCCAAAATGAGCACCAACCCCACCACCAATGCACCGCCTTCGGGCGGTGCTGACTTCCGCGACGTCGTTACCGCGCACACGCCGTTCAGAACGGGACGCCTCGTTCTTTGGGCGATCATCGCCATCGTCGTCATCGATTTCGTCTGGATCGTCGCCAACAACGAGAATTTCGGCTGGCCGGTCGTTGCCCAGTATTTCTTCGACCCGACAGTGATCAGCGGCCTTTATGTCAGCCTTGGCCTGACGGTTGTCGCGATGATCCTCGGTGTCGCGCTCGGCCTGATCATCGCAATCATGCGCATGTCGAACGACCGGTTGGCTAGCGGCTTCGCCTCGCTGTTCATCTGGTTCTTCCGTGGCACGCCGCTGCTTGTGCAGCTGATCTTCTGGTACAACATGTCGACCCTGTTTCCGCAGCTGTCGATTACCATTCCATTTGGCCCGTCGCTCATTAGCTGGGACACCAACGCGGTGATCACGCCGATGACGGCCGCCATTGTCGGCCTGGCACTCAACGAAGCGGCCTACATGGCCGAGATCATTCGCGGTGGCCTTCTGTCGGTCGATCGCGGCCAGGCGGAAACCGCTGAAGCCTTCGGTATGACTAAGGGCAGGGCACTTCGGCGGATCATCATACCGCAGGCGATGCGCTCAATTGTACCGCCGACCGGAAACCAGCTGATCAGCATGATCAAGGCGACCTCGCTCGTCAGCGTCATCGCCATGGCCGATCTGCTCTATTCGGTGCAGTCGATCTATAACCGCACCTTCGAGATCATTCCGATGCTGCTGGTCGCAGTCATCTGGTACCTGCTCATCACATCGGTGCTCAATATCGGACAGAGCTACATCGAAGCCTATTATGGCCGTAGCGAACGCCGCAACGGTGCAACGGCCAAGCCGGCAGCCGTCGCTGCTGCAGAGGAGGCAAGCCATTGACCGCCGTCTCCAACACCAAGCCGCTGGTCCAGGCGCGCAATGTCCACAAGTCCTTCGATCATCTAGAAGTACTCAAGGGCATCGACCTCGACATCATGCCAGGCGAAGTCGTCGTTGTCCTAGGTCCGTCGGGCTCGGGAAAGTCCACATTTCTGCGCTGTATCAACCACCTTGAGTCCATCCAGAAGGGCTACATCGAGGTGGATGGTGAACAGATTGGCTACCGGGTGCACAACGACCGGCTGGAGCGGCTTTCGCCCAACGGCATCGCCCGGCAGCGCCGCAAGATCGGCATGGTGTTCCAGCAGTTCAATCTTTATCCGCACATGACGGTTCTGCAAAACATCATCGAAGCACCCGTGGGCGTCCACGGTGAAAAGCGCAAGGACGCGATCGAAAACGCCAAGCAGCTATTGCAGCGTGTCGGCCTGTCGGAAAAGGCCGATGCCTATCCCCGTCAGCTCTCCGGCGGCCAGCAGCAGCGCGTGGCAATCGCCCGAGCGCTTGCGATCAAGCCGAAGTTGATGCTTTTCGATGAGCCGACTTCGGCACTGGATCCAGAACTCGTCGGTGAGGTGCTGTCGACGATGCGCGATCTCGCCAAGCAGGGACTGACCATGATCGTCGTCACTCACGAAATTGGCTTCGCCCGCGAAGCTGCCGACCGGGTGGTGTTCATGGACGGTGGCGTCGTGGTCGAGCAGGGCAAGCCCGAAGACGTGATCGGCAATCCACAGCATCCGCGCACGCAGTCCTTCCTGTCGCGCTTTCTGTGACGTCCGGCTCATCCGGCCGAGCGCCACTCTTGACGCAAACGAAGACCCGACCGGCCCTGTCAAGGGGCCGGTAACGGACCACGCACGCAAAGAATTGGAACGGACATGACCATCGACAACGATTTCGCCCGCCTTTCGGATTTCGAGCCTATGGACGCCGAACTGCGTGCCATCCGCCAGCATCTTCATGCCCATCCCGAGCTGTCGTTCGAGGAGACCGAAACCGCCCGCTTCGTCGCCGAAAAGCTCGAGGGTTGGGGCTATGAGGTGACGCGCAACGTTGGTGGCAACGGCGTCGTCGCCCGCATGACACAGGGCGCCGGCAAGAAAAGCATCGCGATCCGCGCCGACATGGACGCCCTGCCGATCACAGAGCAGACGGGGAAGCCTTATGCCAGCCAGGTTCCCGGCAAGATGCATGCCTGCGGCCACGACGGCCACACGACCGTGCTTCTCGGTGCTGCCGAATATCTGGCGCGCACCCGCAAGTTCAACGGCACGGTCAACCTGATTTTCCAGCCGGCCGAAGAGGCTGGCGGCTTTAGCGGCGCTCAGGCGATGATCGATGACGGCCTGTTTGAGCGCTTCCCGTTCGATGCCATCTTCGGTCTGCACAACCACCCTGGCGCGCCCGAGGGCAGCTGGCTCATGCGTTCGGGCCCCCTGATGGCGGCGGCTGACACGGTCGAGATCAAGATCACCGGCAAGGGCGGCCACGCATCGCGTCCTCACCTGACAATCGACCCAGTCGTTGTCGCGTGCAATCTCGTCGTCTCACTGCAGTCGGTGATTTCTCGCAACGTCGATCCGACACAGACGGCTGTCGTCACGGTCGGCGCAATCCATGCCGGTGAAGTCGCCAACGTCATCCCCGAAAGCGCAAACATGCTTTTGACCGTGCGCTCGTTCGATCCCAAGGTCCGTGAGATCCTCGAAAAGCGCATCCGCGCACTGACGACGTCGCTCGTCGAAGCTTTTGGTGCCACCGTCGAGATCGACTACGCCTATGGCAATCCGGTCGTGGTCAACTCGGAAAAGGAGACGGAGTTTGCCCGCATGGTGGCCGAGGAACTTGTCGGCGAGGGCAATGTCGCGCTCTGCCCGCTTATTCCGGGTAGTGAAGATTTCTCTCACTTTCTCCAGCACAAGCCCGGTAGCTTCCTGCGCCTCGGCAACGGCATGAATTCGGCAATCCTGCACAGTGCAAAATATGATTTCGCCGACGATAGCCTGACGGCGGGCGCGGCGATGTGGGCGCGTCTTACCGAACGCTACCTCGACGCTTAGTCGTCCGCTCGCCGAGCCGTCCATGATAAAGCGGTGCGGCACGGTTCCTCCCAAGAAACGAAGAAGGGGCGCCCAAACAGGCGCCCCTTCTTCCATGTCATACAGGTCGTCGCGCTGATGCGCGGTCGGCCGGGACATCCATTATTGGCTGGACGAGGCGCCGGACTTGTCGGCAGCAACCTGCGTCTGCGCCATCGCCTTCACGAGCGCCACGATCTTTTCGCGCAGCTGTGTGTCTGTGATCTTGATAAACGCCTTGTTAAGCGCGAGCCCTTCCTTGGAATGCAGGAATTCCGCGACAGGATCTGTCGTCGCCGCCAGATCGAGACCGGCGAGCGACAAAGGCTCTGAAGGGTCCTGTTGAAAGAAGAAACTTGGTGTGGTGTTCAAAACCTCGGCGATGCGTTGCAGGCGGCTCGCCCCGATCCGGTTCATTCCCTTTTCATACTTCTGCACCTGCTGGAACGTCACGCCGATCTGCTCGGCCAACCGTTCTTGGCTCAGTCCCAGCAACTGCCTGCGCATTCTGACCTGAGAACCCACATAGCTATCGATTGCATTCGGTGTCTTTGCATTCATCCTGTATTTCCTATGCTGGAACCAAAGCGAAACAGTCCCCGGCAAACCGGCTCTATCCAGCAACAACAGTTTGTCTTAGCAAGCGTTCAATTTCAACCTCAGGATTATGACGATAAGGTGATCTGTGCAAAAAAAGCCTGAAGATGCGCGCTCGACGTGTGCTGCTTTCAATCTCTACCGCCAAAGCGGATAGGCCGGATTACCCGGTGAACAATCTTCAGCGTTCGGTCGGGCTGGATCATGTAGGTCTCCTCGACCTCCTGGCCGTACTGGTCGATAAAGCTGTGCGGGAAGGTAGAACCAATGGGCGACTTTGTGAGCTTCGTCCGCGGCTGGCCACTATAGATGATGCTGCCGGGAATTGGCGTCAGCCCCGGGGCGGCATAGTCCTTGCCCGTCGTGCATCCTGCCAAGACGACCAAGGCGATCATTGCAACCGCAGTCAGTTTCATCGCGCTCTCATATCTTCGCTTCGCTTATTCGTTGCATATATGGTTGCGGTCCGGAATAGACAGGCGCTCAACGCTTATACCGGATGTTTTTTGATGGCGGTCGCACGCCGCCACCGAGGCCCGCTTGTTCGAGTGTCCCTACATGTGGTCGGCGGCTAGAGCAGTCCGCGTTTTGCCAGATTGGCCATCAAGGCGCCGATGCCAAACGTCCATGGCGGGCAATCATTCGAGCGGCGAACCGTATTAACGAGTGAGCCGAGGCCGGGCGACGAAATCTCCACGACGTCGCCGATCTTATGGGTAAAACCCTGGTTCGGCGTGTCGCGGTCCTTGGTTGGCGCAAAAAGCGTCCCGAGAAACAGCATGAACCCGTCGGGATACTGGTGATGCGCGCCGCAGGTCTGGCGGACGAGATCGGTCGGATCGCGGCTGATCTTCGACATCGAACTTGTGCCGTGAAGCACAAAGCCATCTTCACCGGTCACCTTCAGGTCGAGCTCGGCGCTGCGCACCGCATCGAGATCGAAGCTGTCGTCGAGCAGGCGAATGAAGGGTCCGATCGAGCAGGAGGCGTTGTTGTCCTTCGCCTTGCCGAGCAGCAGCGCCGATCGCCCTTCGACATCGCGCAAGTTGACGTCGTTTCCGAGCGCCGCGCCCCGGATCTCGCCGCGGCTATTGACCGCGAGCACGATTTCCGGCTCCGGATTGTTCCAGGTCGAGACCGGATGCAGTCCGACATCGGCACCCCAGCCGACGGAGGAGAGCACCGGCGCCTTAGTGAAGACTTCTGCATCCGGGCCAATGCCGACCTCGAGATATTGCGACCACATGCCTTCCGCGATCAACGCCTGCTTGACCTTGGCAGCATCGGGAGAACCGGCCTTCAAATCGTTGAGGCTGCCGCCGATCAGCGTGCTGACACGTTCACGGATAGCGGCTGCGCGATCAGGATTTCCCGCAGCCTTCTCCTCGATAACCCGCTCGATCATTGACTGCGCGAAGGTGACACCACAGGCCTTGATCGCCTGCAGGTCGACAGGTGCGAGAAAATAGGGGTGCGTCTCATCCGGTTTGCCAGAGCTGTTTGCGGCGATCCCCTCGAGCGCTCCAAGTGACTTGCCGTTCGCCGAGCGGACGAAGGCGACAAGATCAGGTCTCTCCAGGAGCGCGCTCATCGTGGCGACAGTTTTCGAGGTGATATCGATCACCTGTTGATCGCGGACAGTGACGAGGCTCGGGCCTCCCACGTCAGGGTTCCAGACACGGCCAACAAACAGACCACCCGAGGCGGCGGCGTCGAGAAGGGTATAAGACATGATATTGTTCCGTCACGCGAGCGATGGACGCGCTCTATGAGCCAGGGATGCGCCGCCCTCCAACCCAGCGGCAGCAAAATCGATCACATTCGTGACCGCCGGGCAAGGCCGGATTGCACGGAGAACGATCGTTTGTTGGCGCGCATGGGCCGGTGCCCACCAAGGCATCGGCCCACGACGGGACAAGACGATCAGATTAGTGGTTATCGCGAGGGATGCCCTTTGTCTGGGCGATCCGCTGATACTTCACCGCCGGCTCCAGCACCGCGCCTGTTTCCATCTGCCCGACATAGGAGCGCTGAATTTCCTGCCACGGCGTCTGGCTTTCCGGATAGACATAGCCGCCGGCCGCCACCAGTTCCGCGCGCCGCTTGGCGATTTCCTCGTCGCTGATCAGGATGTTGGCGGTTCCCTTTTTCAGGTCGATACGCACCTGATCGCCCGTCTGCAGGATCGCAAGCCCGCCACCTGCGGCCGCCTCCGGCGAGGCATTGAGGATCGAGGGTGAGCCTGATGTGCCCGACTGGCGGCCATCGCCGACGCAGGGGAGAGATGAGATGCCCTGTTTCAACAGGTAATCCGGCGCGCGCATGTTCACCACTTCGGCAGCACCAGGATAGCCGATCGGGCCGGCGCCGCGCATGAAGAGAATGGTCGCGGCGTCGATGGCAAGCGACGGATCGTCGATGCGGTGATGATAATCCTCCGGCCCGTCGAACACGACGGCGCGGCCAATGAAGGCTTCCGGGTCATTGGGATTGGAGAGGTAGCGGTCGCGGAACTCCGGCGAGATGACGCTGGTCTTCATGATCGCAGAGGAGAAGAGGTTACCCTTCAGCACGCGGAAGCCGGCGCGCTCCTTGAGCGGCCGATCGAAAGGCCGGATGACCTTTTCGTCTTCGATCATCGAGGCCGTGTAGTTCTCGCCGACCGTCTTGCCGTTGACCGTCATCGCGTTGGTATCGAGGTGGCCGTGCTTGATCAACTCGCCCATGACGGCGGGGACGCCGCCGGCGTGGTAGTAATCCTCGCCGAGATATTCACCTGCCGGCTGCAGGTTGACGAGCAGCGGGATTTCCTCGCCATGGGTCTGCCAGTCGTCGACCGAGAGTTCGACGCCGACATGACGGGCAAGGGCGTTCAGATGGATAGGCGCGTTGGTCGAGCCGCCGATCGCGGAGTTGACCTTGATCGCGTTGATGAAGGCTTCCCTGGTTAGGATGTCGGATGGCTTCAAATCCTCGCGTACCATCTCGACGATGCGCAGGCCGGTCTCGTAGGAGATCTCCTGGCGATCGCGGTAGGGCGCGGGGATGGCGGCAGCACCCGGCAGCTGCATGCCAAGCGCTTCGGCAAGCGAGTTCATCGTGGTCGCCGTGCCCATCGTGTTGCAATAGCCGGTCGAGGGCGCGGAGGAGGCGACGAGCTTGACGAAGCCCTGGTAGTCGATTTCGCCGCGCGCCATCATCTCGCGCGCCTTCCAGACGATCGTGCCCGAGCCCGTGCGCTCGCCGCGGAACCAACCATTCAACATGGGGCCGACGGACAACGCGATCGCAGGGATGTTCACGGTTGCCGCGGCCATGAGACAGGCCGGCGTCGTCTTGTCGCAGCCGATCGTCAGGACAACGCCATCGAGCGGATAGCCGTAGAGCACCTCGACAAGGCCGAGATAGGAGAGATTGCGGTCTAGGCCGGCGGTCGGGCGCTTGCCGGTTTCCTGGATCGGGTGGACCGGGAACTCGATGGCGATCCCGCCCGCATCGCGGATACCTTCGCGCACGCGCTTGGCAAGTTCGATATGGTGGCGGTTGCATGGCGACAGGTCCGAGCCCGTCTGCGCGATGCCGATGATTGGCCGGCCCGACTGCAGTTCTTCCTGGCTGAGGCCGAAGTTCATGTATCGCTCGAGATAAAGCGCGGTCATGTCGGGATTGGCCAGATTGTCGAACCATGCCCTGGAGCGAAGCTGCGGGCCCCCGGTCTTCTCGTCGATTGCGGTGTCACTGGATGAGGCGGGTGTTTTCTCGACCACGATCATTTTTCCTTGGTTTTGCTGCGGTATTGTCATGCGGTTAGCCGATCGGTACCTCCAAGTATCATCGGCAACATGGCGGATTGTCGGCGCGCTAAACGGACTGAGGTGATTCCGGCAACGTTTACGACGTTGCCTCCTCAGGCCGGAACGTATTGCGAGATGAAGCGCGAGTCGCGACGGAAATCGGAAGGCGACATGCCTGCGATATGGCGGAAGGATTTGTTGAAGGCGCTGATCGAGCCAAAGCCGCTATCCATTGCCACCTGCAGCACATTCGCCTCTTCGTTCATCAGCATCGCCTGCGCGCGCGACAGCCTGAGCAGGTTGACGTATTTGCTGAGCGTCATGCCCGTCGTCTTCTTGAAGAGGTTCATGGCGTATTTCGGATGCAGGTCCGCCGCCCGCGCAATATCGACCGAATCGATCTCGTGCAGAAAGTTCAAGGCGATGAAATCACACATGCGCGCGACGCTTCGCGACGATTGCGGATAGGCCTGCTCGACATCATCCGTCGCCGACAAGCCGTTGGGCGCAAGCATGGAATAGGGCTCGAGCACGATGCGCTCGATGCGCAGAAGCATCTCCTCCACAGCGTGTTGCGCTTTGGCGGCATCGCCGGATTTCGCATAGGCCACCCAGCGCGGAAAGTTCTCGATGTCGGCGGCATCGGTGGCGGAGGTGAAGAGAATCTCGCCCTTCATCAACCGGCTCGAAATGTTGATCGGCACCCGCATGCGAAAGAAATAGACCAGCGGCAGATGCCCGCCGGCATAGATCGAATCATCACTGCTCTCGTCCATCTGGTGCGGCTGCCCGCCCCAAAACAGGCACATGTCACCGGCCTTCATGCTGATGTCGTGGCCGTTCATGCGGTAGTGCACCTCACCACGCATGATGTAGTTCAGCTCCACCTGCACATGCCAATGGGGCATGAGCATCGGCGGCGGATGGTTGTGAAACATCTGGAGTGCCGTGGGCAATCCCTCGATGCTGCTCGCTCCCGGCTGATAAACAGCCCTCTGTTCAATCTTACTTTCCGCCAAATCCATATTCCCTTTTTAGGAGACAGCGGCTCCCTTGCGGTTAGTGTAGTCACGTTCGCTAAGGGACGGCAATTGAAAAGGGAGGATTTTCAATGCGCTTCAAACTTATCGGTGCAACCGCTGCTGTTGCACTTCTTGCATCCGGCTCCGCATTCGCGCAGTCGGCCAATCTCACCATCTGGAGCTGGAACGTTGCCGCATCGGCGCTGAAGTCCACGCTCGAGGGCTTCAACAAGCTCCACCCAGATATCAAGGTAACCGTGGAAGATCTTGGAAACCAACAGGTTTTCGACAAGATGCTGGCAGCCTGTGCTGCCGGCGGCGAGGGTCTTCCTGACATCGTGACCGTCGAAAACTTCGAGGCCGAAATCTTCTGGAACCGCTTCCCGGATTGCTTCGCCAACTTGAAGGACCTCGGCTATACGGCTGAAATTCAAGCGAAATTCCCTGAATTCAAGCGCACCGAGCTTGAAGTGGGCGATGTCGCCTATGCAATGCCCTGGGATTCCGGTCCGGTCGCGGTCTTCTATCGTCGTGACTTCTATGAGAAGGCCGGCGTCGATCCTGCATCGATCAAGACCTGGGACGATTTCATCGCCGCCGGGAAAAAGATCTCGGCCGCCAATCCAGGCGTCGTCATGGCCCAGGCCGACTTCAACGGCGACAGCGAATGGTTCCGCATGATCTCCAACGAGCAGGGCTGCGGCTACTTCTCGACCGATGGCCAGAACATCACCATCAACCAGCCCGCCTGCGTCGCCACCCTTGAGAAGGTCAAGGAGATGAAGGACGCCGGTACGCTGACAGCTGCAATCTGGGACGAAAAAATCCAGGCCAACACCGCCGGCAAGGCTGCCAGCCAGATGTATGGCGGCTGGTACGAAGGCACCGTGCGCTCGGGTTCGCCCGATCTGTCGGGCAAGTGGGGCGTCTACATGATGCCGAGCCTGACGCCGGATGGGCCGCATGCTGCCAACCTCGGCGGTTCGTCGCTGGCGATTGCCGCCAACTCGGCCAACAAGGAAGCCGCCTGGACCTATGTCGATTACGCGCTCGGCACCAATGAAGGCCAGGTCGCGATGCTGAAGTCCTTCGGTCTTGTTCCCTCGCTGCTTACGGCGGTGCAGGATCCGTTCGTCAACGAGGCGCAGCCCTATTGGGGCGGCCAGAAGGTCTGGGCCGATATTCTCTCGACCCTGCCGAAGATCAAGCCGAGCCGCGGCACGCAGTTCCAGACGGACGCTGACGCGATCTACAAGGCAACGCAGACCAAGTATTTCGCCGGCGGCTATCCCGATGCCAAGGCGGCACTCGATGATGCCGCCAAGCAGATCGAGACCGCCACCGGTCTTCCCATTGCGGAATGAGTGACGATGCCGGGCATCCTTTGGGTGCCCGGCTTCCATCTCTCGCTTCGACTTTGAGGAGAATGAAATGCCGATCCGCAATCGGAGCGCATACTTTTTTCTTGCGCCCTATCTGCTCGTCTTCGCCACTTTCTGGCTATGGCCCATCATCAGCTCGTTTCTGATCTCGTTTCAGAATACGCGCGTAAATCCCTGGAAATTTAGCGCTTCCGTCAATTGGGGACGCCTGATCGGCGATCCCGCTTTCTACAATGCGCTCTACAACACGCTGATCATCCTGGTGATCCAAGTGCCCGTCATGATCGCGCTTGCGACACTGATGGCCGTCCTGTTGAACTCGCCGCTTCTGAAGGCGCGCCCGCTCTATCGCTTTGCCTTCTTCGCGCCCGTCGTCGTCGGTGAGGTGGCCTATGCCGCCGTGTTCCGGCTGATGTTCAGCATCGATTTCGGCATCGTCAACAAGCTAATCACCTCGGTCGGCCTGTCTCCCGTTTCCTGGTTCGACAACGCCAATGCCGCGATGGCACTCGTCATCATTGCTGTTACCTGGCGCTGGGCGGGCTACAACGCCATCATCCTGCTCGCCGGTCTCCAATCGATCCCTGACGATGTCTACGAGGCGGCAACCCTCGACAAGGTGTCGAAGACCAAGCAGTTCATTCATATCACTCTGCCGCTCCTGAAGCCGATCATCCTGTTCTGCGTCATCCTGTCGGTTATCGGAACTATGCAGCTCTTTGCCGAACCCTTCCTGATCACCAATCGCGGGGGTCCCGGCGGCGGCACCGAGACGCTTGGCCTGCTGCTCTATCGCCAAGGCTTCCTGTCGCTGAACTTCGGCTACGCGTCGGCGATCGCCTACACCATGGCAATCCTCGCCATCACCATCTCGCTGCTCAATCTGTGGGTCGGGAGGGAACAGAAATGAAGTCCAAGTCCCAATCCAAGATGCTGCAGACCGTGCTGCTGCATGTCGTGCTGACGCCGCTTGCCATTGTCTGGCTGTTTCCGATCTGGATGATGTTCGTCTTCTCGACCATGCCCGATTACGGCATCTTCAGCCCTGACATCGTGCTTTGGCCGTCGACGAACTTCGTCGAGAACTTCAAGAACCTGCAGGCTGATACCGATTTCGTCCGTGCCATGTTCATCTCGGTGGTGGTCGCCTCGGTCTATACCTTCCTGTCGGTGCTCTTGACGTCAATGGCCGGCTGGGCGCTTGCGCGCTATCGCTTCGTCGGAAAGTCCATGGTCGTCGCCATCATTCTCGGCACCATCACGTTGCCCTTCGCCGTCGTGGTCATCCCGCAGTTCATCATGGTGGCGCGCGAGTTCAAGCTCGCCAACACCTGGGTGGCATTGATTGTCCCGCCGCTGTTCAACTCGCTTGGCGTGCTGTTCATGCGCCAGGCCTTCTCGATGATGCCGGCCGAACTCTTCGATGCCGCGCGTGTCGAAGGGGTCAAGGAGCGGCAGATCTTCCTGCGGATCGCTTTGCCGCTAGCACGCCCGACGATGGCGGCTCTCGCCATCATCCTCTTCCTCGCGTCGTGGAACAACTACCTCTGGCCGCTGCTCATCAATTCCAAGCCTGGATTGATGACCGCGCCGGTGGCGCTCGGATCGCTGATCGGTCTCACCAAGGTTTCATGGGGCGGCATCATGGCCGGTGCCATGCTGCTCACCGCGCCGATCCTCGTGGTCTTCGTGTTCCTGCAACGTCACTTCATCGCCGGCATTTCCGCCGGCGCAGTCAAATAGTCGGGGAACGCCTGATGTCTGAACTTTCTTTGAAAAATGTGGTCAAGCGCTTCGGCGCGCTCGAGATCATCCATGGCGCCGATCTCGACGTGAAGAATGGCGAGTTCGTCGTCTTCGTCGGCCCGTCGGGCTGCGGCAAGTCCACGCTGTTGCGCATGATCGCCGGGCTGGAGGATATCTCCGGCGGCGAGATCAACATCGGCGGCAAGGTTGTCAACGATGTCGAGCCAGCTGACCGCGGCATCGCCATGGTCTTCCAGTCCTATGCGCTCTATCCGCACATGACGGTCGAGGAGAATTTGAGCTTTGGCCTGCGCATGAACGGCAATCCCAAGGCGGATACCGAAAAGCGCGTGAAGCATGCAGCCAACATCCTGCAGATCAACGAGCTGATGCAGCGGCGCCCAAAACAGCTCTCAGGTGGCCAGCGCCAGCGCGTCGCGATCGGCCGCGCCATCGTGCGCGAACCTGAGGTCTTCCTGTTCGACGAGCCGCTGTCCAACCTCGATGCTGAGCTGCGCGTGCAGATGCGAGTGGAGATTTCGCGACTGCACAAGCAGCTCGGCACCACGATGATCTATGTCACTCACGATCAGACAGAAGCGATGACGCTCGCCGACAAGATCGTTGTGCTCCGGTCCGGCAACATCGAACAGGTGGGTGCGCCGCTCGATCTCTACGACGATCCCGCCAACCAGTTCGTCGCCGGCTTCGTCGGATCGCCGAAGATGAACTTCCTGAAGTCCAAAGTGATCGAGGCGGGGGGCGGAACGGCCACAGTCGCCATCGCCGGCGAGCCGAACGTTCGCCTGACGCTGCCGGTCACTTCGGCGGTCGAGAAGGGCGCTGACGTCACTATTGGCATCCGGCCGGAGCATTTCAGCGATGCCGGGCAGGGCGACACGGATCTGACCGTCTCCATCGATGTCGCCGAGCACCTCGGCAATACCAGCTACATCTACGCCACCACGAAAGGCGGCGAGCAGATGATCATCGAGCGCCCGGAATCACGCACAGCCGCCGAGCGAGACACGCTGACCGTGGGGCTCTCCGCAAAACGCGTCTTCCTGTTCGACAGCGCGGGAAAACGCCTGCGCTAAGACAATTCCATCCCAAGACTTGCAACTGACTGACATGAAAGAAGAGGACTTTCCCATGAGCTCAGATCAACCGATCCGCTGGGGTATCATCGGCCCGGGCACCATTGCGCGTACCTTCGCAGATGGCATCGCGCATTCGCGCACCGGCAAGCTCGTCGCTATTGCCACCCGCAACCCCGAAAAGCCAGGTCTTGCCGAAAACTTCCCCGGCGCCCGCATCGTCAAGGGTTATGACGCCCTGCTCGGCGACAGCGAGATCGATGCGGTCTACATCGCCGTGCCGCACACCGGCCATGCTGAATGGGCGATCAAGGCGATCCGGGCAGGCAAGCATGTGCTCGTCGAAAAGCCAATCGCGCTTACCGCCTACGATGCCGATGCCATCTATCATGAAGCCAAGAAGGCTGGCGTTTTCGCGGGCGAGGCCTTCATGTACCGCGTCCATCCGCAGACGGCCAAGATCGTAGAACTGGTGAAATCCGGCGCCATCGGTGCGCTGCGCATTATCCGCACCAGCTTCGGCTTCAACATGGGTACGTTCCGCCCCGAACACCGCCTGTTTGCAAACGAGACGGCCGGCGGCGGCATTCTGGATGTCGGTGGCTATCCGGTCTCCATGGCGCGGCTGATCGCGGGGGCGGCCGAAGGCAAGCCGTTCTTGGAGCCGGAGAAGGTCGCGGGTGTCGGCCATCTCGGCCAGTCTGGCGTCGACGAGTGGGCGTCCGCCGTGTTGCAATTCCCCGGCGGCGTCATCGCCGAGGTCTCGTGCTCGATCATGGCAAACCAGGACAACACGCTGCGCATCATCGGCTCGGAAGGCCGCATCGAGGTCAAGGACTTCTGGTTCGCTTCGGGCCACAAGGGCGGCGTCGGCAAGATCGAGCTCTTCAAGGGCAACGAGCAGCAGACGATCGAGGTCAAGGAAGACCGCTGGCTCTATTCGTTCGAAGTCGATGCGGCAGGCGATGCCATCCGCGCCGGCCAGCAGGAGTTCTCCTCTCCGGGCATGGGCTGGGCCGATTCCGTCGGCAATCTGCGCGTGCTCGACCAGTGGCGCGCGTCGATCGGCCTGGAATACAGCGTCGAGAAGGCGGCAAAGCGGGTGAACAATCTTGCCGGCGACAAGGTCGCGCTCGGTAACAGCATTCCCAAGCGCGCCATCCCCGGCATCTCCAAGCCCGCCTCAGTCGTTACCCTCGGTTTTGAGTTCTTCCCGAACTTCGCCGCCGCCTCGCTTACGCTCGATGCCTTCTATGAAGCCGGCGGCAACGTCTTCGACACCGCCTTCGTCTATGGCGGCGGCAAGACCGAGAGCATTTTCGGCGACTGGCACACCAGCCGCAATGTCAATCGCGAGGAGATCGTGCTGATCGGCAAGGGCGCGCATTCGCCACTCGTCTATCCCGATGTCATCGCCAAGCAGCTCGACCAGTCGCTTAACCGTTTGAAGACAGACTACGTCGACATCTACTTCATGCACCGCGACAACACCGACGTTCCGGTCGGCGAGTTTGTCGATGCCATGGACGCCGAGGTCAAGCGTGGCCGCATCCGCGGCATTTTCGGCGGTTCCAACTGGACCCGCGAACGCATGGATGAGGCGGCGGCCTACGCCGCTAAAAACGGCAAACTGGCGCCGGCAGCGCTGTCGAATAACTACTCGCTCGCCGAAATGCTCGACCCGATCTGGGCTGGATGCGTGACGTCGTCGACCGACGAGTGGAAAACATGGCTCAACGAGCGGCAGGTGCCGAACTTTGCATGGTCCAGCCAGGGCCGTGGCTTCTTCACCGACCGTGCCGGTCGCGACAAGCAGGACGACGAGGAAATCGTTCGTTGCTGGTATTCCGACCGCAACTTCGTGCGCCGCGACCGTGCAATCGAGCTCGCGGCCAAGCTTGGCCGCAGCCCCATCCACATCGCGCTCGCCTATGTCATCGCGCAGCCGTTCCCGGTCATTCCTTTGATCGGACCACGCACGATCGCCGAGCTGGAAGACAGCCTCTCGGCGCTCGATATCAAGCTGACACCAGAACAGGTGAAGTGGCTCGAGGCATAATCGATCGTCTTTCAAGATGATGTGAGAAAGCGGGAATTCGGGCTCCGGACTCCCGCTTTTTTTCTGGCGTTCGCAGCTATTCGACCTATATCGGTCTCAACGCTCCCACGAAGGGTCGGAGCAGCGCCCGGATGGGCGCAATTCGCGCGATCGGCCGCCCGGCGACCCCGCGCTCAGGCATGAACGATATAGGAGCATCCCATGAAATCGCTCTTTTCAATCGCAGCGCCCCTGGCGCTCGTGACGCAGCTGGCGTTGATGCCGATCGCCTCGGCCCAGGAGCCGGTAGTCGGTGTTTGGAAGACGCAGGTTGGAACGACGGCGACGATTTCGGAATGCGGCAATGGCTACTGCATCACCATGAAGACCGGCGATCATGCCGGCCAAAAGATCGGCTCGTTTACCGGCGAGAACGGCAATTTCACCGGCACGATCATCGAGCCCGACAGCAAGAAGACGTTTGACGGCGTGCTGACCGTATCCGGCGACACGGTGAAGATGCGCGGCTGCACGATGAAGGTCATCTGCCGCTCGCTGATCTGGACGCGCCTCTAAATTAGCGGCGCAGCCCCTCGATGACGGCCTGATATTCGTGCGCAAGCGAGATTGCCGCTTTTGCAACCACGGGATTGATCGAATTCCGATCAATGGCCTTTGAGCATGCCTCGAACAGTCCGCGCAGCTCGCATTCGATCTCGGACAGTTCGGGATACTGCTTCACAAGTACCTGCGGAAGCAGTTTTGCTTTCGTTTTCATGGATTTGGAACCGATCCATGTATCCGGCGAGGAAATCGTCGCATTTAAGATGGCGGTTTCAAGCTGTCCGGTTGCACATACGATGTCAGTGACCAAAGCCGTCATTCTTCCCTCCAAGTAAAGGAAACCCGAAGAAGACGGTGCATATCTCGTGCCAAGCGCAATTTTTCGGTCAGGCGCCGCCGGCCGCATGAAATCCTCTGGGACGGGGCTGCCCGCAGGCCATCGAAATTTACCATCAGGATAGATTGGGAGGTCCAGGCCGCGATTTTGGCCTCTATCCATTAGACAATTCGCAAATACTTTTTTACGCTGTGATTCTGGGCAGAGGGGACAAGTCCATTATCAATCGTTGGCGCCTATTTCGTCATCACAAGACCGGCTACGGCGAGCATATCGTCGGGGCGCACTCCCTCCGCGGCCTCCAAAATCCGCTAGCACTCCTGCTTTGCACCGCCGCCCTTCTGGCGCCTGCCAATCTGCAGGCACAAGAGCGCGTCCCTTATGATGTTGCGCCAGGCACCACGGTCTCGGGCGGTGCAGGGGGCGCGGGCGGAGCGGCGAGTGGTTCGCCGGGATCCACTGGCGGCGCAGGCGGTGGGGGCGGCGCCGGTTTCCTCGCAAACGTTCCGACCGCGATCACAATCGGCGCAGGCGCGACAATTACAGGTGGCGCCGGCGGAGCCGGCGGATCTGGTGGTGCGTTGGGCACGGCAGGGGCGGCTGGCGCGGGCGGTGTCGGCATTATCGGCAGGGACCTTTCGATCATCAATGGTGGCGCGATTAACGGCGGATTGAGCGGTGATGGCACCACGCGTGCGGACGGGTTGCAGACAGGCGGCTCGACTTTCCTCGGATTTTCGACCGGCGCGACGCTTCTTGGCGGTATTCTGATTTCAGACGGCGAACTGGCAATCGGCGCGAGCAGCACGACCATATCGGGCGCGATCAGGGGAGGCGGCGCGCTGACCCTGCAAAGCGGCTTGCTGACCCTTGGGGGGGCCAACAGCTACGTAGGAGATACGACCATCAGCCCCGCCGCTACCTTGCAGGCGGGCGCCGATAATGTGTTGTCCCCAGTGAGCGGTTTTATCGTCAACGGTGGTCTGGACCTCTTAGGACATGTAGCGACAGTCGGCTCGCTCTCGGGTGTTGGAAGCGTTGGCACGTCTGGCGGTGCGGCGACACTGACCATCGATACGGCGGCGTGGCGGCAGGTCGCGTTTCTTGGCAGCTTCTCTGCGGGTCCGCTCGGGATCGTCAAGACGGGCGCCGGCACGCAGGTTTTTTCGGGAACGGCATCTTACACCGGCTCGACCATCATCAATGGCGGCACCTTGGCCATCAATGGCATGGACCTGTCGAGCTCGAGCTCGCTCACGGTGAATTCCAGCGGCACGATCGCCGGCTATGACAGCACCTTGCCGTCGACGACTGTAAACTCAGGCGGCTTTATCTCGCCTGGTAGCACCGGCCACGATATCGGCCTTCTGTCTATCGCAGGCAATCTGCTGCTGGCGCCTGGCTCGACCTACCGCGCGGACATCGGCTTTATCGGCCCTATCGGCACGAGCGATCTTCTTGGCGTCACTGGCGTGGCCACTATCGGCGGCTCCTCCCTCGACCTCGTCGGGTCCTTCTTTCGTCCGGAACGCTACACGCTGATCACGACGACCGGCGGCATCAGCGGCTTCTTCGCCAATACGCCACAACAGCTCCCGCTTGCCGACCTCGCCTTCGCCTACGATGCCTCCAGCGGCTATCTCGACGTTACCTATAACGGCCAGCCCATCACATCCGCCATTGCAGCGCGAACCTTCGCACGCATTGGCACTGGAACCGGCGTGCAGTCATTAGGCTCGGGCAATGAGGTTTTCGATGCGATCGTGGGGCAAGTCTCTACGACTGCCATCGACGCTGCCCTCGATCAGCTCTCGGGTCAGAGTTACGCATCCATCCGCTCATCGATGATTGACGACAGCCGCTTCATCAGGGACACCGTCAACGATCGTCTGTATGCAACCGCACAGACGGTGCAGAGCGAAGGATCTGCGAGCGGCTTCTGGGTTCAAGGCGTTGGCTCTTGGGCCAACCGTGACTCAACCTCGGAGGCCTCCGGTCTCGACCGCTCCATTGGAGGTTTCTTCCTCGGCGGCGATGGTCAGATGAGCGACACCGTCAGGATCGGCCTCTCCGGCGGCTACAGTAGATCGGCTTTCGACGATGATGGTCGCGGTGCCCGCGCTAACAGTGACGATTGGTATATCGCAGCCTACGCGGGGGCGGGCCTCGGCAGGGTCAGGGTGAGAGGCGGCCTTGCCTACGCCTGGCACGACGTCGATACGACACGCAACGTTGTCTTTCCCGGCTTCAACGAAAGGCTCTCAGGCAATTACAGTGCTGCAACCGCTCAGCTGTTCGGCGAGGCCGGATACGAGATTGAGCTTGGTCAGGCAACACTCGAACCTTTCGCCGGCGCCGCCTACGTCAATGTGCGCTCCAACGGCTTCACCGAGAGCGGTGGGGATGCGGCGCTCCAGGTTGGCGATGGCAACGACAATGTCGGGCTCACCACCTTGGGGCTGCGAACAACCTCGGCCTTTTCCCTTGAGAATGTGACGGTGGAAGCGAGGGGAATGATCGGTTGGCGCTATGCGTTCGGCGATCTCGCGCCGGTCGAGGTCGTCGCCTTTTCCGGCGGTTCGCCCTTCGGTGTGAGCGGGCTCGCGGCGACCAGGCATGCTGCGCTCGTCGAGCTCGGATTTGATGCCCTTGTTTCGGACAATATGAGGCTTGGGCTGTCCTACAATGCAGCTTTGTCCCGGGACGTCGTCGATCAGGCTGTGAATGCGCGGCTGTTGGTGACGTTCTGACGAACTCCACCCCGCACGCTCAGCGAATTCGACTTCCCCGTCTGGCGCGCAATAAAACGGCCCTCAAGGACAGGATTGCCAGCGCTTAGAATTTTTACTTGGGCATCGGTCGATCAACGCGCTGAAAAAAAGTAGCGACCACATCAAAATTGGCGCTTCGGATGGATATTGGTAAGGCGGTCGGAGCTGTGCCTTTGGCTGAAGGCGAGGGGCTGCGACTATCGACAAACACAGCCTCTCTAATCTCCATCTCGGTATCTCATCCCCGTGACGCTTTAAAGTTAGCGAAAATTCGTGAACAGAATGTTATCCAACGCGGAGCTAAAGCCACACGGGCCTCGGCAGGGGCTTGGCTGAACGCGTTACCGCGCCAGACATCAACTCAAGTGAGGATCGCACAAGCCCCGCGAACTCATCGGGCGTATGCAGGCCCGTGATCAAACGGGCAACTGCGGAAAACGATGCGGCGGGCTCCGATCCACCTCGAGCTATGTTGATACGTTGCGGGCCCGTCGTTGGGAAGTGCTCTGCATCGTGAACACGCGACTACCGTGCTTTCCTCCGCCTTCGATCGATAGTGGCGCCTCTCCCAATTACGTTCAGCTTTGTCGCATGCCACCTCGGGCGAACATATACCTCGGTGTATAGACGTGGACAGATGTGCGGCGCGATCCTTGTTAGGAGAGCAAATCGCTCTAAGTGTGTACGTGTTTCGGAGGAGTTATGAACGAATTGACCGCCAATAAAGCAAAAACGGGCGTTGAAGGTCTGGACGATATTCTATCTGGTGGTCTTTCTCGACGACATGTTTTTCTAGTTGAGGGCTCACCTGGAGCCGGAAAGACCACCATTGCCCTACAGTTTCTATCTGAGGGAGCTGCCCGTGGAGAGAGATGCCTTTATATCAGCTTGTCTGAGACCGAAGAAGAACTCCGCGACGGAGCCGCTTCCCATGGGATCGAATTGCCTGACGTTTTGAAAATATTCGAGTTGGTCCCACCCGAAAGTCTGCTCGACCCCGATCAGCAGCAGAGCCTGCTGTACTCGTCTGATCTTGAGCTCGGCGAGACGACGAAGCTGATCTTCCAGGAGTTCGAGCGGGTAAAGCCGCAGCGGGTAGTGATCGACAGTCTCTCCGAAATCCGATTGCTAGCGCAGAGTTCCCTCAGGTATCGCCGCCAGATATTGGCATTGAAGCACTTCTTTTCTAGGTCCGATGCTACGGTCTTGCTCTTGGACGACATGACAGCCGACACGCTGGACAAGACTGTACACAGTGTCGTGCACGGTGTGATCCATCTTGAACAACTCGTTCCCGAGTATGGCGCCGAGCGTCGCAGGTTACGTGTAATCAAGTACCGTGGCCAATCTTATCGCGGCGGGTACCATGATTTCATCATCAGGACGGGTGGTGTTGCGGTCTTCCCGCGTTTGCGGGCAAGCGAACACCGAACCGGGTTCGAAAGAGTCACTCTTTCCAGCGGTATCAGTGAGTTCGACGATCTTCTGGGGGGAGGTGTCGAACGGGGTTCCAGCACGTTGCTTATTGGACCAGCGGGAACGGGCAAGAGCTTGTTCGCGCTTCAATTCGTTCTGGCAACCGTCGCACGGGGTGAAAAGGCTGCACTATTTCTCTTCGATGAAGAGATGGGCTTGCTGTTCACAAGAACCAAGGCTTTGGGTTTCGACCTGGAGAAATTACGCGATGAAGGTTCCATTCACATTGAGCAACTCGATGCGGCCGAACTATCCCCGGGCGAGTTCGCGCAACGCGTACGCGACCGCGTGGCAAGCTACGACGCCAAGACCGTCGTCATCGACAGCGTCAATGGATACCAGGCTTCCATGCCGGAGGAAAACGCGTTAATTCTTCATATGCATGAACTGCTGCAGTACCTTAATCGGCAGGGTGCAAACACGTTCTTGACCGTTGCACAACATGGATTGGTTGGAGACATGAAGTCTCCTGTCGATGTCACGTATTTGGCTGACACTGTCGTTCTGCTTCGCTATTTTGAGGCTTTGGGGAAAGTGCGTCGAGCGGTATCCATCATCAAAAAGCGAACCGGCAGGCACGAGGACACGATCAGGGAGTTTGGGATCACCGAAGAGGGGTTGAAACTCGGCGAGGCCCTTAGCGGTTTTCAAGGTGTGCTACGGGGAGTTCCAACGTTTGTTGGAGAGAAAGGTCCGCTTCTACCGCGTGTTAGGGAGGACGACGACAATTCATAACACAAACGCTGCCGGCCTCATTTACGCACCGCTGGGGCGTGATGCGCAGATCGCGGCCGGGCTACTTGCGGAAGCGGGTATCCGCGCGGAAATCGTGCCCGATCTCGTCGATTTCGTCGCCAAGCTCGGGGAAGACATTGCCTTCGTCGTGATCACCGAGGAGACACTGCGTTCGGCTGATCTACGCCCCATCTCCGAGTGGGTAGAACGTCAGCCAAGCTGGTCCGACCTACCGTTCGTCGTATTGACCGCCCGCGGGGCTGGTCCCGAGCGAAATCCCCAGGCGGCGCGGCTGTCGGAGATACTGGGCAATGTCAGCTTCGTCGAACGGCCCTTCCACGCGACCACGTTCGTTAGTGTGGTCGGGTCTGCACTGCGAGGGCGACGTCGGCAATATGAAGCACGCCAGCGGATTATCGAGCTTGATGAAGGAGAGCGGCGTCTTCAAACAGCATTGGAGGCGGGCAGGCTTGGAGCATGGGAGCTTGACCTAGACACCGACATTCTTACGACGTCTGCCGCCTGCCGTGCGATTTTTGGTCGGGGTAATGCCGACATTTTGCTGTTTGACGAGATGGTGGGCGCCGTTCACCCGGAAGACCTAACAAGATTGACCTTGGCACTCAACGAAACGAGGGAGACAGGAGCTGACCTTGCAGTCGATTACCGTGTAATCTGGAGCGACCGCACCGTTCATTGGATCGAGATGCGGGCTCAGCGCTACAGAGACAAAGCCGGGAGGGCGACTAAGATCGTCGGGGTTTCGGCTGATATTACCGCTCGGTTGGAAGCGGAGCAGCAGCAGCGACAATTAAATGAGCTGCTCGAGCAGCGTGTGGAGGAGAGAACCCGGGCGTTGGAGCAGGCGCACGCAATCGTGCTCGACGAAGTCAGTCAACGCGAGCGGGCTGAGGAGCAACTTAGGCAAAGCCAAAAAATGGAGGCAATTGGGCAACTGACAGGCGGCGTCGCCCATGATTTCAACAACCTACTGATGGCAGTCCTCGGCAATCTCGAACTGTTGCGCAAGCGTTTTGCGGATGACGAGAAGGCTACGCGCCTTGTCGACGGTGCAATGCAAGGCGCGAAGCGCGGTGCATCTCTCACCCAGCGGCTTCTGGCGTTTTCCAGGCGGCAGGACCTCAAGGTCGGGGCCGTCGATCTCGGACAGCTTGTCGCGGGTATCGAGGATATGCTCAAGCGGTCGGTGGGATCGACGGTGACCGTAATCACATCAGTGCCGGAGCATCTACCGCCGGTTTGGGCAGATGCTAACCAAGTTGAACTCGCTCTTCTGAACCTTGCGGTAAATGCGCGGGATGCAATGTCGGAAGGCGGAACCATTCGGGTCGAACTTAAGACTGCCGAAGTCGCCAGCAGTGATAACGGCCTAAGCCCCGGGAGCTACGTTGTCCTTTCGGTCGCCGACAATGGCTCGGGGATGGACAAAGCGACACTGGAAAAGGCAACTGAACCATTTTTCTCGACGAAAGAGCTGGGCAAGGGAACGGGACTGGGTCTTTCAATGATCCACGGCTTGGCGCTCCAGTTGAAAGGCCGATTGAAACTGGACAGCGTCGTCGGGATCGGCACGACCGCGGAGCTTTGGATACCCGTTTCTGACGTGTTGCCAACCGCTGCCGCCACTGAGGACTTGGTGCCCACGTCGAGGGCTGATCTGAAACAACCTATCCGAATTCTCTTTGTCGATGACGACGCGCTCATCGCGATGAGCTCAACCGATATGTTGCTCGATTTGGGTCACGACGTCGTGGAAGTCCATTCTGGAGAGGAGGCGCTCCAGCAGCTGCAAGATGACGCGACATTCGATCTGCTTATTACAGACTATTCAATGCCTGGGATGAACGGAGGCGAGCTTGCTACAGCGGCTCGACAGACAATCTCAAATCTACCTATCCTCATCGCGTCCGGATACGCCGACCTTCCACCCGGCGTCAGTCTCGATGTCGCCAGATTGGGAAAGCCGTACAGCCAAGACCAACTTGCCAGCGCTATCGGGAAGGTCATGGCAAACATCCGCTGAAGTCCGAGCAACTAACTTACTTATCTGCGCCGGTGATTGTCGCATTGGCAGCGCCTGGTGCAACGAGTAACCCGTGGTCCGCTAGTTGATCGAGCGAGCGTTGAAGGGCGGCGGAGGGCTTGCTTTCGCTGCCGAAACGGGCCTCAAGCTCTCGGGCAAGATCGATTGGATCTCCCATTCCGTCCTGGACGAGCCTGATCAGCGCTTGCGCTTCGATGTTAGGCGGAGATGACGCCCAGACTTCGTCGCTATACCCTCCTTCGGAAAGTACCGATCTTATGACTTTGAGTTGAGGCGTTGTGATATATCTTGGGATTTGGGACACAATCCGTCCACCCTACATTTCGAGTTCTCAAGCGCCTGTGGAAGATGAGCCGGCTTGGGTAAGCCCACCCGATCCACTGGGTCAGTCACGCGGTGCCAGAGCGTCGCGTTCAGCAGACAGCTGCCGATAGATGATATTGAGTTCGGCGTGTCTGGCTTCCTTGATATTGGGCGATGCCATTTCGGCGTCCAGCTTTTTTAGCTGCCGTCCGATTTCTTCGGAACGGACTTTGCCATTATCGGATGTCTTGAATTCAATCATCGCCAACTCCCCGTGCTTAATGCCTCAGGCCAATTCGACGGAACTGGCTACAGCCGCATCGTTCTCTCAGTTAATATGGTGCGCTTCAAAATTATTTCAATTTGATTTAAAGAATTCAAATTGACGCTTTGAACGACAAAGTGGTGAGGGCAGGAATTCAAGCTGCATCGAACCCCGATAGCACGCGCGCCGTCTGCGCCCAAGCTACAGACCCCTTCATTCGTTGACGGGCGATGAGGAGCCCGTCGGACTGGATGCCTCATCCGCTTTCGCAGCCAGCTCATCGCTCGCAGTCGAGCGGTCTTTGCATCACGCACGGCACGTTGAGATTGATTAGCGCAGTAGCGAGTTCAAGGGTCTCAGATCTATCTCGGCCTTCACTCGCGGTCATTGACGTTCACATAGCGAAACTTGAACTAGAGGGTCACCACTATGGCCATGACGCTGCGCCAGTGACTGGTCACGACCAGCGTCCGTATACTTGGACTGTGTGAAGTCGACGGCGGTTGTGAGAGCCTGGTGCCCATCAGAGCTATCGATGTCTCGATGACGGGTCCGGAATCAATTGAACGGCGGCGATAATGAGTTCGATATCCAAATCACACAGGGAAACAAGAAAGTGGCACTAGCGTGCTACTTCTTTCAAGAGCAACTAGTAAATCCCTCACAGCCGAGACGCAACCGGGTCTTGTTCGTGCCCTATCGATCGACCGGCTGTTGGACGCTTCTTGATGCTATTGAACGAAACGCTTGCCAGCTGTTTCAGCGTCAGAACCGGTCTCGAACGTTGCGTCCTGGAACATAGCGGCCTTCGCGTTGTCATTGCTAGGGCATCAGAGGGCAACATTTTCATGCAGGTCACTGATTTCTCTCCGCCTTCGCCGACGAACTCAACGGCGGTGCCGGATGTTGTTCGGGGACACTCTGGTGGATGATGTGCATTGTAATCTCCTTCGAAATGCGTGCGTCGACCGGGCGACGCACGCTCGATCAGTCAGGCCGCCCTTGCGTTGACCGTGGTCTCGGCGATTTCGGACAACAGTTCGTCAGTTTCTTCTTCCTCGTCCAAGGTCATGGCGAGCAATTCGGCAACGTCGTCTAACCCAAGCGTTTTCGCCCAGGTGACCATCGTGCCGTAGCGGCTGATCTCATAGTGTTCGACGGCCTGCGCTCCTGCGAGGAGACCGGGATCGAGAGCATCCGTCCCCTTGAACTCATCCATGACTTCCTTGCCTTCCTCGATGATGCCGAGAATAGCATTGCAGGTCTTTTGCTGGGCGGACTTGCCGAGTAGCTCGAAGATCTGCTCAAGGCGTTCGATGTGGGTCTCAGTTTGCCCATGATGGGTCTGAAACGCCTGCTTGAGTTCAGGTGATTGTGCGGCTTCCGCCATTTTCGGCAAGGCGCTTACGATCTGCTTCTCGGCGAAGTAGATGTCTTTCAGGGTTTCATAGAGCAGATCGTTGAGGGTCTTTGGTTCCGTCATGGTCGTGTTCCTTTGCTAGGGTCAGGTTGAGGGAGAGTTAGAGCTTCCGTCCGAGGGTGTATTCCTGGACGACAGTGACGGGCTTCGTTCCAGCGACGCCACCGAACCATGCGGCAACGACGCCAAGTACAAGGGCAAGGAAGCCAAGGAGGGCACCCCTCGCTACGATAGTGGCAGTGGTCTGGGAGGCGTTGAGAGCTTCTTGCTTGGCTGTCGCGAGTGTTTCGCGATACCTCGCCTCGTATTCGTCAACCTTCGCACGCGCTTGGTCGACCGGGACATTTTGTGCCTTGGCCAAAGCCTGGGCGGCTCTAGTCTTGGCTTCGGCCACCTTCGACGGATCACCGGATATGACGGCTTTCATTGCTGACAGCGCCGTCGCCTGAAGCGCTTGCGGATCGCTCCCGCCGCTCGTGTCTCGAATTTGAGCTTCCATTGCGGCCATCGGATCAGCTGGCATGAGCGTTGGCGCAGCGGCTGAAACCGCCGAGGCGGCTGCCTGTCCCGCTCCACCGACCACGCTCGATAGACCACTGAATGCGCCTCCCACGAGGGCACCCACAGACGTGGTGAGAAGGTACAGCACAACTAGGGTCGTAACGCCCCACGACGTGATGCCGTGGAATCCACCCGTCGTTTCGTTTGGACGGCCAGAAAGACGACTGGCGGCGTATGCGCCGATAAAAGACGCCACAATGCCCGCCACAACAAACCAAAGGGCGCCGATGATAGACAACGCCGATGCGGTAGGGTTATCTTCGGTGGCAGGGTCTAGAACGGCTGCGCCGATTCCGACACCCAGCAGATTGAGCAGAAACTGCGTTGCGAGAGCGATAACCACACCCGCGAACACTGCCCCCCATGATATTTTGTCGAGGGCTGTGATTGCTTCGTCGGTCGCGTATGTCATGCCGGTGGGCGAGTGTGTTGAGATAGGTTGGGACATTGCCAACTCCTCTGGGTGATGCCTGGAAATGCCGCCAGGACACGGCCGTGGGTATTTTCGCGTTCGCGAATGGCTACTTCGGGTCAGCGCAGAGCCCGGCTGAGCGGAATGCCTTTTCAATGATGTCCTGTATCCCGGTCGCGGGCACACCCTGAGGCTTCAACGGAAAGGTCTGGACCGCGTCCGCAGAGCGGTCGACGGCGATTGAGGGCGTCAAGTTCCAGCTTCGCGTAATCTCCGCGCTCGAGGATACCCCGACATCGAGCATGAATGGCCCGGCGGATCCGAAGCCGCCTCTCTCGTCGATTGGCGTGTCGTGCCCCGTGCCATCAATACTGTGAAACTCTACGGGCACGAAACCGGTGCTGTCAGACCATCTCGTCGTATGGTGCGAGCTATCCAATGATGACTTGGAGGACGATGGCGATAAGCCGTGAACTCCCAACCATTGGTCTACGAGTGCGTAGGCGTTTGCCTCGGCGACAGTCCGATCTTTTGAGCCCTGCCAAAGCGAGACCGCTGGCCATGGTCCAGCATGAGCAGAGGCTCTGTGCACCATCCCCGAGAGAGTTGCCCCGGACGGCAACCCAACACCACGCATGCGCTCGAGAGCATGAGGAACCGATGATGCGACGACACCGTAAGGCAGCCCCCCGATGATCGCCCCGGCGGAAAATATTTCTGGATAGGATGACAGCATGACATCCGCCATCGCGCCGCCAGCCGATAAGCCAGTGATGAAAACCTGCCTACTGTCGACGTTGTGATTGATACAGATGGTCTCGATCATGTGCCTGATCGACAGCGCTTCCCCGCTGTCTCGGCGGATGTCGCTCGGCTCGAACCAGTTGAAGCAAAGGTTGGAATTGTTCTGCCGCCTCTGTTGATAGAGGACAATGAACCCGAGATCGGCTGCCAGCTGCGCCCAATGGGAGCCGCCATCATATGAGGCCGCCGATTGCGTGCAGGCATGGAGGCCTACTACCAAGGGCGGATCACAGCGAATGGTGTCTGGAACAAAAACCCATCCTGCCAGATTGCCAGGATCTGAACCGAATGCGGGAATCTCTGCGAGATGGTGCGATGAGCGCTTGTCCGGAGAAGTAAGGGCTCGAAATGCTGCAAAGTGTCTGATTGTGTCGGATAGGGACGTCATGTCGTTCTCCAGCCATCAACACCGAAGCGGCGGTGACTAAGGTGAACTTGGCGACATCGGGTTAGTTGCGTCGCGCAAAATATATAATTGACGGCTCAGGCAAGACTGGAAGCCATTCGCCTGCATCTACGATTTGGAAGACAGGTAAGTGATGACGGTCTTGTGGTCACGCCACTCGACGTATTCTAAAGAAGCGGGTTACCCAGACATTCAGCTTCGTGACGATTAAACTCTTCAGCGAGCTCTTTCGCATCGGACTTGCGCAAGGCAATGAAATCCCGCCCTTTAGAAGCTGTCTTTTCCTGTAGCTTGTGGCTATCGCTTGAGCATTTGAGTTTTTCTTCGAGGGCACCGCGTCGCGCATTGAAGCACACAGGGTGAAACCAACCATCGCACCATAAGACATATGGCTTTCACATTTTGGGCCGCCACTTATTTGCGAAGTTCGCTCCGCTTGTGGTCTTCGGCGCCGTAGGTCTGGAGCCGCTCCTTCAATGCACTGCTGATGGTGTCGTCCTGATGTTGTCACTGTGATAAATAACTATTTAGATACAAAGTATTTTCTTTTAGAAACAGTCGGTTAATTCCGTTCTCGGTAGTATGCGCTGGTCGCGCGATCTTGACAGGAAATCGCTTTCACTGTCTGTCTTGTCGCGAGGAGTGCGGTGAAGCTCGGTGTATGTCGAGCTTCGCGTCGCAAGTGAGGAGGACGCGTTTCTATGTTGAGATTTGCCGTTGTCGGGATCGACCATGGGCATACCTTCGATCATGTGAAGGGATTGCTGGCCGCCGGTGCCGAATTCGTCGGCTATTGTCCGAAGACATCCGTTCCCGCCATTCGCGAGATGTTAGAAAAAACCTATCCCGATGCACCGCAGATCGACCGTGAGCAGTTGCTGGCCGATCCCTCGGTCGACGTGATTTGCATCGCGGCGATCCCGGCCGACCGGGCTGATCTCGCCATCCGCGCCATGAAGGCCGGCAAGGACGTGATGACCGATAAACCCGGCGTCACTACATCAGCGCAGCTGCAGGCGGTGAAAGACACGGTGGCCGAGACAGGCCGCATCTTCTCGATCTGCTTTTCCGAACGTCATTGCGTGCGCTCAGCAGTCAAGGCCGGCAAGCTGGTCAAAGCGGGTGCGATCGGCACCGTCATCCAGACGCTCGGTACGGGACCGCACCGGTTGCAACTACCGACGCGGCCCGACTGGTTCTTCGACCCGGAGAAATTCGGTGGTATCATCGTAGACATCGCTTCACACCAGGTCGATCAGTTCCTGTTTTACACGGGTTCGACTTCGGCCACGGTTGCTGCAAGCTCGATTGGCAATTTCGGCATGCCCGACCGGCCGGCCTTCCAAGATTTCGGTGAGGTGCTTCTGCGCTCCGACAATGGCTCCGGCTACATCCGCGTTGATTGGTTCACACCCGAGGCCCTGCCGACATGGGGCGACGGTCGTCTCACTATTCTCGGGACCGAAGGCTATATCGAACTGCGCAAATACATCGACATCACTGGTCGCCCCGGCAAGGATCACCTCTTCCTCGTCAACGGCAAAGAGATGACCCACATCGATTGCAGCGACGAGAAGCTCGATTATTTCGAGGCGTTCCTGGCTGACGTGCGCGACCGCACGCAGACGGCGATGTCGCACGCGCATGTCTTTGAGGTTTGCCGGCTCTCTCTGGAGGCGCAGGCGAACGCGGTCAGGATCGGCAAGGGCGACGGGCAGGGGCGCTGACATGAGCAAGAAATTTCGCGTAGGCGTGATCGGGGCTGGCATCGCCGCCCGCCATCTGGCCGGTTTCGCCTGGAACAAGGAGCTGTTCGACGTCGTGGTTCTGTGTTCGCTCGATGCGGACCGGGGCAAGGCGCTTTGCGAGGAGTTCGCAATCCCTGAGTATACCCAGGATGCGGGGGCAATGATTGCCCGCGCCGATCTCGATATCATTGATATCTGCACGCCGCCGAGCTCGCATTTTGACCTCTGCCGCAAGGCAATCGAGGCCGGCAAGCACGTGATCTGTGAAAAGCCACTGTTCGGCTCTATCGCCGAAGTGGACGAGATGGCCGGCATCGTGGCCAGCGCCAACGGGCCGAAGCTGATGCCGATCTTTCAGTATCGCTATGGCTCCGGTCTTCAGAAGCTGAAGATGCTTATCGATCTCGGGCTTGCCGGCGAGGCGTTTTTGACGACAATCGAAACCCATTGGTGGCGCGGTCCGGATTACTACGCCGTTCCTTGGCGCGGCAAATGGGCAACTGAGCTTGGCGGTGGTCTGCTCGGGCACGCTATCCACGCCCATGACATGCTGAACTACATTCACGGTCCCTGCGCCGAACTCTTTTGCTTCGGCACCACATTGGTCAATCCGATCGAGGTGGAAGACACCGCAGCACTTTCATTGAAAATGAAGAACGGTTCGCTCGCCAGCCTGTCGATGACGCTCGGCTCGCGCGAAGAGATCTCGCGCCTGCGGTTCTGCTTCCGAAATCTGGTGGCAGAGAGCATTGTCGAGCCCTATACGATGGGGCGCGATCCCTGGACCTTCAAGGCGGGCAACGACGAGCACCAGGAGGAGGTGGATGCCGCGCTCGTCCGCTACGAGGTCAAGGAAGATGGCTATACTCGCCAGTTCGAGCTCTTCCATCATGCACTGATGCGCAACGAAGATCCGCCAGTGACGCTTGCCGACGCTCGCAATTCGCTGGAATTGGTCACCGCCGCCTACCAGTCGCAACGCACCGGGCTCCCGACATTCCTGCCGATTCTTCCCGACCACACGCTCTACCATTCCTGGCTACCCGAGGGTGCCCGTTAGCCGGAAGAGAAGACCGAGACCAGGACCAACGCAGAATATCACCTTTGAGACGATGAAAGTCGTGCTGAAGTAACGACTTCCTAAGCTCCATTTGTCAGCCTCTGCGCTATTGATTTTCATAAGCCGTTGTTCGAGGTCTTTCATGTTTTTGAGTAAAGACGATTGGATCAATCAGCGCGCCTATGCGCTATGGGAAGAGGAAGGACGGCCGGATGGGCGCGGCGGCGAGCATTGGCAGCAGGCGGCCCGTGAGTATCAGATGCTGGAGCGCACGCGAGCCTCCGCCGATGGCCGCGACCTGATCGAGCGCTTAAAGACGATGGGCGGGATCATGCGCGAAGCGAACCGCGACGATCGATCCGAGACACCGGGGAAATCCACGTCTTCGCGCTGTTCGGCACGGTGATTGTTCTCGACAATCGTTGACGTGATTTGTGGTCCTATGAAGAGATTTTGCAATCTGAGATTCATCGCCATTCTAGCGATTGCCGCCTCAGTTTTGGCCCTCCTACTGATCGACGATATAAGCTCTTCACGACGGTCTGCAATGATTGTCGCCATATTGGGACCGGTTGGAGCACTTTGGATGTTCCGTCTGCTGTGTTTGCTGGTCATTGGTCTAGCCCTATGGGCGATATGGCAGGATGTGAAGCTGCGAGAGCGCGTTGATCGGGTCATTGCGCAGCGGAATATCATCGACGAAAGTGTCCGGCGTGACGAATGATCTTTTGCGACGATGTTGGCACACAGTCGCCATTCCGGCGCCGCTCGTTAAGGCTTACTTAGGCACGATAATCTGTTTCCACTATAATTGAGTAGAAAAACGATCGCTGGAGTACAACGTCAACCTTTGCTGAAGAATATGCAGAGTCGAAGGCATGAACGCCTTCTTGCATGGCAGAGGCGGTGAATGTTCTCATCGATTGTACGCGAAGTCAGGTCACAGCTTACGGGACGCCTGTGCGCTCGTCCTGATCGCCCCGAGATCGGCGCCGAAGCGATTTCCGCCGACGCATCCGCCGAACTCGTCCACCTGAAGAAGCTGTTCGATCACTCGTCGCGCGCTGCCCGTATCGGCGTGTGGGAATGTAATCTTCCAGACGAGACCTTGGCATGGACCGACATGGTCTACGAGTTGTTCGACCTACCTATCGGCCACCCGCTCAATCGTGACGAAACAGTCAAGCTCTATACCGAGCGGTCGCGCATCGAACTGACCATGCTGCGTGATCGGGCGATCAAGGATCGGTCCGGGTTCAGTCTGGATGCCGAGATCGTTACGGCCAAGGGCAATCACCGCTGGATCCGGATCACCGCCACGGTCGAATGCGAGGGTGACCGCCCGGTCCGCATATTTGGGATGAAGCAGGATATTACCGCCGAAAAGAAGCTTTTCGACGAGATCCGCTATCTGGCGGAGTACGACCTTCTGACCAGCCTGCCGAACCGCGTTCAGTTCCAATCCACCTTCGAGACGTTGTGCACGACCGAGGCGTCACGTCAGACCGTCGTGCTGTTCCTCATCGATCTCGACGGCTTCAAGCAGGTCAACGACCGGCTCGGCCATCAGGCCGGCGACCAATGCCTGCGCGTGGCGGCCAACTGCATGCGATCCGTGCTCGGCAGCGCCGAGCTCGTGGCGCGTATCGGCGGCGACGAGTTCGCGGTGCTACATCGCTGCGGGTCAAGCGATGAGGCTGCCCGCATCGCCAGCACCATTGTCGCCGCGCTTGCCGCAACGACCGACGAGAATGGCCGCCATATTGGCATTGGTGGATCGGTTGGCGTGGCTCTTGCTGCTGGCTATCAGGCATCGAAGGACATTTTCGCAGCTGCCGATGGAGCACTCTACGCCGCGAAAAGCGGTGGCCGAAACCGTTTCAGCCTCGCCCACCCATCATTTGCGTCGCAGACCAACGCGGCCTAAAACACCTGTCTCCGTAGTGTACGATCATGCGCCGTCGCTTACGGCTTTCCTTGCCGTGCGCTTTTGGGCTAACACCCCGATATCGACATGATCCAAAGAGCACCAAGACATGAGCCAGATCCCGCAGATCGTTTACGACACCGCTTCCGAGGAAATCCGCGCGGCCCACGACGAGGAAGTCAGGGTTCGCGGCCGCATGACCAACATGAAGCGGACGCTGTTACATTCGCCTCAGGCACACCGTATCTATGCGGAATGGTTTACGCTGCGCGCCGAGCTGGCCTCGATCAGCGACCGGCCGATCTGGATCTTCTCGCACGCGATTTCGAAGGCCTGCAACTCGAAGATCGCAATCACTTTTTTTCGCCGCGCGCTGATCAATAACGGCTTTGATCCGGATACCCTCGAACTTAGCGAGGAAGAGATTTTGCTCGACGCGTTCGGCAAGGCGATTGTCGCCGATTCCAACGCCATCCCGAGCGAGATCTGGACGCAGCTCAAGCGTCGCTACGACGCGAAGACGCTGGTCGATCTCGTTGCTTTCGCGGGCATTATGATCGCGACCGCCGTATTCAACAATGTCGTTGAAGTCGAATTCGATCCGGAGCTGGAAGCGTTCGCCGAGCGCGTTTCTCGATAGAGAAGCCATTGCTTCATCAATAATATCAATATCGTTCAGTGTTTTTTTCGACTTTCTTGTCAAGCTCACTTGCGACGAAGGCGGCGTGCTCGGTGATCTGCGGCAGACCCATTAGTTCACCGAAGCTGCCGCGTGCCAAGGGGCCCGAGATCAGCAATGTCGGATCCGGTTGGTCATCGCCCGCCAGTGCCTCGCATGACAGGTTGCAGGCAATGCCGAGCCCGGTCGGATCAAGCCGCAGGTGGCCGAGATCGCGTAGCTTCATCAACCACGACTGACTGTTCAGAATACCGCCATGGGCCGGGCCCGTGGTAACGACCACCGCGTCATAAACCCGTTCCAACACAGCGGCGTTGCGCTGTCGCAGCACGACATTGATCTCCTCGCCCTGGCGACCGATACTGGTAATGGACGCGGGCAGCACTTCCATCCGGCCGTTGGCGAGCGCCTCGTCAAGCACCTCTTCCACCTGTGGCGCAATGCGGAAGCGGTGCGCGTCCCAGAAGGGTCGAAGGTGGCGAACGATCCGGCGGCGCTCCGACACCGGTAGTGCCCGCCAAATCATATGCCCATGACCACGCACCTGATCGAGTACAGCATGCCATGTGTGACCCGCCTGCTCGGCTTCGCGGATGGTGCGGCGCACGAGGCGCAAGAGCTGCGTGGCACTCTCAAAGGGAACTGTCTCGAAGGCGCCAAACGGATCCTGTGCGATTGCTGGATGACCTCGCGATCTCAATCCTCGTCGAGAGATCGACGTCACCGGGCCGCGATGGCCGGTGCTTGCAAGTGACGCGACGACATCTGCCGCCGTCAGCCCGTTGCCGACAACGAGGAGACGATCCTCGGAGCTGATCGCGTCTAGCGCGCCCGGCACGGTGGTATCGGCGACGAATTTCGGATGGCCGGCAAGCGTCATCACTGCCGATGGGGGAGATGGCGAGGGGTGACTTGTCGCGATCACCAGATAGTCGGCGAAAGTCTGGCCGCCCTGACTGTCTGAAAGACGCCAGAAAGCGCCGTCGCGCTCGACGTCGGTGACAAGTGCCCGTCGGTGCCTGACGGCCCCGGTTTCGACAAGCGGCCGCAAGGCTGATGCAACATAGCGCCCAAACAGCGCTCGGCGAGGAAAGACGGCCCCATCGACACGACGGGCAGCGGGATCGTCGGCAATCGCGTCGTTGAGCTCGATCCATTCGAGGAAATCTGTGGGATGCTCGGGCAGAAGGCTCATCCTGGCCGCGGGCACATTGATGCGGTGTGCGGGGTCGTTCGTGTCATAGGCAAGTCCGCGGCCGAGTTCGGCGCGCGGCTCGAATACGGTAATGGCAGGGGGGTGATCCCGCCCCGCAAGCGCCAGGTGGTAAGCGACACCCGCGCCCGAAACGCCGCCGCCGATAATGGCGACCAGCGGCCGACGGCGAGCGCCGTTTAGCGCCGCCGGGGAAGGAAAGGTATCGTCGTCATTCACGGTCTGCTGTCCATTTCGGTCTGTCTTGCGGCATCGATCGCAATCTAGGCATCGTCCATGCATCTGGCAACGCTGACCGAGAGCAAGGCTCGGCCAGCTTACCCGATCCGCGCGAAGCGGAGATGACCTGCTACGATTGCTAGCTCTTCCCCTTCCACGGCACCAGCACGGCTTCAAGGATGCGGATGGCGGCGCTGAAGGAAAAAGCACAGGCGGCGATGATGCCGATGCCAACGAAGACGACGTCTGTCGCCAGAAACTGCGAAGCTGACATGATCATGTAGCCGATACCTCTGGTCGATGCGATCAATTCGGCGGCCACCAGGGTGCCCCAGCCGATGCCGAGCGCGATCCTGAGACCCGTCAGGATTTCCGGCAGCGCCGAAGGCAAGACAATGCTGATCAAAATGTGCCAGGGGCGTGCGCCCAGCGTGCGCGCGGCGTTGACGCGCTCGATCGGCAAGGAGCGGACACCGGCCTGTGCCGAGAGGCAGATCGGCGCAAACATGGCGAGCACCAATAGCGTCACCTTGGAGGTCTCGCCGATGCCGAGCCAGATGATCATCAGCGGCAGATAGGCCAGCGGCGGCAGTGGCCAGTAAAATTCGATGGGCGTATCCAAAACGCCCTTGACCCAGCGGTTCAACCCCATCAGCAGGCCGACGGGAATGCCGACAATGGTGGCAATGGCGGCGGCGGTGACAATGCGAAAAAGGCTTGCGGAGACATGCTCGTAAAGCGAGGCGCCGGCATAACCATCGTTGTAGATAGCACCAACCTGCGTCCAGACCTCCTGCGGTGTCGGCAAGAAGAGATGCGGCACCAGCGCCAGTTTTGCGACGAGCCACCAGGCACCGAGAAGCACAAGCGCGGTTGCAATGCTGATCAGCACAGTCGGCCTGTCGCCGGCGCCAAAGCCTTTCATCTTGACGAGCTTCGGATGTTCGGCAGGCGAGCCGATGACGACGCGGCCGGTTTCGGTGAAATCGCTCATTCAGCGGCACTCCTCAGCTCTTCCGACCCATGCAGGATGTCACGGATTTCTTCCCGCAGATTGGCAAATTCCGGCGATGTCTTAACCGCCCTGACGTCACCGGTCTCGGCGAAGCGGCGCACGAAGTCTAGATCGAAGCGGGCAACGATGCGGCCGGGGCGAGGCGACATCACCACTACCTGGGTACCGAGAAACAGCGCTTCCTCGATCGAGTGGGTGATAAAGAAGATGCGGGTATGCGTCTCTTTCCAGATCGAGACCAGTAGTTCCTGCATCTGCTCGCGGGTCAAGCTGTCGAGAGCGCCGAAAGGCTCGTCCATCAGGAGCACAGCGGGTTCAGTCGCGAGTGCTCTTGCGATACCGACGCGCTGGCGCATGCCTCCCGAGAGCTCATAAGGGAAAGCTGCAGCGAAATCCTTGAGGCCGACCAGGTGCAACAGTCGCTTGGCGCGTTCGCGGCGGACGCTCTTCGGCACGCCGGCGAATTTGAGGCCGAGGGCGACGTTGTCGATGACCGTCTTCCAGGGGAGCAGCGTATCCTTCTGGAACACGACGCCACGATCGGCACCGGGTGATGTCACGGGTCGCCCGTCGAGCGTGATCGTGCCCTCAGACAGTGGCAGGAAACCGGCAATGGCGTTGAGCAGCGTGGACTTGCCGCAGCCGGAAGCGCCGAGCGCCACAATGAGGCTGTTTTCGGGAATGGCGAGCGAGACGCGGTCGAGCGCATGGACCGTTTTGCCGTCTCGTGTCTTGAAGTAGACACTCGCGTGATCGACTTTGAGCATATCAGGTCTCTTTGAGAAGTAGGGACGCCGGCGCGGATCGCGCCAGCGTCATTGCCGCGATAGTTTAGTTGCTCGGATTGCTGAGCGCGTCGGCGGTAACGAAGGCAGCGTAGCTCGGCAGCACTTCGCTGACCTTGCCCTGTTCCTTGAGGAAAGTGGCGGTGTCCTTGAGGATCTTGGCCGCACCAGCCTTTTCCCCGCCACCGAGCCATGCTTCGGAGGCCTGGACGTCCGGCGTCAGAAGCGTCAGGTTCTTCAGCGCCGCCGCTTGCTGTTCGGGCGTGCCGCCGAGGGCCTTGGCAAGCAGCTTGGCGTTTTCGCTGTCGGCCTCCCAGGCCTTCTTGTCCTTGGCGAAGGAGGCGTAATAGGTGTTGATGACACCCGCGAAGCCCTTCAGGAACTCGGGGTTTTCATCGGCGAATTTCGAGGCCGCGACCCAGGCCGAGAAGGTCGGCGCGCCCTTGTCGGCAACATCCTTGGAGGTGACCAGCACCTTACCCTTCTTCTTCAATTCGGTAAGCGCCGGATCCCAGACGAAGCCGCCATCGATGTCGCCGCGGTTGTAGCTGGCGACGATCTCGGGCTGCGGAATGGCGAAGACCTGCACGTCCTTCTCGCTGAGGCCGAGCGACTTGATCAGCGCCAGGAGCTGGTAGTGGTCGGTGGAGACGGGCGCTGCCGCGAGCTTCTTGCCCTTCAGGTCGTCGAGCGAGGAAATGCCCGAACCGTCGCGGACGACGAGCGCCTCGTCGATGCCCGAGATCGACGAGAGGTAGAAGGCCTTGACGGCGAGGCCGCGCGAGGTGGCAGCCGCGAACGGGCTGGAGCCGACATAGCCGACCTGCACGTCGCCGGAAGCGATTGCTGCGAAGATCTCTGCGCCCGAATTGAACTTGCGGAAGTCGATGTCATAGCCCGTCGCCTTGGCAAACTCGCCGTTGGCGATGGCGACCGACGACGGCAATGCGTCCGTCTGGTAGGCAACGACGACCTTCTTGTCGGCTGCCTGTGCCAGGAACGGAGCGGCCACGACAGCCACGCCAAGTGTAAGTCCTGCCGTCAATCCTGCGATAAGACTCTTGATATTCATGTTTCGCCCCCAGATGCCGCGCCTTTGCGTCGGCTCAACTTGTTTCGACTGGAAAACACTACGGCGGCCCATGATCGGCACACAGATAAAACTATCTATTTTATAGACTATGCTGACAATATTGTTTTGCGCCTGATTTGGTGGGCGGACGTTTGCGGCTTGTCGCGAGAAGGCCGCGTCTGGCGTCCGTCAGGCGGCGTCGATCGTTATGACGTAGCAATCGGCTTGCCCATCGATTTTAAGTGGGGTGCCTGTTGCATCCTGCAGCAGCACCGTATCGCCCTCGCCAAGCGAGGCCTGGCCGTCCGTCCAAGTCAGTTTGAGTGTGCCGCGATGGCAAAAGACGAGCAGCGTGCCGGCCGCACCGGAAAATTTGACCTCGCCGTTGACTACAAGACGCTCGACCTGGTGTTGCGTGCCGCCACGCCGGGTCATGACATTGAGATCGGTAATCGGTCCGGATGTAAGCGTTGCCGAAACCGGCACATCGGCGGGGAAGGCGAGCGGGGCGCTCGTCTGCGTCAGAGCAACTGGCGCGCTGCCGCCGATTCCAAGCGACATTCCTTCGCCGTCGAGGATCGACAAGGTCCTGTCGATGCCGGGGAAGATCGAAAACGGTCCATCGGTTGCAACCGTTGCCATGCTGATGCGCCAATCGAACGATGAAAGTGCGGAGCCAGCAGGTGAAATCGCAATCTCCACCGTCTCCCCACCGCCGTTCTTCCACGGCATGCGGCGGTAGCGACTGGCAGCAAGGATTGTGGCACGGGTCATGCGATCTCCAGGGCTCGCGAGTGACGGACGCGCAGCGCCCAACAGCGGCAGGCTGATGTCTTCATTCAAAGTATGTGAGGCCCGGGCGATAGGACACGCCCGGCACTGCGAGCAAGGGGATGAGACCGTGCTTCAAGAACCGGGCCTCGTTCTCGCTTGAGGCCCGGTTTTTGCATCGTCAGTTTCCGAGAATGCCCGGCAGACGCAGGCCCTTGTCCTTAGCGCAATCGATGGCGATGTCGTAGCCGGCGTCGGCGTGGCGCATGACGCCGGTCGCAGGATCGTTCCACAGCACGCGCTCAAGGCGCTTTGCCGCGTCGTCGGAGCCGTCGGCGCAGATGACTACGCCTGAATGCTGGCTGAAGCCCATGCCGACGCCGCCGCCGTGATGCAGCGAGACCCAGGTGGCGCCGGATGCGGTATTGAGGAGCGCATTGAGGAGCGGCCAGTCGGACACGGCGTCCGAACCGTCCTTCATCGCTTCGGTCTCGCGGTTCGGCGAGGCGACCGAGCCACTGTCGAGATGGTCGCGTCCGATGACGACGGGGGCCGAGAGTTCTCCGTTCTTGACCATCTCGTTGAAGGCCAGCGCCAAGCGGTGGCGATCACCGAGGCCGACCCAGCAAATGCGCGCCGGCAGGCCCTGAAAGGAGATGCGCTCACGCGCCATGTCGAGCCAGTTGTGCAGGTGCTTGTTGCCGGGCAGCAGCTCCTTCACCTTGGCGTCGGTCTTGTAGATATCTTCAGGGTCGCCCGAAAGGGCTGCCCAGCGGAATGGCCCGATGCCGCGGCAAAACAGTGGGCGGATATAGGCCGGCACGAAGCCCGGGAAGGCGAAAGCGTTTTCGAGACCCTCATCCTTGGCGACCTGGCGGATGTTGTTGCCGTAATCGAGCGTCGGCACGCCGGCATCCCAGAAGGCAACCATGGCTTCGACGTGCTTCTTCATCGAGGCGCGGGCGGCCGCCTCTACCGCCTTCGGATCGCTTTCCCGCTTGGTCTTGTGCTCAGCAACGGTCCAGCCGATCGGCAGATACCCATTGAGCGGGTCATGCGCAGAGGTCTGGTCGGTGACGATATCGGGACGCAGGCCGCCTGATTTCATGCGGGCCACGAGCTCGGGGAAAATTTCGGCGGCATTGCCGAGCAGGCCGACCGACTTGGCGTCACCCTTCGCCGTCCATTCGGCGATCATGGCAAGGGCCTCATCCAGCGATTTCGCCTTGGCGTCGACATAACGGGTGCGCAGGCGAAAATCGATGCGCGTCTCGTCGCTTTCGACTGCGAGGCAGCAGGCGCCGGCCATGACGGCTGCGAGCGGCTGCGCGCCACCCATTCCACCGAGACCACCCGTCAGGATCCACTTGCCCTTGAGGTCGCCATTATAGTGCTGGCGGCCGGCTTCGACGAAGGTCTCGTAGGTGCCCTGTACGATCCCTTGGGTGCCGATATAAATCCACGAGCCGGCGGTCATCTGGCCGTACATGGCAAGACCCTTCTTATCCAGCTCGTTGAAATGATCCCAGGTCGCCCAGTGCGGCACGAGGTTGGAATTGGCGATCAAGACGCGCGGCGCATCCTTGTGGGTGCGGAACACGCCGACCGGCTTGCCGGATTGAACAAGAAGCGTCTCTTCTTCCGTCAGTGTCTTCAGCGTTGCGATGATCTGGTCGAAATCGGCCCAGGTACGCGCTGCACGGCCGATGCCACCATAAACCACTAGCTCGTGCGGGTTTTCCGCCACGTCCGGGTCGAGGTTGTTCATCAGCATGCGCAGTGGCGCTTCGGTCATCCAGCTCTTTGCATTGAGCTCGGACCCGCGCGGGCTTCTGACATCGCGAATGTTGTGTCGTGGATTATTCATAATGAGTTCCCCATTGCTTTGAGTTCTTGGGCGACCGCTTCGATGCGGGAGAGAATAGTTCTCAGATGCGTCCTCAAGGCCGCCGCCTTCTCTTCGCCATAGGCGAAGGGCACGGCTTCGGTCTCGAGGTAGGCCGATTGGGCTAATTCCATCTGAATTGCATGAACACCATTGGTGGGCTTACCATAGTGACGTGTCGTCCAGCCGCCCTTGAAGCGCCCGTTGACAATGCTGGTGTAGCCGGCCGCATAACCAGCGATCTCGGCCGTTACGCGCTCGAACTCCACGGCGCAAGTCTTGCCCATGTCAGTGCCGATATTGAAGTCCGGCAGTTTGCCCTCGAATAGGAAAGGGATGTGCGAGCGGATCGAGTGGCAGTCGTAAAGGATGGCGATGCCGTGGATTGCCTTCACCCGCTCGATTTCGGCCGCAAGGGCGGCATGATAGGGTGCGTGGAAATCGCGCAGGCGCTCGCCGATATCAGCCTCATCAGGTGCCTGGCCCTCCTTCCAGATCGAAAGGCCGTCGAAATCCGTCGCGGGCACCAGCCCGGTTGTATTCTGGCCGGGATAGAGACTTGTTCCCGATGGATCGCGGTTGGCGTCGATGACGTAGCGGTGGAAGGTGGCGCGCACGGTCGTCACGCCGTCAATGAGACCATCATAAAGGTCGTGGATGTGCCAGTCGGTGTCGGCAAGCAGCCTGCCGTTGTCGTTCAGGCGTTCCCAGATGCCGGCCGGCACGTCGGTTCCGGTATGCGGGAACGCAAGGATGACCGGGGATGTGCCTTGGCGGATCTGTTGGGTCGTCATTGGCTGAAGGCTCCGCTGATGGCCGGGATGGGTGCGTCGTGGAACATCGTTTTCATCCTTCCAGCACCGGCAAGATGCCGGAAGATACCGCCGCATTGAGCCCACCCGATGCTACCAGATCGCTGGCCGCCTGCAGATCGCCCGCCATGTAGCGGTCAACTTCGAGCGTCGGTACGACTGCGCGGATCGCTGCTATGGCGCTGGCAAGTTCAGGGCTGGTGGCGAGCGGGGAGCGGAATTCGACACCCTGGGCTGCCGTCAGTGCTTCGATGCCGATGATCGAAAAAAGATTGTCGGTCATTTGCAGCAGGCGTCGTGCGCCGTGGCAGGCCATGGAGACGTGGTCTTCCTGGTTGGCCGAGGTCGGGGTCGAATCCACCGAGGCCGGATGCGACATCTGTTTGTTTTCTGACATCAGTGCTGCCGATGTGACTTCCGCGATCATCAGGCCGGAGTTAAGGCCGGGCTTCTTGGCGAGGAAGGCGGGCAGGCCGTAGGAGAGGGCGGGATCGACAAGAAGGGCAATGCGACGCTGGGCGATGGCGCCGATCTCGCAAACGGCGATGGCGATCTGGTCAGCGGCAAAAGCGACGGGTTCGGCGTGGAAATTGCCACCGGAGACGACGGAGTTGTCAGACAGGACCAGCGGGTTGTCGGTGACTGCGTTCGCCTCGATCTCCAGCGTCCGGGCGACCGAGCGAAGCAGGTCAAGGCAGGCGCCGTCGACCTGCGGCTGGCAGCGGATGCAATAGGGATCCTGGACGCGCTCGTCGCCCTCGATATGGCTTTGGCGGATGACCGAGTTGTCGAGAAGTGCGCGCAGGGCAGCGGCGGTGTCGATCTGGCCCTTGTGGCCGCGCAGCGTGTGAATATCGGGATGGAACGGTGCCGAGGACCCCATGGCCGCATCGGTCGACATCGCGCCGGTAATCAGCGCGGCCTGGGCGGCGCGGTGGGCGCGAAAGAGGCCAGCGAGCGCCAACGCAGTTGAGGTCTGCGTGCCGTTGATCAGGGCCAGGCCTTCCTTGGCTGCGAGAACCACCGGCGTCAGCCCGGCCTTGTCGAGTGCTGCAGCACCCGCAAGGCGCTCGCCATTGTAGAAGGCTTCGGCCTCGCCCATCATCACGGCAGCCATATGCGCCAGCGGCGCAAGGTCGCCAGAGGCGCCGACGGAGCCCTTTTCGGGAATGACGGGAATGACGCCCTTTTCCAGCATGCCTTCGATCAGCCGCACCAGTTCCAGCCGCACGCCGGATGCGCCGCGGCCGAGCGAGACGAGCTTCAGGGCCATGATGAGGCGGACGATGTTCTCAGGCAACGGCGCGCCGACGCCGCAGCAGTGTGACAGGATGAGATTGCGCTGGAGCGTGGCGACATCGGCGCTGTCGATCTTGATCGAGGCGAGCTTTCCGAAGCCGGTATTGATGCCATAGACCGGCGCGTTCCCAGCGGCGATCTCGGCAATACGGGCGGCGGCCTTGTTGATGCCGGCATCGAAAGAGCGGTCGAGCACGGCCGGCTCACCGGTCCAGTAGATCGTTTCCAGATGCTTGAGCGATACGGAGCCGGGATTAAGAGTGATGGTCAACGGTCGATCCTTTCGCCCTTGAAGACGTGTGCGTGAAGCGGGTTGAAGCCGATGCGGTAGACGAGCTCAGCGAGGCTCTCGACATCCCAGATCGCGAAATCGGCGGATTTGCCGGCTTCAAGCGTGCCGGTTTCGTCGATGATCCCAAGGGCACGCGCGCCTTCCCGGGTGACGCCTGCGATGCACTCCTCAACGGTGAGGCCGAACAGGGTGGCCGACATGTTCATGGTGAGCAGCAACGAGGTCAGCGGCGAGGTGCCGGGGTTGCAGTCGGTGGCGATGGCGATGTGGGCGCCGGCCTCGCGCAGTGCCTTGACCGGCGGTTTCTGCTTTTCGTTGATCGCGTAAAAGGCGCCCGGCAAAAGCACGGCGACGGTTGCAGCCGCGGCCATGACAACGGCATCGTCAGCGGTCAGATATTCGAGATGGTCGGCCGACAACGCCAGGTACGAGGCCGCCAGCCGCGCGCCGCCCAGGTTGGAGAGCTGCTCGGCATGGAGTTTGACCGGGAGGCCGAGGCTCTGGGCGCGATCGAAGACGCGGCGCATTTCCTCGACCGAGAAGGCGATGCCCTCGCAGAACCCGTCGACGGCATCGACAAGGCCCTCGGCATGCGCCTGCTCGAGGCCGGGCAACACGACATCAGTGATGTAATCGCCGTTGCGGCCCTTGTACTCGACCGGCGTGGCATGGGCGCCAAGATAGGAGGTTACGACGCGGACCGGGCGAATATTACCCAGCGCCCGGGCGGCGCGCAGCATCTTCAGCTCGGCCTCGATGTTCAGACCGTAACCGGACTTGATCTCGATCGTTGTCATTCCCTCGGACAGCAGTGTGTCTAGCCGGGGGAGCGAGGCGGCCACGAGGCCATCGAGGGAAAGGGCATTGGTGGCTTTGACCGAGGAAACGATGCCGCCGCCGGCGCGGGCGACTTCCTCATAGGTAGCGCCTTCCAGGCGCATCTCGAACTCGCGGGCGCGGTTGCCGCCATAGACGATGTGGGTGTGGCAATCGATGAGACCTGGCGTCACCCAGCGACCTTCGAGATCGGTGATCTCGGCGCGTTCGATCGCCAGGATCGGCAGCTCGGTTTCCGGGCCGGCGAAGGTGATACGGCCCGATTCGACGACAATCGCTCCCTTTTCGATGACGCCGAGGCCGTCTTTATGCGGGGCAAGCGTTGCCAGGCGGGCATTGCGCCACAGGTGCGGACGCCGCTCAACAGATTCCTGCTCGTCTGAAAATTTGTTCCCGTTCATCAGCTTTGCGCCTTTCCTTATGCCTCAACATGTATATACATAATAAACAGGTGACAAGGAAAAATTTGGGCGTATCTCTGGAAAAGAAAGAGGCGCCTTCGCCAGAAGGGAACAAACGGTCATGGCACGAACGGTTGCGACGACACTCCACGCAGGCGCTGCACTTTTGCCGGAAGGCTGGCAGGATAATGTCCGGCTGACCCTTGAGGAGGGGCGCATTTCCAGCGTCGAGACCGCGGTTGCCGCACAACCGGCCGATGAACGCCATCACACGCTCGTGCCGGCCATGGGGAACCTTCACAGCCATGCCTTTCAACGCGCCATGGCGGGCCTTGCCGAGGTAAGAGGCCCCGCCAATGACAGCTTCTGGAGCTGGCGCACCGTCATGTACAAGTTCGCCTTGTCGATGACACCAGAGCATGTTGAGGCCGTGGCGGCGCAGCTTTACATGGAGATGCTGGAGGCCGGCTTTTCCCGCGTCGGCGAGTTTCACTATCTGCATCATGACAAGGACGGGCGGCTTTACGCCAATATCGCCGAGCTGGCCGAGCGGATCGGTGCGGCGAGCGCCACGGCCGGCATCGGGCTGACATTGCTGCCAGTTTTCTACGCCCATTCGGGCTTCGGTGGTGCCGAGCCGATCGACGGCCAGCGCCGGTTCATCAATTCGCTCGACAGCTTCGCGGCGCTAATGGACGGCTGCCGGAACGTGACGTTGCAGCTGAGCGGCGCCGAACTCGGCCTTGCCCCGCACAGCCTGCGGGCGGCAACGCCGGACGAGCTCACGACGGTTGTGGCGATGGCGGGCAAGGGGCCTGTTCACATCCACGTCGCAGAACAGGTCAAGGAAGTCGAGGATTGTATCGCCTGGTCTGGCGCCCGTCCCGTTGAATGGCTCCTCGACAATGCTGATGTCGATGGTCGCTGGTGCCTGATCCACGCCACTCACATGACCGACGATGAAACACGCCGGATGGCACGGCGCGGCGCAATCGCCGGTCTTTGCCCTATCACCGAAGCCAATCTCGGTGACGGCACTTTTCCGGCGCCTGTGTTTCTGGAGGAGGGCGGACGCTACGGCGTGGGCTCTGATTCCAACGTGCTGATCTCGCTTCCAGATGAGCTGAGGCAGCTTGAATATTCACAGCGTCTTGCACTTAGAGCTCGCAACGTCATCGCTGCGTCCGGCGGCTCCACTGCGCGCAGCCTCTTTGATCACGCGATCACAGGCGGCGGCGCCGCGCTGAAAGCGCCGGGCGGCCTGGCGGTTGGACACAACGCCGACATTGTCGCACTCGATACGTCGGCCGTTCCCTACCTCGCCGGTGATCAACTGCTCGACCACTGGATGTTTGCCGGCGGCGTTTCAGTCGATACTGTCTGGGCGGTCGGCAAAAAGACGGTCGAGGGCGGGCGGCATCGGAGCCGCGACGCGATCAATCGTCGTTTTGTGAAGGCGATGGGCGAGTTGCTGGCAGCCTGAAGCCTTTCTTGCCGACGGTGCTCGATAGTCTTTCCCGACTCAGGCATTGCCGGTAGACCGAGAAGAAAGCGGAGCGTAACGATGGATCAGGGCAGGGATCTCACCTTGCATCAGCGGATCGTGAACGACATCGAAGGCCGCATCGTCTCGGGCGAGTGGCCGCCGGGTCACCGCATTCCGTTCGAGCTCGACCTTACCAAAGAGTATGACTGCTCGCGCATGACGGTGAACAAGGCTCTGACCCAGCTTGCCAAGGCTGGGCTGATCGAGCGGCGCAAGAAGTCAGGCAGCTTCGTCACGCAGCCGCAGGCGCAGTCCGCCGTGCTGGAAATTCACGATATCGCCGCCGAAGTAAAGTCGCTGAACCTTGCCTATTCGTTTTCAGTGACCAGGCGCACTAGGCGCAAGGCGGGCGTTGACGACACACTGCGTCTCGATCTGGAGCCGGGCTCCTCACTCGTCGAAGTCGTCTGCATCCATCATGCCGGCGGTCGTCCCTTCTGCCTGGAGGAGCGGCTGATCAGCCTTGCAACCGTGCCCGAGGCAAACGACGCCGACTTCTCGACCGTTCCGCCCGGCAGCTGGCTGATCAATCAGGTCCCGTGGTCTAGCGCCGAACACCGCATCCACGCGGTTGGTGCAGGCAGCGAGGCGGCAACCTTGCTCAACATCCCCCGCAATACAGCCTGCCTGGTTGTCGAGCGCCGCACCTGGAGCAATATCGGCCCTGTTACCCATGTGCGCTTCACCTATCCCGGTGACAAGCATGCGCTGGTGGCACGGTTCACGCCGGCCTCGTGAGATTCGGGGTAGCGGGACGCCTGGTAGCGTGGCGGTCCAATCGGGTCTGATTGCGTGCGGAACGCTGGCGCCCGGCGGGGCCGCCAGTCCCGCATGCGTGCCTCGATCACGAGCTATTCATGGTCGCGATAAACGCACTCTTCTTAGTCGAACGCGCAAAGAGGCGGTTGCAGCCAGCCGCCTTTTCACCCCTGTCGAATTTTCGTCTGGCACTGACGCGAGAGGCCGGCACCTGGAAATCGCTCATACCGATGAGAAGAGACAACAAAAAGCCGCGCGCCTTTCAGCGCGCGGCTCGTCAATCTTGGGCGCTCGAATAACTTAGAGCAGGCCAGCGGCGGTCATGAGTTCGACGACCTTCTTGTTGTCGAGCTTGGAAGCTTCGACCTTCGGTGCCTTCAGGTCGGCGATCGGGACGAGCTTGGCGTTCGAATCGCCCGAGACCGAATATTCAAACGAGGTGCCGTTCTTCAGCACATCCTGACCAGCCTTGGAGGTGATCCACTTGAGCAGGGCCTGGGCTTCCTTCGGGTGCTTGCTGGATTTCAGCACGCCACCGCCCGAAACGCTGAGGAAAGCGCCCGGATCTTCGTTCTTGAAGTAGTGCAGGGCAACGTTCTTGCTGTTTTCACCCGTCTTTGCCTGATCACCGAACCAGTAGTAGTGGTAGATCACAGCCCCTTCGACTTCACCGGCATTGACCGCCTTCATGGCAACGCTGTTGCCCTTATAGGGCGTCGCGTTTTCCTTCATGGCTTTCAGCCACGCCGTGGTTGCTTCTTCGCCCTTAAGCTGGAGAAGTGCACCGACGATCGCCTGGAAGTCAGCGCCACCAGGCGAAGCGCCCCAGCGACCCTTCCAGGCCGGATCGGCAAGATCAAGCATCGACTTCGGCAGCTTGTCTTCCGTGAGCTTGGTCTTGTCGTAGGCAAAGACGGTCGAGCGGGCAGCGATGCCCGTCCAAGTGCCATCGGCGGGATGGAACTGGGCCGGAACCTGGGCCAGCGTTTCCTTGTCGACCGGCGCGAAGAGGCCGGCGGAGGCGACCAGCGCCATGGCAGGGGAGTTTTCCGTCAGGAACACGTCGGCCGGCGAAGCGTCGCCTTCTTGGACGATCTGGTTGGCGAACTGCATGTCGCTGCCCTTGCGGACGGTGACCTTGATGCCTGTTTCCTTGGTGAAGCCTTCTGCCCATTCGGTGCCAAGGCCCTCGTGCTGCGCATTGTACACAACGATGCCGTCCGCATCTTGCGCGAGCGCACCGTTTACGAAGGCTGTCGCGGCAAGAAGCGCTGCGGCGGAGACCAGCTTCAGGCTGATGGATTTCTTCATGTCAAACTCCCGATTGGAGCGAAACCAAGCGCACATGGGCTCAAGTTTTCGGTCGCTATGAATTGGTTTTCCAATGCGTCTGGACGTCAGGGCCAACTGTGTCGGCCAAAACTATTCCAACACACTCCACTTATCGTGGGCTTTATGTCGTTACCATGGGGACTAAAGTCCCTAGTGGCGTCGTAGAAGGCCGGGGCCGCTAGGAATGGACGCTCAATCGTCGACAATTGGACCATCCGGCCGGCCATCATCGATCAATGGCAACCGTATCGGTCGGAAAACCAAGGAGCATACGCATGAAGAAGATCATCGTTCACACTTGCGTTATCGCCGGATCGCTATTGCTGGCGATTGGCTCGGCCGGGGCCGGGCCTTTGTCTCTAAACCTCGGACCAGTCGCTTCCAAACCGCCGCTTGCAACCCTCGTGCGCCAGGGCGCCGACAATCTCGTCAAGCACAAGCGCCACGGTCGCGGGCTCGATGACGGTCCCAACCACGTCCACCACAGCTCGACCTCGTTTTCGGCATCCTCGTCGGCATCCTCGTCGCGTGGACGCGGCTCCGATGATGGCGCGAGCCACGAACATCACGGTAGCGACGACCGTGGCGGCGATCACCATGGTGGTGGCGGCAGCGACGATCACGGCGGGGGTCGTGGCGGCGACGATCATAGCGGCCGCCGCTAGTCGCGCTGGCAATCATATCCCGGCATATCCCGGCCCGTTTGATGGGCCGGGATCGTCCTTCAAGGAGATTGATCGTGAACACGTCGCTGAAAATCGCCTGTACCGTCATTTTCTGCACGATATCAGTCGTGGCGGGCCCAGTCTGCGCATGGGCAGACAAGGGAAGTGGCAGCAGCGGTGGAAACGGGAGTTCAGGCGGCAGCGGTAGTGGTAGCTCTGGTGGAAGCGGATCGGGATCCGGCTCTGGCTCGGGTTCTGGCTCTGGCTTTGGCTCCGGCCACTCAGGATCCTCCGGTTCCGGGCATTCGGGCTCGTCAGGCTCTGGCACATCAGGTTCGCGATCGCAGGATGACGATGGCGGCGGCCGATCTGGAAGCGACAGGCAGGGACGCCGAGACGATCGCACGGGCTCGATATCGCAACGCGAGGACCGTTCTTATGATGGTGGCTGGCGCGAGCGCATCCGCAACGGCCGCTATGAACTCTTCGATCCCGAGGGCCGCCTCGTTATCCGTCGTGTCGCCAAAAATAGCGATGTCGAACGGTTCCGCTGAACGAAATTCAGAATGATCAGGACCGTGATTGTGCATCGCGCAGGAACATCGCGGCTTCGGTGCGATTGCGCGCTTTCAGCTTTTGCAGGATGCGCGTCATGTTGTGCTTGATCGTCTTTTCCTGGAGGTTGAGCTGGCGGGCAACTTCCTTGTTGCTGTTGCCATCTGCGACCAGGCGCAGGATCTGTTCTTCGCGTGGCGTCAGCGAGGACAGAGCATCTTCTTGAGGGTTGCGCGCTGCGCTCGGTTGCGGTTGGGAGGCCTCGCCCTTCATTTCCGTCAGGATGCGCGCGGCGAGACTTGGTGACACATAACGCTCTCCGGCCACGACGTTGCGCACCGCCGATACCAGCGTCGATGCATTCACCCCCTTTAGAATATAGCCCTTGGCCCCTTCCTTCAGCGCGTCGAACAGATCGCTGTCTTCTTCGGAGGCCGTGAGCACGATCACGGTTGCGGCCGCATCCGCCTTGATGATCGTGTTCAGCGCGTGGTGACCGCCTCCGGGCATCGAGAGATCAAGCAGAAGCACGTCGGGTCGGTGCTGGCTGAAGAGCGTCACGGCGTCGGCCGCGCTCGCGCCTTCGCCAACCACCTCGAAACCCGGCTCGTCCGATAGGCTGCGGGCGAGGCCGTTGCGGAATATCGGGTGATCGTCAACGATCGCGACCCTGAGCATGTCTGAAGTCATTCCGCCGTCCTCTTCGGTAGTGTCATGCAGATGCGGGTGCCCGCCTGTGCGTCAGATGCGATGTCGAGATGTCCACCAAGCCCTGCAAGTCGTTCCTCCAGACCGACAAGCCCAAGGCCGTCCTCGTCACTCGACCGGACGAAGCCGGTCCCGTTATCTTCGACCGCGATCCTGATGTGCTGGTCATCTTCAGTCGCCGTCACTAAAATTTTCGACGCGCCGGCATGCCTGGTCGCATTGCTCAGTGCCTCTTGGATAAAGCGATAGGCGCAGATCTTGACGGCCTGCGCCCGGATATCGAGCCGTCCGACATCCGAGATGATCCTGGTGCGCGAATGCGTCTCGTGCGCCTGGATGGCGCGGCGAACGACATCGTCGCCCGACAGCATCTCAAGTTCAGGCAGCGTCAGGCCCCGGCAGATGTCGCGGATCTCTTGGATGGCTTCAGTGATCGAGCTGCTGACGAGCGATTCATCGTCGCCCTGTGCCTTGCCCTTGGCAATCGCTTCCAGCCTCAGCGCGGCAAAGCCCAGCAGTTGCGCCGGGCCGTCATGCAGTTCGGCAGAGATGCGGCGGAGATAGCGCTCGTTGAGTGTTGCGGTGCGCTGGTTTGCCGTGTCGGCGCGCCTTCGCAGAGCCCGGTTGAGGTCGAGCATCCGCGACAGTTCGATGACCTGCCTGTCGAGCGACCGCCGCTGGACTTCGATCAGGTGGCTGCCTCTGGCAACGATGATAAAGAGCAGCGCCAGCATGCCGGCCGTCACCGTGCCGACCACGAGCCAGCTCTGCAGCCTGGCAACCGCGAGATCGGAGCGTAGGTCGCTGGCGATTTCGTAAAACTCGGCAACGCCGATGATGTCGCCCGACCAGGGTTCGCGGATCGGGCTGTAGATTTCCAGGAGTGGCTGGCCGCTATTCTGCTCCAGCTGGTTTTCCTCGCCCTCGAGGTCGTCGAATTCTGCATGAACCGAACCGGCAAGTGCCGTGGCAAGCCCTTCAGTCATCGCGAAGTGCTTTCCAACGAGACTGGGCTCGCTGCTGAAAAGCACCGTGCCATCTGGGCGCCAGATCTTGAATGAATAGAGCCTGCCGCGCAGGACGCCCTGCTGCAACGTTTCTGTCAGCGCCAGCTTGGCGCCTTCGCCGAGCGAGGTTGCGGAGGCAAGTTCCTGTGTGAGCGGCGCGATGATGCTATCGACATAGAGTGCCGTGGCGCTGGCGGTGTTGCGCACTGCCGCGCCCTCGATCCGGCTCGTGACCCACAGTCCGATGAGCGCCATGCCAAGCAGAAGCACGAGACCCCCGACCATGCCGAATTGCCACGCCAGGCTAAGCCTTTGGCGCAACATCCTGCGAGGTGGGGTGAGCGAAACGACATTCATGGCGCTAACATATCGATCTTTTCTTGCCAGATGAAGAAGGACCAATGGCCGTGTGGCACGGACGAAAGCCGGGGACGGTGAGATGTGCCGGGCGCATTGACGCGTCACCTGAAATATTGAGAATTCGGTAAGGTTCTGGCGCTAGGCTGGTTAGCGTTAACGAAGCCTTACTCGGTAGAAGATGATTCGGCGCATCCTCATTGTTGTGATGATCATGCTGACCACTATCGGCAGTGCACAGCTTTGCCTTGCGAACACGTCCTTCGTAGCCCCTTGCCAAACCGAAGTTCTCACCGAAGGCGACGCCTTGTCTGGTACGGACAACCGCGACATCAGCCATGTCAATGACGCTGAACACTGGACGAGGCGGTCAACTGTTGACGCCTGGCCCGATGCCTGGGAGCTGGCCGACGTGAGCTACTATCCCAATCTCCCGATCCAGATGGAAGGCCGGGCGCTCGATCCCATCTATCGGCCGCCAATCGGCGGCGGCACGCTTTCTCATCCCAATCCAATAGCCAGAGCAGCCTGACGATCTCCTGTTGATTGAGGGCTGCCCGAGAGAGAGCCCTGATGTTGTTGATCGCTGACGCACCCAAGAGCCTGCCTGCATCGCCGCGATATGCCCGGATACCGGGAGCGCGCGCACGATGAGCCTCGTATCGAAAATCATCCTCGCGAAACGTCGCGGCCATCTCAACGTCTCGATACAAAACGGGAGAAGCCGAAAGAAGGTCGATCTCTACAGGCAGGGCAAGACGCGCGTTCTTCTGGTTGCGCTGGCACTCGTCATGGGATTTGGGGCGAGTGCCGTGCGGCTTGTCGAATATGGGGTTCGTGATCCCGAGGCCACATCCGGTATCCTGCCGTCCGACAAGCTTCTGGCATCGCGACCAGACATTCTCGACCGGCACGGGCAATTGCTTGCAACCGACGTTCGGACGGTCTCGATGTTTGCGGAGCCCAACAAGATCGTCGATGTTGATGATGCGGTGGAAAAGCTCGCCACCATCTTTCCGGATCTTGATCGCAAGGCAACTTACGCAAAGCTCTCTGTCAAATCATCACGGTTTGCATGGCTTCGCCGGCAGATCACCCCTCGCCAGCAAAGTCAGATCCTTGAGTTGGGGATACCGGGTGTCGGCTTCCGGCCGGAAAAGAAACGGTTTTATCCAGGTGGCAACACGGCCGCGCATGTGCTTGGCTATGTCGATATCGACAATCGTGGCGTTGCCGGGATGGAACGCTACCTCGATCAGCAGGGGCTCCTTGATCTTCGAGCCGCCGGTCTGACAAGCGACATGCCGCTCGAGCCGGTCAAGCTATCCATCGATCTGCGCGTGCAAAACATCGTGCGAGAAGTTGCCGCAGAAGCCATGGTCAAATATCGGGCGGAAGCCGCAGGCGCCGTTATTGTCGACGTGGAGACCGGAGAAGTTCTGGCGATGGCATCGGTTCCCGATTTTGATCCCAACCAGCCTTCGCGCACACTTGCCAACGGGAAGGTCGACAAGGAATACGAAAAAGGCTGGTTCAACCGCATCAGCAACGCGACGTTCGAGATGGGGTCGACCTTCAAGAGCTTCACGCTGGCGATGGGTTTGGACGAGGGAAAGATCAACCTCAATTCCGTCGTCGATGCCACCCGGCCAATCCGCATGGGCGGCTTCATTATTCGGGATTTCAAGGGCAAGAACCGCGTGCTCACCATTCCCGAGGTGTTTCAGTATTCGTCGAACATCGGTACGGCTGCCGTCGCCGACATGGTCGGCATCGACCGGCACCGGGAATTTCTGACCAAGCTGGGGCTGCTTTCCAAGATGGAGACGGAAATGCCGGGCGTGGCGACGCCGACACAGCCGCGAACATGGAAGAAGATCAACTCGGTGACGATTTCCTTCGGTCACGGCGTCGCGACGACGCCTTTGCAAACGGCCGTTGCAGCAGCCTCGTTAATCAACGGCGGCAAGCTCGTCCCGCCGACTTTCCTTCCGCGCAGCCCGGAGCAGGCAGGCGATATCGCCAGGCTTGTTCTCAGCGACAAGACAAGCCAGGATATGCGCTATCTTTATGCTTGGAACGGTATCAAGGGATCGGGTCGCAGCGCCCAGGTCGAAGGCTTCAACATTGGCGGCAAGACGGGAACAGCCGACAAGGTCGTCGATGGTCGGTATGCAAGCGACAAGAACTTCAATGCGTTTGTTGCGGCCTTTCCGATGGATCGCCCCAAATACATCGTGCTGACCATCATCGATGCGCCGGAGACGGGAGAACATGGCGGCCGCACGGCGGCATCGACGGCAGCCCCGATGATCAAATCGATCATTGGTCGTGCAGCGCCGTTGCTTGGGGTCGCACCACGCTTCGGTAGCCCGGATGCTCAGTATCTATTGGCTGACTACTGACCAGAACCTAATGCCTGCGATGAGCCCGAGGCCGACAAGGGTTCGATCACCGCGCCGGAGACTTTGACGCCTTGTCCAGCGGGATACCAACCCGTTGATGCCCTTCTTAAAAAAAACACCCCGCGCATGGCGGGGCAAAAGGGGGAAGAGTGGCTACGGGGGACATTTCGCAGCCTTCATATCAATTCACATGACCTCAATTGGTTCCGGGCCCAAACAGTTTTCCGTTCGATGCCTGTCAAAGCTTTGCTTTGGCTCGGAACGTATCACTTCGTCGACAGTTGAGTCGCGTCAGCAGTCATCGAGGTAGAGCGTCATGAATGGCATGCATGAGCCCATCCCAATTGCCCCGCTCCATGTGGATATAGAGGGAGCCGGCAGATACGTTGCAGCAAACAACGTCGAGAACATCGCGGCCCTCTTGATCAGCGTCGAGTGGCCGAACAAGAGGCCGCCTGCTTTTCACCAGGCGCTCGTCAAGTCGCTCGAGGCGCTCGACCACTCCGTCTCCCCAGCGCAGGCACGCGCCGCCTTCGTCGATGCTGCCCACGCCGCCGGTATGCACGTTATTCCAGATGACACGTTATTCCAGATGATATGAGTGAGATCAAAAAGGCGAGCTGACCATCATTCCGCGAGCCCGCTTGATCCACGTTCCAATTGCCCCTCTCACGACTTTCTTTTTGGCAATCGATATCGTCTTGATCGTTGTTGAGTGCGGCAATCAGGTGAGGCGCGTCAGATCTGGATTTGCTTGAACCATCGCGACCAACTCGAGCCCCCGTTTGTACTTGACTGGATCGGAGCCTGCAGCGTTGGCTTGCTGCAGATTGTCCTGGAGGTCGGCTATCTTTACAGGGCAGGCGAGCTTGTTTGCGACTGCGCGGATGACGAACTGATCGTCAGTTTCGTCCTCACGGCGGGTAAGCGCTTCAACGGCGCTGACGACATCGTCACCGAAGCCCTGCTGACGAAGCCGGTCGAAATCCCAGCCGTCACATTTCTCGGCGATGTCGTGAAGAAAGGCAACGGTCTTTTCCTTCGCGCTTTGCACGCGATCAGCCACTCGTTCGCAGTGATCGAAATAGGGCCGGCCAGTCTTGTCCGACTGCCCTTGATGCGCGTCGCGCGACAGCTTTCGGGCCACCTCAAGTTCCCAAGCCTCCCCCGCTATTTCACCATGTCTCGCCATTGATCGGTCCTCCACAGCAAAAAAACGCATCGCGTGTCGTCGTGGTTCCCCGCCTAACTCCTGTCATCGTCCGACCTGCAGTGAGTCCGATCAATTCTTGCAATCAAATGACAGTTTGCAACCCAAGTTCGACGACACGCCCGGTTGGAAGGCTAAAATAGTCCGTCGCGTTGCCAGCGTTTTGCGCAAGCACGATGAACAGGCGGTCCTGCCAGAAGGGCATCCCGCCTTTCTTGGATGGTAGGATCGTGCGACGCGACAGGAAAAACGACGTCGACATGATATCGAACTTCAGCCCGAGCTTGCGCACCAGCACCAGGGCGCGCGGAATGTTGGGCGTCTCCATGTATCCGAAGGTGATCACCAGGCGGCTGAACAGCGGACTGAAGCTTTCGAGGAAGATCTTCTCGTCGTCTGGCACGAACGGCTCCGTTGCAGTGATCACGCTCAATATAACGTTGTGTTCGTGCAGGACCTTGTAGTGCTTGAGGCTGTGCAACAGCGCGGTGGGTGCGCCTTCTACATCGCTCGTCAGAAAAATGGCAGTTCCTGGCACCGTCGTCGGCGGCTTTGTCGTCAGCCTCTTTATGATGCCTTCGAGCGGAACTTCATCAGCGCGTGTTCGCGCAGCAAGAAGCCGTCGCCCCGCCATCCATGTTTGCATGATAAGGCCCATGGTGCATGCAACGGCGACTGGAACCCATCCTCCCTCGGGAAACTTGGCAATGTTTGCGATGAAGAACCCTGCGTCGATCAAGAAAAGCGGAGCAATCACCGCTGCCGTGCTCAACGTCGTCCATCTCCAGATGTGTCTCATGACAACAAACAAGAGGACGCTCGTAATCAGCATCTCGCCGGTAACGGCAATCCCATACGCGGCCGACAATCCGCTCGAGTTTCTGAAATACAAGACGAGTGCGACGACAAATATGAAAAGGAATGCGTTTACTTGGGGCATGAAAATCTGCCCCTGATGCGTCTGCGAGGTATGCAGGATCTGCAGGCGTGGCAGGAGGTTGAGGTGCATGGCCTGACGAACAAGTGAGTATGCGCCCGAAATCACCGCCTGGCTCGCGATCACGGTTGCTACTGTTGCCAGGCACACGATCGGCACACGCGCCCACTCCGGATGCATTCCGAAGAACGGGTGGTCGGTCATGCCTGGATTGGCAAGGACAAAGGCACCCTGTCCGAAGTAGTTGAGAAGCAGGCAGGGAAAGACAAGCGAAAACCAGGCGATCACGATCGGCCGTCTACCGAAGTGCCCAAGGTCGACGTAAAGCGCTTCGGCGCCGGTCACGGCGAGGAAGACTGCGCCAAGGACGGCAATGGCATGCCCCACATTATTCGATGCATAAAGAACGCCATGGAGTGGGTTGATGGCATTGAATATTTCGAGATCATCCATGATGTGGATTGCGCCGCTAATTCCCAGAACCAGGAACCAAACAGCCATAACCGGGCCAAAAACTGCGGCAACGCCGCCCGTGCCGAAGCGCTGAACGAAGAAAAGCACGGCGATGATGGTGACGGTGATGGGAACGATCCATGCCGACAGACCTGGCGCCACAACCTGGATCCCTTCTACAGCCGAAAGGACCGAGATTGCTGGCGTTATGATCGCGTCGCCCAAAAACAGCGATGCGCCCGCAACACCCAGTACGAGGATCCATGCGGGTTTTCCTGCAAAGCTCTGTCGCGCAAGTGTCATCAGGGAAAGCGTTCCGCCTTCTCCACGGTTGTCGGCCTTGAGTACAAACGTCACATACTTCACCGTGACGACGATGGTCAGGGCCCATACGATGAGGGAAAGGATACCGAGAACATTTTCCCGGTGTGATCCAGATCCAGCTGTAGCGTGCAATGCCTCGCGAAATGCATAGAGCGGGCTCGTCCCAATGTCGCCATAGACGACACCAAGTGCCGCCAGCACCAGTGAGGGCAGGCCGCTACGGGTTTCAGACGCGAGTTCCGGGTCTTCGGAGCGGAGTTGAGGATAGGTCACCGGGCGGTCCTGATGAAAAGGATTTTGTTTCAGGGTTGTAGCTGATGATATCGCTGAACGCAGGAATGTTCGATTGGTTCGATTGGCTGAACCACAGTATTTGTATGTGTCATGGTAGCCGGGTCTGGACGCGTGGCAGCTTTTCGCTACTTGCCCCCCTCCAAACCCATCGTGCCCGGGAGCTAGAAGAACATCGGCGCTTCATTCGATAAACGTCCAACGGTTTCCCCAGTCCATGATTTCACAATCTCGCTCGCATCTTGGAGTGATTTCTTGACTCGTCACCGGAATGAACTGACAACAATTACGGCTAACGCGACCCCATACGCAAACGGGGCTGCTTCATCGGGATCGGCAAATCATCATGTTCGAACTTCAGCAGATCATTGGCGGTAAGCTCGTCTCGGCAAAATCGGGTCGTACCTATCATCGTATTGACCCATACACGGGCAAGGTCGCGAGCCGCGCGCCAGCCTCCGGTTTGGACGACGTGGACGCGGTCGTGTCGGCGGCGGCAGTTGCATTTCCATCATGGTCGCAGACAGGTCCCGGTGAGCGCCGGACGCTTCTGATGAAGGCAGCCGATGTCTTGTCTTCAAAAGCCGATGAATTTGCACGCATCATGATCGAGGAGACTGGCGGCACAGCACCTTGGGCGGGCTTCAATACAATGCTCGCAGCGGGAATATTGCGTGAGGCGGCAAGCATGACCACCCAGATCCAGGGTGAGATTATCCCTTCGGACAAACCTGGCACACTTTCAATGGGCGTGAGGCAGGCGGCAGGCGTCTGCCTTGGGATCGCACCCTGGAATGCTCCGGTCATTCTCGGCACGAGAGCGATAGCAATGGCGCTTGCTTGCGGAAATACCGTGATCTTGAAGGCGTCGGAAGCCTGCCCGGGGATCCATCTCCTCATCGGCCGATCGCTGGTAGAGGCCGGGCTTCCCGACGGCGTAGTAAACGTCATTACGAATGCGCCAGAAGACGCTTCGCAAATTGTCGAGGCTTTGATAGCAGCGCCAGCGGTACGTCGCGTGAACTTCACTGGCTCGACGAAGGTCGGTCGCATAATCGGTGAGCTTTGCGGGCGCCATCTCAAGCCTGCTCTCCTGGAATTGGGCGGAAAGGCACCATTCATCGTACTTGATGATGCCGACATCGATGCTGCGGTCAACGGCGCAATATTCGGTGCGTTCGCGAATATGGGCCAGATCTGCATGTCGACGGAACGGATCATCGTCGACGAGAAGATCGCAGATGAATTCGTTGAGAAGCTGGCGGCTCGTGCGAGCAAGCTTCCTGCAGGTGATCCCCGCGGTCATGTCGTTCTCGGCTCGCTCGTCACCCAGCAAGCGGCGATAAAGATGGAGGACTTTATCGCAGATGGTGTTGCCAAAGGCGCCACGCTGGTTGCGGGCGGGAAGCGAGAGGGCTCTGTCGTCGAGGCCACGCTGCTCGATCATGTGAAACCAGGCATGCGAGCCTATAACGAGGAATCGTTCGGCCCGGTGAAGCCCATTATTCGGGTAAGAAACCAAGCTGAGGCGATAGAGATCGCAAATCAGTCGGAATATGGTTTGTCTTCATCGGTCTATAGCCGAGATGTCCATCGCGCCATGGCGGTCGCCGCCCAAATCCAGTCAGGCATTTGCCATATCAACGGTCCGACGGTCCATGACGAAGCTCAAATGCCTTTCGGAGGCATGAAAAACTCCGGATATGGCCGGTTTGGCGGCAAGGCTGCGATCAACGAATTCACCGATCTTCGATGGATCACGATCGAGGATCCACACCAGCAATATCCATTCTAGACCGAATGAACCCTGGCTCATGACACGCCTTAGCGTTGCTCGCGCCTTAAACAAAGTCGCTGTCTTCGGCCGATTTTAACCGTAGGTCGAGGCTTCGCGATGATTTTCCAATTTGTAATACTTTTATTCTAGCCACGCCGACATCTTACGTTTAAGTAAGCTGTAATTTAGTTGGTCTTGGTTCGATAACATGAACGAAAAAACAGCGTTTGCCGCTCGGGCAGAATTGCTTGCTCTTCTTGCAAACGAGAAGCGTCTTCTCATTGCCTCGCATATTTTAAACCGGGAACTCAGTGTCAACGAGCTCGCGGAGAAGGTTTCGCTTTCGCAATCGGCGCTTTCTCAGCATCTTGCGAAGTTCCGGGCTGCCAAAGCTGTCACGACGCGACGTGATGCTCAAACAGTTTACTATTCCACTTCGCACGAAGGAGTTCAGAAGGTCCTGGAAGTCCTCGAGGAGTTGTTTGAGCCGGCCGCGGATATCAGAATCAAAAGATCGTTGTAACGTCTGGATGTCAGGCACCTTGCCTGTTTCAGAAACTTGTGATGTATGGCGCCAGCACGCTCGAGAAAACGGCTGGGAGACCAAATGTCGGACGCCAAAGCCTTATTCGTCACGCGGATCGTCGGGGATAGGATGCCCGACGCCGGCCTATTTACCTGGGACATGAATGCCGATCTGGTCTATGCGGACAGTGCTCTTGCTGCGCTATTTGGCCTCGAAGCAGCCGAGACGGAAAGAGGATTGCCAGTACAAGCCTATCTCGATCGAGTGCACCCGGATGACGTTGCCGGACTGGCCAAGCAGATCAGTGATGCCATTGTTGCTCAGCATCCGACCGTTCAGCACTATCGGTCAATGAATGCTGAAGGCTCTTACGTTCGCGTATCAGCCTTCGGCAGGTGCTTTCGCGACCGCAACAACAATCCCATACACTACGCAGGTATCGTCGTACCCTCAGAGGCGCCAGAACCTCCCTCGCATCACTGACGGCCATTCGAGGGCATCCAAGATCTTCGCTTCGATCATCGGCAGTGGGATGCCGTGATGCGACGGGCACGATTAAGTGCGGCCAAGCGGAACAACTGGGCCGTTGCACCGTTCACGCTCCAAACCAGATGGACGCAGGACCAAGCTTGAGATGTGTGAACACAGCGATGACCGCGACGTCGAAGGCGTTCCGAGCCGAATGTCCTCAAAGACGCAGTTCGCCGAAGGTGGCAATCCACAATCACGACACGTGCTCAAACAATTGGACGTCAAGGCTGAAGCACCGGAGTGGGATGACCTCTCCCTGATGATGGTACAGGCATTAGAAGGGCGCGCCTGAGCGGCAAGCGATTTGATGTTTGCGGGCGCACTCGGTGCACCCAACAAAGAAATGCGCCATTTCCCGCCAAGCAGCTAAAATGCCGTCTCGGACGCTCAGTGGGAACTCATCTGATGCCCGGGTGATCGACTTCGCGACGGTTGATTGCGCAGCACTACCATTCGATGACGCTTCCATCATAGGCGATGAATGTGCCCGTCTGAGTTTGCCGACTGAGCGTGCGAATGAGCGAGGTGGCTGCTTGCTCTGGGCTGACTGTCGGATGGCCCTTCGAGTATGGCTGCGAGAGCGGCGTTCGAACTGTGCCCGGATGCATTGCCGCTATCACCGCGTTTGGATGGGTTCTCGCCAACTCGATGGATGCCGTCTTCACGATCTGGTTGAGTGCCGCCTTCGATGCGCGATATGAAATCCAGCCGCCCTTCACGTTATCTCCGATCGAGCCGACGCGCGCAGACAGAAACGCTGCCGCCGTGCGGGACTTGCGATCGAGTAGCGGCAAAAAATGCTTGGCGACCAGTGCTGGTCCGACCGCATTGACGCGAAACTGCGAAAGCATGATTTCGGGATCAATCTGACGCAGCGATTTCTCCGGTGGGCAACCATGTGTCGTCAGCATTCCCGTTGCACATATCAGCAGGTGGACCGGGCCATTCGAGAGCCGGTTTGCGTGATCGGCTACACTCGCCTCCGAAAGCAGATCGAACCCGTCCAATTTCCGTGCGATTTCGACCAGCTCGCCGAGATGTGGCTCGCTTTTCAAACGAGCGCAAACGGCAGCTCCGATCCCTCCGCTGGCACCAATGACAACGGCGCGGAAGCCATACGGCAGGGATTGTAGATGAGATTCTGGTTCGGTTGTCATGGCTCTACCACTCAGCGACTTGCTAACTTATCGGGTTGACTAGGCTTGCCGACGGCTCGAACAGAAAGCGACTGCTCATGCTGCACGTCTTACGAAGCGCGCTTTAGATCAGACTACCCAGGTAAGATCATTGATCGAATCGTTTCCGTGTCGTTGCAGGTGCGGCTGCCGAAGCTCAT
>UBQW01000082.1 GCA_900467745.1 Hyphomicrobiales bacterium
TGTAAGGGCTATTTAGTAATGCGACAGTTGGGCCAGTTAGAGATGCGACAGTCTCGCCTCTCGACGCACTGGTCAAAGCCAACGTTGGGAGCAAGGATGACGATCTTCAGTCTGGTCGAGACCATGAGCGGTCGGAGTCGTCATGTCCTTTTTGATCACCATGTCGCAGAAAGAATTGCATCGCCTCGAATTCATCCAGAAGATCCGTGACGAACGTCTGACGGTCGTCGAGGCCGCCGAACGGCTCGACCTCAGTCGAAGCCAGGTCCATCGACTGCTGCAGGCCTTTGACCGGGACGGTCCGGCTGGCCTTGTTTCGAAGAAACGATCGCGCCCGAGCAATCGGCGTCATAGCGAGGAGTTTCGCAATGCGGCGCTGGATCTGATCCGGGAGCGCTATCTGGATTTCGGTCCGACGCTGGCGCGTGAGAAGCTGATCGAGCTGCACCATATCTCTGTCGCCAAGGAGACACTGCGACAATGGATGACCGAGGCTGGTATCTGGGTCTCACGCAGAGAACGCAAGAAACGGGTTTTCCAGCCACGCGGCCGGCGTGATTGCTTTGGCGAACTGGTGCAGATTGATGGCTCGCATCACTGTTGGTTCGAGAATCGTGGTCCCAAATGCGCCCTGCTCGTCTATATCGATGACGCGACCGGCAAGCTGCTGCATCTACGGTTTGCTGGCTCGGAGAATACGTTCGACTATCTGCACGCGACCAAGGCCTATCTGCAGCAATGGGGCAAGCCGCTGGCGTTCTACAGCGACAAGCATGGCGTTTTCCGCAGTACGCATGCGTCTGAGAAAGACCGGACGAGCGGCCTGACGCAGTTCGGTCGGGCGCTTTATGAGCTGAACATCGACATTATCTGTGCCAACACCCCGCAGGCCAAGGGCCGTGTGGAACGTGCCAACCAGACATTGCAGGATCGGCTGGTCAAGGAGATGCGGCTTCGCGGTATCGACACGATCGAGGACGCCAACGCCTATGCACCTGAGTTCATTGCAGATTTCAACGCGCGTTTCGGCAAGCTACCGCGTAACCCGAAGGACATGCACCGACCTTTAGCCGATCATGAGAACCTCGATGGCGCCATGTGCCGCAAGGAGGTGCGCACGCTGTCGCAATCCCTGACGCTGCGTTACGACAAGGTGCTGTTCATTCTCGATCCGACCGAGATTTCCAGGCCGTTGGCAGGCCGGAAGGTGATTGTCTGCGATTATCCAGACGGACGGCTTGAGATCATGCACGAGAGCTTTGCCCTGCCCTACAAAACCTTTGACACATTGCGCTCGGTGCATCGCGCCGAGGTCGTCGACAACAAGCGTCTGGACGACATGCTGTCTGTTGTCGCGGAGATACAGGCCGGGCGTGAGCAGCAGCGCAGCAGAAGCGGCCCTCGCCGCACTGGGCAGACCGATCATATGTTCGGCATTCGCGACGGTAGCACGGCGAACGGCTATCAGAAGCGTGGCCGCAAGCCGAGGACAGATTACATGAACGATCCGGCGGTGATTGCGAAGCGCGAGAAAGCATTATCGAAGCAGCCGGCGGCGGAATAAGACGTTTCAATGCACCCCTATGTCGCTTTGTGTATCCGATTCCAGCTGCAGACAGGCGGACCAAAGTGGCGTCTTGTGGAAGGATCCATCCTGGAAAAGCGTGAGCCCTTCTCGTGCCTCGTAAAGCAGGCCCAGCCAGCACAGGCGCCGCAGCACGCCATATTGGACATCGGATTTCAGTTCCCAGGCTTCCAGGGTCATTTCGGTGTCTGACAGGGGCGCGAAGCCTGGATTGAGGATTTTTACAACATCCAATGGCTGCAACCTTCTCTGGTCTTGATATTGAGAAGATTGAGGAACATGCGCCACCAGCGCAATCGAGCCTGAACGTCCTCTTGCCGATCGGTCACGTGGACATACGAATAGAGATAGTCCGTGGCGACCAGATCGAAGAAGGTTTGCGGGTTCAGCAGAAACTCGCGCCCTCGTTTGGTTGGCAGCAGAACATTCTTTTTCCGGCGAAGCAGTTTCAGATGGCGGGTCATGTCGCGCACGACCCAGAGCGGCGGCATGTCGCTCTCATTGAGCACCTTGTGCATGCTGTAGAGGTCTTCGGCTGTGAAGTCGGGCCACAGGAAGTTCACAGCGGCCCAATGTACGAATTTGCGGTTCATAGCACCGGTCGCGGTCAATCCTATACCACCTTCGCCGTCAGCATAGGCAACGGACAGAAGCATGCCGCGAAGAAGAGGTGACAGCGCGGCGACATCGACGTCACCCTGCAGCTTGATTTCCGGAAGCATCGTGCAGCTTTGATCCTTACCCGCTCTATTCAGATAAAAGCGAGTATCAGCCGACGACGAAACAATTGCCACAGAGAAAGCTAAAGCCGAAAGGGAGCGTCATCACCCGCCCCCGCTCCGCCCTTTCAACCCGGCCCAGCCGGTCGGATCGGGGGCTGATCCGAGCAGCCAGTGTCGCGTGTCTAAATGGCTGACAACGTCGCAGCCCTATTCAGCTTTGACATT
>UBQW01000083.1 GCA_900467745.1 Hyphomicrobiales bacterium
GATGACCGAAGCGACTGAACTGCCCGAACGCGAGAGCATGGAATTCGACGTCGTGATTGTCGGCGGCGGCCCTGCCGGCCTTTCGGCTGCGATCAGGCTGAAGCAGGTCAATCCCGAACTCTCCGTCGTGGTGCTGGAGAAGGGTGCTGAAGTCGGCGCGCATATCCTGTCGGGTGCCGTCGTCGATCCTGTTGGTATCGACCGCCTGCTGCCCGATTGGCGCGAAGAGGCCGATCATCCGTTCAAGACCGAGGTCAAGGACGACCACTTCATGCTGCTCGGCCCGGCCGGCTCCATCCGCCTGCCGAACTTCGCCATGCCGCCGCTGATGAGCAATCACGGCAACTACATCGTCTCGCTCGGAAACGTCTGTCGCTGGCTGGCGGGCCACGCGGAGGCCTTGGGCGTCGAGATCTATCCGGGCTTCGCCGCCACCGAAGTGCTCTATAACGACGAAGGCGCCGTCATCGGTGTCGCCACCGGCGACATGGGCGTCGAGAAGAACGGCGAGCCCGGCCCGAATTTCACTCGCGGCATGGAACTGCTCGGCAAATATACGCTGATCGGCGAGGGCGTTCGCGGCTCGCTTGCCAAGCAGCTCATCGCCAAGTTCGATCTCCAGAAGGACCGCGAGCCCCAAAAGTTCGGCATCGGCATCAAGGAGCTCTGGCAGGTCAAGCCGGAGAACCATAAGCAGGGTCTTGTGCAGCACTCCTTCGGCTGGCCGCTCGGCATGAAGACCGGTGGCGGCTCGTTCCTGTATCATCTGGAAGACAACCTCGTGGCCGTCGGCTTCGTGGTGCACCTGAACTACAAGAACCCCTATCTCTATCCCTTCGAGGAATTCCAGCGCTTCAAGACGCATCCGGCGATCCGCACCACCTTCGAGGGCGGCAAGCGGCTCTCCTATGGCGCCCGCGCCATCACCGAGGGCGGCTACCAGTCGGTGCCGAAGCTGACCTTCCCAGGTGGCGCGCTGATCGGCTGCTCCGCCGGCTTCGTCAACGTCCCCCGCATCAAGGGCAGCCACAATGCCGTGCTCTCGGGCATGCTGGCGGCCGACAGGATCGCCGACGCGATCGCCGCAGGCCGCGCCAACGACGAGGTCATCGAGATCGAGAACGAATGGCGCGCAAGCGACATCGGCAAGGACTTGAAGAAGGTTCGCAACGTCAAGCCGCTGTGGTCGAAATTCGGCACGGCGATCGGCGTTGCGCTCGGCGGTCTCGACATGTGGACCAACCAGCTCCTCGGCTTCTCCTTCTTCGGCACGCTCGGCCACGGCAAGACCGATGCCCAATCGCTGGAACCGGCTGCCAAGCACAAGAAGATCGACTACCCCAAGCCTGATGGCGTGCTCACCTTCGACCGTCTCTCCTCGGTGTTCCTGTCGAACACCAATCACGAGGAGAACGAGCCTGTGCATCTGAAGGTCAAGGACATGGGGCTGCAGAAGTCGTCGGAACACGACATCTTCGCCGGCCCCTCGACGCGCTACTGTCCTGCCGGCGTCTACGAGTGGGTCGAGAAGGACGGGCAGGAGACCTACGTCATCAACGCCCAGAACTGCGTCCACTGCAAGACCTGCGACATCAAGGACCCCAACCAGAACATCAACTGGGTACCGCCGCAGGGCGGTGAGGGGCCGGTCTATCCGAATATGTAAGGGGCGAGGTCGCACGCATGAATCACGATGTGTTTGGCGGGCGACGGGATCCGGAGCGGACAAGGGATACGATCTTACAAGCTGCTATGGAAGAGATCGTCGCTCATGGTTTAGGTGGAGCGCGGATCGACAAGATTGCGGAACGCGCCAAGTCGAACAAGCGCATGATCTATCATTACTTCGGCGACAAGGAGGGCCTGTATGCCGAAGTGCTGGATCACGGACTTACGAAAATGCGCATTGCAGAGACTTCGCTTCGCCTTAGCGGATGCTCGCCACTCGAAGGCGTCGAAACGATCGTTCGTTTCGTCTGGCGCTACTTTCTCGAGAACCCGGAGATCTTAAGTCTCCTGGAGACTGAAAATCTGCACAGGGCAAGATACCTTCAAGCGTCCGCCAATGGCAGGCTCCTTAACCATCAGCTTGTCGGACAGTTAAGGGGACTGCTGGATCGGGGTGCCGCCGAGGGCGGTTTTCGACGTGACGTCGATCCTCTGGACGTTTTTCTTTCGAGCCTTTCGCTAAGTTTCTTTTACCTGTCAAACCGGTACACGCTCTCGACGATCTTCAACAAAGACCTAGAAGATGCCAGCGCGCTCGCGCAATGGGAGAGCCACATCGTGCATGTTGTCACTCGGTCGCTTCTGTAGCTCTCCGATTCTGGCCTTCGGTCTCCTGAACATGTGGTCAGGTTGCGGAACCGACGTCGGCAACTCCCGGTCAATCGGGAGCCAGCTTCCCGGTTGGATCCACCTCTTTACGGGAGGTGCTGCGCACATAGTTGGCGAGCTTGACGACGGTCTCGAAGCCCTCCGGGTCGCGATAGGCTCCGAACTTGAAGTACTCGTTCTCGTGAGCCCCCTTCTTTGCGTAGCCAATCCGGCCAGTAGTCTTGGCGATCTTCACGCCGTCCGCCCACATCTCAACAAGTCCTTCGTCTCGGCTAAGTTTCAGGTGGAACACCATCGTCCGCCAGTGCCCGAAGGGATCCGGCAGGACGTGGTACTGCACGGCGACGACGCCGCGCGCGCAGCCCGCATCCTGTGCGGTCACAGGTCCCGTGGAAAGGCTCATCGTCGCCATTCGATGATCAACCGGAGGGACGACTTCCGCGTTGTCGTCATGCGGCCATCCTGCCGGTGAGAGCGACAGTGGAAGCTGGTCGGCGACAAGCACCCGGCAGAGCACGTTGTCCGCCTTCTCCATCGGGGCGAGATTGTCTTGCTCGACGGTTATCTGGAAGCGTCGTCCGGCAAACCGCTGGGCGAGCAGCGGCCCGCCTCGGGCGCCTCCCTGTTCCTTCCACTGACCAATCACCAAGCGCTTAGTCGAGGGCTCCAGTCGCTCGTCGACGAACATATCGAAGCGGTACCAGACGTCGGTACCCAGAGGGAGCCAGGTGTCTCTACTTTCCCAAATCTCTGCCCGCTCCTTGCCATCGCGCTTGTACTCGCTGCCCTCGTCGAGGCACCCATCGTGATGATCCTTCCGAAACGTGAACACCTTGGGCTCCGGCTTCACAGTCGCAACCATGGCGTTCCTGCCTGAATTATCCGGACCAAATTTGAAGGTATTCTCCGGGCGACGGCAAAGGTACCACCGGTCTTTCGATGGTTCGGAGGCAAAGCTTTCCCTAATCGCAGCGGTTGAATCGCTTCCTTGCGCATGAGTGCAAGCGACCAAGCCCGCCAATATCAGCGGCGTCCAGAACAAGCGCATGCTTTCTCCTTCACACGCGACGTTCTCTCACGTTGCGTCTTGGACCCCAAAGCCAAATTTAATGCTCTCGAACTGCAACCTGTAATATCATTGTCGTATCACGTGTAGTATTTTTGAAGAAGCTAACCCAAGTGCGCCGTGCCTTTACTTGAGGGTAGGGGATCACCCTCCTTCTTGCAAATGAGCCATAAACACCTCGGCTGGTGTCTTGTAGCCGAGGCATTTACGGGGTTGGTCGTTCAGGTGACGTGTGAGTTGGATCAGGTCGCGCTGTGACACCCCTGCCAGATCCGTTGTTCCAGGCATGAAGCGACGGATGCGCTTGTTTGCGTTTTCGACAGCTCCCTTCTGCCAAGGTGCACTCGGGTCGCAGAACCAGCTGCGTGCGCCGATCCCGTCTTCCAAAGCCCTGAATCCGGCAAACTCGGTACCGCGATCAAACGTGAAGCTTTGACGCGCAAAGGCCGGCAGAGGAGAAAACGCTCTGATGATCTTGTCCATGATCGGGCCAGAGTGCCGGCTTGGATTCTTGATGAGAACGGTGTAGCGGCTCTTGCGCTCCACGAGGGACGTGACATTGGCATGGCCGAGTGGACGTTCGAAGATGAGGAGGTCGCCTTCCCAGTGCCCGAACTGCGATCTATCTCCAATGAAATCAGGACGTTGAGATATGCGATGCGAGGCCGGAAAAGCACCGTCGCGCGGCTTCCTGGAGCGTAGAGGACGACGTTTGCGACGCGCTTCTGGAAGATACTGATAGAGGCCGAGACCATAGTCTTCCTTGCTGTAAATAAAGCGATAGATGGTCTCTTTGCAGACACGAACGCGATCGTGTCCATCCAATAACAGGCGACCAGCGATCTGCTCAGGCGACCAGCGTGCCTCCAACTGGGTAATGATCTCCTCGCGCAAATTCGGGTAACGTCGCAGCTTTCTCAGTCTCCGTCGGCGTTCGTTGGAAACATCCTGCGCTACAGTGCTGTAGTAGCCATCGTACTCTGACAATTCACGATCATGAAACGTGTTGCGTTTGATCTCGCGGTAAATCGTCGAGCGGTGACGGCCAAGCTGGCGGGCCATCTCGTTGACGGGAACTCTTGCCGCTACCAGCTGATGTAGTCGTCGGCGATCGGCGAGGGTGATCTGCGTATAGCATCGGGACATGCCAAAATCTCCAAAGTGAAGCCATTGAAATCATTGGCATGTCGCACTTGGAAATAGAATGTACCCCCTTACAAACAATGTCAAAGCTG
>UBQW01000002.1:0-39116 GCA_900467745.1 Hyphomicrobiales bacterium
AACCGGGCCTTGTACACTTCGTAGTTCTCTATCACCCGCTGCACATAGTTGCGCGTCTCTGGGAAGGGGATGCGCTCGATCCAGTCGACGACGGCGTCGATCGATTTGCCGCGCGGATCGCCATAGCGGCCGATCCATTCCGGAACGCGCTTCGGCCCGGCATTGTAGGCGATGAAAGTCATGATGTAGGAGCCGCGGAACGCGTCGATCTGCTCGCCGAGATAATGCGCGCCGAGCGTCGCGTTATAGCCGGCGTCTGCCGTCAGCTTGTCCTTGGAGTAGGCGATGTTGTGGCGCTTGGCCACGGCCATCGCCGTTCCGGGCAGGATCTGCAGCAGGCCGCGCGCGTCGGCGATGGAGACAGCCGTCGGATTGAAGGCGCTCTCCTGCCGGGCGATTGCATAAGCGAGCGCCTTGCCGGAGCCAGAGATGTTGGCGGTGCCGGGAATGACGCCGATCGGGAAGGCCAGCGCCGCGACATCGACGCCGCGCGCGTAAGCGCTCTTGCCGATCTGCAGCGACAGATGATGGTCGCCTGAACGCTCGGCCTGGGCGGAGAGGATCGCGAGTTCGCCTGGGCTCTGCATCTGTTCGCCGAGCGCGAGATAAAGTGCGTTGGCCCGCCAGCCATGACCAGCGGCGTCGAGGCGGGCGATCGCCTGCACGGCCTCGCGCGCCTGATAGCGCTGACGATCCGCCGGGCTGGGCGAAGGATAGCTGACATTGATCGTCTTGCGGCCGAGCTTCTCGCCGGCAAGCTGGCCGTAGAAGGTCGTCGGATAGCCCGCGGCCTTGGCGTAGAACTCGGCGGCCTTGCCGGCACCACCAGCTTCGGCCGAGCGTCCCATCCAGTAGTAGGCGCGCGACACGGAAATCGGGCCGTTGGAGAAGTCGAGGATCTTGCGGAAATGCGTCTGGGCCGTCGTAGGGTCCTGCAGTCCCCGCAGCGCGTACCAGCCGGCATGGAATTCGGCCTCGACGATATCGGTCGGCGTCGTCGCCGCGTATTTCGAGACGATGCCATAGGCGAGCTTGAACTGCCCCTGGTCGACCAGCCCACGGCTGACGATGCGTTGTTCGTTCCACCATTCGCCGGCATTGACGAGTTCGTCGCGGTCGCGCGGCATCTGCTGCAGAAGCTTGGCGGCCTCCGGATACTTCTCCTGCTTGCGCAGATATTCGATGCGCGCAAAGAGATAACCCGGATCGCCATTCCATTTGCCATCGACGCCGGCAAGAAGCGCGCCTGCATTCGGCGCCTTGCTGGCGACGGCTTCCCACGCCTTGTAGAGCGATTGCGCCTGCCCGAGATCGCCGAAACGCTTGGCCTGCGCCGTGCGGTTGCGATACATCAGATATTCCATGCGCGCCTTGTGATCGGCAACGGTGAGCAAGCCCGCGAATTCGGCCAGGATCTTGTCTTCCGTCGCCTTGTCCAGCGTCTCGCCACGCCAGACTTTGCGCATGTATTTCGCCGCCTGCTGCTGCTTGCCGGTGGCGACCAGCGCGCGCGACAGGATCATCGCGCCGGAAGTCGTCTCCGGAGCGGTTTCGCCGAAGGCCGCGAGAACGGCCGAGGGCGAGGGGTTTTCGTCATAGAGCGCACGTTCGGAGTATATCCTGAGCTTTGCCAGCCCAGGCCAGCCCTTCAATTCCTGGGCAGCGGTGGCGATCTCGACAGAGGGTACGCCCTTCTGCCCGGAGACGGCGATCGCCCAAGTCAGGATGTGGCGGTCGAGCGTGCCCTGCGCCATGCCATCGCGGATCGAGATCGCCTGCATCGGGTCCTTTGCGGATAGAGCGTCGAGGCCAGTCTTCAGGTCGCTGTTGACGGGGGCTATCGCCTGACTTCGCGGAATCGCGCCCGTTGTCATCGATTCCGGCAGCGAGGTTTGCGGCATGTAACCGATCGGCCGGACGTCAGGAACGGGGGCATCCTCGCCTGGGAGCTGCGCGGCAAATGTGCCCCATGCGGCGGCCGTCAGGCCGAGCGCGGACAGGATCAGAACAGCTCTCTTCATCAGGGATACTCGCAATGGAAACGCGTCCCTACATTTGCTGGGACGCATATTAACGAAACCTTACCGAAGCCCTTCAATTTCATTCACATTTGCGATCGGAATTTGTTGCAACGAAGCTCTGTACGCTTGTCGGACCCTTTTTGGCGCACTATGGTGCGCTCCTTCGTATTCAAGGAATGCGGCCGAAGCATGGATTGCGGTCGTAAGGAGTTCTGCATGTTCCAGGGATCCATTCCCGCACTCGTCACGCCTTTCACCGATGCCGGCCTTGTCGATGAAGCGGCCTTTGCCGCGCATGTCGACTGGCAGATCAAGGAAGGCAGCAGCGGTCTCGTTCCAGTCGGAACGACCGGCGAATCCCCGACCCTGTCCCATGCCGAGCACAAACGTGTGGTCGAACTCTGTATCGAGGCGGCCGCCAAGCGCGTTCCCGTCATGGCTGGCGCTGGCTCCAACAACACCCGCGAAGCCGTCGAGCTTGCGCAGCACGCCGAAAAGGCCGGTGCCGACGCGGTTCTCGTCGTCACGCCTTACTACAACAAGCCGACGCAGAAGGGCCTCTACGCCCACTTTGCAGCGGTCGCGGAAGCCATCAAGCTGCCGATCTACATCTACAACATTCCAGGCCGTTCGGTCATCGACATGACGCCGGAAACCATGGGCGCGCTTGCGAAGGCATACGGCAACATCGTCGGCGTCAAGGATGCCACCGGCAAGATCGAACGCGTCTCCGAACAGCGCATCACCTGCGGCAAGGATTTCCGCCAGCTCTCCGGCGAAGACGCAACCGCGCTCGGCTTCAACGCCCATGGCGGCGTCGGCTGCATCTCGGTCACGGCCAATGTCGCTCCGCGCCTCTGTGCCGAGTTCCAGGCCGCGACCCTGGCTGGTGAGTTCGCCAAGGCGCTCGAATATCAGGATCGCCTGATGCCGCTGCACAAGGCGATCTTCCTGGAGCCGGGCCTCTGTGGCGCCAAGTACGGCCTGTCGAAGATCCGCGGCATGAACCGCACGGTACGCTCGCCGCTCGTCTCCTCGCTGGAGGCAAGCACGGAAGCCGCACTCGACGCGGCGCTGCGCCACGCCGGCCTTCTGAACTGATCGCCTGCTGAACCGATAAAACGCGCGGCCTTCACAAAGATGGGCCGCGCCTCTACATAAAGCCGAGAAGTGCGGGCGCGGATATCGCGCCCCCGAGCAATTGGAATTTGTCATGGCCCCCAAAGGCAGCCAGCGCGTCGTCAAGAAGATCGTCGCCGAAAACCGCAAGGCGCGCTACAACTACGAGATCGTCGATACCTACGAGGCTGGCTTGGTGCTGATGGGCACTGAGGTCAAGTCGCTGCGCGAAGGCAAGGCCAATATCGCCGAATCCTACGCCTCGGACGAGGGTGGCGAGATCTGGCTGATCAATTCCTATCTTCCGGAATATCTGCAGGCCAACCGCTTCAACCACGAGCCGCGCCGCCGCCGCAAACTCTTGCTGTCGGGCCGCGAGATCAATCGTCTGCGCGCCGGCATCAACCGCGAAGGCATGACGCTCATTCCGTTGAAGATCTATTTCAACGATCGCGGCCGCGCGAAGATGGAGCTGGCGCTCGCCAAGGGCAAGAAGCTGCACGACAAGCGCGAGTCTGAAAAAGAGCGTGATTGGAACCGGCAGAAGAGCCGGCTTCTCAAGGACAATGGCTGATTAGACAGCTCCCTGAATCAAAACCGCGGCAACTGCCGCGGTTTTCTTTTGGAGCGTTGGTTGCTTGCGTCAGCTTTCGAAGTCGCTGGATGCTGCAGGCTCGACCGGACGGGCAGGGCGCTCGGACGGATCGCGGCCGATTTCGCTCTTCAGGGACAACAGGTCGATGAAGTGGTCCGCCTGGCGGCGCAGGTCGTCTGCGATCATCGGCGGCTGTGTCGCCATCGTCGAGATGATCGAGACCTTCCGTCCCTTGCGCTGCAGCGCTTCGACCAGCGTCGTGAAATCACCGTCGCCGGAGAAGATCACCAGGTGATCGACGGTTTCCGATTGCTCCATGGCATCGATCGCGAGTTCGATATCCATGTTGCCCTTGATCTTGCGGCGGCCCATGGAGTCGGTGAATTCCTTGGCCGGCTTGGTCACGACCTTGTAGCCGTTGTAATCCAGCCAGTCGATCAGCGGGCGGATCGAGGAGTATTCCTGGTCCTCGATAAGGGCCGTGTAATAGTAGGCGCGCAGCAGATAACCGCGCTTCTGGAAGGCTTTCAGAAGTTTTCTGTAGTCGATATCAAAGCCGAGACTCTTGGACGCCGCGTATAGATTGGCGCCATCAATGAAAAGTGCAATTTTTTCTCGCGGGTCGAACATCGCGTACCAATCCACTTTGAGTAATCTAATATGCGGCTGCAGATAGCCCACGAAAACAATGGGTTATCTGAAAAATTCAGAACAATTCTTACTTTATGAACTATTCATATAAGTCAGATTTAGGGCAGGATTCGGCATATTCCAAGCAACTTTTAGTGGAAACCTCTAAAATTAGAAAGTTCCCACAGGCTCGAACGGCTCCTTCACTAAAAACTTGAATTCGCCTGCTTTTAATTGTATCGCCGTGCTAATCCCGAGATCCCGACCGTAAAGGACAGGCAATGGCCCGTGTCACAGTAGAAGATTGCATTGACAAAGTTGAGAACCGCTTCGAGCTGGTTCTGCTTGCCAGCCACCGTGCCCGGCTGATTTCCCAGGGCGCCTCGATCACCATCGATCGCGACAACGACAAGAACCCGGTCGTCGCCCTTCGCGAGATCGCCGACGAGATGCTGTCTCCCGACGACCTGAAGGAAGACCTGATCCATTCGCTGCAGAAGCATGTCGAAGTTGACGAGCCCGAGCCCGATCCGGCAAGCCTCATCACCACCGCGGCTACTGCCGATGGCGAAGAGCAGGAAGACGCTCCGGAAACGATCACCTTCGACCAGATGTCGGAAGAAGAGCTTCTGGCCGGTATCGAAGGCCTCGTGCCGCCGGAAAAGAGCGACGATTACTAATCGTCAATCTTGCGCCATTATTGCTTCGGCATATGATTGAGTATCACGTGCGCCAATCTGTGATTGGCGCGCTTTTCTTTTGTGATGGAGTGGTTTCGGCATGATGCGGCAGTACGAGCTCGTGGAGCGGGTTCAGAAATACAAGCCCGACGCCAACGAAGCCCTGCTCAACAAAGCCTATGTCTATGCCATGCAGAAGCATGGGCAGCAGAAGCGGGCAAGCGGCGATCCCTATATCTCCCACCCGCTCGAAGTCGCCGCCATCCTCACGGATATGCATCTCGACGAGTCGACGATCGCGGTCGCCCTTCTGCACGACACCATCGAAGACACGACCGCGACCCGCGCGGAGATCGATGAACTCTTCGGCGAAGACATCGGCCGCCTGGTCGAGGGTCTCACGAAGATCAAGAAGCTCGATCTCGTCACCAAGAAGGCCAAGCAGGCCGAAAACCTGCGCAAGCTGCTGCTTGCCATCTCCGACGACGTGCGCGTGCTTCTGGTCAAACTGGCCGACCGCCTGCACAACATGCGCACCCTCGACCACATGTCGCCGGAAAAGCGCGCCCGCATTTCCGAAGAGACGATGGATATCTACGCGCCGCTCGCCGGCCGCATGGGTATGCAGGATATGCGCGAGGAGCTGGAGGACCTGTCCTTCCGCCACATCAACCCCGAGGCCTACGATACGGTCACCAAGCGGCTCGAGGAGCTGTCGCGGCGCAACGAAGGCCTAGTCAAGAAGATCGAGACCGAACTGCGCGATCTTCTTGTCGCCAACGGCCTGACCAACGCCTACGTCAAGGGCCGCCAGAAGAAGCCTTATTCGGTCTTCCGCAAGATGCAGTCGAAGTCGCTCTCCTTCGAGCAGCTGTCGGATGTCTATGGCTTCCGCATCATCGTCGACGATATTCCGTCCTGCTACCGTGGTCTCGGCATCGTCCACACCCGCTGGCGCGTCGTCCCCGGCCGCTTCAAGGATTATATCTCGACGCCGAAGCAGAACGATTATCGTTCGCTGCACACCACCATCGTCGGCCCGTCGAGCCAGCGCATCGAGCTGCAGATCCGCACCAAGCGCATGCACGAGATCGCCGAGTTCGGTATCGCCGCCCACACGCTCTACAAGGACGGTGCTACCAATGCCGATAGCGACATCCTCTCGCGTGAATCCAACGCCTATTCCTGGCTTCGCCACACGATCGAGGCGCTGGCCGAAGGCGACAGTCCGGAAGAGTTTCTGGAACACACCAAGCTCGAGCTCTTCCAGGACCAGGTGTTCTGTTTCACGCCGAAGGGCAAGCTGATTGCGCTTCCGCGCGGTGCGACCCCGATCGACTTTGCTTACGCCGTTCACACCAATATCGGCGATACCACGGTTGGCGCCAAGATCAACGGCCGCATCATGCCGCTCGTCACCCGCCTTGCGAATGGCGACGAGGTCGAGATCATCCGCTCCGGCGTGCAGGTGCCACCGGCGGCCTGGGAAGAGATCGTCGTGACAGGCAAGGCGCGCGCTGCCATCCGCCGCGCCACCCGCATGGCCATCCGTAAGCAATATGCCGGCCTTGGCCACCGCATTCTCGAGCGCACGTTCGATCGCGCCGGCAAGGTCTTCTCCCGCGAGGCGATGAAGCCGGCGCTGCACCGTCTCGGCCAAAAGGATGTCGAGGACGCGATTGCCTCGGTCGGCCGCGGCGAGATGTCGTCGCTCGACGTGCTGCGCGCTGTCTATCCCGATCACCAGGAAGAGCGCATCACCTCGAAGCCCTCGGGCGACGATGGCTGGTTCAACGTACGCAGCGCCACCGGCATGATCTTCAAGATCCCGGATAAGGGCAAGGCAACTGAGCATGCGCCAAATGGACTTGAAGCCTTGGGCGATGCCGAGGCCGTGCCGATCCGTGGCATATCGAGCAATATCGACGTGCAGTTCGCGCCGACAGGTGCTGTCCCCGGCGATCGTATTGTCGGTATCACCAACACGACCGAAAACGCCAAGGGCATCACGATCTACCCGATCCAGTCGCCCGTGCTGCAGCGCTTCGACGAACAGCCCGATCGCTGGATCGATGTGCGTTGGGATCTCGACGAGGCAAACAAGTCGCGCTTCATGGCCCGCATCCTGGTCAATGCGCTGAACGAGCCCGGCACGCTCGCCAAGCTTGCCCGCACCGTCGCCGATGTCGACGTCAACATCCGCGTCTTCAACACGGTTCGCGTCGCCACCGACTTCACGGAGATGGCGCTCGATGTCGAAGTTTGGGATCTTCGCCAGTTGAATCAATTGCTTGCGCAGCTGAATGAGCTGGATTGCGTTGCGACCGTGCGCCGGCTTTACGAGTAAAGCGGGCGCATCTGCACCCCGTTTGCACAATATGTGATCGTTTTATGGTCAAATTGTCGCACATGAGGGGGCTAGATATGCGTTTGGCGCATGGCTGACTGAGTATTAGAGCGTTGGTAAAAAGGCGCGCCTCCGCCTATCTTCTGGTCATCAACAAGTGACCGAAAGAAAGAGGCATCCAAATGTTTACACCGATCAAGAAGTTCGCTCGTGCCCTGCGCGCTCCGAGCGCTGAAGAACGCGAAACCGCATACCTGAACGGCTCGTTCGACCGTATCGATCTCGAATACCGCCAGCGTCAGGTTGACCGTGGTCTGTTCCGTACCCGTTAATCGGTTACTGGATTTGCAAGTGGGAAGGGGCGTTTGAGTTACGCCCCGGTAGATACTCAGTCGGTGCACATCAAATAGCGACTGGGGAGGTCTGGCGCTCTTGTCAGGCCTGTGCGGCATGCACTACATACGCGCCATGTTATTTCGTCGTCGGAAACCCGCTGGATTTCGTGAAAAGCTGCGTGAGCTGCTTTGGCCACGAAAGGGATTCCTGAGGCCTCCGCGCTATCTCGTGATGCGCGTGCTTCGCCTGAGGGCATCGCCACATGCGGTGGCCGTTGGCGTCGCGGCCGGGATCTTCGTGTCCTGGACCCCGTTCATCGGCGTCCATTTCATCATGGCCTTCGTCATCACCTATCTGTTGTCAGGCAATATGGTCGCCGCCGCTCTCGGCTGCGCGGCCTTCGGCAATCCGCTGACCTACCCCTTCATCTGGGGAACCACCTGGGAAATCGGACATCTGCTCCTGAGCCGTAAGGATACGATGCAGGGCAATGCGGTCGATCTTCCCGCACTCTTCCACGAGCTGCACTTTAGCGAGCTCTGGCGCCCGGTGCTGGAGCCGATGCTGATCGGTTCGCTGCCGCCGGCAGCCGTCACCGCCGTGGCCATCTATTTCGCGACATTCTACACGGTGAGGGGCTTCCAGGGACGCCGCCGCGCCCGCCTGCTTGAGCGTGCGCGCCTGCGCGTCGCTGAGCCCGTTTCGCTTGAGGAAACAGTATGATCATCGGTATCGGCAGCGACCTCATCGATATCAGGCGCGTGGAGAAGTCGCTGGAGCGATTTGGCGAGCGCTTCACCAATCGCTGCTTCACCGAGATCGAACAGCAGAAATCCGACCGCCGCGCCAACCGCGCCGCCTCCTACGCCAAGCGCTTTGCTGCCAAGGAGGCTTGCTCCAAGGCTTTGGGCACGGGCATCGCCCAGGGTGTCTTCTGGAAGGACATGGGCGTCGTCAATCTCCCGAGCGGCAAGCCGACGATGAAGCTCACTGGCGGCGCCGGCGAGATTTTGCAGAAGATGTTGCCCTCAGGGCACCGCGCCGCCATCCATTTGACAATTACCGATGATTATCCCTTGGCTCAGGCCTTCGTCATCATCGAGGCCCTGCCGCTGAGCGACTGATCGCCGAGCAACTGACCGTTACCTGTCTGGCTTTTAATGTTCGTGGCATTGCCGCAATCAGCCGAAGCCGCTACACAGAACCGATTAAAGACTTGCGCCGTTTTGGCGCTCTGAAGGAATAGACTGCGTGTCCGAAAAAGTTCAAGCCAAGCCGAACGCCCTCTGGGAGAACATCAAGGTCATCGTCCAGGCATTGGTCTTGGCGATGGTCATCCGCACGGTCCTGTTCCAGCCATTCACCATTCCTTCGGGCTCGATGATGCCGACGCTTCTTGTCGGCGACTATATCTTCGTCAACAAGTTTTCTTACGGCTACTCGAAGTATTCCCTGCCGTTCTCGCCGAACCTGTTCAGCGGTCGTATCTTCGCAAGCGAGCCGAAGCGCGGCGACGTCGTCGTCTTCCGCTTCCCGCCGAACCCCGATGTCGATTACATCAAGCGTCTCGTCGGTCTTCCCGGCGACCATATCCAGGTCACCGATGGCGTGCTTTACGTGAACGGCAAGGCTGTTCCGAAGGTGCCGGACGGCACGTTCAACTCCGATTACGCGCAGGATCCGGGCCAGGACGTTCCGGTTTTCCGCGAAACCCTTGATAACGGTGTGACCTACGACACGCTCGACCAGTCTCCGGTATCGCGCGGCGACAACACCCGCGAGTTCATCGTTCCCGAAGGTCACTACTTCATGATGGGTGACAACCGCGACAATTCGCTCGACAGCCGCTTCGACGTCGGCTTCGTCCCGGCTGAAAACCTGGTCGGCCGCGCCAGCATCATCTTCTTCTCGCTCGGCAACGACACCTCCTTCCGCGAAATCTGGAAGTGGCCTTCCAACATGCGTTGGGACCGACTGTTCAAGGGCGTTGAATGAGCAAGTCGCCGACGCTTTCGGCGGCTGACCGAACAAAGCTCGAGGCGCTGATCGGCCATGTCTTTGCCGAGAAGGAGCGCCTCGATCGTGCGCTGACGCATGCAAGCGCCCGCACCCAGAAGGGTGCGAACTATGAACGGCTTGAGTTTCTTGGCGACCGGGTCCTTGGCCTGTGTGTCGCCGAGATGCTTTTCAGGACATTCGGCACTGCCACGGAAGGCGAGCTGTCGGTCCGCCTGAACCAGTTGGTCAGCGCCGATACCTGCGCCGAAGTCGCCGACGAGCTTGGCCTGCATCTCTATATCCGCACCGGTGCCGACGTGAAGAAGCTCACCGGCAAGCGCATGATGAATGTCCGCGCCGACGTCGTCGAAAGCCTGATCGCCGCTATCTATCTCGATGCCGGCCTCGAGGTCGCGCGCCACTTCATCGTGAAGTATTGGGAAAAGCGGGCGGTGCGCGCCGATGGCGCGAGGCGCGACGCCAAGACGGAACTGCAGGAATGGTCGCATGCCAAATTCGGCGTGACGCCAAACTACCGGGTTGAAGAACGCACCGGACCGGATCATGATCCGCGTTTCACGGTGACGGTCGAAGTCGCCGGCGTGAAGCCGGAAACGGGCGTCGAGCGCTCCAAGCGAGCCGCCGAGCAGGTGGCCGCAACGAAGATGCTCGAACGCGAAGGCATTTGGCAGAAATCGTCTGCCGGAAATTGACGGGAACAATGACCGAAGAACACGACATCGCGGATAGCGCCGCTGAACCCGCTGGCCCGACGCATTCCGGCTTCGTCGCCCTGATCGGGCCGACCAATGCCGGCAAGTCGACCTTGCTGAACCGCCTCGTCGGCGCCAAGGTCTCGATCGTCAGCCACAAGGTGCAGACGACGCGCGCGGTCATCCGCGGCATCGCCACCCATGACAACGCCCAGATCGTCTTCATGGACACGCCTGGTATCTTCAAGCCGCGTCGCCGGCTCGATCGCGCCATGGTAACCTCCGCCTGGGGCGGCGCCAAGGATGCCGATATCATCATGCTCCTGATCGACAGCGAGCGTGGCCTGCGCGGCGATGCCGAGAAGATCCTTGAGAGCCTGAAGGACGTGCCCCAGCGCAAGATCCTCGCTCTTAACAAGATCGACCGCGTCAAGCGCGAGGATCTGCTGGCTCTGGCCTCCGCCGCCAACGAATACGTCGCTTTCGACCAGACCTTCATGATCTCGGCCGAAAACGGTTCGGGCTGTGACGACGTCATGGACTATCTCGCCAAGACGCTTCCCGAGGGGCCGTGGTATTATCCGGAAGACCAGATCTCCGATCTGCCGATGCGCCAGCTGGCCGCCGAAATCACCCGCGAGAAGTTGTTCCTGCGCCTGCATCAGGAGCTACCCTACGCATCGCATGTCGAGACGGAAAAGTGGGAAGAGCGCAAGGATGGATCCGTTCGCATCGAGCAGGTGATCTACGTCGAGCGCGACAGCCAGAAGAAGATCGCTCTCGGCAAGAACGGCGAAGCGATCAAGGCGATTTCCACCGCGTCGCGCAAGGAGCTGTCTGAGATTCTTGAACAGACCGTACACCTCTTCCTCTTCGTGAAGGTGCGCGAGAACTGGGGCGACGATCCCGAGCGTTTCCGAGAAATGGGCCTGGATTTCCCGCGCCAGTAAGCGGCAACAATTATGGCGCAAGTCCCTCGTTTCCTTGGAAAAATTCAAGGGTCGATGGAACAAAGTTGCAAGTGATGAGTTCTTTAAAGGCGGCGTCCCGATTTCGGGGCGCCGCTTTTTCTGGATTATGGGACACGCATGGCGACATCACGGCCGACGCATTCGTTCAAGACACCCTGCGAGCAGTGTCCCCTGCGGCCGCTGCCGCATTTCCGCGAGTTTACCGGCGACGAGCTGGGTTTCATTTCCAAATTCAAGAAGGGCGAGTTGGCGGCCGATGCGGGTGCCACGATCCTGGTCGAAGGCGCCCATAGCGCCCACCTGTTCACGGTGCTGTCCGGCTGGGGCTTTCGCTACAAGACGCTGGAAGACGGCCGCCGCCAGATCCTGAACTACATCATGCCCGGCGATCTGATCGGCCTTCAAGGCACCATCATGGGCGAGATGCAGCACTCGATCGAGGCGCTGTCACCGGTCTCGCTCTGCGTATTCGAGCGCGACAAGCTGATGACGCTCTACAACAAGCATCCGTCGCTCGCCTTCGACATCACCTGGATGGCGGCGCAGGAAGAGCGGATACTCGATGAACACCTGCTGAGCATCGGCCGGCGAACGGCGCTGGAGCGCGCCGCCTACCTGATCGCCTTCCTCTATCAGCGCGGCAAGCAGCTCAATCTCTTCAACGGCCACAGCGCGATCCCGATCACCCAGCAGCACATCGCCGACACGCTCGGCCTGTCGATCGTGCACACCAACAAGACCTTGAAAAAGCTCGCTTCGCGCAACCTCATTCGCTGGCAGGAACGCGCCTGCGAGGTGCTGGATGGCGAAACGCTCGCCAAAATTGCTGCCTGGGATGGGCTCGACGAAAGGGTGCGCCCCTTCCTCTAAGCGGTTCTATCTATGTCTTTTTTAAATGCAAATTCCAGGGCCGGACCCTAATGTCCAGCACGAGCCATTCTTGTGTCGAGATTCGCTAATATCGACCGGGACTGAAAAAGCGGCTATGCAAGCATAGGCGGCGTGAAATTCTCGGCTGAGGCCGTGGGTTGTCAGGGGTAGAAATGCGATTTTGGGATACATGGTGCGTCGAGAGCGGCGCCCGGAAGAGGGCTTTCTGATCATGGTCGCGAGACGTGTTCTGGTTCTCGAGGATAGCTTGATCATCGCGATGGAGGCGGAAGACATTCTGCGCGCCGTCGGTGTCGAGACCATCGATATTTGCAATAGCGTCGAGCAGGCCAATGAGGCGATCCAGGCCGACAGCTATGATTTCGCCCTGCTTGACGTCAATCTCGGCGAGGTCATGAGCTTCGATTTCGCCCGCCGGCTGGTTGCCGCCGAAATCCCCTTCGGCTTCGTCAGTGGCTACTCCGACACGCTGGATTTCCCCGAAGACCTGCAAAACAGGCCGCTCCTCGTCAAGCCGTTCGACGAGGACGCGATGCGGGACTTCCTGCGCCGGCTTTTCCCCTCCGAGTCCTGATAGGCTTTCATGACAGGGCTTGCGCCATGCGCTAGGATAGCGAGTGGTCGGAAGGTCGATTTGTAATGCAGTGGCAAGGTCGTGCAATCATTCTTGGCGTTCGGCGCCATGGCGAGACAAGCGTCATCACCGAGGTGATGACGCCGGATCGCGGCCGTCACTTGGGCATGGTGCGATCCGGGCGTTCGCGCGCCATGCAGCCGGTGCTGCAGCCCGGCAATGAGGTCGAGGTCACCTGGCGCGCACGTCTCGATGAGCATATGGGTGAGTTCAAGATAGAACCCCTCACGCTGCGCGCCGCCCGGCTGATGGAAACGGCGACCGCGGTCTATGGCGTCCAGGCCATGGGCGCGTTGCTCAGGCTTCTGCCGGAACGCGATCCGCATCCGCATCTCTTCGAGGCGCTGGAAGTCATCCTCGACAATCTCGACAATCCAGCCGATGCGGGCGAGCTGTTCGTTCGCTTCGAGCTCGCCGTGCTCAACGATCTCGGTTTCGGGCTGGATCTCAACGAATGCGCCGCAACCGGCACCCGCGCCGATCTGGCCTACGTCTCGCCGAAGTCGGGTCGCGCTGTCAGCCGCGACGCCGGCGCGCCCTGGGCCGACAGGATGTTTGCCTTGCCGGCGTTTTTATCCGTGGAAAAGCGACAGGCCGCCGATTTCGACAGCCTGTCCGAGGCCTTTCGCCTGACTGCCTTCTTCCTGCATCGCCACGTCTACGAGCCGCGCGGCCTTGAACCGTCGACAGCCCGCGAGGGCTTCGTGCAGGCCGCGCTCAAGGCGCTGAAGCCCGCCGCAGCCTAACCTAAATTCAGGCGCGCTTGCGCACCTTGAACGCCCATCCATCTGGCCGTTCGTCGAGCACTTTCACCGTATCGCCGATCGAAATCGCACCCGCCGCGCGCGGCGTGACGTTCCAGCCGAACAGCGGGCCGGGAACACGCCGGTCGGCCGACATGCGGATGCGGCCCATGGCCGGCATCGGGTTCGCGACCTCGCGCGATCCCGTCTGCTGGTCCTGCGTGGTCATGATGCACCGCGCGCACGGCTTCACCAGATCGAAGCGGATGCCGCCGATCTCGATGGCCGCCCAGCGATCCTCCGGCCAGGCTTCGTTCGTGTCGATGACGATGTTCGGCCGGAACCGCTCCATCCCGACGCTGCCTTCGCCATGCGCCTCGATATCGGCATTGAGTGCCTTCAGCGATCCCGTCGTGGTCACCAGGATCTGGTAGCCATCAGCGAAAGTCACCGGCGTGTCGTCGCCTGCCCACTCCGGGCTCGCGATGCGGTTGGCGTCGTCGTCGAAGAACACGAATTTGAGTTCCCGGCCGAACCAGCGCGAGAGCACCTGATTGGAGTGGTCGTCGGCGACAGCGGCATTGACGATCGACTTCCAGATCGAGACATCGATACGCTGGCTGCCATCGGGCAGGGGGACGAACAGGGTCTCCCCGTTCATGCCGAGATGAAAGCCGTTGGCTTCTTGGCGAACGTCGAGCCGCGCCAGATCCGTCATTTCGCGCTGGGTAATGAAGCTCCCATCCGGATTGATCAGCATGGCGCGTCGGTCTCCGGGCAGGCCGAAGGCGTTGATCTCGGTGCTTTGAAGCGCGATGCCACGGGCGCTCTTGAGCGGATAGATGAAGAGATCGCTGACGCGCATGTAAGTCCTCCTAGATTTCGTCCATGAAGGCGTCGAGAAAATCTCGCAGCCTCTTGTCGCGCTCCGCAGCGAGCGCCCGGCCGGCAGCCGTCTTGAACCCATCGGCCAGCTTGAACAGTTTCGTCTGGAAATGGTCGATGACATAACGCCGATCGTCAAGCGGTCGTTCGTTTCCAGCCGGGTCGAGCGGGTCGTAAAGCGACGACGCCATGCGCCCGCCGATATAAAAACAGCGGCCCGCGCCGACCATGCCGATCGCATCCAGCCGGTCTGCATCCTGCAGGATCTTCGCTTCCAGCGTCTGGGGCTCGATGTTGGCCGAGAAACTGTGGGTCAGGATCGCATGGGCGACGGCGGCGATATCGTCCTTCGACCATCCAAGCCCGGCCAGCACCCCAGAGGCTTTCTCGGCGGCAAGCGCGGATGCCTGGGCTCTGAGCGGCGAGCTCTTCTCCACGGCCACGCAATCATGCAGCAAGACGGCGGCGGCAAGAATGAGGCCATCTCCGCCTTCGCTTGCCTGGATGCGCATGGCGTTCTTGAACACCCGCAGGATATGCGCGAGATCATGCGAACCATCGTCGCCTTCGTGCGAATGCGGGATAAGCGCTTCAGCAAGCGTTTCGTATGGACGGAAGGCCTGAGCCTCTTTCATGTGCGCACCAGAAGTAGACGGAGACCGCCTCTCTTAGAGCCAGCGATGACGAGTCGCAATGCGGTGTCACACCGCCTGGGCTTTGCCATCTGCATGGGCGCCTGCGAGCATCTTGGGCACGTCGAAGGCGGGGCGGGGGGAACTGATGTGATAACCCTGAATCTCGTCGCATGCTTCTTGAGCGAGTAGATCCTGCTGCTGCGCCGTTTCCACGCCTTCGACGGTGACGCGCATGCCGAGCGCGTCGCCGAGCAGAATGATGGCGCGCATGATCGCGAAGGCTTCCTTGTTGTCCACGATGTCGTTGACGAAGGACTTGTCGATCTTGATCTTGTCGAAGGGGAAGCTGCTCAGATAGCTCAGCGACGAATAACCGGTGCCGAAGTCGTCCATGGAGATGTGAACGCCGCGCTGACGAAGCGCATGCAATACCGGCAGCGCCTCGTCGCGGTTCTCCATCAGCACGCTCTCGGTGATCTCGATTTCCAACCGTCCCGGTGAGAGTTCGGATACGGCAAGCGCTGCGGAAACGTCGTCTTCCAGGTTGCTGGAGATAAATTGAATGGCCGAAACGTTGACGGCAACCTTGATCTCGGCGGGCCATGTCGCGGCGTCCATGCAGGCGCGCTTGAGCACCCATCGCCCGATATCGACGATAAGCCCGACCTCTTCGGCCAGGGGAATGAACTCCAGCGGTGCGATCCGGCCGCGCGCTGTGTGATTCCAGCGAAGCAAGGCCTCGAAACCGCAGATCCGCCGTTCGGCCATGTCATAGAGCGGTTGGTAGTGAAGCTCGAATTCCTCGTTGTGGATGGCCCTGCGCAGATCTGCTTCAAGCGCGCGCCTCGATTCGAGCTGCGCTTCCATCTCAGAGGTGAAGAAGCGCTCGCCGCGTCTGCCTCCGCTCTTGGCATGTGACAGTGCGACACCGGCATGTTTCAGCAGCAGCTCGGTCTCCGTGCCGTCCTTGGGGCATATGGCGATCCCCATGGACACGCTGAGTTCGACGGCTTTGTCGCCACGGAAGAAGGGCGCGGAGAGTTCACGCCTGATCTGGTCGGCAAGCGCCATGACATTCCACGGCTGCTCGCGCCCGTGTTGCAGGATGGCAAATTCGTCGGATCCGAGGCGTGCGAGAATATTGCTCTTGCCTGCAAGGGCACGCAAACGATCGGCGACCTGTCGCAGGATCTTGTCGCCCGCCGAAACGCCGAGCGTGTTGTTGACGGACTTGAAGCGATCGAGATTGAGGTGGATGAGCGCGATCTGATCGTCGGCTTTGCGCGCCGCAAGTGCCGTATCCAGCTGTTCACGGAACCGGATGCGGTTGGGCAGGCCGGTGAGGGGGTCGTGATGCGCCAGGAACGCGATGCGTTCGGCCGCCTTGCGGTCTTCGGTGATATCAGCATGAATGGAGATGTTGCTGCCATCGGGAAGCACGGTGACGACGCTTTGAATGATACGGCCGTCATTCATCTCCCATTCGCGGCGGCGGATACGCCCCGCATCGGGCCGGCTTTCGTGGCTGGCGGCTTTGACGTCCTGCTTCTCCAGTCCGTCGATCTTCGCTATCAGTGAACTGATCGATGTCCCGGCTTGGGTGTCCTCTCCCGTCAGCCCGAACAATTGCTGGAAACGAATGTTCGAAACGACAAGTCTCTGGCTCGAATCGAAAATGCACAGGCCAAGCGGCAGGTGGTTGAGGACGATTTCAAGAAGTCGGCTCTGTTCGGCAAGGTTTCGGTTCGCCTTTCGGTAGGTATCCAGAACGAGCTTGATCAGGCGCTGCCCGTCGGCGGTGCCGTCTTCATTCAGAGATGCCGCGCATTGCCGCTTGAAGAGCGCTTCAGCTTCCATGGATGCCGCTCTCCGTCGCGCACGTAAGCGCGAACAGGCTAAAACGAACTGACTGCCTTGATGTTGAGATCCCGTGTGGCACACGCGACATGCGAAGACATTCCTGAAGCATTTAGAGCAATATAAAATTGCAATCGAAGATTGATTTTGTGCGGCAAATCCAGCGGGCATAATCCTTTGGTCGCATTAATATTTGGTCCCTCGAAAAAAGATATATCAATAGCGCTATATTTATTAGCTCGCGTGCACCCTCGCTCCCGTCGTCTTCCGGTGGATCGGAGCCAAACGCCGGCACCGATCAAAAGGTCAGATTTTGTCAATCATGGTTAATGCGGCATTAACAACTTATTGACCGGCCTCGCAAATCAGTTTAACCACCGGCTTAGTTCTGATTTTTCCCTATTCGTATTGCGTACAAACATCATCGGTAATGCGGTGAACGGAGGTTTGTATGAACCGTATTTCGTCTGCAGTTGATACGTCCTATGCGTATCTCGGCACTCTTTCGAGATTGGATTCCAACAGTGACGGCGTGTTGAGCCGGAGTGAGCGTGCGGCTGATGAGAAGCCGGGGATCCTGTCCGTTGCAAGCCAGTCCCAGAATACCCAGGAAGCGCCCAAGCTGTCGAATGGCGTGCTCGCATTCATGATGAGCGCACGTCAGTCCGGCGCGTTGAGCTCCGGTTATGAAAGCCAGGCAAGTTCGGCCAATGTTCTCTATCAGAACACCTATGGCCAGTACGATCTCGACATCGCGTCCTGATCGCTCATTCCTGCATTGATTGAAGATGAAGCCGGCCGGTTGGTCGGCTTTTTCTTTGTCTGCTCTTACCCGGAGCACCAGCCGCTTGGAACACCGACACGCGGGATGCGTTTGTCACAGAGGGCCAAGAGGAGGGAAACACGATGAAACGACTTCTATCGATAACGTTCGCGACCGTTGCTGCACTGACATCGGCGATGGCGCAGGATAAACAGACGGCGCAGGCAAACTTCGTCGGCGCCGACGGCAAGGACAATGGTCGCGCGACGTTGACAGCCGCGGCTGCCGGCGGTGTCCTGATCGAGCTTGAGGTTTCCGGCCTGCCGGCCAACAAATGGGTCGCTTTCCACGTCCACGAAACCGGCAAGTGCGACGCCGCCACCCACCACGAATCAGCCGGCAAGCATTTCAACCCGACCAAGGCCGAGCATGGTCTGCTCGCCGCCAAGGGTCCGCATGCCGGCGATATGCCGAACCAGTATGTCGGGCAGGACGGTGTCTTGAGGGCGCAGGTCTTCGATGGGATGGTGACGCTCGACGGCAAGGAGAACGGCATCCGCGGCCGCGCTCTGATGATCCACGAAAATTCCGATGACTACCGCAGCCAGCCAGCCGGCGATGCCGGCGCTAGGCTCGCATGCGCCGTCATCAAGTAGCATTGACCCCTGCCATGGCAGAAACAAAGGTGGCCGCCGGCTTGGCGGCCACCTTTTTTTACAGAATCGGCAGGCCCTTCTCGTCGAAGCTGGCCTTCACCCGGCCGAGAATCTCGCGGCGCGCATCGTCCCATTCGCCGGTCTTTGCCCAGTAGCGCAGCGTCAGCGTGATCTTGTCCGACGTCACCGCATCGATATAGGTCTTCGGCTGCGGCGACTTCTCCACCCGCGAATCGGCCTTGGCGATATCCGTCAACGTCTTCATCGCCAGATCGACATCGTCGCCGGCCCGCACATTGATGGTGAGATCGTTCTTGCGCGTCTTCTCGCGGCTGTAATTGGTGATCGGTGTGTTCCAGAGGGTCGAATTCGGCGCCAGCAGATAAAGCCCGTCGGCAGTGCGGAACTCGGTGGCGAACAGGCCGATCTCACGCACGGTGCCGGCGACGCTCCCCGTCGCGATATATTCGCCGACCCGGAACGGTCGCAGGATCAAAAGCATGATGCCGGCTGCGATATTCTGCAGCGTGCCCTGCAATGCCAGACCAATAGCCAAACCCGCCGCACCGAGAGCCGCGATGATCGAGGCCGTCTGCACGCCGAACTGGCCAAGCACGGTGATGAAGACAAGAATCAGCAGCGCGTAATGCAGGACATTGGTGAAGAAACGCGCCAGCGTCTCGTCGATCCCACGCACCCGCGAAATCCCCTCGAACGCCCAGCGGCTGACGAAGCTCGCCATCAACCAGCCCAGCACCAGCAGGATGAGCGCACCGAGGATGGAGAATGAATATTGGACCGCAAGCGCGCTCGCCTGGCTCAGAGCCGTTCGGGTTGCCACGATTACGTCGGTTGCCTGTTGTTCCATGATCTCGCCAAATATCTGAAATGATTATCGGTTGACCTGCGTAGATGGGACAGAAGGCAGGCGCGTCAACCGTTTAAGTCAGTTGCGCTTCGTCAAGCGCAAGCACGAAGGGCGCGTTTCCATCGGCATCGGCGCCACGACCGATCGCCTTGATCGCCTTGACCAGCCGTCCATCGCGGCCGAGCAAATGGTCGCCGATCTCGATGATCCGCATGTTCGGTGTGGCATACGGCGAGGCCGCACGCAGACGCTGCGCCAGGGTCTCTTCACTCTGGTCCGGCCTCAGCGACAAGGCCGCGATCACGGCAGCAGCCGGTGAGCGCGATACGCCCATCCAGCAGTGAACGATAAGCGGCGCCGTCTGATCCCACCCCGCTGCAAAGTCGATGATCTCCCGCACATGCGTTTCATCGGGCGCCACGAGATTGCCCGTGCCCTTGAAGGCGATGTCGTTCATGTGGAGCAGCAGATGCCGGTGCGCCTCAATAACCGCCGGGCGATGGAAGCTCTGTTCCTTCGCCATCAGGCTGATCATCTCGCGGGCGCGGTGCCGCACGGCCATTTCGGCGATGCGCGCAAGCGGGGTCACGACGATCGAGGTCATGGCTTGCCCCGCAGGCCGTCGATAACGGCGAAGCGCTCGCAGAACAACCGCTGCGCCTCGATTGCCGGTAGCGGCGTCAACAAGAGCATCTCCTTGGTGATCCCGCGCGGCTGGCCGAAAAGCTTCTGCGCCTCGCTGGCGCTGAAGCCGGCCAGTTGCGACGCCTCGAAATAGGCCGCGATCGTATCGGCCTTCTTGATGTTGTCCTTGAGTTCGCGGGACGCATGCGGCGGTAGGCCGAACCGCAGGTGGATCGCCGCCTCAAGCCGCTTCTCGACGGTCTTGTAGCCGCCGCCGACCACGGATTTGAAAGGCGAGATCATGTCGCCGATGACATATTCGGGCGCATCGTGAAGCAGTGCCATCAGGCACTGGTCCGGAGTCGCCTCGTTCAGCCGCCGAAAGATGTCCTCGACCACGAGACTGTGCTGCGCGACCGAAAAGGCGTGATCGCCCGATGTCTGCCCGTTCCAGCGGGCAACGCGCGCTAAGCCATGCGCGATATCGCTCACTTCAACATCGAGAGGCGAGGGGTCGAGCAGATCGAGCCTACGTCCCGAAAGCATGCGCTGCCAGGCGCGGGGAGCCTTCGTCGTCAAGCGCTGGCCTCGTCGGAGGCTGCCGGAAAGACGAGCGCCGACCATGCGGGCAAGGCGACAGTCACGGTGACGTCGCCGGCAAGCAGTGGCGTGCCCGCCGACATTGCCTCACCGGCGCGATCGATTCGGACGATCGCCAGCCCGCTATGCCCCGAAACTGAGCCAAGTGTACCGACAGGCTTGCCGTTGGCGGTGATTTCGGTGCCGGAGGCGGGGAGCGGCTCGGTGCTGCTCACGGTCACGACGCGACGACGCGCCGTTCCCCGGTGCTGCATGCGCGAAACCACTTCCTGGCCGACATAGCAGCCCTTCTTGAAGGAGAGCCCGCCATTCAGGTCCATCAACACGTCATGCGGAAAGGCATCCTGAAGCGCGTAGTCCGATCCAGAAACGGCAACGCCATGGGTGGCGCGCAGCGCGTCGTAAAGCGCGACATCGTCGCTGCCATGCTCGCCCGGGCGGCGGAAAACGTCGATGCCCGCCTTGGCGAATCGGCTGTCCCTGAAGCCATCGGGCGAAGCGTCATCCCACGAGACGGTCACGCCATTGCCCTCGGCGGCAAGCGCTACGGCGGCGCGCAGCTTATACATCGTCAGCCGCTTCGTCAGCGCCTCGCGCTGGCTTTCGTCGGTCTCGATGATGAAGTCGTCGCCATCACGCCAGATCATGAAGTCGAACAGGATCTTGCCCTGCGGCGTCAGCAAAGCGCCTGGGCGCGCCTCGGCTGCATCCAGCGAAACGATATCGGTGGTGATCAGGTTCTGCAGAAAGGACTGGGCTTCAGTGCCGCTCACCCGAATGAGCGCGCGGTCTTTCAGAAATACGGCTGGCATGGCGCACCTGTCGCGTTGTTATCGCTCAGAAGTATGTCGTCGGAGCGGGGATCGCAAGCATCAGTCGCCGGCGGTGAAGAACTTCCATTTGCCGTCGGTGGTGATGCCGAGGCGATAGAAATTGTAGCCGCCGAATTCCTGCATGTCGGCGAGATCGCCGGCGGTGACGATGCGCAACAGCTCGACACGCTCTGGCGGCGTCAGCTTCTTCAGGTCTTTCTCAGCAAAGTAGGGCCAGACATACATCTCATCAGGGGTGCCCTGGCCGACATGCACGAAGCCCGTCGAGATGATGTCGAGAATGATCGCCAGGATCTCGTCGCCATCGGGATCGCCGGAGAGATCCTTGAGCGCGCCGATCGGATCGTCGGTTGCCTCGCCGACGCTGACCTGAGTCTGTGTCGCACCGGTGCCGAACAGCGGCCGCAGCCGCTCGAGATCGCCGGAGGCTGCGGCTTCGACGATCTGCTCACGCATGTGGCGAACCGGTTCCGGCACCTTACTGATGTCGTAGAGAACCTCGACCGGCTTGGAGCTGTCCTGCGCGCCAGGCGTCGTATCCGGGCTCTGGCCTGCGGGCTTGCTGATGACGGGGCCGGGCGCGGGCACGCCTGACGATGCGTCGGGTGCGCTCGGTGGCTTGTCGGTGGATGTGCCGTCGGAAGCGGTGGGGGTCTTCTGCAGCTCCGACAGCGCAAACGCCGATGGGGCGCTCATCAGGCTGCTGGCACCGAGGCTGATTGCAAGCAAAAGCGGCGCGATCGCGGGCCGCGAAGCATTGTTCATATCGGTGCGCATGGAACTCTCTGTGTTATTGCAGGGTGCGGGTCGGAGAAAACTCACCGGCCAGCATGCGTTCTCGCAACGATTCCAGCAAGGCTTCCGCGTTCTTTTCGCCGTGCAGGCGAATGGTTTCGCGAAGCGCGTGAATGATCGCCGTGTCGGCGATGATCTCGGGTTCGATACCGTCGGCCATGCCGTCGGCCCAGGCTTCGTTATGGTACTCCAGCGCCGCCTGCATCTTTTCGTGGACGATCATGTCGTCGATGTCATTGAGGCTCGGTTCCATTAGCTTTTCCTCGAACTGCATGCCTTACTGTCTGGTTAACAACACTATCAGCCTTTTCCCAAAACGACACGTCCCCCTGTAAAAAGAGGTTAATTTATCGTTAATTTCCAAAGCGTGACGTAATTTCCGTGGCGAGTGTTGCGCCTTCGTTACGGTAGCGTTCTTCTGCCATGATCGCCGCCGGTGTGCAATCGGTATAAACGGAGGCAAAGGCGCGGTATCCGCGATTGAACGCCGCCGTCAGTTTCTCTTTCCGCGCGGGCTCATCTTTCGCTTCAGAATCAAGCAGTTGCTGCATGCGCACCCGCCATTCCTCGCCGTTCTGAGCCTTGCAAAGCGTTCTCAGATAATGCACCGACCCTAGCACCTCAGCCAACCGGCCAAGCTTGTCGTCATAGGGAACGGTAACATCCTTCGGCGCGACCGGTTCGTCCGGCGCAACCGCTGTCGGCCCCTGCGCCGAGACAAACGTCGGTATCGCCGTGGAGACGCCAAGAACAACACACAACAAAACGCGGCGAAGGGGAATCATGTGCGTATTGGACACCCTGAAGGTGACGGGGACAAGGTGCGGGGTTGCCTTTCCCCTTGCTTATTCCCCTTCATCATTTCTGGGGCGCTGCCAGCCGTTCGGCGCACTCAAGCACACTTTGCGGCGTCGGCAGCCGGCGAATCTCATCCACCGTGAACCAGCCGAGCGCCGCTGCATCGTCTGCCGCCACGGCAACCGAATCGGCATCTGCCTCAACGCGGAAAACCGAGAGAAAGAAGTGGCTAGTCAGCCGGCCGTCGGCGCCGTGCTGCTTCAGATCATAGGTGGCGAAGATCTCGGGGTTGCGGGCACGGATACCCGTCTCCTCCTCGAACTCGCGCAACGCGGTCTGATCAGGCGTTTCCCCAGGCTCCGCCCTGCCGCCGGGAAAGGCGTACATGTCCGCCGACGGCGGATTGCGGCGGAGCACCAGCAGGAAGCGCCCGTCGCGCTCGAGAATCGCGGAAGATGCAGCTGTCGGATTGGAAGTCATCAGAAATGCCGTTTGTTGCTTGCCGGTGATTGCCGTCGCGTGCCTATCTCAATCAGGAAAACAATCTGATCCAAGCGATTCGAAGGCACGTGCCGTGACTTATATCATCTACGCCGCCGCGGCCCTCTTCGAGATTGCCGGTTGCTTCGCTTTCTGGGCATGGCTGCGTATGGCAAAGCCGATCTGGTGGCTGGCGCCCGGCGTGGTGTCGCTGGCCCTCTTCGCCTGGCTCCTGACGCTGGTGCCGAGCGAAGCGGCGGGCCGTACCTTCGCGGCCTATGGCGGCATCTACATCGTGGCGTCGCTGATTTGGCTATGGCTTGTCGAGCACCGCGTTCCTGACCGGTGGGACATCAGCGGCGCAATTGTCTGCCTCGCGGGCACGGCGATCATTCTCTTCGCGCCAAGAGGCTGAACCGACGTGACCATACCCTGGCCGGTCCCTTGACCCTGAAAGGGCAGGGTGCAAATAGATTGGCATGTGTGGACGCTACGCCCTGACCATATCCCCTGAGGAGCTGAAGGAAGTTCTGGATATCCTCGACCTCGAGGATTTTCCCGCGCGCTTCAACATCGCGCCGACTCAGCCGATCCTGGTGGTCGTCTCGGGTGAGGGACAGGAGAGGGGAAGCAACCTGCCGGATCGCCGTGCGCTTCTCGTGCGCTGGGGTTTTACGCCGGGCTGGGTGAAAGACCCCAAGGCGTTTCCGCTTCTCATCAACGCCCGCTCGGAAACGGCGATCGGCAAGGCATCGTTCCGCGCCGCCATGCGCCATCGCCGCGTGCTCATTCCAGCCTCCGGCTTCTACGAATGGCATCGCCCTTCGAAGCAGAGCGGCGAGAAATCGCAGGCCTATTGGATCAAGCCGCGCCACGGCGGCGTGGTCGCCTTTGCCGGGCTGATGGAAACATGGTCCTCGGCCGATGGCTCCGAAGTGGATACCGGCGCGATCCTCACCACATCAGCCAACGCCGCGATCTCCCCGATCCACGACCGCATGCCCGTAGTGATCAAGCCCGAGGACTTCGCCCGCTGGCTGGATTGCAAGACCCAGGAGCCGCGCGAGGTGGCCGATCTCATGCGGCCGGTCGAGGAAGATTTCTTCGAGGCGATACCGGTCTCCGACAAGGTCAACAAGGTGGCCAATATGGGGGAGGACCTGCAGACCCCGGTGCCGCTCGAAAAGCCGCTGCCGCCCGCTGACAAGAAAAAGCCGGATGACGGCCAGCTCAGCTTCTTCTGATTCGATATCCCCACCGCAGTCACATCCGGAAAATCACATGTTCTCCATTTCGGCCGCGCTCTCCGGTCTCTTCCTCGGCGCTTCCCTCATCATCGCCATCGGTGCCCAGAATGCCTTCATTCTCAGGCAGGGGCTGCTGCGCTCGCATGTCTTCATCCTGTGCCTCATCTGCGCCCTGTCGGATGCGCTGCTGATTGCGGCAGGTGTGGCCGGCCTCGGCACGCTCGTCTCGCAATCGCCGACGCTGATTACCGTCGTAAGCCTCGGCGGCATGCTGTTTCTCGGCACTTACTCATTCATGGCATTCCGGCGCGCGCTTCACCCCGGCGCCATCGAGGCGGGAACGCCGGAGCCGTTGGGGCTAAAGGCGGCTGTGGCCACGTGCCTGGCTTTCACCTTCCTCAACCCGCACGTCTATCTCGACACGGTCGTGCTGCTCGGCAGCCTGTCGGCCGCCTATCACGGTGCCGATCGCCTGGCGTACGGCCTCGGGGCCGCAGCTGCGTCATTCATCTGGTTTTTTGGTCTGGGCTACGGTGCGCGTCTACTGCAACCGGTCTTTGCCAAACCCGCCGCATGGCGGGTTCTCGACGTGCTCATCGGCATCGTCATGGCGCTTCTGGCTATCAGCCTCGGCGCCCGTGTCCTGACGTCGTGATCAGGCGATCTTCTTGGCGAGTGCCGGCTTTTTCAGCATCAGCGCCGCAGCCAGAACGGCCTTCAGGCCGAGCGGGCGGTAGTGCGCGCTGAGATCGGTCTTTGCAGGCTGTTCCACATTCGTCTTCTTCGGGGTCACGTTACTCTCCTTAACTTCTGTCCCTAGACTCTTATATTTATTGCTCTTTTGCCCGAAATAGCGACAAAATGGAGGCAAGACACATCATGATTTGTGTCGCCAAACCATAATTCGCGAGGCTTGAGCGGGGCAGGATAGATTAGGATTGTCTGGAAAACTCAGATGTGACGGCCGATATCATCTTCGCCGACACCCGGCTCTTCGATCGTCAGCGTGCCGTACTTGCGCTTCCATTTGCGGGCGCCGAACGGCAGCGTGCAGAGGTAGACCACGGCGGTCAGCGACATGACTTCCCAGGTGAAGCTCGACAGCATGGCGACGTAAAGCACCACGCCAAGCATCATCGGCAGCACCAGATCGCGCCGAAGCTTGGTGCCTTCCGATTTGCCCGACCAGACCGGCAGGCGGCTGATCAGAAGGAAGGCGATGAGCACGGTGTAGGCGGCCGAGAGATAGCCGAAGGTCTTGTCCGTGGTCATCCCGAGGAAGCCGAGATAGACCGGCAGAAGCACCAGCATGGCGCCGGCAGGAGCCGGCACGCCGACGAAATATTCCGACTGCCAGCTCGCCTTGTTTTCCCGCTCCGACATGACGTTGAAGCGCGCCAGGCGCAGGCCGGCAGCGATCGCATAAATGAGAGCCGCGATCCAACCGAGCGAACGCGCCTGATCCAGTGCGAAGACATAGACGACCAGCGCCGGTGCAACACCGAAATTGACGATATCGGCCAGCGAATCCATCTGCGCGCCGAACTTCGACGTCGCCTTCATCAGCCGCGCGACGCGCCCGTCGATACCGTCGAGGAAGGCGGCGACGAGCACCATGCCGACGGCAAGCTCGTAGCGGTTTTCGAAGGCGAGCCGAATGCCCGTCAGGCCGGCGCAAATCGCCAGGATAGTGATCAGGTTGGGAACGACCAGCCGCAGCGGAATCTCGCGAAGCCGTGGCCCACGTCCCGAATCATCGGGTGGGCCATTGGGTTCGAAAGGCGGGAAGGGCGTTTCCATGATCGCGCTCCTAATGGTTCTCAGGCGCGGCGGCTGACGACGGGGCCCTTGGCGGAGCCGAATTCGGCCAGCACCGTTTCACCAGCGATCGCCGTCTGGCCGAGCGTGACACGCGGCTGCGCGCCCTCGGGAAGGAAGACGTCGAGGCGCGAGCCGAAGCGGATCAGGCCGAAGCGCTCGCCGGCATCCAGCGGCTCGTTGGCGTTGGCCCAGCAGAGAATGCGGCGCGCCACGAGGCCGGCGATCTGCACGACGCCGATCTGGCCATGGGCGGTCTCGATGACGAGGCCGTTGCGCTCATTGTCTTCGCTGGCCTTGTCGAGCTCGGCGTTGACGAAGCTTCCCGAGCGATAGTTGACGCTGACGATACGGCCGCGCATCGGGGCGCGGTTCACATGGCAGTTGAAGACATTCATGAAGACGGAGATGCGCAGCATCGGCGCCGAGCCGAGATTGAGCTCCGCCGGCGGCACGACCAACTGCACGGACGATACCTTGCCGTCCGCGGGCGATATCACCAGATCGTCGTCCTGCGGCGTCATGCGCTCCGGATCACGGAAGAAATAGGCGCACCACAGCGTCAGGATCAGGCCGATCCAGAACAGCGGCTTGAAGATCCAGCCGAGAATGAGGGAGGCCACGAAGAAGGCCGCGATGAAGGGATAACCTTCCTTGTGCACCGGAACGATCGTGTTGCGTACCGTATTGAACAAGCTCATGTATGCCGCTCTCCTAGCGTTTTCGTCTCCGCTGGTTACAGGGAAACACTCCTGGGGGCAATGCCGATGCCCTCTCATGCACATCTAAGCTTGCTGATGGACGGCAAGCGTCTGCAGGCTCAGGTGGCCGGCGCCAGCCGGTTGACCACGCCAAGATCGTCGTTCTCGCGCACCTGCTTCAGATGCTCCTCGGCCTGTGTGGCCTCGCGCTGCCGGCTCCACATCGAGGCGTAGAGGCCGTTCTTCAGCAGGAGCTCCGCATGCGTGCCACGCTCGGCGATCTCGCCGGCCTTGAGCACGATGATTTCGTCGGCACCGATCACGGTCGAAAGGCGGTGAGCGATGACGAGCGTCGTGCGGTTCTTCGAGACGACGTCGAGCGCGGTCTGGATCTCGCGTTCGGTCGTCGTGTCGAGCGCCGACGTCGCCTCGTCGAGGATGAGGATCGGCGGGGCCTTCAGGATCGTGCGCGCAATCGCCACGCGCTGCTTCTCGCCGCCCGAGAGCTTCAACCCACGCTCGCCGACCATGGTGTTGAAACCTTCCGGCAGTAGGTCGATGAAGTGGGCGATCTGCGCGATCTCGGCCGCGGTCTTGACCTCGGCTTCGGTGGCCGACGGCCGGCCGTAGCGGATGTTGTAGGCAACGGTGTCGTTGAAGAGCACGGTGTCCTGCGGAACCATGCCGATCGCGGTGCGCAGGCTCTTCTGCGTGACGCCACGCACATCCTGGCCATCGACGGTGATGGAGCCGCTCTGGATGTCGTAGAAGCGATAGAGCAGCCGCGACATGGTCGACTTGCCGGCCCCTGAGGGCCCGACGATCGCCACCGTCTTTCCGGCCGGTACGTCGAACGAAATTCCCTTCAGGATCGGGCGGGCCGGGTCATAGGCGAAGTGCACATCCTTGAACGAGATGGCGCCCTGCTCGATGTTCAGCGGCTTGGCATCCGGTGCATCCTTGACCTCGGCCTGCACTTCGAGCAGGTCGAACATCTGCTCGATATCGGTCAGGCCCTGGCGGATTTCGCGGTAGACGAAGCCGATAAAGTTGAGCGGCACGGAAAGCTGCAGCAGCATGGCGTTGACGAAGACAAAGTCGCCGACGGTCTGCTCGCCGCGCTGTACTGCCAGCGCCGAAAGAATGAGCATCACGGTCGTGCCGAGGCCGAAGATCACGCCCTGGCCGAAGTTCAGCCAGCCGAGCGACGTCCAGACGCTGGTCGCAGCCTTCTCGTAACGCTCCATCGAGGTATCGAAGCGCTTGGCTTCCATGTCCTCGTTGCCGAAATATTTGACCGTCTCGAAGTTCAGAAGCGAATCGATCGCCTTGGTATTGGCGTCCGTATCGCTGTCGTTCATCGTCTTGCGAATGGAGATGCGCCAGTCGCTGGCCCGGATGGTGAACCAGATATAGGCCCAGACGGTGAAGGCCGTGACCGCCAGATACGAGAAGCCGTAGCCCCACCAGAAGATGATGGCGGTGAGCAGGAACTCGATCAGCGTCGGCACGGAGTTCAGGATCGTGAAGCGAACGATCGTCTCGATGCCCTTCGTACCGCGCTCGATGATCCGCGACAGGCCACCCGTCTTGCGCTCAAGATGAAAGCGCAGCGATAGTTCGTGCATGTGTACGAAGGTCTTGTAGGCAAGCTGGCGCACCGCATACTGGCCGACACTGGCAAACAGTGCGTCGCGCAGTTGGTTCAGGCCGAGCTGGATCAGCCGGGTGAGGTTATAGGCGATGACAAGCGCGATGGCGCCAACGAGGAGATCAGGCACCTTGCCCGCAAGGTCAGACTTGCCGTTCAGCGCATCCGTCGACCACTTGAAGAAGTAAGGCACGAGCAGCAGCACGAACTTCGATATGAGCAGGTAGACCGATGCCCAGACGACGCGCATCTTCAGATCGCCGCGCCCCGTCGGCCACATGTAGGGCCAGAGATTGAAGAGGGTCCGCAACAGATTGGAGTCTGAAACTGTCTTGCCGTTTGCCATGCATGTCTCCGGCCCGCGTCAGGCCCTGGAAGTGTCGTGTTGTCGGCAAAGAGGGGAAGGGCGAGCGTAGGGGCCGCCGCCTGACATGATCGCCGTCAACGCCAAATAGGGTTGCGGGCGGATCAATACAACATAAGAAGATCAAAGGAAAAGAGAGGCCGGCAATCTATCGATGCCGGCCCCTGTAATCTTTTACCAGTACTGTTGTCTGTCCTAGAGATGCTCGCCCGACATGCGCTTGCGGTGCATCTCTTCCGCGTTGGGCAAGGCATCCTTCGGAAGACCGAAGACCTGGCCCGGAAGAATGCGATCCGGGTTGACGATCTTGTCCTCGTTGGCGACGTAGATCGTCGTGTAGCGCACGCCCGCGCCATAGATGCGGCGCGAGATCTGCCACAGCGTATCGCCGCGGCGGATGATCACGGTTTCCTTGCTCTCCTGCAGCGGCGCCTGCTCGATGGTCGCTGGACCGGCGTCGCCGCTCGCAACCTCGTTTGCAGGGGCAGCCGGTGCCACGGGTGCTGCCGGCGGTGCCGTCAGATCGGCCACCATCTGGCCGAGCTTGGCGAGTGCAGCGCCGACCGAGCTGGCATCGCGCGGCAGCGATTGCAGCAGCTTTAGCGCGTCGCTTGCCTTCATCGAAGCGGTTGTGACACGCTCCTTGAAGTCGGCGGTCGCATCGGCGGCGGCACGGAAATCGACGATCGATTTCAGCGCGAACTCGTTGGCCGAGCGCGCGGCCGCGAGCTGCTCGTTGCCGGGCACCTTGCCGTCGCTGAACAGGCCGCTCAAAAGCGCAAATGCCTTGGCCGCATCGTTCTTCAGCTTGCCGAGCGCGCCTTCGTCGAGCGAGATCATTGGCGTCACCGCGTTGCCCGTGGGCGTGCCGGACTGCGCTGCCACCGTGACCTGGTTGCCTTCGGGGCGGTTGAAGTTGACGGAAGCGCGAACCAGAACCTTGCCGGCCGCATCGACGACGTCGACGCGGATCTTGTGGTCGCCGACGGCAAGCGGCATCACGCCGTCGATGACGAAGTGGCCATCCGCGCCGGCCTTGGCCTTGCCGATCAGCTTGTCGTCGGCATAGCCGAAGACGTTGGCCTGAGGCTTCGCGGTACCGGCGACGAAGATCTTGTCGCCTTCGATTTCGACGGCATTGACCCGGACGTCAGCCGGTGCGGCTGCCATAGCCGGTGCGGTTGCCGTCTCCGATGTCGCGGGAGCCTGCGCCTGCGGCGCTGCCGATGCCTGGTCGGTCGGGGTGGCGTTGTTGGCTGCTGCCGGTGGCGTCACACCTGGAGCGGTGATGATGCGGCTGGCGGCGCCCGGCTTGGAGACCATGGCGAGCAACTGCGATGCATTGCCGTCCTTGGGGATGGAGATCGTGGCGATCTCTTCCGAGGTCGTCACCTTGCCGTCCTTGGCAGTCGCGCGCAGCTGCAGCTGGTGGTCGCCGGCGGCAAGCGGATTGTCGAGAACCGCGACGAAATCGCCATTGTCGCCGACATCGGTACCCATCAGCACCTTGTCGCCGTCGAGGATTTCAAGCTTGCTGTTCGGCTCGGCGGAACCGGCAATGACGGTGGAGCCGTCAGGCTCGACGCGCAATACATCGAAGGTCGGCAGCTTCGGACCTTCGGCAACCGGTGCGGCGTTGTCCTGCGTCTGCGGTGCTGCGGGCTCCGGCGCGCCCGTAAGGGCCGCTTCGGCACGTGCAATCGCGGCGGCTGCGTCGGCGATGTTTTCGGGCAGCGCCTGGATGATGGAGAGCGCCTTGGCGGCGCCGGCCTTGGCCTTGTCGATCGCGGCTGTGGTGATCGGGTTGGTACCCTCGGGCGTCGCGAAATCGGCGAGCGCCTGAAGCGCGCCGATCGTCTTCGTCTTGGCGCTTGCGAAAACGTCGTCGGTCGGACCCTTGCCGTCGGCAAACAGCGCCTTAAGTTCGCCAAGTGCCTGTCCGGCTGCCGTCGTCAGGCCGCCGAGCTTCTGCGCGGTCGCGGCATCGTCGGGCGCCGACGGACGCGAGGTCTTGGCGGATTCGGTTACGGTTTTCTTGACCTCGGAGCTTGCCTGATTGATTGCGTCACCAACCTTGCCGGCATCGCCACCGATACGCGGCATGACGACAAAGACCATCAACAGAATTGCGATTACAAGCACTGCAAGGGCCAGCAAGCCGGCACGGTTTTTCATCATCAGGTCTCCCCAAGCGGCAATCTTGCCAGACTTCCTGAAATTGCTAGCGATTCCCGTTGCTTTGCACAAGCAGTCAAAGTAGCCGGGCAAATGTAAGATGTATGTTTTCCGTCATTTTTCTTGACTGGACCCAGAGAGAATAGTTGTTTGCTCCCATGACAGATCAATCTCATTCCATTCGCTCCATCTGTGTCTACTGTGGTTCGCGCCCCGGCAGCGACCCGAGCCACATGGCCGCCGGCCGTGCGCTGGGCAAGGAGATCGCCGATTACGGCCTGCGCCTGATCTATGGCGGCGGCACCAAGGGGATCATGGGGGCGGTTGCGAGCGGTACGCTCTCGAACGGCGGTCAGGTGACCGGCATCATTCCCGAATTCCTGATCGACATGGAGGCGACCCGCCACTCCCTCGGCCAGCTCAACGAGTTGATTGTAACGCCTGACATGCATGCGCGCAAACACACGATGTTCGAGCGCTCGGATGCCTTCGTGGCGCTTCCCGGCGGTATCGGCACGCTGGAGGAAATCATCGAGATCATGACCTGGGCGCAGCTCGGCCGTCACGAAAAGCCGATGATCTTCGCCAACATCAACGGCTTCTGGGACCCGATGATGGAGCTCCTGCGCCACATGACGGACGAAGGCTTCATCCATACCGCCCACCGGGTGCAGCCGCTGGTCATCGATACTATCGAAGAGATCATCCCGGCGATCATGGCGCAGGCCGCCGAATTTGCCAGCGACCGCGACGGCGAGGAAGCCGTTATCTCGAAATTATAATTGCGGGGGCTTATCGCCGCCGACTGCCTCTCAGCATCGACCACGTATAGAGGAAAAGTCCTGCCCAGATCAGCGGGAAGGCGATCATGCGCGCGGTGCCAAGCGGCTCCTTGAAGATGAAGACGGCGATGAGAAAGATCATCGTCGGCGCGATATACTGCATGATACCTATCGTCGACAGCTTCAGAAGCTTGGCGCCGTTGGCATAGATCATCAAAGGCACGGCCGTGATCAAGCCGCAGCCGAGAAGGAGCGCCGTATCGCTCCAGCCGGTACGATAGAAATGCCCGTCTCCGGTGCCGAGCTCCAGATAGAGAACATAAAAGAAGGCCGGGACGCTCAGGATTAGCACTTCAAGGAAGAACCCCTGGTTCGGTCCAAGCGGCAGCGTCTTGCGAAACAGCGCGTATAGGCCCCAGGTAATCGTCAGCGTCAGCGAAACCCACGGAATGCCGCCGCTGTCGACCGCGAGCACGACGACGGCGAGACCCGCGAGCACGATTGCGCCGATCTGTGCCGGCCGCAGCTTCTCTTTCAGCACCACGGCGCCGAGGAAGATGCTGAAGAGCGGATTGATGAAATAGCCAAGTGCAGCATCCAGCGAATGCCCGGCGCCGATCGCCCAGACATAGGTTCCCCAGTTGACCGTGATCAGCGATGCCGTGAGTGCCGCCATCGCCAGCATGCGCGGAGAGCGCAGCGCGATGCGGATGTCCTGCGTGCGGCCGAGCACGATGAGCACGATGCCGGCAAGCGGCAGCGACCAGAGGATGCGATGCGCGATAACCTCGGCCGGCGAAATATGCGCGACCGCCTTCATGTAAATCGGCAGGAAGCCCCAGAGCAGATAGGCCGTAAGCGCGAAGGCGAAGCCACGCGGACTGTCCTCGTTTTTCACGAGGGGAATGCTTGCATCGGCGGACATTGGGTGTTTCCATTGGTTCTTATGATTGGCACCCGATTAGCGCAACGGCCGTGAATAGGCCAATTCATTTCATTGAAGCGATATTCGCTATTGCTGAATTATCAGGATCAGACCGTGGATGAAGCCGAGCTGAAAATCTGCCGCCGTGCATACGCGGTGCAAATGCTGGCTAAAGCCGGTGTCGATCGGGATGATGAGCTGCTGAACGCCTTCTCCACCGTGCCGCGCGAAGATTTCCTGGGGCCGCCGCCGTGGAAGATGCGCGACTGGAAGCGCTACGTGGATGTCCCGTCAAGCGATCCGGTCGTTCTCTATCAGGACCTGCTCTTCGCGCTCCAGGCTGATCGGCAGGTCAACAATGGCAGCCCGAGCCTGCACGCGGGCGCCTTGCACCGTCTCGCGCTGCGTAAGGGCGAGACGGTCTGCCACATCGGCGCCGGCAGCGGCTATTATACCGCCATCATCGCCGAAATCGTCGGCGAGAACGGTCGCGTCGTGGCTGTCGAGTTCGACGCGGAACTGGCCGGGCACGCCAGGCGCAATCTCGAGCGATACGCGAATGTCGAAGTCGTCCAAGGAAACGGTCTCGAATGGCCCCGCGAGCCTGCGGATGCCGTCTACGTGAATTTCGCGCTGCACCACCCGGCCGAACCCTGGATCGACAAGCTCGCGGACGGCGGGCGCCTGCTGTTTCCGCTCGGCACGCCCGCCATGGGCGCCGAAGGCCGGTTGCTCGGCGTCACGTCGCAGGCCGCCTTCTTCCTGATCGGCAGGGAGGGGGATGAATTGAGCGCCCGCTTCCTGCAGCCGGTCAATTTCGTCTGGGGCGAGGGGATCTCGGGCGACCTCTCCACCTACGCCGCCCTCGATCGCGCCTTCCACGCAGGAGGGCTCAACCGCATTCACGCGCTGCGCTGGAATGCGGTCAAGACGGAGCAGGAGTGGTACTCGCAGGAGCGCTGGGGCCTTGTCACGGCCGCGCTCCATTGAGCGTTGCTATTCGGCGGCGATCTTGCCCGCCAGCTGCCGGTTCTTCATCAGCTTGTAGATGACCGAATCCATTAGCGCCTGGAACGACGCGTCGATGATGTTCTCCGACACGCCGACCGTCCACCAGCGCACGCCGTCGCTATCGGTGGATTCGATGAGCACGCGGGTGATCGCTTCCGTGCCGCCATTGAGGATACGAACTTTGAAGTCGGCCAGAACCAGATCGTCGATTTCGTGTTGGTACTTGCCGAAATCCTTGCGCAGCGCGAGGTCGAGCGCGTTGACCGGGCCGTCGCCTTCCGCAACCGACATGATAGTCTGGCCATCGACGCCAAGCTTTACCACCGCCTCGGAAACGATCTTCACCTTCCCATGCGAATCGAAGCGGCGCTCGACCATCACCCGGAAGCCTTCGACCGAGAAGAATTCGGGGATCGTGCCGAGCGTGCGGCGGGCGAGCAACTCGAAGCTGGCATCCGCACCTTCATAGGCATAGCCCGAGGCCTCGCGCTCCTTGACCAGCGAGATCAGCCGGTCGAGCTTTGGATCGTCCTTCCCAACGTCGATGCCGCGGCGCTTCAGCGCGTTGATGAAATTCGCCTTGCCGCCCTGGTCCGACACCATGACCTTGCGGAAGTTGCCGACGCTTTCCGGCGTCACATGCTCGTAGGTGCGCGGATCCTTCAGAAGCGCCGAGGCATGGATGCCGGCCTTGGTGGCGAAGGCGGATGCGCCGACATAGGGCATCTGGTGGTCGGGCGAGCGGTTCAGCAGTTCGTCGAAGGCATGCGACAGCCGTGTCAGATTGAGGAGACGTTCGGGGTCGATGGCGGTCATGAAGCGCGAGGCGTAAGTCTCCTTCAGCGCCAGCGTCGGGATCAGCGTCACCAGATTGGCGTTGCCGCAGCGCTCGCCGATACCATTGAGCGTGCCCTGGATCTGCCGTACGCCTGCCTCGACGGCGGCGAGCGAATTGGCGACCGCCTGGCCGGTGTCGTTGTGAGCATGGATGCCAAGACAGTGCCCGGGAACGCCCGATGCGATCACCGCCTCGACGATTTCGCGGACCTCGGGCGGCTGCGTGCCGCCATTGGTGTCGCAGAGCACGATCCACCGCGCCCCGGCATCATGGGCCGCCTTGGCGCAGGCGAGCGCATACTGAGGATTGGCCTTGTATCCGTCGAAGAAATGCTCGCAATCGACCATCGCCTCCTTGCTCGCCGCAACCACGGCCTTGACGCTTTCCGAAATGCTCTCGAGGTTCTCCTCGTTGGAACAGCCGAGCGCCACCTTGACGTGATAGTCCCAGCTCTTGGCGACGAGACAGACCGCGTCGCTCTTCGCCTGCAGCAGGCTGGTGAGCCCCGGATCGTTTGAAGCCGAAACGCCGGCGCGCTTGGTCATGCCGAAGGCGACGAAAGAGGCGTTGCGGGTGCGCTTTTCGTTGAAGAAAGCCGTGTCCGTCGGGTTCGCACCCGGGTAGCCGCCCTCGATATAATCCAGCCCGAACTCGTCGAGCATGGTGGCGATGGCGATCTTGTCTTCGACGGAAAAGTCGATTCCCGGCGTCTGCTGTCCGTCGCGCAGCGTGGTGTCGAAGAGATAGATACGGTCCATGGTCATGCTCCCAACTGTAAGTGATTTCCCAGAGGGAGATCGTCCCATTTGTCTTCTTGCGCGTGGGCTGTTGTCCAATTCATGCCGGAAAAACGTGGATCAAATTTCACGCCACTGGCGGCATATTGGTCTAGCTTCTCGTTGATCATTTTCTGACTGAACACAAAGTAGTGGTTGGTTCCCCCGGTTGGCACATAGGCCAATACGTAGAAAAGGTTCTCAGTCGCACTTTTCTTTTTTATCTGCCAGAAGTTGCGGGTTCTCTGTCCTTTGACGTCAACCAGAAATGTGGATTTCCTGTCTGGAGAAAGGACGAAAAGGTCGGCCAGCGGCGTGTTGTGACCCATTGTAAAGCCGACATCACACCCGCGCTTGCAGAGCTCACTCGCTACGGCAAATTGAGCTGCCCACTGCGTGTGGTGGCGACCGCCGTTGCTCATGCTATTTCCCCGCAAACATATCCGTCGCCCGGATCAGCCTGTCGAGGATCCCCGGTTCCGAATAGGCATGCCCCGCCCCCTCGATCAGGTGGAAATCCGCCTTCGGCCAGGCCTTGTGCAGCGCCCAGGCATATTTGGCCGGGCAGGGCATGTCGTAGCGGCCGTGGACGATGAGACCGGGAATGTCCTTCAGCTTGTGCGCGTCGCGCAGAAGCTGACCTTCCTCCATCCAGCCGGCATTGACGAAGAAGTGGTTTTCGATGCGCGCGAAGGCATAGGCGAACTCGGCGTCCTCGAACTTGCCGCTGGTCGAAGGCTCCGGCATCAGCGTGATCGTCTCGCCTTCCCAGATGCTCCAGGCCTTGGCCGCTTCCAGCCGGACCGCCTTGTCCTCATGGGTCAGCCGGCGGTGATAGGCGTGCATCATCTCATGCCGCTCGTTTTCAGGGATCGGCGCAATGAAGCGCTCCCACTTGTCGGGAAACATCTCGGAGACGCCGAACTGATAGTACCAGTCGAGCTCGGCCTTCGTCAGCGTGTAGATCCCGCGCACGATCAGCTCCGATACGCGCTCGGGATATTTTTCCGCATAGGCGAGCGCTAGCGTCGATCCCCAGGAACCGCCGAAGACTTGCCACTTCTCGGCGCCGGCCATCTCGCGCAGCCGCTCGATGTCGGCAACGAGGTGCCAGGTGGTGTTGGCGTTGAGATCGGCATGCGGCGTCGAGCGGCCGCAGCCGCGCTGGTCGAACAGCGTCACGTCGTAGAGCGCGGGATCGAACAGCCGGCGATGGCTCGGCGCGATGCCGCCGCCGGGGCCGCCGTGCAGGAATACGGCGGGCTTGGCGCCCGGCGTGCCCGAGCGCTCCCAATAGATCACATGCCCGTCGCCCACATCGAGATGGCCCGATGCATAGGGTTCGATTTCGGGATAGAGCGTTCTCAGAACTTCGGTCATATTTTCACGCCTTGGGCTGGCCAGATATTGGTATCGTGATCGGGATGCTGGAAGGAGATGATCGCCTCCTGCCGCGCGTAGAAATCGGGGTCGGTATGAACCGGCTGGTCGAAGATCGTCTCGACCCAGGGGATGCGCGCCTCGTAGTTGACCTGGACCTGCGGCGCGAGATCGCTGCGATCGTCGAAGGTGCCGATCGCAAGCTCAAGCCCGCCGGGATGCCTGTAGATCATCGGCGTGCCGCAATCCTTGCAAAAGCCGCGTTCGATATTGACGGATGACTGGAAATAGCTCGGCGCCCCGCGCGTCCACTCCATGCCTTCTTCAGGTGTCGTCACCAGCGCCGAGAAGAACCCGCCGAACTGCTTCTGGCACATGCGGCAATGGCAGATCGACGGTCGCCCGAGCTTGCCCGAGATACGAAAACGCACTGCGCCGCATTGGCATCCACCGGTTCGGATGGGTTCGCTCATGATGATGCTCCAGATGGCCATTGGGCCGTGTCGTGGTCGGGGTGTTGATGATTGCTCGCGGCGATCGCATCTTCACGATCGGGCGTCTCTTCGTCGGGTTCGATGGGCAGGCTGTCGAGGTCGTGAAACCAGCGCATCTTGCGCCGGGTATTCGATTGCGCCACCGGTTTGACCGCCTGCGGATCGTCGAGCGTGCCGAGAACGAGGTTGATGGTATCGGCTTCGGGTGTGTCGTAAAACAGCGGCGTCCCGCATGCCGCGCAAAAGCCGCGCCGTACGAGATCGGAGGATTGGAACCACGCCGGCTCCCCGCGCGTCAGCGTAAACTCGGATCGTTTCGCGGCCGCCAGCGGCATGAAGTAGTTCCCAGAGGCCTTCTGGCACATGCGGCAATGGCACAGATGCGGATAGCCGAGTTCGCCTGCCGCGCGATAACGAACCGCGCCGCACTGGCATCCCCCACCGATCGCCGCTGTTGTCGTCACGAGCGCGTTCCCTCGGGCCAGGTTGCGGTGTCGTGGTCGGGGTGCTGGTAGGAAACGAGATCGAGCACGAAGGGTGCCGCCTCGGCATCGTCTTCGGTTACGCGGGACGGCAGTTCGTGCAGGTGGTCGACAAAATCGATCTTGCGCTCGGTGCCGAACTGGATCACCGGCGGCAGCGCCGAGGGATCGTCGAAGGCACCCGCTGCAATCGCGATCCCATCCGGAGCCTCATAGGTGAGCGGCGTGCCGCAATCAGCGCAGAAGCCGCGCTCGACGACGTTGGACGATTGAAACCGCTTCCGCTCACCCCGCGTCCACTCAAGCTCGGCGCCACGCACCGATACCAGCGGCGCATAATAGGCGCCGAACGCCTTCTGGCACATGCGGCAATGACAGATCGAGGAGTCCTTGAGCGTTCCCTGGACCCGGAAACGGATCGCGCCGCACTGGCAGCCGCCGGTGTAGGTTGAGGTCATGAACTGTGCCTTCCTATGATTGTCAGGATATGCAGGCAGACATTGTCGATGTCGCGCAGCACATCGTCGTTCCAGAAGCGCAGAACTGTCCAGTCGTCCGCTTCGAGGCGATGTGTCCTCGCCTCGTCGTAGTCAGCGTTCGGCTCGCGCGCGTGCTGCGAGCCATCGATCTCGACGATCAGCCGATGTTGCGGGCAGGCGAAATCGACGATGAAGCCAGCGACCGGCACCTGTCTGCGAAAGCCGAGGCCCATCAGCCGGTGGGCGCGCAGTTCGTTCCAGAGTTTGAGTTCGGCGTCTGTGAGCGCCTTGCGCATGCGCTTGGCGTTGGCGCGGCGCTGCGCTGGAACGGGGGCATGGGTCATGGCATGCTCCTTCGTCAGCGCAGCGGGCGTGTCACCCCCCTCTGTCCTGCCGGACATCTCCCCCACAAGGGGGGAGATTGGATAGTAGCGATGACGCTGCCCTACGCAACGTTGCATGAGTTCGAAACGTTGATGGCTGAGCGATACGGCCACGCCCAGCCGATCTCCCCCCTTGTG
>UBQW01000002.1:39143-170412 GCA_900467745.1 Hyphomicrobiales bacterium
GGGCAGAGGGGGGTATCGCAGGCCGCAGCGCTGACCATGACTACCGCTTCACCTCCCAAGTCGTCACCCGCTCGCCGGTCGCAGCGTCCTTGCCGTCCTTGAGCTGCACGCCCTCGGCCAGCAGCGTGTCGCGGATCTTGTCGGCCTCGGCGAAGTTCTTGGCCTTCAGCAGTTCCAGCCGCGCCTTCACGCGTCGGTCGATCTCAATCGCCACCGCCTCGTCGATTTCCGCCATTTCAGGCAAAAGACCGAGCAGCGCGGCACTGGCGGCGTAGGTCGGCAGCAGCGATTTGTCGGCGTTGGCTTCCTGTGCCAGCGCATGCAGCGCCTGCACGGCAGCCACCGTGTTGAGATCGTCGCGGAGCGCGCCGAGGACCGCCTCAGACGGTGCGGCGTTGCCGGCGTCCGCAGCCGGCCACTTCGCCAGCAGGCGTTCGGCCTCTTCCAGGCGCTTGATCGAGAAATCGATCGGCTCGCGGTAATGCGTCATCAGCATCGCGAGACGCAGCACGGCGCCCGGCCATTTGCGACCGCCGAATTTCTCCGTAGCCAGCAATTCGTTGATGGTGATGAAGTTGCCTTCCGACTTCGACATCTTGCGGCCTTCGACCTGCACGAAGCCGTTGTGCATCCATACGTTCGCCATCACCGCGGTGCCATGAGCGCAGCGCGACTGGGCGATCTCGTTCTCATGGTGCGGGAAGATCAGGTCGAGCCCGCCGCCATGGATATCGAAGACGTCGCCGAGATAGCGCTGGCTCATCGCCGAGCACTCGATGTGCCAGCCGGGACGCCCGCGGCCCCAGGGGCTTTCCCAGCCGGGTTCGCTGTCGCTGGAGGCCTTCCAGAGAACGAAGTCGCCGGGGTTCTTCTTGTGCGCGTCGACCGCGATGCGGGCTCCCGCCTGCTGTTCGTCGAGCGGCCGCTTCGAAAGTTTTCCGTAATCGGCCATCGACTTGGTGTCGAACAACACCTCGCCCTCGGCCTCATAGGCGTGGCCACGCGCAATCAGCCGCCCGATGATCTCGATCATCTGCGCGATGTTGTCGGTCGCGCGCGGCTCCACGGATGGCTCAAGGCAGCCGAGTGCGGCTACATCCTCGTGGAACTGCCGCGCCGTCTTCTCGGTCACGGCATGGATCGCGTCGTTGAGTGAGAGGCTCGGATGATCGCGCAGCGCCCGTGCGTTGATCTTGTCGTCGACGTCGGTGATGTTGCGCGCATAGGTGACGTGATCGTCGCCATAGACATGCTTCAGCAGCCGGAAGAGAACGTCGAAGACGATGACGGGGCGGGCATTGCCGATATGGGCGAAGTCATAGACGGTCGGGCCGCAGACATACATGCGCACGTTGTCGGCGTCGATCGGTGCGAAAACCGTCCGTTCGCGCGTGAGCGTGTTGTACAGCTTGAGTTCCGGCGTCTTCGATCGCGACTGGCCGTCCATGTCTATTCTCCCAAAATGCCATAATCCGAAAAACAACGTATCGCCACCGGCGGGCCGGGGCGTTTGTCATCTTGGCGTATTGGGAGACGAAAACGGCCAGGCCAGCGAGCGCGCTAGCGAATAATCTTCCGGCAGATGATGCAGGTAACCGTCTTCATGGCGGGTTTTATGGCCCGGCTTCGGGCATTGGTCAAGGGGGGTGAGACGCGGTCGGGCTGAGCCCGAGCAATCGATCCAGCGAATCGATTGCAGCGTCGAATGCCCGGAGCGCAAGCGAAGGGCCGGGCGGTCACGACATCGCTCAAGTCCGCCCTATATCAGGCAACAACGAAGGGCAAAGCGGAGCCACCATTGAAGCGAATATGTCAGGCATTGCTTGCCGCCATCCTTCTGGCTGTCGCTTCAGCCGCCTATCTGGCATACGATCGCGCCATGGCCCCTTTCTCACCTCCCTCGCTCACCGATTATCCGATCCAGGGCATCGACGTCAGCCACCATCAAGGCCCGATCGATTGGAAGGCGCTGGCGACGCAGCCGAATGTCCGTTTCGCCATCATGAAGGCGACGGAAGGTGGCGATCACCGCGACACGCGCTTTGCGGAGAATTGGCAGGCGGCGAAGGATGCGGGCATCGTCAGGGGCGCCTATCATTTCTTCACCTTCTGCCGTCCCGGCCGCGATCAGGCGCAGAACGTGCTGGCGACGGTGCCCTCCGGACCGGGAACACTTCCGCTCGCCATCGATCTCGAATTCACCGGCAATTGCGGCAAGGTGCTGACCCGCGAGGAACTGAGCGCCGAGCTCCAGGCTTTCTTCGCGGAACTGAACGGCGCCTATCCCGGCAAGCCGATCTTCTACCTCGATCAGCCCTTCCTCGATCAATACCTGAGGGGACATGAGGAGATGTTTCCCGCGCACCATCTCTGGCTGCGAAGCATCGCTGAGGAGCCGTCGGCGGGCGATTGTTCGAGATGGTCGATCTGGCAGTTCGCCGATACCGGCAGCATCGCCGGTATTCAAGGGCCCGTCGATCTCAACGCGCTCTGCCCGAACGATCCCGACCTAACGGGCCTCTTCCGGGCCGCAGCGCAAGCGTCGCGGTAGCCGAAACGGCTTAGCCGGGCATCTGGTAGCCGACGAGCTTGTTCTCGCGCACGATGAACAGCTTGCCAGTCTCGGTGTAGTCGGGGGCCAGAAGCGGCATCATCGCCTTTGCAACCTCGGAAGGATGCGGCAGCGTTTCCGGATCTTCGCCGGGCACCGCCTGCGCGCGCATCGCTGTGCGCGTGGCGCCGGGATCGACGCTGGTCACGCGAAGAGGCGTGCTCTGAGTTTCGCCGGCCCACGTGCGTGCCAAGGCCTCGACAGCAGCCTTCGACGCCGAATAGGCGCCCCAGAACGGACGACAACGATGGGCCGCAGCGGAGGAAAGGATAACGGCGCGTCCGGCTTCGGAGCGCGTCAGCAGCGGATCGACCGAGCGGATCAGCCGCCACGTCGCCGTGACGTTGATAGTCATCACCTTCTCGAAAACCTTCGCCTCGATATGGCCGATCGGCGAGATCACGCCGAGCACGCCGGCATTGGCGACGAGAATGTCGAGCTTGCCCCAGCGTTCGAAGATCGAGGCGCCGAGCGCATCGATGGCGTTCATGTCGGCGAGGTCGAAGGGCACCAGCGTCGCTGAGCCGCCGACCGCCTTGATCGCATCATCGAGATCCTCGAGGCCGCCGACCGTGCGGGCGCAGGCGACGACATGGGCGCCGGCCTTGGCGAGTTCGAGTGCGGTGAAATAGCCGATCCCGCGCGATGCGCCGGTGACGAGTGCGACCTTGCCGGTGAGATTGACGCTCATTGTAGCCTTATCCGTATGCGCGGGGAGGCGAGGGGCGCGATCGGCCCCTCGATCGAAAGGTCGGTCGGGATCAGCCGTTGCTGGCCATGACGGCCAGCTTGCGGACATTGCTGGTGCTGTCGTTGTCGAGCAGGCGGGTCGGGTAGTCACCGGTGAAGTAGTGGTCGGTGAACTGGGGATTGGCGGCATCGCGGCTTTCGCCGCCGACGGCGCGGTAGAGGCCGTCGATCGACAGGAACTCGAGCGAGTCCGCGCCGATATAGTCGCACATCGCCTGCAGGCTCGAATACTGGTTGGCGAGCAGCTTGTCGGCATCGGGCGTATCGATGCCGTAGAAATCAGGGAAGTAGATCATCGGGCTGGCGACGCGAATATGCACTTCCTTGGCGCCGGCATCGCGGATCATCTGCACGATCTTCAGCGAGGTCGTGCCGCGAACGATCGAATCGTCGACGAGGACGACGCGCTTGCCTTCGATCATCGCGCGGTTGGCCGAATGCTTCAGCTTCACGCCGAAGGCGCGGATCTGCTGCGTCGGCTCGATGAAGGTGCGGCCGACATAATGGTTGCGGATGATGCCGTATTCGAACGGAATGCCGCTCGCCTGGGCAAAGCCGAGCGCTGCCGGGGTACCGCCATCCGGCACCGGCACGACGACGTCGGCCTCGACGGGGGCTTCCTTGGCGAGGTTGATGCCCATGTTCTTGCGCGCGGTATAGACGCTGCGGCCGCCGACGACGGAATCGGGACGGGCGAAGTAGACATATTCGAACAGGCAGAGGCGCTCCGGCTTCGGCTGGTCGGCCTTGCGGCTGTCGATGGTGATCGAGCCGTCGGGCTGGATTTCGCAGATGATGACTTCGCCGTTCTCGACGTCGCGAATGTATTTCGCGCCGATGATGTCGAGCGCACAGGTCTCGGAACAGAAGATCGGCTTGCCGTCGAGTTCACCCATGACGAGAGGGCGGATGCCGATCGGGTCGCGCGCGGCGATCAGCTTCGTGCGGGTCATTGCCAGCATCGAGTAGCCGCCTTCCATCTGGCGGATGGCGTCGATGAAGCGGTCGGAGGACGAGGTCTGCTTGGAGCGGGCGATCAGGTGCAGCACCACTTCGGTGTCCGACGTCGCCTGGAAGATGGCGCCATCAGCGATCAGCATGCGCCGCATCGTCAGGCCGTTGGTGAAGTTGCCGTTATGGGCAACGGCGATGCCGCCGACTTCGAGTTCGGCGAATAGTGGCTGCACGTTGCGCAGCGCCACTTCGCCCGTCGTGGAGTAGCGCGTGTGGCCGATCGAGATGAAGCCCGGAAGCTTCGCCAGCGTTGCCGGATCGGTGTAGTGGTCGCCAACGAGGCCCATGCGCTTTTCAGTATGGAACTGCTTGCCGTCGAAAGTGACGATACCGGCCGCTTCCTGTCCACGATGCTGCAGGGCATGCAGGCCGAGTGCTGTCAGCGTTGCGCCATCGGGATGGCCGAGAACGCCGAAGACACCGCATTCCTCATGCAGCGTATCGCCATCGAGTTCGTCGTTGAGCGTGGAGGAATGGGACTGGTTCATTGCTGCGGGCCTTTGCTCTCACAAGAATGGTATGGCACTTCCGAAAACGGCGTAAGCCCGGCGGAGCGTGTGCCCGGCCGGACCTTTATTCGCGTCCCCCTCAAATGGCAACTGCCACAGGCTGGGTCAAGCTGTTGAACACTGCGTCAATCAGACGGCTGCTGTGCACCATTGGCAGGGGCCGGCGCGGCATCCTCGGCCGGCGCCTGATCGGAAGCCGGCGCATTGTCGCCTTCCGCATTGCCGCCCTGCGGCTGTAGTTTCTCCATCACGCTTGCGCGGATCACCTGGGCGAATTCAGCAGGCAGAACCGACTGCAGCTTCGTCACCATCGAATCCAGGAACGGCTTGGACTTGGCGTTGTTCACCCAGTTCGGGCGGTGATCGACATCGACGAGCCAGTTCCAGAAAGCGGTGGCGACGACGAGCAGAAGTATGCCTCTTGCCGCGCCAAACAGGAAGCCCAAAGTACGATCGAGCGCGCCGATGCGGCTGTCGATGATGAAATCGGCAATCTTCATGGTGATGAAGGAAATGACGATCAGCGCGATCAGGAACACGACCGCGGCCGAGCCGACGAGCGCGATGCGGTCATCATCGGTGTACTTCTTGGCGTAAGGCACGAGATAGGGGTAGAAATAGTAGGCTGCGGCAGCCGAACCGCCCCAGCTTGCGATCGAGAGCACTTCGCGGGAGAAGCCGCGCACCATGGCGAGCACGGCGGAAAAAAGCACGACGCCGATGACAATACCGTCGAAAATCGTAATGGGCATATAAATCCAACTCCAGGACGGCCGCCAATTCGCAGCTCAGTCGCGCCTCATTGCGTGCATCCTATATCATCACCTGTTGCGGCGATGAAAGGATCAAACCTCTTCTTCCACACGTCTCAAAGCGCCCTTCGAGCCGGCGATCCGGGCGACCAGATCCGGCAGGCTTTCGATCTCGCTCCAGCGCCCGCCCGTGCCCTTTGGCAGTTCGGCGGACCCCGATGGAAGCAGCGCTGCAGAAAATCCGAGCTTCTCGGCTTCTTTGAGGCGCTGGTTCGTGTGCGCAACCGGCCGGACGGCGCCCGACAGGCTGACTTCGCCGAAATAGACACAATCGGCGGGAAGGGCAATACCGGCAAGTGACGAAACCAGCGCCGATGCGACCGCCACATCCGCTGCCGGCTCTGAAATCCGGTAGCCGCCGGCAATGTTGAGATAGACGTCATGCTGCCCGAGCTTGACCCCGCAATGCGCCTCGAGCACCGCCAGGATCATCGACAGTCGCGCCGAATCCCAGCCTACGATCGCGCGTCGCGGCGTACCCAGCGATGTCGGCGCCACCAGTGCCTGCACCTCGACGAGGACCGGCCGCGTGCCCTCGATGCCGGCAAAGACGGCGGCTCCCGGGGATTTCTCGTTACGCTCGCCAAGGAAGAGCTCGGACGGGTTCGCCACCTCGCGCAAGCCCTTGTCCGACATTTCGAACACGCCGATCTCGTCGGTCGGCCCGAAGCGGTTCTTGACGGTACGCAAGATGCGATAGTGGTGGCCTCGGTCGCCCTCGAAATAAAGAACGGCATCGACCATGTGCTCGACCACGCGCGGGCCGGCGATCTGGCCATCCTTGGTGACGTGGCCGACGAGCACCATGGCGGCACCCGTCTGCTTGGCGAACTTGATCATCGCCTGCACGCCGGTGCGCACCTGCGTTACCGTGCCGGGCGCGGATTCGGCAAGATCGCTCCACAGCGTCTGGATGGAATCGATGATGACGAGATCGGGCCGCTTGCCTTCGGCGAGCGTCGCCAGAATATCCTCGACATTGGTCTCGGCGGCGAGCAGCACATCCGTATCCGCTGCCCCAAGGCGCTGTGCCCTAAGCCGCACCTGCGCGACCGCCTCTTCGCCCGAGACATAGATGATCCGATGCCCGCGCCGCGAAAGCGCCGCCGCTCCCTGCATGAGAAGCGTCGACTTGCCGATACCGGGATCGCCGCCGATCAACACCGCCGAACCGCGCACGAAGCCGCCGCCCAGCGCCCGGTCAAGCTCCGAAATACCGGTGTGGATGCGCGGCGCTTCCTCGATCTCGCCCGACAGCGCGGTCAGCGCTACTGGGCGGCCTTTCTTCGGCGTCTTCGCCGGCCCACCACCGATCCCGCCCATCGGGTCTTCCTCGACGATGGTGTTCCACGCGCCGCAACCCTCGCATTTGCCGGCCCAGCGGCTATGGATGGTTCCGCAGCCCTGGCAGATGAATTGTGTTCTTGCTTTTGCCATGAGGAAGGATCAGTCTTCTTGTTCTGTCTGATAAAAACGCAGGAAATGTGAGAGCTCGATCTTCTGCCGTCCATGCAGCACGCGCAGGACGGAAAGCGTCTCATCATCAATGAAGAAATAGATACAGCGATTGCGATAAGGGAACGCCCGCAACCCGGGAATGAACTCGCGCGGACTGCCGGCTATGCCGAGCTTTGCTATCCATTCGATCTTGCCGTTGATGTCATCGAGAAAACGGCGCGCAGCAAGCGCATCGAAGGCTGCAACATGATCATACATGCCGAGAAGATCATCCAGCGCCTCGAACGACATTTTCAGCTGACGCGGCCGCATTCTTCCGTTCCTCCGCCATCATGAGAATGTGCTTTGTCAGATCTTCGGCGCTTTCGAATGTGATGGCGCGTCCGGCATCGATGTCATCGATGCCCTGTTGGATCAGATGGCGCAGTTCCTGTATCTCTCCTTCTTCGCTGCCAAGCAGTCTCAACCCGGCCGCAATAACGTCTTCGGCGTTTCGGTATCGTCCGTCTGCTATCTGCTCCTCAATGAAGGTGAGGTCTTGCTCGCTGAGATGGATCTCGGTCATTTCGATCTCCTTTTGTTCTCTTTTAGCACGAAGATTTCCGGCTTCCAAGAGGCGCAGGCAGGGATTCCAAGCCCTAGCCGTCGTCCTCGCTCAGATACCGCCGCTCATGGCGCAACCCCATGCTGGTCAGCACTTCGTAGCCGATCGTGCCGGCCGCACGCGCGACGTCGTCGACCGAGATGTTCTTCCCGAAGAGCTCCACATAATCGCCGGCGCTCACCGCATTCTCCGGCAGGTCGGTGATGTCGAAGATGGTCATATCCATGGTCACCCGCCCTGCAATGGGGACCCTGCGTCCGGCGATGAAGCCGTGGCCGCCCTCTGGCGCCACCTGCCGCAACGGTACGCCGCCGCCGGACTGGCTGCGCAGATAGCCGTCGGCATAGCCGGCAGAGACGATGGCGAGCCGGCTATCGCGGGTGAGTTCCAGCGCGCGGCCATAGCCAACGCCCTGGGCGGCTCTCGCATCACGCACCTGAATGACCCGCGCTTCCGCCGTCACGACCGGGCGCATCGGATTGGCCATCCCGTTGACCGCTTCGCCGCCATAAAGCGCGATCCCCGGGCGAGTCAGATCGAAGTGATAATCGTTTCCGAGGAAGATGCCGGCAGACGCCGAAAGGCTTGAATCGATACCTTCATAGGCGGCGCTAACCTTGCGGAATGATTCAAGCTGTTGCCGGTTCATCGCCGAGCTCGGCTCGTCGCCGCAGGCAAGATGGCTCATGACCAGCACGGGCGCGAAACTCGCCGGACGCGAGACGTCGTCGGCCAGCGCGATCGCCTCGTTCATATCGAGGCCGAGCCGGTTGAAGCCGGTGTCGACATGCAGCGCGCAAGGGTAGTCGCCATACTCGGCCAGCACCGCCATCCAGAAGGCAAGCTGCTCCTCGGATGATATAACCGGCACGAGATCGTTCTCGAAAAAGCGCCGCTCGGTCCCCGGCCAGATGCCTGCGAGCACGAAGATACGGGCATCAGGCGCATATAGCCTCAGCGTCACGCCTTCATCGACGGTCGCAACGAAGAAGTCCCGCGCTCCAGCTAGATAAAGCGCCTCTCCGGCGTCCTCCATCCCGGTACCGTAAGCATCGGCCTTGACCACGGCAGCCGTGCGCGCCCTGCCGGAACGCCGCGCCATGTCACGCCAATTGTCGGTCAGCGCGGCCAGATCCACCGTCAGGCGCAAACCCGCGGAGGCAAAGCGGTCTTCTTCTTCATAGTCGGCGGCAAAATCGGTCATGATTCACATCTGCAGTGGAGGCGGAGGGAGGTCTCCGCTCATTGTAAGGGTCGGATGATTACAGGGAAGAGACGCCACTTTGCTTACGCAACGCTGCGAAGATCGAAATCGGCATGGATCACCTCATAGGGCACATGGATACGGCCTTCTTCGTTGACCTCGATCAGCCCCCATTCGATCAGCGCGGCGGCATCCTCGTGAACCCGCTTGACGTCACGGGACAGCGCGGTAGCCAAGCCGCGATAGGTCGAGGGACCAATCGCCTGCAGGCGCTCGATCAATGTCCAGCGTTTGGGCGTGAGCACCGAGAAGAGCTGTTCGGGCGATGAGAAGGTGAATAGGTGAGGTTGCGCTTCGCCGCTGTTCCAGGCTTTGGCGAACCCATCGATCGCGTTGCCGATCGCGGCGTCATCGTCTCTTTGAATTCGGATCGTTGCGGTGGTCATCTGCGCCGGCTCCTTCTGATGTCCACGTCTCGTCGAAAATCTTCGAGAAGTTTTTCGACGGTCGAGAACGCGTATGCCTCTTCACTGCCATCGAGGTGCTTGTGGTCGCCCTTGCCTCGCTCGTTGTCATACCCGACGACGCGTTGTCCGGGATAGCCATAGAAGAGGCTGTATTTGTAGTCATGGGCGCTACCCGGCACGGGCCGAGCGACTTTCCAGATGACCAATTCCTGGATGGCCCCGTCCGACAACACGGATTTCGAGCGGTAAAGAAGTTGCGCCCTCATGTTGGCGATAATGCCAACGCGAGGGCGCGATGTCAAATTGGGTTCGGGCCCTTACTGCTCTTCGTAATGCGTGAAGCTCGGCTCGGCCAGATCGGCGAAGCGGGTGAACTCCGACTGGAAGGCGAGTTTGACGGTGCCGGTCGGTCCGTGGCGCTGCTTGGCGATGATGACGTCGGCGGTGCCCTTCACCTTGTCGAACAGCGCTTCCCACTCCGGATATTTCGGATCGTGGATGTCGCGCGGCTCGAGGTTCTTGACGTAATATTCCTCGCGGAACACGAAGAGCACGACGTCGGCGTCCTGCTCGATCGAGCCCGATTCACGAAGGTCGGAGAGCTGCGGGCGCTTGTCCTCGCGGCTTTCGACCTGACGCGACAGCTGCGACAGCGCGATGATCGGCACGTTCAGTTCCTTGCCGAGCGCCTTGAGGCCTGTCGTGATCTGGGTGATTTCCTGCACGCGGTTGTCGCCCTTGCCGGCGCCCGTCATCAGCTGGATGTAGTCCACTACCAGGCAATCGAGGCCGCGCTGGCGCTTCAGGCGGCGCGCGCGGGCGGATAGCTGGGCGATCGAGATACCACCGGTCTGGTCGATATAGAGCGGCACTTTCTGCATCATCATCGAGCAGGCGACGAGCTTTTCGAAATCGGCGTCGTTGATGTCGCCGCGGCGGATTTTCGACGAGGACACTTCGGTCTGCTCGGAGATGATACGGGTGGCCAGCTGTTCGGACGACATTTCGAGCGAGTAGAAGCCGACGACGCCGCCCTGTTTCGCCTTCATGCTGCCGTCGGACTGCACTTCGCCTTCATAGGCGGCGGCGATGTTGTAGGCGATGTTGGTCGCAAGCGAGGTCTTGCCCATACCCGGGCGTCCGGCAAGCACGATCAAGTCGGACCGCTGCAGACCGCCCATCTTGCTATCGAGCGACATGATGCCGGTCGAGATACCGGATAGGCCGCCATCGCGCTCCTTGGCGACAGCCGCCATGTCGATCGCCAGCGCCACGGCATCGTTGAACGCCTGGAAGCCACCGTCGTAGCGGCCGTTTTCGGCAAGTTCGAACAGGCGGCGCTCGGTGTCTTCGATCTGAGCCTGTGGCGGCATGTCGAGCGGTGCGTCATAGGCGATGTTGACGACGTCCTCGCCAATCGTGATCAGCGCCCGGCGCAGCGCCAGATCGTAGATCGCGCGGCCATAGTCCTCGGCATTGATGATGGTCACGGCTTCGCGCGCCAGACGCGCGAGATATTCGGAGACCGTCATGTCGCCGACCTTCTCGTCGGCCTTCAGGAAGGTCTTGATCGTCACCGGATTGGCGATCTTGCCCATGCGGATGATATCGCCCGCGACCTCGAAGATCTTGCGGTGCAGCGGCTCGTAAAGATGCGGCGGCTTGAGGAAGTCCGACACCCGGTAATAGGCGTCGTTGTTCATCAGGATCGCGCCGAGAAGTGCCTGCTCGGCCTCGATGTTGTTGGGTGCTTCGCGGTAGTGCTGCTCCGGCTGGGCAACAGCGGCGATCTTTCGGGCGGCGTCGTTCATCTTGATCCGTTCTGTCTTATTCAGCTTCGGGTTTGCAGCCCACCAACGGCAAAATCAAGTGCTGAACATGGCACGCGGCCAAAACGCTTTGGCTTTGGCACGTTGTTCGACTTCTCCACAGCGCATCTTGCCATCACGCGAAAATACCGGCGGTGTAGCCTTCTGGACACGGTACAAAGCGACTCACGCGAATCAACGCGTTCGTGGTATTTTAGGCTTTGATAGGGGAGTGTGCATCGAGACTCTCGTCATCACCGCTTGAAAAACGCGGAAAATGACTGTAGGTATAAAACAAATAATAAGCACGCTAATTAAATGGACTGATAAATATGACAAATGCGCCTCTCGGACGAGAGTTGATTGAAGATTTGGCGGCTTTCAACCGGAAGCTTAGAGCGGTTTTCGACAAGATCGTCCGGGAACGGAACATGACGCTGCCGCGGGCGCGGGTGTTTTTCACGCTGAACAAGAAGGACGGCATCAACCAGCGCGAGCTTGCCGATCGGCTGGAGCTGGAAACGCCGACATTGGTCCGTATTCTGGACGCGATGGAAGGGCAGGGCTTCGTCGAGCGCCGCGTTGCAGGCTCCGATCGCCGCGCCAAGGAGATTTACATCACCGAGACAGGTAAGGTCGTCGCCGGCGAGATCGACGACATCGCCGTCAGCGTGCGTGCCCAGGTGATCGCAGGTATTCCCGAACGCGATCTGAGGACTACCTTGGATACGATACGGGCCATGCAGGCGAATTTGCAGGGCATCCGCGGAGTGTGAGGAAATAGCAATGAGCCTCGTCCAGGCGTCCAGCGACAGTGTTGCGCCAAAAGCCGCGGACGAGGCGGCGGCACAGGAACCGCAGCCTGCGCCCCCGCCCGTCGTGGCGATGGCCGGCTGGAAGAAGCCCTTCTACATGGCCGCCTCGGTCCTGCTCTTCGTCACGCAGGGTCTCGGCATGAACCTCGTGAATGCCAATATCTACCAGCTCCAGGGGTCGTTTTCGGCGACGACCGCTGAGGTCTCGTGGCTGTCGGCGGCCTATATGGCGCCATATGCCAGCCTGTCGATCGCGCTGTTCAAGATCCGCACGCAATATGGCCTGAGACGTTTCGCCGAGTTCAGCATCATCTGCTTCGTCTTTGCGGCGGTGCTGAACCTTCTCGTGACCGATCTGCACTCCGCCATCGTCGTCCGGGCGCTGAGCGGCATCGCGGCGGCGCCGATCTCCACGCTCGGCTTTCTCTACATGCTCGAGCTCTTCCCACCGGAGCGCAAGCTTACGACAGGCATCAGCCTTGCGCTGATGTGCACGCTATTTGCCGCGCCGATCGCACGTATCATCTCGCCGCCGCTGCTTGATCTCGGCGGTTACCACGCGCTCTATACGCTGGAGATGGGGCTGGCGCTGCTGGCCTTCGCCATCATCTACACCATGCCTTTGACCTCACCGCCACGCGCGGTCGTCATCCAGCGCATGGATATTCTGAGTTATCTCCTGCTGGCCGTCGGTTTCGGCTGCCTAGCGGTCGTCCTCACACTCGGGCGTCTCTACTGGTGGTTAGAAGCGCCGTGGATCGGCGTTCTGCTTGCGGTCGCTGCCGGCTGCCTGGCGCTCGTGGTGGCGATCGAGCTACCACGCGAAAATCCGATGCTCGATATCCGCTGGGTGCTGTCAGGCCCCAATCTCAGGATGGCGGGCGTGCTCCTGATGTTCCGCTTCGTCTCTTCAGAACAATCCTCGACGGCTGCCAATTTCTATCAGCAGCTTGGCCTGCTCAACGATCAGACGACGAAGCTCTACGCGATCGTTCTGGTCGCCTCGGTGCTCGGCGGATTGTTCTGCACGCTCTTGATGACCACGCGCTACGTCAGCACCGCGCACCTGATATCGCTGGTGCTCATCGCGGCCGGCGCCTATCTCGACAGCCAGTCGACCAGCCTTACACGGCCGGAACAGATGTATCTCAGCCAAGCCTTGGTCTCGGCGGGCGCGGCGATGTTCCTGCCGCCGGTGATGGCCAGCGGCTTCAAGGCGGCCATGGCCCGCGGAATGCCCTTCATCGTCAATTTCTTGGCGATCTTCCTCTTCACCCAGAGTATCGGCTCACTCTTCGGCTCGGCCATGCTCGGCACCTTTGTCACCATCCGCGAGAAGTTCCACTCGAACGTGCTGGTCGAGCATATCCTGCTGCAGGATCCGCTGGTGGCCCAACGCGTCTCGCAGCTCTCGGCGGGCTATGGAAAGGTCATCACCGACCAGACATTGCTGAACGCCGAAGGGCTGGCATTGCTGTCCCAGCAGGTCACCCGCGAAGCCTATACGCTTGCCTATAATGACACCTTCCTCGCAATTTGCGTGGCGTCTCTTCTCGGTCTCCTGGTCATGCTTCTTCATCAGGCATGGCTGCGCCTCTCCGAGCGCGGGGCCGCCGAGCCGAATGCTTCCGCAGCCGTTCAATCCTGATCACGAGTTCACCGCATGTCGAAATTCTTCCGGTCGCCCGCCAGTCTCATTGCCATTATCGCCGGTATCGCGGGCATCCTGCTCGTGCTTTACGCCTGGCGGCTGCCGCCTTTCGTGACGTCGGTTGAGACGACCGACAACGCCTATATCAGGGGTTATGTGACGATCATGAGCCCGCAGGTGAATGGCTACATCGTCGACGTCCCGGTGAAGGACTACCAGCAGGTCAAGCAAGGCGACGTGCTGGCCAAGATCGACGACCGCATCTACACGCAAAAGCTCGCCCAGGCCCGCTCGGCGCTTGAGGGGCAGAAGGCGTCGCTTGAAAACTCCCGCCAGTCGGAGCTGTCGGCAAAGGCGACCATCGCCTCCAGCCAGGCGCAGATCGATAGCGCCAACGCCTCGCTGAAGCGCGCGCAGCTCGCCTGGGATCGCATCAGCAACCTCAACGACAGGGGCATCGCCTCGGCCAGCGAATCCGAGCAGGCGCAGGCGACGCTTGAGGAAGCGAAGGCCGCGTTGAACCAGGCGCAGTCGGCGTTGGAAGTGTCGAAACAGAACCTGGCGACCATCATCGTCAATCGCTCGCTGCTGGAGGCCAACGTGGCAAGCGCGGAAGCGACCGTGCATCTGGCCGAGATCGATCTCCAGAACACGTCGATCCTGGCGCCGCGCGACGGCCATCTCGGCGAGATCGGCGTTCGCCTTGGCCAGTACGTCGCGGTAGGAACGCAATTGATGGCGGTGGTGCCGGAAGAGGTCTGGGTCGTCGCCAATTTCAAGGAGACGCAGCTTGAGGGCATGCAGGTCGGTCAGCCCGTCTCGATCGTGGTCGACGCCTTGGGGCGCCAGCGGCTCACCGGCCGCATCGAGCGCTTTTCGCCAGCTGCCGGCTCCGAATTCGCCGTGATCAAGGCCGACAACGCCACCGGCAACTTCGTCAAGATCGCCCAGCGCGTCGGCGTTCGCATCAGCATCGATCCGGATCAACCGGCCGCCAAGAACCTCGGGCCGGGTCTCTCGGTTGTCGTCAGCGTCGACAAGAGCGCGGAACCCGAGCAGAAGACGGCGGCGAACTAATTTTCGTTGAATAGCGGACAGCAAAAAGCCGGGCGCGAGGCCCGGCTTTCGCATTCCGGAGATTGCTCTCCCGAACCTTATTCGTCTTCGGCGTTGCCGTCGGCTTCCGGATCGAAGAAGTCTTCCGGACGCAGAGCGTCTTCGTCGACGCCGTAGATGGCGTCAACCGACGTCAGGGTTTCGCCCTTGGCCTGGCGCTCAGCTTCGTCAGCCGAACGAGCAACGTTGAGCTCGATCTTGATTTCGACTTCAGCATGCAGCTGCAGTTCGACCTGGTGCAGACCGATCGTCTTGATCGGGGTGTTCAGGTGAACCTGGTTGCGGCCGATGTTGAAGCCTTCGGCAGCGAGGATTTCAACGACGTCGCGAGCAGCGACCGAGCCGTACATCTGGCCGGTTTCGCCAGCCGAACGAACGACGATGAAGGACTTGCCTTCGAGAGCGTCGGCAACGGTCTGTGCTTCCGACTTGCGCTCGAGGTTGCGGGCTTCGAGTGTTGCACGCTCGGATTCGAAGCGCTTCTTGTTGGCGTCGTTGGCGCGCAGAGCCTTGCCGAGCGGCAGCAGGTAGTTACGGGCAAAGCCGTCCTTGACCTTTACCACTTCGCCCATCTGGCCGAGCTTGGAGATGCGTTCGAGAAGAATGACGTCCATGTCAGTTTTCCTTTCGTGTTCCTAGAGTTTCGAATCTGTCTGTTTGGGGGCATCAGCATCCTTGTTCGGGGTGAGCGCGATCGCCTTGCGGGTATCGCTGAGCCCCAGAACGAGAATGAAAAAGGCTGGCAGCATCAACATGAGAGATGCCAGGTAGCAGAGGATAAGCGCCGGCAGGCGCCATTCCTTGCCGCGCGTGCGAAAGTGCAACGCGGCGAAACCGGAGAGAAGGAAGCCGGCACCGAACGTGCCGACGACGGTTGCTCCGACCATCGCCGGGATGCCGCCCAGAAAGGTTGCGGCAAGCCCGAGAAGGAAGATGAAGATCGTGTTGCGGTTCATCCGGAGCGAGGAGGGGATATCCTCGCGCGGACGAAGGCCGCCGCCGGATGCAGCAACGATGCGCGTCGCGATGTAATAGGCCGCAAACAGCATCACCACCCACATGCCGCCCTGAATGGCCGGCAGTAGCAGGAGAACGAGCGACTTGGTCTGCGCGATCACGGCCGCGTCGGGCGCGAAATCGGTTTGCTGCTGCGCCACCGAGGTGAAGAGCACGTCGACCAGACGGTCGATCAGTTCGGGGCCATAGCCGATCATGACGCCGACGGCGATGACGGCGAACGTCACGAGGCCGCAGAGATGCAGCAGGATATCCGACAGCGGATACCACGCCATCAGATGATCGGGACCGCCGAGTTCGGAAGCGGGGCGCGCGAGATTGGCGAGGTGGCTGATCCAGCCTGCCGGCAAAAGCGTGACCAGCGTCATCATCAGCGCGAAGGAAGGCGAGATGGCGATCGCGCCAAGGACGGCGGCGGTAACGACGGCCGAGATCGCCGCCATGTTGCCCCAGCCGAGGCCGACAAGAAGAATGGGAAGCGCGGAAGCCGCGTAGAGAACAGCACTGAAAGACGACGGCTGCCGGCCAGCGCCCAGCACCAGAAGTGCGGCGACGAACCCGGCAAGGGCTCCAACGCCCAGCATTTTTGCATTCAGTAGTTTCACGGTCGCTGTCCTGCTTCATCAAGCAGTTAGAGGGCGTTTCCTGAATCAGTTTCAGAAAGGCCTCAACATGGGTTTTAAGGGTTCCGATCCGCGCCCATCGCGAAAGGGAGAAGGGAAGGCATTGCTGCCTTCCCTCGATTTGGTCTCGTCAGCTGATTAAGCGACGACGTACGGCAGCAGGCCGAGGAAACGAGCGCGCTTGATCGCCTGAGCGAGTTCGCGCTGCTTCTTCTGCGAAACAGCCGTGATACGGGAAGGAACGATCTTGCCGCGCTCGGAAATGTAGCGCTGCAGGAGACGAACGTCCTTGTAGTCGATGCGCGGAGCGTTTGCGCCGGAGAACGGGCAAGTCTTGCGACGACGGTGGAACGGACGACGTACCGGTGCGGAGGAAGATTCAGACATTCTCAGTTCTCCTTATGCACGGTCTTCGCGCGGAGCGCGATCGGGACGCGGGCCACGCTGGAAGTCGCCATCACGACGCGGCGGACGATCGCCGAATTCGCGACGCGGGCCACGGTCGGCGCCATCACGCGGGCCGCGGTCGTCGCGGTCGCGCTTCTGCATCATGGCAGACGGGCCTTCTTCGTGAGCTTCAACAGCGATGGTCATGTAGCGAAGGACGTCTTCGCTGATGCGCATCTGGCGTTCCATTTCCTGCACGGCAGCAGCCGGGGCGTCGATGTCGACGAGAACGTAGTGAGCCTTGCGGTTCTTCTTGATGCGGTAGGTCAGGGACTTGAGGCCCCAGTTTTCTACGCGCCCGACCTTACCGCCGTTAGCTTCGAGTACGCCCTTGTACTGTTCTACGAGGGCTTCTACCTGCTGAGCGGAGATATCCTGTCGGGCAAGGAATACATGTTCATAAAGAGCCATGACAGCTTTGCCTTTCTTGCGTTTATTCAACCCGATATTCGGCGGCTAAGCCTCAACGACTGCTCCTGATTGGGTAAACCCAGGCAAGAAAAGCGTTCCGAGACGGTCGAGAGCGGAGACACGGGAGGCTGGAACGCTTCCGTTCCGAACGATTTCCCGGGGGAAACCGGCCCTCCGTTCAGCCACCAGCCAGAAGACCGGGTTTTGCGAACAGGGCGGCTTATACGGATTTCTGACGAAAACGCAAGGCCGCCCCGGAAAACATATCGCCACAGTCGAAAAGCGGGTTTACCGCGGCGGTTGCGACAGGAAGAAGTCGGCGATCGAGCGGCTGGCATCGATTTGCCGGCTGGTCACGCCGACGAACAGACGTCGCGCATATTGCACGCCGCCGGGCCAAGTATGGCCGCCGCCGGTAACCGTCAGGACCTCAACGGCGCCCGATGGTCGGCATCCGTCGTATCGCGTGGCGACGACGCGCGTGCGATCGAGTCGAGCGGTCGGAGCGAGCGGTGCCGATTTCCCTGGCAGAGCGCATCCATTGGTTCTGGCCCAGAACGCCGCCGTGTCGCGGACCGACAAGACCTTGCCTCCTTCGCCCGCGCCCCCGAAATCGGCGACATCACCGCCCTTGAACGGCATGATTGGATCGGCCGTGCCGTCGATCTGCAATACGGCGACCGGACGTTCGGGGCGGCATTTCGCGGCTATGTCGCTTGGCAGTGTTCCGGCGACCGGTGCAATCGCGGCGATGCGTCGGGAGAGGTCGCAGCCGAGCCGTTCGGCAAACAGCGCGCCATTCGAGATGCCCGTCGCGTAGACGCGCTTGCTGTCGATGCCATAGCTCCGCTGCACCTGATTGATCAGCGCGGAGACGAAGCCGACGTCGTTTTGAGGGTTGCGGATCGTCGAACGTCCGTCGTTCCAGTGCTTGTCGATGCCGTTGGGATAGGCAACGATAAAGCGTCGGCTGTCGGCGACGGCATCAAGACCGCTCAGCCGCCGCATGGCCGGTCCCTGCTGGCCGCCGCCGTGAAAGGCAAGCACCAGAGGAAAGCCACCTGGCGGGCGCGGGCCATCAGGCACATGCAGGGTGAAGCTGCGAACGGTGCTCCCGACCGTCACCTGGCCAGAAGGATCCGCCGCCGAGGCAGCGGACGCGACGGCGACACCGGCCAGAAGCGCGGCAAATCCAAGAATGATCCTGTGAGTGAGGGACCTGTAAAACGTACCAGTCATCTGAGTTTCCATAAAGTATTGAAATATAAGTAATATGAAATGATCGCAGGCCGAAATTCTGGTGCTGCGGTCAGTGCCATCAGGCAAAAACGAAGTGAGCCGCCATTGCGGATAAACAATGACGGCTCCTGTTAAATTCGGGTGATTTCGGACATTCGCGACAGACTGCCGCGGCGGGCCGATATCAGATCGGCATCGGATATTCGCGATGCACTTTGTCGATCTCAGCAAGGATGTCGGCCGAAAGCTTGACGCCGGCCGCGTCTATATCGGTCGTCAGCTGCGCCATCGTCGTCGCGCCGATGATCGCAGACGTCATGAAGCGGCGCGTCAGGCAGAACGCGATGGCCATGGCCGATGGGTCGAGGCCGTGGCGCTTGGCGATCTCGACGTAAGCCTTGGTCGGCGCTTCCTGCAACGGCTGCAGGCGTCCGCCGATGTCGCCGTTGATCGAGCCGCGCGAGCCACCGGGTACGGCGCCGCCGATATACTTGCCACTCAGGATGCCGCCGGCGAGCGGCGAGTAGGCGAGCAGGCCCACATCCTCATGGTGCGACATCTCCGCCATGTCGAGATCGTAGTGGCGATAGAGCAGGTTATACTCGTTCTGGATGCTGACGACGCGCGGCAGGCCGAGCTGCTCGGCGATCGTAAGATACTTCTGCGTGCCCCAGGTCGTCTCGTTGGAGAGGCCGATCGTCCGGATCTTGCCTTCCTTCACCAGTTCGCCAGCCGTTTCCAGGATGTCGGTAATGTTGGCGACGGCCTTGGCGCGATCCTGCTTGAAGGGGTCGTAGTGCCAGTTCTGGCGGAAGTGGAAATGACCGCGAACCGGCCAATGGATCTGGTAGAGATCGATATAGTCGGTCTTCAGCCGCTTCAGGCTGGCCTCGATCGCCAGTCGCATGTTCTTGGCATCGGCGCCTTCGCCGCCACGGATATAGGAACGACCGGGGCCGGCAACCTTGGAGGCGAGGACGATATCCTTGCGCTTGCCCGTCTTCTCAAGCCAGGTGCCGATATAGTCTTCGGTCAGGCCCTGGGTCTCGGGGCCAACGGGCGTGGTCGGATAAAGCTCGGCGGTGTCGAAGAAGTTGACGCCCTTTTCGAACGCATAGTCCATCTGCGCGTGCGCTTCCGCCTCGGTGTTCTGCGTGCCCCAGGTCATGGTGCCAAGGCAGATTTCGGACACCGAAATATCGGTGCGGCCAAGTTTCTTATGCTTCATTGGGGAGCCTTAATCGTGATCTTAAAAGAAAGAGGTCTTGGAAGGACGGCGCGAATTTAGGCCGGAATTGAGCAAGCGCAAGAGCAAAAGTGCTGCTTTGTTGCAGTCGCGAAAGCCTTGGAACGCAGGCCTCCGGTACTTGACTCTCAGGGAAAGAATGTCAATTGGAGGCGAAATGACCGCGGGTCCATATAAAAAGGACATAGGATGACCATCGCTTTCACGTTCCCTGGCCAGGGCAGTCAGGCCGTCGGCATGGGCAAGGATCTTGCCGAGAATTTTGCCGAAGCGCGCGCCGTTTTTGCAGAGGTCGATGACGCTCTCGGCGAGAAGCTGTCCGAGACCATGTTCAACGGTCCGGAAGAGACGCTGACGCTGACCGCCAATGCGCAGCCGGCGCTGATGGCCGTGTCGATGGCCGTCATCCGTGTGCTCGAAGCCAAGGGCGTCGATCTCAAGGCCAAGGTTTCCTACGTCGCCGGCCACTCGCTCGGCGAATACTCCGCTCTCTGTGCCGCCGGCATGTTCTCGATCGCCGATACGGCGCGCCTCCTGCGCATCCGCGGCAACGCGATGCAGGCGGCCGTCCCCGTCGGCGTCGGCGCCATGGCCGCCATCATCGGCCTCGAACATGCCGATGTGATCGCCGTCTGCGAGGAAGCCTCGGCTCTCGGCGCCTGCCAGATCGCCAACGACAATGGCGGCGGCCAGATCGTGATTTCGGGTGAGAAGGCGCCGGTCGAAAAGGCTGCTGCCATCGCCACCGAAAAGGGCGCCAAGCGCGCGATCCTGCTGCCGGTCTCCGCGCCATTCCATTCCGCGCTGATGGCGCCGGCGGCTGACGCGATGCGCGAAGCGCTGGCGGGTGTCGCGAAGTCGAACCCGGTCGTGCCCGTCATCGCAAACGTGCGCGCCGCGCCCGTCACCGACGCTGACGAAATCGCCAAGCTGCTCGTCGAGCAGGTCACCGGCCAGGTTCGCTGGCGCGAAACGGTCGAGTGGTTCGCGGCAAACGGCGTGACGACGCTTTACGAACTCGGCGCCGGCAAGGTCCTGACCGGCCTCGCGCGCCGTATCGACAAGAACGTGACCGGCATCTCGGTCAACTCGCCGGCTGATATCGACGCGGCGGTTGCCGCTCTTCTGGCCTGATTGATTTAACGATTACAAGGAATTCTTCCATGCTCGATCTCTCCGGCCGCAAGGCTCTGGTAACTGGTGCCTCTGGCGGCATCGGCGAAGAAATCGCCCGCATCCTGCACAAGCAGGGCGCCATCGTCGGCCTGCATGGCACTCGCGTCGAAAAGCTCGAGGCGCTGGCCAATGAACTCGGCGACCGCGTCAAGATCTTCCCGGCGAACCTTGCCGATCGCGACGAAGTCAAGGCGCTCGGCGTTAAGGCTGAAGCTGAACTCGACGGCGTCGACATTCTCGTCAACAATGCCGGCATCACCAAGGACGGCCTCTTCGTGCGCATGTCGGACGAGGACTGGGACAGCGTCATCGAAGTCAACCTGACCTCGATGTTCCGCCTGACCCGCGAGTTGACGCATCCGATGATGCGCCGCCGCTATGGCCGCATCATCAACATCACGTCGATCGTCGGCGTCACCGGTAATCCCGGCCAGGCCAACTATTGCGCTTCCAAGGCCGGCATGATCGGCTTCACCAAGTCGCTGGCGCAGGAGATCGCGACCCGCAACGTGACGGTCAATTGCGTGGCTCCGGGCTTCATCGAAAGCGCGATGACGGGCAAGCTGAACGACAAGCAGAAGGACGCGATCATGGGCGCGATCCCGATGAAGCGCATGGGCACCGGCGCCGAAGTGGCATCTGCGGTTGCTTACCTGGCTTCGTCGGAAGCGGCCTACATGACGGGCCAGACTTTGCATGTAAACGGCGGCATGGCCATGATCTGAAACGGAAAACTGGCTTTCGGGCCGTTTTTCCCCGCAATAGCCTGTTCACCAACGCTATGGGGTTGATTTTCTGGCTTTGCGGCAGACATAAACCGTGTTAATCGGGCCATGACTGTGAACAGTCTCCCGAGAAAGAAGACGGACCGGCGGGCTTTCCAAGCAAGCCTGGGACATCTCTGGTAGCCGGGTACAACGAGTTTGCCGAAGGTGGCTTTAGGGCGCCGCAGGCTGAAACAGGGTAGGGTGCCATAAAGGCTCTCTGATCAGGATTATAAGGTCGAGGAAACCGACATGAGCGATATCGCAGAACGCGTAAAGAAAATTGTTATTGATCATCTTGGCGTCGACGCCGACAAGGTTGTCGAAGGCGCAAGCTTCATCGACGATCTGGGCGCTGACTCGCTCGACACCGTCGAACTGGTCATGGCGTTCGAAGAAGAATTCGGCGTTGAAATTCCTGACGACGCTGCGGACTCGATCCTGACGGTCGGCGACGCCGTTAAGTTTATCGAAAAGGCCCAGGCTTAATCCTGAGCACTTTAGAAAGGGCGGACCCGGAGTCCGCCCTTTTTATTTCTGGCATGGTCTCCATAGAACACAAAAGGCGGGGGAATGCAGTCGATGAGACGGGTGGTTATTACGGGCACTGGCATGGTGTCTCCCTTGGGATGCGGCACGGAAGTGACCTGGGCTCGCCTGCTGGCGGGTGAAAACGGCGCACGCCTCGTGACCGAGTTCGAAGTCGATGACCTTCCGGCCAAGATCGCATGCCGTATCCCTGTCGGCGATGGCACCGGCGGCACCTTCAATCAGGATGATTGGATGGAGCCCAAGGAACAGCGCAAGGTCGATCCCTTCATCATCTATGGCATGGCCGCGGCCGACATGGCGCTCAACGATGCCAACTGGCATCCCGAGAGCGACGAAGACCAGATTGCCACCGGCGTCCTCATCGGCTCCGGCATTGGCGGCATCGAAGGCATCGTTGAAGCGGGCTACACGCTGCGCGACAAGGGCCCGCGCCGCATTTCTCCATTCTTCATTCCCGGCCGTCTGATCAACCTCGTATCCGGCCAGGTCTCGATCCGTCACAAGCTGCGCGGCCCGAACCACTCCGTCGTTACCGCCTGCTCGACCGGTGCGCACGCCATTGGCGATGCTGCCCGTCTGATCGCTTTCGGCGATGCCGATGTCATGGTCGCCGGTGGCACCGAATCGCCGGTCAGCCGCATCTCGCTCGCCGGTTTCGCGGCCTGCAAGGCGCTGTCCACGCAGCACAACGACGACCCCACCAAGGCCTCGCGCCCCTACGACAAGGACCGTGACGGCTTCGTCATGGGCGAGGGCGCCGGCATCGTCGTTCTCGAAGAGCTCGAACATGCCCTGGCGCGCGGCGCACGGATCTACGCCGAAGTCGTCGGCTACGGCCTGTCGGGCGACGCCTACCACATCACCGCGCCGTCGGAAGACGGCGAAGGCGCCGGCCGCTGCATGGCGATGGCGCTGAAGCGCGCTGGCCTGACGCCTGCCGATATCGACTACATCAACGCGCACGGCACATCGACCATGGCTGACACGATCGAGCTCGGCGCTGTCGAGCGTCTGGTCGGCGATGCCGCGTCGAAGATCTCCATGTCCTCGACCAAGTCCGCCACCGGTCACCTTCTGGGCGCTGCGGGCGCGATCGAGGCGATCTTCGCGACGCTGTCGATCCGTGACAACGTCGTGCCGCCGACACTCAATCTCGACAACCCCGAGCGCGAGACGAAGATCGATCTCGTCCCGCACAAGGCGCGTCAACGGGAAGTGAACGTGGCGCTGTCGAATTCCTTTGGATTCGGCGGTACAAACGCATCGCTGGTGCTGCGCCGCTACGTCGCCTGAGACTGACCCACGACGTCCGCAACGGGCAGGGCAGTCCAATCCGATGGCTGCCCACCCGCATTTCGCCGCATTGCTTCGCAAGAAGCAGCTTTTGGGGCCAAATTTAGAGGATTGCCGGTGAGCGATACGAACCAGAGCAACGACACGACCGGCCAGCAGGGCCAGCAGTCGCAGAGTGGCCCGATCATTCCGAAATCGCCAACCGAAGCGCTGCGCCCTGAGCGCGTGCCGGAGCCGCCGAAGCGCTCCAAGAAGGCCAGAAGCCAGGTCGTCATTTTCCTGAACTTCCTGATGACGCTGGTGGTGCTCGGCTGCGCCGCCGCCGTCGTCGTCTTCTATTATGCGATTTCCACCTACCAGAGCCCCGGTCCGCTGGAGGCCAACACCAATTTCATCGTGCGCAACGGCGCAGGGATCACCGAGATCGCGTTCAATCTGGAGCGCAACAATATCATCTCCGATGGACGCGTCTTCCGCTATCTCACCGCCACCCATCTGAACGATGGCGAAAGCCTCAAGGCCGGTGAGTACGAGATCAAGGCGCATGCCTCGATGAACGAGATCATGGAACTGCTGAAATCCGGCAAGTCCATCCTCTATTCGATCTCCTTCCCCGAGGGCCTGAGCGTCCGCCAGATGTTCAACCGCATGAACGAGGATCAGGTGCTTGAGGGCGACCTCCCGACGGTCCTGCCGGCCGAGGGCAGCCTGCGCCCGGATACCTACAAGTTCTCGCGCGGCACCAAGCGCGCCGAGATCATCGAGCAGATGGCTGCTGCCCAGCAGAAGCTCGTGGACCAGATCTGGGACAAGCGCGATCCCTCGCTGCCCTTCAAGTCGAAGGACGAGATGATCGTGCTCGCCTCCATCGTCGAAAAGGAAACCGGCGTTCCAGACGAGCGCGCCCATGTGGCCTCGGTCTTCCTGAACCGCTTGGGCAAGGGCATGCGCCTACAGTCGGACCCGACGATCATCTACGGATTGTTCGGCGGCGACGGCAAGCCGGCCGACCGGCCGATCTACCAGTCGGACCTGAAGAAAGAGACGCCCTTCAACACCTACGTGATCAAGGGCCTGCCGCCGACGCCGATCGCCAATCCCGGCCGCGATGCGCTCGAGGCCGTCGCCAATCCGTGGAAGACGCAGGACCTTTACTTCGTGGCCGATGGCACGGGTGGCCATGTCTTCGCCGCCACGCTTGAGGACCACAACGCCAATGTCCGGCGCTGGCGCAAGCTGGAAGCCGATAAGGGCGCCGATCCGAATATCGCGGTCGACGGGCAGCCCGATGCGGCAACGCCCGCCGATGCGCCGGCAGCGCCCGCTCCGGCTCCGAAGAAAAAGAGAAACTGATAATATCGGAGGCTTCCATGGCTTTGCAGTCCATGACGGGTTTTGCGCGGCGCGAAGGCACCACCGATCGCTGGCGCTGGGCCTGGGAGCTGCGCTCGGTAAACGGCAAGGGCCTGGATATCCGCCTGCGCCTGCCGCCGGGCCTCGAGCGGCTGGAAAACGACGTCAAGCGCCTGGCGGGCGAGCAGTTCAGCCGCGGCAACATGCAGGTGTCGCTCTCCGTCTCATCGCCCGAAAGCCGCGTCGAGACCGTCCTCAACCAGGAAGCGCTTGCCGCTGTTCTGTCGCTGCGCGATCAGCTGGCTGATATCATCGATCCGGCGCCGTTGAAGCTCGATACGCTTCTCGGCATCCGCGGCATCGTCGATTTCCGCGAGACCGAGGATAGCCCGGAAGCCATTGCCGCGCGCGACGCCGAGATCATGAATGGCCTTTCGCTGGCGCTGACCGATCTCCGGCATATGCGCGAGCAGGAGGGGGCGGCGCTTTCCCGCGTGCTCCTCGACCAGGTGGCGATCATCGAGCGTCTGACTGGTGTCGTGGAAAGCGATCCGTCGCGCTCGCCGCGCGAGATCGCGACGCGGCTTGCGGCCCAGGTGGCGATGCTGATGGATGCATCCGGCAAGTTCGATCAGGACAGGCTCCACGCCGAGGCGGCGATCCTGGCGACCAAGGCCGATCTGCGCGAAGAGATCGACCGCCTGAAGGCACACGTGGCCGCCGCGCGCGACCTGCTCGCCAAGGGCGGCCCTATCGGTCGAAAGCTCGATTTCCTTGCACAGGAATTTAACCGGGAATCGAATACAATATGCTCGAAGTCCAATGCGGCCGCGGTGACAGCGGCCGGTATTGAGTTGAAAGTGGTCATCGATCAGTTCCGCGAGCAAGTTCAGAATTTGGAGTGAACAATGAGCCCGACCCCGTCGAGCCCCCCAACGTCGAGCAGCCCAACCGTGATCCCCCGTCGCGGGCTGATGCTTGTCCTGTCCTCGCCCTCGGGCGCCGGCAAGTCGACCATCGCGCGCAATCTCCTGGAGCGCGATCGCAGCCTTGAAATCTCGGTCAGTGTGACGACGCGCCAGCGCCGCCCGAGCGAGATTGCCGGCACACACTACCATTTCATCACCATTCCCCAGTTCGAGCGCATGCGCGACAGCGGCGAGCTGCTCGAATGGGCGGAGGTGCATGGCAATTTCTACGGCACGCCGCGCGAGCCGGTGGAGGCCGCCATGGCCGATGGCCGCGACATGCTGTTTGATATCGATTGGCAGGGCGCGCTGCAGCTGCAGGAAAAGATGAAGGCCGATATCGTATCGATCTTCGTGCTGCCGCCGACCATGACCGAGCTCCAGTCGCGCTTGCATCGCCGTGCCGAGGACTCCGAAGAGGTGATCGCGACGCGCTTGGCCAATTCCCGCGCCGAGATCGCCCACTGGCGCGAATATGATTATGTGATTGTCAACGACGACCTGAACACCGCCTTTGAGGCCGTTCAGTCGATCGTGCGCGCCGAACGCCTTCGCCGCGATCGCCGCCATGGCATGTTCGACTTCGTGACCGGCCTGATCGAAGAGACGCCGGTTCTCTAAACACTACGCCGGCACTTTCGCGCCGGCGTCAGTCCTATACGATGATCAGCCGTAGCGACCGGTGATGTAGTCCTCGGTCCGCTTGTTTTTCGGCGCTTCGAATATCTGCGATGTCGGGCCATGCTCGACAAGCTCGCCCAGATACATGAAGGCGGTGTTGTCCGAGATACGGCCCGCCTGCTGCATGTTGTGGGTGACGATGACGATCGTGAAGTTCGCCTTCAGCTGCGCGATCAGTTCCTCGACCTTGGCGGTCGAGATCGGATCGAGCGCCGATGTCGGCTCATCGAGCAGCAGAACCTCCGGTCGCAACGCCACGCCGCGCGCGATGCATAGACGCTGCTGCTGACCGCCGGAGAGGCCGAGGCCGCTCTGCTTGAGCTTGTCCTTCACCTCGTCCCAAAGGGCGGCCTGCCGCAGCGCTTCTTCGACACGCCCGTCCATCTCCGTCTTCGACAGCCGCTCATGATGTCGGATGCCATAGGCGACGTTGTCGTAGATCGACATGGGGAAGGGGACCGGCTTCTGGAACACCATGCCGACGCGTGCGCGCAGCTCGTTCATCGGATAGCGAGGGTCGAGAATGTTGTCGCCATCGAGCTTCACGGTACCCGTTGCCCGCATGCCCGGATAGAGCGCGTAGATGCGGTTGAGGATACGCAGCAGCGTGGACTTGCCGCAGCCGGACGGGCCGATCAGGGCCGAGACCTGCCGCTCCGGAAAGCTGATGCTGACATCGCGGATCGCCTGCGTCTTCCCGTAGAAGAAGTTTACGTTTTCGAGCGTGATCTTGTCGGTCTTCATGGTATTCGCGGTCCTGCCGGTGTCGAGTGCGCTGGATGATTGCAGCATTATTTCCCCCGTCTGCTCAGGATTACTCGTGATCCGACACTGAGCAGCAGCACGATGGCGGTCATGACGAAGGCGCCGGCCCAGGCGAGCGTATGCCACTCGTCATAGGGGCTCATCGCGTACTGGAAGATGACGACCGGGATGTTGGCCATCGGCCCGGACATATCCGTGCTCCAGTACTGGTTGTTGAGGGCGGTGAAGAGAAGCGGTGCGGTCTCGCCCGAGATGCGTGCAACGGCAAGCAGCACGCCGGTCAGGATGCCCGCGGACGCGGCGCGATAAAGCACATGCACCGTCACCTTCCAACGCGGAATGCCGAGCGAAAGTGCCGCCTCGCGCATGACGTCGGGCACCAGCCGCAGCATCTCGTCCGTGGTGCGCACCACGACCGGAAGGAAGATGAAGCCCAGCGCGATACCGCCGGCATAGCCCGAGAAGCGTCCGGTCTGCCTCACCACCATCTCGTAGATGAACAGGCCGATGATGATCGACGGCGCGCTGAGAAAGATGTCGTTCACGAAACGAACGAGATCGCCGATCTTCTTGCCGCGGCTGTATTCCGAAAGATAGGTGCCGGCCAGGATGCCGATCGGCGTGCCAAGAACAACGGCCATGAGAACGATCAGAAGGCTGCCCATGAAGGCATTCGCCAGGCCGCCGTCTTCGCCGGGTGGCGGCGTCATTTAAGTGAGCAGTCGAGGGCTTAGCGCCTCGATACCGTTGATCAGCGTCGTCCACAGGATCCAGACGAGGAAGATGAGGCCGATGACCGTCGCGACAGTCGCAAGCGACAAGGCGATCGCGCTCTTGATCTGCCGATAGCGGTAAAGGGAGTTGGATGTCGTCATCATTATTCTCCCTTCTGCCTTGCGATCCTGAGCAGCATCAGCTTGGCTGCTGCAAGGACGATGAAGGTGACCACGAAGAGGATGAAGCCGAGGCCGATCAGCGACGACAGATAGAGATCCGTATCGGCTTCGGTGAACTCGTTGGCGATGGCGGCGGCGATCGAGTTGCCGGGCTCCATCAGCGAGATCGCGATATTGTGCGTATTCCCGAGCACGAAGGTCACGGCCATGGTCTCGCCGAGCGCGCGGCCAAGGCCGAGGAAGATGCCGCCGACGACGGCGGTGCGCGTATGCGGGATGACGATATCGCGTACGACTTCCCATTTGGTCGAGCCAAGCGCGTAGGCCGATTCCTTCAGCTGCGCCGGGACGACGAGGAAGACGTCGCGCATGACCGAAGCGATATAGGGGATGATCATGATGGCGAGCACGATGCCCGACGTCAGCATGCCGATGCCCATCGGTATGCCTGAGAACAAAGCGCCGACAAGGGGCAGGGGGCCAAGCCAGTCGATCAGGACCGGCTGGATATAGTCGGACATGAACGGCGCGAAGGTGAAGAGACCCCACATGCCGTAGATGATGCTCGGAATGCCGGCGAGTAGCTCGATGGCGCCGCCAATCGGTCCGCGCGCCCAGCGTGGCGCAACCTCCGTGACGAACACCGCGATACCGAGGCTGACAGGAACGCCGATGATCATCGCGAGCGCTGAGGTGACCAACGTTCCGTAAATCGGCACGAGGCCGGCGAATTTCTGTGCGACGGGATCCCATTCGGTGCCGTAGATGAATTCCAGGCCGAAGGTGCGGAAGGCCAGCAGGCCGCCCCAACCCATGGAAAAGGTCGCTGCCAGAAGTGCAATCAGCACGAACATGCCGCAGCACAGCACGATTGCGGAAAATACCATGTCGCCGGTTGCGCCATGGCGACGCTTCACGCCGACACTCTCGGCGCGCTGCGATGCCAAAACTTGGCTCATTGTCTGTTCTCTAATCTTTGAGGGGCAATCAAAGTTAAGCCGGCCGGAAAGCAGAGCTATCCGGCCGTTTCGACAGTGTGGGGATCAACCCTTGAACTGGGCGGTCCAGTAGGCTTCGATCTGCTTCACGAGGCTATCAGGAAGCGGAACGTAGTCGAGCGAGGAAGCCTGCTTCTGGCCGTTCTCGAGCGCCCACTTGAAGAACTCGAAGGCAGCCTTGGAGCGAGCCTCGTCCTTGGCCTGCTTGTACATGATTGCCCAGGTCGTGGCGGTCACCGGCCAGGCCTTCTCACCAGGTGCGTTCGTCAGGATCAGGTTGAAGTCCTGGGCCTTGTCCCACTCGGCGCTTGCTGCGGCAGCAGCGAAGCTTTCCGCATTCGGCTTCGGATACTTGCCGGCGGCGTTCTCCATGAGCACGTAGGGCAGCTTGTTCTGAAGCGCGTAAGCGTATTCGACGTAACCGATCGAGTCCTTCACGCGCGTTACGTAGGCGGCGACGCCTTCGTTGCCCTTGCCACCGATGCCGACAGGCCAGTTGACGGCGGTGCCTTCGCCAACCTTGGACTTCCAATCAGGATTGACCTTCGAGAAGTAGTTGGTCCAGTTGAAGCTGGTGCCCGAACCGTCCGAGCGGTGAACGACGGCGATCTGCGAATCCGGCAGTTTTACGCCCGGGTTCAGGTCAGCGATTGCCTTGTCGTTCCACTTGGTGACGTTGCCGAGGTAGATGTCGGCCAGAACCTTGCCGGTCAGCTTCAGTTCGCCCGACTTGATGCCCTTGACGTTGATGACGGGAACAATGCCGCCAACAACCAGCGGAAACTGGCCGAAGCCGGCATCCGTCAGTTCCTTGGATTCGAGCGGCTTGTCGGATGCGCCGAAATCGACCGTTGCGGCCTTGATCTGGGCGATGCCGCCGCCGGAGCCGATCGACTGATAGTTCAGCTTGTCGCCGGTCTTCTTGTTGTAGTCAGCCGACCACTTGGAGAGAACCGGGTAAACGAAGGTGGAGCCGGCGCCGGTGATATCGGCGGCGGAAGCGGAGGCGGCCATGACGGCAGCAAGGCCGATGCCGAAACAGGTCGTCAGAAATCTGTTGGTACGCATAAGGGTTCGCTTTCCTGAAAGCTGAAAAGATGACGACGAGCCGTATGGGGGATACGGTTTTGCAGGTGCAAAGAAACCTCGTCGCGGAACGGGCTATTCTCCCTGGATAACAGTTTCATGACAGTTGCCAGCCGAATCGCCGCTGGGCGCCTCCGACCCACAAAGGTGTCGGGCTTCATGTCGGAGGAACGCGAGAAAGAACGAAGATATTCGCGCAGGCGGATGTCTCCACGCGCGGCGCGATGAGCAACACGGTAGTCGTTTGAGAAAAGCGCGCTGTTTGCCCGAAAGCAGGGCGTCAGAGGCTGTTTGCCAGACGGCAGAACTCTTCGACGGAAAGCGTTTCTGCGCGTCTCTGCGGATCGATAGCGGCCTTTTCGAGCAGCCTCTCGCCGCCGATCGGCTTCAGGCTCTGTCGCAGCATTTTGCGGCGCTGCCCGAAAGCTGCCTGGGTCACTTTTTCGAGATTAGCGACGGAGCAGGGGATCGGGTTCTCGTTCGGCGTCAGATGCACCACCGTCGAGGTGACCTTCGGCGGAGGCGTGAAGGCCTGCGGCGGGATGTCGAACGCCATGTGCGCGTTCGTACGCCAACCGCAGAGCACACCGAGGCGCCCATAGTGATCGTCTTCCTGATCGGCGACGATACGCAAGCCCACTTCCTTCTGGAACATCAGCGTCAGCGATTGCCAGAACGGCGGCCACTGCTTCGGCAGCAACCAGTTCACCAGAAGCTGGGTCCCGACATTATAGGGAAGGTTGGCGATGATCTTGACCGGTCCCTCGGGCGCCAGCGCCTCGAAGTCGGTGGTCAGAGCGTCGCCTTCGATAACCTCAAGCCGGCCGGGATAGTGCGCCGCCACTTCGGCAAGTGCCGGTAGACAACGCGGATCGCGCTCGACGGCGATAACCTTCTTGGCCCCGAGCGCCAGGATCGCCCGCGTCAGGCCGCCGGGACCGGGGCCGACCTCGAACACCGTCGCGTCTTCGAGAGGGCCTGCGTTGCGCGCCACCTTCTGCGTGAGGTTGAGGTCGAGGATGAAGTTCTGCCCAAGCGCCTTGCGCGCATCCAGGCCATGCCGCCTGATGACGTCGCTCAGCGGCGGCAATCCGTCGAGTGCGGCCATCAGGAATTGCTCTTGGAAACGCGACCGAGATGCCCGGCGAGCTTCAAGGCGGCAACCAGGCTGCTCTCGCGCGCCAGCCCCTTGCCGGCGATGCCGAAGGCGGTGCCATGGTCGGGCGATGTGCGGATGAAGGGCAGGCCGAGCGTCACGTTGACGGCATCGTCGAAGCCTAGCGCCTTGGCCGGGATCAAAGCCTGGTCATGATACATGCAGATCGCCACGTCGTAGCGCGCACGCGCTTCGTCATGGAACATGGTGTCGGCGGGTAGGGGGCCGATCGCATCGATGCCTTCGGCGCGAAGGAACTGGATCGCGGGGTGGATGACGCTGGCGTCTTCCTTGCCGATGGCGCCGTCTTCGCCGGCGTGCGGATTGAGACCCGCAACGGCAAGGCGCGGGTTGGCTATGCCAAAACGCTCTACGAGATCGGCATGCGCGATCCGGCAGGTCTCAACGATGAGCTCCGCCGTCAGCGCCTGCGGCACATCCTTGATCGGAATATGGATTGTAACAGGGATCGCCCGCAGCTTCGGCCCGGCGAGCATCATGACGGGTGTCACAGGCGTGCCGGTCGTACGTTTCGCAAGCTCGGCCAGAAACTCGGTATGTCCTGGAAAACGGAAGCCGCTTTCGTAGAGGACGGACTTGGCGATCGGGTTGGTGACGACACCAAGCGCTTCGCCGCTGATCGTCAGCGATACAGCCTGCTCGATCGCTGCAATCGTCCCTCGGGCAGTCGCGACATGGGCTTCGCCGGCGGTGACCTCGACGCCTGCGGGGATCGGCAGAACGGGAAGGGCATCGGCGAAGACGTCGATGGCGCCGGCGCAATCCGTCTCGCGGATCGCAACGGTCAGATCCAGCATCCGTGCGCGGGTGGCAAGGATATCAGGATCACCGATGAAAATAAAAGGCGGCAGGCCGAGCTCGCGACGGCGCAGCCAGGCCATCAAGGTAACGTCAGGGCCGATCCCGGCGGGATCGCCCTGGCTCAGTGCAAGCGGGCGGGAGAATGCGAGCGTCATCGACATCAGCGGCGAACGATCTGCGCTTTCTTGCGCAGTTCGTCGAGATACTTTGTAGCGTTGGCGTTTTCCGGCGGAGCGTTCTTGTCCTTGGCCTTGTTCAGGTCTTCTTCACGGAAGACCATTTCGGCGGCCTGGTCATCGGAAACCTGGCGCTGGCTGCAGATCGCCAGATACTCGACGCCCTTTTCGGTGACGCGCGTCGCGGTCGTGTTGCCCTTGGCCTGTTCGACAAGCGGCTTCCACTCAGGCGGCAGTTCCGGCGCCAGCATGCGGCCGAGGTCGCGAACGGAAACGTCACGCATCGTGGCGGCGAAAACCTTGGCCTGTTCGCAGCCCGGATACTTCGAGCGCGAGGCTTCCGCTTCGCTCTTGCGCTTACCGACGATACCCTTCTTGCTGGCGGGCACGACGAAGATCATCTGCTGCAGAATATATTCGGTTGTCTCCGGCTTCTGCTTGTTGTTTTCCATCATGCGGGCAACGAGGTCGGCGTTGGACATCTTGTTGCTGTTGCCATAGCGAGCGTTGACGAGGCGTGGCCAGCTCATCTGCACGGCAATGAATGCCTTGAAGTGATCGACGCCGACGCCGGCCTGGTTGAGGATCTGCGTCATCTGCGCAGTCGTCAGCTTGTTGCCGGTGGCGAAGCGCGCGAATGAAGCGTCGACGTCGTCCTTGGACACCGACATGCGAACGCGCGAGATTTCCTGTTCCTTCAACGTCTGCTCGATAAGCTGGTCTTCGGCAGCCTTGGCATCCGCCTTTTGGTGCTGCAGGCGCAGGAAGGCCTGGCGCTTGGCAACGTCACCACTGGTGAGAGCCGTACCGTTGACGACAACTCGGACTTCGCTCGCGGCATAGGCCGTGTTGGCCTTTGGCATTGCCAAGCCCGCGACAGTGGCGAACGCCAAGCCTGCGATCATCGTTCTTACGGTGTTCTTCGCGCCAATCATCTGTCGACCCTTCCCATTAACGCCGCGCTTCGCGTCGCGGCGCGCCTATCTTACCGAGATAACGTCAGCGTTGCTGCCTTCGAGACGCAGCAGCATATGCCGCATATATCCAATGGCCACAATGTCCTGCATAGCGTTACGGCGAAAGAAAGGCCCCTTTCTTTCGCCGTGCTACAAAATCGATCAGTTGTTGTAGATGTTACCGTATCCGAGATCGCTGGCATCACCGAGATTGATGTCGCCAAGCGTACGGAATGTCAGCCTCGCGCCGATCGTCCAATCGCTTGCCGACTGGTCGCTGGTGTCGCGCTTGTCGGAGTAGGCGATCGTGAAGATCGTGCACTCGTCTTCGTAAGTCAGGCCGATGGTCTGGCGCGTGAACGTGTTGTTGTTCAGATCGTATGCGATACCGCCGAAAATCGACCAGTAGTCCTTGAACTTGATCTGAGCGCGCGTCTGGAGTTCATCATTATCCGTGTCGTAGCCGTATTCCGGCTGCGCGGAGAGATGCGTGTAGAGAAGCTGGCTCTGGAACGTGTCGGTCTGGAAGCCGGCCGTCAGGTCGCCGCGGCGAAGCTCGAGGCTTTTCTCGTCGAGACGGTACGAAGCGGCAAAGGAAAAGCCCTGCGGCGTTTCGATGCCACCGAGACCGACATAGTCGGACCGCGTGTTTTCAAGGCCGGAATCCGCGCCGACATTCACGAGATCGGCCGTGTCGAACGAATTCTGGCCGGCCAGCTGGAAGGACTGTCCGAAGATGCCATGCAGCTTGTAGCCGTTGTCGAACGTGCCGGTGTACTGGAAGCCGATATTGGCGCGCGTGCCGCCTTCGATACGGTCGTAACCGGAGAACTTGTCGCGTTCGAACAGATTGGTCGCGTCGAAGACCATGCTCTGCGCGTCTTCGTTCGGCAGCCTGCCCGCCAGCGATTCGTTCGGACGGGCGTAAATCTGCATGATCGGCTCGAACACATGCGTGCTGTTATCGGTCGTGGCCAGGATCGGATAACGCATCTCGAGGCCAGCCGTTACCATGCCGCGTGTTGCAGCATCGCTCGTGTCGTAGTTGCCGCCGTAGCCGGCCGGGTCGTCCATGTTGAGCGACAGTGCGTCGCCACGGGCCGAAAGCAGCGGCGTGATCAGAACGCCTGCAGGCGTCACGAAAGTGCGCTTCCACGTCAGCTCGCCGGTGAGGCGGGACGTCTGGCCTTCGAGGCCACGGTAACGATCGAAGCCGGCGACGTCGTAGAAGTCGTCATGGCCGCGCGAGAGGTTGGTGAAGTTCACATCGGCCGAGACTTCGCCACCGGCAAGCGGCTGCGGTGCGACATAGTGATAGTCCATCACCGGATAGACGATCGCCTGCTTCTTCTCAGCCGTGTTCGACGGATCGGCGTCCTGGACGTCGAAGTAGAAGGAACGCAGGTCGAAGTAGTTCCGCTTACCGAGACCCGTCAAATAGACCTGGTTGGTGCGGGTTGAATCGTCGAGGCCTTTGAGCTTGTAGGTGCGCGAGAAGTTGTTGTCGCTCTGCGCCATCACATCCCAGCCGAAAGCCCAGCGTGGGTTGATCCTGAAGTCGCCCTTGGAGGCGATCATGCCGCGAGCATCGTTCTGCGCATCGCTGGTTCCGGCAGTGAACGTGCTGGAATTCATCTGGTTGATGCCGGCTATGCGCAGCGTGTGAGTGCCGTTCTCGAAACGCTGACGGAATTCGGCTTCTGCCAGGAAGCCTTGCGTCGTATAACCCGTACCCGTCACCGTCGCGTCCATGCTGGGCGAGATAACGTAGTAGTAGGGAACAGACAGGCCGAAGCCGAGATTCTGCGCGCTCACGAAGCTCGGGAACAGGAAGCCCGACTTGCGCTTGACCGTATTGTCGGGAACGACGAGCCACGGCACATAGGCGATGGGATGGCCGAGCAGCTCCATGCGAGCATGCTCGAGGCGGATGGTGTGCTTCTCGCCGTTCTGGATGACGCGTTCAGCCTTGACCTGCCAGAATGGCGGCTTCTCGGGCTTTTCCGCGCAGGGCAGACAGGCGGTGTAGACGCCCTTGTTGAGAATCATCTCGGTCCCGCCGACCCGCTCGCCGGTTTCGGCGACGATGCGGGTGTTATCGGGTGTCTCGATTCGGAGCGAATTGATGAAACCGTTCGCGAAGTCATCGGTGACGTCGAGCTTGTCAGAATACATGCGCGTGCCGTCCGGGCTGACAAGCTCGACATTGCCGAGCGCCATCATCCGGCCGGTCTTCTGATTGTACTCGACTCGCTGCGAGACCATCTTGTAGCCGGCGTAATTGATCTGCACGCCACCTACGGCCGAAACGACCTCAGCGTCTTTGTTATAGACGAGCTCATTGGCCGAAAGAAGCATCTTGGCTTCCTTCGAAACATTGGGCTTCATGTTTTGCAAAGCGTCTTGAGCGATGGCAACGGGAATGTTGCCGGTATAGCTGCACAGGGCTACGCCTGCGAACAGGGCAACCAACTGCTTACGAACACTTTTGCGGTTGCCTGCCGCCACTAGCCATCCTCCTGATGAAGCAGAATTGTTGCACCCAAAGCCAAGGCGACGATGACCGGAATCCACGTCGCCACGAAAGGCGGGACAACCCCACTGCTTCCGAATGCTTTCACAAGCACGGTGACCACATAAAGCACGAAGCCTGCCAGGATGCCACCCAGAATCACGGACCTCGATTGGTTGAACCGGCTAAATTTTAGGGACACTGTTGCAGCAATGAGAGTCATCGCCACGAGCAACAATGGTTGGGACAACAAAGAGTGGAATTGAGTCTCGAGAGCCTTGGTCGGAATCCCGAAGGATTTGGCAATGTTGATTCGGTTCGAGAGATCAAAAAATGCAATGGTTTCAGGGGCGGTAAGCCTCTGTTCTACGAAATCCCGTTTCAAATTGGTACGGACCTGTACCTCATCCTTACGCTGAGCGATTTCGCCGGGGCGACGCTCGATAACGTTCTTAAGAAGCCAGTAACCATCTTCCAATTTTGCGGACGCCGCGTCCTGTCTGAGCGCGATGTGATTGCTCGAATCGAAGTGCACCAGCACCGCGTCGACGAGCAGCGTTCCGTCCTCGAGAACGCTTCGCGCACCGATGATGACATCGTCCTGGCCGCTGATCTGGCGGATCCACGGCACCTGAGGGCCGCCCTTCGAGGCGCCTGCATCGCCGCGCCAATTGCTTTCGACGCTGGCTGCCTGCCTCTGACCCCATGCCGCAAGCGGATTGAGGATCGTCATCACGCCGATGCCGAGCAGAAACGCACCAGCGATGAAAGGCGACATGAACTGCCAGGCCGAAATGCCGGCCGCGCGCGTCACCACCAGCTCGTATTTGCGATTGAGGCCGATCAGCACGGTCATGCCGACGAAAAGTGCGATGAAGGGAACCGTCTGCTGCAGGATGAGCGGCAGGCGCACGGCGGTCATCAGCAATCCGCCGGTGACTGTATAGCCGGGCAGGCCGGACATGCGGCTCGCGGTTTCACTGAAATCGACGAGGTAGACGATGCCGATGACACCGAGGAAGAACCACATCGCCGTCGTCGCGTAGCGGCGGAAGAAATAGCGTCCGAGCGTACCGAAAATCATGCGTCACCTCCGGCCGAGCGGGGGAAGCGCTGCTGCAGCTTGCGCCAGCCGATGGCGATCCAGTTGCCGATGAAGCCAAGCAGCGAGATTCGTTTATGCGAAACCAGCGAAACAATCGCCAACGCGCTGATCCCGAGCGGCAGGGCGTAGAGAATGCCGATGAATATCGGTTTCGTTTCGATCTGGTTGGCGGCGTAGAATGTCGCCCATCGAACCGCAAACGCGAGCACCAGTGCCGATACCATTGGGTGCAGCCGTGCCTCGCGATGCGAGCGCGCATCGCCGGCAATCGTAAGCGAAATCAACGAAAAGACAAGAGGAAGCATCCAGTCGGTCAGGCGCCTGTGAAGCTCTGCAGTGTAGCTGCCGGGTTTGGCGATATAATCCTTGTCTGTCGGATCTGGATTGAGCAGGAACGGCAGTTCGCGGTCGGACGCGCGAAGCGTCGACTGGCCGCGGTTCTGCGTAAGATCTGAGAGGTCGAACGAATAGGAATCGAAGCGGATGATGGACACGTCGCCGGTCGTGGTTTTCCGGTGCACCTCGCCATCATGCATGATCAGCGATGTACCCTTTTCGTCCACAGCGCCTTCGCGAGCATAGTAGATCAGCTGAAAGGCCGGGTCGCGCTCGTCAACGACGAACAGGCCCTTGAGCACGCGTCCGGCGAGGCGCTCGGAGATCTGCACATAGAGGCCGGTGTCGATCTGGCGGAAGTTTTTCTCTTCAATCACGGTTGAGAGCAGATCGGCGTAAGCCGCTGCAATCATTTGCCTTGCGCCAGTCTTTGCCTTCGGCTCGACGACATTGTCGACCAGGAACGAGAAGGCGCTGATGACGGCTGCGAGGATAATGATCGGGCGCCAGATGATGCTGCGGCGCGCGCCGGCGGCATCGATAACGGCAAGCTCCGAATCGTTGTTCATCGTCGTCAGCGTCTGGGTGACGCCGATCACGAGCGCAAAGGGCAGAACGACGGGAATGATCGAGGGCAGGATAAGCGTGGCGAGCTTGGCGAACGAACCGACCGACTGGCCGCTATCCGTCACCAGATTGATGCGCTGCAGCACCTGCGTCGTCCAGATGATCGCGAGCACGGGCAATAGGGCGACGAGAAACATCTGGCCCACGCGCCGCAATATGTATGTTTCAAGCAGTTTCATGCACGCCCTTGAACGCTCTTCGCGAATTCTTGCCGCCACGCAGCGAAAACCATCTACGCTTTTTGGTTTGCTTTTGCGACAAGCTACCGTCGAAAATTCATTCAATTTTCAGTTTTTTTTCCCGCTGTGGCGAATCGGTCAGCGCCAGGATGCCGGCAAAAACAACGAAGGATGACAACCATCCAAGAATGACGTCGGACAGATAGTGCGCGCCGAAGGCCAGACGCAATGCCGGCGCCAGTAACGAAATCGTGGCCAGCGGCAAAAACAGCGCGCGTCGCGACGCGCGCGGCATGATGAAGAGAAGACAGAGCAGCCAGCCCGCTCCGGCCGCTTCGCCTGAAACGAAAGAACAGTTGGACAGGCATTTACCCGCCGTCGACCCTGCCGGAACGAAGTCGAGCGCGCCGCCGAAATCGGTTGTGGAAAATGGACGCGGGCGCCCCCAATGGTCCTTCAGGATGAAGTTGACGAGAACGATCGGGCCGGCGATCAGCGAACCGAGAGCGATCTTCAGCTTGCGCGCGCGCTCGGCGTCGAAGGTGGCGCCAAAGTGACCATAGCAATCGATGAGCTTCCACAGCAGCACAAACGCGGCGATGTAGGGGAGACGCAGGAAAAGCGTACGCAGAATCTGCAGCGTGAATTCCTGGCGGTAGGGAAAGTGCCCGCAGACCTCGCGAAGCGAAACGCCGACATTGCAGGCTTCACGGGTGAAGAAATGCGCTGAGATTTCTTGGTCGATCTGCGGAAACAGATTGAAAATGATGAGCAGCCCAAACCAGGTGATGAGAAGGATTTTGAAGATGTCGGGGGCGCTGTAATCCGCGTCGCGTATGGCAGTCGGACTGAAAGCCTTCAATATGGAGTTCAAGACCGATCCTCATCCTGTCAATTCGCTGGGATCAATAGTCGTCATCCATGACGCTTTGTTGACGCAACTCCCGCGATCCTGAACGTGATGGCCGCGACAAAGACTTGTCTTCAGTGGTGAAAACCTAAATGATCGGGCAAGAGGATTTAAAGCGATCCCACTGGAGAAGACATGTCAGCCAAATTCGATATCTCGTTTGAAAACTCTGCCGAAATTGCCGGTGGATACGCCATTCTGTTGCAGGCCAAGGGGCAGGATCTCGCCGCCGGTGCAAGTGTCGCCGACCCATCGGGTGTGGTGGCCAAGGCCGCCAAGATCGCCGCCTTCTCGGCCAAGCTCGCCGGCGCGCTCGATATCGTGGCGCCCGAGGGATCGAAGGCCGAGCGTATTTTCGTGATCGGTCTCGGCAAGGCCGACGCCCTGGTTTCGTTCGATTGGCTCAAGGCTGGTGGTGCTGCCGCCTCGAAGGTCAAGAACACGACGGATGTGACGATCTTTGTCGACGCGCCCGGCGTGGATGTCACCGCCACGCAGGCCGCTGATTTCGCGCTCGGCATGATGTTGCGCGCTTATGGCTTCGATACCTACAAGACGAAGAAGTCGGAAGACGAAAGCAACAGCAAGGACGGCAGCGCGCCGATCAAGGTCCGTATCGTCACGGCAAACGCCGCCGAGGCTGCCAAGGCCTTCGAGGTCTCGCAGGCGGTCGCTAATGGCGTCAATCTGGCGCGCGACCTGGTCAACGAGCCTGCCAACGTGCTCGGCCCGGTCGAATTCGCTGCCAAGGCCAAGGAGCTCGAGAAGCTCGGCGTCGAGGTCGAGATCCTGACGGAAAAGGAAATGGGGAAGCTCGGCATGGGCGCGCTTCTGGGTGTCGCACAGGGCTCCGTACGCCCGCCGCGTCTGGCTGTTATGCAGTGGAAGGGCGGCAGACACGGTGATGCGCCGCTCGCCTTCATCGGCAAGGGTGTCGTCTTCGACACCGGCGGCATCTCCATCAAGCCGGCCGGTGGCATGGAAGACATGAAGGGTGACATGGGTGGTGCTGCAGCCGTCACCGGCCTCATGCATGTGCTGGCTGCCCGCAAGGCCAAGGCGAACGTCGTCGGCATCATCGGCCTGGTCGAGAACATGCCCGATGGCAACGCGCAGCGACCCGGCGATATCGTCACCTCCATGTCCGGCCAGACCATCGAGGTCATCAACACCGATGCCGAAGGCCGTCTCGTTCTCTGCGACGCCGTCTGGTATTGCAACGATCGCTTCAAGCCCAAGTTCATGATCGATCTCGCGACGCTGACAGGTGCGATCCTCGTGGCACTCGGCAACATCCAGGCCGGCCTGTTTTCCAACGACGACAAGCTTTCGGAGCAGTTGATCGCGGCTGGAACCGAGACCCACGAGCGCCTCTGGCGCATGCCGCTGGGCAAGGAATACGACAAGATGATCGACAGCAAGTTTGCCGACATGAAGAACACCGGTGGTCGCCACGCCGGTTCGATCACGGCCGCCCACTTCATCGGCCGCTTCGTCGGCGAGACGCCCTGGGCGCATCTCGATATCGCCGGCACGGCCATGGGCTCGCCGCTCGACGAGATCAACCAGTCCTGGGGTTCGGGCTACGGCGTCCGGCTGCTCGATCAGCTGGTCCGCGCCAACTACGAATCATGACCGAGGTCCTGTTCTACCATCTGACCGAATCCAAGCTGGAAGACGCGCTTCCGCCGTTGCTCGACAAAAGCGTCGAGCGCGGCTGGCGCGTCGCGGTTCAGATGAAGGAAGCAGCTCACAGGGATGCGCTCGATGCGCATCTCTGGACCTTTCGCGAAGACAGCTTCCTGCCGCATGGCACGGATGAGGGCGAACTCGCCGGCAATCAGCCGGTTCTCCTGACCGTCGCCGGCGAAAACATCAACGGCGCCACCGTCCGCTTCATCGTCGCCGGCGCCGAGCCGCCGCCGCTCGATCCCTATGAGCGGGTCGTGTTCATGTTCGACGGCTATGACCAGGAACAGCTCGAAGGCGCGCGCGCGCAGTGGAAGAAGCTGAAAGGCGAGGGGCATAGCCTCACATATTGGCAGCAGACGCCCGAGGGGCGCTGGGAGAAGAAGGCCTAAAAGGCTCAGCCGATCCCGGCATCCTTGACCACTTTCTCGATGAAATCGTGCTTCGCGCGGGTATACTCCGCCCGGCTTGCCGCATGCGTGCCGGCGAGGTCGATTTTCAGCTGTTCATAGGCGCGGGCGAGATCGGGGTCGGCGCGGAGCGCATCGCGAAACGCCAGCATGCGGTTCCAGTTCTCGCCGAGATATTCCACGACATGCACCAGATGCGTTCTGGTCTCGCCCTTGATACCGCGCCCAAAGATGTGATCGTCGGGAACGAGATCGGTGCCGGCATAGTCGTAGCCGATGCTCTCCATCGCGCCGACGCAGGCCGGGCCATCGGCGAAGTAGCGAATGCCGACCATGATATCGATGATCGGCTTGGCCTTGATTGATGGGATCGATGTACTGCCGACATGCTGGATGTCGATGACGGTGTCGCCGAGCACCTGGCGGATCGCCTCGGCCTCTTCTTCATAGGCTTCATGCCATAAGGCATTTGCGTCGGAAAGCGATACCGTCAGGTTTTTCAAGCCTAGACCGAAAGCTTCATCGTCGCGCATGCCGAACCTCTGAGATACCCAAGATGATCTTACTGTATCACGAGGTTCGGCAATTTCGAATCAATCGTGGAAGGCTTCCACGAACTTGCGCCGGCCGAGCATGAAGGCATCGGCGACATGGCGCAGCGGCGCGAGGTCGACGTCGGACTTGCCGGCTTTGACGATCTCCGCGAAGCGGCGGTAGAGCGACGGATATTCCTCTTCCGGCGCCTCGAACTTCAGTTCGCCGTTGATTGACAGCTTCGAGCCGCCTTCGGCCAGAACCATCTTGCCGGCTGCCGTCTCGGCGAAGATATCCCAACTCTGCTTGCCGGTCTGCCGCCAGTCGAATTCGATATGCGCGGGGACGTTGTCGGCATTCTTGAAGTGCAGATCGGCTGCGATCGGCGCGTCGCGGTTCTCGGGGAACTCCAGCGTAGCGCTGGTCAGGAAGATCGCCTTCGGCAGGATGTGCGTGACGATCGACAGAGCGTTGATGCCGGGATCGAACACACCAAGACCGCCGGCCTGCCAGATCCAGTCCTGATTCGGATGCCACTGGCGCACATCTTCCTTCCAGACGACGTGAACGCTTTCGATGGTCGTGGAGGCAAGGAAGGATTTGGCCGCCTCGACGGCCGCCGCATAGCGCGAATGCCAGCTGGCAAACAGCGATACGCCCTTGGAGGCGGCAAGCGCCTCGAGATCGGCAACTTCGCTCAGCGTCGCGCCAGGAGGCTTTTCAAGAAACACGTGCTTGCCGGCCGAGAGCGCGTTGTGCGCGGCCTCGTAGCGGTACTGCGGCGGCATGCATAGCGACACCGCGTCGATCTCGGGCACGGCGTCGAGCATAGCGTCAATCGCGGTAAAACTCTGAACACCATCGACCGTGCCGTGACGGCTCGCCGTGGCGATCAGGTTGAAATCCGGGTTCTTGGCGATGGAGGGAAGGTGCTGGTCGCGGACGATCTTGCCGACGCCGACGATGGCGAGGTTGATGGGTGACATGCTGTTGCTCGCTTCGGTGTTTCGCTCAAAAGTATGATTATTGGGCGCCTGTTTTAACAGAAAGACGCCGGCGGGCAAGCGCCGGCGTCTGCTGCGAACCTCGAATTCCGCAGTCGATTTAAAGCGACGCCATAACGGTCGGCGCGGCCGGCTTCTTGAACTTCAGCGTCACCACCTTGTAGCCCTCGGCTTCTAGCTTGGTGAGCAGGGTGGGGAGCATGGTTGCCGTGCGATTGTGGATGTCGTGCATCAGGATGATGCCGCGTCCGCGCTTGTGGAGAAGGTCGAGCGTGCGTTTGGTCACTGCGACGGGCGTCGTGTTGAAATAGTCCTTGCTGTCGACATCCACGTCCATCACGACCATATCCCGCATGGCGATCGCGGCGCGCAGCTTGTGGCTGTCGGCGAGGTAGGGGAAGCGGAAGAAATTGACTTCGACACCGGTGGCCTTCGTCACCGCCGCTTCGCCGCGCATGACTTCCGCCATCGCCATTTCGAAGGTCAGCGAGGCCAAGTTGTCGTGCTTGTAGGTGTGGCTGCCGATCGCATTGCCGTCCATGGCAACCTTGCGGGCGAGTTCGGGGTGCAGCGCCGCCATCTCGCCGACCATCATGAAGGCGCCCTTGACGCCGAACTCGTCGAGCGTTGCCAGCACGCGGTCGGTGCGGCCGGGGATCGGGCCGTCGTCGAAGCTGAGAATGACTTCCTTGTCCTGCAGCCGGATATCGTGGATCGATGAGACGGTCATGACGCGGCCGGCGAGGTGATGCTGCTTGCCGAAGCCACGTGCGCGGGGTTGTTCGGCCGTATCGCCGCCGAGCGTGTCCTGCTTGCCTTCAGGCGCCACGATTGACGAGGTCTTGATCGTCTTGTCGGGCGCGGGCTGCTTTGTTGTCTGGCAGCCGGCGAGGGCGGCGGCGCACAGAAGAAGACCGGAGTAAAAAGCGAAACGATGCATGAAGAGTGTCTCAACAAATCAGTAATGAATGTTGAGACAACCTTGATGATTATGGTTAACGATCGGTTTCTTTCGACCGTTCGCGCGCTAACAAATGTTAATTTCGAACCGCTAGAGCAATGACTGTGGCTATCCCGCCATAGCCTCTTCGTACTCCGATGAAAGCTCCAGCCATTGCTCTTCGGCCGCAGCCAGCTTGGCGGCCGCTTCGCCGCGCTGCTTTGCCTTCTCGGCGGCCTTCGCCGGCGCCTTCTCGTAGAGCACCGGATCCGCAAGTTCTGCATCAAGCCCCTGAATCAGTTTCTCCAGCTTCCCCGTCAACGATTCGATTTCGTTGATCTTTTTCTTGAGAGGGGCGAGCGAGGCACGCCTGTCGGCGTTCAGCTTGCGCTGGTCCGCCTTGGTTGCTGTCTCCTCAGTCACTTGCGGCTTTTCGTCTTTTTTTTTGCCGGAGGCGACGATCAGGTCGCGATACTCGTCCATGTCGCCTTCGAAGGTGGTGACCGTGCCATTGTTGACCAGCCACAGCCGATCGACGGTCGCCTCGATCAGATAGCGATCATGCGAGATCAGGATGACGGCACCGTCATAGTCGTTCAGCGCCTCGATCAGCGCGCGGCGGCTGTCGATGTCGAGATGGTTGGTCGGTTCGTCGAGAATGAGCAGGTTCGGCGCGTGGAAGGCGGCAAGCCCCATCAGCAGGCGTGCCTTTTCACCACCCGACAGATCCTTGGCGGCCGTCGACATCTTTTCTGTCGCCAGACCCATCTGCGCGACGCGGGCGCGAACCTTGGCCTCGGGCGCCTCCGGCATCAGCCGGCGCACATGCTCGACCGGCGATTGGTCGGGAATGAGGTCGTCGAGCTGGTGCTGCGCGAAGAAACCGATCTTCAGGCTCGGCGCCAGCTTCACTTCGCCGCTTTCCGCCGAAAGCCTGCCGGAGATGAACTTCGCGAAGGTCGACTTGCCGTTGCCGTTCGAGCCGAGAAGCGCGATGCGGTCGTCATTGTCGATGCGAAGGTTGAGCCCCTTGAGGATCGGCTTGCCCGGCTCGTAGCCCACGGCACCGCCCGAAATAGCGACGATCGGGGAGGCGGGCTGCTTCTCCGGTTCGGGGAAGGTGATCGGCTGCACGTGATCCTCGATGACCGAGGCAACCGTGCCCATGCGCTCCAGCGCCTTGACGCGGCTCTGCGCCTGCCGGGCCTTGGAGGCCTTCGCCTTGAAGCGATCGATGAAGCTCTGCAGATGCTTGCGCGCCGCGTCGTTCTTCGCCTTGGCCTTGGTCTGCAACTCGTCGGCTTCGGCCTTCTGCCGCTCGAACTGGTCGTAGCCGCCGCGATAGAAGGTCAGCTTCTTTTGGTCGAGATGCACGATCGAATTGACGGCATTGTTCAGGAGGTCGCGATCGTGGCTGATGATCAGCACCGTATGCGGATAGCGCCGGACATAATCTTCGAGCCAGAGCGTGCCTTCGAGATCGAGATAGTTGGTCGGCTCGTCGAGCAGGAGCAGATCGGGCTCGGTAAAGAGCACCGAAGCCAGCGCCACGCGCATCCGCCATCCGCCGGAAAACGAAGATGCCGGTCGCGCCTGCGCCTCCTGGCTGAAGCCGAGGCCGGACAGGATGCTTGCGGCGCGCGCTTCGGCCGAATGCGCGTCGATATCGACAAGGCGCATCTGGATCTCGGCGATGCGGTGCGGATCGCTGGCGGTCTCCGCCTCCGCCATTAATGCAGCGCGTTCCTTGTCGGCGGACAGCACGATTTCGATCAGCGAATCTTCCGTGCCCGGCGCCTCCTGGGCGACCTGACCGATGCGCGCATTCTTCGGGATCGTGATCGAGCCCGTCTCAGCCCCGAGATCGCCGGTGATGATGCGAAAGAGGGTGGACTTGCCGGCGCCGTTGCGGCCAACGAGGCCAGCCTTCGTGCCCGCGGGCAGCGAGACGCTGGCATGGTCGAGGAGCAGGCGGCCGGCAATGCGGGCGGAGATATCGCTAATCGTGATCATGCCCGGCGTTTTGGCCGAAAGCCGCGATCAGCGCAAGAGCTTGAAACGGCCTCTCAGCGCCCGAAGGCCTGCACCGGCAGGCGTCTGTTCGATTGGGCGGCATGCAGCGCGATACGGGCATTGGCCTGCAGCTGCGACGCTGTCGCCGCGTCGGCGCTCAGGGCAACGCCGAGCGATACCGTCAGCCTGGCGTTCTGTCCGGCGTCCGAGGTCGCGAAGACCACGTTCTCTTCCACGGAATTGCGCAGCCGCTCGGCGATTGCCATCGCCTCCTGCATGCCGACATTGGCGAACAGGAAGGTGAACTCGTCTCCATCAGTGCGGGCCACGAAGTCGTGCTTCTTGATCGACTTGCGGAAAAGGTCGGCGAGCTTCTTCAGAAGACGGCTGCCGGTCTGCGTGCCGTAGCGGCTGTTCAGCGCCTTGAAGTCGTCGATATCCATCATGATCAGCGCGCTGCCAGCCGAGCCTTCTTCGCGTTCATAGAGATCGAGGACGGTCTTGTTGAGCGCGGTGCGGTTGGGAAGGCCGGTGAGCCGGTCGGTCGAGGAGGCGGTTTGAGCGGCCGCAACGCCGCGCTCAAGCGCTTCCATCCGATCGACGTCGTGGCGCAGCTTGGTCTCGAGGTCGGTCTCGGCGGTCAGGAGGCCGGCGAGCGAGGTCGACAGGAACTCCATCTCGCTCATGAAGGAGGAGAGGCTCTGGTCCGGGCTGCCGGTGATCGATTTCAGCGCGGTTTCCGCCGCGCGCATGAAGCTCTGCTTCTGCTTTACGCCTGATGTCAGGCGCTCGACGGCATCGCGCATCATCTTGCTCATCTCTGCCTGCGAGGTCTCTCCGACCAGTCCGCAATGGCTGACGAGGCGATATTTGAGGCCGAGTTCATCGAGCGACGGCTGGCGAGGTGCCGCGCCAAGCGAGGCGATATCCTGGGCAAGCGCGGCGTTCTGGCCGACGATTGCCTCATGAAACAGCTCGTAATTGCGCGGCAAGCCGGAAACGCCGAGGCGCGTCATGTGCTGGCTGATCCGCTGAATATCCGTGACCGGAGCCGGACGGGATGTCTCGCGTTGCGCCTGCGGGCTTGATGCTGCACTTGCCATGTTGCACTCCTCGCTCGTCGGCCCTGTCCGGCCTCGTTCTCTCCCCTATGCACCGGACTATTTAAGATGGGCTGAATTTGCACCTTTGCCGAGTAAATCCGTTTCCGGTATTTCGCCAACGCGGTTAATGCCGCGTTTCCGTCATGCGCTCAGCCAGCGCTTGCCGTCGCTGTGCAGGAAATAGCTGAGATCGAGCGACAGGCTGGGCTTGCCCAGCGAGGTTAGTGTCATGTGGCATTGGCCGCGATGATGCGTCTGGTGGTTGAACAAGTGCGACAGCGCCGGCCACAGCGGCTGGGTGATCGCGCCGGGGCGAGTGACGGGGGTATAGGTAAACGTGCCCGCGAGTGCCTCGGCATCAAGCGTATCGACCCATTCGGCGATCCTGCGATCCTCTCGCTCACGCGCTGCACGAAGGCCATCGAGATCGTCATAGAGGATGCTGTCGAGCGTCGTCGGCGCGTCGCCGGACCCGGTAAAGCGCTTCATCCAGATCCGGTCGGCCGACAGGATGTGGTTGAGCGTTGCGTTGAGCGAGCCGAAGAAGGCGCCACGGTTTTCGCGGTATTCGGCGTCCGTCAGCTCCGAGGCGGCCGCGTAGACCTGTTCGTTGGCCCACCGGTTGTAATCCGCGAACATCGCGTATTGTTTCTGCATCTTGCCCTCCATTTCTTTATCCGTTCTATCTTATGCGGCTTTGTCAGCAATGGCGCTGATGGCTTGATGAAATTCCGTCATCGGCTTGAGCCAAACTGTCCCGCTCTGTGACGGACGCGTGAAATTCGCGCAGCCCCCTTGTTTTCAGCCTATCGGACGGGTAAACACCGCCCACTTTTCCCCGATGAATGAGGATTATTACAATGGCGATTGAACGCACCTTCTCGATGATCAAGCCGGACGCAACGAAGCGCAACCTGACCGGCGCCATCACCAAGGTATTCGAAGACAACGGCCTGCGCATCATCGCCTCCAAGCGCGTATGGATGTCCAAGCGCGAAGCTGAAGGCTTCTACGCCGTTCACAAGGAACGCCCCTTCTTCGGCGAACTGGTTGAAGGCATGACCTCCGGCCCGACCATCGTTCAGGTCCTGGAAGGCGAGAACGCCATCCTGAAGAACCGCGAAATCATGGGCGCTACCAACCCTGCCAACGCCGACGAAGGCACGATCCGCAAGCAGTTCGCTCTGTCGATCGGCGAAAACTCGGTTCACGGTTCGGACGCTCCTGAGACCGCTGTCCAGGAAATCGCATACTGGTTCGCAGAAACCGAAATCGTCGGCTGATTCAAAAGCTCAGCCCAACGGCTGAACCTTTTGAAATGACTCGGAAAGCCCGGCCACCGCGCCGGGCTTTTTCATGTCTTGGGGCAGGTGTCGGCGCTGTCGTAGTCCACGGTGCCATCCGCTTTGAAGACCTCGGGGTTCTTGGTGTAGAGCGGCCCGACCACCAGCGGCTTGCCGGGCATGATCGACTGATCGACATCGGATGTGACTGTCGTCTTCAGGCTCTGCAGCTCCTTTCCGGTAGCATCGACCAACCGGATGCTGACGGCGTAGGGCCTGTCCTTCTTCACGCAATGGATGGGCGGACTTTGCAGGCTGATCTTCTCCCACGCCGGGAAGATCTTCTCGTTGATCACAAGCGGCGCTCCGCCTGCGGGGTTCTCGAACTCGGCGATCGCCACCGCGCCGTCAGGCAGCGGTGCCTTCTTGCTCAGCGTCACCAGATAGGTCGCGATCGCGACGCGATAGTTGAACACGAAGATGTGGCCGCTGACCTGCACCAGCGTGTCGCTTTCGCGCTGGCACCCGGCAAGCACCACCATGGCCGCTACGAGGGCTACTCCGAACGCTCTCATGACCCGTTCTCCTCTTTCCGGCGCCGATAGTGCTTGATCGCCTTGGCGCGGTTGCCGCAGACGGACATATCGCACCAGGTCCGGCTCCGGTTCTTGCTGCGATCGAGAAACAGCCAGCCGCAATTCCCACAGATCTTCATCCGCTCCGGCTCAGGCGAGGCGATCAGCTTCAGCACCGAATGCGCGGTGGCCCGATCGATGCCGGCGGCACCCGAGCGACCACGCAGCACGGCCGCTACCGCATCCAAAAGCTCCGCCAACAGTCCGTCACTGCCGCCTAACAGCACGCGGTCGCGAAAGTAGCGATCGGTCGCCTCGCGCAGGGCAATAAACGCAGGTCTACCATCCGGCGTAACCGGCACGACGTCCCCGAAGATCGCCCGTTCGGCGCAGAAATTCGCCGCCGCCTGCGGAAAGGCATGCAGCTGCGCGTCGATTGCAAAGCGATCGATACGGCGCTGTTCGTCGTGCCGCAGCACGACGCTGTTGGCGACATCGAATGCGAGCGCGCCGCCCGAGAAGCGGTGAGGGGTCCACGAGAAGGTCATTGGCAAAATATAACTGGTAAAAGCAATTTTGCCAGTTATGATTTCAGCGAAATAGGATATGTCGATGGCCTATCTCTTGCAGCAACTGGCGAATGCGGTGCCGCTGGCAGCCCTTTATGCCGCGCTGGCCTTCGGCTATGCGGTCGCCTTCGGCGTCACCAAGCGTCCCGACATCACCTACGGCGCGCTCTTCGCCTTCTCCGGCCAGATCCTGCTGCTCTTCACCGATTTCGGCTACAACAAGCTTTGGCTGGTCCTGCCCGCGGCACTCGCGCTTGGTGCTGTGGCCTCGCTGGTCTACGCGATGGGAGCGGGGGTGTGGATCGGCCGCTCGGTCATGCTGCCGCTGGTGCGCCAGTCCTCGAACACGGTCATCGTTGCCGCGCTCGGCGTCACCATCGTCCTGATGGAGACTGCGCGCCTCGCGTCCGACACCCGCAGCCTGTGGCTGTCGCCGTTTCTCAATGGCCATGTCGTCTTCTGGCAGAGCGACGGCTTCGAGGTGGTGTTGACCGAGATGCAGCTGATCAACACGGCGCTGATGTGCAGCTTCGTGGCGATCGGCGCCGTGACCCTGAAGCGAACATCCTGGGGCCGTGCCTGGCGCGCCGTCACGGATGATCCGAAAGCCGCCGAACTCTGTGGCGTGAGCGCCGCAAGCGTCTTCCTCACGGCCTACGCCGCCGCCGTCCTGATGGCGACGCTCTGCGGCATCCTGTCGACCGCCTACTACGGCACGATGGATTTCGGCGCCGGGCTGATGTTCGGGCTGAAGGTTCTGATGGTGGCTGCCGTCGGCGGCTACTCGGACCCGCTGAAATCGGCGGGTGGTGCTGCCGGTCTCGGGCTGGTCGAGACGCTGTGGACCGCCTACGGCCCGTTCATCTGGCGCGACTTCGTGGTCTTTTCGCTGCTTGTGCTTTTGCTGGTGCTCAGTCGGCGTGAACGGGTAATCCCGTAATCACTTCCATTTGTCGCGCGCGGCATCGTCGTGACCCTTGGCCTCGACCCATTCCCGCGCAACGCCGTCCTTGCCATGCTCCTTCTTCCAGAAGGGCGCCGACGTCTTGAGAAAATCCATCACGAAGTTCGCGCCGTCGAAGGCGGCCTGGCGATGCGGCGCGGCCGCAATGACAAGAACGATGTTCTCGCCCGCCGCGATCTTTCCGTAGCGGTGAATGGCGGTCAGGCCGTTAAGCTTGAAGCGCTCGATCGCCATCTCGGCGATCCGCATCATCTCCGCCTCGGCCATGCCAGGATAGTGCTCGAGCTCAAGCGCATCCAGCGTCCCGCCTTCGTCACGGCACAGGCCGGAAAAAGTGACGACCGCGCCGATACCCGGCTTGCCCTTGCTCAACAGATCGACTTCGGCCTGCAGGTCGAAATCCTCGCGCTGGACGCGGATGGTGGGGGAGGTGGTCATCGGCACCTCCTGTCGCCCTCATTCCTGTGCTTGTCACAGGAATCCAGCCACGGCGCGTCCGCGCCGTGGGAGAGTCTTTCCCGCCCAATGACTTGGGCGGACTGGATTCCTGTGACAAGCACAGGAATGAGGGAAGGTAAGACGATGGCGCTCAAGGTCGCTGTTCCCAAGCTATCTCATCCGCCCGTCATCGGCGGAAAAATACCAATCTCCCGGGCATCGCCGATCGGCTCGTCGTGCTCGACATGTTCCTGATCGAGCGCGACGCGGATCACGTCGGGAAACTGCAAGGCGGTCTCGTATTCCTCGCCGAGCGTCTTCAGGTGATCGAGAAGATCGGTGACGGTGATGACGGAAGCGGGGAGCGCGATGTCTTCCTCGGCCTTGCCGATCCGCTCGCGCACCCAGGCGAAATAGATGAGCTTGGTCATTCGTCGTTTTCCACGATGTGCTTGATGCCGGCGCGGAAGTAATCGTAACCGGTATAGATCGTCAGGATGGCGGCGAGCCAGAGAAGCCCGATGCCGGTCATCGTGGTGTAGGGGAAAATCTCGTCGCCGGCAGGACCCGCCAGCAGGAAGGCGATCGCCACCAGCTGCACCGTGGTCTTCCACTTGGCGATGCGCGTAACGGGAACGCTGACCTTCAGCGCCGCGAGATATTCGCGCAGGCCCGAGACCAGGATCTCGCGGCAAAGAATAGTGATGGCAGCCCAGATCGACCAGCCGGCAATGGTCTGGTCCGCGGCGACGAGCAGAAGGATCGATGCGACCAGCAGCTTGTCGGCGATCGGGTCCAGCATGCGGCCGATATTCGACGTCTGATTCCAGATGCGAGCGAGATAGCCGTCAAGAAAGTCGGTGATCGACGCGATGACGAAGATCCACAGCGCAACCCAGCGGGCCGTATTGCTGATCGACAGTTTTCCTTCGACGAAGAAACACAGGACGATGAGCGGAACCGCGAGAATGCGGCCGTAGGTCAGCAGGTTGGGGATATTGTATGCGCGCGATGCCATGAAATCTGTCTCTGGTTTGATACGTCCGTAGATGACGGCTTTGACCGCAAAGCGTCAACATTCTTTCTGTTTTTTCGCTGCCTTTGCGTGGAATTTGCGACCGACGCCACCTATTTCGCGGCGTCGTCGTGAAAATGATTGTAAACCTGCTTGGCGACCGTCTCCGAAATGCCTTCGACGGCCATCAGATCCGACAGTGCCGCCCGCGAAACCGCCTTGGCTGTCCCGAAATGCTGGAGCAGGGCACGTTTGCGTGATGGGCCGATGCCGCCGATCTCGTCGAGCGGGTTTTTGACCATCTCCTTCTTGCGCCGCGCCCGATGCGAGCCGATGGCGAAGCGGTGCGCCTCGTCGCGCATGCGCTGGGTGAAGTAGAGCACCGGATCGCGCGGCGGCAGCGTGAAGCTTTCTCCACCGGGCAGGAAGAAGCGCTCGCGACCGGCATCGCGGTCGACGCCCTTGGCGACGCCGATGGCGGTGACACTATCGGTGATCCCGAGTTCCTCCAGGATCGCGCGCACGGCCGTCATCTGCCCCTGGCCGCCGTCGATCAGGATCACATCAGGCCATGCGGGGAAGGGCATGTCGGCGGCATCGGCCGGAGCGACCGGCTGGCTCCTGTCGGGAATGCCTTCCTCCTTGAGCAGCCGCGTGAAGCGCCTAGTCATCACCTCGCGCATCATGCCGAAGTCGTCGCCAGGCGTGATGTCGGTCGATTTGATGTTGAACTTGCGGTACTGGTTTTTCACGAAGCCCTCAGGTCCCGCTACCACCATGCCGCCGACGGCATTCGTGCCCATGATATGCGAGTTGTCGTATATCTCGACGCGCTGCGGCACGTAGGAGAGCTTGAACGTATCCTTGAAGCCTTCGAGCAGCCGCGATTGCGATGCCGTTTCCGCAAGCTTGCGCCCATGCGCCTCGCGCGCATTGCCCATGACGTGGTCGACCAGGTCGCGCTTCTCGCCGCGCTGCGGCACCAGCACCGAAATCTTGTGGCCCGCCTTCTCGGCGAAGGCGGCGGCCAGCAGTTCCATCTCGTCCACCGTTTCCGAAAGCAGGATCTGCTTCGGCACCGGCTTGTCGTCGTAGAACTGCGCCAGGAAGGCGCTCAGCACTTCGGCGCCCGTCAGTTGCGGGTCTGCCTTCGGGAAATAGGCGCGGTTGCCCCAGTTCTGCCCGGTGCGGAAGAAGAACACCTGGATGCAGGAAATGCCGCCCTCGTGATAGATCGCGAAGACATCGGCTTCCTCGACGCCGGCGGGGTTGATCCCCTGGTGGCTGGACACATGCGAAAGCGAGGCGAGGCGGTCGCGATAAACGGCGGCCTGCTCGAAATCGAGATCCTCGGCCGCCTGGTTCATCGAGTCCGCCATATGCGCCTTCACCTTCTGGCTCTTGCCGGAAAGAAAGTCCTTCGCCTCCTGAACCAGTTCACCATACCCCGCATCGCTGATCTCATGCGTGCAGGGTGCCGAACAGCGCTTGATCTGGTAGAGCAGGCAGGGGCGGGTGCGCGTCTCGAACACGCTGTCGGTACAGGTGCGGATCAGGAAGGCGCGTTGCAGCGAGTTGATCGTGCGGCCGACGGCGCCCGCCGAAGCGAAGGGGCCGAAATAGTCGCCCTTGCGGGCGCGTGCGCCGCGATGCTTCAGGATGGCAGGCGCACGATGGTCGCCCGATATCAGGATATAGGGGAATGACTTGTCGTCGCGCAAAAGCACGTTAAAGCGCGGCCGCAACCGCTTGATCAGATTCGCTTCCAACAGAAGCGCCTCGATCTCGGTGCGCGTCGTCACGAACTCCATATGAGCGGTCTGCCGCACCATCTGGGCGATGCGGTTGGAGTGCACGCGGCCGAGCGCGTAATTGCTCACGCGCTTCTTCAGGCTGCGCGCCTTGCCGACATAGAGAACGTCGCCGGCCTCGTTGAACATGCGATAGACGCCGGGGCTGTTCGGCAGCCGCTTGACGAATTCCGCGATCAGGTCTGCGCCGACAAGCCCGGTCTCGTTGCTGCCGCCTTCGTTCCAGTCGATAGCAGAGGCAACCGGCGCGCCGACGGGCGAGGCAGAGCCTTCGCTCTCCACCTCGATATCGTCGTCGGTCTCGTCATTTTCGTCGTAAAGAACGCCGCCATCCGGCAGCTTCCTTGAATTCATTCCGTAATCTCCGCCACATCGGGCGTCTGCCAGGCAAGATGCTGGCCGCCGTCGAGGGCAATCATTTGGCCGGTGATGGAGGGCGTATCATAGAGGAAGCGGATCGTCCGTCCGAATTCGCCGAATCCCGGCCCCGCTTTCATGATAAGGCCGTCCACCTGCTGCTGGAAGTCCTCTTCGCTCTGTCGCGCACTACGAACCGTCGGTCCGGGGCCGAGCGCATTGACGCGAATGCGTGGCGCGAAGCTCTGCGCCATCGTCTGCGTCGCCGTCCACAGCGCCGCCTTGGACAATGTATAAGAATAGAAGCCCGGATTGAGCGCCCAGACCCGCTGGTCGATGATGTTGACGATCAGCCCTGGAACGCTTTTCGGCAGCTGTTCGGCAAAGACGGGAGACAATATGGATGGCGCGCGCACGTGGAGCGCGAAGTGGTCGTCCCAGGCTGCAGCGTCAAAGTGGTGGGCCGAATCATTATGGAAGGCAGAGGCGTTGTTGACGAGCAAATCGAGCGGTCCAAGCGCCTCAAACGCCTTTTTTATCAGTCCGTTGGTGTCCTCGACGTCCTTCAAATCGGCGTGAAGCGCAATCGCGTTTTTGCCCTTTTGCCGCAATTCCGCCGCAAAATTTTCCGCCTCGGCGATGGAACCATTCGCATGGATCGCCACCGAGAAGCCGCTCGCTGCAAGATCTTCGACTATCGCACGGCCTATTCTCTTGGCCGACCCTGTCACCAACGCTGTTCGAAGTCTTGTCTCGCTCAAAATCCTGCCTCTTCATCCCGCAAATCTCTGCGGTGCTTATATAGGCGGCCGATCAGATCTTATAAATAGGCGTCTTGATTGCGCACAGAACTTGGATATTGTACGTATTATTTAAGAATATAATTCGATAAAATAAGTATTCATGATTTAACGCTTGGTTAGGGTTAATGAAGTGTTTGTTGCGATAAAGCAACATCGAATTTCAGCCACCCCTAAGCCACAATCAAATCACATTTTGGCTCTTCCAAATCCTCATTTGCGCATCAATTTCCCTCTCGATCCGAAAGGGACATGCGTAATTGCTCGCGAATGCTTCACGTTAACACAGTTGATGAAGGGCGCGGGTTCGATAAGGAGATGAGTATGCGTACGTTTATTGCTAGCCTGTTGGTTTCGACCGTTGCCCTTGGTGGCTTTTCCGCTGCTTACGCGGCCGATGCCATTGATCAGATCCCAGAAGCTCCGGTCGCCCAGAACGATGTAGCGCCTACCGGCAACTGGCAGGGCTTCTACCTCGGTGGCGCCGGCACCTACAACATGGGCGGCTTCGCTCACGACTATAACGCTCGCGCTTTCGGCGGCCAGATCTACAGCGGTTACAACTGGCAGCAGGGCCAGATCGTATACGGTGTCGAAGGTGACATCGGCTACTCCGGCGCTGACGGCGCTGTCGACGGCGGTACTGCCAAGAACGAAGTCAACGGCTCGATCCGCGGCCGTATCGGCTACGACCTGAACCCCTTCCTGCTCTATGGTACGGCCGGTCTGGCCGCCACCAAGAACAAGTTCAGCAACGCGGCTGGTTCTGACAGCGACAGCGCTCTGGGCTACACGGTCGGCGCCGGTGCCGAAGCCATGGTGACCAACAACATCACCGCTCGTATCGAATACCGCTACACCGACTACCAGAAGAACGACTTCAACGTCGGCGGCGCAAACATCTCGCGCGGCTATGACGAGCACAGCGTCAAGGTCGGTATCGGCATGAAGTTCTGATCATCCGATCAGGTAAATGAAAAAAGCCGGGGCATCGCTCCGGCTTTTTTGTTGCGTTTCGTTTGGTCGGGCCGTCATTCCCCCTTGGGAAAGTCCGTCGACACAGCGAGTTCCCGCCATGCGGCCAGCTCCTCGGCAACGCTTGCGTTCTTCTTCTCGATCGCAGCCACCGTGTCGCTGCCGAAGGGCATGCGCAGCGGCGGATTGTCGGAATGCGCCAGCGTGATCATCGCTTTGGCAAAGCGGGCAGGGTCGCCTGGCTGCTGGTGGTTATGGCTGGCGGCAAAGTCTCGCATCGCGCCGACCGGTGTCTCGGCGTAGTCGGCAATCGAACTTGGGCTGACCGACAGCGAGCTTTCGTCGAGGAAGTCGGTGCGGAAGAAACCGGGTTCGACGACCGTCGCCTTGATGCCGAGCGGCGCGACCTCGGCGGCAAGCGCTTCCGTCAGCCCTTCGACCGCGAACTTGGTCGAGCAATAGACGCCCCAGCCGGCATGAGAGACATAGCCGCCGACCGACGATATGTTGAGGATATGGCCGGAACGCTGGCGGCGCATATGCGGCAGCACCGCGCGCGTGACCTTCAGCAGGCCGAAGACATTGGCCGCGTAGAGCTTCTCGATCTCCTCGTTGGTCGCCTCTTCGACTGCACCCAGCAGGCCGAAGCCGGCATTGTTGAGCAGGATGTCGATCCGGCCGAAGCGCTTGACGGCCTGCTCCGCGGCGGCGTGCGCCGAGGCTTCATCCGTCACATCAAGCGCGACCGCCAAGAGATTCGAATGATTCTGGAATTTCTCCTGCAGACCTTTCGGATTGCGCGCCGTGGCGACAACCGCGTCACCGGCATTGAGAGCTTCCTGGGTGATAAGGGCGCCGAAACCGCGCGACGCACCAGTGATAAACCAAACACGCATGACCTTTTCCTTTCGGGTTGTGATTTGCTGACACCCCGAAACTAGCCTATGCACATAGGTGAGAGAATTTACCTTATACTCCATAAGCTAGTGAGAAACACTCATCAATGAAGCGTGTGCGCTCGACCGACCTCGCCATTTTCCTGGCGATCGCCAATCACCGTAGCTTTCGCAAGGCCGCCGTCGAACTCGCCGTCACGCCTTCGGCGCTGAGCCACGCGCTGAGAACAATCGAGGAGCGGCTGGACGTCCGCCTCGTCAACCGCACCACTCGTGGCGTGGCGCTGACGGAGGCTGGCGAGCGCCTTTTCGACCGCATCCGCCCGGCCTTCCTGGATATCGACGCCGCGCTGGATGATCTCGACACCTTCCGTGGCCACCCCTACGGCAAGCTGCGCATCAACGCGCCACGCGCCGCCGCCAAGCTCGTACTGTTGCCGATCGTCTCGCGTTTCCTGAAAGCTCATCCGTCCGTCGAGGTCGATATCGTCATCGATGATGCCCTTATCGATATGGTCTCGTCAGGCTTCGATGCGGGCATACGCTTTGGCGAAAGCATCGCGGCGGATATGATCGCGGTCCCCATCGGTCCGCGCCACAGCTTCGCCGTCGTCGGTACGCCGGGTTACTTCGAGGGCAGGGGCAGGCCGCAGACGCCGCATGATCTGAAAGACCACGTCTGCATCCGGTTCCGCTTTGCCGGCGGCGCCTTCTATCATTGGGAGTTCGAGCGCGGCGGCATCAAGTTGGAGATCGAGGTGCAGGGCCCGCTAACTTTGGGCGATCAGGACATCATGCGCGACGCGGTGTTGCAGGGCGACGGGCTGGGCTATCTGTTCGAGGATCAGGTGCGTGACGAGATCGAGGCTGGAAAATTGGTGCGGGTGCTAGAGGATTGGTGCCCCTATTATCCGGGCTTCTTCCTCTATTACCCGAGCCGCCGGCAGTTGCCGACGGCGTTGCGCGCCTTCATCGATTTCGTGAAAGCGGAGCGCGATCGCGCTCAGCCCTGAGGCCTGAGCTCGGCATAGGCAGGGAATTTCTTCTCGAAGGTCCGGAGCCAGCCGATCAGCTCGGAGTGCTCGGCTTCCCACTGGCCGTGGAAACGCAGGTCGAGATAACCCAGCGTTGCCGCCAGCGCGAAGTGGCCGCCATGCAGCTTCTTGCCGATCTTCGGCAGGTGGACGCTCAGGTGATTGAGGCCGCTTACGACCTTCTTCCACTGCCGGTCGATCCAGGGCTGGTGGATCTTTTCCTCGTCGCGGAAGCGGCGCTCGTAGACGATGGCGAGCAGGCAGTCGCAGATACCGTCGCAAAGCGCTTCCAGCACTTCGGCTTCCGTCCGCTTGCCGTTTTTCGACGGATAGAGCTGCTTGCCCTTCAGTCGCCCTAAATAATGCATGATCGCGACGCTGTCGAAGACCGACACACCGTCATCCGTCAGCACTGTCGGAATCTTTCCAAGAGGATTGTTGTCGACGAGGATCGCCGGGCCGGCGTTCGTATCGACGCGGATCTCGGTCGCATCCAGTTCGAGATAGCGCGCGGCCATCCGGACCTTGCTGGAGTAGGGGGAGGCGGGCGCGCAAAGGATCTTCATCGTCGGTCTCTTTCAAAATGCCTGGCAACGGACTTGGAATGTGGCCGGACTATTTCGCGCCGGAAAGAGTCGGTCAATCCTCTTTCACGGCCTTGTTTTCACCGCGCAGCCAGAACGCCCGGTGCGAGGCATAGCGGTCCTGCGCCATATGGTCCCTGAGCGCTGGCAGCAGCTGGTGCAGCTCGTCCTTGAGCGTATAGGGCGGGTTGATGATGATCAGCCCCGAGCCGGTCAGTCCGGTCACCATCCCGCGGTCGCTGCGCACGGTGAGCTCGGCGCAGAGTGTCTTCGGAATATCGAGCGCCTGCAGCGCCTCGTGGAATTCCTTGATCGGTGCGCCCTTCTTGATCGGATACCAGAGGCAGTAGGTGCCGCCGGGAAAGCGGCGATAGGCCTTGGCGAGGCCATCGACCAGCCGCTCGTATTCGCCGCCTTCCTCGAAGGGCGGATCGACAAGCACGATGCCGCGCTTTTCCTTCGGCGGCAGATGCGCGCCGAGCGACAGCCAGCCGTCGAGCTCGGTGATGCGGGCATGATGATCGCCCTCGAACAGGCGATGCAGCCGCTGGAAATCCTCGGGATGCAGCTCCATCGCCGAGAGCCGGTCCTGCGGCCTGAACAGCATCCGCGAGAGCTTCGGCGAGCCGGGATAGTAGCGCATGCCGCCATCTGGATTGAGCTCGCGGATCGCGGTCAGATAAGGCTCGAGCAATTCGGCCACCTGCGGCGAAAGCTCAGCCTCCATGATCTTGCCGATCCCTTCGCGCCATTCGCCGGTTTTCTGCGCCTCTTCCGACGAGAGATCGTAGAGCCCGATGCCGGCATGCGTGTCGAGCACGCGGAAGCCGGCATCCTTCTTCTGCATGTAGCGGACGAGACGCGCGAGAACCGCGTGCTTCAGGACATCGGCAAAGTTGCCCGCATGGTAGATGTGGCGGTAGTTCATTTTCGCTGATGCCTACATGAATTCGCGTGGGGGACGACGTTTCCGGCTTTTGGCCGGTTTCCGGTTGGAATATAGAAACTCCATGAACATTGCGACCCCCATCGAAGCCAAATCCCCGAAGTCCTCCGTCCGGATCGGCCACACCGCCTGTCCGCACGACTGTCCCTCCACCTGCGCGCTGGAGGTGGAGGTCACGGATGATGGCAGGATTGGCCGCGTGCGCGGGGCAAACGACCATAGCTATACCTCTGGCGTCATCTGCGCTAAGGTCGCCCGATACGCCGAACGTCTCTATCATCCCGACCGCCTGATGCATCCGCTGCGCCGCAAGGGCGCCAAGGGGGCGGGGGAGTGGCAGCAGATATCTTGGGACAATGCGCTGGATGAAATCGCCGAAGCCTTCGTCAAGGCCGAGGCGAAGGATGGCAGCGAGGCGATCTGGCCCTATTACTACGCAGGCACCATGGGCTGGGTGCAGCGCGACAGCATCGACCGCCTGCGCCACGCCAAGCGCTATTCCGGCTTCTTCTCGTCGATCTGCACCAACCCGGCCTGGACCGGCTTCACCATGGCGACAGGTGTCCTGAGGGGCCCGGATCCGCGCGAAATGGCGCGCACCGATTGCGTCGTCATCTGGGGAACCAACGCGGTTGCCACGCAGGTCAACGTCATGACCCACGCGATCAAGGCACGCAAGGAACGCGGCGCCAAGATCGTCGTCATCGATATCTACGACAGCCCGACGATGAAGCAGGCCGATCTGGCGCTCATCCTCAAGCCGGGCACCGATGCAGCACTCGCCTGCGCCGCCATGCACATCGCCTTCCGCGACGGTTATGCCGACCGCGCCTACATGGCGAAATACGCCGACGATCCCGCCGGCCTCGAAGCGCACCTGAAGACAAAGACGCCCGAATGGGCTGCGGCCATTACCGGGCTTTCGGTCGACGAGATCGAAGCCTTCGGCAAGCTCGTCGGCACGACGAAGAAGACCTTCTTCCGTCTCGGCTACGGCTTCACCCGCCAGCGCAACGGCGCGGTCGCCATGCATGCGGCGGCCTCGGTCGCAACCGTTCTCGGCTCCTGGCAATATGAGGGCGGCGGCGCCTTCCATTCAAACAGCGACATCTTCCGCATGAACAACGCGGAGCTGACCGGCAAGTCGATGAAGGATGCCGACATCCGCATGATCGACCAGTCGCAGATCGGCCGCGCCTTGACGGGTGACGCCGTGGCTCTGCGCCATCGCGGCCCCGTCACCGCCATGCTGATCCAGAATACCAACCCGGTTAATATCGCGCCCGAGCAGCGGCTGGTGAAGAGCGGTTTCGCGCGCGACGATCTCTTCGTCGCCGTCCATGAGCAGTTCATGACCGATACCGCCGAGATGGCCGATATCGTCATACCTGCCACCATGTTCGTCGAGCATGACGACATCTATCGTGCCGGCGGCCAGAACCACATTCTGCTTGGCCCAAAGCTCGTCGAGCCGCCGGAAACGGTGCGCACCAATCTCTTCGTCATCGAGGAGCTGGCCAAGCGCCTCGGCGTCGCCGATCGCCCGGGCTTCGGCTTCACCGCGCGCGAGATGATCGACCGCGTTCTCCAATCGAGCGAGCTGCCCGGCTACGATCATTTCCTTGAGCACAAATGGTTCGACCGTCAGCCGGAATTCGACGACGCGCATTTCATCAACGGCTTCGCCCACCCCGACGGCCGCTTCCACTTCCGTCCCGATTGGCGCAACCAGCCGGCGCCCAATCGCCCGCCGGAAGCCGTCGGCCTGCTCGGCCCCTATCCGGAGCTGCCGCCGTTCCCGGATCAGGTTGACGTGATCGAAGTCGCCGATGCCGAACACCCGTTCCGTCTCGCCACATCGCCCGCCCGCAACTTCCTGAATTCCAGCTTCGCCGAGACCAAGACCTCGCGGCAGAAGGAGGGCCGGCCGGAGCTGATGATCAACCCTGCCGATGCGGAAGCCCAAGACATCGCCCATGGCGATCTCGTCCAGGTCGGCAACGCCAGAGGCGAGGTGCGCCTGCACGCCAAACTGACGACCGAGGTCAAGCCGGGCGTGCTGATCGCTGAGGGCCTGTGGCCCAACAAGGCGCATGTCGATGGCGAGGGCATCAACGTTTTGACTGGCGCCGACCCCGTCGCGCCTTATGGCGGCGCTGCCGTCCACGACAACAAGGTTTGGCTTCGCAAGGATGCGGCATGACGAAATTTGAAAAGGCAAAGGCCGAGATCATCCAGGAACGGACGCTCTCGGATGGCTGGACGCGGCTCAGCACCTACGAGGTCGATTACACCAACTCCGACGGCGAAACGCACCGCATCCACCGCGAGATTTACCACCGCACTCCCGCCGCCACGATCCTGCTGCACGACCCCAAGCGCGACACCGTCGTCCTCGTCCGCCAGTTCCGTCTGCCCGTCTATCTCCACGGCGAGCCGGCCTGGATGCTGGAAACGCCGGCCGGCCTGCTCGATGGCGATGAGCCCGAGGCAGCCATCCGCCGGGAAGCCATCGAGGAAACCGGCTTCCGCGTCCGCGACGTGCGCTTCTTGTTCAAGGCCTACAGCTCGCCCGGCGCCAACGCCGAGCTCGTCCACTTCTTCGCGGCCTCGATCGACACCGAAGACCGCGTCTCGGAAGGTGGCGGACTGGCCGAGGAGCACGAGGACATTGAAGTCGTCGAAATCCCGCTGGACGAGGCGGTGCAGATGATCGCCAGCGGCGAAATCATCGACTTCAAGACGATCATTCTGCTGCAATGGGCGGCGCTGAACAGGGCTGCCTTGAATAAGCCCTGAGACGTTCATTCGCATGTCATGAATCGGGGCTATCGGCTCCGGCTTGTCATAATTGCCTGATATGAGGAGAAAGCCGATGTGGCTCAGCAATTTCACGATCGTTCTGCCGGATGAGGTCGTGAACAACGGCTCGGTTCGCATCGAGGATGGCGTTATCGCCGAGATTCGCCCGGAGACCGTCGCCAATGCCGCGATCGATGGTGAGGGCCGCCTGCTGATGCCGGGGTTCGTCGATCTCCACGGCGACATGATCGAGCGCGAGATCGCGCCGCGCCCCAACGCCATGATGCCGATCGGCTTTTCCATCCACGAGCTCGACAAGAAGCTCGCGGCCCACGGCGTGACGACGGCCTACGCGGCCGTCTCTTTCGCGACCGAAAGCGTCTACGGCCACGTCCGCTCGCTGGAAACCACCTGCGCCGTCATCGAGGGCGTCAGCCGCTTCAAGGATGATCTCTTGATCGATCACCGCGTCCACGCGCGCTACGAGATCACCAATGTCGGTGCGGCGCCTGCGCTCGAAAAGCTGCTGGACGCCGGCCATGTCGACATGGTCTCGCTGACCGATCACACGCCGGGGCAGGGGCAGTATAACGACATCCAGAGCTACATTCTGAGCATGGCCGAGCGCCGGGCCATCTCCGAGGAAATGGCTGCCGAGATGGTCGCCAAGCGCATCGCCATGCGTGACAATCCCGAGATCGAGACCAGGCTTCGCCACATCGTCGACCTGTCGCTGCGCCACAAGCTGTCGCTCGCCTCGCATGACGACGACAGCGCCGAGAAGGTGGCTGAGATGCATGCGATGGGCGTCACGATCAGCGAATTCCCGGTAACCCTGCCGGCCGCCGAAGAGGCGCGCCGCCGTGGCCTCTGGACGCTGATGGGCGCGCCGAATGCGCTGCGCGGCCAGTCCATGTCGGGTAATCTCAGCGCTCTCGATGCCGCCCGCGCCGGCGTCCTCTCCGTCATCGCCGCCGACTATCACCCGGCGGCCTTCGTTCCCGGCATCTTCAAGATCGCCGAGGCCACCAACCTGCCGACCGCCGTCGCCATGGCGACGAAGAACGCCGCCCGCTCCGCCGGCCTCACCGACCGCGGCGAAATCGCCATCGGCCAGCGCGCCGACCTCGTGGTTGTCGAACCCGGCGACATCCACCGCATCCGCGCCACCTTCCGCGGCGGCCGCTTCGTCTACAGCGACGGCACGCTGCATCAGCCGCGGGCGATCGCGGCGTAAGGGTTGATTACATTAAGTCAGCAGCGGCACGTTTTCGCGTGCCGCTGCTTCGATCAGTTGCTTGTCCAAAGTGGCGAGCGGCAGTTTCGTCTGGATTGCCAAGGCCAGGTAAGCCGCATCGTAGGCGGTCAACCGGTGCTGTTCCGCAAGGCCAAGAATTGTGTCATCGCCCGGCGAGCGCTGCGTGAAGATGCTCAGCCCGCGCAAGAGTTTCACACCTTCACGGGCCCTGTCGAAGTCGATCCGATTGCGTCTTCTCGCCATCATCAACACATTGCGCACTTCGTGCCACAATAAGTCGGGAGCGATTGCGTCGGAGGTTTGCAGATGGACGAATGCGGCAGCCGCGATCGGCGAGCTTTCGTCTGGCAAAACCCAGCTGCACACGACAGATGAATCAACGACGAATTTGGCCGTCATCGCCGGCCCGTCGCCTTCCACTCGGCAATTTCTTCCGCTGTAATGCTCGGCATGGTTTTCCGGAAGGCACGGACGGCCTCGATGGCCTGCCTGCGCTTTTCGTGATCCGCCACGACAGGGGCTAACCTCGCCACCGGTAATCCATCGCGCAGGATAACGACCTCCTCGCCGGCTTCCACCTTGGCAAGGAGTTCGGGAAGGCTTGCTTCATCGATGTTGACGGTAATGGTCATGGCGTCGCTCCGTGGGCCACGCACATGATGATCCGCATCATCCCGCCGGTCAATCTCCAGACAATCGCTGATCAGGCGGAGATAACAGCACCGGTTGCGGTGGTATCGGACACATCGGCAGTCCTGACAGCCTTGCCACCTTCCATCCGCACCTTGCCCTCGGCAAACAGCCTGAGCGCTTGCGGATAAATCTTGTGCTCGACCGTCAACACACGCGCCGCCAGCGTATCAGCTGTATCGTCGGAGAGAACAGGCACGGCAGCCTGGCCGATGACCGGACCCTCATCCATGCCCTCGGTGACGAAATGTACGGTGCAGCCGGCGATCCGCATGCCGGCGTCGATGGCGCGCTGGTGCGTGTGCAGGCCTGGGAATAGTGGCAGGAGGGAAGGGTGGATGTTGATCATCTTTCCCTCGTAGCGCTGGATAAACGTCCCGCTCAGCAGACGCATATAGCCCGCAAGGCAGAGGATGTCGGGCGACAGCGCGTCGAGAGCGGCGAAGATCGCCTCTTCGTGCGCTTCCTTGCTGGCGTAATCCTTGCGCGGAAAGGCGAAGGTCGCGATGCCCTCGGCTGACGCCTTGGTAAGGCCGCCCGCATCCGGCTTGTCGGAGATCACGCCGACGATTTCGGCCGGGAAGTCCGTAGCCTTCGCGGCGGCGACCAGCGCCATCATGTTGGAGCCGCCGCCGGAGATGAAGACGACGACGCGTTTGCGCGGAGACGTCATATGGCGAGCGTGCCCTTGTAGAGCGTGCCGTGAGCGCCTTCAGCGCGGGCGATCATCCGGCCGAGCCGCACGACGCTTTCGCCCTGGGCCTCCAGCGCCGAAATGACGGTGTCGGCATTCTCGGCGGAGACGACGGCGATCATGCCGATGCCGCAGTTGAAGGTGCGCAGCATTTCGTTCGCTTCCACGCCGCCGGTCTTCGACAGCCAGGAGAACACGGCCGGAACCTTGACGGCGGCAAGATCGATCTCGGCGGCGAGGTGCTTGGGCAGTACACGCGGAATATTCTCGGGGAAGCCACCTCCGGTGATGTGCGCCAGCGCCTTGATCGCGCCGGTCTCGCGGATGACGCTGAGCAGCTGCTTCACATAGATGCGGGTCGGTGTCAGCAGGGCTTCGCCGAGCGTCTTGCCGTCAGCAAACGGTGCCGGCGCGTCCCAGGCGAGGCCGGAAATGCCGACGATCTTGCGCACAAGCGAGAAGCCGTTCGAGTGAACGCCCGAGGAAGCGAGGCCGAGGATGACGTCGCCTTCGTTAACGTCGCCGGACGGCAGCAGCTTGCCGCGCTCGGCAGCACCCACGGCAAAGCCGGCCAGATCGTAATCGCCGGAGGAATACATGCCCGGCATCTCGGCGGTCTCGCCGCCGATCAGCGCACAGCCCGCGTCGCGGCAGCCGGCGGCAATGCCTTCGACGATCGCCGCACCTTGGTCCGGATCGAGCTTGCCGGTCGCGAAGTAGTCGAGGAAGAACAGCGGCTCGGCGCCCTGGACCACGAGATCGTTGACGCACATGGCGACGAGGTCGATGCCGACGGTGTCGTGATAATCGGCATCGATCGCGATCTTCAGCTTGGTGCCGACGCCGTCATTGGCGGCAACCAGAACCGGATCGGTGAAGCCTGCGGCCTTGAGGTCGAACAGGCCGCCGAAGCCGCCGATTTCGCCATCGGCGCCGGGGCGGCGGGTCGAGCGTACGGCGGGCTTGATCTTTTCGACGAGAAGGTTGCCAGCGTCGATATCCACGCCTGCATCGCTATAGGTGAGACCGTTTTTTCCGGACTGGCTCATACTGCTCTCCGATGGCTGTCGTCGGGCGGGAAATATCCCCGCGTCACATGCGGGTCGCAATTGCATGACAGGGGCCTTTATGCAAGGCGTTGCGTGGCAAAAGCCCCAATTTCCCGCTCTTTTGAACGGAGCTCGGCGGAAATTGGACGCTGGGGTTGACCATTCTCGCGGGTGCATCCTATGTGGCTCGCAGGCCGTATCGCTGCGATGCGGCAAGTACCGACGTTCGATCAGCGGAGAACATGATGCCACACCAGGTTAGCGGCGCCGGTCTGAAGCGCCAGGTTATCTTCTGGCTGTTCGTGCTCGCCGCCTTCATCGCCTTCCTATTGGTGTTCAGCTCCATCCTGCTGCCGTTTCTCGCAGGCATGGCGATCGCCTACTTCCTCGATCCGGTCGCCGACCGATTGGAAAAGCTCGGGCTCAGCCGCCTGATGGCGACGATCGTCATCCTGATCGCTTTCGTCGTCCTGATCGTGTTGGCGCTGATGATCCTGATCCCGATCCTTGCCAGCCAGTTCGCCGATTTCGCCGGCCGCCTGCCTGGTTATATCGATCAGCTGCAGACCTTCATCGCCAAGCAGCAGAACTCGATGCTGCCGGATTGGATCAAGAACCAGCTCGGCACCATCAAGAACAATTTCTCGGAAATCCTGTCGCAGGGCTTCGGCCTGCTCACCGGGCTGTTCAGCCAGGTCTGGAGCTCCGGCCTTGCTGTCGTCAATGTCATCTCGCTGATGGTCGTGACACCCGTTGTCGCCTTCTACATGCTGCTCGATTGGGACCGTATGGTTGCCAATATCGACAAGTATGTGCCCCGCGACTATGTCGCCAACGTCCATCAGATCATGCGCGAGATCGATCAGGCGATTGCAGGCTTCATTCGCGGGCAGGGGTCTCTCTGCCTGATCCTCGGCATCTGGTATGCGGTCGGCCTGTCGCTGGTAGGGCTGAACTTCGGCCTGCTTATCGGCCTCTTCGCCGGCATGATCAGCTTCATTCCCTATGTCGGCTCCACGGTAGGTCTGATTGCCGCAGTCGGCGTGGCGCTCGTGCAGTTCTGGCCTGACTATATCTGGGTCGGCGCGGTTCTCGCGGTCTTCTTCAGCGGCCAGTTCATGGAAGGCAACATCCTGCAGCCGAAGCTTGTCGGCCACAGCGTCGGCCTGCATCCGGTCTGGCTGATGTTTGCGCTCTTTGCCTTCGGCGCGCTCTTCGGCTTTGTCGGCCTGCTCGTTGCCGTGCCGGCCGCCGCCGCCGTCGGCGTCCTTGTTCGCTTTGCGCTTTCACGGTATCTTGAGAGCGACCTGTATGCGGGCGAGGCGAAGGCCACCCCGGTACGGAAGACAAAAGCTGGCCCGAAATGACTGACGTGAAAAACGCTGACTCAAGGCGCAAGCCCGTGGAGCAGCTCCCCTTGGCCTTTTCTCATGATGCCGCGACCGGTCGTGACGATCTCCTGATCTCCGAGCGGCTGGCGGCGGCTGTCGAGATCGTCGATGCCTGGCCGAACTGGCCGTCGCCGGTCGTCATCCTTGCCGGCCCGGTCGGATCGGGCAAGTCGCACCTCGCCAATATCTGGAAGGATCACAGCGGCGCCACGATCATCCGTCCGAAGGCCGGCGCGAATGCGGCGGTCGATGCAGCCAACGGCCCGGTCTTGTTTGAGGATGTCGATCGCCTCGGCTTCGACGACACCGAACTGTTTCATGTCATCAACAGCGTGCGCGAAAACGGCCACAGCCTTTTGATGACGAGCCGTCTCTGGCCGATGTCCTGGCCTGTCGAACTGGCCGACCTGCGCTCTCGCCTGAAGGCGGCGACCGTTGTCGAGATCGGCGAGCCGGACGAGGAATTGCTGTCGCAGGTCATCGTCAAGCTCTTCGCCGACCGCCAGCTTTATATAGATGACAAACTGGTGCTCTATATTGTCGTCAGGATGGAGCGATCGCTGAACGCCGCGCAGACGATCGTCGAGCGGCTGGATCGGCTGGCGCTCTCAAGAGGCACCAAGATCACGCGCGCGCTTGCCGCTGAAGTGTTGAATGAATTGGGCAATTCCGATCCGGCTGATTGACTGTCACAGTTCCGTCGTGAAACTGATATATTCGGCTTGGCGCAATAATGAGGGGACGATCGAACGATGGACAGTGCAGTCGCGGGAAACCAGGAAACGGCTCCCGAAACCAAGGCGAACGTTCCGCCGCTTGAAGAACTGCTCTCCAGCCCCGAGCGCTTCATCAACCGCGAATTTTCCTGGCTGCAGTTCAATCGCCGCGTTCTCGAGGAGACGCTGAACACCGAGCATCCGCTGCTAGAGCGCGTTCGCTTCCTGTCGATTTCGGCTGCCAACCTCGACGAATTCTTCATGGTGCGCGTTGCCGGTCTTGAAGGCCAGGTGCGCCAGAACATCGTCGTGCGCACGCCCGACGGCAAGACGCCGGCCGAGCAGCTTGAATCCATCCTGCAGGAAATCGACAATCTGCAGATGGAGCAGCAGGCCTCGCTCGCCGTGCTGCAGCAGTATCTCGCCAAGGAAGACATTCTGATCGTCCGCCCCGGCGCGCTCAGCGAGAGCGATCGCAACTGGCTCGCGACCGAATTCGAGCAGGCGATCTTCCCGGTGCTGACGCCGCTGTCGATCGACCCGGCGCACCCGTTCCCCTTCATCCCCAATCTCGGCTTCTCGATCGGCCTGCAACTGGTCAGCAAGAATGGCCGCGAGCCGATGACGGCGCTGCTGCGCCTGCCGCCGGCGCTCGATCGTTTCGTGCGCCTGCCCGATGATGGCAACACGATCCGCTACATCACGCTCGAGGACGTCGCCAACATCTTCATCTACCGGCTCTACCCCGGCTATGAGGTGCAGGGTTCCGGTACGTTCCGCATCATCCGCGACAGCGATATCGAAGTTGAAGAAGAAGCCGAAGATCTCGTCCGCTTCTTCGAAACCGCGCTGAAGCGCCGCCGCCGCGGTTCGGTCATCCGCCTCGAAACCGATTCCGAAATGCCGGCGTCGCTGCGCCAGTTCGTGGTGCAGGCGACCAACGTGCCCGATAACCGCGTCGCCGTTCTGCCGGGCTTGCTGGCACTGAACACGCTGTCCGAGATCACCAAGGCGCCGCGCGACGATCTGCGCTTCCCGTCTTACAATGCGCGATTTCCCGAACGCGTCCGCGAGCACGCCGGCGATTGCTTCGCCGCCATCCGTGAAAAGGACATGGTGGTTCACCACCCCTACGAGTCCTTCGATGTGGTGGTCCAGTTTCTGCTCCAGGCTGCGCGCGATCCTGACGTCCTGGCGATAAAGCAGACGCTCTACCGAACCTCCAACGACAGCCCGATCGTTCGAGCGCTGATCGATGCCGCCGAATCCGGCAAGTCGGTCACTGCGCTGGTCGAACTCAAGGCGCGTTTCGACGAGGAAGCCAACATCCGCTGGGCGCGCGACCTCGAACGCGCCGGCGTGCAGGTGGTCTTCGGCTTCATCGAATTGAAGACCCACTCGAAGATGTCGCTGGTCGTTCGCCGCGAAGAGGGCAAGCTGCGCAGCTACTGCCATCTCGGCACCGGCAACTATCACCCGATCACCGCGAAGATTTATACCGACCTGTCGTTCTTCACCTGCAATCCTGTCATTGCCCACGATATGGCCAATATCTTCAACTTCATCACCGGCTATGGCGAGCCGGAGGAGAGCATGAAGCTCGCCGTATCGCCCTATACGCTGCGTTCGCGCATCCTTCGTCACATCAACGAAGAGATCAAGCACGCCAAGAACGGCGCGCCGGCGGCCATCTGGATGAAGATGAACTCGCTCGTCGATCCCGAAATCATCGACGCGCTATACACGGCGAGCCACGCCGGCGTCGAGATCGATCTCGTCATTCGCGGCATCTGCTGCCTGCGCCCGCAGGTCCCCGGCCTGTCGGAAAACATCCGCGTCAAGTCGATCGTCGGCCGCTTCCTCGAGCACAGCCGCATCTTCTGCTTCGGCAACGGCCACGGCCTGCCATCCGACAAGGCGCTGGTCTATATCGGCTCCGCCGACATGATGCCGAGAAACCTCGATCGCCGCGTCGAAACGCTGGTTCCGCTCATCAATCCGACCGTGCACGAGCAGGTTTTGTCACAGATCATGCTGGGCAACCTCATTGACAATCAACAAAGCTACGAGATATTGGCCGACGGGACGTCAAGGCGCATGGAGGTGCGCAAGGGCGAGGAGCCGTTCAACGCGCAACAGTATTTCATGACCAATCCCAGCCTTTCGGGCCGTGGTGAAGCGTTGAAATCCAGTGCGCCAAAGCTGATCGCCGGCCTTCTTTCCGGCCGCACGAAACGATAAAACTGGACCTGCATGGTTGAATCAGAAGCCCAGGGGCGCCTTCCAGGGATTGCTCCGGTCTCCGTTGTCGATATCGGGTCGAACTCGATCCGTGTGGTCATCTATGAAGGCTTGTCGAGATCGCCCACGATCCTTTTCAACGAAAAGGTTCTCTGCGGTCTCGGTAAGGGCATAGCGCTCACAGGCAAGATGGACGAGGCCAGCGTCGAACGTGCGCTTTCCGCTCTGCATCGCTTCAAGGCGCTGTCCGATCAGGCACGCGCGGCCACCATGTACGTGCTGGCGACGGCTGCTGCCCGCGAGGCCTCGAATGGCCCGGATTTCATCCATCGCGCCGAAACCATCCTGCAGCGCAAGGTGCGCGTTCTCTCCGGCGAGGAAGAAGCAAAGTTCTCCGCGCTCGGCATCGTCAGCGGCTTCTACACGCCAGATGGTATCGCCGGCGACCTGGGCGGTGGTTCGCTGGAACTGATCGACATCAAGGGCAAGGAACTCGGCCAGGGCGTGACGCTGCCGCTCGGCGGCCTGCGCCTGTCGGAATATGCCGGCGGCTCGATGGAAAAGGCCCGTACCTTCGCCCGCAAGCATGTGAAGACCATCTCCAAGCTTCTGGCCAAGGGCGAGGGGCGGACGTTCTACGCCGTCGGCGGCACCTGGCGAAACATCGCCAAGCTGCACATGGAGATGACCAACTATCCGCTGCACATGATGCAGGGCTACGAAATCTCGCTCGAGCAGATGATGTTGTTCCTCGATCAGGTCGACGCTGCGAGAGACTCCAAGGATCCCGCCTGGATGGCGGTTTCGAAGTATCGCCGCGCATTGCTGCCCTTCGGCGCCATTGCGATGAAGGAAGTGCTCAGCGTCATGAAGCCCTCGGTGATTTCTTTCTCCGGCCAGGGCGTGCGCGAAGGCTATCTCTACTCGCTGCTGTCCGAAAGCGAACGCCGCGCCGATCCGTTGATCGAGGCCGCGCGCGAACTTGCGATCCTGCGTGCCCGCTCGCCGGAGCATGCACGTGAGCTCTCGGAATGGACCGGCCGGATGATGCCGTTCTTCGATATCCTGGAGACGCCGGAAGAAGCCCGCTATCGCCAGGCTGCCTGCCTGCTCGCCGATATCAGCTGGCGCGCCCATCCCGATTATCGCGGCCTGCAGGCGTTGAACATCATCGCCCACACATCCTTCGTCGGCATCAGCCATCCCGGCCGCGCTTTCATCGCGCTCGCCAATTACTACCGCTTCGAAGGCCTGCACGACGACGGCGCGACCAGCCCGCTGGCGACGATAGCGACGCCGCAATATGTCGAGCGCGCCAAGCTGCTCGGCGGCATGCTGCGCGTGGTCTACCTGTTCTCGGCCTCGATGCCCGGCATCGTCCGCAATCTGACCTTCCGCAAGTCCAACGATCCCGATCTCGACCTCGAATTCGTGGTGCCCTCGGAGTATCGCGATTTCGCCGGCGAGCGCCTCGATGGCCGCCTGCAGCAGCTTGCAAAGCTGACCAACAAGCGCCTGGCCTTCCGCTTCGAGTAGCGCTCCGCCACTCAATTCCATGCCATAGAAAACGGCCCCCGCTCTTTCGAACGGGGGCCGTTTTGATTTCGGGTGATGCTTACTTGGCGTTCAGCAGTTCGCCGACTTCGAGCAGGCTGAACTCGTTGTCGTCAGCCTTGTCGACGGCGCGGCCGGCCGAGAAGGGCAGGTTGTTGTCGTTGCCGACCACAATGTGGGTGGCATCGACGCGGTCGACATTCTCGATCGTCACGAACGGCATGTCGTAGACGCCATCCTTGGTGCCGGCCTTCTTCTTGTTGTCCGGGTCCTTGATGTCGAGAAGGTCGATATAACCGATCTTGCGTACGGCGCCGTTTACGTTGGCGTCGTTGAACTCGATCTTGTAGATGCGCTTCAGTTCGGCGGGAGCCTCGAAGCAATCGGCCTTCGGCTGCTTGGGATCGGCGCAGGCCTTGTCCTTGCTGCCGGCGCCGTTGTCACGCTCGATCACCAGCGCGGTGGTGTCGTCGAGCATGTTGAAGTCGCCGATCGCAATGCCCTTTTCTTCCAGCGGGTAGAGCCAGCTGCGGCCGGTCCAGTTCTTGGCCGCCGTGTCGAACTCAACGATGCGCAGGCCCGTGCGGCCATCGACCGCCTCGACCTTGCCGTCGTCCTGGAAGAGCGGGCCTTCGAGCAGGCCGTAGAGCTTGCTGCCGTCCTTCGACATCGCAAGGCCTTCGAAGCCGCCGGAGCGCTTCACATTGAAGGCGGGCATCTTGGCGACCGGGTTTGCCGGAACCGAGAGCGTCGGGTGGTCGGGCGACAGCACCGGCTTGCCGTTGACCACGGTAGAAACGACGTCGGTAAGCTTGCCCTCGGTGTCGAACTTCAGGATGTAGGGCCCGAACTCCTCGCCGATCCAGAAGCCGTCGGCAACGGGCTGGATGGATTCGATGTCGAAATCAGCGCCTGTGAGGTAGCGCTTCTCGGCACCTTCAAGCACGATCGGGAAGGGCGCCTTCTTGTCGGGATCGGACAGGAACAGGTTCTTGACGACCTCGACCTTGCCGGTAGCCCAATCGAACTTCACCTGATGCAGGAAAAGCATGGCGTCGCTGGAGTTGGCCTTCGAGCCGAAGCCGTTGTCGGACAGCGTCCAGAACGTACCGTCTTCCATGGTCTTGATGCCGGAGAAGCCCTGGATCGGCTGTCCGTCGAAGGGAAGCTTGAGGTCGGTCACGCGGGCGCCGTCCTTGCCCGGAACGGTGCCGAGTGCCTCGGTGCGCTTGCGATCCGGCGTCGTGAACTTGCCGGAGTGCTTGAGGAACTCAGGTGCATCGGCAGGAGCCGGCACCATGGTGTTCGCCGGCAGGATAGCCTGGCCGGCGAGCTTTGCGGGAAACTGCTGCTGGTCGGCCATGGCCGAACCGGCGATCAAAAGAACAAATGAAACAGAAGCAAGAAGAGCATTTTTCATCGAAACCCCCATGTACTAGAATGCGGGCTTCGATTAGCAGGCCTCTCATGTCGGCGCTTTGACACCCGCGTGAAGCTTTGGTGACGCTATGCGGTCGTCCGCCTTGACGAGCGAGATCACCCCGAGGCTCTGTCCGCGTCCCTTGACTGCGTGCTGGCCGAGATCCTCCGCCACAACCTTGGCCGGGAGCTGGATCCGCTGGGCGAGGTCGGTCGATATAAGCACCGAGCGGTTCAGCGTCTTGCAGAGCGATTCAAGCCGCGATGCCGTGTTGATGGTGTCGCCGAAATAGGTGATTTTGTGATGGTCGACGCCGATTTCCGCGGTGATGATGCTTCCGCCATGCAGCGCCGCGCGCAGCCGCGGCACCTGCCCATAGGTCGTCAGCCAGCTCTCTGCATCCGCCTCGATCGCATTGATGATGTCGAAGATGCAGTTGACGCATCGCGCGAATTTGACGCCGCGGTCCAGCGGCCAGGTAATGATGGCGGCATCGCCGACATAATCGACGATCGTTCCCTTGTACTTACGCACCGGCTCGGCAAAGGCTGCAAAGAGAGAGCTTAGCATCTGCTGCGCGCGCAGGTCGCCGTGCTTCTCCGCGAAGGTCGTCGAATCGACGAGATCGATGAAGAGAAATACCCGCTCTTCGCTAACCGGCTTGCGGTAGCGGCTGATGAGCATGCTGGTGAACACTTCGCGGCCCAGCAACTCGCGAACTCTGAGAACAAAGATCATCAGCGAGCAAACGGCAAGCGCATAGAGAAAAGCGTTGAACGGCAGCACCACCATGTCGACCCAGGAATGGGGGATGACAATGCCGGTTCCCCACAAAGAGAGGCCTGCGGCTGCGAAACCGATGCTCATCAGCACTTCGTAGATGAAAAGCTCGGCGAGGAAGAAGGTGAGCGTTGGCAGCGCCTCGACCCGGTTGCGCAGTCCGCGAAAAATCACTTTTCGCTCAAACGCGATGATCGGCATGCCCATGCAAAGCGCGAAGACGGCGCCGACGAGCGGCCGGCTGTCCTGGAAGAACATGACGCTGTAGAGTACGCCGCTTCCCGCCATGACGAGCATGATCAGGAGCCAGTTCTGGACTGGAGATACTTCTCTCATAAGGGTCTTTTCGTTCAGCCTTGGCCAGCGTGCGTCTCAAGCAATGTAGGCGCGCGAAAGCCCTTTCGGAAGGGGATTGGATATCCCTCCCGAAAAGATTTAGCTAAATGATTGGGCGCAGTTATGGCCTGAATCGAGGCGACGCAAAATTTGCGTCGCGGCTTACAGAGCGACCGTCTCGACCTTCTTGCCGACGAAGCGCAGCGCGACGTCGCCCTTGATCAGCTGCAAAGCGGGATCGCCGAACAGCTCCCGACGCCAGCCGCGCAGCGCGCCCACATCGGCGTTCTCACCTTCGGCGGCGATCTTGTCCAGATCTTCGCTATTGGCGATCACCTTCGGCGCGACGCCGTGCTTTTCCGAGATCAGCTTCAATAGCACCTTCAGGAGCTCGGCTGCGGCCGCGGCTCCTTCCGGCGCCTGGGTCTGCCTCGGCGCGTGCGGCATCTCGGCCTTCGGCAGCGCGAGAGCCGTATTCACGGCCTCGACGACGGCGGCACCGGCAGACGACCGTTCCCAACCCTTCGGGATGGTGCGCAGGCGACCGAGCGCTTCGGCATCCTTCGGCTGCTGTTGGGCGATCTCATAGATCGCGTCGTCCTTGATGACGCGCGAACGCGGCACGTTGCGGCTGCGCGCTTCACGCTCGCGCCACGCGGCCACGTATTTCAGCACGGCAAGCTCCTGCGGCTTGCGCAGGCGCATCTTCAGGCGCTGCCAGGCGTCGTCGGGATGAATGTCGTAGGTCTCTTTCGCCTCGAGCACATCCATCTCCTCGGAGAGCCACAAGGAGCGGCCTTCGCGCTCGAGCTCTGCCTTGAGATAGAGGTAGACGTCGCGCAGATGCGTCACGTCGGCCAGCGCATAGTCGAGCTGCTTTTCGGAAAGCGGACGGCGGCTCCAGTCGGTGAAGCGCGAGGACTTGTCGATCTGCACGCCCTTTGTGCGGCTGACCAACTGGTCGTAGGAGACGGAATCGCCGAAGCCGCAGACCATCGCAGCGACCTGCGTGTCGAAGATCGGATGCGGAATGAGGCCGCCCCGATTGTAGATGATTTCGATATCCTGGCGCGCGGCGTGGAACACCTTCAGCACGCTGGAATTGGCCATCAGCTCGAAGAAGGGTTTCAGGTCGAGACCCTTGGCCAGCGGATCGACAAGCACTTCCGTCGTCGGGCTCGCCATCTGGATCAAGCAAAGCTCCGGCCAGAACGTCGTCTCTCGCAGAAACTCGGTGTCGATGGTAATGAATTCTGACTTGGCCAGCTCGATGCAGGCCGCCTCCAAATCGGCGGTTGTTTCAATCATCTCAATTCATTCGCAGGATAGACATAGTTGAACCTTCCTTCTCCTTTCGGCCCAATATGTCAACCGCTACCGGCAAAGAGTGGTCAAACAACCCTGACATAACTCGTCATGCCGGTCTTCTGATGCTCGATGATGTGGCAATGCAACAGCCAATCACCGAGATTGTCGGCCACGAAGGCAAGCTGCACCTTCTCGTCCGGCTGCACCAGATAGGTGTCGGTGACGAGCGGCATGACCTCCCGCGTGGACGATGAGAGCACCGTGAAGCTCATCCCGTGCAGGTGGATCGGATGCGTATGCGGCGTCACGTTCTCCAGCTGCAGGATATAGCTCTTGCCGAGCTTCAGTTCCGAAAGCGGCGCTGTCGGGTCGCTCGTGTCGCCCGGCCACGGCACCTTGTTGATGGCCCAGAAGCTGTAGCCCAGCGTGCCGCAGATGCTGTCGACTGGCGCATTCTCGGCCGTGGCGCTGAGCACAACCGAGATTTTCTCCGCCGAAGACAGGTCGGCCTTCGCGACGGGGTTCTCTGCAAGTGCTGCGAGATCGCCGACATTGCGCTTGAGCGACGTGCCCACCGAACGCAGCTTGGCAATCGTTTTCGGCGTCGTCCCGCGAATGTCCTCCAGCGTCGCAACCGCGCCTTCGGAATCTGGCATCCGAACGGCAAGATCGAGCCGCTGGCCCGGGCCGATCAACAGCAGGTCGAGCGGGAAGCGCTTGGGCACCGGATTGCCGTCGATCGCGATCACGGTCGCCTCGGCACCTTCCATCTTCAGCGAGAAGATGCGCGTGACGTCGGTGACGGCGATGCGCAGGCGGATCAGGCCGCCCGCCGGCGCGTCATATTGCGGCTCCTGATGCCAGTTCGCGGTGCGGACGGTGCCATAGGTGCCTGTCTTCGCCGCATCGCGTGGCCGGAATGCCGCGATGAACTGGCCATCGCCGCCAAGGCGCCAGTCGCGGAGGTTGAGGACGACTTCGGAATCGAATGTCGGGTCGGCCGGATCATCGACCACGATCACGCCGGTCATGCCCTGGCCCATCTGCGCCAGCGTGTTGCAGTGCGGATGATACCAGAAGGTGCCGGCATCGGGCGGCGTGAAGGCGTAGTCGAAGCTGTCGCCGGTATAGACGTAAGGCTGCGTCATGAACGGCACGCCGTCCATCTTGTTCGGGATGCGAAGGCCATGCCAATGAATGGTGGTGGGTTCGTCGAGCGTGTTGGTCAGCCGCGCCGCATAGGGCTTGCCCTTGGTCATCCGGAGCACGGGCGGCATCGCCGCACCCCCCTGTGCGTCAGCCCAGGTCATGATGTTCTTGGTCACACCGGCATCGGTCAGCGTCGCTTGCGTCTTCAGCGCTTTCAGCACCTGCGGCTCGGGTGCCGCTTCCGCCAGGCCGAACTTGCCGGCAATGCCAATACCCACCCCGTAAGCGCCGGCGACGGCGGAAGCCTTCAGAAGGTTGCGGCGGGTGAGGAGGGGCATGGCGGGACTCCGGAGAAGAACGATACGTCCTCTTTAAAGTTGACCGCGACCTTCATCAATATGCCTCATGCAGCCAAACTGCCGCGGAGCTTGGCATATGATAAGGTTGCAGCCGCGTCGAAAACCGGGCGCAAAGCACGCGTGAGCCGTGCCAAGTCTTGACAAATCAGGCCGTCCATGCGCTTTTCCGCCCGATTTTCTTGTCGGCGCGAGAGAGCTTTTGAAGCCCCTGCTGCCGTCTTCAAGCCAAATACTGGAAATTGAGATGATGCATCGTTACCGCAGCCACACATGTGCAGCCCTCCGCAAGTCGGATGTCGGCGCCAATGTCCGGATTTCCGGCTGGGTCCACCGCGTTCGTGACCATGGCGGCGTTCTCTTCATCGACCTTCGCGACCATTACGGCATGACCCAGGTCGTCGCCGACCCGGATAGCCCGGCCTTCAAGATCGCCGAGACCGTGCGCGGCGAGTGGGTCATCCGCATCGATGGTGTGGTCAAGGCGCGCTCGGAAGACACCGTCAACAAGAACATGGCGACCGGCGAGATCGAACTCTACGCCCAGGAGATCGAAGTTCTCTCCGAAGCCAAGGAACTGCCGCTGCCGGTCTTCGGCGAGCCTGACTATCCTGAGGACATCCGCCTCAAGTACCGCTTCCTCGACCTGCGCCGCGAGACGCTGCACAAGAACATCGTCAAGCGCAGCCAGATCATTTCCGACATCCGCAACCGCATGACGTCGGCCGGCTTCGGCGAATACACGACCCCGATCCTGACGGCGTCCTCGCCGGAAGGCGCGCGCGACTTCCTCGTGCCCAGCCGTATCCACCCCGGCCAGTTCTTCGCCCTGCCGCAGGCGCCGCAGCAGTACAAGCAGCTCCTGATGGTGGCCGGTTTCGACCGCTACTTCCAGATCGCGCCGTGCTTCCGCGACGAAGACCCGCGCGCCGACCGCCTGCCGGGCGAATTCTACCAGCTCGACCTGGAAATGAGCTTCGTCACCCAGGAAGACGTCTGGGAAACGATGGCCCCGATCATGACCTCCGTCTTCGAGCAGTTCGCCGAAGGCAAACCGGTCACCAAGGAATGGCCGCGTATTCCTTACGACGTCGCGATCCGCAAGTACGGCTCCGACAAGCCCGACCTGCGCAACCCGATCGAGATGCAGGCCGTCACCGAGCACTTCGCAGGCTCCGGCTTCAAGGTGTTCGCCGGCATGATCGCTTCGAACCCGAAGGTCGAAGTCTGGGCGATCCCGGCCAAGACCGGCGGCTCCAGAGCATTCTGCGACCGCATGAACGCCTGGGCGCAGTCGCTCGGCCAGCCGGGCCTCGGCTACATCTTCTGGAAGGAAGAAGACGGCAAGGTCGGCGGTTCCGGTCCGCTTGCCAAGAACATCGGCGAAGAGCGCACCGAAGCGCTCCGCGTCCAGCTCGGCCTTGAAGCAGGCGACGCCGCCTTCTTCGTCGCGGGCGAACCGGCGAAGTTCTACAAGTTCGCAGGCGAAGCGCGCACCAAGGCGGGCGAAGACCTAAACCTCGTTGACCGCGACCGTTTCGAACTGTGCTGGATCATCGACTTCCCGTTCTACGAATGGAGCGAGGAAGACAAGAAGATCGACTTCGCCCACAACCCCTTCTCGATGCCGCAGGGTGGCCTGGAAGCGCTGCAGACGCAGGATCCGCTTTCGCTCAAGGCCTACCAGTACGACGCCGTCTGCAACGGCTTCGAAATCGCCTCGGGCTCGATCCGTAACCAGTCGCCTGAAGCCATGGTCAAGGCCTTCGAACTGGTCGGCCTCAGTCAGACGGATGTCGAAGAACGCTTCGGCGGCATGTACCGCGCCTTCCAGTACGGCGCGCCTCCGCACGGCGGCTGCGCCTTCGGTATTGACCGTGTCGTGATGCTGTTGCTCGGCGCCAAGAACCTACGCGAAATCACGCTGTTCCCGATGAACCAGCAGGCGCAGGATCTGCTGATGAACGCCCCGTCGCCGGCAACGCCCAAGCAGCTGATGGAACTGTCGCTGCGCGTCATGCCGCCGGTCAAGAAGGACTGAGCGAACATCGCTTGAATAAGAAAAGCCCGGCGCAAGTCGGGCTTTTTTCGTTTCCGGGCAATGTCAGATAGCCGCGTAGATCGCCTGTTTGAGGTCGACCGTGAACCGGCCCCACATGCCCTCCAGCGCCGTATTGGTGAGCGCGACCACCGTCAGCTTCTTTGTCGGATCCACGAACCAGCTGTGGCCGTAAACCCCGCCCCATTGCAGGCTGCCGCGAGACAGCGGAACCTGCGCCGCATCGGGATCGGTCACCACGGCCCAGCCGAAACCGAAGCCAGAGCCGGGCTCCACCTGCTGCCGCAGGCCGTTGGCCTGGTCGGTCATCATGGTCGCGACCGTTTCCGCAGATAGCAAGATGCCGCCGCCCTGGCGGATGGTTTCGAGAATGCGGAGTATATCGTCCGCCGTGCCCGCCATTCCTGCGCCGCCGGAGTGATAGGAGGACGGGTCGAAAATCCGGTCCGGCGCAAACCGCACTGAGCCCGTAAGCGCTGGAATGACGGCTTCCTGTCCCATCCGCTCCGGCTCGGGCGAGGCGTTGAAGTAGGCGGCCGCCAATCGCTTCCGGTCGCGCACCGAAAACGCGGTGTCTGTAATCCCGAGCGGGCCGGTGACGAGTTCCGCGACCGCATCGTCGAGTGACATGTCCATTTCCTGCTCGATGACGCCGCCGAGAACGTCGATCGCCAGAGAGTAGCACCAGCCTTCGCCCGGCGCGAACCGCAGCGGTGCACTCGCAATGCGCTTCAGGTTCTCCGCGAGCGCCATTCCAGGCTCGCCGATCCCGTCCGAGACGCCGGCGCGGGTATAGGGACCATCCTCGTCGATGAAGCAGTAGCTGAGGCCCGCGGTGTGGGTGAGCAGATGGCGAAGGCGGATGACCGCTTCCCCACCATCGGCAAGCTGAGGGCGGAAGTCGGGCAGCCAGCGTGTGATCGGATCGTCCAAACCCATCCGGCCCTGTTCGACCAGTCGCATGGCGGCAATCGTCACGATCGGCTTGGTGACCGAAGCAAGGCGGAAGATCGTGTCCTCCGTCATCGCCAGTCCGGCCTCCCGGTCCGCCAGCCCGGCTGCGCGCCGGTAGACCGGCTTTCCATCTTGCATGATCAGGACCACGGCGCCCACCAACCGCTTGTCGGCAAGTGCGGCATCGATCGCCTTATCGACGCCCGCGCCGAAGGATACCGCCGCGTTATCAATCTTGATGTCTGGGGGAAGACTCATGAGATCAAACCTTCTATAATCACAATGACCATTCCTGAATATACCGGATCGCAAGATAATTCCAGAGTGAACGTTGTGAAAAATACAGAAAGTTCGAAACCTGAAACTCAACGCAAACGCGGCCGCCCGCCCGCTTTCGACAGGGAGGTCGTTCTGGCGGCGGCGCGTGACGTCTTCTGGCAGCACGGCTACGATGGCTCATCGATCGCCGACCTGACGGCGTCCATGGGGATTACCCCTCAAAGCCTCTACGCGGCCTTCCGATCGAAGGCTGATCTCTATCGCGAGACGCTCGATCAGTACCGCCGCATGCCACGGCAGGAGCCGGGCAACCCGTTGCAGGAAAAGATCGATACGGTAACGGCTTTCACGCGTTTCCTGCGGAACTCCGCATTCCTGTTCACGGCACCCGAACACCCCAAGGGCTGCATGATCTCGACGGCGGTGCTGAACTGCGCGGCGGAAAACGAGGACATCGCCTTTCACGTTTCATCCCTGCGGCTCCAGACGCTAGGCACGTTCCAGGCGCGTATCGAGCGTGGGGTAGAGGAGGGCGATATGCGCGCCGACACCGATGCCGGCTCGCTTGCCCGTTTTCTCGGCGCGATGGTTCAGGGAATGTCGGTCCAGGCGCGTGACGGTGCGGGCGCCGACGAGCTCATGGCAGCAGCCGATCACGCGATCAGCGAATTGAAACGCCACAGCATACGATAGAAAAAAGGCCCGGCGAGCAATGCGCGCCGGGCCTTTTCTCATTCACATCAAGGCGATCAATCGTTCGCCGAAACCTTCACGCCGAGCACCTGCGGCAGCGTGTTCGGGGCACCCATGGCGGCACCCATGATCATCGGGAACGGCACGGGCTTTTCCGGTGCGGCGTTGACCGTCAGGCTCTTCGGGTCGTCGAGGAAGGTGTTGACGGCGGCCGATACGGCGTTCTGCAGTTCCGGGATGTTGAGCTGCGCCAGCATGATCGGCGCCATCGCCTTCAGCGAGTCCGCCATCTGCTTGCCCGACATGCCCTGCTGGCTGCCGGCGTAATCAAGCGCGCGCTTGGTGATCGAGGCGTCGTCGAAGCGGATCTGGGCGCTTTCGAAGGACAGCTGCTGCAACAGGCCGAGCATGGCAAGGCCGAAGGCCTGCTGCGCCTGGTCCTTGTTCTGGTTGGCTTCCGCCTGCTGGGCGGCTTCCTGCAGCGACTTCACGAAGGCGAGCGTATAGCCGTTGACCTTGAAGGCCAGGTTGAGCTTGCCGACATTGCTGAAGTCGAAGGCGAACTCGGATACGTCGATCGTGCCCGGTGCCAGGTCCCAGGCGCCCTTCATGGTGATGTCGCCATTGACCTGCTGCAGCGCCAGCTTCTCGATCGCTTCCTTGCTCTGCGGATCGGCCGCCTTGCTGAGGTCAGCCTTGAGGCTCTTGAAGGCGCCGTCGAAATCGAAGCCGGACTCGTCTTCGCGCAGCGTCAGGTTCACATCGCTGCCGCCGAGCGAGAACACTTCCGCGCCATCCTTGGCGACCTTCAGCGGGCCGCTGTGGGCGCTCTCGTAGAGCAGCATGGAGGAGAGGCCTTCGCCCTTGGGGTCGGCCGGGACGGAGATGCCGCCAAGCGTCAGCTCGGACACCGTCAGCGTCGCGCCGTCATTGGTGGTGTTGATATCGGGGAAGGCTGCTTCCTCGATGTAGTAGCCGCCGTCGTCATCTTCCTCGACGCCCGAGAGCGTGATTTCGCCGATCGGCAGAGCGCCGCCATTGTTCGGCTTGAAGCTGGCGTTCTTCAGCGTGACGGTCTTGCCGTCGACATCGACGCCATCGGCTGCGAGCGTGCCGCCCTGCAGCGTGTAGGCGGCATTGATCTTCTTCAGCAGGTCCTGGCCATCGAGCGCGAAAGCGGAGCCTGCGAGAGAAAGGAATGCCACGCCCGAAAGCATGAGCCGTGTCGTCCGGTAAAATGTCATGGGTGTTCCTCAGATCCAGGTGGGCGGTTGGCCGTCAATCTACGGTGGATTTGTGCCGGTTTATATTTCGTGTTTTCTAAAATTATGTTGAAGGGATAAGCAAACAAAGTCCAAATTCGGGCAGAAAGGTTTTAGCGGTCGTTTTCTTTCTGTTCGGAGACTTCATCCACAGCCGCAATGCCCGGATTCCTTGCTCACATCAACCATCTCGGTTAGTCAGAAGGTATGGGACAAGAGATTTTGCCGCCCTCTGGCGGAGACGATGACAGCATTCTTCCGATCGACCTGAAGGCGGCGCTCGAAGAGCGTTATCTGGCCTACGCGCTGTCGACCATCATGCATCGCGCGCTGCCCGACGTTCGCGACGGCCTGAAGCCGGTCCATCGCCGCATCATCCACGCGATGAGCGAGATGGGCATCCGCCCGAACTCGGCCTTCAAGAAATGCGCCCGTATCGTCGGTGACGTCATCGGTAAATTCCACCCGCATGGCGACCAGTCGGTCTACGATGCGCTGGTCCGTCTCGCCCAGGATTTCTCGCAGCGTTATCCCGTCGTCGACGGGCAGGGGAACTTCGGCAACATCGATGGCGACAGTGCCGCCGCCTATCGATACACCGAAGCCCGCATGACCGATGTCGCCGGGCTGTTGCTCGAGGGTGTCGATCAGGACGCTGTCGATTTCCGCCTGACCTACAACGAAGAAGACCAGGAACCGACGGTTCTCCCCGGCGCTTTCCCGAACCTTCTCGCCAACGGCTCGTCGGGCATCGCCGTCGGCATGGCGACCTCGATCCCCTCGCACAACGCACACGAACTGTGCGACGCGGCGCTGCATCTGATCAAGCACCCGGATGCGACGGTCGAGACGCTGGTGGAGCAGTTCATCCCCGGTCCGGATTTCCCGACCGGCGGCATCATCATCGACGACCGCCAGACGATCATCGACGCCTACAAGACCGGCCGCGGTGGCTTCCGCACGCGCGCCAAGTGGGAGACCGAGGATCTCGGCCGCGGCGGTTATCAGATCATCATCACCGAAATTCCGTTCCAGGTGCAGAAGTCGCGCCTGATCGAGAAGATCGCCGAGCTCTTGATCGCCCGCAAGCTACCGCTGCTGGAAGATATCCGCGACGAGTCGGCCGAAGATGTCCGCGTCGTGCTGGTGCCGAAGAACCGTACCGTCGACCCGACGATCCTCATGGAATCCATGTTCAAGCTGACGGAACTCGAAAGCCGTTTCCCGCTGAACATGAACGTTCTCTCCATGGGCCGCATTCCGCGCGTCATGGCTTTGAACGAGGTTCTGAAGGAGTGGCTGGACCATCGTCGCGACGTGCTTCAGCGCCGCTCGCGCTTCCGCCTGGCCGCCATCGAGCGTCGCCTGGAAGTCCTGGGCGGTTTGTTGATCGCCTATCTCAACATCGATGAGGTGATCCGCATCATCCGCGAGGAGGATGAGCCCAAGCCCGTCATGGTCGCGCGCTGGTCGCTGACCGAGATCCAGGTCGAAGCCATCCTCAACATGCGCCTGCGCTCCTTGCGCAAGCTGGAAGAATTCGAAATCCGTACCGAGTTCGACGCGCTGAGCAAGGAAAAGGCCGAGATCGAAGCGCTGCTCGCCTCCGAGGACAAGCAGTGGCAGACCGTTGCCTGGGAAATCGGCGAGGTGAAGAAGAAGTTCGCCAAGGCGACCGAACTCGGCCGCCGTCGCACCCAATTCGCCGAAGCGCCTGATGCCGACGAGCAGGCGATCCAGCAGGCGATGATCGAGAAAGAACCGATCACCGTCGTCGTTTCCGAAAAGGGCTGGATCCGCGCGCTGAAGGGCCATATCTCCGACACGGCGACGCTCACCTTCAAGGAAGGCGATGCGCTGAGGATCGCATTCCCGGCGCAGACGACGGACAAGATCCTCGTCATCACCACCGGCGGCAAGGCCTTCACGCTCGGCGGCGACAAGCTGCCAGGTGGTCGCGGTCATGGCGAGCCGTTGCGCATCATGATCGACATGGACAACGACCAGGACGTGCTGACGGCCTTCGTCCACGATCCGCAGCGCAAGCAGATGATCGTCTCGACGGCCGGCAACGGCTTCGTGGTCGCTGAGACCGACATGGTCGCCAATACCCGCAAGGGCAAGCAGATCATGAACGTCTCCATGCCCGACGAGACCAAGCTGCTCGTGCCCGTTTCTGGGGACCACGTCGCCGTCGTCGGCGAAAACCGCAAGCTCCTGGTCTTCCCGTTGGATCAGGTTCCGGAAATGTCGCGCGGCAAGGGCGTTCGCCTGCAGCGCTACAAGGATGGCGGCATTTCGGATGTTCGCTGCTTTGCAATCGCGGATGGCCTTGTCTGGGAAGACAGCGCCGGCCGGACGTTCAGCAAGAACAAGGAAGAACTCGCCGAATGGCTCGCCGACCGCGCTTCCGCCGGCCGTACCGTTCCCAAGGGCTTCCCCCGCAGCGGCAAGTTCGCCGGCTGAAATATATCAGCGCCTCGCTCTTGGCGAGCGGGGCATTTCCTCTAAATCTGTCCTGTAATCACAACATGGACAAACATCATTCCGAAGGCGGACGGAATGATCGTATGTGGCGTCTTCGTGGAAGGCGGCATGTCCGATCATGGAGGTCCGATCACGGAGGAATGTTGATGAGTGCCTGCAAGACCATTACGCTTTCCGTCGGCCACACCTACCATGCCTCGCCCTGCGAGGTTTACGACGCCTGGCTCAATCCCGAAGTCGCCAAACGCTTCCTCTTCGCCACCGATGACGGCCGGGTCATCCGCGCCGATATCGAGCCGCGCGTCGGCGGCCATTTTCTCGTCATCGACAGGCGGCCGACCGGCGATGCCGTTCATTATGGCGTGTTTCTCGAAATGCGCCGGCCGCGCCTGATGGTGTTCTCGTTCTCGGTCGCCGAACACGATCACAACGCCGATCGCATCCGCGTCGAAATCGAGCCGCTGGGGGAGGGCACACGCCTGACGCTGTCGCATGAAATGTGCGCCGAATGGTCGGCCTTTGAAGAGCAGACCCATCGCGGCTGGACGCATGTGCTGAACGGGCTGGAGCGCGAGCTCGATGCGGCTCACACGGTCAAGCTGCCGGAGCTTGTTGCGTCGCAGGCTGTTTCCGAACCATCCAAAGCGAGTGCGCCATAATTGCGGTGACGAGGATGGAGCCGCCGATCAGTGTCATGACCGGCGGCGTTTCCGCGAAAATCAGCCAGATCCAGATCGGCGCCAGAATGGTCTCGAGCAGGTAGAACATCCCGACCTCGGGCGCGGACAGATAGCGCGGCCCGCTGGCAAGACACCAGAACGACACTGGCATCAGCACCGCGCCGTTTAAGATGATCCAGGCGGGATGCTCGATCACCAGACCTGCTGGCAAAGCGTTCGCGAGGCCGAGGGCGGCGGGAAAGGCTGCGGCGAGCAAAGGCACGAAACCCATGGCGCGACGTGATGCGCGCCCGACGGTAATCGCACCCGCAAGCACCAGCGCCGTCAAAAGCGCCATCGCATCGCCGAAGCTGTGACCGCCGGCCAACCCGTCGCCAACGATCATGCCGACGCCGACAATCATCACCACCATCGTCACCAGCGTCGATACGGACGGGCGCTCTTTCAGGAACAGCCATGACAGCAGCGCGCCGAACATCGGATTGAAGGCGACAATGAAGACGACGTTCGCGGTGGTCGTGTTAAACACCGCAAGCAGGAATGTTATGGTCGAGAGCCCATAGAGAAATCCCGCAAGAAGGCCAGACTTGCCCGGCACCATCGCCGGCCAGCTTCCCTTCATCCACCGGATTGCGCAAAGGATCAGCAACGTCACGGCAACCGTCGTGATGCTGCGCATGCCGACGATCGACCACATGTCGCCATGGGCGAGGCGTACGAGCGGAATGTCCATGGAGAGCGCAAGGCCGCCGATCGCCGTCAGCAGCAGGCCCTTCCGATGATCGGAAAGGTGAGGGAAACTCATTTAGGACTAGCTACCTTCGGGAAGGGATGCGGGATCGAAACGCTCCCAGCCGCGCGCGGTCAGATGCTCCTGCGGCTGGTAGCGGGTCTTGTAGTCCATTTTCCGCGAGCCTTGAACCCAGTAGCCGAGATAGACATGCGGCAGGCCGAGCGCCTTTGTCCGCCTGATGTGGTCGAGGATCATGAAGGTGCCGAGCGAGCGCTTGTCGAGATCGGGATTGAAGTAGGAGTAGACCATCGACAGCCCGTCGCTCATCGTATCGGTCAGAGCAGCCGCGATCAGCTCGCCGCTTGGCCGCGTTTCCAGTCCTGATCCCTCGACACGCCGGCGATACTCGATGATCTTGGTGTTGACGTGCGTATCCTCGACCATGATCGCATAATCGAGCACGGTCATGTCGGACATGCCGCCCTGTTGGTGGCGATAGTCGAGGTAGCGACGAAACAGCGAATATTGCTCGCTCGATGGCTGCGCCGGAAATTCGGTCGAGATGATATCGGAGTTGGTCGCGAGCACCCGCTTCATCGACTTGGTCGGCTCGAACTCATCGGCAAGGATGCGGACCGAGACACAGGCCCGGCAGGCCTCGCAGGCCGGGCGGTAGGCGATGTTCTGAGAACGGCGAAATCCGCCCTGCGTCAGGATGTCATTCATCTCGGCGGCGCGCGGCCCGACGAGATGCGTAAAAACCTTTCGTTCCATCTCATGCGCAAGGTAAGGGCAGGCAGCCGGGGCCGTCAGATAAAACTGCGGAGATGGCGTGGTCTGCGTATTCATCTGCTGCTGAGATGTCCTTGGGTTGCATGCTGAAATGACAGCATGACTTAAGAAAAGAAAACGTCAACAGCGCGGCAGTCAGCCGCGCTTTCTGATCGATTATACTTTCGGATATTGGCCGAAAATTTCCCCTCAAAAGGAGGGGAAATCCGCTTATTTCAGAGGCTTGAGCGATCTCAGGCGGTTCTGACCGTCACCGTGCCGACGAGAAAATCGTGCAGCAGGCGGCTGCGTTCGGTGAACAGGCCAACCAGCAGAATCAGCGGGGTCAGAACCGAGTTCAGGATCCAGAACAGCGCCAGGTGAACGATCGCCGTCAGGAAATCCATCTCCCGCCCATCGACGCGCACGATCGCAATCCCCATCGCCCGCATGCCAAGCGATGCCTGGCTCGAGCCGCCGACCGTAAAGCCGAAATAGAGGCCAGCGACGATCACGAACAGCGCCGGATAGAGAAAGAAACCGAGGCCGAGCGTGACGATCGACAGGAAGAACAGGATGACCGCCGCCGGAATGCAGAGCAGCAGGATGATCACATAGTCGAGGATGAACGCAAAAACGCGCCGGCTCAGCGTACCGCTATAGGCGCGCCAATCGTCAGGTGCGGCATAAAGCGGGTTCGGGTTGAGCGACATCGTTACGGTCTCCTTTCGAGAGTGGCTACCGCTGATATGGTGATGCTCTCCCCGAATGCAATATTGGCGCGAAACGATCAGCGCTTGGCGAGGATCTTGGCAACCTCGATGGAGAAGTAGGTGAGGATGCCGTCGCAACCCGCCCGCTTGAAGGCGAGCAGGGTCTCGAGCATCGCCTTCTCGCCGTCGATCCAGCCGTTCATCGCCGCCGCCTTGATCTGCGAATATTCGCCCGATACCTGATAGGCGAAGGTCGGAAGACCGAAGGCTTCCTTCATCCGCCAGCAGATGTCGATATAGGGCAGGCCGGGCTTGACCATCAGCATGTCGGCGCCTTCCTCGACGTCGAGTGCGGCGTCGCGGATCGCCTCGGTGCCGTTGGCGGGGTCGATATAGTAGCTCTTCTTGTCGCCCTTGAGCAGTCCGCCAGTCGAGATCGCCTCGCGGTAGGGGCCATAGAAGGCGGAGGCGAACTTCGTCGCGTAGCTCATGATCCCGACATCCTGGTGCCCCGCGGCGTCGAGCGCCCGGCGGATGGCGCCGATGCGGCCGTCCATCATTTCGGACGGCGAGATGATGTCGGAGCCGGCATCGGCCTGCATCACGGCCGCGCGTGCCACCTGCTCGACGGTCTCGTCATTGACGATCTCGTTGCCGCGCAGGATGCCGTCATGGCCGTGGCTGGTGAACGGATCAAGCGCCACGTCGGTGATGACGCCGATATTCGGCACTGCCTTCTTGATGGCGGCCGTTGCCTGGTTGATCAGGTTGTTCGCTTCCAGGCTGTTGGAGCCGGTCTCGTCGCGCAGCGACATCTCGATATTCGGGAAGGTCGCGATCGCGGGGATGCCGAGATCGGCCGCTTCCTTGGTGGCTTCCACCAGCTTGTCGACGCTCATGCGGTTGACGCCAGGCATGGCGGGGATCGGCTCGACGATGCCGGAGCCCGGAACCACGAAGACCGGCCAGATCAGATCGTCGACCGTCAGCCGGTTCTCCTGCACCATCCGGCGCGTCCAGTCGGCCTTGCGGTTGCGCCGCATCCGGCGGTGGCCCGTGATTTCATCGACGAGGTGTGTCTTGTCTTGCATGATCGTTCCAGCTCTTGGCAGTTCCAATTGTTGCTGCGCTCATTATCATGCCGCCAGACAAATCCAAACCGGGCGAATGGCCGCAACCAATCAACAGCTTGCGATCAACCGCTGGCGAATACGCCGCAGCACTCCTATTGTCTGACGCATGAACGCTGATTCTCCGACCATACCGAAAAGCACGCTCACCGGCGTTCTCTTTGTCCTGTTCCTGCGCCTCATCGCGATCTCGTGTTTCTGGTTCGGATTGCAGTATTGGGCGATGCTGGTCGGCTACTCGCTGATCGGCGCGGGACGCTTCGATCTTCTGAGCCTGCCGTGGAAGGTGGCGAGCACCAGCCTTGCGGTTCTGTTCCCGGTAGCTGCCCTCGGGCTCTGGCTGGCTGTCTCCTGGGGGCCCGTCATCTGGGTGCTCGCGGCCGGTGGCCAGATCATAATGTATGGCTTTCTTCCGGAGATTTTCGGAGCCAACAAACTCATCATTCTCCTGCATGCGGCGGTGGCCATTATCTATGCCGTTTTCCGCTTTTTGCTCTGGCAGGAGAAGCGCCGGCGCCGGCAGCAGGTAAGTGTTGATTTACCCTGATACAACAGCGCGTTTTGGTAAGGCACTGTTAAGCCTGCAGTTTAAGTAGAATTTTATCTGTATTCGATAGGGTCTGTCTCAAGGCGGGAAGACAACCAACACCGCCAAACAAAACAGTGAGGCAGTCATCATGAATACGAAAATCAAGCCGCAGGCGGTATCGAACTTCCGTGAACAGCAGGACCTGGGTATCCGCGATCTTTACATGGAATCCCTTCATCTTGTTGAACGTCTTCACCGTCGTCTTCTGGATGTCATCAAGGATGAATTCGACCGTCAGGGTCGCAGCGACGTCAACGCCATCCAGGCTCTCCTCCTCTTCAACATCGGCAACTCGGAACTGACCGCCGGCGAACTTCGCTCTCGCGGTTACTACCTGGGCTCCAACGTTTCCTACAACGTCAAGAAGCTCGTCGACCTCGGCTTCATCAACCACCAGCGCTCGCGCATTGACCGTCGCTCGGTCCGCATCAGCCTGACGGAAACCGGCCAGGAAATCGCCGAAACGGTTGCCAAGCTCTATGAGCGCCACACAGCATCGATCGACAAGGTCGGCGGCATCGGCACCGACGAGTTCGCGCAGATGAACAAGCTGCTGACCCGTCTCGACCGCTTCTGGAACGACTCGATCATGTACCGTCTCTAAGCAACAAGACCCCTCCAAGGTCAAAGAAAGCCGGATGCGTTTCCCTGCGCGTCCGGCTTTGCCGTTTGCGCCGACGTGGCATCTTTGCAACGCATGGCCGGTCAACCGTTCTTCAAGCCGTAAACCCCTGTATTCAAGTCGCCTTTTAGCCGCTATTAGCCGGCAGAATCCTTGCAATGGTTTGGTTCATTCTTCGCTTTGATCGCTATCGAAAGTTGCACTTTTCGGCGGAGACACGAATTGGCCATATTAGCATGGCAGCGGAAATACACGGCAATCGGCGCTTTTTGAATCCGGGGTTTTGATAACCTCGCCTTTCCTGCTCGCGATCATGTGATCGCCGGCAGCGAGAATTTGAGGTGCGCCGTGGCAACGGATGGGTAGTGACTGCGTTATTCGCGGTGACGAAGGGCAAAGCCACCGGTCTCTCAAGCGGCGGCATTATTGTGGTTGGGATGCATGTCTAAAAAAACAGGTACTGAAGCTCTCTCTCGGCGGGCATTTCTTGCTTCTGCCGCAGCCGTTGGCGCAAGCTCGGTAGCGGCGCCGGCACTGGCGCAATCGGCGATCGATTCGCTAATCAATGCACCGGAGCGCGGTGACTGGGACGACCAGTTCGACGCGAAGGCAGCATCCCGTACGGCCACCGCCGTGGTGTCGAACACCCCGATCCTCGGACCGCAGTCCGTCCCCAGCATTCAGCAGGCAATTGCGCAGTATCAGCAGATCGCATCCGCAGGCGGTTGGCCGCAGGTCAATCCGGGCCAGCAGCGTCTGCAGATCGGCGTCACCGATCAGTCCGTCCAGGCCCTGCGCCAGCGTCTCTTCGTCACCGGCGACCTGCCGCAGGAAGCCGGCATGTCCTCGTCCTTCGATTCCTACGTCGATGGCGCGGTCAAGCGCTTCCAGGCGCGTCACGGCCTCCCGGCCGACGGCGTGCTCGGTGAATTCACGCTGAAGGCGATGAACATCCCGGCCGACGTGCGCCTGCAGCAGCTGAACACCAACCTGATCCGCCTGCAGACCTTCCCGGAAGAACTCGGCCGTCGCCACGTGATGGTCAACATCCCGGCCGCCTATGTCGAAGGCATCGAGGACGGCAGCGTCGTGACGCGTCACAACGCCGTTGTCGGCCGTCTCAGCCGCCCGACACACCTGGTCAACTCGAAGATCTACGAGGTCATCCTCAATCCTTACTGGACCGCGCCGCGCTCGATCGTCGAAAAGGACATCGTGCCGCTGATGCGCAAGGACCCGACTTATCTCACGAAGAACAACATTCGTCTGATTGACGGCAAGGGTACGGAAGTGGCGCCCGAGACGATCGATTGGAACGCCGAAAAGGCGCCGAACCTGATGTTCCGCCAGGACCCGGGCAAGATCAACGCCATGGCCTCGACGAAGATCAACTTCTACAACAAGAACGGCGAGTACATGCACGACACGCCGCAGCAGGGCCTGTTCAACAAGCTCATGCGCTTCGAATCCTCGGGCTGCGTGCGCGTTCAGAACGTTCGCGACCTGACCACATGGCTGCTGCGCGACACGCCTCCGTGGTCTCGCCAGCAGATGGAACAGGTGATCACCACCCGCGTCAACACGCCGATCAAGCTGGCCGAGGAAGTGCCTGTATACTTCGTCTACATCTCCGCCTGGGGCATGCCTGACGGTATCGTGCAGTTCCGCGACGACATCTACCAGATGGACGGCAATGCCGAACTCGCGCTCGACACGACCGCGGGCATGGAACAGCCGGTTCAATAAGAGCCGCAAGCTGCGTTTGAGTTACAAAAAAACCGCGTCTTTCATGGCGCGGTTTTTTGTTGCGCGTGGATTGCCCAGCAAATGTCGCTCTCCGTATTGCCCTTGAACGGGCAGGGCGCTAATAGCCTAGCGCATTCCAGTTGAGGAGCCCGCCGATGACCAATGCTTCTACCCAGACCTTCTTCAATCGCTCGCTTGCCGATACCGATCCGGAAATCTTCGGTTCGATCCAAAAGGAACTCGGTCGCCAGCGTCATGAGATCGAGTTGATCGCCTCGGAGAACATCGTTTCCCGCGCGGTTCTGGAAGCCCAGGGCTCCATCATGACCAACAAGTACGCCGAAGGTTACCCGGGCAAGCGCTACTACGGTGGCTGCCAGTTCGTCGATATCGCGGAAGAACTCGCGATCGAACGCGCCAAGAAGCTCTTCGGCGTCAACTTCGCCAACGTCCAGCCGAATTCCGGTAGCCAAATGAACCAGGCTGTCTTCCTCGCGCTGCTGCAGCCGGGCGACACCTTCATGGGCCTCGACCTCAACTCGGGCGGTCACCTGACGCATGGTTCGCCGGTCAACATGTCCGGCAAGTGGTTCAACGTTGTGTCCTACGGCGTTCGCGAAGGCGACAACCTGCTGGATATGGACGACGTCGCCGAAAAGGCACGCACCCACAAGCCGAAGCTCATCATCGCCGGCGGCACCGCTTATTCCCGTATCTGGGACTGGAAGCGCTTCCGCGAGATCGCCGATGAAGTCGGCGCCTATCTGATGGTCGACATGGCCCACATCGCCGGTCTCGTTGCCGGTGGCCAGCATCCGTCGCCGTTCCCGCATTGCCACGTCGCGACCACCACGACCCACAAGTCGCTGCGCGGCCCGCGTGGTGGTGTCATCCTGACCAACGACGAAGATCTGGCGAAGAAGTTCAACTCGGCTGTCTTCCCGGGTCTCCAGGGTGGCCCGCTCATGCACATCATCGCCGCCAAGGCCGTTGCCTTCGGTGAAGCGCTGCAGCCTGAGTTCAAGGACTACGCGGCTCAGGTCGTCAAGAATGCCAAGGCGCTGTCGGATACGCTGATCGCAGGCGGCCTCGACGTCGTTTCCGGCGGCACCGACAACCACCTGATGCTGGTCGACCTTCGCAAGAAGAACGCGACGGGCAAGCGCGCCGAAGCCGCACTCGGCCGCGCCTACGTCACCTGCAACAAGAACGGCATTCCGTTCGACCCTGAAAAGCCCTTCGTCACCTCTGGCGTTCGCCTCGGCGCGCCTGCCGGCACGACGCGCGGCTTCAAGGAAGCGGAATTCAAGGAAATCGGCAATCTTATCGTCGAGGTTCTCGATGGCCTGAAGGCAGCCAACTCCGACGAAGGCAATGCCGGCGTTGAAGCAGCCGTACGCGACAAGGTGATGAACCTCACCGGCCGCTTCCCAATGTACGACTACATCGGCTAAGGATAGCGCATGCGCTGCCCATTCTGCGGATCGGAAGACACACAGGTCAAGGATTCACGCCCGGCGGAGGACAATACGTCCATCCGCCGCAGGCGTATCTGTCCTGATTGCGGCGGTCGTTTCACGACTTTCGAGCGCGTGCAGCTGCGCGAGCTCATGGTCTCGAAGAAGACCGGCCGCAAGGTGCCTTTCGATCGCGACAAGCTGGTGCGTTCCTTCGAGATCGCACTGCGCAAGCGTCCCGTCGACCGCGACCGCATAGAGCGCGCGGTCTCGGGCATCGTGCGGCGTCTGGAAAGCTCCGGCGAGGTCGAGATCAGCTCCGAGCAGATCGGCCTGCAGGTTCTCGAAGCGCTGAAGAGCCTCGATGACGTTGGCTTCGTGCGCTACGCTTCGGTCTATCGCGATTTCAGCCACGCCGAGGATTTCGAGAAGGTGATCTCGGAGATCAACGCCAAGATCGCTCGCGATCCATTGGATAGTTGAGCGATGAGCGCCTCGTCAGACGACGCGCAATTCATGCAGGAGGCGATCCGCCTGGGTCTCCTCCATCTCGGCCAGACATCCACAAACCCCTCCGTCGGTTGCGTCGTGGTGCGCGATGGCAAGATCGTCGGCCGAGGCACGACCGCCGTCGGCGGCCGCCCGCATGCCGAGCCGCAGGCCTTGGCCGAGGCAGGTGAACTGGCTCGCGGCGCCACCGCCTATGTCACGCTCGAGCCATGCTCCCACCACGGAAAGACGCCGCCCTGCGCCGATGCGCTGATCGCGTCCGGCGTGTCCCGCGTCGTCATCAGCGTCACCGATCCCGATGAGCGCGTGTCGGGCAGGGGCATTGCCATGCTCCGCGATGCCGGCATCGTTGTCGAGACTGGACTGCTGGAGGAAGAGGGCCGCCACTCGCTCGCCGCCTATCTCACCCGCCAGACGAAGAACCGCCCCTATGTGATTCTGAAGCTTGCCGTTTCACAAGATGGCATGATCGGTCGGATGGGCGAGGGCCAGATCGCGATCACCGGTCCTGCGGCGCGCGCCGAGGTGCAGCAACTGCGCGCCGAGACGGATGCGATCCTCGTTGGTATCGGGACCGCCGTTGCCGATGATCCGGAACTGACGGTGCGCATCCCGGGGCTTCAGGGGCGCTCGCCGGTCCGGATTGTGCTGGATCCGTTGCTGGAGCTACCGTTGACGTCGAAGCTGGTGCGGACGGCGCGGCAGGTTCCTGTGATTGTGGTGGGGCGTGAGGAGGTTTTCGGTTCGGAGACGGGGGAGCAAGATTTACCCCCCTCTGTCCTGCCGGACATCTCCCCCACAAGGGGGGAGATCGACTCGTTGCCTGCGTCTGTCCAAAACGTAGACCTTGGAACGAGCGGGCAAGCCCAGCCAATCTCCCCACTTGTGGGGGAGATGCCCGGCAGGGCAGAGGGGGGTATCCCAACCACCAACGCCAACGAAACCACCGCACAACTCGAATCCCGCCGCCAAGCCCTCGAATCCGCTGGCGTCGAAGTCGTCTACTGCCACCCCTACCACCCGGAACAGCTTCTCCCGGCACTCGCCTCCCGTGCTATTTCCTCGCTCTTGGTCGAAGGCGGCGCCAAGACGGCGCGGCTTTTCCTTGAAGCCGGCTATGTCGACCGCATCCTGCTCTACCAGGGGCCGGGCACGATTGGGCAAGGCGGTATTGAAACGCCGATCCGCAAAACCGATATTCCATCCGATTTCAAGCATGTGGGCACGCGCATCGTTGGCGACGACAGCCTGGACGAATACGAAAGAGAAGTTTGATGTTTACAGGCATTGTCACCGACGTCGGCACGATCGAATCCGTCTCTCCTCTCAAGGAGGGCATCAAGCTACGCGTTGCGACCAGCTATGATCCCGCGACCATCGACATGGGCGCCTCGATCTCGCATTCCGGCATCTGCCTGACCGTCACCGGCCTGCCCGAAGAAGGCAGCAACGGCCGCTGGTTCGAGGTGGAAGCCTGGGAAGAAGCGCTGCGCCTGACGACCATCGGCACTTGGAAAGAGGGTAGCCCCGTCAATCTCGAGCGCTCGCTGAAGATCGGCGACGAACTGGGTGGACACATCGTCTCCGGCCATGTCGACGGCAAGGCCGAGATCCTCTCCGTCACCGAAGAGGGCGACGCCACCCGTTTCCGCATCCGCGCGCCGGAGCATCTGGCCAAGTTCGTCGCGCCAAAGGGCTCGATCGCGCTCGATGGCACATCGCTGACGGTCAATGCCGTCGATGGCACCGATTTCGACGTGCTCCTTATTCGCCACACACTCGAAGTCACGACCTGGGGCAAGCGCCAGGCTGGTGATTTCGTCAACTTCGAAGTCGACACGATGGCGCGTTATGCCGCTAGGCTGGCCGAGTTCCCGGTCGCGAAAGCAGAATAACCTCGCCATTATAGTGCGCGCGCCTCGCATCGCCAAAGCCGAGCTTTTCGGCAAGGCGCAGCGAGGCGGCATTGTCGGGATCGATGATGCAGCTCATCGGCCGCGACGGGAAGCGATGCTCCGCCCAGCCGATCAAAGCCCGCAGCGCCTCGGTCGCATAACCCTTGCCTTGAACCTCCGGCATCAACGCCCAGCCCGTTTCCAGCGTCCCCTCGGTGCTGACCGGCTGCATGTCGCGCTTCATTTCCAGAAAGCCTGCTTCGCCTACGAACCTCCCGCTCTCTTTCTCTTCGATGGCGAGGAAGCCGAAGCCCATGTGGTGCCACATCCCGGCGACGCGCAGCATGCGTCCCCAGCTCTGCTCCCGCGTCGATGCCACCCCGCTGATGAAGCGCACGACCGCATCGTTGCTCCAGAGCGCGTGATAAGCCTCGAAATCCTCAACTGTGTGCGGCCGCAGGATCAGCCGCTCGGTCTCGATCGTCGGTAGATCGGTCATCGCGATCGCTTTCCTCGTCAGGCTCCAGGCTCGCCATCCCAGTAATCGAGATCGTCGCCGGCGCGGCTCATCATCCGAAACGATCGGTCGGGCGATCCCTCGTGGCGCGTCTTCGCGAGAAACTTGCCCGAGTCCGGATATTCGACGATATCGGTCGCGGCCTTCGTCGAGATGCCGAGATAGATGAGCGGGGTCTGGCCGGTGTTGATGATCTGGTGCGCCGTCTCCGGCCCGCCCGCCGGTGCGCCGAGCACGTCGCCCTTGCGGATCGGGTAGCGCTCCGTTCCGAAACGATACTCGCCGGTCCCCTCGATCACGAAGAACATCTCGTCCTCGGCATGATGGTTGTGGAAGGGACAGCCCGACTTGCCCGCAGGTACCTCGTTATAGCTCACGCCGAGCCCCTTCAGCCCGAGCATCGCACCGAACGAAGTGTCGGCGCTCTCGTAAAGCTCCCCCTGCTTCCAGCGATCGAGGCTGAGTGCGTTCACGTTGACGACGGGTGTTTGCTGATCGTTCATTCTCGTCTCCCTTTGCCCCGAGGAATTATGAGTTTGTGCGGGAAATCAACCCGTTATCTATTAAGGTTCGGCGTTTTCAGGGCAGGGGGCAGCCAGTACTTCGACATCCGCTTGGATGATTCGCGATTTTGCACCGCAGCCATGAGCCGAATTTGCTTGCCATTCGGACTAAGGCATGTTTTGACCGCCGCCTGTCGAACGGCAAATCCTCTAGGAAATGAAGGTGACCCATGGCGCGAGAAACCGCTCCTCATATCTTGATCGTTGAAGCACGTTTCTACGACGACATGGCTGATGCTCTCCTGGAAGGCGCAACCTTCGCATTGACCGAAGCCGGCGCGACCTATGACGTCGTCACCGTTCCCGGCGCGCTGGAAATTCCGGCTGCGATTGCAATGGCTCTCGATGGAGCGGATAATGACGGCACGAACTACGACGGCTACGTCGCGCTCGGCATGGTCATCCGCGGCGAGACCTACCACTTCGATATCGTATCGAACGAATCCTCGCGCGCTCTGATGGACCTGTCCGTCAGCGAATCCATTGCCATCGGCAATGGTATCCTGACGGTCGAAAACGACGAGCAGGCTTGGTCGCGCGTACGCCGTTCGGATAAGGACAAGGGCGGCTTTGCCGCTCGCGCAGCTCTCACCATGATCGAGCTGAAGAAAAAGCTGGGTGCATAAGGCATGAGCAACGAAAACGTAGAGCGTCCGGTCAAGGCAGCGAACCAGCGTGGCGCCGCGCGTCTCGCCGCCGTTCAGGCGCTCTATCAGATGGATATCGGCGGCACCGGCGTTCTCGAAATCGTCGCCGAATATGAAGCCCATCGTCTCGGCCAGGAACTGGATGGCGAAACCTACCTGAAGGCCGATCCTTCCTGGTTTCGTTCGATCGTCTCCGGTGTCGTGCGCGAGCAGAAGCGGCTCGATCCGCTGGTTGCCTCGGCGTTGCAGGACGATTGGGCGCTTTCGCGTCTCGACAGCACCGTTCGAGCCATCCTGCGTGCCGGCGTTTTCGAGCTTCTCGACCGCAAGGATGTCCCGGTCGCGGTCATCGTCACCGAATATGTTGAGATCGCTCAGGCGTTCTTCAGCGATGATGAGCCCAAGCTCGTCAACGCTGTTCTCGACCGCATCGCCAAGCAAGTTCGCGGCGATCAGAAAAAGTAGCGTTTCGCGCGCAAGAAACAGCCCCTTCCTCCGATCGGCTAATATCCTCTTTCCCATTGCTCCGTAAGGGTTTTCAGCCCTTGCGGGCTTGACGTCCCGTTTTCCTCCCCGCAATCTCCACTCGGCGTTGCAGCATTTCTGTGGGAGGAAATGAGGACGGCGTGTTCGCAGCCGGAGAGGGAGTGAGCTCCGGCTCTTTTGGAGGAAAGAGCGAAATGACGATTCTTTTATGCGTAATAGCGTGCGGTTTGCTTTCGGTGGTCTATGCCATCTGGGCAATCCGGTCGGTGCTATCAGCCGATCAGGGGAACGCCCGCATGCAGGAAATTGCAGGATATATTCGCGAAGGCGCGCAGGCCTATCTGACGCGCCAGTATACGGCAATCGCCATTGTCGGCGTCGTCGTCTTCATCGCCGCCTGGCTGCTGCTCTCCGCCACGGCCGCGATCGGCTTTCTGGTTGGTGCCGTGCTTTCGGGCGCAGCGGGCTTCATCGGCATGCACGTTTCGGTTCGCGCCAATGTGCGCACCGCGCAGGCAGCGTCGCATAGCCTTGCCGCCGGTCTCGGCATCGCCTTCAAGTCGGGCGCCATCACCGGCATGCTGGTCGCCGGCTTGGCGCTGCTTGGCGTCTCCATCTACTATCTGATCCTCACCGGCGTGCTCGGCCACGATCCCGCCTCGCGTGAAGTCATCGATTCCCTGGTCGCGCTCGGCTTCGGCGCATCGCTGATCTCGATCTTCGCCCGTCTCGGCGGCGGTATCTTCACCAAGGGCGCCGACGTCGGCGGCGATCTCGTCGGCAAGGTCGAGGCCGGTATCCCGGAAGATGATCCACGCAACCCCGCGACCATCGCCGATAACGTCGGCGACAACGTCGGCGATTGCGCCGGCATGGCGGCCGACCTCTTCGAAACCTATGCCGTCTCCGTCGTCGCGACGATGGTTCTCGCCGCGATCTTCTTCGGTGGTACGCCGGTTCTCGCGTCGGCGATGATTTACCCGCTGGCGATTTGCGGCGCCTGCATCATCACCTCGATCATCGGCACCTTCTTCGTGAAGCTCGGCAGCAACGGCTCGATCATGGGCGCCCTCTACAAGGGGCTCATCGTCACCGGCCTGCTGTCGATCCTGGGTCTTGGTGCTGCAACGTCGCTGACCATCGGTTGGGGCCCGATCGGCACGGTTGCCGGTCATGACATCACCGGCATGAACCTCTTCATCTGCGGTATCGTCGGCCTCATCGTCACCGCGCTGATCGTCGTCATCACCGAATACTACACCGGCACCAACAAGCGCCCGGTCAACTCGATCGCCCAGGCATCGGTCACGGGACATGGCACCAACGTCATCCAGGGGCTCGCCGTATCGCTGGAATCGACGGCACTTCCGGCGATCGTCATCGTCGGCGGTATTCTGGCAACCTTCCAGCTCGGTGGCCTGTTCGGTACCGGTATCGCCGTCACCGCCATGCTGGGCCTTGCCGGCATGATCGTGGCGCTCGACGCCTTCGGCCCCGTCACCGACAACGCCGGTGGCATCGCTGAAATGGCGCATCTGCCGCCGGAAGTGCGCAAGTCCACGGATGCGCTCGATGCGGTGGGCAACACCACCAAGGCCGTCACCAAGGGCTACGCGATCGGCTCCGCCGGTCTCGGCGCGCTCGTGCTCTTCGCGGCCTATTCTAACGACCTGCAATATTTCGCCGCGCATGGTGATCAGTACCCGTACTTCGCCAATATCGGAGCGATCTCCTTTGATCTCTCCAATCCCTATGTCGTCGCTGGATTGCTCTTCGGCGGCCTCATCCCTTATCTCTTTGGCGGCATCGCCATGACGGCGGTGGGACGTGCGGCCGGATCGATCGTCGAGGAAGTGCGCAAGCAGTTCCGCGAAAAGCCCGGCATCATGCAGGGCACCGAGAAGCCGGATTACGGCAAGGCGGTCGATCTTCTGACCAAGGCGGCCATTCGCGAAATGATCATTCCGTCGCTTCTGCCCGTCCTGGCGCCCATCGTCGTCTATTTCGGCGTGCTGTTGATCTCCGGCTCCAAGGCCTCGGCTTTCGCAGCCCTCGGCGCGTCGCTGCTGGGCGTCATCATCAACGGCCTGTTCGTGGCGATCTCGATGACCTCGGGTGGTGGCGCATGGGACAACGCCAAGAAGTCCTTCGAAGACGGCTTCGTCGACAAGGACGGGACGCGCCATATGAAGGGTTCGGAAGCCCACAAGGCATCCGTAACCGGCGACACCGTCGGCGATCCCTACAAGGATACGGCCGGCCCCGCTGTCAATCCGGCGATCAAGATCACCAACATCGTGGCATTGCTGCTGCTTGCCATCCTGGCGGGCTGATCGATCTTAAACCTGTAACCAATGAAAAACCCGCCGGAGCGATCCGGCGGGTTTTGTGTAGGCGAATGACTTGGCGCTTAGCGCAAGCTGGCCGGGTTCTGCGGCGAGGGACGATCGCCGGCGCCGAACAGGCCCTTGGCCATGTTCGCGGCGCTGCCGCCAGAAAGCAGCTGCTGCAGGAAGGTAAGATCCTTGCCGCCCGTTGGCGTGACGCGCGTGATCGTGTCGAACGGCTTGCCGTCCTTGAGCGTGTAGTTGGCGCGGCGGACTACGACGCCGTCCTTGTCGAAGTAGATGGCGAGAACGCTCTGGTCCACGACCTTCAGCTTCTGGAACGCCATGGAGCGCTCGCGACGCTGCGAGATGTAATAGAAGACTTCGCCATCGAAGGTGGCGGTCGTCGAAGGCGTGCCCAGCGACAGCAGAACCTGCTCGCGGCTCGAACCCTCGGGAACTAGGTTGAGCGACTGCTCGTCGGCGACGTAACCGCCGTTGAGAACCGTACCCGTTTGGCAGCCGGTCAAGCCGGCGGAGGCGATCATGATGGCAATGGCGGCATTGCTGAGGAATTTCTTGTCAGACTTGAAATACCGTTTCTTCAACGACATCTACTCCCTTAACGTATCGATACCAGCCATCGGCCATGCAATGTTACGCTGATGCAAAACCATTGTGGCCTTTCCGGGGTCGGACGTGAGCCATCTGCCGAGTGGCCATCGTCGAAGCGCTGTCCCGAAAGTGGCCACCTTCGCCATTGCAATTCGCGCATGCTTCGGTAAACCAGCTTTCGAAATCATGCAACAAGGCCGGACGCAGGTTGGCGCCAAGAACGAGGCCTTTCCGGAAAAAACAATGATATTCGGGCTCTTCGGCAAGAAAAACAACAATCAGGCGATCGTCGACCGACAATATGAGGCGCTGACATCGGCCGCCCGCATGCCTGCTCTTTACGAGAGACTCGGCGTGCCGGATACGGTCATGGGTCGCTTCGAAATGCTGTCGGCTGTCATGATCCTTTTTTTTCGCCGCACGCGTGCATCCGAGACGAGTGGCCAGGAAATCGCGCAGGAAATTGTGGATGCATTCTTCCAGGATATCGATTATTCGATCCGCGAACTTGGCATCGGCGACAACACGGTTCCCAAGCGCATGAAGAAACTCGCCGGCATGTTCTACGGCCGGTTGGAAGCCTATTCCAAGGCGATGGACGCTGGCGACGCCGAGGCTCTCGCCGTGGCGCTTGGCCGCAACATTCATCCGAAGGAAGCAGACCCGGTCGATATGCGTGCGCTTGCCGATTGGATGTTTTCCGCTGAAAGACACCTGTCGGCACAGTCCGAAGATACGATCGCGACCGGCTCGGCAACGCTGCCCGCCGTCGCGTGAGGAGACAATGATGAAGAATTCAAACGAAGACACGCCTTTCTCCTATCTGGTCAAGGTCGGCAACGTCTCGGCCAACCCGGTCGACGTCCATCTGGAAGCCGACAAGGACGAATTGCAGGCGCTTGCTGCGACCTGGAACGTGATCTCGGTTGACGATTTCCGTGCCGATCTGCAGATCGCGCGATGGAAGAAGGACGGCATCCGCGTGAAGGGCAGGGTGCGGGCGAGCATCGTCCAGAGCTGTGTCGTCACGCTTGAACCGGTGCCGTCGAAGATCGATGAGCCCTTCGAGCAGATCTTCGTGCCCGAAAACTCCAAGCTTGCGCGTCGCCCGGCCAACGATACCGGCGAAATGATGCTGGACCCCGATGGCCCCGACCTGCCGGAAAGCTTTGTCGGCGATACGATCGACGCCGGCGAGGTCGCCACCGAGTTCGCCGCCATGGCGATCGATCCGTATCCCCGTAAAGAGGGCGTTGCCTTCGATGGTCACATAGAAGACACCGGAGAGAACGATAAGAAGCCTTCCGCCTTTGCTGTTCTGAAAGACTGGAAAAAGGACTGAAAGCCGCTCGCGGTTTGACATAATTCAGTTGTCAGCGACGGTAAAACCGGTATTTTGGCCAAAATTTCGCCCTCCTGGGACGAAAAAAAAGGATCAGGGACGCGTGATCAGAATTTCTCTCGACCTCATGGGTGGCGACTTTGGTCCCCAGGTAGTCATCCCCGGTGCCGCAAAGGCGCTGGAACGGCATCCGGACATTTCGTTCGTGATGTATGGCTTGAAGGAACAGTGCGAGCCTATCCTCGAGCAGTTTCCGAAGCTGAAGGAGAAATCCGTTCTCCACGATTGCGAACTTGCCGTGCGGATGGACGAGAAGCCGAGCCAGGCATTGCGCCGCGGCCGCTATGTCTCTTCCATGTGGCGTTCGCTCGAGGCCGTGAAGACCAAGGACGCCGATGTCGCGGTTTCCGCCGGCAATACCGGCGCGCTGATGGCGATGGCCAAGTTCTGTCTGCGCACGATGGCCAATATCGAGCGCCCGGCGATCGCGGCGATCTGGCCGACCATGCGCGGCGAAAGCATCGTGCTCGATGTCGGCGCGACGATCGGTGCCGATAGCCAGCAGCTGATGGATTTCGCGCTGATGGGCGGCGCCATGGCGCGCGCGCTGTTCGAGATCGATCGTCCGACGATCGGCCTGCTCAACGTCGGCGTCGAAGAGATCAAGGGCCAGGAAGAGGTCAAGGAAGCCGGACGCCTGCTGCGCGAGGCCAATATCGACTCGCTCGAATATTTCGGCTTCGTCGAGGGCAATGACATCGGCAAGGGAACCGTCGATGTCGTGGTCACCGAAGGCTTTGCCGGCAACATTGCGCTGAAGGCCGCAGAAGGCACGGCGCGCCAGATCGGCGAATATCTGAAAGCCGCGATGTCGCGCACCCTGCTTGCCAAGATCGGCTATATCTTCGCCAAGAGCGCTTTCGACATGCTGCGCGAGAAGATGGACCCGAGCAAGGTCAATGGCGGCGTGTTTCTCGGCCTCAACGGCGTGGTCATCAAGAGCCACGGCGGCGCCAATGCCGAAGGGATCGCGTCCGCGATCGAGGTCGGCTACGACATGGCCAAGAATGGCCTCAATCAGAAAATAGAAAACGATTTGCAAAAGTATCATGCCAAGCGGCTGCCCCCTATCGGGCCGGAAGCGGCATGAGCGACGGGATTTGAAGAATATGATCCGTTCAGTGGTTCGCGGTTTCGGATCCGCGCTTCCGAAACGCGTTATGACCAATCGCGACATGGAAGATGTCGTGGACACCTCCGATGAATGGATTGTCCAGCGCACGGGCATTCGTCAGCGTTATCTTGCCGGAGAAGATGAGACGACGTCCTCGCTTGGCGCGGCGGCGGCTCTGGCCGCGCTCGAAAAGGCCGGCATGACGCCCGATGACATCGACATGATCATCTGCGCGACATCGACGCCGGACAACACCTTCCCGGCGACCGCCGTCAGCATCCAGAACCGTCTCGGCATGAGCCACGGCTTTGCCTTCGACGTGCAGGCGGTCTGTACCGGCTTCGTCTACGCGGTCACCACCGCCGACGCCTATATCCGTGGCGGCCTTGCCAAGCGCGTGCTCGTCATCGGCGCCGAAACCTTCTCGCGCATCCTCGACTGGAACGACCGCACGACCTGCGTGCTCTTCGGCGATGGCGCTGGCGCGATCGTGCTGGAAGCGGCTGAAGGCGAGGGGACCACTGACGACCGTGGCGTCCTCACCGCGCATCTGCGTTCCGACGGTTCGCACAAGGAAAAGCTCTTCGTTGATGGTGGACCGTCGACCACGGGCACCGTCGGCAAGCTGCGCATGGAAGGCCGCGAAGTCTTCAAATATGCGGTTGGCATGATCACCGACGTCATCCAGGCAGCCTTCGACAGCACCGGCACCACGTCGGACGATCTCGACTGGCTGGTGCCGCATCAGGCAAATCGTCGCATCATCGATGGCTCCGCCAAGAAGCTGAACATCGCGCCTGAAAAGGTCGTCGTCACGGTGGACTTGCACGGCAACACGTCGGCGGCTTCGATCCCGCTCGCGCTAGCGGTTGCAGCCGGCGACGGACGTATCAAGAAGGGCGATCTCGTCATGCTCGAGGCGATGGGCGGCGGCTTCACCTGGGGCGCTGTGCTGCTGCGCTGGTAACGGCCTAAAAACCCAAAAAGCTGACAACGAACAAGGGCTTGACCGTAAGGCGCAAGACAAATACTCTTCGCTCGTCCTCACAAAACAAAACCGATGGGCAGGGAAAAAGATGACCGGCAAAACAGTCACGCGCGCAGACTTGGCGGAATCCGTTTTTCGCAAAGTCGGTCTGTCCCGCACGGAATCGGCGGAGCTCGTGGAGACTGTGATCGACGAGATCTGCAACGCCATCGTTCGCGGTGAGACGGTCAAGCTTTCCTCCTTCGCGACCTTCCAGGTCCGCGACAAGAACGAGCGCATCGGCCGCAACCCGAAGACCGGCGAAGAAGTGCCGATCTCTCCGCGCCGCGTGATGACCTTCAAGGCATCGAACGTCTTGAAGACCCGTATCCTGAAGGCGCACACCCTGCGCAAGGTCAAGACCAAGCCGGCCAATCCGGCCGCCTGATCGCTTTCCGATCTCGTCGCCCGACGAGGCTGATCGACGCTTCCCGTGAATTTTCCGCAACGTTTTCTGTGCGAATTCGAGACGTGACTTGAATTAACGCAAGCAAACCGTTGAAATATGATGAGTCGCGGCTCGGACATATCACGTGCGAGCCCCTTCGCCTTGCCGACGAACGGCAAGCGCGACGCGCTGAAGATCGCGTGCTGAAAATCGCGTAGGGAGTGAGAACCTTGGATAAGAGCCCGGATGCTTTTCGCACCATCAGCGAAGTAGCGGATGACCTCGATCTTCCGCAGCACGTGCTGCGCTTCTGGGAGACCCGCTTCCCGCAGATCAAGCCGATGAAGCGCGGTGGTGGCAGGCGCTACTACCGGCCGGAAGATGTGGACCTGCTCAAGGGCATCCGCCACCTGCTCTATGATCACGGCTACACCATCAAGGGTGTGCAGAAGCTCCTGAAGACCAACGGCAACAAGTTCGTCATCGCCATCGGCCATGGCGATCTCGCAAGCGTCCAGGCGCTGACAGGCCAGAGCGAAGGCGAAGCTGGCGAGCCCAGGGTCGGCATGTCGGAAGAAGATCAGCTGGTCGGACGCGCCAAGGCGCCCGCTTCCCGCCGCTTCTTCAACTTCGGCGGTGGTGACGACGAGGCGGCCGAGGTGTCGCTTGGCAAGTCGAGCGTCGGCAAGGAAGACCGCGCGCTGTTGCAGGAGGCGCTGTATGATCTCCTGGAATGCAAGCGCCTTCTCGACCAGGTCCGCTAAGGCTGGCGTCATGCCGTCCGAGATCATCTGATATTGCCAGCCAGGAGAGCGTCGCGTGCCGGTTCCCACAAAAATGTATGACGCCTTCCTCTTCGACATGGACGGAACGCTGCTCAACTCCATCGCCGTGGTCGAGCGTGTCTGGACCGGCTGGGCGGTGCGCCATGGGTTCGAGCCCGAGGTGTTCCTGAAGACCATTCACGGTGTTCGTGCCAGCGACGTGATCCGCAATCTGGCGCTGCCGGGTGTCGATCCCGAGCACGAAGCAAAATTGTTGCTGCGGGAAGAGTTGGAAGATGTGAACGGGATCATCGAGATCCCGGGCGCGGTGAAATTCCTCAACAGCCTGCCGCCCGAGCGCTGGGCAATCGTCACCTCAGCGCCGACAGAGCTTTTCAAGCTCCGAATGGCCGCAGCCGGCATCCCGATGCCGAAAGTGATTGTAACGGGTGAAGAGGTTTCATCCGGAAAGCCAAGTCCCGAAGGCTATCGCCTTGGCGCCGAGCGTCTCGGCGTCGATCCGGCGAGGTGCCTCGTATTCGAGGACGCAGTCGCCGGCATTCTCGCGGGCGAGGCAGCGGGCGCGGATGTGGTCGTTGTGACCCAGACCCACGCCACGCCTTTTGAAACCCCGCATATGTCGATCGCCGATTATCTCGGCAGCAGCGTCGCGACCGCCGAAGACGGGCGCATCGGATTTACGCGCGGCTAGCGCTTACTGCTTGCGCGGCAGGCCTTGCTTCTGCATCCGCTCGAACGCAGCCATCATCTTCGCCTTGACAGAGCCGAGCGTTCCGAGCTCGTGGCCGCAGGTGAAACACGTCAGCATGTCGCTATCCAGCGGCTGCGGGCGTTCGAATTTCATTCTGGTGTTCCTGCACTTCGGGCAGGGGATCTCGATTTCCATGCTATGTCTCCCTGAGCAATCTGACGTCCCAATAGTCAGATGATCGCGGCAGGGCAAGCTCTTTGCGGCGGCGGAGAGCTTCGTCGCACGGGGTCTGCCGAAAAGAACTGGTGAATTTCTGAGTGATGTCGATTTTTCGCTTGCGCCGAAAATCCCAAAAGACTAACAGGATCAGGCCGTAAAGGCAGGTCGGGGCGTAGCGCAGCCCGGTAGCGCACTTGACTGGGGGTCAAGGGGTCGCAGGTTCAAGTCCTGTCGCCCCGACCATTTAATCAGATTTTCGGCAGCCCCCAGGAGCCGAAATCACAATCAAAACTCTGATGAATAACTGGATTTGGCAGCCGCGTCGCGGCGCAGCGCGAATTGTTGATTCGATATCTGTCAACAATATTTGACGCTAATCGGCAGTATTAAATTGGACTAAGCCGACGCTGAGAATAAATAAGCTGGTAAACCTTTGGTCGTCTCGAATATCACGCCGATTTGTGGCATGGATATACGGAAGACGCATGAGGTTGTTCATGATTGATGTCGCTGGAAGTCAATCTATTCGTGAATGGATGTCAGAGGCACTTTCGAAGTTGATCGACAATGCTATTCAGGCCGGCTGGCCGGAGCATGATGTCGCGCTGTTGCTGATGGAACTTGCAGAGGATCATTTCATGCGGGTTGCGGCCGGCGTCATCATTGAGGACGCGCTGTATTCCCAGCGCGCCGCCAATATCAAGAACTGAGCGCGATCGCTCGCGCCAGTCGCTTGCAAGTGTCATTTTTGCTCGATGGACACGCCGTTCTGGCCGATGCTCATCTCGACGCCCTTGGGCTTCGTCTGTTCGTGATAGATATAGGCGCCAAGCCCGGCGACGACGACAATCAGAGCGCCGATAACAACATAAAGACCGTTCGAGTTTCTCAAGAAGCATCCCCCAACATTTTGATAATGCGCGGGAATAACGCGAAACCTCGATTTTGGTTCCAGCGTTCAGTCGTCGTTTGCAGAGTTCAGGTTTTCTGGACGGATACCCTCGTCGCTGCCGGTGCGCGCCTTCAGTCGAACGCCCGGACCGCCCTCGTCATGATTGCCGCTGGCAATGAACAGCACGCCCCCCGTTTCAAGCGCCTGCTTGACCACCAAGAGCGCCTGCGGCTCGCCTTGCGTCTCGTCGCGCTCAAGAGTTTCGAGGGTTGCGACGGGCAGGCCGGATGCGGTTGCCAGTTGCTCTATGGAGATGCCCATCATGGCGCGGGCGGCGCGTATCTGCATGGCTGTGATCATAAGCAAAGACTAGCGCGCCGGTGGCGGTTCGCAAGGGCTCAGTGGCGGTCGCGAGCGTTTGGATCTCGCATATGCCGCGCCTCGAGCGCAGCGCAGCCCCATACGACGCCAAACAACAGATAGACATGGCGCCAGTGGTCGATGTCGATGACGTTGCCGATCGCGGCATGGCCGAGCACACCGATCCAGGCGATCATCAGATAGGGCTGCCAGGGGCGGTTCTTGAGCAGGTTCTTGAAGCCGAGATAGAAGGTCCAGAAGAGCATGCCGACATAGCTGACGAAACCAAGCCAGCCATAGGTCGTCAGCGATTTCAGCCAGATATTGTGCTCGTCCTCGGGGAAGATGGTGCCGAACACCATCGGCCCGATCCCGAGCGGTCGCTCCATCATCATCGTGAAGCCGATCCGGTGACGATCGAAGCGCCCGAGGTGCTCGCCGTCATATTGCTGCACCAGCTGCGCGCGGGTCGAGAAGAGGTCGCTGACCTGTGGAAACTGCAAGGCGATGACAAGCGACGCCACCATCATCAGGATCGCGGCCAGCGACAGAACGAGAATGCGCAGCCGGAAGGCGCCGCTGCGTTCTTTCAGCAGCATCACGAAGATCAGGAGGATGATGGTCAGCAGGAACAAGCCCCATGCCGCGCGCGAGAACGACAGGAAGACGCCGAGCGCGAGGATCAGCAGCGCCGCCGCCTTGATCGGCGCGGCCCGCAGATTTCCCGTCAGGATGCCGTGCACGAGATAGAGGGAAGGGGGCACGAGGAACGGTCCGAACACGTTGGGGTCCTGGAAGGCACCCTTGGCGCGGTCGTAGAGCGTGAAGACCTCTGAGCCCGGAAAGGCGTGGAAGTAGCCGAGAATGCCGAGCATCGACGTGATGACGGCCGCAAATGTCCAGGCATTGAAGATGAGCGTCAGGCGCCGATGGCTATCCTCGATGATCGCGGCATAAAAGACGGCCGTCAGTGCGAGGAAAGTCGAGACCGCCACATACATCGGACCATCGGCGAGGTCCTTCATCTGCGTCAGCGACAGCATGCCGCCGACATTGAAGGTGATCAGCAGCGCCAGAAGAGGAAAGGTATAGCGCGAGATCCTGAGGCCAAGGATGAACCACAGCCCGACGAGTCCGGCCATCCAGAGTTCATACGGGGCGGGTTCGCTGATGACGAAGCCCGACAGGAACACGCCGACGGTCACGGCCGCCGAGCCGATCAGTCGCAGTGTTGCCCGTTGTGGATGGGCGACGCGCGGATATGTCGCCTCGATCGCGCTCAATAGGCGTTTTCCGTGTTGAACAGGCGGAACGGCGTGAGGAACAGGATCTTCAGGTCGAACCAGAGCGACCAGTTCTCGATGTAATAGAGATCGTAGGCCGTGCGGAACTTGATCTTGTCGTCATTGTCGACCTCGCCGCGCCAGCCATTGATCTGCGCCCAGCCGGTGACGCCGGGCTTGACGCGGTGGCGCGCAAAATAGCCCTCGACGACATCGCCGAATGCGCGGTCGCGGGCCTGCGCAAGCACGGCATGCGGGCGGGGGCCGACGAGCGAGAGGTTGCCGAGAAGCACGTTGAACAGCTGCGGCAGTTCGTCGATCGACGTCTTGCGGATGAAACGGCCGACGGGGGTGACGCGCGGGTCGCCCTTGGTCACCGCCGCCTTTCCGGTCGGGTCGCTCATGTTTGTAAACATCGAGCGGAACTTGAAGACGTTTATGACCTCGTTGTTGAAGCCATGCCGCTTCTGGATGAAGAAGACCGGACCCTGAGACGTCGCCTTGATGGCGATGGCCGTTCCCAGCATGATCGGCCAGAGCACGAGCAGCGCAAGCACGGCGAAGAAGATGTCGAAGCAGCGCTTGGCGACCGAATCCCAGTCGCGAATGGGCTTGTTGAAGATATCAAGCATCGGCACCGAGCCGACATGCGAATAGGCGCGCGGACGGAAGCGCAGGCGGTTTGAATGCGCGGCGAGCCGGATATCGACAGGCAGCACCCATAGCTTCTTCAACAATTGCAGGATACGCGCTTCGGCGCTGAGCGGCAGCGCGATGATCAGCATGTCGATGCGTGTCAGGCGCGCGAACTCGACGAGCTCGCCGATCGTCCCGAGTTTCGGGTAGCCCGCGACCATCGCCGGCGACCGCTTGTCTCCACGGTCGTCGAATATGCCGCAGATGCGGATGTCGTTGTCGGGCTGTTGTTCGAGCAGGCGGATGAAATCCTTGGCCGGCTGGCCGCCGCCGACGAGAACCGCGCGGCGCTCCATGATGCCGTTTCGCGCCCAGTTGCGGATGCCGTAGGCAAGCAGGAAGCGCGATGCGATCAGGAAGACGCCGCCAAGGATGAACCACGAGAGATAGGACCGCAGCTGCGCCGCATCGACAGGACTGACGATCGCGACAATGGCGACCATGGCGCCAAAGACGAGCGTCCACGCCAGAAGCACCTTCGGCAGCGGGCGCGTGCGGGCGCGCAGCGCCGGGATCGTGTAGCAATCGGCCGTCTGCAGGGCGAGCACCAGCGCGGCGCCGACGCATATGGATGCGACCGCGCGCATGGAGATCGTTTCCTCCGTATCCATCCACAGCAGGAAGGAGAGGAGGCCGATGCCGAACTGCGAGAGGAATTCGATCAGGCGGAACTGGCCGATCATGATCGCTGGCGTGCGTGTGCCATCGCTGAACTGCTCGGCGATCTGACGCGCGTAGTCGTTGAGCGGCTCCGAGGTGGTTTTCTCAGTGCCGCTGCCGCTGCGTCGATTGACGTCGGAAACTTGCTTGCGCAGGGTTTCCAGATCAAATTGATCGTTGTTCTCTGCCTTGTTCATGAGGCTACCGCCGCTGTTTCACCAGTCGGCAATAGCAGAAAGCCCCTAAGAAACGTTTTACGAAGTGGCTTTACTTGTCTTTGCGCCTCGGCGCTCAAGCAGTTCGCGATAGAGTTTCAACACATCCTTGGCCATGACCGTGGCGGAAAAGACCGACCGCACCTGATCGATCGGAGGCATGGTTTTCTCGTGCCATTCGGGAACGCGAATGGCGTCCGCCATCACCCGAGCGAGGTCGTCGGCATTGTCAGGGGCGACCAGCGCCTCGCTGTCCTTGCCGAGTGCTTCCGGGATGCCGCCGACGCGGGTCGCGATGATAGTCTTGCCGGCGCCCAGCCCCTCGAGCACGATATAGGGCATGGCTTCCGCGCGTGAGGGTACGACGAGGTTCTGCGACATGGCGAACGCCTGCTGCACGCGCATTGCAGGCAGCATGCCGATACGCTTGCCGAGACCGCGCTCGACCATCATCTCGCGATAGCGATCCCGATCCGGCCCGTCGCCGATCATCAGAGCCGACAGCGGCCGGCCGATCAGGCGCTCCGTCTTTGCAAACGCGTCCACAAAAAGGTCGGGACCCTTAAGGTCCCGCAGCATACCAACATAGATGAAGTGGACGGCATCGGACCGGGTCGGGACGAGCTCGAAGTCTCGCTCGCTGATCCCGTTGTAGATCAGCCGCGTCTGCGTCCGCGGGCGGCCGACCCGCTTGGTGTAGGTGTCGCGCTCGTACTCGCAGATGAACACCAGGGCGTCCGTGAGATATTCCTGCAGCCGCTCCATGCGGAGCACGAATTGCCCCAGAAGCGACGATCGGGAATAATGCAGGCTTCCGCCATGGGCAGTGTAGAGGCGGGCTACGCAATACCTGTTCACCCGCAGGGCTGAGCCGGCTAGCCGCGCGAGCACGCCGCCTTTGGCGCCGTGTCCGTGCAGCACATCCGGCCGCAAACTTTTGATCTTCTTGTAGGCGTCCCAAAGCACGCCGATATCCGAAGGGCTGATCGAGCGCCGGATCGGCACGCGCGTCAGCCCCAGCGCCAGATAAGGCCTGATGTCGTCGAACAGCGCGTCCTCATGCTCTCCACCGGTCGAGCTGTCGCAAAGAATGCCCACTTCATGCCCGGCCTTGCTGTGCTCGATCACCAGATCGCGCACGTGGCGGAAGATGCCGCCGACCGGGGACCTGAAGCAGTGAATGATGCGAAGGGGCCGCTGTTCGCTCATCTATGATCAGAACAGCCGTTCGCGGACATAGAGGGTATCGCCGGCGATGATGGCGGACGAGATGTTGACGCGTCCGGTCATCACCTGGCCATTGATCTTTCTGGTCACGTCGACCGCGCTCTGGTTGGCGCGCGGCGTGAAGCCGCCGGCAACGGCGATCGCGTTCTGCGCGGTCATGCCGGGAACATAGGCGTATTGGCCGGGCTGGCCGACTTCACCCATGATGAAGATGGAACGATAGCGATCGACATCGATGGTGACGTCGGGGTCGCGAAGGTAGCCCTGCTTGAGCTTCTGCGCGATCTGGCCGGAGAGCTGCTGCAGCGTGCGGCCACGCGCCGGCACCTGACCAACAAGCGGGAAGGCGATGTAGCCGGCCTGATCGATCGTGTAGGTATTGGTCATGCTCGGTTGATCGAACACGGTAATGCGGAGCCTGTCGCCGCTATCCAGCGAATAGGGCTGGATCGTTGCCTGGTTGAATGCGCGCGGCGCGGGCTGATAGCTGTTGCAGCCGCCCAAGACTGCTGTCATGGCGGCGAGGCTCAAAGCCATCAGAAACTTGGGCTGTGCGACGGGCATCTGCTTCTCACAGGAAACGAAACTCTTGCCCCGTTATCGATCCGTTAGGGTTAATGACCGGTAAAGACCGCCGTCAAATTCGCTCTTTCTTGAGTTGCGGCAGGCAGTCGACCCTGCGCCCGCAAGCATTAACCCTTGAGTTACTATAGTCATTTACCCTCGCGGCACCTTTGTTCTTGGAGTACGAGCATGTCCGGCGTGACGGGTAATCAGGATGTCGATATCGATCTTGCCCAGCTGGTTCGCGGCGTCTGGGCCCGTCGGCTCAAGGTCGTGGCGATCACCTTGCTCGGGGCAGGGGTGGCTTTTGCCGGCGCCAAGATGATCTCGCCGAAGTATCGCAGCGAGACCCGCATCCTGATCGAACCGCGCGCCCCGGCCTTCGCCACCGCGCAGGCAACGGATGCGAACGCAACTCAGCTCCTCGACGAATTGAATATTTCCAGCCAGGTGCAGCTCCTGCAGTCGGCCGATCTCATCAAGCAGGTCATCAGCAGCCAGAAGCTCTACGATCTTCCGGAGTTTGACGCAGCCGCCAACAGCTCCGCGCTCGGCGACATTCTGATCGCGCTGCATTTGAAAAAGAGCCCGCTTGCGAACCCGCCGGAAGAGCGCGTCATCGATGCCTTCGTAGAGCGCCTGCAGGTCTATCAGGTCCCCGGTTCCCGCGTTATCGGCATCACCTTCACCTCCAAGGATCCGGCGCTTGCCGCAACGATCCCCAACGCGATGGCCGCCGCCTATCTCGCGAAGCAGAGCGGCGCCAAGCTCGATTCCAACTCTGAAGCCACGCGTTGGCTGGAACCTGAAATCGAGAACCTCCGCACCAAGGTCAGCGACGCCGAGAAGAAGGTTGCCGAATACCGCGCCGCCCACGGCCTGCTGCCAACCAATGGCGGCGGCAATTTCCAGACGCAGCAGTTGAACGATATCTCCGCCGAACTGACGCGTGTCCGCGGCGAGAGGGCCAATGCCGAGGCGCGGGCGCAGTCCGTGCGCAATGCGCTGTCGTCGGGCGAGGCATCCGATACGCTGCAGGACATCATGTCGTCTCAGTCGATCCAGCGGCTGAAGGGAACGGAGTCCGGCCTGCAGTCGCAGATCTCGGACCTCCAGACGTCGCTCCTCAACAACCATCCGCGCCTGAAGAGCCTCCGCGCCCAGCTCGCCGACATCAAGACGCAGATCCGCCAGGAAACGCAGAAGATCCTCGCAAGTATCGAAAACGAAGCCAAGGTCGCGACGCTTCGCGAGCAGGAGCTTGAACAGCAGTCCAACAAGGTCAAGGCAAACAGCGCCCAGGCCGGCGAGGATGAAGTTGGCCTGAATGCGCTTGAGCGCGAAGCCGCCGCCCAGCGTCAGCTGCTCGAAACCTACCTGTCGCGCTTCCGCGAGGCCGCCTCGCGCGCCGACAAGAATTCCAGCCCGGCCGATGCCCGCATCGTCTCGACCGCCGTCCAGCCGGTCGATCCCTACTTCCCCAAGGTCGTCCCGATCGTTGTCGTCGCAGCACTCGCGACCTTCATCATGACCTCGATCGCGATCATGCTGGCCGAGCTTTTCAGCGGCCGCGCGCTACGACCGACGTCGAGCGCCGAGGTCGAGGAACGCATCGAACGGGAAACGGTTGAAGTTGTCATCGCTGCGCCGCCGGCACGCGGTCCGGCGCAGAGCATGCTCGCCGTCCAGCAGGAAGAGCAGGAAGAACAGCAAGACGAAGTGGCCGAAGAACTCGTGCCGGAAAAGCCTGAGGAGGAGAACGAGTTCTCCATCGCTTCCGTCGCGCATTATCTCATCGGCAGCCGCGCGCCGCTGGCGATCGCAATATCACCGACCGGTGACAATGGCTCGGCCGCGACCGTCGCCCTGGCGCGCACGCTTGCGTCCGCGGGCTCGCGTGTCGTCCTGGTCGACATGACCGGTTCCGGTCACCCGACGGAACTGATGGCGCAGGGCCGTTCGCTGCCTGGCGTCACCGACCTTCTGTGCGGTGAGGCAGCCTTTGGCGACACCATCCATGGTGATTACCTCTCCGACGCCCACTTCATTCCGCAGGGTACCAGCGACATGCGTCGCGCCATGCGCGGGGCCGATCGCCTCTCGCTGCTGCTCGACGCTCTCTCCTCGGCCTATGACTTGGTGCTGGTCGAATCCGGCGCTGCGGATGTCGCCGGCGTCTCCAAGTTGACGCAGAGCAAGACCGTCGAAATCATCCTCTCCATGCCCGAGATCGTCGAGGAAGAGTTCGTGGCGGCAATGACCAGCTTCGAGGAGGCAGGTTACGAGCGCGTCGTGCTGATGTCCGGCGGCAATACGGATGGCAATGCGACGGTCGCCCAGCAGGCGGCCTGATCAGACGCCGGCGAACCGGCGCAGACGCTGGGCGGCACGATAGAGCCGCTGCTGCGATTTGACGTAGGCCTTGGCGCGGGTGACGAGCCGGTGCGCCGCGCCGGCGACCATGCCGCGAGCTGTGAGGGGCAGCACCACATCATAATGGTCCGTCTCGACAGGCGCCCAGGAGCGCTTGTAGCCTTGGTCGCCCAGGCCGAAATCGAACATGCCGACGCCCTTGCCATGCAGGCCGGATATCATCTGCCAGAACAGAAACTCGCCCGGGCTGGCCTCGGCGCCGATGCTCTCGTCGATCGCGCTGAACTGGCAGATGACGTGATCACCCTTGCGCGAGATGCCGGCGACGGCCGCCACGTGACCGGCATGCTCTCCTTTCAGCTGGATCGCATGCATTTCGAGACCTGACAGTTCCTTCTCGGCATCACGGACATCAATCGCGCCGTGCAGAAAGGCCTTCGTCTCGGCGTCGGCGAAGACATCGGGCAGTCCCATCGCCTTGAAGCGTTCGCTTTTAAGCCGGAAGAACTGGTCGAGAAGCGCGTGCTGGCTCTTGGCATCCGTGCCATGGACATAATCGAAGCCACCCAGCTCCTCCAGCCGCTTCGACTGCACCCGGAACTTCTTCCGTCGGCTCTTGGCGTTCAATTGCTTCAGCGTCGCTTCCATCGTGTCGAACAGCTGGAGCTGGTAGGCGTGGTTCTGATTCTGCACCATCGGCAGCAGCGCCAGCGGATTGCGACGGCCGCGCCATGTCAGGGGAATGTTTTGCAAGAGCAGCAGATCGGCTTTTCCCTTGAGTGCGCCGGAGATGCGCGCTGCAAGGCCATGCGCATCGAGCGTCTCGAAAGCATCCGCGAAATCGGCCGCAAACAGCCCTGTATTGATGTTGCTGTGGTCGGCGCCGATGAACTTCGCGACACGGACGCCGCGCGAACGGACAATCTCGACGGGGAGAATGAAGACAGTTCGCGTTCCGGAGCGGCCACGGATGATGGCGACCGGATTGCCGTAGGCCTTCATCCAGGAGGCACACCAGTCATAACCCTGGTGCAGGGAGTTCAGATTGTCATGCTCAAGCGCGCGCCATTCCTGTTCAATAGATTGCAAAGAATCGACGAGATCGATCTCGATCGCATCGAAGGAGAGCCGCGCATTGATCTCCCTGAGCTTCGCCAATCCGGCATCGGCGTCTGCGGCGATGTCACGCGGCGCGGATTCCAATGGAAGCTTTTGCGTCTGCACGGGCGTTCTCCGGGAAAAGATACTGCCCGGGAAAATAGCGCGGCAGCGCATCCATTTCCTTTACGCGCGCCGAACCGACGGCTTTTCCGTCAATCACGGTTAGTCCGCGATTAATGCCTATTGCTGCTTCGGCCCGGCCATCCACTTGATGATGACCATCGCCGGCAACACCCAGAGCAGTCCCGTCAGCGAGAAATAGAGCAGGTGGCCCCACCATGGCGCATTTCCGAGCGTCGCAACCGCGATCGTATTGGCAACCAGCGCATAGACCAGAACGAGGACGACGATGAGGATGGTGCCGATGAACTTGCGAAGGCGGACGGGCATCTGGTGAATTCCGGTATGGGATGTGCAGGCCACCGCGACGGCATGCCGCAAATGTTCGGACTTGTTTTGCATCAGTGGCTAAGGCAAATCAACTGTCGGAACGAAGGAGTCCGTCCATGGCCGTCGCCGATCTTACGACTGAACAGGAAATTCTGCGCCAGGTGCGCAAGCAGGATAGCAATCGCAAAGCCATACGAATTTGGCTTGGCATCGTCCTTCTCGCGCTGTTCTGTCTGGTGATTGTGGGCGGCGCGACGCGACTGACCAATTCCGGCCTGTCGATCACCGAGTGGAAGCCGATCCACGGCGTTATCCCACCGCTGAACGCCACGGAATGGGAAGAGGAATTCAAGCTCTACCAGCGCATTCCGGAATTCCAGCAGATCAACAGCGACATGACCGTCGATGAGTTCAAGGGCATCTTCTGGTGGGAATGGGCCCACCGCCTGATCGCCCGCGGCATCGGCGTGATCTTCGCGCTGCCGCTCCTCTACTTCTGGGCAACCGGCAGGATCGAGCGGCGTCTGCGCTGGCCGCTCGTCGGCATTCTGGCGCTGGGCGGCTTCCAGGGCGCCATCGGCTGGTGGATGGTCTCGTCGGGACTGACCGCGCGCACCGATGTCAGCCAGTACCGCCTGGCGACACACCTGATCACCGCCTGTCTGATCTTTGCATCCTGCATGTGGATCATGCGCGCGCTCTCGCCGCACTCCGAGGACACGGCTCCAACAAGACGCGCCCATATATGGGCCGGCGTGATTGTCGCGCTGACCTTGTTCCAGATCTATCTCGGCGCTCTGGTCGCCGGTCTCGATGCGGGCTTCACCTACAACACATGGCCGCTGATGGACGGCGCGATCGTGCCCTCCGATCTGCTGATCCAGCAGCCCGCATGGATCAACTTCTTCGAAAACCCGAAGACGGTGCAATTCATCCACCGCGTCGGCGCCTACACACTGTTTGCCGTGACGCTGATCAACATGATCATGCTGCTGCGCGCTGCACCAGCTACGACCCACGCGCGCCGCGCCATCGTCTTGTTCGGCCTCGTCACCATCCAGGCCTCGATCGGCATCGCCACCCTCCTGCTCGAAGTTCCACTCGACTGGGGTCTGCTTCACCAGGGCGGCGCACTCGTCGTCTTCGGCTTCGCGATCGCCAACTGGCGCGGTTTCTACGGCGAATACCCACACGCGACGGTGATCTCCGAGCGCGATTGATTTGGGGCCACGACCTGCGGCGCGAATGCGTGGGCCGTGGCCAGCCTTGCGCGGCTGACGCGCCTTACAGCAATCATCAAGTTTGCCTCAGCGAGATCTGGCCGAAAGCCAATCTCGCTGTTTGCTTGTCTGCCGATGGTCAAACCGGCGCAGCTTCTGGCTGGAGCCAGTTTTCCGCTCATGACCGCCCGAAAGCGCCAGTGCGCATAGCCGAGCTTAGCGTGAGCGATGGTTGATGGCAGGGCAGGGATGAGACTCCGTCGCGTGTGAAAGCGTTCAAGCATCTGGAGGCTGGATATAACGCACCCTGTTGACGGTCGCGCGAGACCGACATCCAAACCCCGCCGTCGGAGCTATCTGATGCATCCCGAATTCAACACCACATAACCCCTGAACGAAAAAATCCGGTTGCGTCGCCGCAGCCGGATTTCAATCATTTACGTCCGAAAATCAGTCTCAGAAAAAACCGCGGCGCTGCCACCAGCCGGCCTTCTTCGGCTTGCCGTCGCCATCAGCCGCTTCCGTGGTGGAAGACTTGACGGTCGGTTCGGAGGAGGCAACGTTTGCGCCGCGATTGGCGCGAACGGGCTTTGCTTCTTCTTCAGTGGGCGCTGCCAGATCGGCAGATGCTTCAGCGACTTCCGGCTCGGCGGCAGGCGCTGCCTCGGCAACCGGAGCTGCTTCAGCGGCAGGTGCCACTTCTGCTTCCACGACAGGCTCTTCGACCGGCGAGGCCTTGCGGCTGCGGCGAGCGCGCTTCGGCTTCACGTCTTCCGTTACCGTGGCGCCGGCTTCGACGGCTGCCATGGCAGAGGAGGCTTCGACAGCTTCTGCTGCGGCAGCTTCCACGACAACGTCTACCGGTGCGCTTTCTTCGGTTGCGACTGCGGCTTCGTCCGCGGTCTCGCCGGCTTCCGCGCTTGCGGCAACATCGCCATCAACTTCGGCAACATCGTCGCCCTCAGCGCCTTCGGCACCTTCCTCGCGGTTGCGGCGACCGCCGCGCTTGCCGCGACGGCGGCGCTTGCGACGCTGTGCGTCATCGCCTTCGGCGCGTTCTTCGGAGCCGGCAGCGGACGTGGTTTCGGCGTCGTCGCCGCCCTCGTCACCACCATCCTCGTCACCAGCCTGTTCGGCGCCGTTCTCGTCGGATGCCTGCTGCTCGCCATTGCCGTTACGGCCGCGACGACGACGGCGGCGCTTGCGCTTGCGTCCGTCACCTTCGCCCTCTGCACGGGCAGCGGCAGCCGGACGTTCCGACGCCTGCTTTTCTTCCAGCTCTTCGTCTTCTTCTTCGTCGATCTCGATAACGACGTCATCGTCGTCGTCTTCAGGGATGGCCGCGAAGTTGAAGAGGGTTTCGATCTTGACCGGGTTCTCGACGGCTTCGCCGCGATCGATCGCGAAATGCTGCGCGCCAACCGCGCCATCGGCATCGATGATGATCGAAACACCGAAGCGGGCTTCATAGTCAACGATCGTCTGACGCTTGTGGTTGAGGATATAAAGAGCGATCTCCGGCGTCGTGCGAACCGTGATGTCGTGGGTCGTGTTCTTGAGCAGATATTCTTCGATACCGCGCAGCACGTGCAGGGCAACGGAAGACTGCGAGCGAACGTGACCGGTGCCGCCGCAATGCGAGCAGACCTGCGTCGTCGATTCGAGAACCGATGCGCGAATACGCTGGCGCGACATTTCGAGCAGGCCGAAGTGCGAGATGCGGCCGACCTGAATGCGGGCGCGATCGTTCTTCAGGCAATCCTTCAACTTCTTCTCGACAGCGCGGTTGTTGCGCTTTTCTTCCATGTCGATGAAGTCGATGACGACAAGGCCGGCCAGGTCGCGCAGGCGCAGCTGACGAGCGACTTCGTCGGCGGCCTCGAGGTTGGTCTGCAGTGCCGTGTCTTCGATCGAGTGCTCGCGGGTCGAACGACCGGAGTTGACGTCGATCGAAACCAGCGCTTCGGTCTGGTTGATGATCAGGTAGCCACCCGACTTCAGCGTCACCTGCGGCTGCAGCATACGGTCGAGCTGGGCTTCGATGCCGGAGCGCGAGTAGATCGGGTGAATGTCGCGGTAAGGCTGGACCACCTTGGCGTGGCTCGGCATCAGCATCTTCATGAAGTCTTTCGCTTCACGATAGCCTTCTTCGCCGGAGACGATGATCTCGCCGATATCCTTGTTGTAGAGGTCGCGGATCGAACGCTTGATGAGCGAGCCTTCCTCGTAGACGAGGCAAGGTGCGGTCGATGCGAGCGTCAGCGTACGGACGTTTTCCCAAAGACGCATCAGGTATTCGAAGTCGCGCTTGACCTCGACCTTGGTGCGGTTGGCGCCGGCGGTGCGCAGGATGACGCCCATGCCCTGCGGCACTTCGAGCATCTTGGCGATTTCCTTCAGGCGCTTGCGGTCCTGAGGGCTGGTGATCTTGCGGGAGATGCCACCGCCACGTGCGGTGTTCGGCATCAGAACCGAATAACGGCCGGCAAGCGACAGATAGGTGGTCAGGGCTGCGCCCTTGTTGCCACGTTCTTCCTTGGCGACCTGGACGAGCAGGATCTGGCGGCGCTTGATGACTTCCTGGATGCGGTACTGCTTGCGCGGCTTGCGCTGCACGCGATCGGGAACCTCTTCCATGGCGTCTTCGGCGCCGACGTTCTCGATCACTTCTTCTTCGTGATCATGATCGTCGTCGTCCTCGTCGTCACCGCGGCGGCGCGCATCGACGTCTTCGGAAATCGTGTCGGTCTCGACCATGGCGGCCATCTCGCCGCCGGTGGAACCTTCGTCGTCGGACGATGCCGCGGCTTCAGCTTCAACCGTCGCTTCGTCAGCGGCGGGAACGACCTTTTTACGGCTCCGGCGGGGCTTGGCTGCCTTCTTTACAGGCGCTTCCTCGACGGCTTCGACAACCTCTGCAGCTTCGACGGTCTCTACGACCTCTACAGCGGCTTCGACAGGCGCATCAGGTTCGTCCTTGGCAACGATGCCGACATCGGGTTGGTCCTGGGTCGCGGGGTCGATCCGTGCCGTATCAACATGCTCGACATCGTCGTCGCGGCGATGCTCTTCGGCTTCGGCGCGCAACAGGGCCTGACGGTCGGCAAGCGGGATCTGGTAATAATCGGGATGGATTTCGGCGAAGGCCAGGAAGCCGTGCCGGTTGCCGCCGTAATCGACGAAAGCAGCCTGCAGCGAAGGCTCGACCCTCGTTACCTTTGCGAGGTAGATGTTGCCGCGAATTTGCTTCTTGTGTTCCGACTCGAAGTCAAATTCTTCTATGCGGTTTCCGCGAACGACAACGACGCGCGTCTCTTCCTCGTGAGACGCGTCGATAAGCATTTTGTCTGCCATGTAAGCTGAGCTCCTCGGCGCGGTCGATCGTCGGCAGTCTCCGCAGTCGATAAGACAAGGGGAGTGCGGACCGTCATAGCAGCGCCGGATAGTGAAAGTCGCGATTGGTTCGGTGTGGAAGGCAGCAGCCAGACAGCAGCGGGGAAACTCTTTTCCCGGGGTCTGTAGACTTTAGATAAAACCTGCTGCGACACCATAAAAGACCAAGCGAGATCGACAAAACAAAGACCTTATTCAGGCCCGATGAGTTCGCTCTCTCTTTAAAGAGCGGTTGGTGGCAATCCACCGATGAAGTTTCCGCATACTCCGGAAAAATCAGGATCCATTGTCGAGTGGAAGCATGTAAGACGGCGGACGATTGCCGGTTGTGGCGCCAGGTCCTTTGCGGTTGGCTGCCTTGTCGGCGACTCTATCCCGTCAGTGCTTCTACCCTAAAATTGCTTGTATGTTTTCTCCGTCACAATAGCAAGGGAAAAGCCAAATGTGCCATAATATTGATGGATTTGCAGCATCATAAAAAATAGCGGTGGACGAGGTGATTCCGGCGCGGCGACAGTGACAATTGTTCTCGGTCGCAATCGCGTGTATCGCGGGATCCGGCATTGATGACAATTGGGGCATGACAGTCGGTTGTATAGCGAGACGCGGCGCGCAACGGTAAAATCCGGCTTGCGGACGAAAAACTTCAGGGCTTGGCTGGTTGCCGCGGTGATGGCCGTGGCCGTTCCGTTGGTCGGTCATTCGGTGGCGACCGCGGCCGGCGAAGAGCGCCTGCTGGCCTATGGCGCGCGTATCGTCGGCGACGACGCCAGGACCCGCATCGTGATCGATTTCGATCGTCCCCCCAGCTTTTCCATCCACTACATCGCCAATCCGGAACGGGTCGTCGTCGATCTTCCGGCAACCGCTTTCGGTTTCCCAGCCAAGGATCTGGAGGCGAGGGGGCTTTTCAAGGATATCCGCTACGGCACGATGGACGGCGACAGCGCCCGTATCGTGTTGACGGCGACAAAGCCGGTTCGCATCGGCATGGCGAAGGTTCAGGCCGATGAAAACGGCAAGGGCCAGCGGCTCGTTCTCGAAGCCGAGATGACCGACAAGGCGACTTTCGCCGAACTGGTGAAGGCCCAATCCTGGAACGAGCCTGAGGCCGGGCAAACGACCAGCGCCATACCAGCGCCCGAAAAGGCTGCACCCGGCGACTTCATCGTCGCCGTCGACGCCGGCCACGGCGGCATCGATACCGGCGCGATCGGCGTCGACACGAAGACCCAGGAAAAGGATGTCACGCTGGCATTCGCCAAGACGCTCGCGGATCGGCTGAACCGCGAGCCCGGCATCAAGGCTTTCCTGACCCGCAAGGATGATTCGTTCCTGTCGCTGTCCGAACGCGTCCAGATCGCGCGGCAGAACCACGCGGCACTCTTCGTCTCGATGCATGCCGATACGTTGCGCCAGAAGGATATTCGCGGCGCCACCGTCTACACCATCTCCGACAAGGCGTCCGACAAGCTCGCCGCCGATCTCGCCGACCGCGAAAACCTGTCCGACCAGATCGCCGGCAAGGCGGCTGCGACCGAACCGCCCGAAGTGGCCGACATCCTGCTCGACTTGACGCGCCGAGAGACGCAGGCTTTTTCGATCTCGATGGCCGAAAGCGTGCTGGCCTCCTTCAAGGATCAGGTCGGCACGATCAACAACCCGCACCGCCACGCCGGCTTCCGCGTTCTGCAGGCCCCCGATGTTCCCTCCATCCTGCTGGAACTCGGCTTCCTCTCGAACAAAGAAGACGAGAAACTGCTGCTCGACGACACATGGCGCGCCAAGATGGGCGACCTGTTGACTGAGGCGGTGAAGCATTATCACGCATCGATGGTCGCCAATGGCGGCTGACAGGCGGCCGTTGCTCAGATGTGACACTTGCGTGGGTAAACATGTATGCGTGTGGAATTGCAGGCAAAAGCCCTACTTTCCTCACATTCAGGCCATTACTCACGGCTATGTTTCCGTGTGCAAAACGGAATTGGCTTGTGGCCGCATCCGGCATGGAGTAATTCGCGCAGCGTGCAAAGTGCCGCGGTTCATGCGATTATTATGCGCGCGCCGATCGACAATTGAGATACCGGTAGCTTAGATATGATCAGACTTCTTGGATATTTCTTCGGAGCGGCTTGCGTCCTGTTCCTGGGCGTAGCGGCGGCCGTTGCCGTTTATTTGGCAACGGTGACGAAGGACCTTCCTGATTACGCGGTGCTGAGCAGCTACGAGCCGCCGGTGACGACGCGGGTTCATGCCGGCAACGGCGCGCTGATGGCCGAGTACGCCAAGGAGCGTCGCCTGTTCCTGCCGATCCAGGCCGTGCCCGATCGCGTCAAGGCCGCGTTTCTCTCCGCCGAAGACAAGAATTTCTACCAGCACCCTGGCATCGACGTCACCGGCTTCGGCCGCGCCGTGGTCGCTTATCTGACCGGCGGCCCGACGCAGGGTGGCTCCACGATCACGCAGCAGGTCGCCAAGAACTTCCTGCTGTCGAGCGAACAGACCATGGAGCGTAAGGCCAAGGAAGCCATTCTCTCCTTCCGCATCGAGCAGGCCTACAGCAAGGACAAGATCCTCGAGCTCTATCTCAACGAGATCTTCTTCGGCCTGAACTCCTACGGTATCGCCAGCGCCGCACTCACCTATTTCAACAAGTCGGTCAACGAACTGACCATCGCCGATGCCGCCTATCTGGCCTCGCTGCCGAAGGGCCCGGCGAACTACCACCCGTTCCGCCATCCTGAGGCTGCGGTTACCCGCCGCAACTGGGTCATCGACCGCATGGTCGAGAATGGCTATGTCAGCCAGTCGGATGGCGCTGAAGCCAAGAAGCAGCCGCTTGGCGTTACTGGCCGCACCAGCGGTCCGTCGCTCTTCGCATCGGGATACTTCGCCGAAGCCGTCCGCCGTCAGCTGATCGACCAGTACGGCGAGAAGATGCTCTACGAGGGTGGCCTCTCGGTTCGCACCTCCTTCGACCCGCAATTGCAGGTCTTCGCGCGCAAGGCGCTGCAGGACGGCCTGATCAACTATGACGAACGCCGTGGTTTCCACGGCCCGATCAAGCAGATCGACACGACGTCGGATTGGGGCAAGGCGCTTGCCGATATCCCGGCTCTCTCCGACGTTCCGGAATGGGACCTCGCCGTCGTGCTCGCTGTCGCAAGCGACAGCGTCGACATCGGCCTGCAGCCGCAAAAGGATGGCGCGGGCAAGATCGGCGCCGACCGTCAGCGCGGCACCATTGAAGCCAAGAACATGCAGTGGGCCTTCCGTTCGGCCACCGGCGGCAAGACCTCCAAGTCGCCGCAGGGCGTTCTGCAGCCGGGCGACGTCGTCTTCGTCGAGCGCCTCGGTGGCGACAGCTCAACATCCTACCGTTTGCGCCAGCCGCCCAAGGTCGGCGGTGGTCTGGTCGCCATGGACCCGAAGACCGGCCGCGTGCTGGCCATGGTCGGCGGCTTCTCCTATGCGCAGTCGGAATTCAACCGCGCGACGCAGGCGATGCGCCAGCCTGGTTCGTCCTTCAAGCCTTTCGTCTACGCAGCCGCCATGGACAACGGCTACACGCCGGCCTCCGTCGTCAGCGATGATCCGCTCGAAATCCAGGTCGGCAACGGCCAGGTCTGGGCGCCTGACAACTACGAAGGCGAGGGCGGTGGCGCCAACACGCTGCGCTTCGCCATCGAGCACTCGCGCAACCGCATGACGGTGCGCCTCGCCAACGACCTCGGCATGAACGTCGTTGCCGAATATGCCAACCGCTTCGGCATCTACGACAAGATGATGCCTGTACTGGCCATGTCGCTCGGCTCCGGCGAAACCACCGTGCTGCGTATGGTCTCGGCTTATTCGGTCATCGCCAACGGCGGCAAGCAGATCAAGCCGACGCTTATCGACCGCATCCAGGACCGCTACGGCAAGACCATCTTCAAGCATGAGGAGCGTGTCTGCGAGGCCTGCAACGCCAGCGACTGGCAGAACCAGGAAGAACCGAACGTGGTGGACAACCGCGAAACCGTTCTCGACCCGATGACCTCCTACCAGATCACCTCGATGATGCAGGGCGTTATCCAGCGCGGCACCGCCGCCGGCAAGGTTCAGCTCGGCGAACGCGACGTCGCCGGCAAGACCGGCACGACCAACGATGAAAAGGACGCCTGGTTCGTCGGCTTCACGCCGGATCTCGTCGCCGGTCTCTATATCGGTTTCGATTCGCCATCGACGCTTGGCCGTGGCGGCACCGGCAGCTCGCTGTCCGCGCCCGTCTTCAACGAGTTCATGCAGGCGGCGGTCAAGGACACGCCGGTATCGAAGTTCGTCATCCCTGCCGGCATGAACCTCATCCCGATCGATCGCAAGACCGGCATGGCCGCGACGCAGGGCGATCCGAACACCATCATCGAGGCCTTCAAGCCCGGCACCGGCCCGGCCGACAGCTACTCCGTCATCGGCATGGACAACACCATGGCACCGGAGGAAATCCTGAAGACCTCGCCGCAGGCCAACCAGGCGGTTCAATCCGGCGCCGGCGGTCTCTACTGACATTTTCGACTGATAGCGTGGCGGTCGCGGCTCTTTACATCCGTGGCCGCCACAACTATTTGACGGACGACTTTTGAAGACAACGCAAAAGAAGCGGGACAATGCGAGCGGAAATCCAGAACGTAGTCGATGAAACCAAGCAGGCTATCACCCTGCTGAGGAGGCATCTTTGACTGGGACCAGGCGATAAGACGACTGGACTGGTTGAACAATAAGGCAGAGGACCCGAACCTCTGGAACGATGCCACCGAAGCACAGAAGCTGATGCGCGAGCGCCAGCAGCTCGATGACGGCATCAGCGGCGTGCGCCGCTTCGAACAGCAGATCAAAGACAACATCGAGCTCATCGAGATGGGCGAGGACGAGGGCGACGAGGCCATCGTCAAGGAAGCCGAAGACGCGCTGAAGGCACTCAAGGCCGAAGCCGCGCGCCAGCAGGTTGAAGCGATGTTGTCTGGCGAAGCCGACAGCAACGACACCTATCTCGAAGTGCACTCCGGCGCCGGCGGCACGGAAAGCCAGGACTGGGCGAACATGCTTTTGCGCATGTATACCCGCTGGGCCGAACGCTCGAAGTTCAAGGTTGAACTGCTCGAAGTGCACGACGGCGAAGAAGCCGGCATCAAGTCCGCGACGCTGCTCGTCAAGGGCCACAACGCCTATGGCTGGTTGAAGACCGAATCGGGCGTTCACCGCCTGGTCCGCATCTCGCCCTATGACAGCAACGCGCGCCGTCACACCTCGTTCTCGTCCATCTGGGTCTACCCCGTCGTCGACGACTCGATCCAGATCGATATCAACGAAAGCGATTGCCGTATCGACACCTATCGCTCCTCGGGCGCCGGTGGTCAGCACGTCAACACGACCGACTCAGCTGTCCGCATCACCCACATGCCCTCGGGCATCGTGGTGCAGTGCCAGCAGGAACGTTCGCAGCACAAGAACCGCGCCAAGGCCTGGGACATGCTGCGCGCACGTCTCTACGAAGCGGAACTGAAGAAGCGCGAAGACGCGGCCAACGCCGAAGCGGCCTCCAAGTCCGATATCGGCTGGGGCCACCAGATTCGCTCCTACGTCCTGCAGCCCTACCAGATGGTCAAGGACCTGCGCACTGGCGTTACCAGCACCGCGCCCGACGACGTGCTGGATGGCGAGCTCGACGAGTTCATGGAAGCAGCGCTGGCCCACCGCATCAGCGGCAAGGCGGATGCCGTGGTCGACGACGTCGACTGATCGATCTGGTCAAGATGATATCGAAAAGGCCCCATCCGGGGCCTTTTTTGATTCTGGCAGTGTGTCTTTCGAAGCCCGACCGACTTTAATGCCCCGACTTCTCGACGCTGATATCGCCGAACTCATCGATGATGACGGTCCAGCTATTCGCGTCGCCGTCCGGATCGGTCTTCAGATAGACCATCGCGAAAAGCCCTGGCTCGTTCAGCCGGCCGGTCGAATTTTCAGGGCGGATATCCGTCACATAGGGATTGAGGTCGTTCAGCTCCTGGACCTCGACCGTCGAGACGATTTCGGGCCCGGTCTCGGTCTGCGCGATCTGCTGCAGATAGACCTTGGCGGTGCGATCGGCCTGGCGAACCGCAAACAGCTTGTAATAGCCATGGCGGGGTTGGCTTGGTGCAGCGGGTATGGCCGTTGCCGCTGCCGGCGCATTCGCAGTGGCAGCGGCCGGCGGACGGGTCACCGCCGGCGCATTGCCGTCGTCCGCCCAATAGCCAGTGCTCGTGGCAAATGTGATGCTCGCGGGTAATATGGGATCTGTGGCATCCGCCGCATGCGTGGCTACGGGAACCGCGGCGATCAGCAGCGCGCAGGCTGTCAGTCCGAAACGCTTCATCGCCTCAATCCTCGAATTGCTCGGATAAAATACGGTCGGACCAGGAGCGGTCGGGGTCGGAGAGGATGCGCGCCGTCATGTGTTCGGATTGAGCAATGCGCACATGCAGCACCGATTTGACCTCGGAATTATCGGCAACCGCGTTCACCGGGCGCTTCTCCGATTCGAGAATATGAATGTCCACCGTCACCTTGTTCGGCAGCAGCGCCCCGCGCCAGCGGCGGGGACGGAACGCGCTCACCGGCGTCATCGCCAGAAGCGGCGCGTCCAGAGGCAGGATCGGACCGTGCGCCGAGAGATTGTAGGCCGTCGAACCGGCCGGCGTCGCCACCATCAGCCCGTCGCAGATCAGTTCCTCAAGCCGAACGACTCCATCGACTTCGACCCTGAGCTTGGCGGCTTGGTAGGACTGGCGAAACAGCGAGACCTCGTTGATCGCAAGCGCGGTATCGCTCGTCCCATCCGCATTCGTGGTCGTCATCCTCAGCGGCCGAAACGTGTTCTCGACGGCGGCGTTGATGCGCTCGCGCAAGGCGTCGGTGCGGTACTCGTTCATCAGAAAGCCGACGGAGCCCCGGTTCATCCCATAGACGAGCCTGCCGGAGTTCATCGTGCTGTGCAGCGTCTGCAGCATGAAGCCGTCGCCGCCGAGCGCCACGATCACATCGGCATCCTTGGCGGGCACATCCCCGTAAACGCGAATCAGTTCGTCGCGAGCCGCCAGCGCCTCGGCGGTAGGGGAAGCCAGAAAACAGAGGGTTTGAAAGGATACGCTCATGCAATGCCCTTTGATAAAGTCCGCCTAGCTAAATGATAATGGGCTGGCACGACAAGGCATTTTAAGGTCGCAGCTGTTCGCCGGGACTACTCTCTGCATACATGAGGTGAAGGCAGAAGGGCGCCAATTTCATGGCGCCCCTATTTATCAAGCTGCTGGTGATTGGCTTCGAGCGGGCCTTGGTCGACTTGCGTCTGTGGCCCGTCGGCTGGCGACAGCGCCTTACTTGTTCTGAAGCAGCCAGATCTTTCCGCCCATGGTGATGCCATAGGTATCGGTGGTGCCATCGTTGGTGAGATTGCGGCGCTCCAGGAAGCCGTGCTCGCAGAGATCCACAAGCGTCTTCGCGGTGACCGTCTTGATCTTCTGCGGGCGCTCTTTCCAGCGGTCCGTTTTCGCATAGGTCACGGTTGCGTTCTCATGCGTCCACTTGCCGGCCGCCTGCGGATAGAGATCGCCGTCACGGGCGAGTTTAAGTCCCGCGATCTGCGCCGGGGTGAGTTCAGCCATTTCAATAACCTCTTGGCATGTTGCACGGATCAGCCGTGAATGCAGGGGGACCCTGGGAAACCAAGGGCAATAGGAACCAAATGTTGCAACGCGAGCATCTCGTCTACCGAGGCCCGTCGGTGTGGCAACAATCGATTCCTTCGAAGAATTGTGGTGCCCCCGGCAGGGTTCGAACCCGCGACCCCCTGATTACAAATCAGGTGCTCTACCAACTGAGCTACAAGGGCAACGCCCGCCAATTAGCAGATTTTGCTGCTCTGTAAAGGAAAATCGGCCACGATTTGATTTCGCTCATTGATTTCAACAGGCCGTACGTAGGCTAGTTTGGAGTGGTCTGCCGAACGGTCGATTGCAGGTGGCCGCCATTCTCGCCCATGCCATCGCCGGAAGACGGCATGGCAGCGATGCTGAGAACCGAAACAACCATGAGAGCGATGACAGCGATCATTATTCGCACGCGATTTCTCCTTTTGAACGAGGAAGAAACGCAAATAAGGCAATTGGGTTCCGGAGCGGGCGTCGCGGCTATTGCGCAGGCGGCGGTGCTGTCGTCGTGGGATTGGTGCCTGGAGCTGTGGGAGCAAGTGGATCGGGCTGATGCACGGGTTGGGTCTTGTCGATCCAGCCGATGCTGAGAATGATGGCGACGAGGATGCCGATGAAGAGAATGCCGATGATGAGGGGACGAACTGCCATGTCGGATGCTTCTCCTTGTTGGTCGGAGCATTGCCGGATGATAACCGCTGCTGACGTCAAAACCGAGGCGGTCGAGCATCAGCAGCGGCATCTTTCGGCATGATGGCTTGTCCGTGAGCCTGTCAGCCCTTCAGATGAATGCGCGCCGCGTAGAGCGCGATCGCGGCTGCGTTGGACACGTTGAGCGACTTGATCTCGCCGGGCATATCGAGCCGCGCCAGCGCATTCACCGTCTCGCGCGTCTTCTGGCGCAATCCCTTGCCCTCGGCGCCAAGCACCAGCGCGACCTTATCGCCGGAGAAAGTGCCCTCGAGCGGAGCCGGGCCTTCCGAATCAAGGCCGATGGTTACGAAGCCGAGCTTGTGCAGTTCGCCAAGCGCATCGGCGAGGTTGGTGATCTGGATATAAGGGATCAGCTCCAGCGCGCCGGAAGCGGATTTGGCAAGCACGCCCGATTCGGTCGGGCTGTGGCGCTGCGTCGTGATCAGTGCGCCGGCATTGAAGGCGACGGCCGAACGCATGATGGCGCCGACATTGTGCGGATCGGTCACCTGATCGAGCACCAGGATCAGCGGGCTGTCCTTCAGCGCTTCAAGACGGCGCACGGGCAGGGGACGCGTTTCCAGCATCACGCCCTGGTGGATGGCGTCTGGGCCAAGCACCTTGTCGAGATCCTGCGGCGAAACCATCTCGTACGGTATGCCGAGTTTCTCGACATCGATCTCAAGGCGGGCCAGCGCGTTCGGGGTCACCGACAGCTTGATCTTCTTGCGCTCTTTATTCTCGAGCGCGGCGCGCACCGTGTGCAGGCCATAGAGATGGACCTGGTCTGGCGCCAGCGCCGGCGGCTTCCAGTCATCGCCGCCACGCTTGCGCTTCTGGAAGCCGGGAGTTGGAATTTCGCCGCGTTCGCGCTTGTTGTCGCGATGCGCACGACGCAGGTTAGCGTAGTGCGTATCCTTGGCGGATTTTTCGTCGGAGGGCGTGCCCCCGGTTTTGTTGTCTTTGCTCATGCCGCTTTATAGCGGTGGCATTTCTTTCCGCATAGGATTTCTTTGTCCACAGGGGCTTTCCATCGCCGATGACATTTTTCGCATATTTTCCATCGTCATCGTGTTGACATAGGCAATCCGGCCCGTCATATACGCGGCGCAGACCGAGGGGCGGCAACGCTTCGAAAGTCTAGCAGACTTGGTCTAACGATCCGGACGAAAAACTGGAGAGATGCCCGAGTGGTTAAAGGGGACGGACTGTAAATCCGTTGGCTCAGCCTACGTTGGTTCAAATCCAACTCTCTCCACCATTCGTCCTCGGATCGGACCAAACCCCGCGGGTATAGCTCAATGGTAGAGCAGCAGCCTTCCAAGCTGAATACGCGGGTTCGATTCCCGCTACCCGCTCCATTTTCAAATCGAATCTTCACATTATCCACAGCGCGCAAGCGCTTGTTCGCGTTTCCGTATTGCCGTGTATCGACGAGGCTGATCTCAGCCCCAGAGCAAAACGAAGGGGGAGGCGAGCGCGATAATGCCGGCCGCCATCCAGCGCGTACGCCCATCCACCGTGAATTCGTCCCGCGACAGCCATTTGCGCACGGCGACATAGCCGACGGCGATGACGGCGCTATAGATGAGCGCGCGCAGAAGGATCGACCAGCCGCCGCCGAAGAGCCCGATCGCGATGCCGAATCCTGTCAGCGCGCCAAGGATGCCGTAGCCGACATCGAACATCAGCGTCGTCGTGGTTGATAGCGGCCTGAGCACCCTTGGAAACGCGATGGCGACAGCCGCCGTCAGCAGCCATATGGCGACGATCGCCTGCAGCGTCGACGAGCTGACGATGGAGGCCGCCAGCGCCGGCAGCCGCTCGGGCGTCGAGAGGCGCACGATCTGGGCGATCCAGTCGATCGCGGCGGCCAATATCCACAATATGAATGCGCAGCCGGCAAAGATCAGAAAATTTCCGGCTGATCGTTTCGCGATGTCCTTAGGTTCCATGCCGTGCTCTCCCCAAGCGATCGCCGGCGTGGCTCCGGCAAGGCAAGTAATATCACAGCATCAATCGCTTGTGGCGGTTTATGGTGAAAACGCGCGCGCTTCGTCGCACTTCTATATTGCCGATCGAATGCTTCGTTCCCATATGCGGCGGCAGCGCGGAATAGCGTCCGCAATTAAGTCTTGCGCAATTCCGCCGAAAGCCTTAAACGGCGGCACTAAACCGGTTCGCCGGGGTCATCCATTTCGTTCACAGGAAGCATTCAAATGGCAAAGAGTAAGTTTGAGCGCAACAAGCCGCA
>UBQW01000085.1 GCA_900467745.1 Hyphomicrobiales bacterium
GCGGCTTTGCTACCGTCGACTTACACCACGCTACGGGGCACGATCCGACCTCATATGTGCATAGCCCTTGATGTCGGTACAGCGTCAACTTCGAAGACCTGCCAGAAAGTCCGCTGCGTTTGGGGTCACAGCGGCCTTCCTTGGGCACGGTCCTCGGGCAGAACCGCCGTCTTATTAGCAGGCGGCGACATAATTGGAAGTTGCAATGAAGACGAGGTCGCCGTGAGTACGGTTTCGGACATAGCCACCGTACGCTGACACTCAGAGGCCGCCATCCAAACGGAGCCCTGCAAATACCTATCTCGGATGTGAAATGACGCCATTATCGGCCGCGAGCATCGGATTACAACGAATTATCTGGGATGATAAAGTTTCCGTCCAGCCGATCGACGTTCTCACAGAACAGAACGGGGCATGATTGGTTGCGCGTCGGGATACGCTTCCATTCAGCATATTCGTTCGCGTCGCAATAGCGGCTGTTACGCACAAACCGATCATATAGTGGTAGGCCACGGGGTGAGGTCCAGCGAAATATCACAGCGCCCTGATCATGTACGGCTGCACGTGCCTGATCACACGTCATCCCCAGCGGGCTTAGGCGGGAGATTGCTGCTGCAGGTGTAGCCGCCAACAGTACGGAAATAACAGCGCCTAGCTTCTTCATAGTATGACCTCGCTTGTTGTATTCGAAACGACGTCGAGGCCCGCCGGTTCCCACGGAAGTCAATTGCGTACTTCATTGGCAGCAGTTGGCAGCCTGCCGCCTCGGAGCCTGGCCCGGGAGCCACCGAAGGTACTGACCACCCATGACATCGAGGTTATGGCGATTGCTGGAGTGCATGCGGTGCGGGCTGGCCCTTGCTTGGCTCACTGTTTCTAAAAAAGCTCAACGCACCCGCCACTACGATGGCACACATAAAAAGGGCAACCGCATATCGGAGCGCCCGGCGGGACGACTTTCTGTTCGTCAGCATCAAGTTAGCCTCTCGAAGAACTGTGTCACCTACAAACTTTGTGGCGGGCGAGCGTTATCAACAATTGAGCATTCGCTTTCGCTGCGGCCTCCTTGCGTGTCTGAACGCTGCGCCAAGCTGTGCTTGAGGGCGGCGGCGGTCATCTTGCCCTGCCTATAAGCTTCGATCATCTCCGCGTGCCGTTCTGTTGCGGCCGCAATGGAAACTGGATCAACTATTCCCAGCTCCGCCAGGAGTGCATGTATCGGATCCAAGGTCGTGCGCGATGGCTGTGCCATGGAAGCCTCCTCGTTATCGAATGTCGCAAATGACGATCTTACTTGGTTCACAACGAATAGTTGGCTCCTTCGTTCCGACTTGCTCCGCGCCTGTGACCGGTACGTTGGGTTCTGGTCCACCGCTGGCCTGCAGATTCTATGAAGCTCAGCGGTGCCGTAAGATCAAAACGAAAAAACAGATCAAGAACTCGTGACACCCTCGAAATTCCCCAAAAGCGATCTAAATCGTTGTTTACGCAGGAGGATCAAATGCGAGTATTGATAGTTGAGGACGAAGCGCTCATTGCGATGGAGCTTGAACGGATCGTCACAGAGGCGGGGCACAAAGCAGTCGGCCCAGTGGCGACGGTGGAGCAGGCACTCGCTCACGCGCCGCGCGTGGATGCAGCATTAGTCGACCTTGGCCTCGCAGACGGCATGAGCGGGGCAGCGCTGGCTCGTCGTCTGACAGATCGCTATGGGATCAGTGTGATTTTTGTCACGGGATCTCCGGGCGACGTCGGACATGGCCTCGATGGCGCAGTCGATGTGATCGGAAAGCCATTTTCGGACGAGCGGATTCAGCAAGGCTTGAATAAGGCCGACGCGGCATCAAAGGGTCAGGCATTGAACGTCGCAGCAGATTGGTAATCAAGGACAATCTCCAACGGATGGCCGTTTGACCTGTCCAGATGGCCGGAGGGGGGCGGCGTCATCGGTTTAAACGCCACTCTCGCCCGCGCCCATCATGCATTCCGGCTCTTGATCTGAAAGATCGCCGCGTTATCTTGGACCTCGCGCAAGCCTTTGTATGACGCATGGCGAAGATTACCGTCGTCTGTCCAGCCGCGAAAGTTGATTTCGGCGATCAATGTTGGTCGGCAAAACACTATGTTCTTCCCTTTGATCGGAACCACCGGTCGCTTGGTTTCCAACTTTTCCAGGGCTTGCTTGAGATAGATGGCATCACGCTCGGTGAAGCCGGTCCCAACGGAGCCGACGGACTTCCATCCATGGCCGTCGCGAGCAGCGAGTATTAAACTGCCTACACCACCTCTGGCGACGCTGCTCCGTTCGTAGCCGATTACAACGAAGCTTTCGCTCTGAACGCATTTGATTTTCAGCCAGTCGCCCGTACGCCCGGAACGATATTTACTGTCGCGATGCTTGGCGATAATGCCTTCGAGACCGTGGGTACAGGCAGTTTCAAGCAACTTGTCACCGTCTCCTTGTACCTCCTCGGAGAGCTGGATTGCTCCGGTATTGCCGTCAAGCAAGTCGGTCAGGAGATGGCGTCGCACGGACAGCTCGGCGTTTGTCAGAAGATGGCCGTCGAAATACAGGAGATCGAATGCGAAGAAGACGGCTTCCGACGAAACTCGCTTGCCACCCCGGCCGCCGAGAGAGCGCTGCAGGGCTCCAAAGTCTGAGCGACCCACGCTGTCGAGGACGACCGTCTCGCCATCGAGAATTGCCGTGCCCACACCGAGCTTTTTGGCGTCTTTAGCGATCTCTGGGAAACGATGGGTCCAATCATGGCCGCCCCTCGTCAGGATGCGGACACCACCTGGCTCGATGTGTACCGCAAGCCTGTAACCATCGAACTTAACCTCGAAGGTCCAGTCTGGCCCGCTGGGCGGTTTCGGTTTCAGAAGAGCGAGCGCTGGCTCGATCCGGGAAGGCATCTTATCGAACGGCAAGTTTGGTTGCGCGGGGTCGCGCGGCCGCTTGGCTTTAGATTTCGCAACCTGCTCATCGCGAAGAAGAGGCTTGGATCGAGTACGCATGAAATGATCCTGTCGTCGACGACTTATCTTGGTGCGACTCAATCGTTTCGGAGCGGATTCGTTCCGGGATGCCAATATTCCGCGCTGGCGGTCTGACACGACCATAACTTAGTCCCTAAGCATTTGCTTGAAGGTAAACCGGTTGTCGCCTTTGCGGCCACACCGCTTGCAGTGAAGGAAGCGCGCAAGTTCGCTGGTCCGCGACGATGCACTGAACTTCTTGCGCGTCTTTTGGATATCGACGCCGCGAAAGTAGCCGCACTTGCAAAAACCGTACAGTATGAACCAGTCGTGCACTTCAGAGAGCGCCATATCTGGTAGCATGTACATATCTGCCGGCAGCTTGAGAGCGTCGACGGGCGACGGTCTTTCGTTGTCTGACTTGAACGAGCTATACGGTATTTCCAATGGGCAGCCCATATGACGGCTCAAATCGACACGTTGGCACCCGAGGGCGCGGGCCAAAGTAACACCGAGCTGCTGACAGATACGTCGCCCACCGCTGCCAAGACGCGCTCAACCGAACTGCGCTTATTGATTCCGCAACCCGTGCAGTGGATTTGGACGCTGCAGCCCTTGTAAAACGAGAGCCACCGTACGCCGTTGCGCCAATATTCAGATCGATCATTCATGACACATAGGTTGGGTGGACCTTAGGCTAATCTGCGCGAAACCGCCTCAGCGATTTCTGCCGCCTCCAAGCGAGCAGACGTCTTGTAGAGGTAGTGCTTCCAGCACCACCACTCCTGCTGATCGCCTTTGCCGAAGCCAAATCCTGCCCAGTCACCGCAATCGCATTTCCGAGCAGAAGGACTGGAGCACGCTGCAGTGATGGTCGGTCAACATCGTTCATGGGCACTCCTTCAAGTTACATGTTCCTTTTTTGTTCCTTATCCTGCTTTTTGTCAACAATTGATTGCAGTTAGAGTGGGCACTAGTCGAAGAGCACAGGTAGGGGCGTCGCTAGATAGCGGTCTGAGGTCTGGTCTTGGAAAGTTTTACCACAAGGCATTGCCGACGAAGCTCTTCAAGGTCATCGGAGAGACCGGCATGTAGGAGTGCAGCACCGAGCATGCTCATGCAGGACTCCTGGCCGAGAGCACTTGTCACATCGCCACCGCCAAGGAGTTCACGAGCGGCGTAAGCGGCAAGTCTCGCGTCTTCGGCGTGCCCGTCTGATACACCAGTCGTGACGAAAGCTTCAAAGACAAGGATGTGGCCGGGCTCGACGGGTATTCGGGTCCAATCTTGCCAAGCCTTAAGGCTTGGGACGTTGGCGGCAACCCTGTCCAAAATCGCGGGCACCAAGGCCAAGGCCATAGCCGTGACGCTAGCTCCCGCTCCAGCGCTCCATGGCCGACCTGCTTCGCCGGGGCGCTGTTGGAGAGTTGCTACGATATCGCGTTTGGTAGGCACATACATTGGAGCTTCGAACCCAAGGACGACCGGTCCAGCGAATATTGCTTCGGTTAGACCGACTATCAGATCTTCAGGGCCGGTGCCGCCGTCTTCGATGAATGGACCCGTAATCCACCAGCCCAAGCTGCCTTGCTTCGGCGATCCAATGTCGACCACAGCGTAGTGCATACATATCCTCCGGACTGGGGCTGCGCTTGGATTTCTCCGTCCGCAAAACTCGGACTTCTGCTATCAAAGAAGATGTTGTCGCGAATTTGTCACGAAGCCTGAAAGTTACCACTGCTCAAGGCCGGACGCCTTGCCGGGAATCAACATTGCCCTTGAGATAGCCGAAACTCAATCAGGGCACGGAAATGTTCAGGGTAATTGAAGGCGGGTTAAGTCAATCCAAAACTATCGCTCAAAATGGTCGCTCGCAGATCGAGGCCGAAGGGCAAAGGCGCCTGCGGGAGGCGGGCGTGGACCGTTCTCTAGCACGCGAAAAACTGACCGGCGTCGCTATGCCTAATTCACTACGCGTATTTATGCTGCAGGTGGAGTTCGCGATGGAAGCGTTGTCGAAACTCTCGCCGATCCCAATGAACATCATGGACGACGGCTATTGGCCGACATACGATAAGGCTGCCCCGTTCGAGGCAGCCCTGATCAAGCGTTAGCTGCTTTTGCGTCTTTAGCGTTCGCTGCCGTCTTCGCGATCTGCGTCAGCTTCCGATCCGTCGCTTCCTCTTCATCGAGGTTGCCTGGAGTAGCGGGATTGCATCCTTCAGGCCAAGCTGGGTCGCCCAGGCAATCAGGGTGCCGTAAGAGGCGATCTCGGAGCGCTCGACCGCCGGAGCCGAGGAAATCAGTCCAGCGTCAAGGGCAGGGGAGCCCTTGAACTCTTCCATGATTTGCTCGCCTTCGGAGATGATGCCCTGGATCGCTTCGCAGGTTTTGCCTTGGGCGGGCTTGCCAAGGAGTTCGAAAACCTGCTCCAGGCGCTCGATCTGACCTTGCGTCTCATCGCGATGCTGAAGGAAACCTGCCTTGCCTAATTCAGACTTTGCTGCACGGTCCATCTTAGGCAGTGCCTTGAGGATTTGCTCCTCAGCGAAGTAGATATCCTTGAGCGTATCAAGGAAGAGATCACCGAGCATCTTCGTGTTGGTTTTTGTTGTAGCCATGGTGTCCTCCTGTGAAATGACGATGGGAAACACGCTAGGCGGGAAGCGGCACCTAACAGAGCCGCGGCTTCTTTTTGCCTCTGTACCCCAGCGTACATCCGTTCGAGGTGACCGATGGCAGTGATGGGTGCTTGTATCGACCCTGCGAATGCAAGGATCGCCTATTGGTCAAGCGGATCTACGGTCCGAGCATTTACTTGCTCCGGTCATATTAGATACCCCTAAAGTCTGCGGAAGGTGGTCGAAAGGTCGAATTCCTTTTGATTAACTTCGGTCGTGCATTACCTAGTCCCCAGAACTGAAAACTGTATCGGAATAACCTACTTGACCGACATTAAAATTGACGGGCCGCTTCTCAACTTGTTCGAGAATTCGTCGATCGCACTCGTCCTCGCTGAGGTCGCGGGGGATCACCATCTGCTGATGGTGAACGAGCGCTTTTCTGAACTGACCGGCTATGGGGCTGAGGATGTGGTTGGCAAAAACTGTCGTCTTCTTCAGACCAGTCCAGACGGTCGACAGGCAAGCAACCATGAGGCTAAGGCGAAGCTTCGGCAATTCCTCACAGGCGACGAGGCCTCTGTAAGGACGCCGATCGTAAATTTCCGAAAAGATGGGACACCATTTGTAAACCTGCTGTTCATGTCCCGTCTGACGACGTCGGGCGGGGTGACCCGTTACATCTTCGCGTCGCAATTCGACATCAGCAGATCAAATCCACATTTGCTTGATCAATATGATCAAGAGTTGGGGGGCGCACTATCCCGCATACGGCCCCTACTAGAAGGGCACAACGTAATGCTCGAGGGCACCCTTTCCACCATCGCAAACTCCACAAACGCCATCGCACAGGCAAAGGTGACCCTTGCCGAGCTTGATCGCAATCCCACCCATTAAAGGCAGACTGTGCTGGACGTAGAGACGAAGGAAAAATCAACGAGCGGTGGGTTTGTGCCGGTAGTAGGCATTGGGTCGTCTGCTGGTGGCCTAGAGGCTTTGCGCGACCTCTTTTCCACCGCAGTTCTCCCAACTGGACTGGCCTTTGTTGTGGTTCAACATTTGGACCCCCACCATGAAAGCATGCTGGCGCAGCTAATAGCGCGGCATACCAGCCTTAAAGTGCTCCAGTGCGAGGGCGGCGAGCTACTTGAGGCAGAGTTTGTCTATATTATCCCTCCGGGCCATGGGCTTTCAATCCGAGAGGGGCGCCTCGAATTGGCGCCGTTCACTCAGCCACGGGGACTTCGACGGCCAATCGACGATTTCTTCATCAGCTTGGCGAACGATCAGCATGCAAAAGCCGCATGCGTGATTTTGTCTGGGACAGGCGCCGACGGAACAACTGGACTGCGAGCGGTGAAAGAAAACGGCGGCCTGTGCGTCGTCCAAGAGCCGGAAACCGCAAAATATGATGGAATGCCCACGTCTGCCGTCAGCACAGGGTTAGTTGACTACATTAGAGCGCCATCCGAAATCTTGGACTGCCTCAACCAGTTCTTCTTCCGGCGGACGGCCGGAACGAATGCTGACCAAGCATCTTTAATCGCCGATCACATTGACGATTTGTGCCGTGTTCTTCGTTCGGCTATTGGACACGATTTCTCAAATTACAAAAGGTCTACCGCCATACGGCGGGTCGAACGTCGAATGCATGTCTTGGGCATCGACAAGGCCGCCGCATATCTGCAGCGGATAAAAGAAGATAATCAGGAATGCGAAGCTCTTTTCCGAGACCTTCTTATCAACGTCACTAATTTCTTCCGCGACAAGGCCGCGTTTGATGTTCTCGTCGATAAGGCACTGGTTCCGCTTTTGCGCGAGGCAGAGAGAAGCGAAGACGAAATACGAGTTTGGGTCCCCGGGTGTTCCAGCGGTGAGGAAGCTTACTCGATCGCAATGCTTTTTGCAGACGCTGCCAAAGCCCTTAATGTAAATTGCAATGTCCAGATTTTCGCGACCGACATTGACGAAAGCATGTTGCAGATTGCGAGAGACGGAATTTATCCGCTTGCCGGGCTGGCGGATATTCCTTTGAACTTTCAGGAACAGTTCCTCATTCCGCAAAAGGATCGGTTTACTTTCAACTCCGCCATCCGAGGCATGATTCGCTTCTCGGCCCACAGCTTGATCAAAGACCCGCCATTTTCCAAGGTCGACCTCGTCTCCTGTCGCAACCTGCTGATCTATTTCGACGACAAACTGCAGCAGACCGTGATGCCGCTGCTTCATTACGCGTTGAGGCCCGGCGGTTTTTTGTTTCTGGGAACGTCGGAGAGCGTCGGACGTTTCGACAAGCTGTTCAGTGGCATCGATCAAAAAACGCGCCTCTTTGAGCGCATGCCAGGCTCACCCGCGTATCCGATACCGTTGCCAGCGAGTAACCGCCGCGAACCCACCCGACGGGAGGCGCCCTTGGTCGTTCCGCCGAGAACTCGCGCCGACGAAAGCGTAGCGGTCAATAAAATCGTCGACCGTTACGTTCCTGCCTGCTTGGTGCTCGATACTGATGGTCAGATCGTAGCCGCGTACGGGCCTCTGAGCCGCTTTCTCGAATTCCCCGTCTCTCGTTCGAATGAGACCAGTGCAACGGCGCTGGCGAGACCGGGTATCAAGGAAAATATAGGACCGCTTCTTAGGCAAGCTGGAAAAGCTGGTAGGCGGGTCGTCGCTCGGGACGTCGACGTTGTCACCGATTTTGGAACCCTCCCAGTCGACATTATCTGCGACCCCTTGCTCGACGGCACGCTCCTCTTCGTGTTCCAGGAGAAGGGCAAGCTCGCTGTCCCTCTCGAAAGCGATTTGATCGACCTTGAGCCTGGCGACGGGCATGTTGAAGCCTTGGAAAGCGAGCTTCGCTTTACGAAGCATCGACTTCGGACAGCCATTGAGGAGCTTGAAACCGCGAACGAGGAACTGAAGAGTTCCAACGAAGAAATGATGTCGATGAACGAGGAGCTTCAATCGACGAATGAGGAGCTGACCACGGTCAACGACGAGCTGAAAGGGAAGATAGACCAAGTCACGACGGCGAACTCTGACCTGAGAAACTTTTTCGAGTCGACGAGCTTAGCCGTCGTGGTTTTGGATAAAAATGTTCGTATCAGATCCTTCACGCAGGCTGCGACAAGTTTGTTTCCGTTGCAGCTTAGTGACAAGGGGAGGCCCTTCTCGGATGTCGCAAGTCATGTTCTCGATTTTGACTATGTGACTAATGTTCGGAAGGTCATGGCGGAAGGCCGCGATGCATTTGAAACTGTTCCCGACCGTACGCACTCGCGCACCTTCACGTTGCGCATTCTTCCGTACCGTACGTCCGACGGAACTATCGACGGCGCCACCATCGTTCTAACCGACATAACCCAAGCATTAGACGTTCAGAACGAGCTTGTCTCTGAACAGGAGCGTCTGGATCTGGCGGTACACTCCGCTGGGATCGGAGTATGGGAATTTCTCCCTGAAGATGACAGCATAGCGCTGAACAGCACTATGCGCGATTTCTTCGGCTTCCGGGCCGAAAATGTGAAGTTTGAGGAGTTCCTCAGCGCTATCCCACAGTCAAGACGACAGGAGGTCGCTGAAGCAGTCAGAATGGCCTCGAATACGCACAAAGGTTTTGATCTCACACTTAAGCTGGAGCCCACCGCGTCGATAACGCGTTGGCTAAAGGTGTTCGCAAGGCCGGTTACCCACCGCAGGCGAGGCCGCGTGATGGGAGTTTGCGTGGATGTGACGGCTGAAAATGACCGCGCTGAATCGCGTGATCTGATGCTCGGGGAAATGAACCACCGAGTGAAAAACCTTTTTGCGATGATCGCGGGGATTATGCGCGTTGCAGCGCGTAACCATACCTCAGTTTCGTCGTTTGTGGCAAATATGGAGAGCCGCATCCTCGCTTTGGGTCAAGCACATTCCCTTGCGACACGTCAGGATCGGGACGATGGTGTGTCCTTGGATGAATTGCTGAAGGTGATTCTTGCTCCATATTCGCAACAATCTTCAATCGCAACCCAAGGGCCGAGTTTCACGGTGCGCCAAGAGTTTATTACTCCAATCACCCTCATACTGCACGAATGGGCTACGAACGCGGTCAAGCACGGTGTGCTGGGGGCGGTCGACGGACAGCTTTCCGTTCAATGGGAAGCGGATACAGCCTCCTTGGTTCTGACTTGGGCGGAGCATAGGGAAGTTGAAGTAGGCCAACTGGATCGCCAAGGGTTTGGCACGGTTCTTCTTTCGACTGCTGCACGCCAACTACGGGCAACGCTCGACACTGATGGAGACGGACATACCCTTCGCCACCGATTAAAAATGCCAATTTCCTTGGGTGACTATGAATAAAACCGTATTGCTCGTTGAAGACGAAATGTTTGTGGCGCTAGATCTCCAGATGGTTTTTGAGGACGAGGGCTGGCGTGTGGCCGGGCCCTTTCCTTCGACACTCGAGGCTCTCGAATACCTTGCGGCGAACCGACCGGACTGTGCGGTTCTCGATGTAAGACTTGTAGACGGAGATGTTTTCCCAGTCGCGGACGCACTGGCTAATATGCAGGTGCCGTTTGTCTTCCACTCAGGTCATGCCGAAAATGCGCAGTTGAGCAGCAAGTACCCGCACTCCAAGCTCTACTCGAAGCCCTGCAGGCCTTCGGACCTTCTTGAGGAAGCGAAGCGTATGGCGGCCTAGCACGTCACGATCTGTCTCGTGCCGAAATCGTATCAATTGCAATATTGCTATATGTATGGATAATTACGGCGCTGGCTGATCATAGCGCTCTGGACCTCGAACCTGGGGCGCACCTTCCTCAATGAAGGATCAGTCAGCACCTCTTAGCTAAGGCGATAACCTGCGGTCCCTGCAGCAGGGTCAGCATGCTCGCGGAGAACTCGCGTCAGCTTTCAAAGCCTATTGCTGCTCTCGTCCTGCAGATTCCGATTGAGAGCAGCGCGTTCTGACAGCGCCGGGTGTGGCCGTTGCCCGATTAGACCACAGGCGCGACTATCTGCGACTTCAAAAGTGTGCGGTTACGGACCGACTGTCTCGGCATGGGAACGGCCTTTCCCGCCACAGGTTAACCTTCCAAGCCCGCGGAAAGGAGTCGGTCATGACGGTGATTATAGATGTTGATTTCATGCTCCGATGGGCAATGCGTACGCATCCGAGGAGGG
>UBQW01000087.1:0-5484 GCA_900467745.1 Hyphomicrobiales bacterium
AGACTGACTTGATGAGGGAGAGGTGATGACACCCCTCACGTCGGCCATGCCGGTGCGGCCGGGCTTTCGAAGTGGTCGGCGAAGAGGGTTTCGGTAAGGTAATCGACCAGTACGCGGACCTTGGGCGACAAGTGCCGGTTCGAGGGCCAGAGCAAGTGAAACTGGCCGGGACCATCGATATGATCGTCGAGCACGGTGCGCAGACGGCCTTCCGCCAGCCGGCGCCTTGCCAGGAAATCCGGCATGCAGCCGATGCCGAGACCGGCCTCCACCGCGCCGCCCAACGCTTCCATATTGTTGCAGACGAGCAGGCTGCGGATCGCCAGTTCCGGCGCGCCTGATGGCATGGCAAGCGGCCAGTCCTGCAGCTTGCCGCTGTTGGGAAAGCGAAAGCGGATGGCGGCGTGGCCGGCGAGATCGGTCGGGGTCTTCGGCGTGCCGTGCGCCTCCAGATAATCGGGTGCGGCGCAGAGCAGCATGCGAAACGGCCGCAGCGCCCGCGACATCAGCCTGGAATCCTGCAAATCGCCGCTGCGGATCGCCACATCCACACCCTCGTCGATCAGATCGACGATGCGGTCGTTGAAATCGAGATCGAGCTCGACCTCGGGATAGAGGCGGACGAAGCCGGGGACGACCGGCAGCAGAAGATGATAGCTGACCAGCGGCAGGCTTAGGCGCAGCCGGCCGCGCGGGGTAGCGACGGCGGCCGCCAGCGAGGCCTGCGCGTCCTCAAGATCGTCAAGCACGCGGCGGCAGCGCTCGTGGAACAGCCGCCCCTCCTCCGTCAGCCTTATGCTGCGCGTCGAGCGCTGGAAGAGCCGCACGCCGACCTGCCGCTCCAGCGTCGTCACCGCCTTGCCGACGGCGGACGCCGACAGGCCGAGCACGCGCCCGGCGGCGACGAAGCTGCCAAGATCGGCGGTTTTCACGAAGGCCGACAAGCCGCTGAGCTGATCCATATTGCGCCCTTCATCCTCTATATTCGAGCGAATTTTTCCATGATGAACGGTATCATAGGCCACTTATCGCGATATTGAAGCGAATTTATCTTGTCTGTGCATTCGGCGATAGGCCTCCCGCTATCGCCGCGCTTCACCTTTCACACAGGCGGATTTCTCATGACACGACAACTCTCGACACCGCTTGGCGCCACCGGCACAAGCCAAGCCGGCAACATCAGGAAGATCATGGCGTTGATCGGCATCTGCGCTGCCGCGGCCGCCATGCCGCTGACCTTCACCGGGCCGGCGGTGGCGCTGCCGGCGATCAGCCGCGATCTCGGCGGCAGCCCGATCGCGCTCAACTGGGTGACCAATGCCTTCATGCTGACCTTCGGCAGCAGCCTGATGGCATCAGGCGCGCTCGCCGACAGCTATGGCCGCAAGCGCATCTTTCTCACGGGGCTCGTGGCCTTCCTCATGTTTTCGGCGAGCCTCGCTTTCGCCCCCGATATCGTCTGGTTCGACGTGCTGAGAGCGCTGCAAGGCATGGGTGCGGCGGCGGCCTTTTCCGGCGGCATGGCGGCGTTGGCGCAGGAGTTCGACGGCAATGCGCGGATGCGGGCCTTCAGCATCGTCGGCTCCAGCTTCGGCGTCGGCCTCGCCTTCGGACCGATCGCCTCCGGCCTGATGGTCGACAGCTTCGGCTGGCCGGCGATCTTTGCGCTCGTCGTGGGGCTGGCCACCATCGCCTTTGTTCTCGGCTCCATCTTCCTTCACGAGACGCGCGATCCGGAGGCCAAGGGGCTCGACTGGGCGGGTGCGGCAAGTTTCACGCTGGCATTGGCGCTTTTCACCTATGGCGTGCTGCTGGCGCCGGAGAATGGCTGGGGCAGTCCTTCCGTCGTGGCGCTGCTCGTCGCCTCGGCAGCGCTTTTGGCGGGCTTCTGGCTGATCGAGCGGAGAACGGCGCGGCCGATGCTCGACCTGACGCTGTTTCGCTATCCGCGCTTCGTCGGCGTGCAGCTTTTGGCCGCCGCGCTGGCTTATGCCTTCGTGGTGCTGCTCATCCTGCTTCCGGTGCGCTTCGTCGGCATCGACGGCATGAGCGAGGTGGGCGCCGGGCAGATGATGATCGCGCTATCCGGCCCGCTGCTGGTGCTGCCCGTCGTCGCCGGGCTTTTGACGCGCTGGTTCACCGCTGCCGTCATCTGCGGCGTGGGGCTGCTGATCACGGCCGGCGGGCTGTTCTGGCTCTCGACCATTCCGGCCGGCGTGCCGGCCTCGCAGCCGCTGCTTCTGGTCGGACCGCTTCTGACGATCGGCATCGGCATCAGCCTGCCCTGGGGCCTGATGGACGGGCTTGCCGTCAGCGTCGTGCCGAAGGAACGGGCCGGCATGGCGACGGGGATTTTCAGCACGACCCGCGTTGCCGGTGAAGGCGTGGCGCTCGCAATCGTCAGCGCGGTGCTTTCGGCGCTGGTTGGCGCCCGGCTTGGGTCAGGTCTTGGTGGGTCAGGTGAAGAGGCGGCGCGGGCGGCGCAACGCTTGGTGACCGGCGATCTTGGCGCCGCGGCAGCCGTCATGCCTCAGATGGGGCGCGAGGCGCTGTCGCTGAACTACGCGCAGGCCTTCAGCACGCTGCTCATCCTGCTGGCGAGCATCACCATTTTCACGGCGGTCGTGGTGGTGGCGTTTCTCGGCCGCAAGGAGCCGGAGACAGTCTCGGAAGCGGCCGTTTGCGACAGTCCGGCGGGCTGAGATATCGGATCTGGCAGGGCCGCGGCGGTGCTCCGAACGGGCACGAAACGCAGCGGCCCTGCCTCCCCGCCGTTACGTTCCTGATGATGCGCCTCAGATGAGGCGAGAATTCGGCATTCCCGCTTTGACACAGGCGGAACCGGAATGAGTTTCGCGGCGTTCTAGGTGCGAAGCACAGGGGCTTCCGGGGAACGACTATTCATGGGTATTGCCAACGGCATTCGCAAACAGGCGAGCAAGATCGCAATCGGAGAGCGGCGGGTCAGCTCATGGGCGAAGAACATGACTGACGCAGAGGAAGCCATAATACAGGCGCCGGTGCGGCGGCTGGAGAAGGATGGCCTAGACATTTCAATGGCCTGGGCGATCATCGGCATCTTCGTGATCCTCGCTCTTTCGGCCGTCTACATGATGTCGCTGGTTCTGATCCCGCTGACGCTTGCCATTGTCGTCGGCATGATCCTCGGGATGCTGGCGGAGAAGCTGACGAAGCTCGGCGTGCCCCGGATTACCAACGCCGTGATCCTGTCGTCAGCCGTGGCGCTCATCATCTTCCTCGTCGCCAATTCGCTTGCAGGGCCGCTGACGACGCTTGCCAAAGAAGGCCCGGACTTTGCCGAGAAGACGGCGAACCGGCTGATGCCCTATCTCGAGCGCATCAAGTGGCTGCATATCACGCCCGAGACCTTCCAGAGCGGCCCGATGTCGGCAGAGAAGCTCCTGGAGAATACCGGCAACGTCCTGCATCTCGTGACAGCGAACCTGACACCGGCCCTGGTGCAGGCGCTGATCTTCTTCGCCGCACTGCTGCTCTTCCTGATGGGCCGCGTCAGCCTGCGCAAGTCGATCATCATGGTCTTTCGCGAGCGCTCGCAGCGGCTGGCCGCCATCCGCGTCATCAGCAGTGTCGAACAGGTGCTCGGCTTCTACTTCGCCACCGCCTCCGTCATCTATGCCTGCCTGGGCGTCGTCATGACCATCATCGCCTATGCCGGCGGTTTGCCGTCGCCGGTGCTCTGGGGCTTCTTCGCGTTTCTCTCGAGCTTCATTCCCTATCTCGGGATCACCATGATGACGCTGGCGATCGCGATTGCCGGCATCATCACGCATGATGCTCTCTTCGTCGGGCTGATCCCGGCAGCGGCCTTCTTCACCGTCCACCTTCTGATGGAAAACCTGATCTTCCCGGCGGTGATGGGACGGCGGCTGGAGATCAATGCCTTCGTGGTGTTCCTCGCCATTCTGTTCTGGACCTGGATGTGGGGCGCCGTCGGCGCTATGCTGGCGCTGCCCTTGTCGCTGATCGTCATGACCATCATCGACGAGCTGTTCATCGAAGAAAAGCAGCAGCCGCAACTGCCGAAGTGAGGCCGCCATGTCCGAGATAGAGCTGAAGAGCCTGAGCCAGGATCGATTGACCAGCGGCCGTTCGCCCTGGGGGAACGGTGTCAGCCGCCCCGTCTTCGCACCGCTCACCGATCATCTCCAGGTCGATGCCCTCGTCATTGGCGGCGGCGTGACCGGCGCGCTGATGGGCCAGCATCTGGCCGAGCGCGGCATGTCGGTTGCGATCGTCGACCGCGAGCATCCGGGGCTCGGGAGCACCGCCGCCAGCACCGCGATGCTGCAATGGGAGATCGACAAGACGCTGACGGAACTCGAGCAATTCTACGGCTTCGACCGCGCCGTCGGCATCTACAGGCGCAGTGCGGCGGCCGTTTCCGGTCTCGCCAAGCTGATTGCCGCCTACCGCATCGACTGCGCCTTCCAGCCGCGCCGCTCGCTTTATCTCGCCAGGAACCACGAGGGCGCGCGCGATCTCGCGGTCGAGGCGGAACTCAGACAGCGCGCCGGGCTTCCAAGCCGCTATCTCGAACATTGCGATCTCTTCACCGAATTCGAAATCGACCGCGACGCCGGCATCCTGTCGCGCGGCTCGGCGGAGGCCGATCCATTGCTCCTCACCTGGGCGCTGCTGCGGATGGCTAACAGGGATGGCGCGCGGCTGATCGATACGTCGGTGACGAGGCTGCACAGCGAGGGCAACCGCGTGACGGCGGAGACCGACGGCGGCTTCGTGATCGAGGCGAAGACGGCGGTGCTCGCCACCGGCTACAGCCTGCCTGATATCGCGATGCCGAAACTGCACCGCACGACGTCGAGCTGGGCGATGGCGACCGTGCCGCAGGAACCGGGCACGCTGTGGCGCGACCAGGCGCTGATCTGGGAGGACAGCCACCCCTATCTCTACATGCGCACCACGCATGACGGCCGTATCGTGGTCGGCGGCGAGGATGACGACACCGTCGATCCGGCGGCGCGCGACGCCAAGGCGCCGGAAAAGATCATGGCGATCCGCGAAAAGATGAAACTGATCTGGCCCCGCGCCGACACCCGCGTCGCAACGGCTTGGTGCGGCACCTTCGGCGAGACGGTCGACGGCCTGCCGCTGATCGGGCCCGTGCCTTCGCTGCCGCATGTCTTTGGGGCTTATGGTTATGGTGGGAACGGGATCACGTTTTCGTATCTGGCGACGCAGGTGATCGGGGCGATGATGTCGGGGACGTATCGCGATTGGTTCGATGATTTCGCGATGGATCGGGATGGGCCGGGCGGTGGTTCACGGCGGGATGAGGCGGCGCGGGTGGAGATGGTGGTGAGGTAGAGTGGGGTTGGTGGGTTGGCTAGGTGAGGCCCTTGGTTGAGGTGCGGCCCGTAGCCCCCACGTTGGGTTTTGACTTAGATTTCCGCTCGCTAGATTGTGCCGTGGGATACCCCCCTC
>UBQW01000087.1:5501-14693 GCA_900467745.1 Hyphomicrobiales bacterium
GGTGGGGAGATTGGCTGGGGGCGGCCGCTCGCTCCAACTTTGATTGTTTGGTGGGGCGCAGGCCGCGAGTCGATCTCCCCCCTTGTGGGGGAGATGTCCGGCAGGACAGAGGGGGGTAACACGGGTTCGGATTTACCGATCGTGTTTCCCGCAAGTTAACGCCACATACCTCACCCTACTCCGTCGTATCATCATCCCCACGATCCTCGACATCCTGCAGCCGCACGAATTCCGTGCCCTTGGCCTTGAGATCCAGGATCGCCTTCGCCACCCCCTCGCCGGCGGCATGCGTCGGCTGGTTGATGTGGGAGATGACGACGTCGCCGTCCTTGGCAGATGAGATACGTTTTTCCGTGATCGCAGCACCAAGAAGCGAGCCGCCGTCGCCGTTTACCGAGTAGCCGGCGATGCGGTAGCCCATGGCGCGGATCTGGGCGATCGAAGAGAGGTCGTATTTGGCGGTCGAGCCGCGGAACCAGCGGGGGGCCGGGATGCCGGAGGCGAGCATGGCGTCGGCGCCGCCCTGGACCTCGATGCGCACGGCCTCGGGAGAACCGGCGGACGCGATGCCGTAGATCGACACCGGCTTGTCGACGGCGGGAATGTGGTTCTGGCCGTGATTTTCCAGTTCAAACAGATCGGGATTGGCAAGCATGACCTGCAGCGCTTGCGGGTTGTGCTTCAGCCAGCGGGCGGTGACGAAGATCGTTGCCGGGATGCGTTCAGACACCAGCACCGAGAGGATACGCTCGTCGGCCTTGCCCATGCAGGCGTCGAAGGTGAGTGCCACGCGGGCATGGCCCTTGATATCGGAGCGGGCGACGCGCAGGTGCGGCTCGACGAGCTTCGTGGATGATGTCTGCCTGGGCGGCGTCTGCTTGGGCGCAGGAGCCTTGGGCGCGGCCTTCGGGGCAGACTTCGGTGCCGTGTTCGCGGTCCCCGGGTCAGACGATAGCGGGACAACGGGCGCAGGCATGGTGGCCGCAACGACGGGCTGGATCGTCGCGGTTTGCCCGGCAGCGGCAATTGCGACCGGGGCAAGGAGCAGCGCCGAGGCGAGGACGAGGTTTTTCATTGTGCCGGGACCGTGGAGTTCAAACCGAGTTCAGATGGCAGCAGCCGTATAGTGATCGCATCGGCCGCTTCCACGGCAAATTTACGGCCGGTTCGGCGCATTGCTGCTTCACCCGATAAATAAGTCGCGGCCGCGCGGCAAGTGCGATCAGCCGGCCGAACGTTCGTCGAAGGCGGTGCGGGCTTTTTCCACATCCGGCAAATAGTCGATCGTCCAGGCATAGAGCGCCTTGAACGGCGTCTGCAGTGAACGGCCGAGCGGGCTGATGCGGTATTCGACCGCAACAGGCGAGACGGGAATGACCTCGCGCGTCACCAGCCCGTTGCGCTCCAGGCGGCGCAGCGTCTGGGTCAGCGCTTTCTGGGTGATGCCGCCGAGCTGGCGCTTGATCGCGTTGAAGCGCAGCGGCCCGCGATCGAGCACGGTCAGGATCATCATCGACCATTTGTCGGCGATCTGCTCGAACAAGAGCCGGCTCGGGCAATCGACGACGAAGCTCTGCTCGATGGCGTCGGGGCGGTCCGCACGGCAATTGACGGGGGCTGAGATCGGCCGATGTTCGTTCATGGCGGTTTCCTCGATGCTACCTAGGCGCTTCGTAGTGCCTCATTGACACTAGGTATATAGAATATACTTAAGGCGCGCCACCTTTCTACAGGAGTTTGCCCGTAATGAATGCAGCTGACGTCAACGCGCTGTTTGCGCCGTTCAAGATCAAATCGCTCGAGCTCAAGAACCGTATCGTCATGGCGCCGATGACGCGGACCTTTGCTCCGGAGGGCGTTCCGGGGGCCGATGTCGAGGCCTATTATCGCCGCCGCGCCGAAGACGGCGTCGGGCTGATCCTTTCGGAAGGCACCGTCATCGACCGGCCGGCGGCCAGCAACCATGAGCGCATCCCCTTCTTCCACGGCGAGAAGTCGCTTGCCGGCTGGAGCAAGGTGATCAAGACGGTTCACGACAAGGGCGGCAAGATGGGGCCGCAGATCTGGCATGTCGGTTCGGTCGCGCATCCGGCCGGCGACTGGCCGGCGAGCGGCGTCGAGAGCCCGTCCGGCCTGCTTGCGCCGGAAACGCCGCGCGGCGACGCGATGAGCGAGGAAGACATCGCCGACACGATATCAGCCTATGCGCGGGCCGCCGCCGACGCCAAGCGGCTCGGCTTCGACACGTTCGAGATTCACGGTGCGCATGGCTATCTGATCGACCAGTTCTTCTGGGCCGGCACCAACAAGCGCACTGACCGCTATGGCGGCGCGACGCTGAAGGAACGCGCCCGCTTCGCCGCCGAGGTGGTGAAGGCGATGCGCGAGGCCGTCGGCCCCGACTATCCGATCATCCTGCGTCTCAGCCAGTGGAAGCAGCAGGACTACAAGGCGCGGCTCGCCGAGACGCCTGATGCAATGACCGACTGGCTGATGCCGCTGGTCGAGGCGGGCGTGGATGTGCTGCACTGCTCGCAGCGCCGTTTCTGGGAGCCCGAATTCCCCGAGATCGACGGCGAACAGGGGCTGAATTTCGCCGGCTGGGCCAAGAAGCTGACGGGTGCGGCGACCATCAGCGTCGGCTCGGTCGGTCTTTCCGGCGATTTCATGGCGGCGTTCGGCGGCGAGAGTTCGAGCGTCGTCGGGCTCGACAATCTGGTGCGCCGCATGGAGCGCGAGGAATTCGACCTGATCGCCGTCGGCCGCGCGATCCTGAGCGACCCGCAATGGGTGACCAAGGTGCGCACCGGCGACAACGAGAACATGCGCCCGTTCACGGCAGCCGCCTTCGGCGAACTGGTGTAAGGCGTCACCTACGACATGAATGCGAAACGGCGGCTCCATCAGGGCCGCCGTTTTGCTTTGGTCTGGACGAGAGGCTCTCAGGCTACTCAGTCGTAGAGGTAATATTTGGTCCACTTGTCGCGCGGAACCTTGTCGCCGATCTGGTAGCTCAACTCGCGCACATTGATGTGCTGGGGGCCGGTGATGCAGCTGTAGGACAGGTGATACCAGTCGCCCTTGCTGCGGAAGACCGCGCCCGGCGCTTCCAGGCGGTCGTCGCTCGGGACCGGGTCCTTGAAGGTGTAGGCGATCACCTTGTCCGGCTTGTAGCCGGTGGCGTCCTTGTTGATGCGGCTCATCGCCTCGGTGTCGCAGCTCTGTTCGAGGCGCGTCGCGGGATCGAGCTTTTCGAGCTGCTTCTTGATAGCGGGGTCGACGGCGAATGCGGTGGGTGCAAAGGCGGAGGCGGCAAGGCTGAGAGCGGTCAGAACGAGGGCGATACGTTTCGGCATTACTGAAGAAATCCTTTGCAAGCTCATTCCGGAATGCTGCGCGGCCGGTTCAGCAAGGGCAACCTTGGAGGCCGCCCGGCCATGGCAGAATTCCGCACGATGGGAGCGGACTTTCTTAAATATTGTGGTCACATCAAGGCAAGGTGAGGATTGCTTGGGTTTTACACAGTCACCATTTAGCGAGCGTCGCATGGCACTCTTGCGCGTGGCTTTTGCCGCTTGATCGACAGCGCTTGCGTCTCTATCTCTTCACAACCTGAAATGCCGACCCCGGAGCTCCCCTTGTCCGTCTTCAAAAACCTGCCGAACCCGCCCGTTGCGCCGAAGAAGCCGCATTCCGACACGCGCCATGGCATCACCCGCACGGACGATTACGCCTGGCTGCGCGCCGACAACTGGCAGGCGATGTTCAAGGATCCTTCGATCCTCGACCCCGAGATCCGCAAGCATCTGGAGGCTGAGAACGCCTATATGAACGCGGCGATGGAAGACACCAAGCCGCTGCAGAAGACACTGTTTTCCGAGATGCGCGGGCGTATCAAGGAAGACGACAGCTCGATCCCGATGAAGGACGGGCCTTTCGCCTATGGCACCTTCTTCGTGACCGGCGGCGAGCAGCCGCGCTATTTCCGCATTCCACGCGACGCCGACATCAAGGATGAGAGCCAGCGCACCGTGCTGCTCGACGGCGACAAGGAAGCCGAGGGCAAGGCCTATTTCCGGCTGGCCGGCATCGATCATTCCACCGATCACGATCGCGGCATCTGGGGCTATGACGACAAGGGCTCGGAGTTCTACACGCTGAAGGTTCGCGACCTCAAGACCGGCGAGGACCTGCCCGATCTCATCGAGAACACCGGCGGCGGCGGCGCCTGGGCGCCCGATGGCAAGAGCTTCTTCTATTCGGCGCTGGACGAGAACCACCGCCCCTCGAAGGTGTTCCACCACATCATCGGGACGCCGCAATCGGAAGACCGTCTGGTCTACGAGGAAGAGGATGCGGGCTTCTTCATGGGCGTCGGCGGTTCGCTGCTCGACGATTTCATCTTCATCGACATTCACGACCACGAGACCTCGGAATATCTGCTGATCCCGACCAGCGACCTCTCTGCCAAGCCGAAGATGGTGGCGGAGCGCCAGGAGGGTATCGAGTACACGCTGACCGAGGGCGGCGACGTGTTCTACATCCTCACCAACGACGGCGACGCCAAGGATTTCAAGATCATGGAAGCGCCGGTCGATAATCCCGGCAAGGAGAACTGGCGCGAGGTGGTGCCGCACAAGCCGGGCACGCTCATCATCAGCCACATGGCCTATGCCCGCCACCTGCTCTGGCTGGAGCGCAAGGACGGCCTGCCGCAGATCATGATCCGCGATCGGGCGACCGGCGAGGAGCACGCGATCGGCTTTGCGGAAGAGGCCTATTCGCTCGGCCTGCAGGGTGCTGCCGAATACGATAGCGACGTGATCCGCTTCTCCTACTCCTCGATGACGACGCCATCGCAGCTCTACGACTACAACATGGTGACGCGCGAGCGCACGCTGTTGAAGACGCAGGAAGTGCCGTCGGGCCACAACATCGACGACTATGTCACGCGCCGCGTCTTCGCGCCTGGTTGGGATGGCGTCGAGGTGCCGGTGACGCTGCTCTATCGCAAGGACACCCCGCTCGACGGCTCCGCCCCTTGCCTGCTCTACGGCTACGGCGCCTATGGCGTGACCATTCCGGCAAGCTTCAACACCAACTGCCTGTCGCTCGTCGACCGCGGCTTCGTCTATGCCATCGCCCATATCCGCGGCGGCAAGGACAAGGGTTTTGCGTGGTACGAAGACGGCAAGATGGAGAAGAAGACCAACACCTTCAAGGACTTCATCGCGGCGGCCGACTATCTGAATCAGGAGAAGTTCACCTCTTACGCCAACATCATCGCCGAGGGCGGCTCTGCCGGCGGCATGCTGATGGGGGCGATCTCGAACATGGCGCCGGAGAAATTCGCCGGCGTCATCGCCGCCGTTCCCTTCGTCGACGTGTTGAACACCATGCTCGACGACACGCTGCCGCTGACCCCGCCGGAATGGCCGGAATGGGGCAACCCGATCGACAGCCGCGAGGAATACGACCAGATCGCCGCTTACTCGCCCTACGACAATGTGGAAGCCAAGCCCTACCCGCCGATCCTGGCGCTGAGCGGCCTGACCGACCCGCGCGTGACCTATTGGGAGCCGACCAAATGGGTGGCGAAGCTGCGCGACAAATCCACCAGCGGCGCACCGGTGTTGCTGAAGACAAACATGGACGCCGGCCACGGCGGAGCGTCAGGACGTTTTCAGCGGCTGGAGGAGGTTGCGTTCGAGTATGCGTTTGCGGTGAAGGTGGCGGGGAAGATGTAATTCGCTGGTGGGGTGCCGTGGGGTACCCCCCTCTGCCCTNNCAGAGGGGGGTAATTCTTGCTCCCCCGCCAACGGAAGGAGCCCCCAATGCCCGTCTACATCGCCCTTCTGCGCGCCATCAATGTCGGCGGCACCGGCAAGCTCCCCATGACGAAGCTGAAGGCGATCTGCGAGAAGCTCGGCTTCATCGACGTCAAGACCTACATCCAGAGCGGCAACGTGCTGTTTCGCACCGACGCCAACGAAACCGACGTCGCACGGACGTTGGATGACGCACTTGGCGAGCGACTGGGCAAGAAGCCGGGGGTGATGGTGCGCAGCCGCAAGGAGATGGAGGCAATCGTCGCCAACGCGCCCTTCTCCGATGCCAAGCCGAGCTTTCTGCTTGTCAGCTTCCTGCCCGAGAATGCACCGAAGGATGCACTCGACAGGATGGTGGCGCCGGATGGCGAAGAGGCTGTCGTCGATGGACGCGAGATCTACGTGCACTATCCCATCGGTTCCGGCAAATCGAAGCTGAAGCTGCCGGCGCTCAATGCCGGCACCTCGCGCAACATCAACACCGTTCGCAAGCTCGCCGAAATGGCGGCCGCGATGGAAGATGGCTGAGCATGTTCAGTGCTCGGCGTGGACCGCAGCCTTGCTGCCGCCGTGGCCACTGATATCGGCGCCGGCCGTGCGCGAAAAGCGCAGGTTCCAGAAGGTGGCGGTGAGCGAGACCGCGGTCACGAACAGGAAGGCGGCCGAGAAATCGTGCAGTTGCGGCGTGTCGCCGCTGCCGGTTGCCGACATCGAGACATGCAGCACGAAAGCGCCGACGCAGATGCCGAGCGACAGCATCAGCTGCTGGAAGGTCACATAAAAGCTGGTGGCGGCGCTCATGCGATCGCGCTCGATCGCGTCATAAGCGACCGTGTTATAGGCGGTGAACTGGAACGACATGAAGAAGCCGCACATGACGAGCACCGCGAAGATCAGGCCGAGCGGCCAATCGGGGCGGAAGAAGGCACAGAGCGCGTAGCCGAAGGTGGCGGTGAAGCCGTTGAACACCAGCGCGTTGCGGAAGCCGAGGCGGCGCAGGATCCTTGGCGCGACGGCCTTCATCGCCATGGAGCCGATGGCGGCTGCCGTCACCAGCTGGCCGGCCTTGGCGGCGGAGAGACCGAAGCCGAGCTGGAAATAGAGCGGCAGCAGGAAGGGTTGCGCGCCCTGGGTGATGCGGGTCAGCGAACCGGCGATAACAGAGGTGCCGAAACTCGGCACCTTCATCAGCGAGAAATCCATGATCGGCGCGGGATGCTTTCGCGCGTGCTTGAGATAGGCAATGCCAAAGAGCAGGCCGATCGCGATCAGGAACAGCGCGAACATCCCCTCGCCCGGACGGCTGGAGCTTTCGAAGCCGAAGAGCAGCGAGCCGAGCGCGATGCCAGAAAGAATGAAGCCGACGGTATCGAAGCGCTTCTTCGTCTCGCCCTTGAAATTCTCAATGAAGATCGAGACCAGGACGAAGCCGAGGATGCCGATCGGGACATTGATGTAGAAAATCCAGCGCCAGTCGAGATAGGTGACGATCATGCCGCCAACGGGTGGGCCGAGGATCGGGCCGATCAGCGCCGGCACCAGCAGCCACGACATGGCGTTGACCATGTCCTTGCGGGCGACGCTGCGCAAAAGCACGAGCCGGCCGACCGGCATCATCATGGCGCCGCCGAGACCCTGCAGCAGGCGGGCAAACACCAGACACCAGAGATTGGGCGACAGCGCGCAGCAGATCGAGCCGAGAACGAAGACAACGATGGCCCAGCGAAAGACGGTGCGCGAGCCGAAGCGATCGGCAATCAGGCCGCTTGCCGGAATGAAGATGGCGAGGCTGAGCAGATAGGAGGTCAGCGCGATGCTCATCGACGGTGCGCTGACGCCGAAATCGCGCGCCATGGTGGGAAGTGCAGTGGCCAGAACCGTGGCGTCCAGCTGCTCCATGAACATGGCGCTGGCAACGATCATCGCAATCAAGCGGAAATTGAGTTGCGGGCGTCCAACGACAGCCGCCTGGTAGATCTGATCCGACATCGTCAGGGATCGCTCGCGAAGACGCGGCTCAAGCGCGAAGGCAATCGCCGCGGGCATGAAATGGCATGACGCCAAGGGTGAATGAAGTTTTTATATACGCCCGCAAATGTGGCGGGGTTATGCTGATATGGCAAGGCTGATGTGAGCTCAGCGTATGGGTGTATCAGCGATGGTCGCGCATCAGCGTTTCGTAGTCGCGGCCGCCGGAGAAGATGTTGGTGATGAGGATGGTGTCGGCCTCGACGCGGTAGAGTACGATCACCTTGCGCTCGAAAACCACCATCCTGAGATCGGGGCCCAGGTCGGCGCGCGAGACGCCGCCGAAAGGCGCGTCGGCGATATTGTCGCAGCGCTCATAGATACGGTCGATATACCGCTCTGCCGTCACATGGTTCTGGCTACCGTCCAATACATATCTGAAGATCTCCTCGATACCGGTGAACGCCGCTGGCAGATATTCCACCCGGTAGCCGCTCATCGCTCACCGGTGCTTTTCATAGAGTGCGTCGATTGCGGCCCGCATCTCCTGGCTGCTCAATCTGGGCCGGGGATCATCCAGCGATTCCTGCACGCGCGCCCTTATGGCGGCGATGCGTTCCTTGTGCTCTTCCTCCTGGCGCATCCAGGCGCGCATGGCGGCGCGGATGACTTCGCTGGTCGAGGCGAAGGCGCCGGCATCGATCTCGGCATTGATCACATCGACCATTTCCGTTGGCAGCGTGATGCTCAGCTTTTCCATGTGTGGCTCCCGCGTCGGCGTGTGGAGGTGCGATTTAATCCTACCACTGTGGCTAGGCCGCAGCAATCGGCGCGGGCGCTACGCCCTATTTCCGAGTTGCATTCCTCGCTAACGCGCTCAAGCTCTCACCCGAGGAGCGCCGGGGCGCCTTGGCCGTCGGCGAAAATGGGAGAGAGGGGCAGATGCGTCTACATCTCATCGTGGCGGCAACGGCCGTTCTCGTGTCGGGAAGCGCCGAGGCCTATCAGAAATGCGGCGGCAGCCCTTCTGTCGATGTCTACTGGGAGAAATCGGTCCTCAGCGTCAACGGCACCTTCTACCAGATGAAGAGCCAAAAGCTTGGAAAGAAGAGCGCGCGGCTCGTTGGCCACGACATGACGTTCGTCAAAAGCAAGGGCGGCAATGACGTCCTGATCCGCAATGGCGGCAGCACCCATTATACGTGCCAGAAGACCGAGGGTGAATTGGGCGCGGTCAGCATTGTTCCCTACCGGGCCAACACGGTCGTCAAATCCACGGCGGAGGTCGAATTCCCCGACGACACCGGCAAAGGCACGCAGACGTCTTCCCGCAATGGCCGTGGCAAGGGCGGCGGCGGTGGGGGTGGCAAGGGCGGCGGTGGCAATGGCGGAGGAG
>UBQW01000094.1 GCA_900467745.1 Hyphomicrobiales bacterium
GGAAACCTGCCTGAAGATCGGCGGTTACATCCGTTTCCAGGTTGACGTTGCTCGCGGCGCATCTGGCACGTCTGACTGGGATTCCTTCACGCGTGGTCAGGTTGAATTTACGTCCAAGAGCGACACCGAATACGGCCCGCTCACCGGCGTAATCGTCCTCCAGGCAAACGCTGACAACGCTTCTAACCAGAGCACCATCCTCGACTCGGCTTACATCGACATCGCTGGCTTCCGTGCTGGTCTGTTCTACAGCTGGTGGGACGATGGCCTCTCTGGCGAAACGGACAACCTTGCTTCGGGCCCGACGCTGCATAACTCCATTCGTTACCAGTATGAGTCTGGCGACTTCTACGCCGGTATCTCGGTTGACGAACTGGAAGACAGCATCCACGGCACGCCCCTCGGTGGCGGTCTGGGTGAAAGCCCGAACAACGTCGGCATCGCTGCCGGTATCGGTGGCAAGGCTGGCGCATTCAGCTACCAGCTGATCGGCGGCTACGACACGGACACCGAAGAAGGTGCGATTCGTGGTATGGGCACGGTTGCCATCGGCCCGGGCACTCTCGGCCTCGCGGCTGCTTGGGCTTCTGGCCCGAACGCCTACTTCGAAGAGTCTGAATGGACGGTTGCTGCTGAATACGCCATCCAGGCAACTGACAAGTTCAAGATCACCCCGGCTGTTCAGTACTTTGCCAACGCTCGCAACGGCGGCTACATCGACGGCACCTACACCACGACGACCGACTTCACCGACGTTGACATCTGGAAGGCTGGCGTAACGCTGGACTACCAGATCGTAGAAAACTTCTACGCCAAGGCTTCGGTACAGTGGCAGGACCGNNCATAGCCTTGAGGAGGCTGACTGCCGGAAGCCGCGGCTCGGTGTGCTTGTGATCGCCATGCTAGATTGCGGCGAGAAAATTCCGCATAGCCGAGAGTGCCGGCTCTAGATGAAGCAGGGGTGGGTGACCCTGGCCCGCAGCTCTGACGATCTTGAGACCAGCATGGCTGCTGGCCATTGCTGTGACCGTGCTTTCGGAAAGCAACATCGAATTCTCTGCGCGAACAGCCATCAGCGGTAGTTGTTCGAAGTTCTCATAGTGCCCCCAGAGATCCGGCACCGGCTTGGTGAAATCGATCGATAACAGTTGCTTGGCAATTGCCGGATCGACATCGGGCACGAGCTGTCCGTCTATATCGCGATAGATCGCCGCCGCCATCTCCGCCCAGTCGTCTTCTGATAAGGCAGGGAAGTCAGCGCCCTGCCGCTGCTTCAGCAACGCCGCCGCTTCTTCCATATCGCGCGGCTGGCGTGCCGTGTTGAGATCGTCGCGAATCTTCATCAACCCCTCGGCCTCGATGACCGGGCCGATATCGTTGAGAACGGCCGCCGCGACCAGATCGGACTTCATCCCGGCAAGCAGGTGCAGGATCAGCCCGCCGCGCGATGTGCCGATGAAGGCGGCGCGGTCGATGTTGAGATATGTGCAGGCTTCGATGACGTCACGGGCTTCGACGGCGAGATTGTAGTTGGTCTTGTTCTCGTCCCAGCCGGAGAGCCCGCGCCCACGGTAATCAAGCGCGATCACCCGTCTTGG
>UBQW01000066.1 GCA_900467745.1 Hyphomicrobiales bacterium
AACGGCGGCAACGGCGGCAGCGGCGGCGGCGGTTCCGGTGGCTCTGGCGGCCAGGGTGGCGCCGGCGGCAGCAGCGGCAGCAACTAAGCGCTGCTCGCACATGCCTCGATGGGGAAATGGCGGCGGTTTACGCAAGCCGCGTCATTTCACCGTCGCAAACATCAAGCCCGGGCGAGGTGCCCGGGCTTTTGGGGTTTGGACATTCAGGCTTCAGCGCTCGGCAAGAAGCGCGGTTAGCGGCAACGTCGGGGCCGAAGGCTCTCAGGTGCCGGAGAACTGGGCCGCGCGCGGTCCGGCAAGCGTCACCTGCCATGCGCTTTTGTTGTTGAAGTTCTGGCTGGCAAGGAAGGTGTATCCGGTGCTCGACCAGGGCTTTACGCTGCCCGCGAGATTGTCGAGCACGTAGTCGCCCGACTTCAAACGGGCGAGGAGCACGACGTGGTTGCCGCCGTTGCGGTCGATGACCACTGAGATGGCGAGCTTGTTTGCGGGAAAGCCGGCGTCGAGCAGGGACTTCATCTTGAGAAGCGCGTAGTCTTCGCAATCGCCCTTGTTGTTGATCGGCAGCGACCAGTATTCGGCCTTGCCCGTCGTGGTATAGTCCGTTGCCGGCCGGACGCTCGAATTGGCATCGCGGTTGATCTTCTTCAGAAGCGGCATCGCCTTTTCGTCGCTGATCTCTCCGCTGCTGGTGTTGTGGCATAACCAGGCATAACGGGTGCAGGCCGAGGGGAAGCCGATGGGCGCGCCGATCGAGCGGGATGCGCGCAGCGTCGAGCCGGCCGTGCTGGTATTGGGGAAGGCCATCAGCATTGTCGCCAATACCGAAATCATGAATGATATGCGCATGATCACACCTTTCGGCTCGCCGCGTGAGCACGCGGCGGCAGTCTATGCTGCTGAATTTGATTGAAATTTTATGCGTTAGAGGTTGAAGACGTACTAACGGTTCGGCCTGTCAACGCGGCCGTCTATTAGCGCCTTCTTACCTTCTGATGGTGAGTCGGACAAGGAAATCGCGGGTGCTGTCAGGCAAAGCCCACAGATCTTTGCGTTCGATGCCCGCCCGCTTATCCGACCGTCATCCGCCGCAGCCTGTCGCTCTTCCAATAGAACTGGTGGGCGAGCGCGCCGAGCATGTGCAGGCCGATCAAGGCCCACAGGATGACCTTAAATATCTCGGCATGAACGGAGCCTGCCGCGCTTATCCCCAGATAGTAGGCGGCCATTCCGCTCAGCGGCATGGCGAGCAGCAGAAGGTAGAGCAGAGCATGCGCGATGCCGGCGGCCGTGCGTAGCAGGGGCGGCTCCGCCGATGACGATGCCGGCACGCCCTGCGTTGCCCTGAGGACGAGGCGAAATGCCACCGCAACCAGGATCGCGATGCCGGCCCAGGCGTGGATGTTGGCGCTTGCGATCTGGTCCGCAGTCGCCGTGCCGTTGAGGCGCATGCTGCGATGCCAGGCATTCATGCCGTCGGGGAGCAGGAGATTGAAGAAGACGAGCAGCGCGGTCAGCCAATGCAGGATGCGTTGCGCGAGTGAATAGGATCGCGGGGAGGAAGAAGTCGCGGCGTGCGTTTCAAGCGGCATGCGGATCGCTTTCGGTTTTCAGCCCAGGCGCCGCATAGCGGTCTCGACTGACGCAAGCCTGAAACGCGCCCGCGCCGCCTGCTGCCGACACGAAAAAGCCCGGTGCAGGACCGGGCTCTTTCGACAGGCGGCGTGCCGCCTTGATATACGTTAGGTCAGAACTTGAAGCCGACGCCTACGGTCACGACGTTCTGGTTGAAGTCGGTATCGACGCCCAGAAGGTCCTTGCTGCCGTAATCGTTGTAACGATATTCGAGGCGGCCGAAGATGTTGTCGGTGAAGGCGTAGTCGACACCGGCGCCGACCGTCCAGCCGGAGAAGGTGGCGCTGTCGCTGCCGAGAGGCGTATCGACATGGCCGCGTGCTCCGGTCCAGCCGGCCGCACCGTAGAGCAGGGCGTGGTCAAGCGCGTAACCGACACGGGCGCGAACCGATCCCGTAGTGTCGAACTTGTAGCTGTTGACGCCGACGTCTTCGGAGTTCCAGTTGTAGGAAACGTCGCCCTCGACACCCAGCACGATGCTGTTGTCCAGCTGCCAGTTATAGCCGGCGAAACCGGTGATCAGGCCGCCGTTCATGTTGGACGAGCCGATGCCGGAGAAATCACCATTGCCCCAGGCGCCGCCGCCCTGAAGGCCGGTGTAGAAGCCCGTCCAGGTGAAGACAGGTGCTGCCTGCTCGACGGGTGCGGGTGGTGGTTCGGAGACAAGGTCGGCCGCCGAGGCTGACCCGGCAAGCATGAGTATCGCTGCTGACGCAGTAACGATGCGAACATTCATGATAAGATCCCTCTCCTATGAATAAGGGTACACTCTTCACTTCAATCGGGAACCGCGGTGCCCAACCGTGGATCGCTGCGTTTCGCACGCCAACGGCATGCCGCAGACAATGGCGCCTATGCGACCCGACGTACCAACGTCGCCACATCTCGAATGGTTCCATCACAAATGGCTAATTTTGCGGCGATAGGCCGGAGCGGTGCCTATTCGGCCGCCAAAGTCGCGTTTCTCTGGCTCAGGAAAGCGCTTATATCGGCGGCAGGCATTGGCCGGCCGAAGAAGTAGCCCTGGCCGACATCGCAGCCGAGCTCGAGCAGATGGTTGAGCTGACGCGGCTCCTCGATGCCTTCGGCGGTGGTCTTGATATTCAGGCTGACACCAAGCGCCAGCATGGCGCGCACGATCTTCTCCTGGCGCTCGTCGTCGCGATAGGTGGCGATGAAGCTCTTGTCGATCTTGATCTTGTCGAAGCGGTAGCTGGCGAGCTGCGACAGGCTGGAATAGCCGGTGCCGAAATCGTCGAGCGCGATCTGCACGCCGGCATCGTGCAACTCATCGAGGACGGCTGCGGCGCTCGCCGGATCCTGGATCAGGGCGTTTTCGGTGATCTCGATCTCGAGACGGTGGGCGGGAAGATTGTTGATCGTCAGCGCCTTGAAGATGCGCGCCGTCAAGAGACGGTCTTCCATCTGTACCGGCGAGACGTTGAAGGAGAGCGTGATGTGATCGTCCCAGGCAAGCGCATCGTTGCAGGCCTGGCTCAGCAGATCCTCGAAGAGCACTGTGATCAGCCCAGTCTCTTCGGCGATGCTGATGAAGACTGCGGGGGGAATGCTGTTGCCCTCGTCGTCGGTCCAGCGGGCGAGCGCCTCGAAACCGCAGACCTCGTCGGTCTTCAGATCGATCAGCGGCTGATAGAACGGGCGGATCGCCTTGTCCTTGATCGCCACACGGAGCTTCGCTTCAAGCGAGGCGCGGAGTGCGACCTTGTCGCGCATCGAGGCTTCGAATGCGAGGTAGTTGTTCGGCCCGCGCGACTTGGCCTCATACATGGCAAGGTCGGCGCGGTGGGCGGTGTCTTCCAGCCTCTCGCCCTGCTGCCAGCGGTCATAGCCGACGCTGGCGCCGACTTCGACGGCAAAGCCGTTGATGTGGATCGGGCGGGTCACGGCCTGGATCAAAAGCCGCGACAGGCGCTCCTCATGCTGTGACGACAGTCCGGTCGCGACGATGATGAATTCGTCGCCGCCGAAGCGATAGACGGAATTGGCGCTGCCGATGGCGCAGATCCGTTTGGAGACCTCGACCAGCAGCGCATCGCCGCCATTGTGGCCGATGAGATCATTGACCTTCTTGAAGCCATCGAGATCGACGCAAAAAATGCTGACATTGCGCTCCCATTCGTCGCTGTATGCATCGATCTGCGCGCGCCGATGCAGGAGAACGGCACGCTCGAAGGCGTAGCGGTTGGGAAGCTTGGTCAGGTGGTCGTGCGTCGCGGTCCAGTCGGCCTTGGCCTCCGCCTTGGCGCGAAGATCCATTTCCTTGCGGAGATCGGTGATACGCAGGACCGAGTAGACGAAGCTCATCGTGCCGGCGACGGCGAGCGCCAGCACCAGCTTGTCGGCGCCGTAGCTATCGAATTGCTGGACGAACAGGGCGAGCAGATCGCCGAATTCCAGCACCGCGCCGACGACCCACAAGGCCGCGCCAAGCGCCATCAGGGACAGCCACTGCCGTCCGGCTCTGCTCCGGAAAAATACCGGCATGCTCCCCACTCCATCTCCACCTTGGCGGGATATAGCACGGAAGTCTAAAGTATCCGTTGAAACTAGGGGGTGACTTCTAGTTATCTCCGCCTACTCATAGGCGTATCCGTATCTAATGAAATACGGGAAAGGAAACGGGCGAACATCGTCGTTCGCCCGCTATTCACATGCTTTACAGGTGCATCAGCATGGATACGGTGACGGCCAGGCACAGAAAGATCGCGCCGCCCGTAAACCGCATGAGACGCGTGCGTTTCAGCCGCGCCCCGTTCCAGTCGTAAGACATGGTCAGGCCTCCTTTTACGAAGGATTATCACCTGGAGATGCCAGGCGATTTAGCTTTTGCGCAATTGGCTTGCGCAAGGCTTATCTAAATTTCTGGATGTGAAACTATTGAAATTACACGCGGTCGAAGCGCAGCGACCAGCGTGTGCCGTTGCTGGTCATCCTGATCGCTGAGAGCGGCTCCACGTCGATGTGCCAGAAGGACGACAACGGTGCTCCAAGCGCGATCAGCACCGCAACGCGGATGGTCGGGGCATGGCTGATGGCGAGGGCGTGGCCGCCGAGCGCGGACTGCGCCTGCATCCATGGCGCGACGCGGTCGTGGAGCGCGCGGATGCTTTCGCCACCGTGCGGGGCCGCGTCGGTGTCGGTCAGCCAAGTAGAGAGGGCGTCCGGTTCGCTCTCTTGCAGCGTCATGATCGACTGGCCCGCCCATCGGCCGTAATCGCAATCGGCCAGCGCGGGGACGACCTCGGCCTTCAGGCCAAGGGCATCGGCCGTCTGGCGCGCGCGCAGCGCCGGGCTGGTCATGATGCGGTCGGCGCGCGGCATGGCTGGCGCCAGTGCGTGGGCGTCGATCATCGCCTTGTCCTCCAGCGCCTCGTCGAGCGGGAAGCGGGCCTGCCTGACAGCGTCGGTGGCGCCGTGGCACATGAAGGTGAGACGCGTCATCACGCTGGCTTTTTCCTTGTCATGCGAGCGCTGCCCTTCTGTAACCGTGCCCTTGTGTGACAGCGCGTTGACAGGTCGAGGGCCGCAGCTATAACGTTGATCTCGTAGGTTTGGAAGCCGGTGAAATTCCGGTGCGGTCGCGCCACTGTGATCAGGATGAGGATACCTCAAACTGGAAGTCAGACCCTACCCACGAACATTCTCGACTGAACGCGTTATTCCAGGAGGAATTCATGTCTCACACCACGCTCGCGCCCACCTCGGTGGCTGCTCCCATTCCCGTCGGCGATATCCTGCCATGGGCCATTTTCGGCGGCCTGCTGATGCTGATCGCCATCTATTTCGTCGGCACCGAAGAAGGCGCGATGGCGCTGTTCAACGGCATGTATGTGCACGAATTCGTGCATGACGGCCGACACCTGCTCGGCTTTCCCTGCCATTAAGGGAGTTTGAGACATGGTTGGAAAGCTTTTGCTTCGCGGCATGCTGGCGGGCTTGATCGCTGGCGTCCTGGTGTTTGCCTTTGCACATACGTTCGGCGAGCCGCTCGTCGATCAGGCGATCGGTTTCGAAGAGGCGGCAGCACAGGCGGCCGGTGAAGCGGCCGAGCCGGAACTGGTGAGTCGCGCCACGCAGGCGGGCATCGGCCTGTTCATGGGTGTTATGGCCTATGCGATTGCCGTCGGCGGCATTTTCGCGCTGATCTTCGCCTTCGTGCAGGGCCGCGTCAGCACGCTCAGCGCGCGGGCGACCTCGGCCGTCATAGCGGCCGCCGCCTTCGTTGCCATCGTCATCGTGCCCAACATCAAGTATCCCGCCAATCCGCCCGCGGTCGGCAATCCGGATACGATCGGAGTCAGAACCGAGCTGTTCTTCCTGATGATCGTGGTATCGATCGCCGCGCTGATTGCCGCGATCTCGCTTGTCCGGCGGCTGGCGCCGCGCTTCGGCGCGTGGAACGGCGCGATCATCGCCGGATTTGCCTACGTGCTCTTCATCGGCGTCGTGCAGTATCTGCTGCCTGCCATCAACGAGGTGCCGGAGAATTATTCGGCGTTGGTGCTCTGGCAGTTCCGCACCACCTCGATCGGCATGCATGCGATCCTGTGGACCGTGATCGGTCTCGCGTTCGGGGCGCTTGCCGAGCGCAAGCTGGCGGTTGCCTCGGCTGTTCGCCGGCCGACCGCGCCGGTTCTTCACTGACGAAAAGGAATGCCCCGGTTCGACCGGGGCTTTTGTTCGACATGATCGCTCGATCCGCCCGTCTCTTATTGTGCCTCATCCTGCCGCTGCTTGCCGCCGGTGGGCAAGCGCTTGCGCATCAGCGCAGCACCGACGGGCCGCACACCGGTCTCGCCATTCCCGAGATATCGCATGGCGAGATGATCGTGATGGCCGAGCATCGGGCCGCCATCATCGACCTTGCCTCGCGCGCCACCGATACCGACGAGCCGTTTCGCCGCGTGCTGAACTATGCCGCGATCCAGTACGCCTATTGCTTCTGGGGCAAGATGCCCGGCGGCGTGACGGACGAGGCAAGCCCCTTCAACGAATGCTCGCACGCCTATCTGGCGGCCACCAAGGCGGTGCTGCTCAAGCTGCGCGACATGCCGCGCGAGGCTGACGCGGCGGGGGCGATCGTCTCCGAGATCGACGTCGCCATGACCATGCGCGGACTGTCGCTGATCACCTGCGCGTTCAGCGGCGAGGCCTTCAACACGGCCGATGTGATCCGCCCGCATTGGGCCGACATCCCCACCCATCCCGCCAGCATGGCGTCGCTGACCGGCCTTGCTGCTCTCTGTTTCCTGATGGTGATGGGGTGCCGGCGGTTGCTTGGCGTGAAGCCTAGGCAGAACTAGTTCCGGTCGGTCTCGCGGTGCAGGTGCATGGCCACCAGCATGGCGGTGAGGTGCACCGTGTTCTTGGCGCCGTATCGCTCCTTCATCCGCTCCAGCCTGTGCTCGACCGTGCGATGCGAGATGCCGAGTTCGGTGGCGATCTGCTTGGCGGTCGCGCCCTCGGCCAAAAGCTGCACGACAGCCTCGTCGATGCCATCGAGCTTGGCCTGCTGCTCCGGCGCGTTGAACATGAAGCGGCCGTTGGTGACGGTCAGCAGCCATGCCGGCCTGGCCTCGGTCGTCCTTTGCGGCAGGATCAGGCGCTCATAGGCGATGTTGACGCCGAGCAGCGTTGTCTTGACCATTTCCATCGACGGCTTCTGCGAGGCGATCACCTCGCGATAGCGCGGAATGACCGCCGTCTCCATGTAGTTGCGGTCCTTGAAATCGCCGATGCGCTGGTTCGCGAAGAGCTTGTTTATGTTGAGGATGCGCGAGGCGAAGCCGGATGAGCGAACCCCCTGCAGCTGCCAATCGAGCGGATCCTCGCCATCGAGCACGATGACCGTCAGCCGCATCTTGATCGTCAAAAGGTCGACCGCATCGCGATAAACGGCCTCGGGCGGCCCCGGCTTGTCTGGAGACGTGCTCAGCCAGGCGTCGAGAAGCTTCTGCGTGACAGTGTGAAACGTGGTGTCCTTGGTCATCAACTCAGGCGTGAAATGTGCGACAGGTTAATCGAACAACCCAGGATGGGTTCATGCGGTGCACCATTCTGCGGCCAACTTACACCAAAGGATTCGTTTGAACAGAATATTCAATGTAGAGGCGAGTAAATCTTCGCGCTGCACCGGAGTGAATGCGCGTTAAACGCGTTTGACGATCTTCGTCGCGCGAGGCTTGCGGATGCGCAACGATCAGTCGTCGGCGTAGCGCTGTTCACGCCAGGGATCGCCATACATGCTGTAGCCGTTGCGCTCCCAGAAGCCGGCCGCATCCGCCGCCATGATGTCGATGCGGCGCAGCCACTTGGCGCTCTTCCATAGATAGAGATGCGGCACGATCAGCCGCATCGGGCCGCCATGTTCGCGGGTCAGCGGCAGATCCTCCCAGGCAGTGGCGAGAATGGCGTCTTCGGCGGCGAAATCAGCAAGCGGCAGGTTGGTCGTGTAGCTGTCATAGCTGGTCAGCATGACGTGGCTCGCCTGCATCTTCGGCATGGCGAGATCAAGCAGATCGCGCGTGGCGACGCCCTTCCACTTGTTGTCGTAGCGAGACCATGTCGTGACGCAGTGGATGTCGGACACGCGGGTGCTCTGCTCCAGCGCCTGAAAGGCCGCCCAGCTGAGATCAAGCGGGGTCTCGACCAGGCCGCCGACTTCCAGTCGCCATGTGTCGGTGGAAACGGCAGGCTGTTCGCCGAGATCGAGCACCGGCCAGTTCTTGACGAGATGCTGCCCGGGCGGCAGCCGGTCGGTCTCCGGCCTGCTGGTGCGGCCGGTCAGGAACTTGCCTTCGTCGGCCCAGCGGCGCTTGGAATTGGTGAGCTTGCTATCGGCGGGGATCTGGTCATCGCTCATTATGCGGCCTTTCGCGTTGCGGGGATTACGTCACCCAAGCCCGGTTGCTGTCAAGTTGCCGCTTCATACCGCAAATTCGCGGCCCGTTCACAAGTCTGCGAGATCGGCGAAAACGGCGCCGCAAGACGCAATGCTGCAGTCGCGAAAGGTTGAATTCGCCGCCCGTTTGCCTGATAAACAAGGTCTATCACGGGCGTCGCTCCGGCGCCCGATCGCGTTCACAGGATCCTCAATCGCATGCCCATTTCCGCCGAGATCGAAGCCGATCTGCCGTTCCTCACCGCGCTGCGCCGCGATCTGCACGCGCATCCGGAGCTCGGTTTCGAGGAAGTGCGGACGAGCGACATCGTCGCCAAGCTCTTGGGCGAAGCGGGCATCAAGGTTCATCGCGGGCTCGGCGGCACCGGCGTCGTCGGCACGCTGCAGGTGGGCAACGGCACGCGCCGCATCGGGCTTCGCGCCGACATGGATGCGCTTGCCATGCCCGAGATCGCCGATCGGCCCTACAAGTCGACAGTGCCAGGCAAGATGCATGCCTGCGGTCATGACGGGCACACGACGATGCTCATCGGCGCTGCCCGGCATCTGGCGGCCACGCGCGGCTTTTCCGGCACCGTGCATTTCATCTTCCAGCCGGCCGAAGAGGGACGCGGCGGGGCGAAGCGTATGGTGGAGGAGGGGCTGTTCGAGCTCTTCCCCTGCGATGCCGTTTACGGGCTGCACAACATGCCGGGGCTTGCCGTCGATGAGATGGCTGTGGCCGCCGGTCCGCAGCTTGCCTCCTCCGACAGCTGGCGCGTCACCTTCCGGGGCACCGGCACGCATGGCGCCAAGCCGCATCTCGGCCGCGACCCAATCACCGCCGCAGGCACATTCCTTTCGTCGCTGCAGACCATCGTCGGCCGCGTCGTCGATCCGCTGCAGCCGGCCGTCGTCAGCGCCTGCTCGCTGCAGGCGGGCGATCCCAAGGCGCTCAACGTCATCCCCGATATCGTCGAGATCGGCGGCACGGCGCGCGCCTATTCGCCAGATGTCCGCGACCAGCTCGAGCACGAGATCGGTCGGTTGGCGGAGGGCACGGCGTCGATGTTCGGAATTGCCGCCGATTACGGTTTCGAACGGCGCATTCCGCCCGTCGTCAACGATGCGGATGCGACGGAACGGGCATTGGCTGCGGCTTCAGAGGTGTTCGGCGAGAAGGTCGTCACCCACTTCCCGCCCTCGACGGCGGGCGACGACTTCGCCTTTTTCGGGCAGCAGGCTCCGGGGTGCTACGTCTGGCTCGGCAACGGCCCGGCGGTGGATGGGGCGCTGCATCACAATACGGCTTATGATTTCAATGATGCGGCGATCGGGCCGGGCGTGGCGTTCTGGACGCGGCTGGTGGAGCGGGAGCTGGCCGCGGGGTGAGGGGTGTGACTGCGGCGGGCGGGCAAAACTTTATGTTGCGCACGACAAATATCGTTTTTTAATCAGCGCGTTGGCCGAAACCGTCGTCCTCATTTATCCCCGTCATCCGGTGCCGCTCCACAATGGCCATGTCATCGGACAGGGAGCCGGGTTCGCGAACCGGTAACGCCAAGTTTGGTATCCGGCGTTCGGTGATGGTCGCCACAGGTGGATCAAGGGCTGTCAGGGCCTGATATCCATCCGGCAAGGAAAGGCCGAGAGACGCTCCTGTCGGCCCGGACGAACCGGAAACCTCGAAGCGACCGGGCAGGTGGAAACGCCTGATACCCACACCACTTTATACAATGCCGCCTGCCCATTCCCGTTTTTCAGCCGACCGTCGCCGTACCTTGCTCGGGCGCGGGGTTTTGTGGTGCGTGGCGTTGTAGACGATGTTGGCGCCCGGAGCCCCCTCATCCGCCTGCCGGCACCTTCTCCCCGTGGGGGAGAAGAGACTCGTGGCGGGCCGCTCGGCCTATCTCAAACGCTGCGGATGAGCGAAAACGGTGCGGCATTTCCCTTCTCCCCAACGGGGAGAAGGTGCCGGCAGGCGGATGAGGGGGCCACGCGGCACGCCGCCAACCACCCTGAACCACCCCTAACACCCCCCTACAAAACCTCAATCACCGGCGTTTCCATCACCCGTCCCGTCAACACATCCGCTATCCCGCGATCCGTCTGGTGCGGGCCGAGGTTGCAGGCGAGGGTGGCGCCGAAGCAGGCTTTGAAGACGAGGTAGGGCGGCCGCCAGTCGACGACGTCTTCCATGGCGCGGCGGATGGCGCGGAAGGTTTCTGCCGTTTGTTCGAGCGGGGCTTCGCTGACGAGGCCGGAGAGGGGGAGCGGCAGGAGCACCTTGATCTCGCCATCCTGCACCACCGCCATGCCGCCACCGGCCGCGATCACGGCGTTGGCGGCGATGGTCATGTCCTCGACATTGCCGCCGAAGACGGTGAGGTTGTGACTATCGTGCGAAACCGTGGTGCAGAAGGCGCCGCGCCATGTGCCCCAGCCGGTGAGGAAGCCGATGCGCGGGCGGGCGTCGACCTTGCCGTGGCGGTGGACGACGGAGATCATCGCGCTGCCCTCTGGTGGGACGACGTAGCCGTCCTCGACGGCGGTCTCGGCGTGCGCCCACTGGGTGAAGCGTGGGCGGTCGATGGTTGCGACGCGGACGCGGCTGCCCTCGGACGGGATGCGGAAGTCGTTTTCGGTCAGCGCCGAGAGCTTGACGGAGTGCTGCAGCGGCGCGCTGTCGACGGCGGGCAGGTCGATCGCCATCTTGCCGTCGCGGGAGACGAGGCGGCCATTGGCGAAGACGGCCGATGTCTCGAACTCGGTGAAATCCTTGAACAGCACGATATCGGCGCGACGGCCGGCGGCGATGAGACCGAGGTCGGGGCGGCGCAGGCGCTGGGCGGCGTTGAAGGTTGCGGCGCGCAGCGCCCATTCGGGCTTCATGCCGTAGCTGACCAGACGGCGCACGACGTCGTCGAGACCGCCGCAGTAATGAAGCTCGTCGGGGAAGACGTCGTCGGTGCAGAGCGTCACGGTTGACGGCAGGTGGCCGATTCCGTTCAAGGCTGCCACGAATTCGCGCAGCAGGTGATCGTGGGAACCGCGAAGCTCGATCGTCAGGCCGGCGGCGAGCTTCAGCAAGAGATCGTTGGCCGAAGTGAGTTCGTGATCGGAGGTGACGCCCGCTGCCATGAAGGCGTTGAGGTCGCTGCCTTCGAGACCGCGCGCGTGGCCGCAGACCAGCTTGCCGGATTGAAGGCCCGCATTGACGATCCCGGTCATGCGGGGATCGCCTTCGATGACGCCGCGCATGTTCATGACTTCGGCGACGCCGCCGATCTCGGGCCGACGCAGCAGTTCCGATATGATGGAGGCGTCGAAATCGGCACCCGCGACCTCGAGGCCCGGAGCCGAGGGGACGCAGGAGGGGGCAAGCAGAATGGTGCGCAGGGACAAGCCGCGCGTTGCCTCGATCGACCAGCGCACGCCATCGATGCCGTGGACATTGCCGAATTCATGCGGGTCCCAGACGACAGTGGTGACGCCGCGCGGCAAAACGGCGACGGCATAGGCCGATGGGGTCACCATCGAGCTTTCGATGTGCATGTGGGTGTCGATCAGGCCGGGCGCGATGATGCTGCCGCGGGCGTCGATCGTCTCCTCGGCGTCCTTGTGACTCCCTGGCGCGTGGACGCTTGCGATCAGCGGCCCGACGAGGCCGATATCGGCGTCGCGGATCAGGCCGGTGACGACGTCGAGCAGCTGTCCGCCCGTGATCAACACATCGAAGGGTGCATCGCCGCGTGCTGCGGCAACGGCGCGGGCGCGGAGTTTCGGATCGCTGAGGTCCATTGGTTCCAACTGGCTCATCGGGCGGCCTCCTGCTGGAGTGCGCCGAGGATGATGGCGCGGGCGGCCTCGCTGTCGATCTCGACGGCGTAGTCGGCATTCGGCTTGGCGTGGGTGGCGCGGGTTTCGACCACGGTGCGGCCGCGCGTGAGTTTGCCCTGCAGCTCGACGTCGATGCGGGCTGCCCGGAAGGTGACGATCTCGGGGTGGGCGAAGGCGACTGCGGCGCAGGGGTCGTAGATCGCCATGCCCAAGCGGCCACGGCTGGTGCCGATGCCGATATAGCCGTCGAGGAAATCGGCCAGCATCTCGGCGTTGGCGCCGCCGGCCTTGCGGATCGGGGCGACGTCGTCAGGGACGGCGATGACCTTGCGGCAGAGGTCGAGATCGACCATGCGCAGCGGCAGGCCGGAGGCGATGACGATGGCCAGCGCTTCGGGGTCGGCCAACGCGTTGAACTCGGCGGATGCGGTATGGTTGCCCGCCGTGACGCCGCCGCCCATCCAGGTGAGCTCGGTGATGCGGGCGGCGAGATCGGGGCGGGCGAGCGCAAGGGCTGCGATGTTTGTCAGCGGGCCGAGCGCCAGGATGCGGTGGGGACCGTCCTGCTCGAGCCAGTCGCAAAGTGCTGTGAAGGCGTCGCTGTCGGGCAGGGCGGCGGCTTCGGGCAGCGTCTTGCCCGATGTCGGGATGCCCGTTTCGCCGAGAATGGCCTGGGCGGTCTCGATCTCTCCAAGCACGGCTGAGGCGCGGCCGGAGTGGATCGGGAAGGTCCAGCCGAAGGCCTTTGCTGCGCCGGCGGCGTTTACGCGCACCTGAGGCAGCGGCGTGTTGCCGAAGACCAGCGAGATGCCCGCGATGTCGAGCTTGGCATGCGCCACGACCAGAATGGCGGCGATGTCGTCGAAGCCCATGTCGGTGTCGATCCAGACGCCCATGATATTACCTGTAGCGAGAGAGTGGGGCAGCGGCGCCAAGCGGCAGATCGAAGGCAAGCGTAGAGCCGATGGCGTGGCTCGGTTCGCCGGCATCGACCTCGGCCTTGATCGGGCCGAGCGGTGTGTCGAGCAAATATTCTCTGACGTTGCCGGCAAACGAGGTGCCGCGCACGGTGCCTTGGAAAGGACCTGAACCAAGGATCACCATGCGCGGACGCCAGGCCAGGCCTTTGGCGGCCTGTGGCGCTGGGGCGGAAAGCTCGACGAGTGAGTTGGATGTCGCGAGCTTGCCGTTTTCCAGCGCAAAGACGTTTTCGAAGCCGACGAAATCGGCGACGAAAGCCGAGACGGGCTTGTTGTAGATTTCTTCCGGCGTGCCGATCTGCTCGATGCCGCCGTGCAGCATCACCACGATTCGGTCGGCGAGCGCCAGCGCCTCGATCTGGTCGTGGGTCACGAAGATCATGGTGACGCCGGTTTCCTTCTGGACGCGCTGCAGCTCGGCGCGCATTTCCAGGCGCAGGCGGGCGTCGAGATTGGAGAGCGGCTCGTCGAGAAGCAGCACCTTGGGCTCCATCACCATCGAGCGGGCAAGCGCCACGCGCTGCTGCTGGCCGCCGGAGAGTTCGCCCGGCTTGCGGGCTGCGAAATTGGCGAGGCCGACGGACTTGATGCCAGCGGTTACCTTCGCGTCGAGATCCTGGCCGCTGACGCCCTTGAGGCGCAGACCGAAGGCGACGTTTTCATAGACGGTGAGATGCGGGAACAGCGCGTAGGACTGGAAGACCAAGCCGACATTGCGCTTGTTGGCGGAGACGCGGGTAATATCGGCGCCATCGAGCGTGATGCGGCCGGAGGCGGGGTTGAGCAGGCCGGCGATCGAGCGCATCGTCGTGGTCTTGCCGCAGCCGGAGGGCCCCAGCAGGGCGACGAGTTCGCCCTTCTTGATCGAGAGATCGAGATCCTTCACCGCGACCGTATCGCCGTAGGCAAGCGTCAGCTTGTCGAGTTGCAGATAGGTGTCAGACATAGCGAGAGAACCCCAGGAAGCGTTCGGCAAGGAAGACGATGCCGATGGACAGAAAGGCGAGCAACGCCGAGAGAGCGGCGATCGACGGGTCGTAGGTGGTTTCCATGTAGCCCAACATGTCGATCGGCAGCGTGCGGACGCCGGGACCTGACAGGAAGAGCGAGACGGGCACCTGGTTGAAGCTGGTGACGAAGCCGAGGATGAAGGCGGCGAGGATGCCGCCGCGGATGTTCGGCATCACCACGCGGAAGAAGGCGCCTGATCGCGACGAGCCGAGCAGGACGGCGGCCTCCTCGATATCCGAGCGCAGGTTGTTGAGGCTGGCGGAGACGACGCGCACGGCATAGGGGAGCACAAGTGCGGTGTGCGCGAAGAACAGCGCCAGCGTGATGTTGAAGCCGAAGGGCACGACCAGATAGCGAAGCAGCGCCAGGCCGACGATGATCCCCGGCACGATGATCGGCAGCGAGACGATGGTGCGGATGGTTTCCGCGCCTGGCAGCTTGTAGCGCGACAGCGCGTAGGCGGCGGGGATGCCGAGGACAAGCGCTGCCAACGTGCCGCCGACGGCGAGCAGCATCGACATGGCGAAGCTGTCGCGGAAACTGTCGATGGTGAAGACCTTGAAGACCCAGCGCAGCGACAGGCCCTGCGGCGGGAAGGCCAGTGTATCGCCAGCCGACAGCGAGGCGGCGATGATGATGAAGAAGGGGCCGATCAGGAAGATCAAGAGCAGGCCGAGCACCAGCGGCGAGAGGATGCGTGATGTCATCGCTTGTTCCTCGCTGTTGCCAGACGCTTGAGCAGGATGTTGGCGGCGAAGCTCATGACGATCAGCATGAAGGCGATGACGCTGGCGGCGACGAAGTCGTTGGCGACGGAGACCTGCTGGTAGAGCAGGGTTTCGAGCATCAGCACCTTGGAGCCGCCGAGCACGGCGGGGGTGATATAGGCGGTGAGCGAGCCGGTGAAGACGAGCGTGCCGCCGACGACGAGGCCTTCGCGGGTGAGAGGGAGGATCACCTTCCAGAACACCTGGAACCAGTTGGCGCCGAGCACGCGGGCGGCCGGAATGGCATCCTTCGGCATGTTTTCGAGCGCGCTGATCAGGGAGAGGATCATCAGCGGCAGGAAGAGCTGCAGCAGGCCGATGAAGACGGCGGTCTCGGTGAAGAGCAGGCGCAGCGGGCTGTCGCTGAGGCCCAGACCCTGGATCGCCTGGTTGACGATCCCCGTGCGGCCGAGAATGACGATCCAGGCATAGGTGCGGGCAACCGGCGAGATCATCAGCGGCAGGGTCACGAGGCCGATCATCCGGCCCTTGCCCTTCGGCGGCAGGTTGACGATGGCAAAGGCCGCCGCATAGCCGATGACGGCGGAAACGGCGGTGACTTCGAGGCCAAGCTTGAAGGTGCGCAGGAAGACCGTGCGGTTCAGCGATTGCGAGAAGAAGCCGGTATAGGCGCTGAGCGTCCAGCTGCCGTCGATATGGAAGCCTTCGGAGAGAAGGATGACGACGGGCAGCAGGAAGACCAGCGCGGCGAACAGGGCCGCGGGCAAGGCAAGCGCCAAGGCTTCCGTGCGGTTTTGAAACATGAGGCGTCTTTCAGAGCAATCGCATAAGGCGGCTCCAGCCGGTGCCAGAGCCGTCCTGTGGGTGACTGGCCGTTACTGGCCGACCGTGTCGTTCCAATCCTTCAGCCAGCCGGCGCGGTTATCGAGGGCTGCGGCCGAGGGGATGAGCTTGAGGTTCTTCACCGTGTCTTCGCCGTAGGTCAGGTTGTTGGCGGCCTCGTCGGAGACCTTCACCTCCTGGTTGGCCGGGCTGTCGACCAGCTTTTCGGCGAGCTTGGTCTGGATCTCGGTGGAGAGCCAGAAGTCCATGAACTCAAGCGCGAGATCCTTGTTCTTCGAGCCCTTGGTCATGACCATGACATTCATGCCGCCCGTCTGGCCTTCCTTGGGCGTTGCCCAGGAGACGGGGACGTCGAGCTTGGTGAAGCCCGCCCAGGAGAAGCGGCCGATCGGGGCGGCCCAGATTTCTTCCTGCTGCATCAACTGCACCAGCTGCGAGGACTTCTCGTAGAAGGTGACGATGTCGTCCTTCTTTTCGCCGACGGCCGCGATCGGCGCCTTGAGGTCCGGGTTGTCGCTGCCGAGTGCCAGGCCGAGCATGTAGAGCGCCGGCGGCCCCTGGTTGGTGGTGACATTAGGGAAGGCGACGTGGCCGACATATTCGGGCTTCAGCAGATCGGCCCAGCTCTCGATCTTCATCTTGTCGGAGCGGTAGGCGATCGAGGTGGCGTAGAAGGTGTAGCCGACGCTCATGCCGTCGCCGTTCGGGTCCTTGGCGAGGTCGTAGAGCTTGTCGAAATTGGTGAGCTTTGCGGTGTCGATCTTGTCGATCAGGCCCTTGCGGGTGGCCGACAGCGCATCGGCCATCGAGACGACGGCCATGTCGACGACGGGGTTGGCCTTGTTGGCTTCCATCTTCGCCAGGCGCTCGACGCTGTTGCCGGTTTCGACCACCAGCTTGCAACCGCACTTGGCTTCGAAGGGGTCGTAGACGATCGATTTGAAGTCATCCTGCGCGAAGGCATAGACGGAGATCGTGAGCGTCTTTTCCTGAGCGCTGGCGACAACCGGTGTCAGGGCCAGAAGGGCCGCCGAGGCGATGAGGGCATGCTTCATGTCAGGAATTCTCCGTCTGAGAGGCTAGGTCCAGTTTGCTTGGGTTATTGGTCGGGTCGCGATTGGCTGGATCGACTGGACCCGATGATTGGCGAACGATCAGCTGCATGGGCACCCGATCGGTGTCGGCGCTGACAAGCACGCCGTCGCGGCTGCCGCTTGCCTGTATGGTCTTCAGGAGCGACGAGATGGCGACATCGGCGATCGTCGCCATGTCCATCGCCACTGTCGTCAGGCTCGGCGTGATGACGGGGGAGAAGATCAGGTCGTCGAAGCCGGTGACGCTTGCCATGTCGGGAACGACGATGCCGTCGCGCTGCAGTTCGGTGAGCGCCCTCAGCGCCTGCAGGTCCGACAGCGCGGCGAAGGCGGTGTAGCCTTCGCGGACCTTTTCGGCGAGGCCGAGCGTGCAGCCCATGCCGTTCTCGCGTTCCAGGCGCTCGACCCAAAGGGTGGAGGATTGCATGTCGGGGCGCAATCCGGAGCGAATGCCGCCGACGCGATCGTTCTGAACGTTGGATTCGGGATTGTTGCCGATCACGAGGATGCGCTTGTGGCCGAGTTCGGCGAGATGATCGGCTATGTCGCGGCCACCCTGCCAGTGGTCGGCGGCGACCGTGTTGCCGGGTGTCGAGGCCGTGTCGATGACGGCGACCGGACAGCTCGCGGCCGAGATGCGGGTCGCGCGGCGCGGTACGATGACCAAGCCCTCGACGCCGCGTTCGACCAGCCGGTTGATGGCCTCGGTCTGCGCGGTGATGTTGCCGCGGGAGTCGGCGATGAGGACGCCGTAGCCGGCTGATGTGGCGGCGAATTCGATTGCCTGCGCGAGCTTCGGAAAGAGCGGATTGGCGATGTCAGGCAGGACAAGGCCGATGACGCCGCTGCGGCCGGTGCGCAGCGCGCGCGCCGCCTGGCTCGGGACATAGCCCATTTCGGCCGCGTGTTCGCGGATCCGCTCGGCGAGTTGTTCGGACACACGGCCCTTGCCGGAGAGCGCATTCGACACCGTCGCGACGGAGACGCCAAGCGACGTTGCGATCCTGCTCAGATTTGGTCCCGGTCGGGCTGGAGGCATGATATCAGACGGATTGGATTAATCGTTTAACCAATGCGTACATGACGTTGTCGTCGTTGTCGAATCCAATCTTGCGCCGCTTTGCGATTTTCCGCAATCGCGGGCAGAAACAAAAAAGCCCCGGCGAACCGGGGCTTTTTCTCAATTGTTGTCGTCGTCTCAGTTTGCCTTTGCCACGACCTGCTTGACCGGAGCGGTGTTGCCACCCGGGTTGTAGCCGCCGCCGATGGCGACGTTGAGGGCGACGTAGTCGGTTGCCATCTGCTGGACGGCTGCGGCCAGGCTTGCCTGGGCGAGCGAGACCTG
>UBQW01000090.1 GCA_900467745.1 Hyphomicrobiales bacterium
ACCCATCCCCGACCTCTCCGCAGCCCTCGTCACATCCCCCGTGCCGATCGCCCACTGGCTCGTCATCGCCCCGGTAGCGCTCTGCATCACGCTCGGCGCCATCCTCCTGATGGCCCGCGGCTCCGTGCGCCTTCAAGCATGGCTCGCCATCCCCGGCCTCGCGCTGCTCGTCGCCCTCGACGCCGCACTCCTCATGAAGGTCATGGCCGACGGCCCGCTCACCATGGTGATGGGCCGCTGGCTGCCGCCGTTCGGTATCGCCTTCACCGTCGACACGCTCTCTGCCGTCATGGCGCTGACGGCGGCGATTGCGGCACTGGCAGGCGGCATCCACGCGCTCTCCGATATCGACGACACCAACCGGCGCTACGGCTTCTTCCCGTTCCTGATGATGCTGATGGCCGGCGTCACCGGCGCGTTTCTCACCGGCGACGTCTTCAATCTCTACGTCTGGTTCGAGGTGCTGCTGATCTCGTCCTTCGGCCTGCTGATCCTGGGCTCCGAGCGCAAGCAGATCGACGGCGCGATGAAATACGCCGTGCTCAATCTCCTCGGCACCACGCTGTTCCTGATCGCGGTCGGCATTCTCTACGCCATCTTCGGCACGCTCAACATGGCCGATATCGCCACCAAGGCCGGCGAACTCAGTGAAACCGCGCCGCTGACCACGCTGGCGGCTCTCTTCCTGCTCGCCTTCGCCATGAAGGCGGCCGCCTTTCCGGTCAATTTCTGGCTGCCTGCCTCCTATCACACCCCGCGCATCGTCGTATCGGCACTCTTTGCCGGCCTGCTCACCAAGGTCGGCATCTACGCGTTGATCCGCGTGCTTGTGGTGCTGCTGCCGCTGGAGCGCGAGGAGCTCAGCCTGCTGATCGCGATCACGGGTGCCGCCACCGCCATTCTCGGCGCGCTCGGTGCGCTGGCGCAGGATGATGTCAGAAAGCTGCTCGGCTATGTCGTCATATCAGGCATCGGCAACATGCTGATCGGCATCGCCATCGGCACGACAGGCGCACTGTCCGGCACCGTCTTCTACGCTCTGCATTCCATGCTGCTGATGACGGCGCTCTATCTCGCGGCCGGGCAGATGGCGTTTCTCGGCGGCAGTTTCTCGCTGACGAGGCTTGGCGGCCTCTATCGCCGCAACGGCCTTTTCGCCGCCATCTCGCTCATCCTCTTCTTCGCCGCCTGCGGCCTGCCGCCATTTTCCGGCTTCTGGCCGAAGCTCATCCTGGTGAAGTCATCGCTCGATGTCGGCGCCTGGTGGCTGGCGGCGGCCGTGCTCATCAGCGGTTTCCTGACGACGATCTGCTTCGGCCGTGTCTTCCTGCTCGCCTATTGGCGCCCGGCCACCGAAAGCGCTGAAACCCATGTCGCCACCGGCTGGCGGACGATGCTGCCGCTCCTGCTTCTCTGTGCCTTCATCGTCGGCTTCGGCCTGCTGCCCGAGCGCCTGCTGGCGCTGACGCAATCCGTCGCCACCGAGCTCACCGATCCCTATCCCTATATCGAATCCGTCTTCCCGGGAGGCGTCGCGCCATGATCGCCTTGCTTCTCAATCTCTTGCTGGCGATCGCCTGGGCCGCACTCAGCGGCAGCACCTCGGCCTACAATCTCGTCCTCGGCTTCGCGCTCGGCGCGCTGGCGCTCTTCCTCGTGCGCGAACCCTTCGGAGCCAAGGCCTATCTCTGGCGCCTCTGGGCCATCACCTCGCTGGCGCTGCTGTTCATCAAGGAGCTCGCACTGTCCGCCATCAAGGTGGCGACGACGGTGCTCAGCCCCAAGATGAACCTGAAGCCCGGTATCTTCGCTTTTCCGCTCACCGTCGACAGCGATTTCGAAATCACGCTGCTCGCCAACATGATCACGCTGACGCCGGGCACGCTCTCGGTCGATGTCTCCGATGACCGCAAGACGCTCTACGTCCATGCGCTCGATTGCGCCGATCCGGATGCGATCCGGCGCGATATCGCCAATGGCTTCGAGCGCAAGATCATGGAGGCTTTCCGATGACACCTGACGCGATCGTCGCCATGTCAGCATCCGTGGCCCTTGTGATCCTCGCCGCCACCTTCCTCGTCGGCGCTTGGCGGGTCATCGCCGGGCCGACCCTGCCGGACCGCATCCTGGCGCTCGACACACTGTCAGGCACGGCGATCGGCTTCCTCGCCGTCGTCGCCGTCAAGACCGGCTTTGCGCTCTATATCGATATCGCCATTTCGCTCGGCCTCGTCGGCTTTCTCGCTACCGTCGCCTTTGCCCGCTTCGTTCTGTCGCGCGGCCCGCTGCCGGGTTCGACTGGACCGGTGGCGGCGCAAACGGATAAAACCGTCCGCCCGGCCTCGAAAAAGCCCGATGCGAAGGTGAAGAGCGATGCCAAGCTGAAAATCAAGACGGCGCCCGCGCGCAAGACGAAGAAGGACAGGACATGATGGACTACATCACCGCCATCGTCGTTTCCGTGCTGCTCTTGTCGGGCGCGCTTTTCGCGCTGGTGGCCGCCCTTGGTATAGTCAGACTGCCGGATTTATACACGCGCATGCACGCCGCCTCGAAAGCCGGAACGGTAGGCTCGGGTCTGTTATTATTTGCGGCCGGCATCGAATCAGGAGAAATCGCGGTATTTGCACGTTCGCTTGCTGGTTTCGTGTTTTTTATACTGACGGCGCCGGTCGCCGCTCATCTCTTGGCCAGGGCGGCACACAAGACAGGTTATCGTCTGTTACCGCCTTCGGTGCGTGACGATCTTCTTGAAAGGTAAGAGTGCTATATATTCAAGATTTTAAGCAGTTTTTTGCAGTTTTAAGCAGATGTGAGGATGATTAATGTTTCCTTCGCGCTATACTAATTCTTGGGATAGAGGCGTTTTTTTGACGGATATATATGAAATATTAATTGGCGTTTTCGCAAAACGGTGATAATTGATGCTCAAGTAGAGTTCTGATATTGAATTAGAATCACATTGCATAATTCCTCGGTCGCTTTGAATTTCAATGTTTAATTGAGGGTCGTGTGCGGGTGTGTGCGTACTAATGCAAGATCAGGCAGTATAAGAACGGGTTTCGGCCTCAGGAATCTAGGGGTGGATTTCAGTTTTTCGAAACATGTAGCCGCAGACTGAGTTTTTTGCTGTTCGCTCTACGATAGCGGTCCTGAGCCAAGGAGGCTCTAGACCTTTTGAGCATGCAAACAGGAGAAACGAAATATGACGGATACTGCAGCCGGAAGCGGGCCAGAATTGCTGGTCGAGCTTACCGCGGATATCGTCGCAGCGTATGTCAGCAACCACGTCGTGCCGGTTGGCGACCTCGCCAATCTTATTTCGGACGTGCATTCGGCGTTGAGCAACACATCGACGCCGACACCGGCCATGGCTGTCGTTGAAAAGCAGAAGCCTGCTGTTTCTGTGCGCAAGTCCGTCCAGGATGAGCAGATCACCTGCCTCGAGTGCGGCGGCAACTTCAAGTCGCTGAAGCGCCATCTGATGACTCACCACAGCCTCTCGCCTGAAGAATATCGCGAAAAGTGGGATCTGCCGGTCGACTACCCGATGGTAGCGCCTGCCTATGCCGAGGCGCGCTCGCGCCTTGCCAAGGAAATGGGTCTCGGCCAGCGCCGCAAGCGCGGCCGCGGCTGATAGATTTGTCGCATTGAACGATCACGATCAGCCGGGCGAGAGCCCGGCTTTTTCGTGTCTGCGCATGTCTCCCGAAAGTGGACACCGGTTTCGGGATAAAGACATGCGGCAAGCAAAGAAGGAGTTGAAGCGACGAGGAAAATAATCCCAGAAAATTTCGACTCCTGTTAAAATTCGTGAGCGGAATCAGCCGAAATCGATCAAGGCGCGCTTTCGTTTGTCCCCGTTCCTGTATAGCGTGTATGAATTAATTCCTATTCATAGGAGTATTCATATGCCGATTGGACATTTTTCCCCGCCCGGCGCCGCGAATGCGCCGCTGTCCCCGCTTTACGGGGAAGAGCAGACCGTCCTCTCAAGGGGTGATCGCCCGCCGTCGGCGACGGATGCCGTGCGCACCGTCTGCCGCATCTGCCAGGAAGTCACGACCGAGATGGTGATGATCGCCGGGCAGCGCGTGCAAATGCGCCGCGACCGCCGCCGCACGCTTTGCCACATCAGGCAAATCGCCATGTATGTCTGCCATGTCGCGCTGCAGATCCCGCTGCATGAGATCGGCACCGGCTTCGGCCGCGATCGCACCACGGTCAGCCATGCCTGCCACGTGGTCGAGGATCGCCGCGACGACCCCGCCTATGACGAGTTCGTTGCCGCCGTCGAGCGCACCGTCAATTCCATCTTCCGGTCCGGCGGAGGATACAGCCATGAGTAAATCGGCAAAGACCAAGACGAAGCCGGCCGCGTCGCAAAAGCCGCTTGTGACACTGCTGAAGCTGCTGATCCGCAGCGAGGCACGGCGACTTGAGGGCGAGGGGAGCGATATCGACCTCCTCTTCGCCGACGGAACGACCGCCGGCTTTCCCTCGAGCTTGATCGCCGAAGCCCGCGCCTCCGGCCTCATCGAAGAACAGGGCGATTTGCTGCGCGCATCCAATCAGGCCCGCGCCTATCTGCGCCGCGCCGCCGCCGAGGCCGACGAGGCCTTTCTCACCCAGCACGCGGAAATCGAGACGAGCGCGAGGGAGGTCGACGGCGTCGTCAGGCGGCTGCGCGTCAACAAGGATGAATCGCCGCTCGCCAGTATCGAGCGTCTGAAGGACCGCGACGGCGCCGCCTTCATGCCCGAGGCCGCGATCAAGGCCGGCGAGAGGCTGCATGCCGATTTCACCCGTGCCCAGCTGCAGCCGCGCGTTAACGCCTCCTGGGAGCCGCGGCTCGCAAGCCGTGCGAGCGGCGGACGTGGCGGCATTGCGGATCTGACCGACAGCGCCGTCGCCGCCCGCCTTGCCGTCAACCGCGCGCTGGAGGCGCTTGGGCCGGAACTGTCAGGCGTGGCGCTGGATGTCTGCTGCTTCATGAAGGGGCTGGAGACGGTCGAGCGCGAGCGGCAATGGCCGGTGCGCTCCGCCAAGCTGATGCTGCGCACGGCACTCATGGCCCTCTCGCGCCATTATAACCCGCAACCGCCATCCCGCCGCCCGAGGATGGAGCATTGGGGTACGCCGGACTATCGCCCGGAGCTCTGGTCCTGATCGTTCAATCTGAAAAGAAAGGCCGGCCCTTAAACCGCCGCCCGCAGCCGCGCTTCCTCGCGGATGCGGTTGACCATCGAGCGCAGGCCGTTGGAGCGCTGTGCCGACAGGTTCTCGACGAGGCCCATCTTGCCGAACACCTCGAAGGCGTCGAGTGCCGCGATCTCCGAAGCGGTCTTGCCGGAATAGGTGGCGAGCACGATCGCCACCAGCCCGCGCACGATATGCGCGTCGGAATCGCCCTCGAAGGTCATCACGGGATTGTCGCTGTCATCCGAGACATGCGTCACCAGCCACACCTGGCTGGCGCAGCCCATCACCTTGTTTGACGACGTCTTCTTCTCGTCCGCGAGATCAGGCAGCGCCTTGCCGAGTTCGATCACATATCGATAGCGATCTTCCCAGTCGTCCAGGAAAGTGAAATCGTCGATGATCTGATCGAGGGACGTCATGCAAATGGCCTTTCGTTGTCTTCCGATCATATAGGGAAAACGTAGCCAGATTTGAACCATTAAAAAAGAAACGCCGCGAAGGATGGGCATCTTCGCGGCGCAGCAAAATGCTGAAAGTAAACAGGGCAGGCACGTCAGGCACAGGGCGGGGCCATTGGCCGGCGCCGGTGCAAGCTTTGGGTGCGGCGTCGCCGCGGAATTCGTTAGATCGCCGGACGCGGGGTCGGCAGCGGAATGGTGCCGGTCGTGACCCGATCGGTCGCGACATGGGCGGCGGCCGGGCTGTCTTCGCCGTCGTCAACAGGTGGGCGGTAAGGCATCGGCTGGTTCAGCGCCACGGTGCGATCATCGCGCAGCTGCTGCGGAGCGGCTGCCGTTGCCGGCTGTACGGTCGTCGCAGGCGCCAGGCCGACGGAAGGTGTCGCGGTCGTTGCAACAGTTGTGCTCTTGCCGCTGCCGAACTTGCTGTCGAGCAGTTCGAATGCAACGAGGGCGCCGGAGCGGGCCCGCTCGCCGAGAACGCCGAGCGTATTGGCGCCCTTGGCGCAAACCTCGGGCTTCTCGCCGCACATGCCGCTCAGATAGTCATAGGCGCCGGTCACGGCGACGAAGGCGTCTGCAATCTGTAATGTCGATCCGGTCTGCGTGTTCGTCTGGCGCTCGCCGCTGAAGAACGACAAGGCGACGAAGAGAAGCCCGAGCCAGATCGATGATTTGAATAGAAACCACATGTTCGTTGCCCATCCTGTTTTCCCGCTCGGTCTTGCCGCCGAATCAGGTCCGTCTTCCGGTGTGATTTCACCCTAGCCAAAACTTGCGAATGCCGGTTTTCGAAACTCGGTGGCATTTGCGTCAAATTTAGTTCAAATTTTAATCGAAACCGCATTCGGCGCATTTCGGTCGAATTGTAGCCATTGGCGTTAAGCATGCCATGAGCCGCCTCCTGTAATTGCAGGCTTTCCTCGAAGTGCGTTCGCCCCAAGCGTTAACGACTTGCCGAAAAATGAGCGAAATCCGTCGCTTACTCGCTGTTAACCGTAAAAAACAAAGGGCCCTTCCGGTGGCCCAAAATGGGACTTTTCGCGCTTTCCGGCTGGCGAGCGGCACTTTCCCTTATTCTTTCCTTAAGCGCCCGGGGCCTATTCTTGGGCCTCTGTGAAGAGCCTTTTTAGGGCGGGTATTGCGTGCTTGTATTGAGTGACATCGTGGATCGGGCGACAGCCCTCGTGGACCGGGCGGCGGATCGCTGGCTCTCCCGGACGGGAGGAAGTGCCGCGGTGCGCCAGCGCGAGCTGACCATCCTGCGCCGGCTTGCGCTTCTGTCTTCGGCAGCACTTGTCGTCGCCCCCGCCGCTCTCTCCATCGTCACCAGCCCGGCCGTCGCCCTTCCGGCAGGCGTTGCCGCCGTCGTCGGCGGCTTCCTGTTTTCGGCCGTCGGCAGCATCGCGCTGTCGCGCCAGAGCATCGTCACCTCGGGTGTCGCCACCCAGTCCGCCGAAGAGTTCTTCATGGAAGCCTCGGCCGGCCTTATCCTGTTTCTCGATCCGCAAGGCTCCGTCGTCAATGTCGGCGGCCGCGACAAGCGCGATTATCTCGCCTGGATGCGCGCCCCTGACGGTCGCGGCTTCATAGAGCAGATCCACGTCTCCGACCGCATCCTCTTCCTGCAGGCGCTCGACCAGCTGCGCCAGGGCGAGGAGCAGGCGATGGTCGATCTCCGGCTCGAGCGTCCGTCGGTCTCGGTCGACAATCGCCAGTTCTCCCATCTCAGAACCGATCTCACCGCGCGCCGCGACAGCGACGGCGCGCTGATCAGCGTCGTTGCCCAGCTGCGCGATGTCTCCGCCGAGCATCAGCTCCGCGTCGAGGCCGAAGCCCATGCCGCCGATGCCCGCTCGGCCAATGACGCCAAGTCGCGGTTCCTGGCCGCCGTCAGCCACGAGCTGCGCACGCCGCTCAACGCCATTCTCGGCTTCTCCGATATTCTGATCGGCGAGTATTTCGGCAAGCTCGCCAATGAGCGCCAGCGCGAATATGTCGGCCTCGTGCGTGATTCCGGCGCGCATCTGCTCTCCGTCGTCAACACCATGCTCGACATGAGCAAGATCGAGGCCGGCCGCTACGAGCTGGTGCTGGAACCCTTCGATATCGCCACCGTCGTCCGCTCCTGCGAAGCGATGCTCGGGCTGCAGGCCAAGACCAAGGGCGTGTCGCTGACGAGCCGCATCCAGCGCGGCCTCGACGAGGTCGTCGCCGATCAGCGCGCCATTCAGCAGATCCTCATCAATCTGGTCGGCAACGCCGTCAAGTTCACCGAAGCCGGCGGCGCGATCTCGCTCGACGCCTCTGTGCGCGACGGCATCCTGACGCTCTGCGTTTCCGACACCGGCATCGGCATTCCGGCCGACAAGCTGCAGCTGCTCGGCCAGCCTTTCGTGCAGATCCAGAACGATTACACCCGCCGGTTCGAGGGCACGGGCCTCGGCCTGTCGCTGGTCAAGGGCCTGGTCGCGCTGCATGGCGGCGATTTCGCCATCGCCAGCACGCCGGGCTCCGGCACCATCATCACGATCTCGATTGCGGCGGATGGCTCCGGCGTTCCCGTCATGGACCTCTCGGCCAATCACCCGGTCGAGTTTCCGCCGCGGCTGAAAGCGTCGACTGGCATGACCGACATCTTGGAAGAGGGGCTTTTCGATGGCCGCGAGCAAGCGAAAATCGCCTAAGGGAAAGAGGGGCAGGCAGAAGCCGAGCCTTCTTCTCACCGGGGCTGCCGCCGTTGGCGGTTTGGGGCTGCAGGGCATTGGCGTGCTCGGCGGCGTCATCGGCCGCAATCCGTCGATCACGGGCGGCACGGCCGCCTTCCTCGTCATCTTCTCCTTCGTCGCCGCCAATGCGCTCTGGTATCAGCCGGGCGTGCACCCGCACCCGTTCCTGCGCACCCGTGACAGCCTGTTTCCGAGCGCGCTGATCGGCCGTCCACCGGTCGAGGAACACACCGGCGAGGTCACCACCTTCAAGATCGAGCGCGAGGGTGAGGGCGAGGCGAACAGCGCCGAGACCACCAACGCCGTGCCGCCGGCGCCTTTGGCCGGCCAGCCCGCCAACCAGCTGGTCATGGATATCCAGGCCGAACTCGTCCGCCGCGGCCTCTATAACGGGGCGCCCGACGGCGTCATCGGCCCGCGCACCAGCGCCGCCATCCTGTTCTTCGAGGAAACCGTCGGCATGCCGCAAAGCGGCGACGCCACGCCCGAAGTGCTGGCAGCACTCAGAACCGACGCCATCGGCCCATCCGCCATTCCCACCGAGCGCCCGCGCGAGGATGTCTCGGCCCAGGCGCTCGCCGAAGACCCGGTTGCCGCTGCCATCCGCAGCGCCGAACACCAGGTGAAGACCGCGCCAACGCCGAAGGTGGCCCCCAAGCCCGCCCCGGTTTCGGCTCCGGCCGCCCAGGTGCCGGTCCGGCAGGTCCCGGTCCAGAAGATATCGGCCCCGAAAAACGCGCTCGAACCCGTTCCGGCCAGGCAGACCTCCGTCGCCCGCGCCGCCGCAACCCCATCGACCTCGCCGTCCTCGACCTTGAACAGCGTCGATCTGGTCCTGAAGATCCAGCAGGGCCTTGCCAACATGGCCTACACCAATGTCGGCGTCGACGGCGTCGTCGGCGAACAAACCCGCGTCGCCATCCGCCATTTCCAGAAGCACTACAACCTGCCCGAAAACGGCGAGCCCAGCGAGGCGGTACTGAAGAAGCTCAAGGATATCGGCGCGCTCTGAGCGGCGATCAAATGCGCGTCGCCGCCTCGTTGCGGCCCCGCGCACACCGGTCTATACCGCCTGCATGAGACTTCGCACCGACATCTTCGTATCCGCGCTGCTGCGCCGTGTCTTCGCCAAGGGCGATTTCGCCGCCGTCGAGAAGAAGGGCGCCGACGAGGCGGGTGCGGTCTTCATCCGCCAGCATTTTCGCGATGGCTTCGAGACGCTCTATGGCCCGGCACCGCAGAGCTTCTTCGACGAGGAAGCCAGCGGCGAACGGCTGTTCGAGATCAGGCTCGAGCGCAAGGATGCGGACGACGTCAGGGCGATGCTGGAGCGCGAGCGCAAGTTCGACAACGACCTCTGGATCGTCGAGCTCGAAGCCGATGATGTCGCCGATATCGTGCCGCTCGCCAGGGAGCGCGACGACCGACTTTAGCGCGAGCGCCCGACGAGCCGCATGGCGCGTGCCGGCGGCTGGTGGACGGCGCGGGCATGCGAGGTCTGCTGCGTGACCGGATGGGGCGCGGCCGGCGCGTGTTCCGGCAGATAGGTATAGCTATCGGCCCGGCGCCATGCCTCGACGCGGTCGCGGCACTCTTCCGGATCGAGCGCATCGAGCACCATCCAGGCGCGGGTGACGCTGTGCTGCGCCTCGGCCAGATGCGGATAGAGCTTTTCGAGAACGAAGACGGCGTCGGAAAAATCCATGCCGATGCTGGTCAGCGTCGTCGCCATCTGCTGGCCCGACGTGTCGAGCATGATGCGCTCGGCAAGCCAGCGGCTGGCCGACAGCGTATCGGCAAGCGCCGTCGCGAAGGCGAGCGCCTCGCGGCTGCGGGCAAAACGCACCAGGAGTGCGGATTGCAGCGTCGAAAGGGTGCGAAGACCGAGCCGGTCGTTGTCGTCGCGACCGAGATGGCGCGCCAGGCCACGTAGTGTATCGCGAACCTCTTCCTCGCGCGCGCCGCCGTTGGCGGGCGTCCCGGCGGTCTCCGTGGGGGCAGGGGAAGGTGTAGGCTGAACGCTCTGCTGTTCGGCTGCCGCAGGCGGCACTTCGGCGGTGAGCGTCTGCTCGACGGGATGGACGGCGATCGTCTCGACCACCGCGACCTGAGCTCCGGTTTCGACGGCTATGGTCTGCACTTCGACGGCAACAGGCGTAGCGGCAACAACGGATACGGTCTCGGTGACCACGGACGCCGCATCGGTGACCACGGGCGCGGCTTCGGCGGACAAAGGTGCAGCCTCTTGGGCCACGACCACGACCGTGTTGGCGTCGACAACCACAGGCGCGACAGCCTCGACAGCCACAGCAACCGGCTCTCTGATCTCGACCTTCACGCTTGCCGTCTCCGCAACAGCGGCCGGCCGTTCCTGTGTGGCCGGCGCAACGAACGGCATCGCCGCACTGGCAAGGGCTTCCGCGACCTCGGCTCTGTCGACTGTTGGCGCCGGCTCGATCGTCTCCACCTGCCGCTTCGGCGCGGCATGGCGCAGCCCGACCAGCACGTCGATCACCCGCGGCGACAGCGCATCGCGGCTGACGATGGCGCGCATATGCTCGACGCCCTGCGTGCGGGCAACCGTGATCAGCGTGTCGTCGTCGATGGCGGGCGAGGAGATGAGGAAGGGGGCGGAAATGGCGATCGGCTGGCAGCCGATGAACAGCGCGACGGCCTGCGGAATGGCGGCGCATTGCGAGAGTGCGGCCACGGCCTGGCGCTTGGCGTCATCGGAGGAGGCGACGAAGAGGGGGGTGAACAATTCGGCGAACTGGCGAAGCTCCGATCGGGTCGGCGGCTGCAATCCCTCGAAACTGCTCACTGTCGCCATGAGAACCACGTCCTTCTTCCGGCTCGCGGAGGGGGCCTCTAGGTCTCGAAACCGGTCACGCACAAAACACACCCTGAACACGCTAGAGGGATGCCGCTGGCCTGGACGCGAAGACGCCTCTACCACATACGGGATATGAACAAATCCTACAGGGACACGGTTAACCGTTGCTGAAGATTTGAGGGGAATCGTCCCGAAATGGTGCTGTGCAACATCACCGGGCGCGGCGTCGGCCGGCCCGTTCGGTGCCCGTTAAACGAGTGATGTGGATGACTTATATGGACGGCTTAAAGCGCTCGGTGTCCGCGCAGCGCGGTGAGCAGCTTGTCGGGGTCGTCATAGCCGGACTGGTAGAGATCGAGCGCCGTGGAGGCGGCGACCTGTGCCTTCGAGCTCTTGATGTCGATGCGCTTTTCCGCGCACCAGGCATCCAGCGCATGGCGCAATATATCGAGATCCTCAGGCGAAAATGTCGACCCAATCATCAGAGACATCTGTCTGCCCACCCTGGTTAACCGTCAGACCCAGTCCCCAGATCAAATCCAGGGTCGGCCGCGTTTTGCCCTGCAGCCGATAATGCGACCTTAGCGGCATCTCGGCGAACTGCAATTAATATTTTTGTGAGGTAAATTTGCAACATTGGTGATGGCGGAGCCCGTGTCTGGCGCTGTATCGCTAACTATATGATTTAAAGCTAAAATTTGCGACCGATGGAAACGGCGGATCTTTGCGATCGGCATGCAACCAAAGGGCGGGCCCCCGCGTTTTAATGGAGACGTCGATCGAAAGGGATTCTCCGGCCGAATTTTAATATTCTGTTAACCACCGTCTGTCTCAATCCGGGAAGCAGAACGCGCTCCTTGTAAGGGGCGCCATCATACGCATCACGGTATTGTTCACGATATGCCGTGAGAAAGGCGCGAATGACCCGATGCCGGCAAACCCGGCCAAGGGTGCGCCGGTCCGCGCAGGCGGGCAGGGTGAGATCTGAGCTTCATCCGTCTCGGGCAGTGCAGGGAGACGACAATGGCAATAGTCATCGCATTGGCTGATCGTCTATCTCGGACGCCAAGCCGCAAGGAAAGATCATCAAGCGTGGAAGGATCGCCGCTCGAAGCGCAGATCCTGCTTTACACCGGCGTGCGCTACGAACGCCTGACCGACCCCGACAAGCCCACGGCCGTTCGCCGCGCCTCGCGCTCGAAGACCAAGTAGTCCAGACGGGGGTTATTTGGCGGCCGTTAGTTGGAGGGAGCGAATTCCTCGCAACCGGCTTCCGACAGGAAGCTCTTGGCCGCCGCGTCGAAGCTCGTCTGCGGCGCCAGTGTTCTCAAGACCGCGTATCCGCCCGACCGCGTCGTTTCGACGAGGATGGTTCTCTGAAGCTCCTGCGGCAGCGACTTGCGCAATTCCGTGAGCTGGATCGGGCTGCCGATCAATATGTCCACCGCGCCGCCCACCGAGGTCCGGTCGTTCATGCTGAAAATCTCGTTCGACGCATCGTCGAACAGCGCGATCGACCAGAAGGGCACGTTGCCTCTGGCCGTAAACCGCACCGGGTTCTCCTCGATATCGAAGGAACAGACGGCGGTCCTGACGAAGGGATCGTCGTTGGAAAGCCCCGCCGTGTCCTCGGTACCCCCGAGCAGATAAAACGTGTCGAGATCGCCTTCGGAGGCGACGCGCGTAGCCGCATCCTTGCCGGTGAAATGCGGCAGCGACAGGATGATGACGAGATGCAGCAAAGCGGCACCAAAAAGGCCGGCCAGAAGCGCGAACAGGACCCTAAGCATTGCCGCACCCTGTCTTCTCGAGCTTCGGCATCGCCAGATCGATGACGCCGGAACTGCCGGCCGTCGGCGTGTCGAACAGCGTCAGCACCAGCTGAAACGTGCCTGCCGCCGGAAGCGCCAGCCAGTTGTTCGGCCGAGCCCGGGTCGAGATATCGATGGTGAAGCTGCTGTCCGGCTGCCGCAGTACCGTCCAGGAATTGAGCGCACCCGGCAGCCCCGGCTGCAGCGAGGCCGGATTGCCGGAATTGTCAGATGTGAACAGCGTCCAGATCCGCGCCGGCGGCGTCTGCCCGGTGATCCTGTAACTGCACCCCGCCTCCAGCCGATTGCCGGCGTCATCCACCTTGGCGGTGAACATCAACCCCTCGGCCGACCCATAAAGCAGCCGGCCTGCGCGCGCCCGGTGCGACTTCGCATAAGGATCGGCATTCTCCGTCTGCAACTCCGGAAACGCCTCCCACGCGCCGAGCTTGATGGCGCCGAAGCCCGCGGTCGCATTCAGCGCATAAAGCGAAACGAGTATCCCGCCGCCGAAAGCGATTATCAGCGTCATCGCGATAAAGAGAGGAAATCGAAACACCGGTCGCCCTTGATAGCCAAATCAGTTGAAAGGGTTACCACTGATTCTGGCTGGGCGGAATGGTTGAGGGGGAAAAGGTGGGGTGGTTTGACAGTATGACGCGCGGCGTTATATAACGTGTGGCGTCATGATGGATGGCCGATGATCACCAGCTTCGCGAATGCCGAAACCGAAAAGATCTGGAACGGCGTCCGCAGCCGCAAGCTGCCATCGGACATTCAGGCTGTTGCGCTCAGAAAGCTGCGTCTGCTCAATCAGGCGCGATCCGTGGACGATCTGCGCATACCGCCCGGCAACCGGTTGGAAGCCTTGAAGGGAAACCGCCGAGGTCAGTATTCGATCCGCATCAACGACCAGTGGCGCATATGTTTCATCTGGCATGAGGGAAGGGCAAGCGATGTCGAAATCGTCGACTACCACGACTGAAAGCGATCTTCTCCCCAACCCGCATCCGGGAGAAATCCTGCTGGAGGAGTTCCTCAAGCCGCTGGAATTGAGCCAGAACGCACTGGCCCGCGCGCTTCAGGTCCCGCCACGGCGCATCAACGAGATCGTTCTCGGCAAGCGCGGTGTGACCGCCGACACCGACTTGCGTCTGGCGCGCTATTTCGGCCTGTCGGAAGGCTTCTTCCTCGGCTTGCAGGCCGATCATGATCTGATGCAGCGACGCCGGGAAATCGGCGAAGACCTTCAGGCGATCGCGCCAAGGGCAGCCTAGCCCCTCACTCCGCGCTCGCCACCTTCTGCGCCGCCAGCGGTGCGGCGGTCTTCAGCTCCTCGCCGATATCCTTCAGCAACTTCGTCGATTCCACCGAGAGCATCCGTGGGCGCACCAAGGGAGGCGGGGCGCCGGCGGCGGGTTTGGTGGCGGCGATGGTCTTGGGG
>UBQW01000051.1 GCA_900467745.1 Hyphomicrobiales bacterium
CTTGTGTTCTTTCATTGGAGACAAAGCATGTTTACTCACGTCATGCTCGGCAGCAACGACCTGGAGCGGTCCAGAGCTTTCTACGATGCGACGTTCGCTGCATTGGGGGGCAATCCCGGCGAGATGGACGCAAGAGGCAGGCTGATCTACGTCCACGAGGGCGGCAGGCTGATGATTACGAAACCGATCGACGGAAAGCCTGCAACCGCGGCCAATGGCGGAACGATCGGTATCGCCGCCACAAGCCCAGACCATGTGCTCGCATGGCATGCCGCCGGTACTGCGCATGGCGGCACGGCAATAGAGAGCCCACCCGCTGAACGGCCTAACGGCGCGTTCGTGGCTTATCTTCGGGATCCCGACGAAAATAAACTGAGCTGCCGATCTCAGCCAAGGAGGTGACGTCCGCTTCGGCCTATGCCATCGCCGCCCGTAGGGAACATGTCTGACGAGCGAACTCCGTACCCCACCATATTCGGCTTCTTCGGCCGGAAGCGCTCACTGCAGAAAGGTGAGGATTGCCGAGGCCAGGGCTTCGGGGTTTTCTTCCGCAACGTGATGGCCGCTGTCGATTCCGAACCCTTGCACATCGGTTGCCCAGTTCCGCCAGATGGCCAGCGGGTTGCCGTGTATCTGCTCCAGGTCGTCGCGCGTCGACCAGAGGCAGAGCGTCGGGCATTGCACCTTCTTGCCAGCGTCACGATCTTCCCGATCATGGTGATGGTCGATCCGGACGCCGGCTCGATAGTCTTCCACCATCCCATGGACGACCTTCGGGTTGCGGATGGCACGCAGCATGTCGTCGTAGGCATCGGACCCCATCACGTCCGCTGTCAGCCCATACCATGCGACGGGATCCGCCAGGATCGCCCGCTCCGGCTTTTCGGGTTGGGCGAAAAAGAACCAATGATACCAGTCACGCGCAAATTTCCAGTCCGCGCGTTCCAGATGCTCGAGGATGGGCAAGCAGTCGACGACGATCAACTTCTCGATGATCTCGGGGCGATCCATCGCCATACGGAAGGCCGAGTAGCTGCCACGGTCGTGGCCTACGACGGAAAAGCGGTCATAACCGAGGCGACCCATCGCTTCGATGAGGACAGCAGCCTTCTCTCGCTTTGAGGAGTTCTGGCTGTCCGGCGCGTCGGTTGGGACATAAGACTTTCCGAAGCCGGGCAGATCCGGGCATATTACCGCAAGCGACGGCGCCAACCGCTCCGCCACCTCCCCCAGGTCATGTGTGTCCGCGGATGTCCGTGGAGCAGCAGGACGGGAGGTCCCTCCCCTCCCTTCCTAAGTCGGATTGGACCGCGTGACGTTTGGATGGTTGTGAGCTCGAAGCCTGAGAACATTTGATACGTTGTCTACGGGATTTTCTAGATGGACGGTCCTGGGCGAAATCCCCCCTGCCGATAAAGGTTCCGGCGCTCGACGTGCGAATACATGAGCGGCGCGGCGAGCAAGACGACACTACAGGCCGGCGCGAGCGGCCAAGATTTGCTAACTGAGACCAAAAGCCTTTTTTTCGCCGTCCCAACCGGTCTTGATCAGGAACTGCTCCCAGGTGAGACTGGAGGGATTGATCCGCCTGCTCCACGCGAGATCCCGGTCCTTTCGGAAATATCCATATTCGACCGCGTATTCCGCCATGCCGATGTTTTCTCGAACGAGCTCAGGATTTTGCCCGAACTCCGGAAAATGACGAACCAGTTCATCAGGGGAATAGGCGGATGCATAAACAGCATTCCGGCCCGTGATGCGCTTGAACGTCTCGATCATCTCGGCCGGCGATAGGATGTCGCCGATGATCGGGAGCGTTTGCCCGGCATAGGTTTCGGGGCGGTCGAAGATTTCCAGAACCGCTGGCCCTGTCGCCGTCAGCGGATCGACGAAAGGTGCCCGAAAATGCTCGGGCAGATAGATCGGAAAGACGAATGTATCGCCCTCCTTGCGTGGCGTATAGTATTCGAGAAGGTTGGTGTAAAAGAACGCGAGTTCGATAAATGAACTGCGAACTGGAAGGCCTCGAATGTAGGCCTCGACCCGCGCCTTGTCCGTGAAATGCGGCGCGAACTTCGAACCCCCGGTGATCTCATCGACGTTTTCCAACGTGCTGAAGACGATGTGATCGACACCCGCCTGCATGGCGGCATCTGCCAGATCCCTGCCGATATCGAATTCGTAGGTAGCTGGAGGGGCGACGACTGGGGTCATCAGGAAGGCGCCCTGCGCTCCCCGAAACGCTTTCACAAAATCGCTCCTGTGGTTGATCGCAAGCGGCACGGCGATGAGCTCAGCGCCGTGCTCGGCCAGCTTGAGGGCCGCAGGCGAGTCTATACGACTTGTCAGGGCACGAACGTGATACCGTCCACTCCCCAACAACGACTCCGTCACGCTTCGGCCCTGCTTGCTCAGGCTGCCTGCGACGACAATGGTAGGCTTTGCGTCAGTTGACATGCGGATCTCCAAATTTGCGGAGCAGCCCGGAATGGCCGCTTCCCTAGAGATAAATCGCAGTAGCTAAGCCATATGTGAAATCGATTGATTTATGCGCTACTATCCAGGACATGGATATGAAGCGCATTGATCTCAACCTCCTCGTCAGTCTCGAAGCTCTGCTTGTCGAACGCAACGTCACGAGGGCCGCTGCCCGGCTTCATATGAGCCAGCCGGCGCTCAGCGCCCAACTGAACCGCCTTCGCGACCTGTTCAAGGATCCCCTACTCGTGCCCGCGCATCGTGGCATGGTGGCGACCGCCAAGGCCCTCGAACTGATCGAACCAATCCGAGCCTCGCTGGACCAGCTCCGCGGCACGCTCCAGGGCCATGACAGGTTTAATCCTACGACAGCCGAGCTAACCATCTCGATCGCCTGCACCGACTACGTCGAAGCCGTGGTGGTGGCACCCCTGATCGTGTCGCTACGCGAAAAGGCGCCGAGAATCCGGCTCGCTGTACACCGCCTCGCTCCAGCCAGCGTAGCGCGCCAACTGGCGGATGGCGATGTCGATATGGCCATCGCCACACCAGATGCCGGGCAGGCTCACCTGCGTACCCGGCACCTGTTCGAGGAAAGTTACATTCTTATCGGCCGTCCCGGCCACCCCCGTATCGCTGAAGGAGTGACACCATCGGGGTTCGCCGGACTTGAACAGGTCATCGTCTCGCCTTCAGGCGGTGGTTTCTCGACGCCGGTCGATGCCACTCTGGAGGCGCTCGGCCACTCCCGCACCATTGTTGCCTCTGCCGCTTCTTTCCTCGTTGTTCCGAGCATCATAGCCAGCAGTGACCTCGTCGCCCTGGTGCCGCGACGCCTGATGCAGAGCCGTTTGGGAGAGGTCGCATGGATAGACGTTCCGTGGCTCCTGGAACGGTTCCAGGTGGAGCTCATATGGCATGAGCGCACCCACGGGCATCAGGGCCAGCAATGGATCCGCGAGCAAGTCCACGATCTCGTGGCCGCCACGTAGTCGATTGCCAACGATTAGGGCAGAAACTGAGCAGGTGTCGGTGACCTCACCGACTACCTGCCCGAGGTCCTCTATCCCTACAGCCGCATCCAGCCGCCATCGACGACAAGCGTCTGACCGGTGACAAACCGAGCGTCGTCGCTGGTCAGGAACGCGACCGGTCCGGCGATATCTGCGGGCGTGCCAAAGCTCCGCGACGTGCAGGAGGAAACCCAACGTGTGCTCAGCGACCGCTCGTCTCTCACCAAGGGTGTCGATTATGGCGTGCAGGGTAAGAACATATGGCGGCTTGCCGACCTCGGCGCCAAGCATGCGTTTCTTCGGGCAGGATTGGCTTGGGGCCATATGCCGATGTAGCTGGTGGCGGACGACATTGCCTGCGGTCGCCTGGTTCAGATCGAACTTGAAGGTCCCGCCGCTGGCGTGATGCCCCTCCACAGTCGGTTTACCCGACCGATTCGCTGCCAGGCCCACCCTGCCGATGGCTGATTGGTCGGTTTGTGCAAGCTTAGACCGAATGGACTTGTGATGGGCTAAGCCTCACGGCGTTGTTCTTAGCCAAACATTCGGCTTTTTGGCTGGTCACACATGATCAGCCTTTAAATGCCAAAGAAAGGACGAGACTGTCCTCTGAGACCTGGACGCATTTAGAGGCTATGCCGTCTTGCTGCGGAACACCTATCTAGTTTCGGGTTTCTGGATCGCCAGCGCCCTCGCGTCTCACGAGAGATGCTCGAACTACCGCCGTCAAGCTTTTTGCAGCAGATTTCCGCCGCAGAGCGTTGCGCGTGCCGATACGGCGGGCCGGGCGGCATTTTGGATTAGCCCATGGCCTTCCTTCATCCGCCCACCTGCATCACTATCACGCAAATTCAATCACTTAGCCTGTAGTCAGCTGACTACGCTTGCTCAAGCCTCCTCCGCTTCATGCAAGTCTGACCTCTTGCCCATTTGCGCGCATCAGTGCCATCAGCACCGGCCCGAGCGAGAATTCGCCGCGGCGCGCCTTGCCTGTCAGGTCTCTAAGGTACCCGCCGGCCGAGGAGATATGGCCTGCCCTTTCAAGAATTGCCGCCATCGTGGCCGCCGCATTTTCCGGCCCCATCACCTCGCAAGCATCCTGATAGGCTGACGGACTAACCCCAAGCATCGAACGCACAACGATGGCCGCCACCATTAAATCCCGCCAACTCTCGATACTACCACCAGGTCCGTACATTGAGATTTCGGGGCAGGCTCGAAGCACCATACCCAGGGGGAAAGCCTTTATCTGTTCAATCTTGCGTGCAGTATCGGGGCTCGACTTTGCGCCCTGCTTTTTTTCGGAAGCTGGTTCAAGTTCAACTGTAGATTCGGTATTTGAATTCTGTATGTGCAGACGAATATCGGCATCATTGGTGCCGGTTTTCTGCGAATTAACCTGGATTTCCAGCCGGTTGACCACTTCTTCGCGCAATAACTCCAGCTCATCGAGCAAAGCAGTGAAATCTTCGAGGGATTTTGTCGTGCGCAAGCGGGCCATCAACGCGAGATGGATCGCTTCAACCTTTCCCCAATCGCCGGGAACCCCCTCCTCGACTGCAGCCGAAATGAGCTTGCTAACGTCGCGACGCGCAATGGTGATACGTTCTTTGATAACCTTCAGGCGACGCTGTGCCGCCACTACCTGCTGAGCCAAAAGTGCGAGTTCTTCGGAGCGAGCGAGAAGCGGCGACAAACTAAAGCCATAGGCCGTCTCAATCGATCCATCAGAAGCCTTGCGGGCATAGCGCTTCCCGTTCGGGCTATCGCAACGCTGGATAAGACCAGCCTCGACGAGATGCGCCAGGTTTTCACGTAAGGTGGTGCCAGCGATCCCGTTCGCTCTGGCAGTCAGTTGAGCGTTTGAAGGGAAGACAATGAGGTTTCCCCCATTGCTCAGCTCTCCATCCGGGTGGAAGGTCAGCAGGGCGTTGAGAACTGCGAGCGCGCGGTCACGCAAGCCGAGCAGCGAGCGCGCGTCGCAAGCGTCCCTATAGACTTTCCACTTGTCGACCGACTTTCCCCCTTCGATTTGTGAGGTCCGCATCTGGGATTTCACAAGGGCAAGCGTCATCGACCGCCGCCCGAAGGGCGTCGTCACACGTTCACTATGCATTTTCTTTCACCTTCCTAAAGGCAAAAGAAATCCGCTCACCAAAACGGTGCCAAAGACTCTTGACTGCGATTCATGGAAATGCGATTCTCAGGCTGCTTAGACCTTTGAGAGAGGCTTCCATGACGGCAACGTTTGGGGGCCTTTTTCTTTTGCTACTGCTTTCGACTTATTCCTCTGTTGACGGAGCATCGCTCCTGAAACTGGCGTAGAGTTCGGGGAGCCTTTCCATCAGGTAAGAGGCAAATGCTTCGTCCCGTTCTCGGCTGATTTGAATTTTGCAATGCTTGCCGGTGAGGGCTAAGGTTGCGATTTCCTTGCCTTCCGACGAAAACGCCACGGCGGGACTTTGAGGCTCTGCGGAACCTGTGGGGTCTCCCGCCTTCATGGCGCGAAGCACCACGGCAAAACGATCGTCGGTAGCCTTGTGAGCGAACGACTTGTCTTCTGTGGCCTTGCGCGCCCTCTTTTCGGCGCCGGCCATTTTGAGGGTCTCGGACAGATCAAGCCACCGCGGCCTGCCAACCTTCGGAGCGCGACCTATCGCTTCAATCAACCAGCGTGGAACTGCCCGAGCGACACTTAGAAGCTTTTGGGCTTCTTGGCGATCAACCGAAAGAGCAGTCTGGATCGATGAGCGTTGAATGCCACCGTCCTCAAGCTTTAGGGCGAACATCGCACGCTCGATGAAGGTCAAGTCCTCGCGAGCCGAATTTTCCACACCTTGAGCCACGACCAGACGCTCGTCGTCTAATTCGCGAACATAGGCTTTGACCGCCATTCCAAGCTCGGACGCGGCGCGCACTCGCCTGTGTCCATAGGCTATTTGATAACGATCAGGGGATGTGGGATGGACCCGGACGAGGATCGGGATCTCTTGGCCGTGCTCTTTGAGCGAAGCCTTAAGGGCTTCAATCGCAACGAGATCTTGATCGATGAACCGGTCCGCAAAGGGCGAGGGGTCAAGGTTAGCAGGATCAAGTTCAATTGGCAGCGCGCCGCTAGCGACCTGCTTCTTCAGCTCCTCGTAATCGCGTTCGACTTCGGAGAAGGTATCCTTGAGCGACCTCACAGCCCCCGACGCCACGCGCTGGATTGGCTGTCGGACTTCTTCAGTTGGGGCCCCTTCGTTACCGCCGGCAAAGAGAGAGCGGATAGATTGTGTACGCTTGCTCACGCATGCACCTCCCCATCAGGATCTATAATAAAATCCTGCGTGTAGTCAGCTGACCACGTGTTAAGTTGTTGTATTCCTTGTGACGAGCAAGTCTTCATCGCTGCCAGACCTCGTTGAGAAGCGCAACAGCCTCTTGATTGACGGCAGTGATCGATTCCATTGCGCGATCGTATGTCGACCGACCAACGGCGCCTCTTGTCAGTTCGTAGAGTGATTGCTTTGTCAACCCCGCATTGGCAATCGCTGTCGATTTCCAAGCGGTGGCGGCCATGACGTCTGATCCGAAGACATCCCGCATAAGGCCGACGATCTCCTGCTCCGGCACATCGCGTGGATCGTGGCGCGTCACGAGAAACCGAAGAAAATCGTAGTTTAGGCGACCACCGGCCTCCTCGATGACAGAGACGAGATCGGAGGTCATCAACAGGAACTGGCTCATAGATGCGACGTCAACCATTTGCGGATGAACGGTTACGATCATGCCTGTTGCTGCGTTCAGAGCACCCATCGTCAGGAATCCCAGTTGAGGTGGGCAATCCACTACGACCACGTCGAAATCGTCTTCGACCTGAGCGATCGCACCCGCGACCCTTCTAAAGAAAAGGTCTTCCGGCCGACCGCGATTTTGAAGCATAAAACGCGGCGTCTGATGCTCGAACTCCATGAGTTCGAGATTGCCTGGCACGATGCTAATGCCGGTAAAATAGGTCGGACGGATTACGTCCCTCATCGTCACACGCTGATCGTCATATCGGAGCGCGCCGTAGAGGGTCGTGTTCTCGGCAACATCGAATTCAGGCTGATAGCCGAACATTGCCGAGAGCGACGCCTGTGGATCAAGATCGATTGCCAAGACACGATATCCCTGCAACGCCAACCCCTGGGCCAGATAGAGTGAGGTCGTTGTCTTTGCGGACCCGCCCTTGAAATTGGCGACCGTAATGACCTGAAGTTTCTCGCCCTCTCGCCGGCGCGGGAAAAATCTTGCCGCTTCCTTTGGGCGAGCACCCGCAAGATACTGTCGCAATTGATTGATCTGTTCGAGGGAGTAGGATCGCCTGCCGCCATTGCCTAGATCGGGGGTTGGTCCAAGCCCGTCGAGCGAAAGCTGACGCAAGTAACCGTCAGATACGCCAACAATCTCAGCAACCTCACCGGAAGAAAACGACCGAAGAGACTTCTGAGCTGTCGGCGGGAAAGCGCGTTCACCCACAGCACGCAGGCGTGCGGAAAGAGCTTCCGCGCGTTGCGTAATATGGGCCGATGTCGATACCTTTTCGATGTGTCGAGCGATCACGTTCACAGTTGCCTCTGTTCTCAGACGGTTTATTGGCGTCAGACGCGCCATCGCCGTCTCAAAGGTAAGCCACGATTCTAACGCTGTCGCAAGAGAAATAGGGTTAACAAGACCTTAACCGTTTCCAGCCCGAGGGCACGCGAAAGCATAAAATTCTCGATTTTCTATTCTGAAACAAACACATGAGGCCGCTGCAGCAATTTCGACCGCTAATGTGGGCTACCACTTTTGATAGTCTCACCCACAGTTAAGAATCGCGCGGAGTCCTTAACGCCGGGAGAGTCGAGAGAATCGGTCGCTACCAGTTTTGATAGTAGCCGCTTGAGTCTGAACATCGCAAACCTCCCTGCATCTAGCAGAGGAGCATCATCGATGGTCTCACGAGAAAGACACGAGAGCAATCGCCCCGGCCCATTGAGAAGCCGTTATGGCCTGTTTACGGCTTTCGCGCGGGAGAGGGGAGAGCGTCAATGACGCATCACAAGTCCCTGCCGCGCCTGATAAGGAAGCTGCAGGAAGCTTTAGGTGATCAGATCTGCGTGGCACTAGATGACCCAAGCGTTGTCGAAATCATGCTCAATCCGGACGGCAGGCTGTTCATTGAACGATTGGGACACGGCATAACGCCTACTGGCGAAATGCCGTCCGGCTCTGCCGAGATCGTTATAGGCAGCGTCGCGCACGTCCTGGGTTCTGAAGTCGACGATGCTCATCCCATCGTCTCCGGCGAATTACCAATAGGTGGGCATCGTTTTGAGGGCCTTCTTCCGCCCGTCGTTTCCGCGCCGTCTTTCACCATCCGCCGACGCGCGTCCCAGCTCGTCCCCCTTGACGCCTACGTCGCCAAGAAAGTCATGACACCCAACCAGGCCGAGATTATTCGCAGTGCCGTCAAATCACGGCTCAATATTGTGGTGTCCGGCGGGACTGGGTCGGGCAAGACTACGCTTGCCAATGCCATCATCGCCGAAATCGTCGAACACGCACCGGAAGACCGTTTGGTCATTCTCGAAGATACAGCCGAGATCCAGTGTTCTGCGGCCAATTCGGTTGCGCTGCACACGAGTGATGAAATCGACATGGCGCGCCTCCTGAAAAGCACAATGCGCCTTCGACCGGATCGGATCATCGTTGGCGAGGTGCGCGATGGCGCTGCGCTGACCTTGCTGAAAGCCTGGAACACGGGTCATCCCGGCGGCCTTTGTACGATCCATTCGAATACCGCCAAGTCGGCGCTCCAACGCCTCGAACAACTGACAGCGGAGGCGAGCCAGCAACCGATGCAAGGGGTGATCGGCGACGCCGTCGACCTCGTGATTTCCATCGAACGAACGGCGCGCGGACGCCGGGTTAGCGACATCCTGCATGTCACCAAATTTGCGTGCGGCCAGTATCAGACCGAATCCCACGGAGAGGAACCAAGAAATGCGGCTTAATCGGAAAGCAGAGACCCTCATTGGAGTGGCGATCGTGGCGATTTTCCTGGCGTCACCCGCACTCGCGAGTTCGGGCGGAAGCCTCCCGTGGGAAGGTCCGCTTGAACAGATCCAGCAGTCCATCACGGGACCGGTGGCCGGCTATATCGCGCTTGCGGCTGTTGCGATTGCTGGCGGCATGCTGATCTTTGGCGGTGAGCTAAACGATTTTGCCCGGCGGCTTATGTATGTCGTCCTGGTCGCCGGCATCCTGCTTGGGGCAACGACCATCGTTGGCTTGTTCGGCGCGACGGGCGCGTCGATTGGAACTCCTCTCAAGGCGCAGCTGTCGGCTCCGATACCGGAAAGGGAGGGGCCGCATGCCTGATCTCCATTCAGCTCTGCAACGCAATCGTATCCATCGGGCACTATCGCGGCCTAACCTGTTGCTGGGTGCGGACCGCGAGCTTGTTTTGATAACAGGTCTCGCCGCCGTCATTTTGATCTTCGTCGTTCTAACGGTCTATTCGGCTCTATTCGGTGTAGCAGTCTGGATCTTCATCGTTGGCCTGCTTCGCTTGATGGCAAAATCCGACCCGCTGATGCGGCGCGTCTACCTCCGGCACATCTCCTACAAACCCTATTACAAATCCACCTCTGCGCCCTGGCGTCGACACTGAGGAGGCGATTATGGTTGCCCTCAAACGCTTTCGCTCGACTGGTCCGTCCTTTGCAGATCTTGTTCCTTACGCAGGAATGGTCGACAACGGCGTGATGCTGCTAAAGGACGGCAGTCTCATGGCCGGCTGGTATTTCGCCGGTCCCGATTCCGAAAGCGCCACAGACCAGGAGCGCAACGAACTTTCGCGGCAGATCAACGCCATTCTATCGCGTCTCGGGTCCGGCTGGATCATCCAGGTAGAAGCGGTCCGCGTGCCGACCGTGGATTATCCAGCAGAGGACAGGTCGTTTTTTCCCGACCCCATAAGCAGGGCAATTGAGGCGGAGCGCCGAGCGCATTTCGCACGCGAGAAAGGACATTTTGAGAGCAAGCATGCGATTATCCTGACCTACCGCCCCCTCGAGTCTAAACGCACAAGCCTCAGCAAGTACATCTATTCCGATGAGGAGAGCCGCAAGCGATCTTATGCCGACACCGCGCTCTTCCTGTTCAAGAACTCGATCCGAGAGATCGAGCAGTATCTGGCGAACACGCTGTCGATCCGCCGTATGCAAACCAACGAAACCTTTGAGAGGGGAGGGGTGAGGAGGGCGCGTTACGACGAGCTTCTGCAGTTCATCCGTTTCTGTATCACAGGGGAGAACCACCCGGTCCGACTCCCCGATATTCCGATGTATATCGACTGGGTCGCGACGGCGGAGCTTGAGCACGGTCTGACCCCTCGCGTAGAGAACCGATTTCTCGGTGTCGTCGCGATCGATGGCCTGCCGGCGGAGAGCTGGCCCGGCATCCTCAACAGCCTCGACCTCATGCCGCTCACCTATCGCTGGTCGTCTCGCTTTATCTTTCTCGACGCGGAGGAGGCACGGCAGAAGCTGGAGCGCACCCGCAAGAAATGGCAGCAGAAGGTCAGACCCTTCTTCGACCAGCTTTTCCAGACGCAGTCCCGATCCGTAGACCAGGACGCCTTGACCATGGTCGGCGAAACTGAAGACGCGATCGCCCAGGCTTCTTCGCAGCTCGTTGCCTATGGATACTACACGCCGGTCATCGTTCTCTTCGACGCCGATCGTGATGCACTGCAGGAAAAAGCGGAAGCTGTTCGCCGACTGATCCAGGCGGAGGGTTTCGGAGCGCGCATCGAGACACTTAACGCCACGGACGCCTATCTCGGCAGCTTACCCGGCAATTGGTATTGCAACATCCGCGAACCGCTGATCAACACGAACAATCTGTCCGACCTTGTGCCTTTGAACTCGGTCTGGTCCGGCTCACCCGTCGCACCATGCCCCTTCTATCCGGAAAACTCTCCGCCGCTGATGCAGGTTGCCAGCGGCTCCACTCCCTTTCGGCTGAATCTCCACGTCGACGATGTCGGCCACACCTTGATTTTCGGCCCGACCGGCTCTGGCAAGTCCACACTTCTCGCGCTGATCGCCGCGCAGTTCCGCCGCTACGAGTACGCGCAGATCTTCGCCTTCGACAAGGGCCGCTCTCTCGAGCCGCTTACCCTTGCGACGGGCGGAGATCACTATGAGATTGGATCCGATCGGGACGGGGAGGGGGCACAACTTGCCTTTTGCCCACTTGAAGATCTTGCCAGTGACGAAGACCGCGCTTGGGCGTCCGAATGGATCGAAACGCTTGTCGCTATTCAAGGTGTTACCGTCACTCCCGATCATCGCAATGCCATTTCCCGTCAGATCATGCTGATGGCGCTCTCAAATGCGCGTTCGCTATCCGACTTTGTTTCAGGTGTTCAGATGCGCGAGATCAAGGATGCACTGCACCACTACACCGTTGAAGGACCTATGGGACATCTCCTCGATGCTGAGCAGGACGGGCTGACGCTTCGAGCGTTCCAGACGTTTGAAATCGAGCACCTCATGAACATGGGCGAACGCAATCTTGTACCCGTACTTACCTATCTCTTCCGGCGCATCGAAAAGCGGCTTGATGGCTCGCCAAGCCTGATCGTGCTCGACGAAGCGTGGCTGATGCTCGGGCATCCGGTGTTCCGGGACAAGATCAGGGAGTGGCTGAAGGTGCTGCGAAAGGCCAATTGCGCGGTTGTCCTGGCGACGCAGTCAATTTCCGACGCCGAGCGATCCGGGATCGTCGATGTGCTGAAGGAATCCTGCCCGACGAAAATCTGCCTTCCAAACGGAGCAGCGAGAGAAACTGGCACGCGAGAATTCTACGAAAGGATCGGTTTTAACGAGCCACAGATCGAAATCGTCGCCAACGCCATTCCGAAGCGCGAATATTATGTGACGTCTCCAGATGGCCGGCGGCTGTTCGACATGTCGCTCGGTCCGGTCACGCTTTCCTTCGTCGGTGCCTCCGGCAAAGCCGACCTCGCCCGTATCAGGACACTCTTGTCGACCCATGGGAAGGACTGGCCGAGCCAATGGCTCATCGAAAGGGGAATGCAACCACTATGATTGATGCAATTCGAATGCTGACTATTCACAAAGCGGTACTCGCATCCGCCATCTCTGCCGGCCTTGCCATGTGGCCTCACCCGTCCTTCGCAAGCGGCGCGGTTACGGGCGCCACCGAAATGACGCAGCTCCTCAACAACGGCGAGCTGATTTCACTAGTCGGGCAGTCGACAGAGCAGATCAACAATCAAATCACGCAAATCACTCAGCTCGCCGAGCAGATCCAGAACCAGCTGAACATTTATCAGAACATGCTGCAGAATACGGCACAACTTCCCAATCACATTTGGGGTCAGGTCGAGGGCGATCTCAGCCAGCTCCAGAACATTGTGAAGCAGGGCCAGGGTATTGCATTTTCGATGGGCAATGCCGACGACCTCCTGAAGCAGCGCTTCAAGAGCTATGCCGATCTCAAGACCGGCCTCCCGAACGCCGACAGCTTTTCGTCCACCTATCAAACTTGGTCGGATACGAACAGGGATACGATTTCCAGCACGCTCAAAGCCGCAAGCCTGACCGCCGAGCAATTCAACACTGAAGAGGACACGATGGACCAGTTGCGGTCCATGTCTCAATCGGCCGATGGCCAGATGAAGGCGCTGCAGGTCGGTCACCAGATCGCCTCCCAACAGGTGGCGCAAATGCAGAAACTGCGCGGCATTGTTTCCCAGCAGACCACGATGATGGGAACTTGGCTCCAGAGTGAGCAGACCGACAAGGATCTGGCGCAGGCCCGCCGCGAGAAATTCTTTAATTCGACTGTCCAGTCCGTACCGACCGGCCAGAAAATGGAGCCTCGCTGGTGAATCGTTTGGTATTGATCATTTCGGTTTTTGCAGCGATTGCCGGCATTGTCACTGTTACGACTGTCGTCATGGTTCGCGATGAAAGTGTGGCCGCACCGCAATTGAGCAAAGAGCAGCGAGCGACTCGCGAGAAGTTCTTTGGCGCCCCGAAGGACCCCGCTCCGATCGAAAAGGGCCAGGAGATGCGGCCGAGATGGTGACCCGCACGCTTAAGCAGTCCTTCGTGATCACTGGGGTAGCCTGCCTCGTCATGGCGGTGCCGGCCTTTGCTCAACAAGGCCAAGTCTTAACCGAACTCGAAAACCAGGTCTCAGCGGCGGCCAAGGGGTGGGAAACCACCGTCATGGACACGGCAAAATCCCTGTTTTGGATTCTTGCTGGGATCGAGGTGGGAATTGCTGCCGTATGGCTTGCGATCCAGGCCGCATCGCTGGATAGCTGGTTTGCCGAACTGGTTCGCCGCATCATGTTCATCGGCTTCTTCGCCTTTGTGCTGACGCAGGGCCCGACCTTCGCAAAGGCGGTTGTCGATAGCCTTTTCCAGATCGGCGCTGGAGGCGGATCGGCATCTCCAGCCGAGGTTTTCGACGCGGGAATTCGCGTCGCTTCTCAGATATCCGAGCAGGCAAAATTCGGCGTGTTCGAAGACAATGCCCTGGCAATCGCCGCAGTTCTGGCTATGGGCATCGTTGTGATCTGCTTCTCACTCGTCGCGGCTATCTTCGTGTCGGTGATGGTCGAGATGTATGTCGGTCTGCTTGCCGGCATGATAATGCTCGGCCTTGGTGGATCGTCTTTCACAAAGGACTTCGCGGTCCGCTATCTGGTCTATGCGTTTGGAGTGGGCATGAAGCTCATGGCGCTGGTCATGATCGCTAAGATCGGCTCCAACGTCCTGCTTGGTCTTGCGCAGGCGCCGACGGCGACGAGTGACCAGTTCATCACCACCCTCGCCATCGCAGGCATCTCCGTCGTCGTTTTCATCATCGCGATGTACGTCCCGAACATCATGCAAGGCGTGGTCCAGGGGGCGTCGGTGTCTGGTGGAATGGAAACCATTCGCCATGGCGGGCAGGCCGCGTCGTTTGCCGCGGGCGGCGCATTTCTCGGCGCAGGTGCTGTCGGCGCTGGCTTTGCAGCCGCGCAGGCGGCCCGGGCAGGCGGTTCCTCGGCCGCAGGCTCCGTTCTGAAAGGAATGGGGGCAAGCTTCAGTTCCGGCGCGATAGCCGCGGGATCCGCAGCGAAGGAAAAAGCAATCGGATCGCCGGGCGCCTATGCTGGCTCACTCTTGGGATTGGCCAATGCCAAGCTGCAGGAAAGCCGGTCCGGACGTAGCAGCCCACCACCCGCGCCTGAACGAAACGACAAATGACTTTCAAAAGATTGGATTGATTGATGGCCGCAGATCGCGCCCCGGATAACCCGTATCTCGCTGCCCGCCAGGAATGGTCGGAACGCTATGGATCCTATGTCAGAGCCGCCACGGCATGGCGCGTGGTCGGCATCCTCGGATTGACGATGGCGGTGATAGGTTTCGGTTACGCGCTCTATCTCAGTTCTCAGGTGAAGCTCGTCCCCTATGTGATTGAAGTCGACAAGCTGGGCAATGCGGTGAACGCGGGCTTCCCGCAGCAGATCGAATACGCCGATGCGCGCGTTGTTCGTGCGACGCTCGGCAATTTCGTTACGTCCTTCCGCAGCATCACGCCGGACGCCGTTGTTCAGAAGCAATACATCGATCGCACTTACGCCTTACTTAGAACTTCGGACCCATCGACCGAAAAAATCAATTCCTGGTTCAGGGGTAATTCACCTTTCGAACGTGCGAAATCGGCCACGGTCGCGATCGAGGTGAACAACATCGTCGCCTTGTCGAACCAGACATATCAGATCGACTGGACCGAATATGAACGGGACCGGAAGGGCAAGGAGACGGGGACACGGCGCTTTCGCGGCATCGCAACGGTCGCCCTAACAGCACCGCAGGACGAAGCCACGATCCGGCTCAATCCGATCGGGCTTTACATCCGCGATTTCGACTGGACTGCACAGCTCTAGGAGCAGGGGAAAATTCATGATTAGGATTGGATTTCTGGCGGCCGCCATGTGGCTGGCCGTAACACCATTTGCTGCTGCAGCGGATTCGCAGGGCATGACCTACAAGGAGGCAAAGGGCACAGGCCTGTCAGGTAGCTGGAGAGGGTCAACCGGCCTCGTCACGCGCGGAGCGGATGGGAAGGTGATTTTCTTATATGGTGAAACCCAGCCCTCTGTCGTGTGCTCGCCCCTGCAAGTATGCGACATCGAACTTCAAGGTGGTGAGATCGTCAGGGACGTTCTGGTCGGCGACACCGTGCGGTGGAAGGTCGAGCCGGCGACCTCCGGCGCCGCCAACGGCCAGGCCATCCATCTCGTCGTCAAGCCGTCTGAACCGGGACTGGTGACATCGATGGTGGTGACCACGTCCCGGCGCACCTACCACATCCAGCTCAAATCCCATCCGACGCAGTACATGGCGAGGGTCGGTTTCGAATATCCCGAAGATGTCTCAACCAAGCTCGCCGACATCAACGCGAGGCTCGAGACGGGCGGCATCCCTGGTTCCGCGCCCGACAAGCTGAACTTTTCCTATTCGATCAGCGGCGGTGCGTCGTGGAAGCCGAAGCGCGTGTATTCGGACGGCCAGAAGACTTACATCAAATTTTCACGATCGGTCACGGGGCAGGACGCGCCGGTCCTCTACGTTGTCTCGGGGGGACAAAATCGCATCGTCAATTATCGAATGAAGAACGACATGATGATTGTCGACTATGCCGTCGACAAGGCGATCCTCATTTCAGGCGTGGGCTGGCACCAGCAAAAAGTCACCATCAGAAGGGGAGGGTGAAGATATGCGCGTCAGCTACCTCTTTCTTGGCCTCACTCTGGCTCTCACCGGTTGCCAGACGACTGAAAACGACTTGACGACCAGCGCTACCCCGGTCGTGTCCAGCACCGCCGCAAGCGCGATCGCCGGCGACCTGGCAAGCCGACTTGCTGAACAAGTTCCGCCGGCCACAACACCGGTGCGACTAAAATCGGACGGAAGCGACTTTGCCATCGCGCTCGACGCAGCTCTCAAAGGGTGGGGCTACTCGGTCATCACGATGGCGGCCAAAAACGACAAAGCTGTCGAGCTTGCCTATTCCATCCAGGGGATCGATGGCCAGCTGCTAGCGCAGGTCTCGACGCCATCGATTGCGCTAGGCAGGGCATATGTCGCGTCGGCGGGTGGCGCAACACCTGCGAGCCCGCTTTCCATCTTGCAGCGAAACTGACAGAGGATTTCATGGTCCAATCCCTTCAGCTGGGAACGTCTAAGAGCCCAGGATCCGAAGGTGGCATGCGCCGCCTCAATCGGCTGCCGATCATAGCGGCGATCGTGTTCATCGTTCTGTTTATCGGCGTTGTGATCGTCGGCTTATCGTGGAGGGGTCTCTCTTTCGGAGGAAGGGACGGCCTCGATAGCGCTTCCAATTCACCCGCCACGTCGTTTGGTGATCAGCTCAAGCGTGGCGTCGGCGACGGCATCATCGGCGATCCGACGGAACGTGAGACGTTCCAACCGACACCACCCCAGACGGTCGAACGGAAATCGGAGCCCGAACAGCGTGTTTTCGAAACGCCGCCTGCAGAACGTACGGTAAGGCGAGCAGCATTGGAGTCCGAAGAGGAGTGGAAGGCTCGGCTCAGGAGAGAGCAAGACGAGCAATTTATGCGCGAGCAGAACCGTCAGCGTATGGCCCGTCTGCAGGCACGCGCCACGGCCTTGGATTCACCATTGAAGGTTGATGTGTCGGAAATCGAGCGTGGCGATAAAGGGAATGCCTCGAACGCGGCAAGTGCGTTAAGCGGAACCCGGGGCGCTTCGGATCTCTACGCGGCGGCAATGAAAGCAGGTCTGCAGGGCGAAAACGCCGACCCGAATGGACAAGCCTCAAAAGAAGATTTCTTCAACCAGGATATCAAGGACCTTGGCTATCTGCCAAACCAGGTCGTGCCGCAGCTCTCCCGATTCGAGCTCAAACGAGGATCGGTCATTCCGGCCACCTTGATCACTGGCCTGAATTCAGATCTTCCCGGGAGGATAAACGCACAGGTTAGCCAGAATGTCTATGACAGCGCCACGGGCTACCGCCTCTTGATACCCCAGGGTGCCAAGCTGTTCGGGCGTTACGATTCGAAGGTCTCCTTCGGCCAGGAACGTGTTCTTGTGGTCTGGACAGACTTGATCTTTCCGAACGGATCAACCCTTCAGATCGGCGGAATGGCGGGTACTGATGCTGAAGGGTATGGCGGGTTCCATGACAAAGTCGATCGCCACCTGTGGCGCACCTTTGGCTCTGCGGCGCTGATCGCTTTGATCGGGACAGGCATCGACATGTCGATGCCGCAAAGCTCGACGCTCGCCACGCAGGACACCGCCTCGGACGCCGCACGCCGAAACTTTGCTGAAACCTTCGGGCGGGCTGCGGAACAGACGATTTCAAAGAACCTCAGCGTCCAGCCGACCATTCGAATTCGGCCGGGTTACAAGTTCAACGTCCTCGTCGATCAAGACGTGATTTTTCCGGGCAGCTATCGCGAGTGACCGTCAGCATGACGCAGGTCATACGTGACCCGATCACACAACTTGGGGAACGTAAATCTGTGCATTTGGCTCTTTGGAGTTGACCTGACTCTTTCGCTCAACTATCCGGTAAAGACGACTTAAAGTCGTGGTTTAGTTTCCTATTTTGAGATGCAATTCTATTGCATTCATTTCCTCATGCATGGGGCGGCGGTGAAATGGATCAGTGGCTTGAACATCTGACGGAACAGGTGTCGCTGGCGGTAGGCGAGACGTCGGTCAAGATTGTGCTTCAAAATCTGGCCCACGAAGCGGGGTTTGAATTATTTGCCTATGTCAGCCTTCAGGCCAACACGCATAAGATCCTTTCGAACTATCCGGAGGTCTGGCAGCAGCGATATCTTGACGAGCTTTATGTGTCGGTCGACCCAGTCATGCTGGGTCTCCGACAAAGATCAGATCTTTTTGCGTGGTCGAGCTCTACCCAGGGACGGCTGAACAAGCATCAGCGAAAATTCTTCGCGGAGGCGGCAGAGTTCGGGATCCAGTCGGGGATCTCAATCCCGGTCAGATCTGGTTTCGGACAGGTGGCGATGTTGACGCTGGCCTCCAGTGAGCATGACTATGCCGAGAGTCGATCAATAACGCCTTCCTTGGCGGCTGCGGCAGTCGGCCAGATGCATGCGAGGATCGAAATTCTCGAGCTGAAGCCGCGCCTGCATGTGCCTGTCGAACTGACGCCTGGCCAACTCACCTGCTTGCGCTGGAATGCAGAGGGAAAGACAGCGGACGATATCGCCGATATCGAGAAAACCTCCGCCCATAATGTTCGCTTTCATTTGAAAGGCGCCAAAAGGGCGCTTGGAGCGTCAACGTTGACGCAGGCCGCGAGGATCGCGACAACACTAGGGTTGATCTGACCTTTCAGTGAGCTTTGTCCGTTGGCATCGGCGGGATGTAGCCGAGGATATCGAGCATAGTCGAAACAACCGTCTGCTGCGCATGGACAGCGATCATCGACGAGAGATACGCTTCCTGGGCCTCTGAAACTTCCATTTCTTCAAGCTTGTTTTTGAATCGGTCATAGGCCAACTCCGCTTCGCTTACGAAACATCGGTGCTTCGTGATAGCCTCGATCGTCAGGCGCTCAATCACGTCTTTGGGCTGCCCAACCAGCAAACCAATGAGCGGTCGTAGGACAATCTTCGCGTTATCCAACTTTTTCCAGGCTCCTCTGGTGACCTGCCGCCAAAGGCTCAGACCGTCATTTCCATCCCGATCGCCACTCCATCACAGCGAACGAGCGACCCATATCATACAATCGGCCTGTACGACCACATCGCTGCCCCGCGTACGGAAATGTACCTGCACCCTAAATTAGATGAGCCGCAATCTTTGTAGAGAATACTCCGTGGTGAAATACTCTACAACCCGTTGCTCTTCTCCACATGGAGATTCGCGACGTTTTGGCCAATAATTTGAGAGCATGGAGACAGGTTCGTCACATGTCGCAGGAAACCCTCGCGCATGAGGCCAAGATTGACCGCACCTACATCAGTTCGATCGAGAGGGGAGTCTATGCGACGAGCATTGACGTTCTGGACCGCCTGGCGAAAGCTCTTGGGGTAGAAGCCAGCGAGCTGTTGAGCAGAGATCGAAACCAAAAACCGGACAATCTGACTGCAGAAAGCTCCGATCAGAGTTGAGAACGCCACCCGGTCCTGAAGTCCAGATTCGCCAACATCTGGAAGCTATTGCACCAGCGCACTTCGAGGTCGTTGCACACATCCGGGATCCTGCGGTTTGCCCGTCTGGTGCTCGGCTTCGAGGCCTCGACGGTCACGACGATCCTAGCCGCACGATCGGCTAAGGCGTGGGCAATCAGGAACGGATCGCGGCCGACCTCAATGATCTCGGCATCATTGAGATCTGGGGCATATTTTTCGATGACCGTCTGGATAAGGGCCGGATCGACGTCCTGATCCAGCTTGAGGGAGTTATAGTTGTCACCCTCCTTCAGCCACTGTGCCAATTCCGACCCTTCGGTGATCTCCTCGAGAATTTCGACTGGTATCTTTAGCGCGCCGGTCTCGCCCATATGAACGAGCCAGTCCCAAAATTCGGGTACGCGCTGGATCGGATAGTAGAGGTTATGCGCCGTAATAAGGACGTTCGCGTCGAGAAGATGCACGCCGCCCCCTTAAGCCACGCCGTCGGTCAGCGAGAAGACGTTGTTTGGCTTGACGCCAAGGATTGCAGCAGCCTTGGAAGGTGAGAGAGCTCCGTCGGCCAACATTCGTTTTGAAAGGCTCAGCAGGCGATTACCCAGCCGATGGCGACGCACAAGATAGTAGCTTGGGCCACCTTCGCTTTCGCGCGCTCGCTCTCTTTGCGCCGCCTTGTTGTTCAGCCATTGTTGCCGGAAGACAGCCGTCACGGACGACCACATGGCTTGGTCGATGATCCCTTCGCGGTGGAGCTTATAGGCGACCATCGAATGACTGACATGCCTAAGCTGCGCGATTTCGCCGATACGCGCCATCACGACGTCCTGGCGCGCGCCGCGCAGTGCGATCTCGCCGGCGATCTCGGCCGAAGGCAACAGAATGCGGCCCGCCACATCGTTGCAGAAGGTTTCAATAACCGATGCCGGCCGCCCACCGCTCACTCCCGTCTGGCCAAGCCAGATATGGGCAAGCTCATGAAGCAAGGTGAAGGACCAGGCCTGCTCGCTGTCCTGATCGTTGATCACAACGAAGGGCGCAACCTTGTCCGAGAGCGCGAAGCCCCGAAAGAGCTCAACATTGAGAGCACTATGGTGACTTCCCAGATTGCCGATCAGCAACACGAAAATGCCCGCGGCCTCGGCGCGTTCGCGCAAGTAAGCAAAGCCTTTGGATGTTCCGCGGCCGTTACCGGATCGGAAAGATTGGAGGCTGAAGTCTAGACGCTCGCTAATCGCCGCAGCCAGTCCCTCTGCTCCCAGGCGGTGGTCATAGGATCCTACGAAATCGAGTGACTCGGCCTCTTCCTCACTCTCCAGGAGTGAACGCACCATTTCCTGACGAGCTCGAACTTCGCGCAGCAGCGTATCGACGAGCGCGGCATCGCGTTGCGCGTATTCGTCGGGAAGGGTGCGGAAATCCTCGCCCCGTGCCGCCGTTGCTGGCGGCTCAGCAAGATAGAAGGTGAGCAGGGGCCGGCGGTACTGGGTCGACATCTTGATCAGCTGCGGGCGGGTCGGTTCTACCTCGCCGTTTTCAAGCATGGAAAGGCGATCGCTGCCCGCAACACCGCGCGCATCGCCAATGCCGAGCTTGTCGGCAGCATCTTCTACACTGAGCCCCGCTGTTTCGCGCGCCCAACGCAGGATCGATGGGTTGACCCTTGGCACCTTCACCTCCGTTAGAGCCAGCCGATACTCCGTTTGAGTTCATCATGCAATCGTTACGAAAGATATAGGGGTCCAGTCGAAGTTAAGCACCCGGCACCGCTCAGTGTCCGGCACGCCGTAGCGGCGTCATCAGTCCTCTTACTTCGGCTTCTTCATCGGCCCGATCGTGGTCTCCTTGATCCCTCCGTCGCTCATCCGGTGGAATAGTCGGAACCGCTCCTCGACGAGGGAAGCACAGATGCCGACGTTGGTCCGTATGCGTCCGGATGACATCGATTTCCGCCCGCCCTTAAACATGAGATGATAAAATGCGGTCCAGAATACCGCCGCGTCATCAAAACTAATATTATTCATCGGGGCCAGGACAGAGAGGCATTCGCTCTCTTTTAGCAAGGTGGCCGCGAAGGTGCTTCGTGCAGACAGGCAGGATGACAGGAAAACGCGACGTCCGTTCATGTGGGGCGCAAGAAGTCTTGCGAGATCATCCGATTTGATCTGCTCTGTGGTGAGATGGAAGCCGACCGCCGTTTTGCCGTCAACGACTCCATGGCACGATAGATGGAAGTAGCGGTGCTTCGACTCTCCAAACTCGTTGGCAACTGCTGAAAGTTCCCGCTTTGAGCGGACATATGCATAGGCACTACGCTTACCAGACAGCTGAAGTGTCCGTGCGATTATCTCGCCTTCTTTATGGGTCTGTTCCTCGAGGAGCCCAAGACTTTCGACAAAGCATACGGTTGGTTTGGTGGCCATAGGTGAGCTTCATTCCTCGGCGACTTTGTTGGCGCACCGCATCTGTATTGTCGGCTTGGGGCGACCAACCTTAAACCCAGCCGTGTCGGCCCAGTTTAAACCGGGCCGACACAGGTCCTCGACCGTCACGTCCCATAAATGGTGGAACGTCTGGGAGTCGCCTCGTAAACCAGCTATGTTCAGTTGCTACTGTAAGGCGAGGTTAGTCAAGTGACTACGTTACTATCTTGGATATCGGTTGATGCTCGTGGACCGAGCAGCATCTACATTGTCGGCGACAGTCGGATCACTTGGGGTTCAGCTTCAAAAAGGTGGGACAGTGGACGGAAGGTCTTTGCATGTCGCTCAGCGGATATTTTCGGCTATTGCGGCGATGTGCTCTTCCCGACGCTCGTCCTTGGGCAACTGGGAGATTTAATCGACCGGGACCTCCTATGGAATAGAGGAGAGGAAGCAGAAGCGCGGCACGCTAAAATTGCCGGCTACTTGAAAGCGTCTTTCAACCGGCGGCACGACGCACCGGATTACGACTTTACAATCATACACTGCGGGAGGGATGGAGAAGGATTAACCGGATCGTTTCACATATGGAGAGTGACATATCGAGCGAGATTTCGTGATTGGATCGATGAGCGTATCGATATCGGCGGGCCGTTGAAAAGCACGGTTCTCCTGAAACTCGGAAGCGGTAATCAAGCGTTGGACCGCGAAATTGAGACTTGGGCCTCGAGCCCGCAGGGTGGCACGGCACGAGCGATTTTCTCTGCGTTTTGTGACTCGCTGGAAAGAGGAGGAGACCCGCTCTCTGGGGGCGTGCCGCAGATAGTGGCCCTTCACAGACAGGGGGAAGGTAAAGTGATAGGATTCATCGCCGGAGGAACGCGATACCTCTATGGCCTGCCAATCCAACCCATTGCCGAGTTAGATAACGTCATGTGGGTGGACGCCCTGTTCCAACGGATCTCGCCTGAGACTGGAACCCTAGCTCCAGACGCACAACGCCACGCCCGTGTTGCGAAAGGAGCGGGAAACGGATTCGCGACGCTTGTTACCAAAGCAACTGAAGCAAAGGACTTCGAATAGGGTTTGCATCTAACGCACTAGCCGGTACTAAATGATAGATCAATGTGTTATAGTTTTCGATATTTACCGCCTCAAACCTCAGCCTAACGGCGCCTTGCATATTAATGTCCTATCGGCGATTCGCAGCCAGCATTAGTATCCGACCTACGCGCGTTACCCCGATCATTGATGCTACCGAACTCCGATACGCGAAAGATCGATCCGCATACCAGCTTGACCAGCATCCTTCGTCTCTAGTGGCTTATCGTCGGCAGACGGCTCGGTTTCCGAGGATCTAATATCGCCCACCGGATTCTCCAGCCGCAATTTTCCCGCGATGAAGGTCGGTCCGCCTGGATCTTCAGCCTGGAAGACCCGCGTGCCCTCGAAGACACCCGTCCGCCACGCGTAGATAGTGTCGTCGATCATCTGCGGAAGGACATCTTTATTAGTCGGACGGCCGTACCATTTCGTCACCATGCGGCCAACTTTGGCGAAGAGCGCTGTCCCCATGCGAAGGTTTGAACAAGCGTCGAAGATCTCCGTCGTCAGCTGAGAGGCGTCCGTTATGCCAACGCCTGCGGGGAATTGCGTGATGCCGACCCGAACGTTTGCCTGACCAACATAATTGCGGATGGCGTCCAGTCCGATCGCGGGATCCGTAGGCTTCGGAATAAGCACCAGTCTCCCGCCAACCTTAACCGAGATAGCCAGCGGATCGTCGGATCCGGCGGCGTTGACGAATTGCTCGACGATCGCCGGTGTGAGCGCGGGGTCTGCGCATTTCTCAATGAGAGCCATGTCGATCATAGTCATCTTTCTGATCAGCGGTTGAAGGAGGTTACGAGCGGTTTGTCGAAAAGGGTTGCCCAGGCGACCGCACTTGCGGTCTGAATGCCGACGATCGAGGTACCTTCGGTCCACCATCCGTTTCCGACAGCGATGATCAGATCCGGATCTCGGGCCAATGATTGCAGTACCGGCCAGACGATGAGTTGCTCGTAGCAGATTAGCGGGGCAACACGTGTATCGCCCATGTCGGCAACAGGATTATCGAAAAAGTGCGCGCGAGCGCCCCCGCTTTCTCCAAGCCAACCACGCCACGGCTGCCACATGGAGCCGGGGACAGGCATTCGCTCCCGATAGATTATCTTCCCGCCTTCTTCTTTGATAGCGACGAGGACGTTGTCATAACCGCCGTCGACGACAACCGTTGCTCCGGCGATCACGACCTTATCTGACCCCTTCAGCTCTCTCTGCCAGACCCACTCGGAGGTCGGCGTCCAGAAGCCCAATGCGCTTTCAGGAAGTGCAATGACCCGGTCATGCGGCGATGTTTTACCAAGTACCGTTTTCGCCAGGTCGAGCTGGCGCTGAAGCGATGGATCACGACCAAGACCTGCGCCGTATTCGAGGTCAACACCCATCCACCTTGGGGGTAGAAGGGGAGACGTCCAGCTAGCGGCTGACCAAGCCCAGAGGCCCGTAAGGACAAGAATTGCAATCGGCCGATGCCTTGTAACGAGGACGGCGAGGCCGATTGCCAGGGCAACCAGACCGAAGCAGCCCCATCCAGGAAACAAGACGCCTGCAGCGGTAATTGGGTGCGCCCATCCGAGGATTCCGAAGGGCGGAACCGCCATTAGGATACCAGCCGCCAGATAGCGAAAAGCTCGTTGCAATCCGTCCGCTACGGTCCAGAGCAGGGTATGAACGAATATAAAGGCGCTCGACGCGACGGCCCAGAGTAGGATCCCGGGTAGTATGTCGGAGCCATAAAAGATCGCAACTCCCTGCGGCAGTCCGCGCGACGCAGCCAGAAAATAGCCCCCTGAAACAAGCGCTGCGACTTTTCGGGACTTCGCCATCGACCACACGACGGGGAAGGCGAGCGAAAGGGGGAGCGCGAGGACAAAGCCGCTCCAGGCCAACCAACCGGCGCCGATCGCAGAGACAGTGAGGAGGCTCGTTCGAAGGTCAGGGCGCAAAGGTCAGCACCTCCTTCGCGAGACCTAGTATCCCCGCGATCGGGAGCGGACCGAAGTATCGCGAGTCGTACGATCCCTTGAAATCAGAGTGAAGGAAGACAAAACCGTCGCGGACCACGCCGCCCGCATAAGGGGTAAGTGATCTCCCCTTTCCGTCTATTGGAGCCAAACTTGAATTGGGCAAAGAGATGCCATCGATGATGACCGTTCGTTCAATCTCGACATGCTGCCCAGCAACTGCGGCAACCGTCTTGATCAGCGGCGCATATCCTCCCGGGCAAAGACCCGACCGGAGATAACCGCGCCGAGCGGCCTGCTCCATATCCGGCCACTCTGGCGGGCAAATGAAGACGACATCCCCGGGATGAGGCGACCGGTCCGACGGTTGGATTCGCCATAGTCCGAGCGGCTCGCTTGGCGTGAGGTTCAGGCGATAGCCGGCGAGCTCCGCCGTTGCTAAAGTGAAGGGAATGCTGAGTGCGGCAAAAGCCAAAGCGAAACCGCGCCTCTGCCAAATCCGACGGTCGCTGTGGATAGCGGAATTCATTTGAGTGACACTCCCTGGGATTTGGTTTGGCGGAGGGTCTCCGCCTGCTTCGCCGCGTTGCCGCTGCGCTCATGTGCCGCAAGTTGCTGGCTCGCGCGCATCAGGCTCCAGGCGGATTGAACCTCGGCCTTTTGCCCTGGGTTCATGCCCGATGTGACGGTGCGGAACGTCTCGCCGCCCGCGTCTTTGGCAGCCAGGGGCAGGAAGGTTCTTTCGCCAAAACGTTCAGAGACAGCACGCGCAAAGCCTTCCAGTTCTGCCTTGATCATCTTGTCTGCAAGCGCGAACTCCAGGCCGGACGGAAGATCGTTTCGGTCGATGGCGTCCCGGACGCGCTCGAGGACGGTTTTCGCACCGGGCGACAGGGCAGGGATGTCGATCGATACCTGTCTGCGCGTCGATAGCTCCTCTCCCAGCATGCGCGCCTCCAGCGTGCTGCGCTGGCGCAGATAGTCGGTCAGGCTGGCAGCGAGCGCGGGCACATTGGCAATCGCGCGGTCCCGGTCTCGCTTGTCGGCAGCGCTGGAGAGCATGCCGGTCTTTCCTTTGAGCGGGCCAAAACTCTCGGGCTTGTCAGCGATTGTTTTCAGCTTGGCGGCGGCACTCGCTTTATCCACCAGCATCTTGTCAACATCGACGGCTTTGAAGGCGGCTTCAGGGTTCGCATAGACAAGCTGAAACCGGGTCGAGACCTCTTCCCATTGCTTCTTCAAGGCAGGGTCTGCTGCGAGCCTGTCTTCAACGGCCTGATCGACCGTTTTGGGATAAGTCGTGATACCAGCGACCATGGGCTTTGCCTCCTTGGTGGAATTGGATTGGGGCGTTGGGCCAAGACCGATCCTGGCGCCGATTGCGACAAGCCGGCTCGCCAGATCGGCCAATCTCTCGGCCTGCCTTGCGGTCCAATCGAGCCGGTCGCGGGCGATCGTTCGGGCAACGTTGACGAGATGCAAACCACGCGCCTCGGCAAAACGAAGAGCCTGCCGGTAGAGGCTGCCGCCGGAATAATCGAGCGTGGTTTCCTTGGCGTTAGCGCGCGACAGCATCTCGACGAGCCCGCCCGCTTTGCCAAAGGAGCGGCGGCCATAATAGACGGCAAGATCCTCGCGGTGGCGCGTCATCGCAACATAGGTCAGATGCCGATCGAGCGAGAGGGAGGCGAGCACTTTCACGCGATCAACGGTCGCCCCTTGGCTCTTGTGCACCGTAGTGGCATAGCCGTGATCGACATTATTGTAAAAGCGCTGTTCGACGCTTACGCGGCGCCGCTGCTCCGCGTCTCCAATCTCGGCGACGATGCGGCCAGGCGAGGCTTCGACCACTTTGGCCAGCATGCCATTCTTGACGCCGATCGATCCCTCATTCTTCAGGAAAACGATCTGGTCGCCTGCCGCAAACCTTCTCGTACCATTGGCCGTCTTGAAGACATGCCCGTCCTCGACGATGCCGCGCTCAACCAGTTTTTGCCGCGCCAGCTCGTTGAGCATACGAACGTCGCGGCGCAGATGCGCGAGGATCAGCGACGTCTTCGCAAGATCGTACTCGCGGTTCCAGTCGGCTATCAGGTTGCTGACGGCTTGGTCTTTCAACTCCGAGCCCAGGATACGGCCATGGACGCCATAGGCTTCGACCGCCTTTCCGATCTTGCCACGGGCCAGATCAAGAGATGCGTCCCGCATCCATTGTTCGCGCTGACGATAGATGGTTTCCAGTTCCGCATAGCCGATGCGATCGGCAATCGCACGGAATGCTGCGCCGGCCTCGATCGGCTGCAGCTGTTCGGGATCACCGACCAGAACGAGCTTGGCACCCGCCTTCGTGACGGCTTCGACGAAGAGCGCCATTTGCCGGGATGAGACCATGCCGGCCTCATCCAGCACGAACACGGTTTTATCATCGAGCTGGTTTCTGCCCTGATCCCATCGCAGTTCCCAGGACGACAGGGTGCGCGAGACAATGCCGGCTTCTTTCTCCAGACCTTCGGCCGCCTTGCCGGCGAGCGCGCCACCGACGACACGATAACCGGCCGCTTCCCATGCTTCGCGGGCCGCCTTCATCATCGTCGTCTTGCCAGCGCCCGCGCGACCGATCACGGCGGCGATCCGCTCCGGCCCGACGACATGTTCAATGGCGACTCTCTGCTCGTTGGAGAGACGCTCGTGTCGACCAAAGACCGTCGTCAACACTGCATTTTTCACGCCATGTGACGAGCGCTGAGAGAGCCAGATCGCCCGGCTGGCCATTTCGGCTTCGAGCCGGATCAGCTCGCGCGTCGTATATTTGGCAGGCGCTCTAAGACCTGTGGCTAAATCGATCCGCTCGTGATCGAGCCGCAGCGTCTGCGGGCTCTGCAGGATCCGCGCCATCAGGTTCTGGAAAAGGGCGGGATCATCAATATAGCGATGGAGCACCTTAGCGATATCACGTCCATCGAACACGCTTTTTTCACGTGTGATCAGATCGAGGACGATGTTGGGACTGCGTTGGATGCGCCGAGCGTTTTCTGCCCGCCGCTCCTCCTGTAACTCCAGCCGCTCGAGCGAAACCGTCCCCGCCGCCGCGCCATCCCCAGTCGCCGCCTTCCGCTCAATCGCTTTGGTACCGACACCAAGATGAATGGTTGGCGCCAGTTCTATCCCCTGCTTCTCGAACGAGCGACCATCGATGCGGATGTCGAGACCGGCGAGCGCAAGGTGCCGGTTCTGGCAGGCGAACCAGCCATCGCGAAACGCATTGAAATTGTCCGCACCGCCGGCCCAAAGCTCATAGACGATCTTGCCAGCATCATTGCGAACCGGATTGCCGTCAGCTCCGGTCACCGCAACTTTCTTGGGGCCGAAGCCATCCTCCGATAGCGGCCGCAACGTGGTCATCAGATGGATGTGCGGATTGCCAGGAGCATCATGGAAAACCCAGTCCGCGACCATGCCTTTAGCCGTGATGTGCTGCGCTACAAACTCTCGGACAAGCTCGATGTTCTGCTCAGAAGAGAGCTCGATCGGCAAGGCGATGATCACGTCCTTGGCGAGTTGGGCATCGGCACGCTTCTCGAAAGCTTCCACCCGATTCCAAAACGCTCCGGATGCTCCGGAGATAGATCGATCGGCGATCATCGATCGCAGCCATTCGGGTGCCTCCTCCGGGATAACAAACTCTTCGTGGAGCAGGCCCTGCTTTCGGGTGTAGTCGATGGTTCGTGCTTCCCGCTCGAACTCCATCTTCGCGCAGTGCCGGTACGCCGCAGAGAGCACGGCGCTACGGCCGGAGCCGCGGGCAACGATGCTGACTGAGAAATGCGGGACGGCCACGCGCAGGACACTCCATCTTCCGAACGAATTCAACATGTTCGAGAGGATCGGCACGGCCCCGCCTGGGCTTGAGCCAGGGCGTCGCATCAGCGACGTATAATTGCGCCCTTGGATGCCGTCCTTCGAACGGCCGGGATGATGGTTAGAAGCGTTGGCAGAGCCAACTACCACTTCTGATAGTCGCTTCGCGCCTGAACTTCTGAAAATTTCCAACCGTCACAGACAGGCATAAAGTTCGGAAGGATCGATCGGAAATGAAGAAATCGTCGCTTCAGCTGCGCAAAGACATCGCCAAGCTCCAGGAACAGCTTCGCCAGGCAGAGACACGTGAAGCCGAACGGATCGGCCGGATCGCATTAAAGGCGGGCCTGGGCGAGATCGAGATCGACGAGGGCGAACTGCAGACCGCCTTCGAAGCCGTTGCCAAGCGGTTTCGCGAAAGCCAGCGGACACCGAAATCGGCGGCAAGCGGGGGCGAGCCAAAAGGCGCAAGTACGACGGCCGGCTCTGGTGCGGCTTCGGGCCAACCTGCTGAGGCTTGAGCGAATGGCCCGCACAACAATGTCTGATGCGCGCAAGAAAGATACGCGGGAAAAAATCAAGCTCGGCGGCCTCATCGTCAAAGCGGGCCTGAGGTTCGAAAAGAGAGCGCTTCTACTCGGAGCGCTGATCGAGCTCCAGCAGCGTCTGGCCCATGACGGCACTGAGCGCGACAGGCTGATCGCTATCGGGACGGGAGCCTTTGGCGATGACGGCGAATAAGATTCTCATCACGGCGGCTCCTGCCATCCTGATGATCGTGGCTATGTTCATTTTGACGGGACACGAACAGGCACTATCAGGACTGGGTCGATCGGAAAACGCGCGACTGATGCTCGGTCGCACGGGTATCGCATTGCCGTTCGTTGCGGCGGCAGCACTCGGCCTGATCTACCTATTTGCGAGCGCAGGCGCGGTGAACATCAAGGCGGCGGGCCTGGGTGTTCTCGCTGGCGGATTGGCGACGGTAGCAGTCGCTGTCGTTCGGGAGAGTACGCGGTTGCTCGCTCTCGCGGGCAATGTGCCATCAGGCCAATCCGTTGTTTCGTATCTCGACCCGTCGACACTTATCGGCGGCGGCGCAGCGGCTCTCGTCGCAACCTTTGCGGTCCGTGTCATGGTCCTCGGCAACGCGGCCTTCGCAAGACCAGAGCCGAAACGTATTCGCGGTAAGCGCGCACTTCACGGCGAAGCGGAATGGATGAACATGAAAGAGGCCGAAAGGCTATTTCCATCATCGGGAGGCATCGTGATCGGGGAACGCTACCGTGTCGATCGCGACAGCACGGCCGAACGGCCATTTTACGCGGACGATCGTACAAGTTGGGGCGGCGGCGGTACATCCGAGCTCCTGTGCTTCGACGGTTCTTTTGGCTCCTCGCACGGCATCGTCTTCGCCGGATCGGGTGGCTTCAAGACAACCTCCGTGACGATCCCGACGGCACTGAAATGGGGAGGAGGGCTGATCGTTCTCGATCCCTCGAACGAAGTCGCGCCGATGGTCGCGAGATACAGGGAGGAAGCCGGTCGGCGGCTGCGAACGCTCGACCCTCGTCAGCCGGATATCGGCTTCAACGCGCTCGACTGGATCGGCAAGTTCGGCGGTACGAAGGAAGAAGATATCGCCTCTGTCGCGTCGTGGATCATGAGCGATACGGGGAGGGCGAGCGGCGTACGAGATGACTTTTTCAGGGCGTCGGGTTTGCAGCTTCTGACTGCGATGATTGCCGATGTCTGCCTCTCCGGCCATACGGAGGCGGAGGACCAAACGCTGCGGCGGGTGCGCGCCAATCTTTCCGAGCCGGAGCCGAAATTGCGCCAACGTCTTCAGGACATTTACGACAATTCCAGCTCGGATTTCGTGAAGGAGAACGTTGCAGCCTTCGTCAACATGACGCCAGAGACCTTCTCCGGTGTCTACGCCAACGCGATCAAGGAAACACACTGGCTCTCCTACAAGAACTACGCAGCATTGGTGTCCGGCTCGACCTTTTCGACGGAGGACATAGCATCCGGCACGACCGATGTTTTTCTCAACATCGATCTGAAGACCTTGGAAACCCATTCGGGCCTAGCCCGTGTTATCATCGGCTCCTTCCTGAACGCGATCTATAATCGCGACGGGAAGGCGGACGCCCGTGTCCTGTTCCTGCTCGATGAAGCGGCTCGGCTCGGATACATGCGGATCGTGGAAACCGCTCGTGACGCGGGCCGCAAATATGGCATCACGCTGACGATGATTTATCAATCGATCGGGCAGTTGCGGGAGACCTATGGCGGACGCGATGCATCGAGCAAGTGGTTCGAGAGCGCCAGTTGGATATCCTTTGCGGCGATCAATGATCCGGAGACCGCCGACTACATTTCGCGCCGGTGCGGTACGACCACGGTCGAGGTCGACCAGGTCAGCCGCAGCTTTCAGTCACGGGGATCGTCAAGGACCAGATCGAAGCAGCTGGCGGCCCGACCGCTGATCCAACCGCACGAGGTGCTGCGAATGCGAACCGATGAGCAGATCGTGTTTACAGCCGGCAATCCACCCCTTCGTTGCGGCCGTGCGATATGGTTCAGACGGGAAGACATGAAGGCTTGCGTGTCGGACAACCGATTCAGCCCGAAGGCCGGGACGTGATGTTGCCGAAAGAGTTTGTTGCGGGAGGATCGTTACCCGAATGGGCGAAGACCGCCCTCGGGCTTCGTTCGCGGCACGCGAATAGAGCCGTATGCCGAAGGCAGACCGTCCGGATTGACCTGCCACTTCACGGAAATGAATCGATAGTCGATGTCCGATTCAAAACTGTCGTTGGACGTTCATTGTCAAAAAGCGCGATTCTGTCACCATGGTCGCACAACCCTACCAGCTCTACGTGGAAAGAACGGACCGGACAAAAAACATGTCCCGTTTCTATGCCATGTCGATCGAGCCAAACCTCTTTGGCGAAGCTTGCCTGACACGGCGGTGGGGTCGTATCGGTTCAAAGGGTCAAACGATGATACACCATTTCGAGCGGGAACAGGATGCGGTCATGCTTTTCCTGCACCTCACCCGCCAGAAACGAAACCGAGGATATCGTACCCTTTCCAGCGGTAATCGCTGATCGCAGTCGAAGCGATCCTTTTAACCGGCAGAGCTGAGCCCAAATCTGCTACGCCATATCGTACGCTCGAAGGAACATGTATTTGAAAGCCGACACACTATCCGCGCTGATTGCGGCAATCTCCATCGCGGCTGTGCTGCAACCCATCCCGTGCAGTGCCGCTTCTAGGAACGTACCTCGGTTTCAGAAGTGCGATTACGCATCTCATACGAACTGCGTTGTCGACGGCGATACGATCTGGATTGCAGGCGAGAAAATCAGAATCGCGGATATCGACACTCCGGAGATCAGCGAACCGCAATGCCGATCCGAACTCGCGCTCGGCAACAAGGCAACCACCCGATTGATCGAGTTGATCAACGCTGGACCTTTCGAGTTGAAGGCTTGGCCGGGGCGGGACGAAGATCGCTATGGCCGTAAGCTGCGTGTCCTCGTGCGCGACGGGCGCAGTCTTGGTGACATCCTTGTTTCCGAGGGATTAGCGCGGACGTGGTCCGGCAGACGCGAGCCTTGGTGCTAAGATCCAGCTCGCTCAGATGCGAGCCGGATGCGACAGTTATGGTCGGCGGTTCCAGTCGGACTCGAACTGGACTTCGATCTCAACGAAGAACGGGATCTTGATCGCGAGCTTCAGGCCAAGCTTGCCCTTGCGGAAGAAATGCTGGGCGACCTTGCCGAGGGTGCGGAGACGGCGCCCAGTGCGGTTAAGGAATTTGGCAAGCTGTTGCATGGTGACTTCTCCTGTTGATTGCGTTTCATCTCGGGGATGAAGAGCAGACCGGGAAAGGAGCGCCGCACCGAAGGGATCCCGTTGCGCCAACGCAAGGGGAAGAGCGCACGACCGAAGCGAAAGCGGAGGACCTGAGGCAGCTGAATTTTGTTTCGCGAGGAAGCCGCCAGGCGGGGGAAATTCTGATGCCGAAAGGTTGCGGTGTAACGACCGGGATGCACCATCCCTGATGTCGATGAAATGGGATCAACAGGAAGCCTGCAGCAGTTCGACACGAGCAAAGTCAGGTGTCGCCCCTCATGAGGGCGGCTCCCCCGGGAGCGGGACATCAAGTTCTGCGTTGGCAAAGGCAAGCTCTTGTCTCGCGCTAGCCAGCTCCGCCTTGATCTGCAGGCACTCGTCCCGGTCCGCGCAGTTCGCCAGCTCGAGGCGCAGTTCTTCGATGTGCTGCTCCAGGGAAAACGTCATCGTCTCATCTCCTTGAGTTCGTGAAAGACGGTGCTCGACGCCGAGGAGATGATGGCGGGGTCAAGGATCGCAAACGCGACCGGCGGAGCCGGGGAGTGGGGGAACCGATTTGCGCAGGCGGCCCTCGGGTCGCCGGAGGAAATTGGGGGGACCACTCATCCTTGGGGCCGTCGTCGCCGACCGGTATCCTCAAACGAATCTGAGGTGTCGCGTAAACCGAAACCGGATAGCCATGAGGAGAGCCCCGCGGTCGCGTCGAAGACCATTGCTCTCGAATACAGACCCACCCCCGAAGAGGAACACCCGGGCATCGAACCAGCGGCGTCCGACCGCTCCGTTGAGTCCGGCTCCGCGACACCAGTTGCAGCGAAAGCTCCTGCGGCACCAGCCGGAAACGAGGAGCGCGCAGCGCTCCCTTCCTCGCAACAGCCTGAGGAGAAGCCGGCTGCTCCCACGCCGACCGAGGCTACCGAAACACTGGTAACGCTAGCACCGTCACGCCAAAAGAAGATTAAGCCGAGTGCGGAGCCTGTGGTTGTCGACATCCAGGCGGACGAGGAAGCTCCTGGCGTCGCTGCTGGCCCTAAATCATTGATCGACGAAATGGCCGATCTAGACGCTGAGGTCGATGCGTTGCGGCGCCAGCTTGCAAAGAAGCTCATTGAGCAGAACGCGCAATTACGCAAGATGCTCGCCAGGTTCGACGCGCGGTAATCGCGCGTCCCCATTCCGATAAGGGAAAAGGCTCCGCCGGTGGCGGAGCCTCGTGATCTTGATCAATCCCGGTTCGGGCGGGACCAGATGAGCTGGAGGCCGTCTTCGCCTTCCACCTCGGCAAGCGTTGCGTAGATCGGGGCCGGGAAGCTCGGATCGTCGAGCTTGACCGAGAGGTAGTCGCGGCCTTGCTCGGAGGTCTTCTGCCAGGCCGCGCCCAGCTCGACGCTCCCCGCGTAGACGCGGAACTGCGGGCCCTTGTCGGAGGGGTTCTCGACCCGGGCGATGCGGGCCTTAACGTTGAGGGCGAGAGTGCGGATGGAGCCGGTGAAGCCGTTTTCGGTGGAGGTGAAGGTGCCGATGGTTGCCATTGTCGTATTCCTTTTCTCGTGTTCGGGCCGCGCCCATCGCGGTCTCGATGGCGGTCGCAAAGACCGGTGACGATCGGACCGCACCTGATAAGGCCGGAATGAAATGGAGGGCGGCAACTGCCACTTTTGTTAGTGGGAGAGGAATGGCGGCGCAGCCGACAGGGGTAAGAAAAGTGGTCGTGGCCGTTGCGGGAAAACGATCGAGGCGCAGCCGGTCTCCGGTCAGACATGCCTCATCGAGCTCGCAGATGGGTTGCCGGAAACTCCGACGGGAAGGGATATGGCAGTGGCGCCCTGCCGCAGTTGCCTCGGTCAGGAATGGTAGCCTGTGCCCTGCCCCACTTGCACCGCCTTCGTTGCCTGCTTCAATTAGGAAAACGAGCTCCACGCAGATATCGGCCGGCTTGTCCAAGACGCCTCGTGCGATATCGTTGCACCCGCGAATCGTAGCCTGGAGAACCAATGCGTCAGCAGACAAAGCCGTTCATCGTCGAACGCAAACCGTCCCGTAAACCCAAACCCGACGCTGCGAAACCGTCGATCTGGGGAAGGCTGGATGCTGACATTGCACGAGGTCTCCAACAACAATTGAATGGGGACCAGCGAGATACGGATCACGCGGCCACCACCGGTGGTGACGACCGCGCTTGAGCATTAGGCCGCAGCCATCAAATCCGCTTCCGGCTGTAGGGAATGCAGAAAGCTCACTGCCCGCTGCGCATGGGCGGCCGCCTGGAAAATTGCTCGCTTGTCGTTGGCCAGCACCGATAGCCACGTCTGCAGATACGATGCATGATCCGGCCGCGGCTCAAGTTCCGGCGCGATACCGAGGTCAGCGCACAGGAAGCAGCTGCCGAGTTCGGCAATAAGTTCTTCTCGCGCGCGCTCCGTCCGGTCCTTGGCATAGCGGGACAGGTCACGTCCCACGCGATGCGCTGCCGCTGTCCAGTGCGTCGCCTCATGACTGAGGACGGCCGAGTACCCGGCAGCATCGCGAAACGCCTCGAAGGGCGGCATCTGGATATAGTCCATGACGGGCGAATAGTAGGCTTGATTGCCACCATGCCGAATGACTGCGCCGGTATTGCGGAAGAAGCGATCGGCACTCTCGATCCGCTCGATCGGATCAAGAACCTTGGCCGGCGGCGCGTAATAGCTGTCGGGCAAACCCTCGATCTGCTCAACGTTGAACACTGAATAGGCCTTCAGGAACGGGATCTCCCGATCGACCTCATTGCCGTTACCATCCGCCTCCGACTTCGTGAAGCGGCTGGCGAAGACGACGGTCGAGCCGGTCTCGCCCTTGCGCACGGCCCCGCCCAGTTCGAGCGCCTGCTTGAAGGTCATCCACATCGACGAGGCGAAGCCGCGCGACATCTGCTCCGACCACAAAAGAAGTACGTTCATGCCCGAGTAGGGAAGGCCATTGTGGCGCACCGGCCGGCTGATACGACCATTGGTGTTGGCGGCGCTCCACGGCTTCATCCAGGGGCGGACGCCTTGTTCGAGATCCTCGACAATCCGATCGGTGATCCGCGCATAGATGTCGACGCGGTTGGAATCCGTTTTCCTGCTCATGACTTCTTTCTCCATCAGGACAGCGCCTATCGCTGTCCGTCACGGAGGTCCGAAGTCAGGGGCCGATGGTGTGGCCATGCACCGGAACGGCCGCAACAGCGTGGAGGACGGCAAAGCCGTTGCATGGGCACCCGGCTCCTGCAGGACCGCCGAGCGGGACGGGCCGCGATAGGCGCGTCTCCAGTTTTCCTTTTCGGCATGAAAAAAGGCCGGCGCTGTAAGCACCGGCCTTGGACCAGGAAACGAAGGCGGGGTGCGACCCCGCCAAGTGCGTCATCCGAATGCAGCCATCTGAACTTCCGCCGCTTTGCGGTCGAGCGATGCGCCCGGGTTTTCGACCCGCCGGTCGAAGGGCTTCCAGGTCTCACCGACGACCTGTTCATAGGCCGCCACCGCGCCCTCGGCTGCCATGCGCAGCGCGTGGGATTGGATACCCATGTCAGCCGCGAATTCCCGCTTGCGCTGTGCGGCGCTGTCATAGCCGACCGGACCGTCGAGATCCTCGTCGCGGGCATCGTTGGATGCCTTGGCTGTTGCATCGCGCGCCTCGGTGACGGCGCGGGAGTAAAACTGCCCGGCGCCATGCGCCGATCCGACGAAGGCCCCGACGATGCGCTGCAGATGGATCTGCATGGCCTTCTCGCCCAAGCCTTCGGAGAGGCTGTCGGCGGTTTCGACGATCAGCCGCTCATGCAGGCTGCGGATGCCTTCGCTGTCGACGACCGTGGTGCCGAAGCTTTCGGCGATCTTGAGTGCCTGGGCGGTGTCTGGGCAGGAGAGTCGGACCATTTCGAGGGTGGCTCCTTTGCGGAGTTGCGAGACCCGTCCATTAGAGCGGTTTGGAGCTGCGGGCTTGGCCATGTCTGTTCCTTCCTTGGCTGCCGAAGCGGTTCCGGCCCGTGCCGGTCTGCCCTTCGATGCGGACGACCAGAACCGGCAAAGGATGGGCGGCTTCACAGGTCCGATCCGGCTGAACCAGCAGGGCAGGTTTGCGGGCCAGCAGGTTTTGACCTGCTTGGGACCGCGGGCCTGCCCTGCGCAGAGAAGCTGGATCGGCCGCCACGCGGCGCGACAGCGGCCTTGAAACGCCCGGCCGCCGGTTCAGACCGCAGCGAACAAGAAGGGCAGTCCGGCACGGGTTCGATGCCAAGGCCGAGCGATAAGAAGGATCCATGGCCGAGCGCGCCACGCCGACAGCATCGGAGCCTGCAAGTCCATAACGAGCGCCTTCGTCTCGGGTCCGCCTATGTCGCCGAAAGATCCACCGGCTCATGGTCGCCCCGCTTGGAATCCTCGATGACCTGCTCTTCCATCGCCAGTCTGCAGGCGATCACGTCGAGTTCTATCCAACGCTCGAAGGTGAGGCGGCCGACGAGCTCCTGATGATAAAGCCGAGGCCCTGTTCGACGGCGCGCCCGGCTCCGCACTTTAGCCGTGGTCAACTGTCTGCCGGCGCGCGCCGCAATCTGCCGGGTCAGGCATTCGAGATGCCACTGGGCCTCGCACGGGGCGGCGATTGCTTTCGCCAGCGTTTTAGAGGCGCGGATATCGATCATGTCGCATCCCCCAGGCTTCGCCAACCGATGAAGGACGACGGCCCCTCATATTCAACGTGGCGCGCGAGATCGATGACAAAGCCGAACCGGCCGCGCTCCGCATACTCGTCGCTCGGGATCAAGAACCGGCGCTCCTCGCCATCACGGACATGGGACCCGCCGACCGTCGCCACGACCTCGGTCATGGCCGGGTGCTGGTCGGACAAGATTGCGGAGGTGACGACGAAGTCGTTCCTGTGACCTTGGTCGAACGCCCGGCGGTCCTTGGCCCAGCTCTCTCTCCCGGCTAGCACACACTGGTGGATCGTTTCCCAGGCATCCGGCCAAGTGTTTCGGATGGTCTTTTTGGCCATCGACCGCTCATAGGCGGTGAACAGATCCGGGAAGGTAACCGCCACGATCGCCCATTCGCAATCCTCTTCATACCAGGGCGTATCCTTCCGCAGCAGGGGATGGATCTTGGCGTTGCGATCGGCAGAGAGGTGGAAACCCCCGTGCCCCGCCGTCATGTGGACCACAACGCCGTCGGCATAGGTGACCGCCATCTGCGACCCGCCCCATGGGGTGCTGGCCGACATGCGGGTCCGCACGCGGTTCAGCTTGGCAAGATCGCGCCTATGTCCTGCAGTCTCCGTGACGCGCGCTCGGAATTCGGCTTCGTCGGCCAGCCGACCGTCATGCCCGACGAAGTCCACGCGCGTCAGTTCCGCAAGTGGTCGTCGAACAGCGACAGCGCTTGCCAGAAATACAGAGCCGCTGGGTGAAGTGACCATGGCAAAAACCAGGTCATCGATGCGGGCGACGGGCAAGCCGTCCGCGCTAGTGGAGAACTCCACCCCCGAAAATTCGGGGGTGGTCGCTGCCATGTTCGATTGGAGGGCTGCGGTCATGCTGCGTCCCTCTGATCGAAGCCGGCGTCTTGCTCTTCGTGGTCAGAAAAATCTGCATCCTGCAGATCGTCCTGATCCGCAGCCTCGTCGAAGTGCCCTTCCTGGTCCTCGGCTGGGTCGTCAACATGATCGCCACCGTCGTCTTGCGAGGCCGCGCCGACAATATCCGTAGCTGAGCTCGCCCGGATCCAGTCGAGCAACTCGTCGGCTGGCGGGGCGAAGCGCGCCGAAGAATGGACGAAGTGCTCGTTCGCGAAATGCTCGACGAGCGCTGCACGGGTTTCACGAACCTTGGGCCGAGGCTGCACGGATGCCTCGGCGCATGATGCTTCCAATGCCTGGCGGGACAAGCACAGGAGGAACTCCTCCGAGCCCATGTTCGGCAGGAATTTATCGGCTCCGATAGCCTCGCCGGCGATGCGTGAGACCATGCCGCTGTTCGACATGCCGCGGCGGCACGATAGAACTTCGATCAGCACCGAGCGGACGGCGACCCTAAGCGTGTCCTGATCGAATGCGAGCTTGCCATGCTCATCGAACAGGGCGACGGCATGGCGCGTGAAACGCTTGCCGCCGTAGAAGGTCCCATCTGCACCGGAGTCGACGCGAACATTCTGCCCGGCGAAGGCCAAAACCAACAGCGCCATTAGCATGTTATCCTCGATCGGCGCGCGGCCGAGCGCATCATGGAGCGCGTCGGTGCGGAAATCCCCGATCATGTCATGGCCCTTCTGGGTGACATCGGGGCGAACCTTCGGCGATGCGATCGCATCGCCGTCATCGTTGCTCGCGGCGGATTCGGCTGCTCCAGCGCCCTTCGGTTTTGCCGCCTCGGGCATGCGGTAATGGACCGTCTGAACCTTGCCATCGCGATCGAGATAGAGCGCCGTATGGTCGGACTTGGACGGTTTGCCATAGACTTGCGCCGCTTTCTTCGGCAGCTCGGGCTGACCCCAGCTGTTGACCTCGACGATGGCGCCACGCTTGGGAAGGTTGGCGGTCATCCACTCATGCTGGGCGCCGAGAAAGCCTTCGACATTGGTTGTGTAGCGACCGTCCTGGTCGGCTGGCGCGAAGAGGTCTTCGACCCACTCGATCCCGTAGGCTTGAGCCAGATCGTCACCGAAGCTCGCGTCCCGGGCATACATGCGCTTCTTCGTGAGCGCATTGGCGATCTGCCACCACGGAGCGGTGTCGCCCTTCTTCGGCTTATGCGCCTTCCAGACCTCCTTCTGGTCGATCTGACCGGCGGCGGCAATGATCCGCAGCTGCTGCTCAGACGGCATGTCGCCCAGCGCCATCTGTTCGAGCATGGCCGGCAGGACATTGGCGAGCAGACGCAGCTTGCGGATCTGGCGGACGGGAAGCGCGAGGGCGACCGCAATCGCTTCCTCGGTCCAGCCGAGCGCAACGAGACGCTCGATGCCGCGCCACTGATCCACGGGGTTGAGCGCTTCGCGAACCGAGTTTTCGACCATCGAGCGCATGGCGCCATTGTCGTTGGCGGCATCCACGACAAGAATTTCGATCTCTTCCAGGCCGGCGGCGATAGCCAGTCGCACGCGACGATGTCCGGCGTCGATGATATAGCCGTTTCCGCCATCGGTTTCGGGGGCAACAACCGGCGGCTGGACGATGCCGACGGCCTTGATCGTCGCCAACATCAACGCATCAGCCTGCGGCGACGACTTCGACTGACGCATCCGGTCAGGGTTTTCCTTCAGTGCACGCGGGTCAACCTTCATGATCTGCATGATGTCTTTCCTTTCGGGAGAGTTCCGGGCCGGCGCCTTGCCAGCCCATCCTGTCTTCATCTTTTCTCGAAGACACCTCCCGGACCGCCGAGCGGCCGGACTGCGGCAACTGCGGCCGAGCATCCCTGTTGGGAAGTTCAAGCGGGGCTGCCAGCCCTGCGAAGAACAAGCGGCCGGGATGGCGCAGGCGGCGGTTGAGCGACAGCGTCGGCAGGAGGACCGATCTGCGACGGGTTCATCCCTCCCTCTTTTCAGTTCTCACTTATCAATTCGAAGCTGGGCGCGAAGATAATTGGATGCGGCAGCAGCCGTACGTCGCGAGGATCGCCTAAGCTCGCCGCCCAAGAAGGGCCAGCGCGTCAGCCATCATATGCTTCAAGATGACCTTCCTGCTTTCCGGTCCGGCAGAAGCAGCTTTAGGGATCGCAACGGTAGAAGGCGATGGATTGATGGTTTCGGAAGGTGAGACCGGAAGCGGCTGTTCGACCAGGGCGGCGACAACGACGTGCGTGACCGTTGTCTCATCCGCCAAGCGGGTGCGGTCAAGATGCAGCACCGGATTTGCGGTCGCCTCCGAAATAAAAAGGCGCTCTACCCGTGAGGGGAGCGCCTTCTTCTGTATCCCGGGACTATGTCAAACGCTGCGGCGATTGCAGCGAGCAGGACATCGTCTCATCGGGAAGTGATGCTCAGATATTGTTGACGACGAGAGATTTCAAGTCGCGATCTGGTTTGCTGCCTGATAGATCTCCCCGCGCATCAGAAACGCCAGGCAAAACAGCATGAGCACAGATCCCGAGACCCGCAGAGCCATCGCGCAGCGCGCGATCGATCGGGCGGCAGCCCGTGAGCGCTACCTTAATATACTCGCGCTCCGGAAGGCCGAGCGGGAGAGCCTGCGCAAAAGCCGCCTAGGCATAGGCTCCTCGGAATCGTCGGCCGAGGCGAACGAAGAATAAAAAAAATGGGCCTGCGGAAACCGCGGCCCATGAAGTGTGGAGATCTAAACCTCCAGAGGGGAACAGCTGCTGCGACGGAACTGGGAGGTGACCGCCATGTGCATCAGCTGAAGGCGTTATGCCCGAATTTTGACCAACAGGAAAACATTTATTGTGCAACGCAGCTATGCAGCGGCCGCGACGGTCTCGTTGTCCAGATCTGCAGCGAGTTGAGCCTCGATTGCCTGCAGCTTCAGCCGCTTATCCTTCAGGTCGTCTGCGAACGCGAAAGCGCCTCCGTCTCGCGAGCGGTAGGAAACCAATCGCCGTTCGGCTTCTTCCAAACGCCGACGATACTGGTGCTGTTCCTCATCGAAGCCACTGAGCGCGTGCTCGAGCCGCGAGATGGCGCCTGATGGAGTGACCGTGATCGCCAGATCGATCTCGTAGTCGGCGCCCGTGCGCTGGAGCAGCGTCTCGTAACGATAGCCGTCGCCCTTGCCGAGCCGCTCGCCTTCATAGACGAGATCGAAACCGCCGACCGTCGCCAGATGGACCTCCCCCTCCTGTTGAAGCTGGAGCAGGGTGAGGATCTCTTTCATCAACGCCCGACCGGCCTCCTTGCGCTCTGCATATGCCTGGCCGAGCACCGTCATCGTGAAGGCATCGTCTGACATCGACTGTCGCCGCGTGATATTCTGGCCGATCTCATCGATCCGCCGGGTTGAGACTTCGATCTCACGCTTCGCATCACGCATCTGCCGGCGGACGGCATACTGATCGTCTTCGTGCGCCGCGCGAAGACGATCAAGCCGGACAATATCGGCTTCCAGGCCAGCCTTCTGCATAAGGCGCTCGTCGCCAGAGGCGATGGCCTTGGCCATGGCAAATTGGTTGGCAGCGCCTTCACCGATGTCTTCGAGCCGACGGATCGATGTGTCGCCGGACAGGGCCGCAGCGATAAACCGGGCCTTACGCTCGTTGTTCTGCCACATCGAGGCATCGAGCGAGCCTTCGGTAGCATAGGCGAAGATATCGACTTCCTCATGCTGGTTGCCCTGGCGGACGATCCGGCCCTCGCGCTGCTCGATCTGCGACGGCAACCACGGAACGTCGAGGTGGTGGAGGGCTTTTAGCCGAAGTTGGGCGTTGACCCCGGTGCCCATCGTCTCCGACGAACCGATCAGGAAGCGGACCTTGCCGGCGCGGACATCGCCAAACAACTGCTGCTTGGCTTCAGTCTTCTTGTAGTCCTGCATGAATGCAATCTGCGACGCCGGCACGCCGAGCTGGACCAGCTCGTCCCTGATGAAGCGATAGGCCGAGAAGCCGCGGGACTTTTCGACATTGATCGTGCCGAGATCCGAGAAGATCATCTGCGCCGCGCCCGGAAGATCGAAGTCCTTGCCATCGGGGCGCCGGTAGATGGTATCGCCCGTTTCCTTCCAGATCCGATAGGCGTTGCGGACGAGAAGATTGAGCTTGTTGCCCTCCTCGTTCCCGGCTCCCGGCATCACGAAGCGCAGATCGATCGCGGCATGGCGGCCATCGGTGATAACTGACAGCAGGATGTCGTCGCCGGGCTTGGCCGGTCCATCACGCTGCTCGATCGCCTTGATGCGCGCATCGAGCACCTGCTGATAGGTCTTGAATAAAGCCGTGGGCTTGGCTGTCAGGATCTGCCTACGGCCGGTCGAGATGTTGGGGATCTTCACATACTGCTTGAGATCCTCCGGCATCACGACATCGGCGAACGAGCGGAACATCGCGATCAGTTCAGGCACATTGACGAAGGAGGCGAAGCGGCTGACCGGCTTGTATTTGCCGGAAGGCTGGATCTCGAGTTCGGTGGTCGTATCGCCGAAGCAGGATGCCCAGGCATCGAACTCATGCAGTCCGCGCTCGGAGAGAGCCACATGGCCGAGCAGGCGCTGGATCGAGAACATCTCGCCGAGCGTATTGGTGATCGGCGTGCCGGAGGCAAGAACCAGGGCGCGGCCGGGATTTTTCGTCTCGATATACCGGGATTTGACGTAGAGATCCCAGGCGCGCTGCGAGCCGTTCGGGTCGATGCCTTTCAGCGTCGACATGTTGGTGGCGAAGGAGAGCTTGCGGAATTCCTGCGCCTCGTCGACGACGATCTGGTCGACGCCGATTTCCGAGATGGCCAGAAGATCATCCTTACGGGTGGCGAGGCCTTCAAGCCGCTCCTGCAATCCCTCTTTCAGCCGCTCGAGGCGCTTGCGCGAGACGCGGTCTTCGCTGTCGACCTTGGTCAGCAGATCCTCGTAAAGCTGCAATTCGTCCTGGATCATCTGTTGCTCGAAGAGCGACGGCACGGCGATGAAGCGGAACGCCGAGTGAGTAATGATGATCGCATCCCAGGTGGCGGTGGCAGCCCGCGATAGGAAGCGGGCGCGCTTCTCCTTGGTGAAGTTGGTCTCGTCGGCCACGAGGATATTGGCCGAGGGGTAGAGCGTCAAAAACTCGCGGGCCGCCTGCGCCAGGCAATGGCCGGGCACGACAAGCATCGCCTTTGCGATCAGGCCGAGCCGGCGCTGTTCCATGATGGCGGCGGCCATGGTCATTGTCTTGCCGGCCCCGACGGCATGGGCGAGATAGGTCGATCCATCGGCGATGACCCGCCAGATGCCGCGTTTCTGGTGTCCATAAAGAACAAAGGCGCCTGAGGCGCCGGGAAGTTTGAGATGGCTGCCGTCGAATTTGCGCGGCGCGATATTGTTGAAGCGGTCATTGTAATCGCGCGCCAGCCGGTCGGTGCGATCGGGATCGGTCCAGACCCAGTCCTGGAATGCCTGCTTGATCCTCTGCAGCTTGTCGCGCGCGGCTTCGGTATCGACGACATTCAGCACCCGACGCTCACCGTCGACATCCTTGAAGACGTCGAAGATCTGTGGGACCCGGCTGTTAAGGGCATCAGCGAGCAGTTCACCGGCATGGCGACGGCTGGTTCCCCACTCTGACGTGCCGGCGGCCGAATATCCAAGCTGCCGAGCCTCCACCGTCCAGGATCCGAGCTCCGGCATATGGTGGATACGGATATCAGCCTGCATCTTCTCTTTCACGAATGCCACGACGTCGGAAGCCGGGATCCAGGGTGCGCCGAGACGGGCGGTGATGTCGGAGGGTCGGAGATCGGCCGGCTGAACATCCTGAAGCGCCCGCACGTTGCGCTCATAGGCCGGATCGAGCGCGGCTGCCGCTTGTGCGGCGGCAAGCTTGGTGCGGACTGCCCCCGAGAGATAGGCATCGGCCGTCTGCCATGATCCGTCGACCGGGTTGCGAAACACCTCGTCGCCAAGATCGGCGATAACGGTGGACACATCGAGATGCATCAGTTCGGCGATATGATCGAGGTCGACATGACCGCGCTCGTTGAGTACCACCGCCAACGCATCAGCCGCATTGGTGATGACAGGCGACATCGGCGGAGCGATCACGCGGGTTGCGAATATCGGACCCGGCTTCGCCGTGTCGGTTTCCAGGTCATAGTCCTCGATCGAGGCGACCAGCCAGCAATCCGGATCGTCGCGGAACGGCGCGAGGTTGGGCTGGCGATGGGTCTCCTTGACCTCGCCGGTCTCGGCATCCTCCTGGATCGAGACGGTGGTATGATTGATCGGACCGAAGTCGCGCACGAAGCTCGACCAGGCGATGCGCAGGCGGACCTGAAGATCCTTCCACGGGCGGTCCTGTTCCTGCGCCTTCAGCACCTCGCGCACCGCGTCTCGGATCGGGATCAGCTTCGAGATAATCCGGACATGCTTCTCAGAAAGCCCATCGCCGGAGCGACCCTTGCGCATGGTGACCGGCATGGCCGAGCCGTCGAGCATCTGCATCAGACCTTTTGATCGGTCGAGGAAGAAGCTCCCCTCGCGAATGGCCCTGTCCTTCGGCTGCAGATCGACAATCTCGCCGAGCTCATCCTCCAGATCGATATCGATGGGCGTCGGCTCGCCGTCATAGAGGTCAGCCGGCAGGAGATCGATCGTAGCGGTAAGGGCGGTTTCCAGATCGTCGCCGGCCCGCGGCAAGCAGGTATAGGTCTCGCCAAATGGTCCGGACGTCAGCGCATGGGTGCCGAGAACGAAGTCGGGGTGGCGGGCGAACCACCTGTTAACGTGGATGGCGCCTTCGTCATCCGTCGCCGGGCGAACCTCGTCAACGTCGAGCCAGGTCTGGTCCCCCTCCGACTCACCGGCCTTGCGCTTGCGAAAGAAGAGAATGTCGACGACGACATCCGTGCCGGCGTCCCAGCGAAAGCTGCCCTCGGGCAACCGGATCGCCGCGATCAGATCGGCGGACTTGGCGATATGCTTCCGCGCCGTGGTGTCGGCCTTGTCCAGCGTGCCGTGCGAGGTAACGAAGGCGGCGAGCGCGCCCGGCTTCAGGAGCTCGATGGAGCGCGCGATAAAATAATCATGGAGGCGCAGGCCAAGTGACCGGTAAGCGCGGTCAGAGCGGACGGTGCGATCGGAAAAAGGTGGGTTGCCGATGGCGAGATCGTAGATCGGCGCCAAATTGGTTCGTGCGAAGTCTCCCTTGATGATCCGGGCCTTCGGCTGAAGCAGGCTTGCGATGCGGGCGGTCACCGGATCAAGTCCAATTCCGGTGACGTAGGCCGCGGCACAATAGGGCTCCGGCATCAGCGCGGGGAAGAGGCCTGTACCGATGCCTGGCTCCAGCACCCGGCCGCCGAGCCATCCAAGCCGCTGGATTCCTGCCCAGATCGCCCGGATGATGAACTCGGGTGTGAAATGCGCATACTGGGTGCATCGGGCAAGCGACGCATAGTCCGCCTCGGAGACGGCGGTCTCGAGCGACGAGCCGAGATCGCCCCAACCCTGTCGGAAATCCACCTCACCTGGTCGCCGAAACATGCCGTTGGCCAACTCGACGGCGCCAAAGCCGGTAAAGCGGATCAACTGCGCCTGCTCCTTTGGCGTCGCCGGCCGGTCTTGCTTGGAGATGTTATTGGCAACGAGGATCGCCGCGACATTGGCGCGGGCACGATCCTTCCAGGACGAAGGTAAGCCGCGGTCACCCTCGAGATAGAAGTTTGCCCGAAGCCCACCCGGGCGTGAGGGGGGCCGCGAAGGTATGGCCGCCCGCGGAGGTGCGGATGCCGGCGCTGGCGCCGGCGTCGTCGGATCTGGATCGTCATCGTTGGCTGGTTCGACAGCCGCCTCGGGCGCGAAGCTCCCAAAAGCCGTGACGCCGAGGCCAAGACCGGACGTGAGTGCGGTATTGCCGAACATGTCGAGGGTGAAAGGATCGTTGCTCATGTAAAATCTCCTTGTGAAAGCGCGCGTCATCGTTCCGCCGGGACGATTGGCGGCGAAGGGACGCTGATTGAGGTTGGGGATCCCGCTACGTCGGGACGTTAGGACCACTCGATGATGAAGAGTTCCATCGAGTCCGCGTCAAATCTGACGCCAAGATGCTTGGCGTTTGGGGGTGGCGGTGATCATCACCTCCAGCTGCGAGGCCTCGATGAATTCGACACCGTCATCTCCGCCGAAGGTCTTCCGCTTGACTTCGAACCAATCGTCGTTCGTGCGGGGATCGCATTCGAGTGCATAGGCGACGAACGGCTTTTCTCCATCCGGCAGTTTGCCGTTCGAGCACAGGTAGACGCCGTGGTCCCCCACCAGCCAGACACCCGGCTGCTCGTCGCGACCGGGATGAAGGCCATAATGCAGATTGCGAAAGCCGCCATTGGCTTCGGCGTCGGCGCGACCGCGGGCGATCACCGCCGGCACGGATTCAATCGGAAAGGAAAGCATGGCACGCATCTCCTCACGCTGCGACTGCCGCACGGGCAAGATGCCGCAATTGGACGGGCAGTTTGGTGGCGATCTCGTCGTCGGTCAGGTCGTCAAGCAACTTCAACCGGGCAGACCCAGCACCGCTGTAGAGAGCGATGACCCGCTGCCCGGGCAGATACTGCGGGGAGGTTTCATCGGAGTAGCCGCGATAGGCGTCCGCTGTCGCACTCCAGATGTGCTCAAGACGTTCATCCCGCGTCATCGCTCGCACGGGACGCGTTTCCCTCTCGATGATTGCCAGCCGCATGTCTTCCACCGACCGGCCGTCGGAGAGATCACAATATCCATGGAAGTGACGGATGACCCCGTCGATCCGTAGCGCGAAGAACACCGATGTGACGGATCCAGTCAGGAATTCGCGCATTGCGAACATCGAGCCACGGATCCAAAGGGGCGGCAGGATCTCGAACATAGTGTCGTGTTCGCGCTCGGTGATTTCGAACCATTCGCCGGCATACAGCGCGCTCTCGTCACCGTCGAAACGGTGAGGACGTTGTGCGTGCCGATCGAACATTCGGAACATCTGATGGCGGTCGGCGGCGCCATGGTAGACTTTGCGGATTGCGGAAGGGGTGCTCATTGACGGCTCCTTTGGCCCTGTCCGAACCGAAGCGCGGTGCTGCCTGTCTGCTCACCATCCTCTTCAGTCCTTCATGACCCCTCCCCTCACGCCGCCTCTCCGTCCGGACGGGTCAAGGGCCGCTGGCAAGCGGGCGAAGCTTCACCCTTGATGCGGCTGGCGGGCATGCGGCAGGCCTCCTCTTCCTGCCCTCATTGTCTTTCCTTCTTCCCGCGCTTTCAGAACGTCGTTCCAGTCCTCGGCCGGCGGCGTCAGTCGCAACCAGTCGCAGCCAACCTCATCGGCAATGTCACGGAGGCGGCCGGCGAAGGTTTCGCCTTGGCTATTGGCGTCGGTAGCCGCGACCAGAACAACACCAGGGCGCGCGGCCAGCTTGCGAACGGCCGCTTCTGTCGCCGGCGCCCACCCGCCCCCCGTGCTGAGATAGAGGCTGCTGTCACGCAGCCCCTCAAAAGCCGCAAGGCTCATGGCGTCGATCGCCGCTTCGGTGACGCAAAGACGCGTGGCATCAGAAGAGCCAAGGCGAAACAGAATTTTGGAACCGCCTGTCGAAAAGCCGCGCCAATCGGGACCACGCTCTTCCCAGCCGGTAACAGCGCCATCGTCATTGACATGCGCGGCCCACATGCTGCCGTAAGGTCCCTCCCGCAGGGCACCTTCCCGAGCTGCCTCACGAACCACTGAGAACGGAAGACCCCGTGTCCAGCAAAGATACTTCCATACCTCCGAACCAGGCTCTGGGCGTTTCCGCTGCTCCCATCGGGTGAGCACGGAGGCCCGAGGTGATTTGCTCATGGTCTTCTTCCAGGTCGACGGTGGGGGACAAGATCCCCTGTGCGCCGCCACGCGGCTCGCGGCTTCGGCAAAACCGACATGATCTAGGAGGGCAACAAGAGAAAATACGTCGCCTTTCGCATCGCTTAGCGGATCGAACCATCCTCGGCCATCATGGGTCACGATGATGATCTCGGAGCCTCGCCTGAATTTTTGGGCTCGCCGCGAGCTCTCCTTCACATCGATCGCGAAACCCGATGTTTCGAGAACTGTTTCGCATGCGACGCGATTTCGAATCTCTTCGATTTCTTTCCTGTTCATATTACTTCCGATCCTCTTCTAATCGGTCCTCTCACCAAAATATCTCCCGCAATCCGCGGATCAATTCCGATCAGCCGCGAAGAGCAAAGGATGCAAGGGCGCGCCTGGCAACTGCCAGAAGTGGTAGGTGTCGCGAGCCAGGCGCGGCGCAGCCTCCCTTGCGGCCGCCGGCTCGCAAGCGGCAGGAGCGCTCGACGCCGAAGCGGCGAAGGCCGGCTCAATGCGCCGGCCAAGGGAAAAACTCGTGTACGATGTCGAGGTCGTCGCTCGCGTCGATCTCGTCGGAGGGCAGGACGCCGTACTCGCCGTCTACTTCGAAGACGGTAACCGGGACCATCAGGTCGCGGGAAAGCTGGAAGGCGTGGGACTGTGCGAGGTTGAGATCATACGACATTTGAAGGCTCCATCGAGGAGCGGGCCAATTCCCGCTCGATGGCTCCTAAAAAGGCGCGGTCTCGGGCGCGATCACCGCGCAGGCGAAGCTAAGCGGCCGCAGCTCGCTAGCGGACCCTTTACGGGTTGATCGTGGAAGATCCGGGACTGGGCCAGGACGCCATCACAAGAGAGCGGGATTGGACCGGATCCGGCTGGATCGACTGCGTATCGCTGATATCAGCCTGCCGAAGTTCGGACAGCATTGCGCCAAGCGCCGTCGGTTGGCTCTTCTGCTGTCGGGTGGGATGGCTGCGCTGGTAAAGAGGCTCGGCCACCTGCAGTTTGGTTCGCATCTGCATGAGAATTCGCGCGGAGACCTCGAATATGCCGCAGCAAACCGGAAAACGTCCATAGCCGGTTGCTCGGCCAAGTTCCTCTAGCTCGGCGCCGGCGCGTTCATAGAGTCGCTTCACGCGGGGCTCGTAGTTAGACACTAAACTCTCAATTCCGTGGTCGAGCGCTACCTCGCACAAGGCGAGCAAAAGCTGACAAAATGCTCGATCCGGGCGCAGGCCCGGCATGTCACGGCCGATAGCGTCTTCGTCAATGCACATGCGCGTCCCTTCCCATATCGTTGGGGCAACCAGATCGCATGAATTGGGAAACGTCTTCCAGAAGACGTCGTACAAGAGGGTCGGCCCGGTCGTCGGCATGAGGCGGACCGATCCATAAAGCCGCTTTCCTTCGTCATCACACCAAAAGAGATATGCGGGATTCAACGCGTCATACAGATCCTTCTCCATTTCTCCCGACACGGCGACTTTCCAACCTAGCCGATCCGCAAAAACTCGCTTCCGAAGGACGAAAGACTGATCGATCAAATGGGAGAACTTATCGAACTGATGGGCCTGAACTAAAATAAACATGGGTCTCTCCAACGTGTGTGCGTTGCAGCATGCCAATGTCGGCTAAAAGGTCGTATTCCCCTGGAATGGCACCCTCAGATTGGGGTATTGCCGTAGGGATTGATGAGGCGTAGCTGAATTGCTCGGGCTGTTGCCGCGGTTGTGGTCAGGCATCCCAGCTTATAACGGGCGGACTTGAGATATGACCGTGTCGTATGCTCCGATAGACCAAGTATGAGCGCCACGCCTTTATGGTCGTTGCCGAGCGCTAGCCAATGGAGGCATTCCATCTCGCGAGGACTTAACAGCGGCACGGGGTCATGACGACCAAAGACTTCAAAAATCGCTTTTCGATGTATGAGACGAGTGAGCTCAAGCCATTCATCCCGAGCATCGGCGACGATATCGTTCCATTCATCGTCCGAGGCGGATGAATTGAGAGAGAGAAGCGCACGACGCGATTTGTCGGCCACAGGTACCGAAAAACCGTTTCTACCGATACCATGCCGGACGGCGTCCAGCAGAAATTCCTGTGCGGTTTCCGTTGCTTCAACGTCTCGCCAATCAAATGGAAGCTGGCGAAGAAAACCCTCTGCGACAATAGGGTCGACGGAGACATATCCTCGCAACAGGTAACGAGCCACCCATGCCTGGCTATAGGTTGTTCGGACAAACGGCGCGTCGACCAAGCCAGCCGTAGTTTGTGATAGGTGATACGTCACATGATCTATCTGATAGGATTTTTGGAATATGGCGAGCGCACAGGCGACATCGTCGCAGGCGTCAATGCCAGAATATACCAGTTGCAAACGCGGTGACTGATCATCCGGATCCATTGCAGGCCTACTGGTTGTATGCGACGTGTCGATGAGCGGAATAGCTAGCAGATTCGAAGATTAAAATATTGTTTTTGTTCATTTTTTGCACATAGTCCTTTTCATGAAACAACTGCGTTTGGGCTCAGCTTAGCGGGGCACGCGCCGCATACCCGAGATCCTAGTCCCTCCAAGTGCCTTATCCACCAGCCGACCGATAGGGGCTGACGGAAACCTTGCCATCGGGTGCAACGACGAGGCTCAGCCGCCTCTCGCCTTCCGCATCGTAGAACACCACGCCTGAACCACCTGCATTGTTCAGGAAGAGGTAGGTCGAAGCCCCGCCCTCTCTATCGAACTTGATATGCGCGCCCTTATCATCAATCTCGAGCATAGCCGTTGGGCCATCGGGTGCCACGTTGGTGAGAGAAAAGGATGGCCGACCGTCACCGTCGAGCTTGAGCGAGGCGGCCTCGTCGCCATCGTCGCTCAGAAGTTCTATCAATGGTGTGCCGCCACTTGCTAACAGCCGAATCCTGGCCTTACCCTGCGAATCGACGATCTGCAGTTCTTCGGTCTGGATCTTCCGCGAAAACTCCCCGGACATATTGCTAACCCACCTTTGCTTCAGGCTGCGAGAGCAGCGAACGGACCATAGGAATAACCTTTGTGCCGTAGAGTTCGATACTGTTCATTAGCTTCTCGTGCTCCATGGGCCCCGCCGAATATTTCATCTGAAAACGCGAAATCCCGAGCGTTCGCACGAGGTTTGCGATCTTCTTTGCGACTGTCTCCGGCGAGCCGGCGTAGAGCGATCCATCGTCGATCTCGTCCTCGAAATCCTTTTCCGTGACCGGCGGCCAACCGCGTTCCCGGCCGAGGCGATCACGGATCTTCTTGAAATGGGGAAACAGGTCGCGGCGAGCCTGCTCATCGCTTTCGGCAATATAGCCGGGTGAATGGACGCCGATCTCGCGGGAGGGTCGGCCAGCCTGCCCCGAGGCCTTCCGATAGAGATCGACATAGGGCAAAAACCGCCGCGGGTCGCCACCGATAATGGCAAGCATCAGCCGCATGTCATGCCGCACGGCGCGAATGACGGATTCGGGGCTTCCGCCGACACCGATCCATGTCTTCAGCTGACCCTCGGCGATCGGCGGATAGACAATCTGATCCTCCAGGGGCCTGCGCCAGTCACTCTTGTAGTTGATCACGTCCTTGGTGACGAGCTGGGAGAAGAGGTCCAGCTTCTCCTCGAACAGCTCCTCGTATTTCGACAGATCATAGCCGAAGAGCGGGAAGGATTCGATGAACGAGCCGCGACCGAGAATGACCTCGGCTCGCCCGTTCGACACTGCGTCAAGCGTCGAGAAGCGCTGGAACACGCGGATCGGATCGTCGGAACTGAGGACCGTGACCGCCGAGCCGACCTTGATGTGCTCGGTACGCGCAGCAATCGCCGACAGGACGACCTCGGGAGCCGATACCGCGAAGTCCTTGCGGTGATGTTCGCCGATGCCGAAGAAGTCGACACCATGCCGGTCCGCGAGGACGGCTTCTTCGACCACATTGCGGATCACCTGAGGTTGCGGGAGAAGATGCCCATCCTGGGCGGTTGTGACGTCCCCGAACGTGTCGAGGCCGAATTCGAGAGTGTTTGTCATTTTGGGATCTGCTCTATTTTCCGGGTTTAGAGAGAATTAGCGAGAGACAGGGACGGAGTTGTCAGCCGCCTTTCGAGCTCCGCTGAGCGTTACGTGACCACGGCCACTGGCCGTCGATCTCGGCTTCGAGCGAGAAGCTTAGGAACGTCCGGATCAGGACGATCAATCCGAGGAGACCGACGCTTTCCCAGGTGAGCGGAGATATGATTGTGGCAATGATGTCCGCCCCGATCAGGATTTCGAGACCAAGCAGGATCCCGCGTCCAAGATTGGCGCGATAGCGATCGTACGCCTCACGCCTGTCATCCGTGGTCAGATCCCGGACAAAGCCTGCGGTGGCGACGGCCACCCCGATCAGGATGACGCCGACGCCGAAGAATTCGAGGCCGGATGCCAGCGGCTTCAGGATGGGCGCGATCAGACTGGCCAAACCACCAGCGTCGTTACTGATATCCATTGCACTACTCTTCTGGTTGATCTAGTTCGCTTCAGCGCCTGCTGTGCTGGCGAAGAGAGCGACGACGGCGATAACGGCAGGCAGGCTAAAAGCGGCGGCGGGCGCAAACATGTATCCCGCGGCGCCAACACCACAGCCCAGGGCGAATGTGACGACCGCGCCGGACATCTTTTTGATCCGAGCCCTGGCGGCGGCGACTTCCTCTGCTTTCGGGTCGGCGAAGAGATCGGCGAGATCGAGCATTATCTGCGTGGTGGTTCCGGTCATCAGGGTCGAGGGCGGTGCCTTCGGCAGGTGCGCCTTGTGAAGACCATTCTGGATCGCCATCGCTGAGACGAGCGCCATGCCGACGAGAAGGGCAACAATGCTCTCCTCGGGGCGAAACGGTCCATGATAGAGCGCGTAGATCGCCACGCCAGTAAACAGGGTGAGCTTGACCAAAAGCATCGGCCGGATTGGCGAGCGGCCAACGCCCTGAAGTTTCAGGCAGATGAGGCGCGACAGGAATACGACAAGGCAGAACACCGGAAGAGCCAGCAGCTTGGACAGGGCCCCGCCAAGGCCGAGAGCAACCGTCGCGCCCAGCGTGACAAAGTTTCCCGTCACATGGGCGGTGAAGAGACCCGAAAGCGCAAGAAAGCCGAGCGTGTCGACATAGCCGCCATTGAAACTCAGGAGCATGGGAAGGGAGGGGAATTTCATGGGATATCTCTCGATTTGTGCAGCGGGTATCAGCATGGCGTCCGAGCCGGAAGGGGTGCAGTCGGCAACCCGATGTCCATTTGAAGCGATATTCGCCCGAAGGAGCCGATCCAACAATTGCATCAAAAATGTCGATATAATTGCCGGAAACGAAACAGTGGGCGACCTGCAGACCGCCCATCGAAGATTGATCATGCCGCGCCCGGGCGGTTGATCGTCAGGAAGTGCCGGACGACGGGCTTTTCCGGGCCGGAGTGGTAGGCAAGAACCTTGCCCTGCAGGTCGGCGTCGGCGTTGGAGACGCGCTTGTGCTGACGAAGATGCTCGGCCCAGGATTCCACCATGAACCACTCGACGATTTTCTGCGGATCGGCGGAGTCTTCCGTGACACCCCAGCCATATGCGCCATCGCGGCGGCGTTCCTGCGACATGTCGTTCAGGGCACGAAGGAAGGCCGAACGGTTGTGCTTCACGACATTGTACTCGATCAGGATCAGGACCGGTCCGCGATCATGGGCGACGGGCTCGGCGACAAGCGGCTCCGGCCAGTGGCTCGACGGAACAAGATCGGCATCGCCGGCAGGCAGCTTCACACGGTGCATGATGAAGCCAGCGACGAGCAGACCGGCGCCGCCGATCAAGAGAGCGCCAGGGACACCGACCGCTTCGCCAACGGCACCCCAGCCAAGGCTGCCGGCTGTCATCGCGCCGTTGAAGACGGTGAGGTAGACGGCAAGACCGCGACCGCGCACCCAGTTCGGAAGGACAGCCTGGGCCGCACCATTGAGCGTCGTCAGAGCGGTGATCCATGCGGCGCCGAGGAAGAGCAGGGCGACGATGGCAATCGCCTTCGGCGGAGCGAGCGACAGGACAGCCATGACGACGGCGGTGATGATGGCCGCGCCAAGCATTAGTCCGTCGGCATTCAGACGTTCACGCAGCTTCGGCATGACAAGCGCTCCGCCGATCGCACCAGCGCCAACCGCGCCGAGCAGGATACCGTAGAAGCTTGCATCACCACCGAGAAGCTGGCGGGCGACGAGCGGCAGCAGGGCCCAGACGGCACTGGCGAAGGCAAAGAAGATCGCGGCGCGCAGCAGCACGACATGCAGCGGGCGGCTGGCGCGGGTGTAGCGAAGGCCGGCCCGGAAGGCGCCGAAGAAGTTTTCCTGAAGCGCATCATTGGCATTCTTGGCACGCGGCCACCAGACCAGCGCCGCAATGACGATAATGTAGCTGGCGACGTCGGCTCCATAGGTCAGACCCGCGCCGAACGCCGCAAGCAGAAGGCCACCCGCCGCCGGACCGATCGAACGGGCGATGTTGATGCCAAGCGAGTTCAGCGCGACCGCGCTCTTGACGTCCTCGCGCTTGACGAGCTCGGGCACGATCGCCTGCCAGGTCGGCCCCATCAAAGCTGCGCCGATGCCGCCGAGAAAGGTGAGACCGATCAGAGCGCTGACCGAGAGCATTCCGATCTGCGCGAGAACCATCAGGCTGATGCTGACGGAGGCGAGCAGCAGCTGGACGGCAATCAGGAATTTGCGGCGGTCGAGAATGTCGGTCAACACACCCGCCGGAATGGCAAGGAGGAAGATCGGCAGCGTGCCCGCGGCCTGAACCATGGCGACCGCGGCCGGCGAGGCCGAGAGATCGGTCATCAACCAGGAGCTGGCGACATCGCGCATGAAGCTGCCGGTATTGCCAAGGACCGTGGCGACCCAGAGGACTGCGAAAATCGGTTGCCCAAGAGGAGCAAAACTGCTCGCGGATGATTTTGCAGCATTCATTTGCCAGTTCCTTTTGATATCCCCATGGTAGCGACGACGGCACCCACGCTGACACAACTTCTACGCCGAGCGTCCTCTCGAGTTGAGGATTGGAAACAGGCGGTCATGCCTACTCCCCAAAATCCTGCCGAATGCGCAACGCAGCTTAATTTATGTTTGGTGGAGCAATTTCTACTGGAAAAATCGGCGCTAGCGATTGAACTAATCGCTTCAATTTGATTGTTATGATCGCGATGGCGACTGGGCCGCACCCGTGTACTGCGGGGGTTTGCAAACCGGCAGCGAGCTACACCTTGCTATTGCAATTAGCGTGTCCGCTGAAAGCCCAATACTATTATTATGGTTCCGCCCCCGGAAATCGGGAAAAGCCATTTGAAATTCTTCGATTTCTAGCCGTCACCGCCGCCTCTTGACCGATGAAGCGACGCCAGGCGCTAGGCGTCGTCCCCGTTGCCCTGCGAAAGATCCGGGAGAGATGAGCCTGGTCCGCGAGCCCGCAGTCGAGCGCAATCTCGCTTAGGGAGTCGCTGCTATTGGCCATGCGGTGTTTGGCATGTTCCACCCGACGGCTGATGATGTAGTTATGCGGCGACATATCGAAACTGACTTTGAACGCTGCAGAAAAATAACTCGTGCTGAGGCGCACCAGGCCCGCGAGCTCATCGAGCGATATCGCGGTCGAAAGATTTTCTTCGATGTATTTTTTTACGCGATTTTCCTGCCATGGGGCGAGCCCGCCGGTCGCCGGTCGCCTGCGGCCATCCGCATTCGTCAGATGCGGACGGAGCAGGATCGACGCTTTCTTGATCATATCGATCGCAACCAATTCGTCGCTCTCGACCAGAGTGATCGCGTTGATCAACAGGCTAGAGACTTCGCTCGAATTTTGGGCGAATAGAGCGTCAAAGGCTGCAAATTTGTCGTGACTGGAAATAGCGGCGGCACCGGGAAGCATGTCGATCTCCTAATGACCCTGAAAAGCATTTGTCTACGCGGTCATTCTGGTCGGATCGCCCTATTCCGGAAATCGTACATCCATTGGCTTTTTCAACACACGAGTCGTAGCGGACCATACCTTTGTATGATTGATCGCGATGTGCGCGAGCAAGAGGGAGTGATCTTGAACGGTTCGATTCTTTTTGGACAATCCGATACCAGATCTCCAGGCCAGCCTTTCCACTCCCGACCAGAGAAGCTACCGTCGGATTGGGAAACAGCGAGGTAGATATCCGGCCTCTATTGCCGGAACGGGCTTCCAACGGTTGTGGGACGGGACATGGATAGTGAAATTCTTTCGCACGGGGCGTTTTCTCTTGCACCGCTCGCGATGATCAGGCTGGATCTCAGAAAGACACGGGATCTGGTTGCCGACAGGAAAATATCCCTGGATGGTGATCAATGCTACGATAATGCATCTGTTTGCGCCCTGACGAATAGCGTCGATATTCTGGACCTGAACAGCGCAGCCCACTCGATCGTTGCATTGGATGGAAAGGCAACGCCGGAACGCGTGTCGCATATCATCCCTGAGAAGCTGCAGAAGCCGTTTGCCAGGGGACTCGTCGCGCTGCTTCACGGAAAGAGCTTTTCCATGGAAGGCACCGTGAAGTCTGCCGATGGGATGGACTTTCCCGCTCAGATAACCGGATGGATTGACACTCGTTCCGGCGGCAGTGATGAGGTCATGATCGGGATCACGAAGCTCGATCAACCTCGTGACAGTGAAAAGGCTGCCATTCTCGGCGACCTTGCCCATGCCGCAAGGATCGCGATGCTCGGGGAGATGACAGCATCCATTTCCCATGAAGTGAACCAGCCTCTGGGATCGATCGTCACCAGCGCCGAAGCGGGGCTTCGATGGCTTAATCACGAGACGCCCAATCTTGCTGAAGTTCGAGCATTGCTGGAAAGGATCGTCGCTAGCGGCCGGCGCGCGGCAGACATAATATCTTCCCTCAAGAGCTTGGCGCGCAACACAAAACCCGAAAGAGACGCAGTTGATGTAGCCGGGCTCATCGACGAGGCGGTCTTGATCCTCCGCTCCGATTTGAACCGGCGCCAGATTGCGCTGCGTCTGGAGATTTCTCGCGACCTGCCCCAGATCCGGATCGATCGGACTCAAATTCTGCAGGTGATCGTCAACCTGGTGACCAACGCGGCCCAGGCGATGGCGGATGGCCAAGCCTGGAACAGGACGCTTGCAATCCGGGCTCGGGAAAGCCAGCAACGCGTCGTTCTGGAGGTCGAAGATAGCGGACCCGGGGTCGATCCAAAGGTGCGCGAGCGCTTGTTCGAGAGTTTCTACACCACGAAGACAACGGGAACCGGGATGGGATTGGCCATTTGCCGATCCATCGTCGAAGCCCATGGCAGCAAGATCGAATTTCAATCCTCGCCATATCTGGGTGCGCGATTCAGCTTTACGCTTGGCACCGAGCCCAATGGCCAAGATGCGATTTGAGCGACGGCTTCACCTGGCGAGCGACAGGCGCTCAGGCATCGCGACGGCGATGGCTCCTCGCGTTTATCAGGTTTTCACTGAGATCTTCGACTGAAAACGGCTTGGCGACCACGGAAACCGCGCCGCTTGCGTAAGCTTTTTGCGCCAGCCCTGGCGCCATTCTTCCGGTCATCAGAATGACCGGAAGATCGCGCTCAAGATCACCAAGCGTGTTCGTCAGTTCAAGGCCGTCCATGGAGGGCATATGAATGTCACTGATTATGCAATAAAAGTCTTTAAGGTTGGAACGTTGAAGAAGCTGCTCAGCGGAATGAAAACATTCAGCTTTGTATCCTAGCGATCTAACCAGGCTGCTGATAGCGACCGGAACATCCGCATCGTCGTCGACTATCCCAATAAGCGAACTCGATTGCATCAGCGTCTCCAATTGCACCGAACACTGATGCGTAGGAGATTAAACTAGATTTTTAGAACTCAACGTCAATCATCCCTACGTATGCTCCTGTCAAACAAGGGTTTACTGGAGGGCAAATCGCGATATTTGAAGTGAGATCGGGCAATACAATGATTGCCCGAGAAGCGTCACAAAGCTTTTCCTGACCGTTTTAGGACAGTCCTCTGCCGGACGAGATCCAGAAGGAGGGTCACCAGCGCAAGAACGGCGATTGTGGCGACACCGATATCGACCGCCGTCGTCAGTCCGTAGAATGTGGCGATTTTTCCTAGCGACAATGCGACAACGGCCTGCGCGAGGTAGGCGACGAGGAACAGCGCCGACAGCGTTGCAGCCCTGTGCGTCACCGGCAGATGCGCGTTGATCAGCGTGAGGCCGCCGAGCAGCAGCCAGCTGTATGCAGCGCCGGCGCTAAACTGGGCCAGCATATAAAGGCTGAGCGAGTGCTCGATTGCCGCAAGAGCAAGTAGGGCGGAGGAGACGATCGCAGTCACTCCACCCGACAGGATGACCCTTCCAGCTGCCAGTTTGCGGGCCGGAACGGTTGCGAGGGCAGACGCCAGGGCAAATAGGGCGATCGTTCCTCCGTTGACCAGGGCGTTCGATGACGCCACGACGTCGTGCGCAACCTGCGCGCCGAGGGAGAGCGTCATTGCCCCCAGCACATACGATCCGGTCACCGCCGCGGTAGACGCGACGAAGACTGCAAACACACCTTTTGGGATGGACGGCACCTTCGGTCTCCAACGGCCGGCTGCCGGTGATGCGGTGTGATTTGGCATGAACCACGTCACGGCAATCAGTCCGACAAGAACGGCGGTCAGTACAGCGAAATTCAGCCTTAGCGGAAGCGGCGCATACTGGATAAGCGCGCCGCCGACGAGGGAAGCCGCCATCATTCCGAACCCTTGCGCAGCCGCTGTCGCACTGCCCGCCTGACCGACCCGATGCGGCGGGCTGAATTCCACGACGGCAGCGGCGGAAGGACCGGCGGAAAGGCCGACGCCGACGCCCATCAAAGCGCGACCGAGAAATATCCAGTCCACGTCCGGCGCAATCGCGAATATCAGCGACCCCGCTGCGGAGAAGGCAAGACCCGCCAGCATGGCCTCTCGTCTCCCGATGTAGTCGGAAAGATTTCCGAACAGCACCAGCACAACGACGACAAAGACGGGGTAGATCGCGAATATTGCTGTCGTCGTAAACGTCGTAAGATGCCATTGCCGGGCATAAAGGGGGTAGCTCAAAGCGGGCGCTGCGCTGGTCCAAATGGTATGAGCAACAATGGCGGCAGCCGTCAGAAAGCTCGCCGGGCGCCCGAGTACCCTGCGTGTCATGACCGTTCTCCCGCAGCGCTCGTGAACTCGTAGGCATCGCCGGCCTTCCTGATCCTTCCCACGCCCGGATAGGTCCAGTGAAAGCCCAGCAGCTTGGCATTCTGCGCGGAGGCCTGCTCCAGAAGAGCCCGGCGGGTAACCTTTGCCTTTGCAGGATCCATGTCGAAGCCGAAGCTCCAGTCGGGATGCTCGAAGGAGACGATCTCGCTCGAGACGGCATCGACGGTGATGATCAGAGGAACATCACTGTCCAGCACCACCGACAGATGGCCGGGCGTGTGTCCGGGCGTCGAAAGGACATGCATGCCCGGAACGATTTCGTCGCCACCATTCAGGAAATTCACCCTGTCCTGCAAGGCGGCGAGATCCCGGCGAGCGCCTTCCACGAAAGGCTGCACTTCCGCGGGCAAGGCAGAGGCTGCCTCGCCCATCCAGAATTCCCACTCGGCCTTGCCGACGAAGTATTTCGCCTTCGGAAAACGCAGGCTTCCGTCGTCTCGCAGCAGCCCCCAGATATGATCCGGGTGCGCATGGGATATGAGCACGACGGAGATATCATCGGCCCGAACGCCGACGCGTTCCAGATTTTCCTCAAGCATGCCCTCTGTCGGCTGGAAGCGCTTGCCGGCGCCGACATCCACCAGGATGACCTGTCCGTCGCGGACGATCAGCGGAATGTTCGATTGGGCGTGGGCGGTGTTATCCTTCCCATTGAGGCGAGAGACGATGGCGGCTCTCTCGGCATCATCGGCTTCGGGCGCAAAGAGCTCACCGTTCAGCACAATGGGCCCATCCGAAAGCACGGTAATGTCGAACTCGCCGTGGCGGAAATTATGAAACGCGGACCGGGTCATCTGCAACCTCCGTTGTTGATGGAACTCCATATCGGTCCATCGAATATGTTTTGAAACTGACATTATTGAGAATTATCCGTTCATTTTTGAACGGCTCGGAACCTGATGCGCACCGCAGCGGCGCACCGGCCCTTCACATCATGGCTTTGCGGACGGTCCTTCGTAGTTCGCCGGGATCCAGTAGAAGTGCCCTTGAGACGCGCTGACATGCCCGAGGCCAGGGAAGGAAATGTGCGCCGCGCCGATCCAGTAACCGTTGCGTGCGGCGTCGGAGAAAATCATCTCGCGTTCCTTCTCGGCCAGTTGTGCATCGCTGTCGTAAGCCAGCGTCACGGAGGGGTTCGGAAACTGCACGGCAGCCACATGAACGACATCGCCCCACATGAGCATCTTCTGGCCCTCGCTTTCGACCATGAAGAAGCTATGGCCGGGTGTATGGCCAGGGCTGGCGATCGGGGTGATGCCAGTTGAAAGTTCCTCGCCGTATTCGAAAGGCTTGAATTTTCCGGCGGCGATATAGGGCTTGAGCAAGGCCTTGTCGCCCTCGAACATGGAATTCAGCAGCTTGGGCGCTGCCTGCTCGTTCTTGTCGTCGAGCCAATAATCCGCATCGACCTTGCTCACCCTGACAATCGCGTTGCTGAACGCCATTTTCCCGTTCGGCGCAATGCCGCCGACATGATCCGCATGCAGATGCGTCAGATATATTTCATCGACCTGATCCGGTGAGTAACCGGCGCTTTTGAGATTGTCGATGAGGTGACCGCAGCAATCGCCATAAAGCGAACCCGCACCACTGTCGATCAGGATCAGCTTGGCTCCCGTGTTGATCAGGAACGCATTGATCGACCCCTGGACCGGCACGGCAAGTCGGCTTTCCGCAAGCAGCGCATCGGCCTCGCCGGGTGCGACCTGATCAAGCGGTACTGCGCCCTTGTTTCCGACGACCTGGGTCAGTACCTTGTGGACCGGAAAGGGGTGCGTGCCGTCAGACAGGACAGTGATCTCGAACTTCCCGAGCATCATCCGATAGAAGCCAGGAGCCTGCGTCCCGACGATCGGCGCCGCAGCCAGAGACGGCGCCACCATCGTCATGTTCAGGGTCGCGGTTATCGCCGCTGAAGCCACCGCGATCGCCACTAGGCGCGAAGGCAATTGAAAGGCCAGTCTCTTAAACATGTGTTTTCTCCATATTCATGCGCGGCAGCATTGCTTATCCGGGACGTTAGGTGTCGATCGTGTCCGCCTTCGACGGAAGGTCGGCTCGATTGGTGCCGGCGGGGAGATGCCCGAACATGTGCGGCTTGATCTGATAAAGCCAGGAAACGGCGGCGGGTTCCTTGCTCCAAAGGGTACGAGCAAACGGAATGAGCTGTTCGCCGACCAGAATTCCAAGGAGGCCGACGAGCGCGATGACGGGGGGCGCAGGTGAACGCACGTTCAGAAGACTGTAGATGATGCCGACCAGCAGGCCGGCCCCGAGAGACAGGATATAGATTTTCATGGACAGGATCTCCATTGCGATCAGGAAGCCGCTCCATTACGCATGGAGCGGCATTCCTGTTGTTATCAGTGGCCTTCGGATGCGTTGAACATCGTCTTCGCGTAGATGATGCCGAGGCCGTACGATCCCCCGAACTTCTTCGCCACGCCCGTCGTCATGTCGTAGGTTTCCGTCCGCGCCCAATCGCGCTGCAGCTCGAGCAAATACTGGAGCGACGTCATCGGCTGCGCGCCGATCTGGACCATGCGGTCCATGGCCCGGTTATGGGCCTCTTCAGTGACATCGCCGCAGGCGTCCGCCAGCACAAAGACCTCGAAGCCCTGTTCGATCGCCGACAGCGCGGGACCAACAATACATACGCCGGTCCACAGGCCGGTCAGAACGATCCGCTTCTTGCCGATCCGGTTGATCTCTTCGATGACGGCAGCGTCTTCCCAGGTGTTCATCGAGGTCCGATCGAACAGCTTCTGTCCGGGAAAGGCGTCGGTGATTTCGTTGTACATCGGACCGGAAAAGCTCTTCTCGGCAACGGTCGTCAGAATGGTGGAAACGCCAAATCCCTTGGCCGCATTGGCGACGAGAGCTGCGTTATTGCGCAGATTGACGGCATCGATGCTCTTGGTCGCAAACGACATCTGCGACTGAAAGTCGATCATGAGAAGCGTATGGTCCTTCGGCGTTAGAAGCTTGGAACCCGGTGTCGGAGTGGCATGAACGGTCATGATGTTATCCCCTTGATGATGCTTGATTGCATGGCCACACCATGCTGCAGAACGGCCACGCATTCTTGTCGCATACAAGGGTGGTTTGGATGATCTTGCGGAGAGCGTGCAGGCGATCGATCCATTGGCTTCGGTCGGCGTCATTGGAAGGCAATCTAAGGTCGCGAGAAGCCTCAACGAGCGGCACCCTGAAGCAGGGCGCGCCGCGTACGCCGGAAGATTTATTGTACGTTTGTGCTCCACTTTGACGATTGCTCCCATTAAAAAGCAAGGCCTCTGGCAGTTCGCGCGAACAGCTGGTAAAGCTCGATTAATCCTCTGAAATCAAACATCGGGGCCGTCAAATGCCAGTAATGACCGTTCGCGACAACACCCGCCTCTATTACAAAGACTGGGGAAGCGGGCCGCCGGTTCTCTTCAGCCACGGATGGCCTTTGAATTCGGATATGTGGGAAAACCAGATGATGCACCTGGCATCGGAGGGTTTCCGGGTCATCGCGCACGACCGCAGAGGCTTCGGCCGCTCGGATCAGCCGTGGCACGGATATGACCATGATACGTTCTCGGACGACCTGGCTGAAATCATAAATGCCCTTGATCTCAGGGATGTCACCCTTGTCGGCTATGCGATGGGCGGCGGAGAGATCACGCGCTATATCGGCCGGCACGGGACCGGGCGGATTTCGCGTCTCGTCCTGATCGGCGCCACCACGCCGAAACTCGCCTGGAGCGAAGATTATCCGAACGGGGTTCCCGAAGCTGTCTTCGAAGGCGTCAGAGCCGGATTGAGGGCGGATCGGGCAGAATTCATTCGTGGCTTCTCACGCCTGTTCTTCGGCGCTGACAGAGAGGGCGCGACTGTTTCCGAAGGAAGCATGATGCAACTGCATCAGATCGCGATGCAATCCTCCCTCAAGGCGGCACATGATTCCATTACCGCTTGCGCCATGACCGACTACCGCGGCGACATAAAGAAGTTCGACATTCCGGTCCTCATCATTCACGGCGAGGACGACGCTTTTGTCCCGTTCGGCGCGACCGCTCAACAGGCAATCCAGCTGATGCCAAACGCGGAGTTGAAGGTGTATGAAAACGCTCCTCACGGACTTCTGTTCACGCACAAGGATCGCCTGAACAGCGATCTCCTGAATTTCCTCCGCCGATGACCGGCGCCACCACAGAGGAATCCTTCGTGTTCATCGTCGAGGACGATGACGAACTGCGGCTGTCCCTCGACAGCCTCTTCCGCTCCATCGGCCTGAAGACGGGCATGTTTGCGAATGCGCGCGAATTCATGGAAGCCAAGAAACCAGACGTAACGGGATGTCTTGTCGTCGATGTTCGGCTACCGGGCCTCAGCGGCCTGGATTTCCATGACCACTTAATGAAAGCCGGGTCGGCCATCCCAGTTATATTCATGACGGGCCATGGGGATATTCCGATGAGCGTAAGGGCGATGAAGGCGGGGGCCGTCGATTTCCTGCCGAAACCCTTTCGGGATCAGGACATGTTGGACGCGGTCGCATCGGCACTGGAGATCGATCGCAAGAGACGGCGTGGCGAACTCGAGCTTCTTGCGCTGCGAAGTCGATACGCTGAGCTCAGTCTGCGCGAACGGCAAGTGATGGCGCTGGTGACGACTGGCTTGATGAACAAGCAGGTTGCCGGAAAGCTCTCGTTGAGCGAGGTCACTGTGAAAATCCATCGCGGGTCTGGCATGCGCAAGATGGGCGCAAAGACATTGGCAGACCTCATCAAGATGGCCGAGCTTCTGGAACTCCACTTGGACCCTGAGGATGTCTGAGATCAGTCGCGAACGGATCGGCTGATCGTTTCCATGAGATCCTCTAAGCTAAAAGGCTTCGCGACCAGGAGGGCGGCTCCCGCAAGAGCCGCCTTTTCAGCAAGACCTTGTTCAAACCGGCCAGTCATTAAAATGATCGGTAGATCAGGCCGAAGCTTCTTCAGAAGCGGAATCAGGTCCAGACCGGATATATTCGGCATGTTAATGTCACTGATGACACAGCGGAAACGTTCGACGTCTTTCGACGAGAGAAGCGCTTCGGCCGATGAAAAACATGCCGCATTATAGCCGAGAGAGCGGATCAAACTCGCCAGAGCCACAGGAATATCCGGATCGTCATCGACGATGCCAATCAGTGGCGTCTCCTCCATGCTCTTCCCCAGTTTGCATCCGGCTGATGCGTTGTCCTTGATATCCGCGCCTTCAGGAGCACATACCATTTCTCCGTCACTGGAGCCCAATGCCACACGTAAACCTGGCCTTTCGGACGTTTCGCATATGGCAGAAGGAACGCCTAACCCATGCCAAATCATCCGTATTGAATTATCCAATTATACATGGACGATTAACCTGCCAATGTCGGCCCCTCGATTTCGCGACAACCGCAGGTATGCAGAAACCATCCCTTTGTATGATTTCATCCGCGGCCATCTTTGGTATCTTTTCGCTCGTTGCCTCGCATAGAGGCGGTAGCGGATCCTCCCAAGCTACCGATACGCTTCGGCTCCCCTCCCCGAAGCAGCGGAGATGATCCGTCTGGCCGCTCAGTTCCGCCCCTGAGCGGCCAATTTTTTGTCCGTGCGGACATGGCGGGACGGATAATTCGCAGCCGGTTTTCATCAAAATCAGAGCATCCGTTCAAGCCAGCGCCCGGCCTTTGGTTTAGCCCTGTGCCTCAAGCAATGTGCATCCAGGAGCGACAGAATGACGAACCCATCCCTGCTCACCCCCGCCGAAGTCACCTTGTTGATGGTGGACCAGCAAGCCGGCTTGGCCTTCGGGGTAGGATCGATCGACCGACAACTCCTCGTCAACAACGTGGTTGCGCTGGCCAAAACCGCGAAGACGTTTCAGCTCCCGGTGGTCGTCTCGACATCGGCGTCGAAGGTCTACAGCGGACCGCTGATGCCATCGATCAGAAACGTTCTTGGCGATGTGCCGTCGCTGGAACGCAGGAACATGAACGCGTGGGAAGACCAGGCAGTACGCGATGAGATCGCAAAGACGGGACGCAGAAAGCTTCTCGTTTCCGGTCTTCTGAGCGAGGCATGCGTGTCGTTTCCGGTGCTGTCCGCTCTGGCCGATGGCTACGACGTGTCCGTCGTCGCAGACACCTGTGGCGGGATAACGCCGGAGAGCCATTCCCTTGCCCTTCGTCGCATGGAAGCCGCCGGCGCGACGATGACATCGTGGCTGCAGGTGCTCCTCGAACTTCAAAGGGATTGGACCCGGAAGGAAACCTACGACGAAGCGCGCGCCATCGTCGAAGGCCACGCCGGCGGTTACGGCATAGGCTTGGCCTATGCCCGCGACATGATCCACCCGGTATGATGGCCGCAAACGATAGCCTCCAGTTACAGAAATCTTGAATCGGAGAACTCTGATGACCGCCGACGTCATTTTACACCATGGGCTTTTCACCACACTCGACCGCTCAAATCCGACGGCAAGCGCCGTTGCGATCAAGGACGGCCGCTTCCTTGCGGTCGGACACGATGCCGAAATCATGGCGTATGCAGGCCCTGACACAAAGGTCATCGATCTAAAGGGCAAGCGCGTCCTGCCCGGCCTGATCGACAACCATACGCATGTCGTCCGCGGCGGATTGAACTTCAACATGGAGCTTCGCTGGGACGGTGTACGCTCACTGGCCGACGCAATGGACATGCTCAAGCGGCAGGTGGCGAACACGCCGGCTCCGCAATGGGTCCGGGTCGTCGGAGGCTTCACCGAGCACCAGTTCGTCGAGAAGCGTCTGCCGACGATCGACGAGATCAACGCTGTCGCTCCCGACACGCCGGTCTTCCTCCTGCATCTCTATGATCGGGCGTTGCTGAATGGCGCTGCATTGCGCGCCGTTGGTTATACCAGGGACACGCCCAACCCGCCGGGCGGCGAGATTACCCGCGATGCGAACGGCAATCCGACGGGCATGCTTCTGGCCAAGCCCAATGCCGGGATTCTCTATTCGACGCTGGCAAAGGGACCAAAACTTCCCTTCGAATACCAGGTCAACTCCACCCGCCATTTCATGCGCGAGTTGAACCGGCTGGGGGTAACCGGCGTCATCGATGCGGGCGGCGGCTTCCAGAATTATCCCGACGACTATGCCGTGATCCAGAAGCTTTCCGACGAAGACCAGCTTACGGTGCGCTTGGCGTACAATCTGTTCACGCAAAAACCGAAAGGCGAAAAGGAAGACTTCCTGAATTGGACATCTTCCGTGAAGTACAAGCAGGGCACCGACTATTTCCGCCATAATGGGGCGGGCGAAATGCTTGTCTTTTCCGCTGCCGACTTCGAGGATTTCCGTCAGCCTCGACCGGATATGCCGCCGGAAATGGAAGGCGAACTTGAGGACGTCGTCCGCGTACTGGCGGAAAACCGGTGGCCATGGCGTCTTCATGCGACTTATGACGAGACGATATCACGGGCGCTCGACGTCTTTGAAAAGGTCAATCAGGATATTCCGCTCGAGGGCCTCAACTGGTTCTTCGACCACGCCGAGACGATTTCGGATCGTTCCATAGACCGGATCGCGGCACTCGGCGGCGGCATCGCGGTTCAGCATCGCATGGCTTATCAGGGCGAATATTTCGTCGAGCGCTATGGCCACGGCGCCGCGGAAGCTACGCCCCCGGTCGCGAAGTTCCTGGAGAAAGGCGTCAAGACATCGGCCGGCACCGACGCCACCCGCGTCGCATCCTACAATCCATGGGTCTCGCTCGCCTGGATGGTGACCGGCAAGACTGTCGGCGGCATGCAGCTTTATCCCCGCGCCAACTGCCTGGACAGGGAAACCGCTCTTCGCATGTGGACCGAAAATGTCACCTGGTTCTCGAACGAGGTAGGCAAGAAGGGCCGGATCGAGGCCGGCCAGTTTGCCGATCTCGTGGTCCCGGACAAGGACTTCTTCGCCTGCGCGGAGGACGAGATCTCGTTTCTGACCTCCGATCTCACCATGGTCGGCGGCAGGATTGTCTATGGCGCGGGCGATTTCAAGGAACTTGACGAAAATGATGTTCCTCCCGCGATGCCCGATTGGTCGCCGGTCCGCAAGTTCGGTGGCTACGCTGCCTGGGGTGAGCCGGAAGGAGCTGGAAGGAACTCGCTTCGCCGCACAGCCATCGCGTCCTGCGGCTGCAGCAGCAATTGCGGTGTTCACGGCCACGACCACGCGGGAGCATGGACATCCAAGCTGCCGATTGCAGACCTGAAAGGCTTCTTCGGAGCCTTGGGTTGCTCCTGCTGGGCCGTGTGAAGGAGATACCACAATGGTTACGCATCGACGCACATCGGCGGACACGGGAACGGGCCCGGGCAAGAGCTTCGCCGGCAGCAAGGCCATCGAGTTCATTGCTCTCCTCGCCCTCTGCTCCGCCTACATTCAAGGGCCGCTGACGAAGCTCTTCGACTTCAATGGCGCGCTCGCGGAGATGGATCACTTCGGGCTGCGGCCAACGCTCTTCTTCGCGATCGCGGTGATGATCTTCGAGCTTGCCATGTCCGCGGCCATACTCAGCGATTTTTTTCGCTGGGCCGCGGCGCTGGCCCTTGGCATCTTTACGCTTCTCGCAACATCGCTGGCGCTCCGTTTCTGGGAACTGCCTCCCGGAATGGAGCGGACGATGGCGATGAACGGGTTCTTCGAACACCTCGGTCTGGCGGGCGCCTTCCTCTTGGTGGCCTGGCACGACATTCGATCCAAGATGCGCCTTTGAGGCGGTTAACAGAAACTGGAGACACGGTCATGGCACCTAAAATTCGCGACGGGGTCGAGACACTGCCGGAAATGGAAGACGTAGACCTTGAGCTGCCTCCCTCACCCGTGGAGCACCAGGACGAATTGCTCGACGAAGCTTTGCGGGAGTCATTTCCTGCGAGTGACCCGCCGGCCAGCGGCCGAATGGAATGAACCGGAAACCCAGACAGGACCCATCCAATGAACGACGATATCAGGGCGCGGCGCGCCGCTCCCCTCAAGACACCGACCGGCCTCGGCGTCGATGCGACCCGTGACATCTCCGCCGGTGCGACGACGCTGCTGGCGGATGTCTTCGCACTCTATCTGAAGACCAAAAATTTCCACTGGCACATGTCGGGCGCCAATTTCCGCGATTATCATCTACTTCTCGACGATCACGGCGACGAACTCTTCACCATCACCGATCCGCTGGCCGAGCGTGTCCGCAAGCTCGGCGGCGCCACCCTGCGCTCGATCGGCGATATCTCACGCCGCCAGCGCATCAGCGACAACGACGCCGATTTCGTGCATCCCCATGAGATGCTCGCCGAATTGCGCGAGGACAATGGCTCCCTGGTGGCAAGTATGCGGGCGCTCCACGACGTCTGCGACGAACACGGCGACGTTGCGACGGCGAGCCTGCTCGAAAACTGGATCGACGAAGGCGAGAAGCGCGTCTGGTTCCTGTTCGAGATCCTACGCAATACCAACAGCTAAGCTCTCAGACAACTGACAGCGGGAAGCCTCGTGGCCTACGGTCGCGTGGCTTTTCTTTTCGGTGGATTGGCCCGGCCAGCTATTCTCCTGAATGACCAAGCCCCTGGCATTGTTCAAAAATCATCGGAACCAACAAGATTGGCCGGATGGCTGCCGCTAAAACTCATCTCACGGCGGTCGATCTGCCGCCAAGTCACCAGGGGGCCACCGATGGCAAACGATTTCGACTTCTCACTCTCCCGTCGCCAGACGCTCATCGCAGGCGCGGCATTTTCCGCTGCGATGGCAGTTCCGGATCTCGCATTCCCAAAATCAGCAACCCAGACCGCACAAGGAAACTTTGAAATGACCGACGGCTTCGTCAAAACCAAGGACGGCGTGAATATCTACTACAAGGATTGGGGTCCGAAGGACGCACAGCCCATCCATTTCCACCACGGCTGGCCGCTCTCGTCCGACGACTGGGACGCCCAGATGATCTACTTCCTGCAGAACGGCTTCCGTGTCGTCGCCCATGATCGCCGCGGCCACGGCCGTTCGTCGCAGGTGGCGGAAGGCCATGACATGGATCACTACGCCGCCGACGCGTCTGCCGTCGTCGAGCACCTGAACCTGAAGAATGCCGTTCACATCGGTCACTCCACCGGCGGCGGCGAAGTTGCCCGTTACGTCGCGAAGTTTGGCCAGCCGCAGGGCCGTGTCGCAAAGGCCGTGCTCGTCAGCGCCGTTCCGCCGCTGATGCTCAAGACCGCATCCAACCCGGGCGGTCTTCCGATTGAAGTGTTCGACGGCATTCGCAAGGGTGTCGCTGAAAACCGCGCGCAGCTCTTCGTCGATTTCCCCACGGGTCCGTTCTACGGTTTCAACCGTGAAGGCGCGAAGATCTATCCCGGCGTAATCCAGAATTGGTGGCGCCAGGGCATGATGGGCAGCGTCAAGGCCCACTATGACGGGATCAAGGCCTTCTCCGAAACCGATCAGACCGAAGACCTCAAGAAGATCACCGTGCCGACGCTCGTGTTGCATGGCGATGACGACCAGGTGGTTCCGATCGCCGACTCCGGTGAGCTGTCCGTCAAGCTCGTCAAGAACGGCACGCTCAAGGTCTATAAGGGCTATCCGCACGGCATGCTGACGACGCACGCCGACGTGCTCAACCCGGATCTGCTTGCTTTCATCAAGGCATAAAGTCCGGTTACGATTGCCCGCTCGCGGATGATCGCGAGCGGGCTTTTTCAATTCAAGCGCGCATCGGAATGCTATGAAGGGATTGCCTGTATCCGTATTGTTGAGTTCAACGGCGGCTGTCTCGACACGGCCGGCTTCCGGGCCCTGCAGGACCTCTTCCCGGCCCACGTTAGCGGCAACGTCCTGACGCTCGGTGCCACCCCCGGTTCTATGGTTCCTAGTTCAGCAGATGTTGCAGCGACCCTCGCGCTCTTCACGGCCCCCGCGTTTTCGTCAAACGGCAAGCACTCAGAATACGGCTTCGGCGGCCAAGTTACAAAAAAACTCATTAGCATGAGAACATGTTCTCAATCCGCGCAAGCTCACCGATGCGCAACTGCCCCGCGTGTTTGCCGCCGGCATCCTCCACCGCAAACGAAGCGAAGATCGAAAAGCGCGGCAACACTGGAACCCGTCAAAGTCCCATCGGCCAATCTCAAGATACAAGCCTATCGACGGTTCTCGGCGGCCATTTCCTGCAGGTCCAACTCGCGTTCAAGCTGGCGCAGAACTTCATCATGGATTTCTCCAGCTTTATGCATCTTCAGTATCTCGGCCCGGCCAGCCGCAATCGCGGCAAGGACCGTGTCAAAGTGCTCAAGCTTGATCAAATGGTGTATTTCGCGGTCTTTCTCATAATGTTCAGCGACCTGAGCCCTGTGGAAATATTGCTCCAACAACCTTGGATGCCGCTCTGTCCCATCGGCATTGTGCGACAGCGCCTTTATCGCTTCGTACTGCACGTTGGCAACGCGTTTCCAGGCAAGCGCCTCGTTCTCCTGAACCGAATGGCGTTCCTCCAGATTGACCACCCCCAGGAGCGATATCAAAGGCCCCAATGTGGTTCCTTGGATTAGAACGGTTACAATGATGACGGCGAACGCGCTAACGAGGATTACATCGCGTCCCGGAAAATCGGTCGGAAGTGAAAGGGCCCCTGTTAGAGTCACCACGCCACGCATCCCCGCCCAGCTCATAATTACGGTGGCGGAGAGAGACGACACGCCACCTGTGGGCCGCATCCCCCGAGCAAATCTTCCCGTGGACCCAGCAAGCAAAAGCCATGCGAACCGCGCGACGATAACCGTTGCGATCACAGCTAGCACCGGAAGTGCCAGTGTCAGCATTCCCTGCTGGACGCCGCCAAGACGGTCTAGAACGCCGCGCAAGGAAAGCCCAATCATGATGAAGAGCAGTGACTCAAAGAGAAAAACGAGTGATTTCCAGAAGGCTTGTGCTCGCACGCGAGTTTGGGCATTGAACGTCTCGTGTTGATGCCAACCTAATAGCAAGCCGGTGCTGACGGTGGACAGGACCCCCGAACTTTCGAGTTTCTCTGCTGCGATGTAAGACAGTGCTGCCAGCAGCAGGGTCGATGTGATGATCAATTCGCTGTCTCGAAGTCGTCGAATGACTGTCAGGCCGACCCATCCAATCGAGAGCCCAACCGCGATGCCGCCGAGCGTGACCCACACCAGCGACGTCAGAGCATGCGTGAGGCTGAAGGCTCCGGTGAGCGTTGCGGCGACGGAAAATCGCAGGAGCACCAGCCCGCTTGCGTCGTTCACCAGGCTTTCCCCTTCTAGGAGAGCGGTGATGCGACTCGGAAGGTGCAATCGCTCGAGAATAGCTCCCGCTGCAACCGCATCGGGAGGCGAAACGATGGCCCCAAGCGCGAACCCGACCGACCATGGCAGCCCTGGAAGCAACAGATGGAAGACAACGCCGACGGCCAAGGTGGTAAAGGCGACAGCCCCAAGCGCCAGCGAGACGATGCCTCCAACATAACGTTTGAAATCGCCCCAAACGGTATAGTAGGCACTGCGCATCAGCAACGGAGGCAGAAACACCAGCATTATAAGGCCCGGATCTATATCGATCGCAGGAACGCCCGGTATCAATGCGAGCGTCAGGCCGCCCACGATCAGCGCTGCAGCTGGAGGCAACCGCAGCCGCCTGGCCACCAACTCAAGAAGCACCGTTGCCATCAGCAGCAGGACCAGAAACTCGTAGGTGGTCTCGGAGTTCATATAATGCGTACGCCTGAGGATGAGTTGACAAATGCGTGCATGGTCGAGTTTCCGAGTTCAAAACCTGGGCGTTAGTCCAGGCTCTGCGGCACGCTTTAGCTGAACGCTAAATGCAGCGCTTGTACAATACGACGTAAAAAATCGTGCCGGGCGGGTGGGGTATCTTCCAGAACTCGGCTTCTCTCATTGGCTTACGCGGATTCGGTTTTGCCGCCGCCACTTGCCAGGCGTCTTCCCGGTCACGCCTTGAAAGATGCGAGTCATGTGGCTCTGGTCGGAGAACCCGCATTTGATTGCGACCCCGAAAATGGTGTCGTCAGAGAGAAGTAATTCCTTCGCCTTCGCGACCCGATATTCCGTCAGCCAGCGATAGGGACTCTTGCCGAACGTATCCTTGAAAGCTCGTGTAAAGTGGCTCCGGGAAAGCCCACACGTCTCGGCGAGCTGGCTAATCGAGACCTGATCGAATGCCATGCTCGTCAGAAATTCGAGCGCCCTTTTCTCCTGCCACGGAGCAAGCGACCTGCTCTTTTTTGCGGGAAAGTAATGACCGCCGTACGTCTGCGCAATGTGCGTCAGCAGCACGATGCTAATCTGCTCCAGGAACATCTGGTTCGGCTCCTGCTTGCTCAGCAGATATGGCGAAACCGCCAATGCGAGGCCCAAAATCACTTCATCCTTCGTTCCCGGCTTGCAATCGAACCCGTCGAATTGAGGCCGCCCCATTTCCTCGAGGAAAGTTCGGATGAACGGGAGTGGGATGTTGAAGCGAATGTTGTCGAATGGCGACAGATGGTGGCACTGCCATTCCTCGCGGAGGTCGGTAATGGCAATCGCACCCTTGGAATGACCTCCCTCGAAAACGAGCCGCCCATTCCGCCAGAGACGGTGCAGCCGAAAATCAGCCAGCTGGATGATAACGGAGACGGCTTCCTCACGCTTGCTCGGCGGAGCGATCGGCAGATCATTGCCGTCGTAGCTCAGCCGGGTGACCGTGACGGCCGAAGCCTTGAGCGACCAGCTTGTGACCTTGGCCGAAAAAGATGTGAGAGCGCTGTCGATGTTCGTGTCCAAGGCGTTCTTTCCGGGAATGCAATCCAGTCGCAGCTGGCTCACCTTAATGAAGCTGACGATCTCTCCACCGAGCGGGGGTGGTACCCACTTCCCTGGAGAAGACCTTGGTGAAGTGACTTTGATCGACAAAGCCACATGCTCGGGCGACCTCCTTGATCGATAGTTCGTGTTCGGAAAGAAGGGCCTTCGCGGCTCCGACCCGTGCCTGCGTCAGCCATTGACGTGGCGTCAGGCCCGTCACATTCTTAAACCCTTGCGCAAAATGTGCAGCTGAAAGCCCGATGACCGCGGCGACCTCACCCACGGTCAGTTCGCGCGCCAGGTTTTTCTGCATGTAGCCTTTCGCCGCCATCTCGCGATCGGAGGGAAGAATCGCTCCGCCCTTTGGCGTCACGACGTCGAGTGAGTCCTGCAGAAGATGCGTACAGACCGCGATCGACAGGTGACGCAACAGGGGATCGACCGTTTCAGGATCCCGCTCGAACAATGACAGGACTACCGAGGCCAAGTTGCTTACCACCTTGTCCGGTTCCGCCCTGCGGCAACGCAGCGTTTTCGCGCCTTGTCCGGGGAAGCTGGCGCGCGCCACTTCATGGACCAGGGCTTTCGGCAGGTAAATCGCCAGGGAGCACAGGTCGCGATGAAGGACAGCGGAAACGCCTTCATCGAGATCGACGACGCAGACAGAACCCTTGGCGCACCAGCGCGGTGGCGCCAGAAGGCCGTCGCTTCTGACGTCCGAGTGAATTGTATCCTCGAGATAGACCATCACGAGATAGCCGTCGAAACGCGGGATCGCTACCCTTGCCTCGACATCCCTCGTCACCGACCGGATTATCTTGCTTACGATAATCGGCGCCGACGCCAAGGGGACGGTCTTCAGAAAGGGCGCCTCGGCCGTTCCGAAATACACCCCGAGCGAATTGCCGTCAGGACAGTTGGGATTCAAGCTTGCCTCCGGGATGCACCTGTTTGGCGAGGCGACCGGGCACCGCCGGGATACATGAATGATCTCATCGTAAGCATTTCTGTTCTCATCGAAATATGATCGTGGGGAAGGGTTGGTTACGGAAATCACCCTCTTCATAAACGCATGAAGGCGCCAAGACTAGCAGTCTTGGCGCCCTTGGCCTATTTGGCCATCAAACGAACTTGCATCCAATCGGGGGCGGGACGTCAAGCGACCTCGACCGCAGCCACGGCGCCTAGTATTACACTGGTGACCGCTTCCGGCATGGAAAGCAGGGACAAGTGGCTGGCCGCGAGCTCAGTGGTCGTTGCCCCCATCGCGGCTGCGAGTTCACGCTCAAGGTCAACGCTGACGACACGGTCTTCCGTCGACACGATATACCAAGTCGGCCGCGACAACCACGCGGCCTCGGTCACCTTGTCACCGAACGTACTGGCAGCGAGCGGGGGCTGCAGTACGGAGAGCACCCGCGCCTCCTCTTTTGGAAGGTCCTGCCCGACATCGTTTACCCAGCCTTCTTCCGAAAGGGTAAGATAGCCCGCGCCATCGTTCTTGATCTGCGACAAACCGGGAGGTGCAGGATACCTGCCGACCTGCTCGCCCACAGTTTCGCCGGCTTTGGGGGCGAAAGCGGCAACATAAACGAGGGCCTTCACCTTAGGATCGTTCCCAGCTTCGGTGATGACAGCGCCACCCCAACTATGCCCCACAAGAACGATCGGACCGTCAACCGAGTTGATGATGCGGCGGGTGGCATCCGCGTCATCCGCAAGCGAGGAGGTCGGGTTCTGAACTGCGATCACGGGAATCTCTTCCTTCAGCAGCAGCGGGATTACTTTTTGCCAGCTTGAACCATCGGCCCATGCACCATGGACGAGGATGACGGTTGGCTTTCGGGATGTTGAGGTCATTTGGTTTTGCTCCTGAAGATGTCGGATGGTCATGAGCCTAGACGGTTAGCCAAGATCGTTCTTGTTGGATCAGATGGCATTTGGACGACACCACTGCAACACGCCGTCCGCTGGCTCTGAGGCGCCCTTTCGCCGGTGTAAAAGGGAACGCCGCTTTCCTTCGGGAGCCGCCAAAACGACAAAACTGCATTGGTCCATCCAAGCGTGGTAAACGATCCACGCTGTAGTATCGGAAACTTCACAACCTTCCGGTCCCTCTACAGGAGCAGCCATGCGCAACCGAACGTTAATTCTAGCGCTGCCTTTCATCGCAGTAGTCACCCTGGCATCCAGCGCTGTCGCGAACCCTTCGATTTCTTCGGTTGCTGTCGCACCGCAATATGACACGACGCACGTCTATGTCGCACCCGAAGAGGTGGACAAGTTTGTTCAGGCGTTTCTTGGGACGTTTGGCGGCAAGTCCACGCCGCAGGTCGTCGCGACCGTGACGCCAACGCCAAGCAGCACGACGAGCCAGCTGCTCCAGACCCCCGCTGGCACAGTTTCGCTCTTCGGATTCAAGACTCCAGTCCCCTATCCGTTCGGTCTTGAACGCAACGGCTATCTCGTCCGGGACATGGACGTCGCCGTCAAGGCCGCACGGGACGCTGGTGCGAGCGTGATCGTCACGGCTTTTCCGGATCCTATCGGCCGTGACGCCGTCATACAGTGGCCCGGCGGCCTCAATATGCAGCTGTACTGGCACACTAAGCATCCCGATTACAAACCGCTAGAAACCATACCGGAAAATCGCGCCTATGTTTCGCCTGACGTCGTTGACGAATTCCTCAAGGACTTCCTGACATTCTCCGGCGGCAAGATCCTCGCCGACGAAAAAAATGCGTCCGCGGCAGAAATCGGGATGCCGGACGAGAAGTTCCGCCGGGTAGAAGTTCAGTCAGATTTTGGACGCATGCTCGTGCTGGTGTCCGACGGCCACCTCCCCTATCCCTACGGCTACGAAACAACGGGATATGAAGTTCAGGACCTCCAGGAAACTTTGGAAAAGGCCGAGACGTTCGGCGTAAACATCCTGGTGCCGCCCCATCGAGCCCGGGATCGTCAGACGTCCATAGTACAATTTCCGGGTGGATTCATCGCCGAAATCCATGCGGTGTCGAAGTGATATCCGCAAGCAAGAGCCCGGGGGAATCCGCGAGCGGAAGCTGGAGCAGGTATGGTGCGAGGACCGTCTGGTCGGCGCTCCTGCCGTTCGCCCTGTCGATTTCCTGCTCGCTCGCGCACGCTCAGAGCCCCGCCCCACCAACGAAGCGGCCAGCGATCAAAACGAATCGCTGGCAAGAGGACTGGTCGGTGCTAGCCGACCCGAACCTCAAAACGGAGCCACTGGATGATCTCAAATATCTCCCCTTGATTCCCGGCGACCCCGACAGCTACGTTTCTCTCGGGCTTACTCTTCGTGAACGTTACGAGGTCAATACGGCGCCGGGATTCGGGATCGGAGGCGGCGCGCGGGATTCCTATCTTCTCCAGCGTGCTCAAATACACATCGACACGCATTTTAATGAACATTGGCAGTTTTATACCCAGTTCGAGGACGACCGCGCCTTCGGAAAGGCGGATATCGGCGGTGCCGATGAAAACGAACTCGATCTCAGACTTGCCTTTCTCGGCTATTCCGAGACATTCGACGCAGGGACATTCAAGGCCCGTGTTGGACGGCAGGATTTCGCTTTCGATTTGCAGCGCTTCGTTTCGTCCCGCGATGGACCAAACGTCCGCCAGTCCTTCGATGCGGTCTGGGCCGACTGGGAGAGCGGACCATGGCGCCTCCTGGGATTCATCAGCCAGCCGGTGCAGTACCGGGACGATGAGCCCTTTGACGACACCTCAAACGGGCATTTCACCTTCAGCACCATCCGCCTCGAGCGGCAGGTCTTCGGCACGAATGAGCTCTCCGCCTACTACGCGCTGTATGACCGGGACGATGCGCATTACCTTGACGCCGCCGGAAATGAAGAGCGACATGTGTTCGATGCCCGTTTTGCGGGAAGCTCCCATAATTTCGACTGGGACCTCGAGGGCATGGCGCAGCTCGGCACCGTGGGGTCAAGCGACATCAAGGCTTGGGCGCTGGGCGCACGGGTAGGATATACCTTCGATGATGCCTCCTGGACCCCGAGGGTGGGGCTCCAGTTCGACGTCGCGTCGGGCGACCGAAACCGAGGGGACAAGACCGTCGAGACATTCAACCCGCTCTTCCCTAACGGATATTACTTCACGCTGGGCGGATATACGGGCTATTCGAACCTGATCCATTTAAAGCCATCGATCACGGTGAAGCCTGCCGAAAAATTGTCGGTTACAACTGCTATGGGCTTCCTTTGGCGCATGACGACAGCAGACGCCGTCTATACGCAGCCAAGCATCCCAATTGCCAACACCGCGGGTCACGGCGATGCCTGGACGGGTGCATATGTCCAACTCCGCGCCGACTATGCGTTCACACCCAACCTGACCGGTGCGCTAGAGGCGGTGCACTACAATGTAGGTTCCACAATCCGACATGCGGGCGGGCGCGATGGCAACTATCTTGGAGCCGAGCTGAAATTTTCGTGGTGATCCTATTTTGGGGTAAAGCGATAGCATGACCGGCTTGAGCAATTGCGCTCAGGCCGGTTTTTAATGCTATCGCGAAACCCGAACGAGCCCGGTGTCTCTCACAATGTTGCAATTCAACCGCGTGCGAAAGCGAGAAGGTCCTCGCTGAGACGCTGCTTGTGGGTCACGTAGAGGGCATGCGGCGCACCCTCATAGACTCTGTAAATACTGTTTTTGATCATGCTGGCTGTGCGGTCCCCGGTCGCACCTTTGGGAGCGGTTTGATCGTCATCCCCATGGATGATCAACGTCGGGACGTCGATCGCAGCGATGTCCGCTCTGAAGTCCGTCTCGGAAAAAGCCGTAACGCAGTCCAGGGTCGCCTTCAGGGAACCGGTATAAGCCATCTGCAATGTCTGTGAGAGCACGCCTTCCGAGATGCTTGAACCATCCCGGTTGGTGCCAAAATAGTAGGTGTTGAAATCTGCAAGGAACTGCGCCCGGTCGGCGGTCAGTCCCGCCTTTATCCCTTCGAAGACGGACCCGTCAACACCGTCGAGATTGTCCTTCGTTCTCATAAGAAACGGTGTCACCGAGCTTACAAGGGCAAGTTTGGAGACTGCCTGGGAGCCGTGACGGCCCAGGTATCGAACTACGTCGCCCCCGCCCATCGAAAACCCGACGAGAGTCACGTCCGAAAGCGCGAGATTTGAAATAATGTCGGATATGTCGTCGGCAAAGGTATCGTAATCATAGCCTGACCAAGGTTGCGACGAGCGCCCGAAACCGCGCCTGTCATATCCGATCGCGCGGAATCCGTTCTGGGCAAGGAACAGCATCTGCGATTCCCACATATCGGCGGTGAGAGGCCAGCCGGGACAGAATACCACCGGCCGACCTGCTCCCCAGTCGTTAAGGAAGATGTGCTTGCCGTCGCGCGTCGGTATGGTCGTCATGGGTGATCTTCCCCGGTTGAATTTCTCATCCTTGAGACTATCACTGGATGGACCGTGCTGTTTGGACGCTCCTATTGCAACCGTCTCATGTTTGAGCGGGCGAATACCATGATCGGCTAAAATGCAGTCGGTTTTGACAAATCCGGTGACCAAAGAGGTCGCTACAACCTCGATCATCGGCAACCGGAGCTATCGGAGACCCGCCAATGACCCGATATGGCGAGCGCCCACCTCCCTATGATTCCGACTTGTCGATAGCAGCGATCGGCGTAGCGATGCTGCCCCCGCTGCGGTTACTGGCAGTCGGCAATCTTCGCGGAGAAGGCAGTCCTCGGCAGGATCGAGTGTCCATTTCGGGCAAAACAGGCAAGCCCGCGCCATTTCCGGGAGAATGCAGCCAGACCGGCTTGAACTGAAGAGACGACTAGCAGCAAAGAAACATGAAGTGGCATCAAAAGTCTCAGACGTCTTGACCGAATTCCTGCTCACGGCAGGGGTGGAACGGATCTAAGGGGTCGTTGGAGACGGGTTGAACGGTCTGACGGAATCGCTTCGAAAGTGGGCTGATATTCAATGTATCCACACACGCCATGAGGAACCGCGGCTCTCGCCACCGAGGCTGAAGGTCAGCTGACGGGAAAACTGACGTCTGCGCCGGCAGATTTGGGCCAGGCCAAAGCGTCGGAGGAACGGCTTGAGCAAATGCGCTTAGGCCGTTCTGCCGCTCTCAGGCGTCTTGCCCAGGCACACCGATGGCAAAACCGTTCAAGGTCATGGAAATGGAGCAATAGTGCCCGACAAGCCAGATCAGCTCCCGTGTTCCGGCTTCCCCGAACACGTCAAGCGCGTGGTTATAGACCCGATCAGGTAAAATACCGCCTCCGAGCAGCGCCTTGACAACGTCGAGCGCCGCCGCCTCCGATACGGACAGGTCACTTGGCCGCTCACCGGCTGAGAGTGTCGAAAGCCGGGCGTCACTCATCGAATGCCTGTTCTTGGCGACCGCCGAGTGCGCATACACTTCATAAGCTGCCCCGAAGTGGGCCCCCACCGCGATGATGGCGACCTGTCTGACGGCATCGTCCAAATGTTTGAAGGCGGTCATCGCTTTGGTGACGGTCCAGAATGCCTCCCCGACCTCGGGCTGGTGCAGCCAGGCATTCCAGGGTCCTAGGAACGCACCGTCTGCACGCATGGTAACGAAATCCTGATACTTGGCGCCGACGCCAGCCTTCATTTCATCGTAGAGCGCCTTCTGTCTGGCATCGAGTTCGTTTGGTGATAACGGGGGCAGGCGCATTGTGGTCTCCCTTGGCTAAAGACGTATCGGTCCCAAGTCGTGCGTAAAGCGGCCTCCTGAAGAGGAACTCTCTAGCCTCACGGTGTCCGTGGAGACAACGAGCCTGTCGCCGCCGCCTCAGGGCGGTTCTTCGGTTCATTTGGTCGCCAACTTTCGTTGTTAATTGCCGCCAGCCCGGGCAGACTTGACCGTATCCGCAGTAACGAGGCCCTGCTTGCCACCGAAATGCGCGATCACGTAGTTGGCGAGCGCGGCCAATTCTCGGTCATCATAGGCGGCGGCAAAAGATGGCATAGATTGGCCTGGATCATGATCCTCGGAAGATGCACCTTCGAGCAAAAGCCTGATCAGATTCGTTCCTGCAGGATCACTGACATTGCGGTCTCCGATCAGAGACTGACGGCGCGTCGCTTGACCGGAGCCATCCCAGCCGTGGCAGCTCGCACATGCACTTTCGAACACAGACTTGCCGCCGGACTCGTCAGAATCTCCTGACGACCACGAACGCGCGCGCGTCATACTTGATGTAGACGGGGTTCGAGTCGGATCGTCGCTTTCAACAGGTGGAATGGAGCGAAGATAGGTAACGATCGCATCAATATCACCAGCTTCTAGCTTTCCAAGACTCAAATCGATCGCTTGTTTCATGCTCCCGGTTGCCGCCCCATGGCCCTCTGCCCAGCCCGCAGAGAGGTAATGTGCAATCGCTGCGTCAGTCCACGCGCCAATGCCCGACTTCATGTCCGGAGTTATGTTCCATGCTCGCCATCCGTCCACGGTTCCGCCTGACAATTCCTCTGAGGATTTTCTGGCAAACAGGATATTTCGCGGCGTATGACACTCTCCGCAATGCGCGAGCCCTTGGACGAGATATGCACCACGGTTCCACTGCGCAGACTTACCGGTGTCCGCTTCAAAGGGTTCGGTGTTTAGGAACAGCAGCTTCCAGGCACGAAGCGACCAGCGCTGATTGAATGGAAAAGCCAGTTGATTTTGCGGAGCAGGGTCGCCAACAGGTGCCAGCGTTTTGAGATAGGCGAAGATCGCAACCATATCCGCGTCACTAAGCTTGGCATAAGACGTGTAAGGGAAGGCAGGATAAAGGTCCTCACCGCTCTTGCCCACGCCATGCCGCATGGCCCTTACGAACTCGGCACCGTTCCACGAGCCTATGCCCGAGTCGATATCCGGCGTGATATTCGCGGAGTAAATCTTTCCAAAAGGCAGTTCGAACGCCAATCCCCCCGCAAACGGCTTACCGCCCGGGGCGGTATGGCAGGCCGCACAGTCTCCGGCGAGCGTCAGATAGCGACCATGCTCGACAAGCGCCTTGTCATTCAGATCCATATTGGCTTCCTTGATGGGATCCAACCCATGCGGAAGAGAAAAGAAGGCGAAAGCGGCACCGGCAGCGACCGCACAGGCCGCAGCGGATTTCCACAGAAATCTCATGACCGCGCTCCACCATTAGGCAAGGAAAAGCTGTTCCTGTGATCGGCTTGACGTTTGTCCAGGAGCGCCCTGTTCACCGGTAGCGAGCGAAGCCGTTGCCCGGTTGCAGCGAAGATAGCATTGCACAAAGCGGGCGCGGCCGAGACTGTGCCAACCTCCCCCAGACCACCCGGCGGCTCGGTGCTCTTGATGACCTCAACGACGATCTCAGGTGTCTCATTCAGTCGCAACTGACGATAATCATTGAAATTGTGCTGTTGCACCTTGCCGTCCCTGATGGTGATACCGTTATAGAGCGCCGCGGAGAGACCGAAGAGGATGCCTCCCTGCATCTGCGCAACAACGCCATCCGGATTGACGGCCACACCACAATCGACAACAGCCGAGACTTTCTGGAGCGAAACCATCCCAATGTCGTTCAGCTTTATCTCGACGACAACAGCGGCATGACTACCGAAACTATCATGGATCGAGACGCCCCGGCCGCTTCCAGGCGGAAGAGGTGTGCCCCAATTTGACAGTTTCTCGACGCGATCGAGGACACGCAGCGTGCGCGGGTCCTGCGCCAGCAGGCTTCGGCGGTAAGCGATAGGATCGACGCCGGCCCGGTGCGCGAGTTCATCAATGAAACTCTCGACCACGAAAATGTTGTGCGTCTCTCCAACGCCGCGCCACCAGTTCAGCGGGACTGGCCCGTCATGTCTCAGCCATTCCGAGCGCGTGTTGGGAATGCTATAGGGCAGATCAGCGGCACCGGCCACAGCGTCTGGGTCTAGCTTGTCGGCTGGCCATTCCTTACGGTCGTAGAATGGGCGGACCGTCGAACAGGTTGTTCGATGGGTGAGCGCGACGGGTTTCCCATCCTTTCCCAGACCTGCCGAAATCTGGTCGAAGTAGATCGGCCGGAAACGGTCATGCTCGATGTCCTGTTCGCGGGTCCACATAATTTTGAGGGGATAATCGACCTGCTTAGCAAAGCGCGCCGCCTGCTGGATCGTATCGACGGCCAGTCGTCTTCCAAATCCGCCTCCCACCATGTGGTTGTACAGCATGATCTTTTCAGCCGGCATGCCGATGATTTCGGCGACAACCGTGCGCGCAATCTCGGGCACCTGGGTACCGACCCAAATATCGCAACTGTCGGCACGAACGTGGATTGTCGTATTGATGGGTTCAAGTGAGGCGTGGGCCAGGTATGGAAGCTCGTAGGATGCATCGACACGCACCGGCGCGGAAGCAATAACAGCGTCGGCGTCGCCCTTTGCGCTCCCGATCAGCGGCGTACCTGTCGCGCTTCTCAAATCATTGAAGATGGCTTCCGTGGACAGCGCAGCATTCGGCCCGGCATCCCAATCAATGTCGATTTGGTCGAGTGCTTTCCTGGCAATCCAGTAGCTTTTGGCAACGACAGCGACAGCATCATCAATCCGCAAGACGTCAACGACACCCTCCGTCTGGCGCACCGTGCCTTCCGAGACGGACCGGACCTTACCGCCAATGGTCGGCGCCATTGCCAAAGCGGCATAGCGCATTCCCTCTACATACGTATCGATTCCGTATTTGGTGTTGCCGTTGACCTTTGACGGGGTGTCAACGCGCTTGAGAGACCGGCCGATCAGCTTGAATTCCTCAACCGGCTTCAGCTTCACATCGGCCGGAACCGACTGACGGGCGGCGGCCAATGCAAGCTCCGCATACTTTGCATTTCGCCCGCTCGCGTCATGATACACCACCCCATGTTCGGCGCGGCAGTCGGATGGATTGACATGCCATTCGGCCGCAGCGGCTGCCACGAGCATTTCTCTTGCAGCGGCGCCGGCTTTCCGAAGCGGCGTAAAAAAGGCGCGGGTCGAAGTCGATCCACCAGTGACCTCACCTTTCAACAGCGCTTGATTGTACGCCGTCGGATCGGGAGGAGACATCTCCACCCTGACCTGTTCCAGCTGAACTTCCAGCTCCTCGGCGATCATCATTGCCTCGGCCGTGGCAATGCCCTGGCCCATTTCCACGCTCGGAACGACGAGCACGATTGTCCCATCCACGCCGATCCGGATGAAACCGTCAGGAACAAATCCATTGAAACCCGTGCCGGCCGCATCATAGGCCCCGATTGCCTTGAGGTCGTCTGCCTGATTGGCGCGGGCAGCCCTGACCAAAGAGAAACCGACAACCAACCCGGCGCCCGCCAGAAAGGCGCGACGGCTCAAGCCATCTGCAAAGCCTGATGGTTGCTTGTTCATCACACTGTCCTCAAGGCTTCACGGATGCGGACATAGGTGCAGCAGCGACAGATGTTTCCCGCCATCGCCTCATCAATGTCTGCGTCACTCGGCTTCGTCGTGCGGGCCAGAAGCGCGGCCGCCGCCATGATTTGCCCTGACTGGCAATATCCGCATTGCGCGACTTCGAGCTCCAGCCAGGCCTGTTGCACACGCTTGCCGACCTCAGTCTCGCCAATGACCTCGATCGTCGTGACCTGCCCCTCAAGTTCACCGATAGGCACGACACAAGACCGCACGGGTCGGCCGTCGACATGGACCGTGCACGCCCCGCATTGGCCGATTCCACATCCGAACTTGGTCCCAGTGAGACCTAGATAGTCCCGTATCGCCCACAACAGCGGCATATCCGCAGGACCGGTGACAATATGATCCTCGCCATTGACGTTGATCGTCGTGGATGGCCAAGTTCGGCCTTGAGCCTGTTCTTTCAAGAGACGTCCTCTGCTTTACCGGAGCCTCGACCACCGTAGCTCTGACCATCAGGTTCAGCTTGCATGCATCTACGGTAGTTGGACGAATCGGCTGCTGCCGCTCCGGCGGCCAAATGGATATCTCAGGATCGTCCAATCACAGTGGATTTCGCCAAGCCCTCAGATTTCTGACCATGATAGCTTTTCTTCAACTAGCACGGGAACCATAAAACAGATCGGCCGCAACAAGACACGGCCGAATTCTATGTGGAATAGGCTCCGTCTGGCCACCGATCACCAGATTGGATTGCTCTGCAAAAGAGATGAATCATCTTGAACCAAACCAGGTTTGTCCGAGGAAAGCGCGTTCATATCCACAGCCTAGGGTAACGAAGGTCAAGGCGACATGGCTCTTGCGATCGATCCACACCCAGATTCTGCCGAAAGGTCCGTACATCTAGCATCGCGTGCGGGACGTCTCTTGTTCCTCAGCGGCGCAGACACCCAACATGTCTTAACGGGCGTGAGCGGTGTCGCCCAAGGGCTGGGACAGGAGGTGCATGTGCTGGTCACGCCTGAGGCTATTCTTGCCACGGTCGGAACGACGGAGAGGTTTGTGACAAGGCTCGGCCCGGAATTCTCGGTGCCTTCAGTCAACATGCAGCGGCTTGCCGCTGTGGAGACACTTATTGACGACATTCGGGGTGGTTTAAACGATGCTGACATCATCGAGCAACGTCTCGACGCGATAGAGCTTTCGCCTCAAGGATACTCCGATCTCACCGCCATTATTGGCGTTGGGTTTACCACCGCATCGTTGGCCAAACTTTTTGGAGCAGAATGGTCTGTCGTAGCGGTTGCGTTCGTCGCGGGCATTGTTAGTGCCGCCCTCAGAAAAATCTTCGCAAAATTCTCCCTCAATCCGTTTGTGAGCGTGTTTCTCGTTGCGGCACTCAGCGGCTTAACGGCCATTCTCGTCTTGAGACTCGTTCCGCATGCCTCTCCCGTTCTTGCACTGACGGCCGCGGGGATGATCCTCGTGCCGGGCGTTCCGCTGATAAACGGCATCCGTGAGATCAGCTCTGGCAATGCCGCAAACGGTGTAGCGCGACTGGCGACAGGCGCGGCCAGTATACTGACGATCGCTTTTGCCCTTTACGCGGTCGGTTCCCTCAGTGGCGCAACGCTTCCAATCGACCGGGGGCCCGGTTCGCTATCTCCCCTCCCCGATCTGCTTTTTGCAGGTTTGGCGGCGGCAGGTTTTGCCATAACCTTCAACGTTTCCCCGCGCGCGGTCGGGTTCTGCATCGCTGCGGGGATGGCAAGTCACACGCTTCGCACATCACTGGAGCAAGCGGGTATGACATTGCCTATGGCCTCCCTGGTCGGCGCCTTTGCAGCAGGCGCGATTGCGCGTTTTGCTGCCCGTGTCTATCGCGCTCCGGCAGTGACTTTCGCCTTTCCGGGTGTGGTTGCGTTGATCCCTGGATCATACGGTTTCCGTGCCGGGATCGGAGGGCTGGCTATCATGACGCAGGGATCGGCCGCGTCGCCTCTACTTGTTTCAACCACGATCGCACTGGCAATCACCACGATGGTCACGACGGCGACTATCGGCATCGGCATCGCGCTTTCTTTGGCCGGATCGGGCGAAGGCACACGTAGCACCCATTGAAGGGAGACAGCATGACTCAAGCAAACGAAGACAACTTGGCGATGAACGATGCCCCGATCGGCATTGATGCAAGCGGTGAACGTATCGAATTTGACTCGATGGGCAACGTTGCTGTTCCCGCGGATCGCTACTGGGGCGCGCAGACCCAGAGATCGCTTGGACATTTCGATATTGGCGACGACCGTATGCCGAAGGCTGTATACCACGCCTATGGCTACGTGAAGAAGGCCTGCGCGCTAGTCAATGCCGAGGCAGGCAGGCTCCCAGACTGGAAGCGCGATGCCATTGTGCGCGCCGCCGATGAAACCATCGCAGGCGCACTCGACGATCATTACCCGCTTTATGTCTGGCAAACCGGCTCCGGAACACAGTCGAACATGAACGTGAACGAGGTCATATCAAACAGAGCCATCCAGCTTCTGGGTGGCATCCTTGGTTCGCAGAAGCCAGTCGGTCCCAACGATGACGTGAACATGGGGCAATCTTCGAACGACACGTTCCCGACGGCGATGCACATCGCGGCGATCGACGCGATCGACAACGTGCTGCTGCCGTCAGCTGAAGCGCTTGCGGATATGATAGAGCGCAAGGCTCAAGGCTGGATGGATGTCGTCAAGATCGGCAGAACCCATCTTGAAGATGCCGTTCCGCTGACTGTCGGTCAGGAATGGTTTGGCTGGGCGGGCCAGATCCGCGATGCCGTCTCATCGATCAAGGCAAGCCGGGAAGATCTCTATCAGCTGGCCGTCGGGGGAACCGCGGTCGGTACCGGCCTCAATGCCCCCAAAGGCTTTTCCCGTGACGTCGCCGCAAAAATCGCCGAACTCACCGGCAAGCCTTTCGTGACTGCCCCCAACAAATTCACAGCTCAGGGATCTCTTGACGCGATCGTGCGATCCCATGCGGCCATTCGAAGCCTTGCCGTCGCTTTGATCAAGATCGCCAACGATATGCGATGGCTTGCCTCGGGACCACGCTGTGGATTTGGAGAACTGCTTTTGCCATCGAACGAGCCCGGGTCGTCCATCATGCCGGGAAAAGTGAACCCCACACAGTGCGAAGCAATCGTGATGATATCAATACAGGTGATGGGTAATGATACCGCGGTGGCATTCGCCGGCAGTCAGGGAAATTTCGAACTGAATGCGATGCGTCCGGTGATCATCAGTAATTTCCTGCACTCGGCTCGGATACTTGCTGACGGTTGCGATAGATTTCGAGAGTTCTCGGTGGAGGGCACGGAGCTCAACCGAGAAAAGATCAACGGCTATGTCGAGGGCAGCGTCATGCTGGTAACTGCCCTTTCGCCCGTCATCGGATATCAGAACGCCGCACATATCGCTGAAAAGGCAATTGCCGATGGGACGACCCTTCGCGAGGCAGCTCTCGCCTCCGGAAAGGTCGACGCAGCCCTTTTCGATAGAACCATCAACCCTCTGGAAATGGTCGGCCGTGGGCTGGCCGGTGCTTGAAGACAAGGATGAAAACAATGATCAGATGCGTCAGAATTTGGACTGCTGCGGACGGTAATTCAGTTTTTGAAGAAGGCGCGATTGACCTATCCGAAGGAGAGCGTGGCGATTTCATCGGGCAGGCTGTGGCAGCCAAAAACATCTCGTTTCGTGAAACCGCTTCCGGTGGCTCGTTCGAATGGCACAAAGATCCCGTTCCGCGCTTTGTCCTCACATTGTCTGGAACTCTCGAATTTGAAACCAAATCCGGGGCGACGTTCACTATCCGCCCAGGCGACGTGCTTCTTGCACAGGATAATAGCGGTTCCGGCCACAAGTGGCGATTGATTGGTTCCGAGCCATGGCGGCGGGCCTATGTCGTCTATGACGAAACCGCTGATCTTCGCTTTATTCCGGCTACAGCTTAAGGGTGGAACAAACAAATGGCGTTCGAGACTAACGGAAATCCGGACATTGTTCTCATTGGTGCTGGCATCATGAGTGCCACACTGGCCACGGTGCTGAAGGAACTCGATCCCTCATTGACGGTCGCAGTTTATGAAAGGCTGAATGACTGCGGACAGGAAAGCTCCCAGGCATGGAACAATGCCGGCACCGGCCACGCGGCAAACTGCGAACTGAACTACACGCCCCAGCGCGCCGATGGCAGCGTGGACATATCGAAGGCGTTGGAGGTTAACACCGAATTCGATATCTCGCGACAGCTTTGGTCCTATATGGTGACGAAAGGGGCCATCTCCGACCCACGCTCCTTTCTGCACCCCTGCCCGCATATGAGTTTCGTAAGAGGGGCGGAAAATGTTGCGTTTCTGCGAGAGCGCTACAGGCGAATGTCCGCGCATCACTGCTACAACGGCATGGAATTTACCGACAATCCGGCAAAGATCGCAGATTGGGCACCCCTGATCATGGAAGGTCGCAAGTCGGACGAAGCTGTCGCTGCCACACGCATCGTCACTGGCACAGACGTTGACTATGGCGCCCTGACCCACCTGCTTTTTGCACAACTGACGGCCCAGTCAGGCGTCAGCATCCACTACAACCGGCAGGTTGTCGGCTTGAACCGCGAGGAGAGCGGCAGGTGGCAGGTGGTGGTCGAGGATGCGTCCGACGGCACGAAGCAGGAGGTCTCGGCAAAGTTCGTCTTCATCGGAGCGGGAGGAGCGTCAATCGATCTCCTTCAGATGTCGCAGATCCCCGAAGGTCGAGGTTATGGCGGCTTCCCCGTCAGTGGCATATGGCTGCGCTGCGACGTGGACGATGTCAGCGAGAGGCATCACGCGAAGGTCTACGGCAAAGCCGCCAGTGGCTCCCCTCCCATGTCAGTTCCTCATTTGGACACCAGGATCATCGCAGGACGCAAATCCCTTTTGTTCGGACCTTATGCCGGCTTCTCATCCAAGTTCCTCAAGCATGGCTCCCTGTTGGATCTGTTTCGCTCCATCACTCACGACAACATTCTGCCCCTTCTCGAAGTAGCTAAGGACAATATTGACCTTACGGAATATCTGATCGGTCAGGTGCTACAAAGTTCCTCGCATCAGTTCAGCATGCTTCAAGAATTCTTTCCACTGGCCAGGAGGGGAGACTGGAAAGAGGCGGTCGCCGGGCAACGCGTCCAGATCATCAAACCCGAAAAGGAACGGGTCGGCGTTCTAGAATTCGGTACTGAGCTGGTGCCTGCCGCCGATAAGTCGCTTGTGGCGCTGCTGGGCGCCTCGCCGGGCGCCTCGACTGCCGCCTTTATTGCACTACGTGTGCTGGAAACCTGCTTCGGCGACAAAATAACAGAGGATGCGTGGCTTCCATCGTTGAAACGGATGATCCCGACTTACGGGATCGATTTGAAAGTGGATGCCGATGCGTGCAGGACATCCCGGGCTGCTACAGCGAAGGTGCTTCGGATCGAGAACGTTTAGTCAGGGTCTAAGCACAGCCTGGTCACACTTCAGGTTCCATATATGGGACCTGAAGTGTCGTGCACCCGTTACGAGTTCTGACGCGTATGCATTTCCATTCTGATCCTGCGACGCGCCAAAACCAAAAGCTATTCCAATGCGACCGCGGCTCGCAGCGAGACTTCAATTCGCGCCATCCAGGCTGCCGTGCCCTGTTCGTCTGCGATCGCATAGGCACGTCTGAGGGCGTCTTCAGTCGCCTTGTTCGGATGCCCCGCCGATCGGAGGGCCGCGATGCGCAGCAGTTCGGGTCCGCACCAGAGGCTTCCTTCTGCGTCATGTCTGCTCGTAAGGTTGTCGCCATAGGCATCCGGGCTGATTGCCGCGAAGACTTCCGCCTGCATCGCGGTGGCATCCCTGGGAAATACGGTCTTGCCTTCCAGAATAGCTGCAAAACCCTCGGCCCAGACCTGCCAATAACGTAATCCTCTCCTGGTCGTGCGGCGCATCAGATGGCCGTTCCATTCTTTCGCACGCGCAAGTTCGCCGCACCATAGGGCTACGGGAATGCATCCGATGGCAAGCCCGTAGCAGATAGACAGGTCGTGATCGAGCGAGAGAACGTCGGCGGCACAATCCTTTGCAAGCGACAGCGCGCCCCCAGCATCGCCCTGCAACCAGGTAATGCGCATGAGCAAGGCCAGCACCGCCGTCTTCCCGTCAACCTGTGCGTGGTTCGTATGATTGGCGCGGACGGGAGCATCGTCACCCGCAATCACCTTCATCAACAGTTCGAGCGCCTGCGCCTGATTGCCGATGAAATGATGGGAGAGTGCAAACATATGATCGGCGGTCTGGATGTTCGCGAGTTCTCCGGTCGCATAGGCCGGTTCCTTGAACTGTTCCGCAAGAACGAGACTTTCCCCGTAGTTGCCGAACAGGATAGCGCGGGCCCACAGTCCCCATACGGCTCTCAGTTTATGGGATGGAAGATCGAGCTGGTCGGCAATCTCTCCCGCCCGCAGAAACGCGTTGTTCATTTCCTCGGTCGGGCCAGCCGTATGCCACAGAGCATGACCATAGGTCGTCTGAAGCTCGAACTCCGCAACCGAACCGACCAGCTCGGTCCCCGCAATAACACTCATGGCCCTGCGAGCGATCGCCAGGTATTCGGAGGGAAGCGAAAGATGGAACCAGAGCGATGCCGAAGCGATGATCAGTTCTACGCCGAGTTGTTTGTCCCCGGTGCTGAATGCCCAATCGAACAGGGCGCGAAGATCATCGACCCGCCAGCTGTTGGCGGAAAGCCATTTGCCCGGGTTCTTCCCGTCCCATGTCGTTATCTCCGAAGCGAAGAGCTTGAGGCACTGTTGCGCGTGCCTTCGCATCACCTCGTCGAATTCCGTCCCCTTGCCAAGCTTCTCTGCCGCGTAAAAGCGGGTCGTATCCAGCAGGCGGTATAGGGACAAACGGTCACGCCGGTCCATCGTCACAAGGGATTTGTCAACAAGTGCCGTCAGAGCGTCGAAGACGGCAAACTCTTCGACGTCAGCGCCGGAGCACGCGGCCAAGGCGGCATCGAGCTCGAAGGACGAGCGGAACACTGACAAACGCCGGAAAACCGCCTTCTCGCTTTCGGACAGAAGATCATGGCTCCAGTCGAGCGTCGCGCGCAGTGTTTGCTGACGCGGCATCGCCGTTCGCCGCCCCTTCGTCAAAACGGAAAAGCGGTCGTCGAGACGCTTTGCCATCTGCTGGACGTCGAGCAGGTCCATGCGGGACGCTGCCATCTCCAGTGCGAGTGGAATGCCGTCCAGTCGCTCGCAGATATCGAGCACCGCGCAAACATCACCATCCATAAACTCGAAGCTGCTCGAACTCGCTTTTGCCTTGCTGCAAAAAAGCGCCACCGCGGAGAACTCCAACGCCTCGGCTGCAGTCATGTTCTGCTGGTGAGCAGGGACCGTCAGTGTCTGGAGGCGGAAGATCGACTCTCCGGCGGCTCGCAACGGTTCACGGCTCGTGATCAGGATGCTGACGCCTGGGGCCGATTGCAAAATCGTTTCGGCCAATTGCGCGACAGCATCAACGACGTGCTCGCAATTGTCGAATACGATGAGCACGGTCTGCGTAGCAAGGGCCGCAACTATGGCATCCTCTGCCACGCCCGCAACCGCCAAGCCCAGTTGGCTGGCCAGCGCGGATACCACCAGGCTTCCGTTCGAAAGCGGCGCCAGATCGACGAAGCAGCCGGCTATCTCCTGTTCGTCGGCCACCCTGTGTGCGACCGCGAGGGCAACCGTCGTCTTACCAATTCCACCCGGGCCCGCGATCGTGACGAGTCGCTTGTCAGGAAAGAGCTCTGCCAGTCCCTGGATGACCTCGTCACGGCCGATGACCTGTCCAAGGTTCGCGGGAAGGAAAAAGGACAGGGGCTTTGCCTCGACCGCCGCCTTCTGGGCGCCCGCCCCGGTCGCGACCACGGGAACGACCCATCTGTAGCCACGCCCGGTCTCATTCTGGATGAAGCTGGTGCCATCGGTCGTCTCACCCAGGGTCTTGCGCAAAGCCGAAAGATGGACCCGCATGGCATTTTCATCGACGGTCGCGTCCGGCCACGCCCGCTCCATCAGCTGATCCTTGGTGACCAGTTCTCCTGCGCGCTCCACCAGCAGGATGAGGAGTTCCAGCGCTCGTGCACCAAGCCGGACAGGCTCCCCATTGGAAAACAGTGCCCTCTGCGCAATCGAGAGTGTGAAACGGTCGAATTGGTAGGAGGTGCTGTCTTGCATGATCGTCCATAAATTGGGGCGCTTCGGTCATCCATCTTATCAATTAGGAAGCCCGGCGTCCTTTGAAGGAATTCCTTTTCTTGCACAAAACGACCGTGCAGGGCGCGTCCCGCAAAGTGGCCTTAATCGCCTTTGCAACTCTTCACAAAGCTTAATTCACGGTCCTGGCCCCGCCGGCAGTAAATGTTGGTCATCGACAAACGTCATTCACGCCAACCAGCCGAAAGGAATTTCCGATGTCTTTCTATCGCGTTAACGAAGCCGGTCCGATCTCACCAATCGCCGTCAAGGATCTGCCCGCAAGCATCGCATCGACCCTGACCGAACTCCTCGATCAGGCCGGTTTCGAGGTGGATCGCGACATCGACGCCGTCAGAGCCTGCCTCGACAAGGCGCGAGCGCTCCTGCGAACGGAACCGAAGCCGGAATTTACCGGCGGTCTGGCACCGTGGCAGATGAAGCGCGTCAGCCGGTTCGTTGAAGAGCATCTGTCGTCGTCTATCCGCTGCGAAGATCTTGCGGCTCTCTGCCGCCTGAGCGTCAGCCACTTCTCGAAATCGTTTCGCCAGAGTTTCGGTGTCCCACCGCATGCATATGTTCAGGCTAGGCGCATCGATCGCGCCAAGACGTTGCTGATTGAAAGCGGCGAGCCGCTTGTACAGATCGCGCTTGAGTGCGGAATGGCCGACCAGGCTCACCTCTCGCGGCTCTTTCGGCAAGCGACCGGGCAGACTCCCAGCAGCTTCCGCCGCCGCCACGCCTACGCGGAATGATCTCCCGAGCCCTCAACGAAAGTAAACAAAAAATGCCGGTTCACATCACGCCTGCCTCGGCCAATCCCGTTCTCGATACCCTGACCCAGGAATTCCTGGACCGCTTTCCGGGTCCGGCGAGAAGCATCGAGGAATTGAGAGAGCGCACGTCCGAGACCAATGCCTCCCGGCATGCCGCAGCCCGGGTGATCGACATCGACGTCGAATTCCCGCAAGACCACATTCGTGGCAGCCTGGTCCTTCCGGAAGGTGCAGGTTCACCGAGCCCAGTCCTTGTCTTTTTCTGCGCGGCCAGGGCAAGAGAAGGCGGCCCCATGAATGCGACGCGCTTGTGCCTCGATCTCGCCGTTGCCAGCGGGATCGCGGTCTTCTGCCTCGACACAAGTCAGGGGCAATTGTCGGCAAGGGTGGCATGTGCCCTTTCAACTCTCTCGGGCATCCAGCATAACGGCCGCTCCCTTGGGCTCGATGGCTCGCGATTGGCGGTGGCGGGGGATGGTATCGGTGCGAAAGTCGCCGCGGTCGTTTCGATGATCGCAAAGAATCGTCCGGATCCCGCGATCGCGCTTCAGATTCTATTCAACCCTATATTCTCAGATCGCCTCGGGAACGCCTCCTATAAAGCCTTTGCCGAAGGACCATGGATGACAGGCGAACTCATGTCGCAAATCCTGAAAGAACTGGGTGAGCACGCAGATGCCGCACTTCCCTCGCCGACAGACGCGCGGATCAGGGAACTGGAAGGAATGCCCCCGACCCTCTTGATAACCGCCGAGAACGACATCGCAAGGGACGAAGGTGAGGAGTTCGCACGAAAACTGATGCAGGCGGATGTGAGGGTGAATGCCGTCCGCTTTCTAGGCACGATTCATGATTTTGCGGTCCTGGAACCGCTTGCCGACACTCCGGCTGCGCGCGGCGCGGTGGCCCAGGCTGCCGCGTTGTTGAAGGAGACATTCAATGCCTAACATCCCTGGAATCCGTGACGAAAAGCATTCCCGACTGCGCTCACGAGACTGTCGGCTCTCAACCGCCGTTCGAGAGGAGGGCAACCGCAAGTTCGACAAATGCCCTGAGACGTCCGGAGCGCCGGATATCGCGATGATAACCCATCCAAATATCGCGACCTGGCGGGTCCTCGCCCAGATCCAGCCGCTGCAGATTTGGCTGCTTGTCTCCGACGGGGCGAGGCAGAACAGCGATGCCGACGCCGGCGCTGCTCATTTGCGCCTGGACGTTGCGGTTGTTCGATCTCACGATGACCTTGGCCTTAGGAAGCTTCGACTTCAGCCAGTCGATATCGGGAAAGGCGCCGAGGGAGGTATCCATGGTGACGAGTGCGCAACCTTGCCCTTCGCCGGCGCGGGGCGGCGCTTTGTCCGCCGCCGCATAGACCCCGTAAGGCATCTCGACGAGCTTGCGCTGGACGACGTCTGCTTCGGTGAACGGCGAGATGCGGAACGCGACATCGGCCTCTCGCTGCGCAAGGCTGAACAGTCTCGTCCCGGTCAGGATTTCCATGTCGACATGAGGATACATTTGCGCAAAGTCGGCGACGACGGGCGGAAGGACCCAGGCTCCGAACCAATCCGGGGAGGAAATTCGAAGGGTACCCTCAAGCTTCTGTACATCTCCGGCCAGCCGCCTTTGGATCGCCAAGGCATTCTCTTCCATATGCTCGGCAATCGATAGCACCGTCGAGCCCTCTTCGGTGAGAACGTAGCCGTCGCTGGTTCGCTGAAAAAGCGTCTGCCCTGTCGCTTCCTCCATCGCTCGCAAACGCCGGCTGATGGTCGGGTGGCTGAGCTTCAGGGAGCGGCCGGCCGCTCCCAGCGTTCCTTCCCTGGCAACAGCAAGGAAAATCCTGACATCACTCCATTCCATATCCGTCCCCGTTCAAAAACGTACGAGGACTGTGCATTGTCTTCGATTGCAGAACAAGGACGTCAGTCCGATATTTCCAGCCACCAACCCATGAGGACGTCGATATGACCATCCATTATCAAACGACGGCGCTGCCAAAGATGACGACGCCGCTCACCTTCGCGATGGCGCTAGGCGCCGGAGCGGCCGTAGCCAATATCTACTACAATCAGCCAATGCTGGAATTGATCGGCAAGGATCTACCGCTTGCCGCCACGCTGATCTCGCCGGTCACCCAACTCGGCTACGCTCTGGGGCTGTTTCTGCTGGTTCCCATGGGAGATATAGTCGAGCGCAAGCGCCTAATCGTGGGTCAATTTGTCATTCTTGCCATTGCGCTCCTAGGCGTCGCCTACGCCGGCAACACTACAATGATCGTGATCTTCTCTGCGCTTGTCGGCGTATCGTCGACGGTCGCGCAGCAGATCATCCCATTTGCGGTCCACCTTACAACGCCCGCGAAACGCGGCGCGACAGTGGGAACGCTGCTATCCGGCGTGCTTGGGGGAATTCTTTTGAGCCGAACAGTCGCGGGCTACATCGGCACGACCCTGGGCTGGCGCGAAATGTACATGATCGCGGTCGCGGTCGCCCTCATCGGCGCCGTGGGCATGTGGGGCATCCTGCCCTCCCTTCCAAGCTCGGTTTCGATGCGGTACCGGACACTGATATCTTCGATCGGCACGCTGTGGAAGGAATTTCCGGAACTTCGGCGGGCAGCCGTGACGCAGGCCCTGATATTTGCTGGTTTTTCGGCATTCTGGACCGCACTGCCGTTTCGTCTCGCCCAGCCTGATCTCGGACTCGGCGCCGAGGTCGCAGGTCTCTTCGGCATCGTCGGCGCAGTCGGTGTAATTGCCGCTCCGATCGCCGGCCGCGTTGCCGACGTCAGAGGACCGGCCATCGTCGTGCGGCTCGGCGCTATCATTGCCCTGTCTTCGTGGGCGCTCTTTGCGGCGTCTCCGACCATAGCGGGCCTTGTCATCGGGGTCATTGCCCTGGACTTCGGAATGCAGAGCGCTTTGGTATCGAACCAGTCGCTGGTCTATGCGCTGAACCCCAACGCGCGTGCCCGTCTCAACACGGTCCTGATGGGTTCCATGTTCCTTGGCGGCGCGATCGGATCGGCCGTGTCCATTGCAGTGTGGACGAATGCCGGGTGGCTCGGTGTCGCAGCGGTCGGCGGGCTTGTCAGCGCTATCGCAGTTGCACTGCAACTCGGACGCAAGTAAATGTACAGTGAAGATCGGACAAGCTTAACCGTCTAGGTGTTTAGTCCCGGCATTTGATGGTGCGGGTTGAGTTTAAACCGTTCTGGCTCTGTTGCCCAGATTTTGCAGATATATTCATAGGGTGTGAGGCAACGCAGCGTTTAAAGCCGGCGGCCGTAAATGTAGGCGTCAATGAAGTCTTGGAGGTGGGCTTTTAACTGGGCATGGCTGTCATAGTGGTAACGTTTGACAGTCGCTTCCTGAACTTGCCTGCGGACGGCCAGCTTTCATCCAGTCTCTATGACGGAGTGTCCCTTTTAACTTTGTCGGCCCGTCGAAAACGTTGCGGATAATTCTCTCGTGGCCGACGCGCGCCAACCCAAGGTGGGATAACGATGCACCGGGTTGTAACCGGTGCACCGTAGTAAACGCTGCCTAAGCCGATTGTGTGACCGTTCTTTAACATTGGCGGGCCTCAAAGCAGCAGCGGCGCCTCGGTTGCAGTCTTCTTTTTCGCCCATAGCTCGCTTGTCCGCTCCATCGTCACCAACTCGGGCGGAAATGTCCGCTTCTGGAATGCGAGGGCATCATCGAAGCTACCGTGAAGCCACTGTTCGTACTCGTCGGCATGCAGGAGAACCGGCATGCGATTGTGCACCGGCTGGATCGCCTCGTTGGCGTCCGTCATGACACCAGAATAGACGGGACCCCATTCGTCGCTGACGCGCCACAGCCCTGCCCAGGCGAACACCGGCTGATCTTTCAGCGAAAACCACGTCCGGGTCATCCTGCCCTTCTCACCCTCGGCTTCAGCAAAACCTGTGACCGGGATCAGGCACCGCCATTGGGGTTTTCTGGCGAGACCGATCCACATGCCTTTTGCAAGGTCAGCGATGTTGTTGACAGGCTTTGGCTTGGCTTCTGGTTTCATGCCTTTCAGGCGGAGGGGAAAGCCCCACACCATCGAGCGAAGCTCGCGAACACCTTCATTCTCCGTCACCACCATCCCGGGCGTGCCCGGATAGACTTCCTCGGGAGCGTTGGATTGCATCGGGTTCGGCACGCGAAAGTGCGCGGCCACTTCCGCGGCGGAAAGACGGACGGTGTACAAGTTGCACATGGGGCAGACCTTTCAACACGAAACCTTGGTTACATAAGCATGTTGTCCCGACGGGGTGAAGCCTTGGAGGGTGACACGCCGCTTTGCCAGCGATCGCGGGTATGCAGGATGTCAAAATCATCGGATGACGGTGGATCGCGAAACTGGAATGCGATGACGTCCTCGATCGAACCGTGAAGCCAGCGGTCGTATTCCTCGGGTTTAAGCAAAACGGGCATGCGGTCGTTGAACGGCCTGATCTTCTCATTGGCAGTCATGGTCATGCCGGCAAACACGGGGCCGAAGTCGGGAGTGTTCTTGCAGAACCCCGCCCAGGCCATCAAAGGTTGGCGGTTCTTCGAAAACCACGATCGGGTTTTTGCCCCTTTTACACCGTCGGGGTTTGCAAAGTGCGTGAGAGGGATCAGGCACCGATACCTGGGATGAACGACGATGCGGTCCCAAAGCGGATTGGTGAGATCAGCAACGAGCCCAATGCGGCTCGGGGGCTCGCCTTCCCGTCGCATGTCGCGTGTCTGTCGAGGAAAGCCCCATGGGATCGACTTCAACAGCCTCAATCCATCTTTCTCAAGGACGATCAAGCCCGGAGTGCCTTCGATGGTTTCACTCGGCACCTCAAGCGCCGGCGCCATGTCGACCGCGAAATGCGCGACAATCTCGCCCAGACTTTTGGTGACTGCAAACAGGCGCGACACACCGGTCTCCTCAGTGGAAGTTTCTGGATTTGATTTTCAGATTATCGATATGAAGGTCGGGAATATAGATGTCGCGCGCCTGCACAGCGGGCTTGGGATTATCCCGAGGATCCGGCCCTCCTCCGTGCTTGACCTGGTCGCCGCGGCCATGGGGCAGCGGGAAGTCACCGAGGCCGCCGTCCCAATTACCAATGCTTGCCAGGTCGGCGGAGAAATCGAACAGGCGCTGGGCAACGAGGTGAACGACCTCGCCTTCTCGCTGGATGCGGCCATTGATAGCCATCATGCTCGCGGTCATCAAGACCCGCCGCTGGCGTTCGAACAGGGATGGCCAGACAACCGCGTTGACGATACCGGACTCGTCTTCCAGCGTCAGAAACATCACACCCTTTGCCGATCCCGGCCGCTGTCGCACGAGGACAAGACCGGCAGTCCAAAGCCATTTCCCGTCGCGTTGCCCCATCGCCTCGGCACAGGTGACGATGCCTTTGCGGTCCAGGTCTTTTCGGAGAAACGACACCGGGTGCGCCCTCAAGGTGAGGCCCGTGTGTGAGTAGTCCTCGACGACCTCCCTGCCCTCGGTCATCGATTTCAGCGCCACTTCAGGCTCCCGCATCTCGGCGATCACCTTGGCTTCGCGCTCAGCGGCGGCTGCCCAAAGCTCCAGAGGTTCATTTCTTAGTGCCTTGATATCCCAGAGTGCCTGCCGCCGTTCCAGTTGCAGCGAGGGAAGGAAAGCGTCAGCTTCCGCCAGCTTCACCAGCGACGACGGCGACACGCCCGAGCGTCGCCACATGTCATCGGCGGAGACAAATGGATGCTCGGCACGCGCCAGGATGATGCGCGCGGCGTCGTTGGTGGACAATCCCCGGACGACACGCATGCCGAGACGAACAGCGAAGCGGTCGGAATTGCCGATCCGTTCCATCGTGCAGTCCCAGCGAGATCGGTTGACGCAGACCGGCCGGACTTCGACGCCGTGGTTTCTGGCATCCTGGACGATCTGGGCGACGCTGTAGAACCCCATCGGCTGGCTGTTGAGCAAGGCAGCGCAAAAGACATCCGGATGGTGACACTTCACCCACGAGCTCGCATAGGCGATCAGGGCAAAGCTGGCGGCGTGACTTTCGGGAAAGCCGTAGGAGCCAAAACCCTCAAGCTGGGTGAATGTCTTCTCGGCAAATTCTCTGGTGTAATTGTTCCTCACCATGCCCTCGACGAGCTTGTCCTTGAACTTGGAGACGCCCCCCGTGAATTTGAAGGTCGCCATGGCGCGCCTGAGTTGGTCCGCCTCGCCCGCGGTAAAGCCAGCGCAGGTCATCGCGACCTTCATGGCGCTCTCCTGAAACAACGGGACACCTAGCGTCTTGCCAAGAACCGCTTCGAGCTCGGGCGTCGGGTACTCGACCTTCTCCTTGCCCTCTCGTCTCCGCAGATACGGATGCACCATGTCGCCCTGGATTGGTCCCGGCCGAACGATTGCGACCTGCACGACGAGATCATAAAATGTACGAGGCTTCAGGCGCGGCAGCATCGCCATCTGGGCGCGGCTTTCGATTTGGAACGTGCCGAGCGTATCGGCCTTGCGGATCATCGCGTAGGTCGCCTGATCTTCCTGTTCCACGTCGGCCAGCCCCATCGGAATGTTCTTGTGCTCCTTCAGCAGCTCGAAGGATTTCGCCATGCAGGTCAGCATGCCGAGCGCGAGCACGTCCACCTTCATGAACTTCAGCGCCTCGATGTCGTCCTTGTCCCATTCCACGACCTGGCGATCCTTCATGGTTGCCGGTTCGATCGGAACCAGATCGTCGAGCCTGTCCTGTGTCAGGACGAAGCCACCCGGATGCTGGCCGAGATGGCGCGGCGCCCCCATCAACTGGGCGCTAAGATCCAATGCCAACTTCAGGCGGTAGTCGGCGGTGTTCATGTTGTTGTCTATGAGCTGCTTTTCGCCGACTCCCTCCGACCAGCCCCAGACTCCGGAGGAGAGCTGGGTAATCAGGTCTTCAGGCAACCCCAAGGCCTTGCCGACATCACGCAGCGCGCCCTTGGCGCGGTACCGAGTGACGGTAGAGCAGAGGGCCGAGCGCGAGCGGCCATAGGTCTCGTATATCCATTGGATGACCTCCTCGCGGCGGGCGTGCTCGAAGTCGACGTCGATATCCGGCGGCTCGTCGCGTTCCATCGACACGAAACGCTCGAAGAGCAGGTCGCCGGTTTCGGGGTTGATGCTGGTGATGCCGAGGCAGTAGCAGACAGCCGAGTTGGCCGCCGATCCCCGCCCCTGACAGAGAATTCCTTGCGAGCGGGCAAACCGGACGATGCTGTAGACGGTGAGGAAGTACGGTGCGTATTTCATCACCCGGATGAGTTCAAGTTCGTGAAGGATCGCCTTGCGAACCTTGTCGGGGATCCCCTCGGGGTACCGGGTGGCAGCGCCCTCCCAGGCGAATTTGGTCAGTGACTGCTGCGCGTCGAGGCCTGGAACCAGAGCTTCCTCAGGATACTGGTACTGCAGCTCGCTCATGTCGAAGCGGCAGCGGTCGACGATTTCGCGGGTGCGCGCCAGCGCTTCCGGATAATCCGAAAACAGCCGGTGCATCTCCTCTGGAGCTTTCAAGAACCGATCGGCATGCCGCTCGCGATCGAAGCCGACGCTGTCGATGGTGGTGCGGTTGCGGATGCAGGTGACGATGTCCTGCAGCTGCCGGCGACCGGGATCGTGAAACAACACATCGTTGGTGACGACCGTTTTGATCTTATGTCTCGCCGCCATGTTTGATAGATTGTGAAGCCGGAGACGGTCGTTGGGGCGACGGCGCAGGCACAGAGAAACGTAGGCCCTGTCACCGAAGATCGCGGCGATCTTCCTGAGCTGGCCCGCGGTGGTCTCGTCGGCCTCATCGGGTATAAGGATGGCAATCAGGCCGCCGCTATAGGCTTCCACGTCCGACAGATCGAGGATGCACTTGCCCTTGCCTCCCCGGATTTTGCCGAGCGAAAGCAGACGTGTTAGTCTGGAATAGGCTGGTCTGTCGGTTGGATAGACCAGGATCGACAAGCCATCGGAAAGATCGAGACGACAGCCGACAACCAGGCGCACTCCGGTGGTCTTCGCCGCCTCCCAGGCGCGCACGATACCGGCCAGCGAGTTGCGATCGACAACACCAACGGCGTCAATGCCAAGCGCTGCCGCAGTGGCGAACAGTTCCTCCGAAGAACTGGCGCCCCGCAGGAACGAGAAATGTGTGGTGACCTGAAGTTCGGCATACCTCATCCGAACACTCCATGCAGAAACCAGAGATGCGAGCCCGTGTCAGCGTCCACCCCGTCACCGGCGCGATAGACCCAGTACCGTTCACCCGCCTCGTCCTCAACCACGAAATAGTCCCGCACGGCGGCATGTTCTCTCGGACGAAGCCACCACTCGCCGAAGATCCGCTCGGGACCGTCAGCCCGTTTTACGCGCCGACGTTTTCCGCGCCAGGTGAACACGGCCGGTGGCTGGTCGGGAAGCAGAGCGGTGACGTCGATGCGTTCCGGGTTCGCCAGCAGCCGCGACGGCCGTGGCCATTTGGCGGTCCATGTCGCGCCGGTCTCGTCGGCCGTCGGACCGACGCGCATCACCGCTCGTTCGGGAACGTCGGAGGCGACCGGCGTAACCCGGTAGAGACGTTGGCCGCGGTTGCCGAGAATGTCCACCAGCGGGGTGACATCGACAACCTGCTCCTCGATCAGCGAGGACGCGACCTGCCTCTCCTCCAATGGCTCTGCCATGATGGCGACAAGCACCAGGCGTTCGATCCCGAATCCCGGATCGATTTTCTCGATGCGATCGCAGAGCAGCTTTGACAGCCGGGCGGGGTCACGCACCGGTTTTGCCAATCCAGCTCGAATGCACTGGCGGGTATTGTCGACGCGGTGGATGACGAGATCGGAACGTCTGACGCCGAGACCGCGCGTTTCCAGCTTGGCGGTCAGTTCGCCGACCAGTCGGTGCACATATTTGGCGATCGTCTCAGCGGCGCCGATCGGCTCCTGAAAGTTCTTGGCTGCCTCGACCAACTCCGGAGTGCGCAAGGGCTCGATGGGTTCTGCCATGCGTCCGAAGAGCTGATCCAGCCGCCGGCCAACTTCCGGCCCGTACCGCAGTGTCAACGGTGCGCGGGGCATTGCGGAGAGTTCTCCTACCGTCTCGACGCCCATCACCCGCAGTCCATGGATTGTGTCTGGTGGAAGACGCAGACAGTGGATCGGCAGGGAAGTCACCGCTTTCGCAACGCCGCCCACCGGAACAACGGTCGTTTCAGCCGATGTCACGCGGGTGATGGCATGCGCTGCTCCCCAGGTATCGGCGACCGCGGCACGTGCCGTCAGGCCTCGTGCTCTCAACCCGTTGACCAACCCGGATATCAGCAGGTCTTCGCCACCCTGCAGGTGATCGGCGCCTTCAGTGTCCATGACGATACCGTCCGTACCATCGACGGCGACGACCGGGCTGTATTGCCGGAGCGCCCACAGCGCCAGGCGTTCAAGGGCAGCCGCGTCGGCGGAAGGATCGGCATCCATCATCGTCAGATTGGCAACGATCGCCTGGGCTTTGCTCGCCGGCATGCCGACCTTGAGGCCGAGTTTGCGCGCGGCGGTATCGGCAGCCGAGATCCAGCGTTTCGACCCCGATTTGGAAATGACGACGAGCGGCTGGTCAACTGGCACGTTTCCCTCTCCATGCCGACGTATCCGGTCTGTTGGCAGAGTGGGGAAGTAGACACAAACGACCCTTGGCATCACAGGCTCCTAATTCGAACTCGGCACACTCGCCTGCTTTCACGCGCATCAATTCCGCCAGCCATCTCGGGCGGCCGACGCCCGCGACTGGCAATGCCTCCGATGGGAGCACGCTCACCCTCCATCGTGTCGTCGAGGCTGTCGGGTTGCCGAAGTCCGACGCCTCCGTCTGCCGCCGCCGTCTGCGGACAACAAGGCCCATGGTCCCGGTTTTCTCTGCAGCCAGCTGCAGCCGCCTCGATGCCACCATCGGCAATCGAACCAGTTCCCCGACAACTGCCGCCAAGCCACCGAAGGAAAGCCCCTCTTCCATGGAGGCCAGGACGTCCTCCTCCTTGTCGCCTTCGCAAAAAATCACGCGGTCGGGATGCAGGCCCGCCTGGGCGATCGCCGGGAAAAAGAGGTCAGGTCTGGTGAGACACCATAGGACCTTACCCTTCGAGCGGGCTGCAATTCCGGCGGCGAACAATACCGCTGCGGCTCCATCGACCGTGCCGGCCCCGCCGCCGGCTATCTCGTGAAGAGCGCCGTATGAAAGCCCGCCTCCTGGCAGATGTTCGTCCATCTCGCGAACGCCGAAGGGCAGCACGATGGCTTTCTTTGCCGCACTGCCCTCCAGGTGGGCGATGCGATCTCTCAGCTCCTCAATGACCCGAGGATTATGGGCGCGCGACATCGTTCACGGACCTCCTCAGCTCGCGTTGCACGGGACTTCATGCCCCTCAAAATATGGAGGTTCTTTTTTTGTTCCGTCGCCGGAAAAGAGTCAAGCGGGCTTCCGGAGGATGAATTAGGGCCGGCTGAAACGCGGATATGCGAATCGCCAAGCGAATCAGTGATCTAGCCACTCAGCGCCAAATATTTGCCGGGACTCTTTTTTTAGTCGCTACAGGGCTCATCGCCGCGGCGGGGGGGTACCCCCGGACTCCGATCTACGTCGTTCGCGAGATTTGGCGGCCCTTCTTGCTTCTCTGAGCTCGTCGAGTGCCGGGTTCCACCATCCCCGGAGCCGCTCGTATTCTCCAGGCTCTGACCTCGCTGGCCAGGTATGGACGAGTTCATCAAGGGTGGAGGGTCTCCACCCGGCCCACACATGCTCTTCAGTCGCGGCCGGATGATGTTCCGCGACCTGTTCCGGATCCACGATCTCGCCCGACACATCGGTGATGACGACGATCCCATACGCTGTTGTTGCCACCGGCCTGCCAATTGGCGGGAGGTCGTCGCTTGACACCGGCAATCTGCGCTTCTTTCGTTCAGTCGTTCGACGTTTGGCCTTGGCTTCCTCCTCTGTGCCCCTGCGGGCCTCGGCACGCTTTCGGCGCTCTTCGGGTTCTGACCGTTTCGCGGCTTCCTCGATTGTCTCCCAACGGTGCTGAAGATCGTCGTATGACGCAAACGGGATTTCCCAGACTTTGTCGTCACCATTCCATCGCGCGAATGGCACCTGCCGAAGGTCATTCACGACCGTGCTCGAGTACGGCGTCCTTATGCGAAAACCGCTGTCGAACACTTGCAGGTAAGGACTGAGGATCGGCTCGAACTCGAAAGCGTCGCGGCCGCGCTCCTCTTCGTAGGGTTTCCGGCGGTCGGCTTCCGTCGCGAGCCACCGGTCGATGCGCTTGCGAGCCGTCTTGCCGGGCACCGTCCATGCCTGAAGGCGGTCGCTCCACCTGGCGTTTGGGAAGGTCTCCCGGAAACGCGCGACGGTCATCCGGTCGAACGCAAAGGAAACCGTCTCCTGTGGTGGGCGTTCTGCCTCGTCCTGTTTCTGGTGGTCATCGGTCATGGAAGAAGAACGATCCGCCCGCTGTCGAGTTTCGACTACAGCAGGGTCTTCTTCAGAAAAGACAGCGCTTTTTGAGCGCCGGTGCTGGAAATCGTGTGTCCAGTTCCCCGTTCGACATCCAGCTCAACTTTGAAGCCCGCCGTCCCGAGCTGCGCGGCCGCGAGCCGCGAGGCCATGGGAGGGATGGTGGTGTCGTTCTCTCCATGGACCAGAAGCACGGGCGTGCTGTTGCTCGCGGGGGAAACCGGCTGTGGAGGAAGCAGGCCGGAGAACGCGACCAGTGCGCCGACCTTCCACCTTCCCGAGGCAACGGCGTCAAGCGCGACGATGGCGCCTTGCGAGACGCCGACGAAGGCGACCCGCTCATGGGCGTCCGCGAACCCTTCCCGACGGACGACGTCGTTCATAAGTCCGTCAAATACTTTTCGGACGGTTTGGATACGCTCCGGATCGAGGGGATTGCCCTCCGCGCTGAACCACTGATGTCCGTACCTGTGGTGCATCGGGGCGTCTGGAGCGACGAAACGCGTCCCAGGAAGACTGGCGCGCCAGGATGATGCCAGCGGCATGAGCTGCGCGCCGGAGGCACCGATGCCATGCAGGAAGACGATCAAGGTTTTATCGGACAATGGCTCTCGCTTTCGGGCGATGACAAACCGAGGGCGCTCGACCCGTCATGGGGAGCGCCCTCGGTCACCCGGACGACCGCGACCACGCGAAAATCATTTCGCGGTGCTGCTGTCGTTGGTTTCGGGTGGTAGTCGCTAGATGAGGATTGCAAAGACTATCTTCAAGATCGGATCCAAGTGAGCCCTCATCATCGCCAGAGGCTTTTCGACCGGGCGTCGCGCGTGGCGACATGGACGAGAACAGCCGTCGATAGAAGGATGCTGGAGACGAGAGCGGCGATCGAAAGCAGGCCGCCGCTGGACACATCGACGCTTGCGCGCAAACCCGCATTCTTCGTGAAGCTAATCTCGACTTCCGCCCGTTGGCGGTCGCCGTGCGGCGGAATTGATCCGACGTGAGCATCAGTCGTTGTGCTCCCGACGCTTGTATCGAGTGTTCGATTCATCAACCTTTTAGATCCGCTTCGACCTTCTTGCGGCTGTTGCCGACCTTTTTGACGGCGCCTTTCACTTCACCTTTCGAGACGCCTTCCTTCTTTGCTTCGTATCGGACCTCATGCTCCTGTCCGCCTGCGACCCTCGCTCTGTCTTGCGCCCGCCCGCGTGTTGTCGTCGCCATATCGATATCTCCTTGCTGGCTACGTGATCCTGCCCCTAAACGTTTGATGATTCACGTTGTTCCTCGGCTTACGCGTCGGCGATCCCATCCTCGATAGGTGCCTGCCGGTGCACCCGGAATCAAATTGGCAACAAACGGCGCTAAGCCATTGAAAAATGATTCGTTTCGAGTCGGAACGAATCACCTGCTCAAATCTTGATTCGCCAGTAGTGATTCGGGAGTAACGGGTATGGCGAGTGGACACAGGGCCCAGTGGAAGGGCTTTATCAAGTTCGGTGAAGTCTCATGCGGGGCGGCTCTCTACACAGCAGCGAGTACCTCTGACAGGATGACATTCAACACGATCAACAAGGCCACCGGCAACCGCGTCAACCGCATCTTTATCGATGGTGAAACCGAAGATCCTGTCCCGAAGGAACAGCAGACCAAGGGATTTGAGATCGAGAACGGCCAGTACATCATCATTGATCCAGACGAGGTCGCCGCCACCATCCCGGAATCGAACAAGACTCTTGAGATCGAAGCGTTCATTCCCTGCTCTGATGTCGATGACGTCTACTTCGACAAGCCCTATTACCTGACACCGGACAAAATGGGCGGCGACGCTTTTGTCGCGCTGCGCGAGGGAATGCGGAAGTCAAAGGTCGCGGCGATTGCAAGGACCGTTTTGTTCCGACGCATGCGCACCGTCCTCATCCGGCCTCACGGCAAGGGCCTGATCGCCACCACCTTAAACTATGACTACGAAGTTCGCTCGTCTAAGAAGGCGTTCGAGGAAATGCCGAAGCTGAAGATTGAAGGCGAGATGCTGGATCTCGCCAAGCATATCATCAGCACCAAGAAGGGCGACTTCGATCCGGCCACGTTCGACGATCGATATGAAGCAGCGCTCGCCGAGCTGGTGAAGGCGAAGATGGAAGGCAGATCCCTGCCTAAGCCGAAAAAGGTCGAGGTTTCGAAGCCGAACGATCTGCTGGCGGCCCTGCGCGAGAGTGCTGGCCTGGCCAAGGCTGCCGAGGGCAAACCGAAACGCACTGCTGCCAATGCCAACGCTGGCACCGGTCGGCAGCGCGCCGCGCGCGGAGCGGCTGCGAAGGCCGCCTCCTCCAAGGCTGCTCCGCAGCGCAAGGCGAGCTAGGAGGTCGGTCATGGCGCGTCCCTACTGGAAAGGCTATCTGAAGCTTTCGCTCGTGACCTGCCCGGTCAACATGACCCCGGCAACGTCTGAATCGGAGAAGGTTCGGTTTCATACGCTCAACAGGGAGACCGGTAACCGGGTCGTCTCGCAGTACATCGACTCCGTGACCGGCAAGCCCGTCAAGGACGAGAACGAGGCGAAGGGCTACGCCCGCGGCGAGAACGACTACGTAATCCTGACGGACGACGACCTCGATGCGGTCGCGCTCGACACGGTGAAAACGATCGACATCGAGAAGTTCGCTCCGGCGGAATCGATTGAATGGGTCTACCTGGAGAAGCCGCACTATCTCATGCCGGACGACGCGGTCGGCAACGAGGCGTTCGCAGTCATCCGGGACGCGATGAAGGCAGACAAAGTGGTCGGCATATCGAAACTCGTCGTCGGCCGACGCGAGAAGGCGGTCGTGCTCGAGCCGCGGGATGAAGGAATCGTCCTCTGGTCCCTGCGTTTCGGCGACCAGGTCCGACCTGAGGAGGCGTATTTCGAGGACATCGACGACGAGGCCGATCCTGATCTCGTGCCGCTGGTCCAGAAGCTCATCAAGCAGAAGACGAAGCGGTGGTCGTCGGACATGGTCAGCGACCCCATTCAAGAAAGCCTGCTTGCCCTCATTGAAGAGAAGAAAAAGGCTCTGAAGCCACGAAAGAAGAGCGCCAGGTCCAAGGAGGCCGCCGCTCCTGTTTCGAACGTCATCAACATCATGGACGCATTGCGGAAAAGCGTTGCCAACGAACTCAAAAGCAGGAAGGCAGGATGATGTCGGACGATTTTGAAATCCAGCTCTGTGAACCGGCACCCTTCCTGTACTTTGAGAATGGTCAGATGGCCGTGAGCGATGGCGCGTCCGTGTGGCTTGTGATCGTTACGTGCGAAGCCATCAAGGCCACGGCATCCCCGCCGGAAATGTCGCTTCGACGTCTCGTTCGTTTTGCCGAGCATTATCGCGACCTGGCTGCCGCGGCGATCAGCCGGGGTGAAGACATAGATGGCAAGGTTTGGGTGACGGAGGCGACGGTCCTTTCGTCGCCAAGGACATTTGGACTGCACAGCGAACCGATCTCGTCGCAACGTCGTTCGCCACGCGGAATTCGGCAGGAGCCGGCCGATGCCAGCCACGGTGCATGAATACAAAGGACATCGTATCGCGATCTACAGCCCGAGTTCGCATTTCGCCGTGATCACCGCGCCGGGAAGCAACCGGGTAATCGACCTCCAGGAGAGGCAGCCCCGGTCGACCGGGGTTGAGGGGCCGCTTGTCTGCCTGGATCGAGCCGAGGCGTTGGTAGACGCGCTCATCGCAGGAGAGCGATCAAGGGTCACCAGCTCTGAGTAAACGGCCGCAAGCTCGCGCCAAGACAATCACGGTGACAGGCATTCCTCGCAGATCCCAGTCTTCTTCAGCCGACGCCAGCCGTCTGCAACAGGCGCAAGGGGGCGTCGCTGGATTAGCCGAAATGGTCTCCGGAGTTAGCGGCGCGACAGGTGAATTGCTTCAACGTACTCGTTTGGCCTAACTACAAGAAGCCACCCCATCTGCATCGACCCGCCGTGCTCCCCAATGTGATCAAGGACGTTGCAGTAGCACTGGCCGGCGGGCATTCTACGCATGATTGGGACCCGCACAATGTCGCACTGAGCGAAAAACCTGTCTCTAAGACGGACGGCGAGCGGATCGTCCGCGGCAACATGAATGGGTAACACGGTCTTAAGTCTCCACACTTGATGCTCAAGCGCTTGTTTTCCAGCCGACGGAGAAACGCTTGTGCTTGATCGTGATTGGCGTCAACTCTGGGCTTGCTCAATTCTTGCCATTTGCAAGAGGCGTTGAAAAATTCGCCCGTTGACCAAAGTCGGGTCCGCGCCTGCTATCCGTTCCAATACCGCACGCAGACCGTAGATCGACCCCTTTTCTTTTTCGCCAGCAGCAGCCGCAACGACGTTCAGCAATTTTTCGGGTGCAGAATTAAATATGACGTCGTCTGCCTTTCCCAAGGAGTATATCGCGGTTCCCTGCTCCCTTTCTTCAGGCCGAATAAAGGGCAGAATAGCATCGGCAGCAAAGGGGAACGCGTCACCGGAAGCCCGGAGAATCTGAATGAGCTTGAAAGTCAAGCGTCCGCTCAGCATTTCAACGTCCATGGGCCAGAGCCCTTCGAAAACCGGGCCAAGCACATCGCACCAATACTGTCTCTTTCGTCCAACATCGATCTGCTGCATGCGGGCGACGACATCGTGAGCAAGTGCCTGGAGAACCATTGGGTTCGTTTTTCGCAGCGCAGCTCGTGCTTCACGGTAGCTGAGATCATAACCTGCATTGCTCGTACGGTTCGCAACAAGGATCGAGAAAAGCCAACCCGCGTAAACGTTCTGAATGTCCTGAGACATATCCCTATGCCCGAAGAGCTCAAGGAAGCCTCGCTTTGTAAGCAGGAACAACTGCGCTCCGCCAATCGACGCAGAATAATGCCGCGCCGCCCAGAAATCTGCCGCATCTGGTGATTTCCAATCAAACCCAGGCAGGAGTTTTTCCGTCGTCCAAGCGGGCGCGCGATCGTACAGAAAGTTAAGTTCCGAGGCGAGGCGCATCCGAGCAACTCGACCGCCCTTCCCTGCGGAAGACAGGATCTTGTCGAGGCGAGGCTCGGCTTCCTGGAAAGTCGCATCTTCCTCCGACGATGTGATCATGCGCAGTAGTACGTCGACTATCTCACCAACGGGGCTGACCCAAGCCCTCTCGAAGGCAGTTCCGTCATCGACACTATCCTGTTCGCAATGAAGCGTAGCATCAAAAATTGTATCAAAGAGGGGCCAGCGATATTCATCGAGGCTCAATATTTCCGCCTTGCCAAACCAGCGGGTTGCGAGGGCAATAATCTCAGGGTCGGCGTCGGCAGGCAGCGCCATAAGCATTCTTGCAATGTGGCGAACAAGCTCCGGTTCTTCCAGAACCTTGTCAGAAATCAGGAATTCTCGCCAAGGAGCTGGGCGCCACCGGTCGGCTTCCCCTTGTGCACACAACTCTTCGAAAGCAACGGACGGATTAAGGTCGCACAAATGGCGCCAATTCTTTTGCTTTGATAAGTCGCCGCCCTCAAGCGTGAGACCGTTCTTGACCTCGTTGTCGTTCCCCTCGACCATTGCTTCTCGACCCGAAGAATGCCAGCTGTGAAACCCTGCCCGCTCTGAGGCTCGCAGTAACCATTCAGGCCATCGAGCCTGGATTTCTTTAAATAGGGCCTGTGTTTCGGAGGAGAGCAATATACCGTGCCTGATCAGATCGCCGATCAGATCGAACCTCGTCCTGTCGATGTAGCGCGATACATCGGCTCCGGGTTGAAACCATGAACTTGGCGGACCACATCGAATACGTTCCTCCAGGATGGCCCTCGTTTCATCGGAAAGGTCATTCCACCGTGTTGCGAGCAACCGGTGAACCTCGACAGTTCCTCCACCCAGGAAAAGCTCTGCGGCAGGCAAAGCGAGAAGGACTTCGGTCACAAGCTCTTTGCCTACATGTGCATCGGAAACTGCAAACAGCGCAAGCCGGTGGTTGATCCGGTATTTGCTTCCGATCCAGTCGAGTACGTGACGTCGGGCCCGGCCCGGGGCCTGCGCGATCAGGGAAGTGACGATTTCTGCCATGACCCGCACGATGCAAAGGAATCCGGCGCGATAGCGGTTCTGTGGATGGTTGGCGACAGATGCAACGTTCGCATCGGTGACGCCAAAACCCTCGGCGGTTTCGAGCCCGAGATCGGTCGCGTCGGCGAGCACAGAGTCCAGCGCATGCGAAAGAGCCACCAAAAGCTCGCCATTCGTTTCTGATGGATTATCGGTGCCCCATGCCTCCAGCACTTCTTCGATCGATACATGTTCGTCAGTTTCGTATTCCACGCGCAGTAGATCCTGAAACTTCGAAACCGGAGCGCCGTCATCATCATATAAGCGAAACGGTCTGCTAACGCGCAACTTCGGTTGCAACAGTGTTGCCAGGCGGCCGATAACATTGGCGGATCGATCTCCTCGTTGGAGGGACGGCAAAAGGTCAAACCAACCGAAGTTTAGTGCCGGATCAGTGGCGCTTTCCATGTGGCGAACGACAAGCCTCCAGGCGGTCAGCAAGAATGGAGGAAGAGCGGCCGCGTTCTGGTTAAGGCCGAATTGCAGTAGCTCTGAGACGCCTCTTCCAAACAGTGGAAGGCGCGCCACAACTTCCTTCACACCTTGCGGGTCGTGAAGATTCTTGCCGATCCAGGAGGCAAGTCCCCGCTGGTCATTCTGAACAAGATGCAGATCGGCAAGCACAGGCAGCCAAGTGAGGGGAGGGTTCTCCTGCAGGAGGAGAAGCGCTGCGTTTCCCCGCGTCATAAGCGACAAAAGCTGGGATTTCTCAAATTCGGAAACTGAAGCAGCAGGCTTCTTGAATATGTCTCGGACTCGCTCCTGCTCGTATTCCATCGGCCGCTCTATATATCGGGCCCATTCCCTCAACGACTGATAGATGCCGTCGCGACTGTCAAATTCGATTGGAATGATGCCTTTCGAGCGCCATTGGGCGGACGAGTCTTTCTTGGCCTGTTCTAGCGCATAGACCTTCCTGAGATCGCCAAACCGCGCTCGGTCGACATCAAGCGCTTCGAGGAGCAGGCGTAGCGCCGCGTCCTCGGCACGATAACCGATCAGGACCAGGGTCGCCGTGCGCATTCGATCCTCAATATATCTCGACGCCCATCCGTCGCGTAAATATGCATCCCCGAAGTCAGCACTCGTGAGAATGAGATCTGTTTCCGGCAAGCCAAGATCTAGATCGGCTATTCGACCATGCAGGTGATGTACCCCCCGGTCCTGATAGCTACCGGGCTTGGGGAGACTCTTCATCGCATGGCTTGAAATATGTATCCCGCGTTTGGCTGCCGCTCGCTCGAATAACGTGTCGAAATTCGTTGTCAGGACGCGACTGTGTCCTTCCCGATCGCGTGACAGGGTCAGGATCGCTTGGCAGTCCGAGAGATCCGGGTTCGCAGGGCTGACGAGAAGCCGAGCGCATGCGATCCTGACCGGTGAAGACATATTTCCCGGCATTCTAATGCGCTTTTCCAGCGCACCGAGCGTTCGATCAAACTCTTGCTTATGATATGGCTCCCGTTCGGGAGCGTCGTCGCTGAACGTTTCGCCAAGTAGCTCGTAGATCTGGTCCGTTAGCTCGTTGAACAGCGGCAGACCCACCCGCTTCGAAACACCTGCTCCACAAAGGAAAACGAGTTCGCCTGCGAGCGATGCGTCGATCAGATCTTCAGGAATGTCAGAATTTGTTTCGGCGAATCTCATTTGTTTTCCGCAAGTTGTGTTTTCTCATGAACATGATTGGCCACTCGAAAGGGGGAGACTGGTTGTCGGGCTCTGCAGTCGCCAGGACACCCCACGCTGGAATAAATTTTTCGCAAATAGGAAGCCTTAGCGGATGGAGTTCGTTTGCCAGGCGAGCGATCCCTCAGGCGGCATCCTGGGGGCTATTGCATCTCATGCGTCCTCATTAGCTGGATGACGCTATCTTACTCGATCAATGCTGCAACCTAAACGACCGGAAAACTATAATCATCTGCGCAGAACGGGATATCCCCACGAACCAAAGCCTAAGACAGCAATCTCCATTCTGACAACCGGCATCTCGTCAGCCACTCTAACAGCTTGGCTTGCGTATGCTGCGCAGCAACTGTCGGGGGGATGCTACGCTGCAAGACCGCAAAAAAGCGATCTCCTTCCTCAGCGGGTATGAAATGCGGCCCTGTTTGCTGATCCGCCAATGCTTTAAGACCGAGCCACAGCTGAAGTTCATACATGCCCATCGGACCTTCGTCGCCGCTAGTGCGGACCCCTTCGAACATTCTTTCCACGAGCCCCGTTGGCCAAGAAATGTCGCGAAGAGGAACGTATCCGCCAAGGCCGGTATAGGCTCCAAGCAGGCAGACCGGTCGACCAAGCAGTTTATCGGGAAGCCAGGCTGGTGCCGTGACTTCGTCGTCTTGGCCTTCGAACCCGAACCGATATTGCCCCCTGTAGGGATCTATCCAAAAATCGCCGCGTAGTTCTTTGTCGACTCTTTTGGCCAGATCGTCGCAAACGAACCGAGTGCGGAGGCTTGTTGGAAGATGGTTTGCCAGTGACATGACGCCGCCGCACAGATGGCCCAGATTCCAACCATTACAGGCGCGCGTGATCCACCCGCTATCGAACAACAGATCGATTAGAAGTCGCCGCTCATGGTCATCAAGTTCGGCAAGACGCAGAACGTGCGACAAATGCCCCAGGTCAGAGCCGCTCCAAAGCATGAGATCTTCCGATTGAGCCAATCTCTTTAGCGCGATGTTAGCGAAGTGCCGATAACCGTGCCGCTCGAAGAAACGGGCCGCTGAGACGGCAACGTTGGCGCTCTCTGGAAGCACATGGGCCTGGCGCTCATCCCATTTCTCGGCGGAGAATGATGCAAGAACGGTGTTGGCATCACCTTTCCGAAGAAAGCTGGCAACCATCGACGGTGGAGACACGATCAACGTCGCGTGAAGCCTACTCCGCGGATCGGCGGCACTTCCTGTGACGGCGCCTAGACTTCGACGAAGTCCGGCCTCGCGCAACACAACCTGAAGCCCAACCAGATTGCGCACGGACCGCAGATCTTCCAAACGCCTTTGTAGCCAGTTTCCAGCGACCAACATTTCGTCCATCGAGTCGTGATCAAGCCATTTTTGTCGACTGGCTAGACGAACAATTGAAGCGATATCGCGGACATCCGAGACCGTTGACCGCCAAGCTCCTGACTTCACGCTTTCTTCCATGGCGTCTTCGAGATCTGCTTTTCCCACAGCCTGCTTTTTGTTGCTTGTCATCCAGGCGCCAACAGCGGGATTGCGGCGCGCGATATCCCTCCGTGCCGCTTGCAAATCGAACGAGTTCCCAGCAGCCCTAAGGAGAAGTTCGCCGAGAGCCGGGTGAACAAGTTTGTAGTTCACTCTACGGCCATTGGAGGCATCGTCCTCCAACACAATTCCAAGCGATTTCACCCGTGAGAAGAACCCGACGGCATCGCTGACAAGCTCAGCATAAAGCGGAATTTCGAAATGAGCGAGCGCTGCCAACATAAGTAGGTCAGTCCGGTCACTACCGTGTTTCAGCGGCTCGAGATATTTTGCACTCACCGCAACAATAGCGTCATTGGCCTCTAATCGGAAGTCTCCCCTTTGAAAGTCATCGAAGCGCCTGTCGGCAGCAGCGGTAAACGCGATCAGGTCAACAGCGGTTCGTTTCGGATCGTTACTCCCGCCGAACTCAACCGCCCAGTCCTCAATGAATGAACGATCAATGTTGGGGGGCTGTATGCTTCGACGTCGATGCAAGCGGGACACGACCGCCTCCATTTCCGCCGGGCCGGCTCGAAGCTCCAACGTTTCAAGACCAGCAAACTTAGATTCGGACTGGCGTAGTTTTCTCCCCAATACTAGAAGCTTTGCGTTCTGCGAACGTAAGAACTGAGCCCAATGGCGAACTATGTTCGACGCAGTTGTTGTGCCAAGGTGGATATTGTCGAGGACGAACAAGACACCATCTCCCGCACATGCCGTCATCCCTTGTATGACTTCTTCCTCGTCGAATTCGGGGTTCGCCAGGTCCGCGAACCAAGACGGACTCGGCATCGTTCGTGCCGAGTGGGCGACCAACTTTGCAAGAGTGGTCTTACCGGCGGCCCCAATCCCCAGGATGGCGCACGCGCGGTTACGGTCGAGCAAATCTAGGACGGTGTCCAACAACGCCGGCGCGCCCACATATCCATTTGAAAATTCTTCGTAGGAAGGCTGGAAGATATCGAGCCGATCATCAGTCGCGTAGGAGCGGAACAGCGGCCGAAAGCCAATTGGGCTCGTGTGGATCCCTAGGAATTGTGCACGGATCTGTGCATAGGCTGAACCCTCAAGTTCAGCAACCAGATCACGCCCCACTAAGATCGTGATGCGTTCATATGGTAGTCCAATCGCAGCGAAACGTTCGATCCATTTGCGCAATACTTCGCTAGACGGCGTGTTGTCCGGATATCCACCGACAAAAACATAACCCGAAAGGTTTTTGTATTTTACGTCTGTGGCATGCTCGAAATCTCCGGATAGATGTTTCGACCAGTTATTGCGATCGCGCGTCGCCTCGATACCATCGACGATGTCCATTCCCGTAGAAACGTAGGCATCCGGCCAATTCTTCGTTGTCTGCATATCGTCGTTTCGGCCATTTCGGATCATCGTTCCTTGGCCAAAACGCGGGCGGAATTTTTGAACCGCAATCGCTTCAGCAAGTAGCTGCAGATCATGGGCGGAGATCATCCGGAGAGCGTTGATGATCTGCGCTCTTAACCCGCTATCGCTCATATGAATTCCTGTTCGCGTTAATCCCGAGCCAGCGGGCTAGCGGAAAAGCCAAAACGTAAATGGTCGACAGTCCATGATGGTGGACCAGACCCGGATCGTCAGCACAACAAATCCCATAAACCTCTTAAAATCACCGTAAACGTCTGCTCCATCTCCTACTCTTCCCGGCCTTTGCGATAGGACGCTATAGCCGCTCTCAAGCAATCGACGAAGCGTGCCTCACGGGCTGGCGTCTTGCGGAACTCTTCGCGAAGCGCCATCGGTATCTCGAGCTGGACGCCAGCGTTTGAGGTGCCGCGGTTGCAGATATTTTGTGGGTGTGTGCCCTTAAAGGCTGGCGGATTGTATCGAACCGTAAACCCACCCGTTTCGTGAAGGGCTGAGCCGATATGCTTGGAAAATTCCACGTCCAGCCCACCCATCCAGATGTTTTCAGGGTCGTCGCCGTCACGACGGCCATGGAGCGCGATGACGAAGTCCGCCGTCGCAACCGCGGTCAGAGCCTCTGGTACGTCGTACTTCTCGGAAGCGATATGCATTTCTACTTTATTGTTTGTGGGCAGTTTGGCTTCAAACAGGTAACAGGAGTACTCCTGTCCCGCAGTAGCGTCGGCAATTTCGGCAGTGCGAGCCTCGATCTTTCCTCCATGCGGCGCCATGATCAGAACCCCAGGTTGGGTTGAACCTACTCGCGTTGTAATATGAAAGTCTTTGCCGCGGACGTAAGCGTCGGCAAGTTCAAGAAATGATCTAAATCGATCTTCAGCCATCTTCCCTTCGCCTGTTGTCAACGCACGCGTGCACATCCGGTCCATTTATGGTAGAAGAATAGTTGTGAATTTACCCTTACACTACCAATCTTCACTTGCCGTTCCTATGGAAAATTTCCCATAATCCTAGTCGAATCAATTTGGGATGAGCGGTAATGACGACCCCTGCGATAAATGTCGTGTCTGAGCTGCCGCCAGTTGAGGCATCGCAAATCGTTCGTGCCGACCTGCGGGCTGTCCTCGCTCGTGTCGTGTCCGAGAAAGGCCTAAGCCAAACGCGAGCCGCAAAGCTTTGCTCAACGGACCAACCTACGCTTTCAAAGGTTTTGTCTGGGCGTAGCGACAGTGTGAGTACGGACCAGCTCCTTCGCTGGCTGATCCAACTTGGCTGCGACGTAAACCTTACAGTTCGCAATTCACACAAAGCATGCCCAGGCACCATCAGGGCATCGTTCGATGAATGAACAAATTACGGTGAATTTGAACGCCACCGCACCGCAGCCGGTTGCGCTGTATCTCGACCATCACGCCACCACCCCCGTTGATCCGAGGGTGGCTGACGTTGCAATACGCATGATGGTCGAAGAGTTCGGAAATGCAAACGGTGTGGAAAATACTCACGGGGAACGAGCGGCGTCTGCCGTCGCGCAGGCGAAAGATAGGCTTGCGCAGCTCTTAGGGGCAGAGCCATGCGATGTGCATTTTACATCCGGCTCGACAGAGGCAATTCAGCTTGCAATTTCCCATTCGATTGGGACCCACCGTGACCAGTTGCGGATCGCAATAAGCCGTGTTGAACACAAAGCCGTCATCGACACAGCATTACAGGCTGAACGTCTGGGGATGGCGGCGATATCGTGGATCGACGTCGACGACAAAGCGCAAATCGTCCCGTCGAGCCTTCGAAATGTGTTCGAGAGCGGCGTCGATCTGGTTTGTGTGATGGCTGCGAACAACGAAGTCGGCACCATCTATCCAGTCGCAGAAATTGTCCGAAAGGCAAGCGAATGCGGCGCGGATGTCCTGATCGATGCCACACAGGCAATCGGTCGGATGCCGCTCAATCTTGAAGACATTGGTGCTGCCTACGTCATTTTGAGCGGGCACAAGATTTACGGGCCGAAGGGAATAGGGGCACTCATTTCGCCGGTTTTTGAGTATGCCTCTATATTCGGTCTTCAAGGCGCCCATCATCCGACCCCCAATGTCAGCGGCATAGCAGCTTTCGGTTTCGCCTGCGAGTTGATGGCGCGGGAAGGCAAGGAGGAAAGCCATCGGCTCGCGCAGTTGCGAGACCAGCTTCAGGAGCGCCTGAAATCCTTGGTTCCAGGTCTGATCGTAAATGGCCCTCAAACGGAACGCTTGCCTCACAACCTTCACGTCTCTGCTCCTGGGGCTCCCAATGATGTCGTCTTGAGCCGCCTTCGAGGCAAGGTTTCGATTTCTACAGGATCGGCGTGTAACACTGGCGCACAAGAGCCTTCGCACGTGCTGAGAGCTATGCGATTGCCAGATCCTTATATTGACAGTTGCCTGCGGATCGGTTTGGGCCGCACCACCACAGCCAACGACGTTGAGCGTGCTGCGGTCGACATAGCTGAGGCTATCAATGATGTCCGCAGTTCTTTTTCTGGAGTTCTCGATGTTTGACATATCCACGACCGAAGGTCAGCCAAGCTATCGATTTTCAGGCCACGAGACCTTTGCATGCCGGTACGCGTGGCTGCCGAAGGCATACCGAGCCATTGCGGCAGATGCCAGTATCTTCTACGACGAGGACGCCGCGATGGTCGAGCTCGGCATCGGCAAGAACATGGTGCGTTCGCTGCGTTTTTGGATCGACGCGATGGGCATTGCTCACCCGACCTCTGAACGCAAACACGAGCTTACCAAACTGGCCCATACCGTGTTCGGAGCTGGAGGCTGCGATCCCTATCTGGAAGACACCAGGACGCTCTGGCTTCTTCACTGGAACCTTTCCTCGTCGGCAACGCCTGCCCCTTTTGCGTGGCACTATTTGCTTGGGGCATGGCCTTACGCGGAATTTTCTCGGACTGAAGCGCTCGCAGCATTCGCAAGACAATCGCAGCGCTTGGGTCATTCCCACTCGGAAATCACTCTGAGCCAACACCTGGACGTCTTTCTGCATACCTATCTCTCAGCCCGGAGCGCAAGGTCGGGGATCGAAGATTCCCTAGACGGGCCGCTAGTGGAATTGCGCCTCCTGCAACAGACCGGTGAGCGACGTGGAGAGGGTGGACGTTGGGAGGCAGTCTATGCCTTCCGGAAAGAACCTAAAGCTGACATCACCAACGATCTTTTCGCTTATACTATCTTAGATTACTGGGAGCGAAACGCGCCCGGCGAAAAGACAATCCCTATTCGGCATATTCTTTCGGCAGCAGGGGCACCCGGGCAATCGTTCAAACTTCCGGAAGAAGACGTCCGTGCGCGATTAGAGAGCCTTTCTCAGGATGGACGATATGGATTTGCGTATCGGCCGTCAGCGATCCAGGGGCTGTTGACGCGCGACGCCCCCATCAGCGCTGAGGCTCGGACGATTTATACAAACGAGGCGAATATCAATGGCTGAGACGAGCGCTGCAACAATCGCCGAGATTTTCTCGATCCCGGGTCGCTTTCTTCGGTCGGTCCAACTTGAAAAGGACTTTTTGGACGCGTCCGCGCTCGAAAACTATATCGTCACGCCTCCAATGGCAGACGCGCTGCTCCAGATACTTGCGAGCGTCCGCGATGGGTCGAAGCGACGGGCATGGCGCATTACGGGGGACTATGGCGTCGGCAAGTCATCGATGGCTCTGGTCTTGGCTCGACTCCTATCGGACCCCTCGGCGAAGGACGCAAAGCGGGTGGCAAAGAGCATCGGTTGGCGCTCTGGCGACACCGCTCGACGTTTTCTCCCCGTTCTCGTGACAGGAAGTCGTGAAAGCATAGCAACAGCTGTTGCTCGTGCCATTCGAGAGAGCACGCTTCATTCTGATTTTGGGGACTTGCTGACCCCTCGGATTGAAGTGGCTTTGGCTGCCTGTGAAACCACCGGCTCGGTTCGCGCATTGGAACAACTGGTCTCTATGCTCACGAAGCGCGCGGCAGACCGTGACCTGGGATTAATGCTCATCATCGACGAAATGGGAAAGCTGCTTGAGCATGCGGCATTGAATCCCGACCAAGAAGATGTATTTGCGCTTCAGCGGCTTGCCGAGATGGCTTCTCGGAGTAATACCACGCCATTTCTGCTTATTGGGATCTTGCATCAGGGCTTTCAAGCCTACGCAGAGCGGCTTCCGCTCGCGTTGCGCCACGAGTGGGACAAGGTCGCGGGCCGTTTCGAAGAAATTGTGTTCGATCAGCCGCTAGTTCATTCCGCTTCTCTAGTTGCTGGCGCCCTGGGTGTTGACAAAAGCGCGCTTCCTGCTTTTGTCAGAAACCAAGCCAACATGGCTCTTGAAATGGCGGGAAAGGTTGGTTGGCTCGGTGGCCGCGGCTTCACTATCGATCCCGCTCAGTTTTATCCGCTGCACCCAGCGCTTCTTCCTGTCATGGTGCGATTTTTCTCGCGCTTCGGACAGAGTGAACGATCCTTGTTCGGCTTCCTACTTTCAAGTGAGCCGATGGGATTGCAGGCTTTCGCTTCCTCGACAAAGGTGGGCGAAGGATGGTTCGATGCTGCCAGATTCTATGACTATGTCCGCGCATCCTTCGGTCATCGCGTATCGGCTGGAAACTACCAGAGCCAATGGCTACGTATCGTCGCGACGATTGATGGCTGTGTGGGGATAGACACGGCTGGACTGAATGTCCTGAAGACTGTCGGACTGCTCAACCTGCTGGACTCTGATGATCTTCTGCCGACCGACCGGACAGTGTCATCGTGCTTGTCAGGGACCGGCGATGTTGCTGCTGCGATCGACAGGCTGGTTCGCGAAGGACTCTTGTTCGAGCGTGGCGGATCTGGGGTATATCGCCTCTGGCCAAGCTCGAGCATCAACCTGTCGGCTTCCTTTAATGCCGCTAAAAGGGCGGTTGGTGAAGTCGAGGCCGTTGCCCCAGCGCTCTCTGGCATCCTGGATGGCGAGATGGTGCTTGCGCGTCGTCACTATCTCGAAACCGGCACGATGCGGTATTTCGAATTGCGGTACACGGCTGCTGAAGATGTTGGCAAATGCGCCAGCAAGCCTACCAATGCGGACGGTCTCATTATCGTTGCCCTTGCCGATCATAAAGACCAGCAGCAGATCGCGCGCGATCTCGCGGTCACCCCACTCTTGTCCGAGAACCCGTCGACGCTGTTGGCAGTGCCTGCCCCCGTGTGGCAGCTTGCCTCATATCTTCGCGACGTCATGGTATGGCGCTGGGTTGAGGCCAATACGCCTGACCTGTCAAGCGACGACTTCGCGTCTGCTGAGGTGAAGCGGCAGATCTCGCGCACTCGCCAAGCCCTGCTTGCGCAATTCGCCGAACTGACGAAGATTAATGCCAAGTCTGGCATGGAATGGCTGTACGCAGGCAAGACTTTTGACGCGTCCGGAAATCTTCCAAAAATCGTTTCTCAACTTTGCACCGACCTTTACCCGTCGAGCCCCAAGGTTACCAATGAACTCATCAATCGCAACGTCCTTAGCAGTGCCGCGGCTTCTGCTCGTATGCGTTTGATCGAAGGTCTGTTCAAGGCTCCCGGAATGCCACTCCTGGGAATGGACGAGCGCAAGGCTCCACCCGAAAAATCGATGTATCTTTCTGTCCTTCAGAAGGGCGCGCTGCATATTCCGGACGGCGAAGGCTTCGCGCTACAGATACCCCAGCCGTCGAACGATCCCCTCCATCTACAACCTGCCTTGTCCGAGATCTTCAGGATGATCAAGGCTGGAAAGGGTTGCAGGATTGCGATCACGGACATTCTAGCTCGGATGTCGGGCCGCCCATATGGCGTTCGAGATGGGCTGTCGCCGATTTTGCTGGCGGTTGTGGTGCGAGTGCATGGACATGAATTGGCGCTCTATGAAAACGGGACCTTTCTCCCGAAGTTCGGCGCAATGGAATTCCTGCGTTTGATCAAGGCGCCCCAGGCGTTCGAAGTCCAGCTTTGCAGCGTCGAGGGGGTGCGTTCGAACGTATTTGCCCGCCTGGCTCACCTCTTCGCATCGGGTATCCAGGGTCGTCAGCCTGTTCTCTTGGACGTCGTAACAGAGCTTTGCCAGTTTGCTGCCAAGCTTCCCGAATATACGCGCAAGGCAAAAGGGTTGCCGCCGACAACGATCGCCGTGCGAGACGCGCTCCTCTCGGCACGCGAGCCCGCGACACTCCTATTCGCCGATCTGCCGAATGCCTGCGGTCTTCCTGTTTTCCAGGTCGATGAGGCCGATGACAGCGCGGTTGATGAATTCATCAACCGTTTTAGCGATGCGGTTCAGGAGCTTCAGAACACCTATTCCAACTTGCTTGCGCGCATTGTCCAAAGAACGAGCGAGGCAGCCGGTCAAGACCCGGACAAATTCGACCGAGTCGCGCTCGCGTCTCGCGGCGCTCGCGTCTCGCTCGCAGCACGAGAGCCGCGACTTCGCGCCTTCGCACTTCGTTTGAGGGACCCTGCCTTGCATGACGATGCATGGGCCGAATCCCTGGCAAGCTTCGTGGTCTCGAAGCCACCTGCCCGTTGGCTGCCGGGAGACGAGGCTAGGTTCACCGAGGAGATTGCTGCACTGGCCGAGCTTTTCGCAAAGGTCGAAAGTACAGCGTTTTCGACCTCGGAGGATCGCCCGGATACCGAAGCTATACGATTAAACCTCACTCGCGGCGACGGACGGGACTTGGTCCGTGTCCTCCATCCGGTCGATCTTGATGCTGCCGATCAAAAGAAAATGGCAACATTCACCGACTGGCTGCCGCAGGGGGATGCACAACGCATTCAGATCCTGGCAAGCCTGCTCTGGCAAGAGTTGTCCCGTACCAGAGAAACTTCAGCAGACGACAAAAGCTCCAGTAATCTGGCAGGCGTGAGAACACAGAATGATAACTGATTACGCTTCACAAATTTTCTCGTCGTTTGGCAACGAGCAACCACGACATATTTTAAGCCTGTCTGGTGGCAAAGATAGCGCGGCACTCGCCATTTATCTGCGCGATCGGGTGCCGGACATTGAGTACATTTTCCATGACACAGATAAAGAACTTCCGGAGACTTACGACTATATCGGTCGCCTAGAAGCGATCTTGGGAAAGCCGATTATCCGCACAACTCCAACCGACAGCTTCGATCATTGGCTGACCGTTTATCGTGGCATGCTGCCGTCGAACCACCGTCGGTGGTGCACCAAGATGCTCAAGTTAAAGCCTTTCGAGACATATGTGGGCGACGGACCTGTCATAAACTACGTCGGCCTTCGGGCAGATGAAAATCGCACCGGCTACATAAGTACAAAGCCCAACATCCTCGCCGTCTATCCATTTCAGGACGATGGGTTGGTGCGAGCTGACATCATCTCCATACTGGAAGATTCGGGCCTTGGTCTTCCGCCCTATATGGATTGGGGCAGGTCGCGGTCAGGATGCTACTTCTGCTTCTATCAACAGAAAATTGAATGGGTCCGGTTGCTGGAGACGCACCCGACTTACTTCGAGTTGGCGATGGAATACGAAGAACGCGCTGTCCAGTTTGGTGAGCAGTTCTTCTGGTGCCAGAGCGAGTCATTGCGTCAGCTCGCAATGCCGGAGCGCGTTGCAAGGATCAAGTCCGACTGGGAGAAATCCCAAGCCAAGAAAAGAGCCAATCGCAAATCGCTGTCTCTTGTTGAGACGTTGGGCGGTCTTGAAGTGGAAGACGACAGTCATCTGCGAGACGGTTGTCTTGTTTGCTCTATTTGAGGTCCATCGTTTTATAGCATGCATGGATGGTCGATCGTTTTAGCCGAAGATTGAGATAATGCTTTAGGGGAGCGAATAGCATGAATGGGCTGGGGGGCCGATGGGTTCGCTTCTTGCGGCAGTACGGACCAATCTCAAGAAATGACAACATGTACGACGAGCAAATTCGCCGGTCTGCACGTCGATACGACGTCGACGCCTTGGATTTCGTGCATCCGCTTGAGACGGATCTTTTTTCCGCTGTTTCCAAGGCTGCTGAACGCGCCCGTTCCATCATCTTGACCGGAACCGCAGGCGATGGAAAAAGCCGGCTTTGCGGCCGGCTGTGGACTGAATTGGGTGGAAGTTCCGATGATTGGACTGCCAACGAAATTTATCAGGAAATCACCGCCGAAATAGCCGGCCGCGTTCGGACCGTCGGGATCATCCGTGATCTGACGGCCCTCCCTTCACAAGGAACTTATGGGATCTGGGAGGGCAAGAATGCCTTGCTAGAAGAGGTGAATAAAAGCTTCTTTTCAGCAGACCCCGACTGGATCTTCGTTGTTGCAGCTAATGACGGGCAACTTCTCGACACGTGGCGCAGGTCTGCAGAAGTGCCGCTATCGCAAGAGAGCTACGAGCTGCTTGAGGCCTGCTTGGTCGAAGGACAGCCCGCCCGTCAGGGTGACGTGGCATTTTTCAATCTGAGTGCCGTTTCATGTGCAAGGATCATCGACCTAACGCTCGAAGCCATTATCGCCCATCCAGGCTGGGCCGCGGCTTATGCAGAAGAGGAAGCCGAGGGCTTTTTCTCAGAGGTTTGCCCTATCCGGCGCAATTTCGAGATTCTGTCATCTCCGCAGTTCAAATCGCGGCTGCGGCAGCTGTTCGAACTGATGGACCTAAACGAACTCCATACGCCAATTCGGCGGGTTCTTTTGCTGATCGCAAATATGTTGCTTGGCCACCCGTCTGCGAAAGATCGTTTGATGTCGCCCTCAGATATCAGGCCGTTCGTGCGCGCAGGCAAGGCTCATATCGCAGACATCCATCAAAACCTGTTCGGCGCCAATCTGACATCCGCCCGGCGAGAAAGCCTGGAAATTTTCGAGTTCCTCAATCGTTTCGGCATAGGCGATGAAACTACAAACCGGATCGACAACATCCTGGTCTTTGGCCCATCCGATGAAACGTTGCGGCTCTACTACGAAAGCCTTGTGGTCGGAGCCTTTTCTACTCAAGCATTGGATGACCTATCGGCGCTACGGAATGATTATCTTGAACGACCGGACGCGACACAGGAAGGCGAACATCCCTTTTTGAATAGCCTGCAGGCTCAACGCCGCGCTATTTTCTTTCAGATTGGCGACGATCAATCTGACGATTTGAGGCTGTGGGATCTCACCGTGTTTCGTCACGCTGGCGAGTTCCTGCGGGACGTTGTCAAACCGCTTCGCGATGTTGGAAAGGCAAACCGGTCTATCACCGCGCGTCTGGTGAATGGCCTCAACAGGATCTTCACCGGTATGCTGGTGACGACCGACAGGGAGCTCTTGATCGCCGCAGGACTATCAGGTTCAGCCGCAGGCCTTAGTCAAATCTTGGTTGAGCGGATAAGTGTGGCGCCCCGGCGGCATGAGCGGATCGAGCTTCGGGATGGAAGCCTCCCAACTCTGATCGTGCAGATCGATAGCGGGGTCGAAATCGGACTGAAACTAAACCTCGTCCGCTATGAATTTTTGATGCGGGTTGCTGGCGGGGCACTGCCGGGCAGCTTTTCCAAAGAGTGTCATGAGGACATTCTCGCGTTCAAAAGTGCCATTCTGGCGTCATTCTCCCGGTCTCGCCCCATGGAAGAAACCAAAGACCTGAGCTTCAGAATCCTTAGCCTAAACGGCGAGGGTGAGCCCGTGGATGATGTGATCGAGGTGAACTTTGCTTGAGACCCTTCCCCCACCTCCACGAAATGATCACCCGCAAAACGATATGTGGATCGACGAGCAAATTTGGGGTCATCGTCTTTGGGATGCGACGACCCCCTGGCTGATTTTCCTGGAATTTCTCGGCGTTGCCGAAGCAAAGGACAGAGACCAATCGCTCCTTGATGGCCAGGGAAAGACGTATCCGCTCCGCTTTAAACCGGCGCAGCGGATGTATGTCCGAAACATTCTCTATAATAACGAGCCGATGTTGCGGATTGCCGACGAGAAATTGGCTGACAGCGCATCGTGGGACAAATGGTTGTCGGCGATTGCCAATCGTGCGCAAGGAGTACCTCTAAGAGATTTCTCGTACCTGCGCAAACGGTTCAACTCGTTCTCGGACTTCGTAGCGCTGGTATCCATGCTACGTGGGACAACGATCGAGAATGGGCCCAACAAACGGTGGTCTTCACGCTTCGTATTTCCGTTTGGACGCCATGCGCTTTACGAAGATCTGAGCCTGACGGCATCGCGCGAATATATCAACTTTGGCCTGCCCGGTGAGCTGGTTTACCAGATGCTGTGCCGTTCGGCGTATGCGACCGAGCTGGCACCCGAAATTGCCAAGATGCTGGACGGAGATCCTTGCGACCGCCTTCTGCAATTAATGGAGCCGGACTATGACGAAGACCGGTCGACGCGGGGCAATAGCTATCTTCCCTACGCGCGGCACGAGACCTTTGACGATCTAGGCCAAGATTGGCTTTCGCTTTTGCGCGGCCCCCTTCCGCGCTTCGATACCTATCCCCACCTGGCTTCGCTCACCGCGTTGCACCTGCTGCGCTACCAGCTTCTCGTCGCAGCCGCGCATTGCTTCTCAGCAAAGCCGCACTTCATTTGTGAGATCATCGCTCCCAAACGGACGCCGGTTCGCGAATTGTCCATTTCGAATTTCCAGTCCAATGACACGCTGCCGTCGAGGGCAGTCGATGCGTATATCGATGCCATTGGCAGAAGCGAGGAGTGGGAGCGCCGACGCCTTGGAGAGACGCCATTCCCCGACTGCCGACGTTTGCTTGTCGACATCGTGCGCTGGCCGGAAGAAGACGACTACAGCGGGCAACCGGACGAGGCTGAGCTCTTAGCGGACTTGAAACGAGCTGCCCAGGCGCGACATCGTAAGCATGTCGCAGCAGTTCACCGCTCGTACGGCGCAGGGGCCGGACTGGTGTCTCGGCGGGGAACAAGTCAGCTCCGTTACGCCCCGACAGACGCATTGCTAAAGTCTTTGATCCTGGCGAACGTCGAAACCCGCATGGACTATAGCGAGTTTTTGGATCTTCTCTATCGAAGATACGGTCTCGTTATCGGCGAACGCGAGGCAGTGCAGGTACTGTCTGACGATGAGTTTGATCGAAAATCCTTCCAGATGAACTCAGCACGCCTGGAGCGGCGACTGCGAACCCTCGGTATGTTGAGGCGTCTCTCTGACGCTTGCGCTTACGTCGAAAACCCACTCTCAGTCAGGATGTAATCAAAAATGGATATCCATGAACTGATTGGGAAAGTTGCAGTCTCGATCCTCAAGGAGGAATTGGGCGATGCCGGCGGAGAGGCAGGGACTGCCAGATTCCTGTTGGATGGCCTGAGTATTCCCCAGACACTTGCCGTCACACGTGCTGTCCTGACCGATGTTTTCTTGAGCGAACGTGTCGACATCAAATTGCCTCGAGCCCTTTTCGACGGATACGCTTTACCTGGCGAAGTCCTGACTGACCGTAATGCAACGTTTTACCGAAGCGCCGATTGCGATAAGGCCGCGTTCCTCATAACAAACGCAAGTGCGGATGAGGGACAGGCCGAGGATATGTCCCTCCACGAAGTCACACCTATTGGAGCGGCCCAACTCATTGAGCGTTTGCCCGCTTGGGTTTCGTCAGCGAGCGCTGGTCTTGCATTAACAGATGATGCGAAAGCCTGGTGGGAGCGGTCCCTCGCAGGGCTTAGCCAGGTGGGCTCGGTCGCCCTTGAACGCTTTGCCAGATACATCGTAGCGACCCGGGAGGCAGTGATTGATGAAGGGTACCCGATCATCGAAGCACTGGGATATGCCCTTCCAGCGCTTCAGCTTCCTCGCGACCCGGCGGCCTTCGCCGGCATAAAAGACAGGTCTCGCCGCCATGCATCGGTATGGAAGCGTGAGTATATTGGGCTGCGCCGTAAACGACATCCTTATCTGCTCAAACAGAATCCGAACCAGATCGTCATCTCGGAGTCCGAGCTGCGGGATGCATTTGAAAAGGCACGAGATGTAATTCCTGAGATCATCCACCCGGTAGTCGAGCTTTTCATAGAAAGCCGGCCCGCATGGAACTCAAGTTCGGAGGCCTTGGCGAACTGCCTCTGGGAGCATGTAAAGCCGCTCTTCGAGGGCCTGGCGAGAGAAAAAACCAACCTTGGACAAGACACTCAGCGATTCTACGCCGAAGGTCCGCAGGACCTCCTTTCCAAGGAAGATGATGAGTATCTAGAGCTTCTCGCCCGGAGGAAAACCACCGGCAGCCCGGAGCCTGAAGATATCGAATTCTACGAAAGCCACCGCGATGAGATCAGGGAGGATCGCAAACTCAAATCTTCCTGGGACAAATTTATCTACGGGCGCCCGGTAGAAACCGAAGACTTCCTGGCAGGCCTTGCGATGATGATGGACACACTTAACGCGCGTGCAATGGTTGGTGTTGGCCGAATCCTCACCATCCGATGCGACTCGCTAACGAAACGAGACCTTCGCAGCTTAAACACCGAAGCCGGCCTCTTCTTCTCGCTGCGCTACGCTGGCTTGCAGCGGTTGCTGGGTCCGGACGTGATCATCGAATTTGGTTCGTTGATGGACTATCCCTCGGTATTACGCGGTTGGCAGGACGCTAAAGACAAATCGGCGGTCAACCGATCCTTTGCGAAAGCAGCGCTGCAGCTAAAGTTTCAGCTGGAACTTGAAACCACCGATTTTGAAGGAGGGACGTCAACCGCATCTGCGCAGTTGATTTGGAAGTATCGACCTGATGTCATCTCATCACAGTTGACGGACGATTGGGACCGCTTATCGGAGCACGCGTTTGTGGCCCTTCGATCTGGCCGAGAACCCGGTATGGCCGGTCGGCGGCCAGGTTCGATCGACCTCTCGGATGTGAAAACGCTCGTTCCCGCCTACGACCGCGATCGAGGGTCACTCGTCCCGACCTACAGGCGTGAGCGTGACCTGCGTCTGAATTGGAAAACCAATCTCAAAGCGGCGGTCGACCAGGAGCTCATCGACGCGGCCGTGGCAACAACGCTGTCTGCCGCATTCGAAATCTTTTGCGAGCAGTACCAAAACGCGATTAGGGCGTTCCGGACCGAGGGCGCCTCTAACCCGGTGTGTCGCGATCAGGCGACGAGCTATGCGGAGCTTCTTGATCTCGTTCGAACCTTGGCGCCTGGGGATCGCAACAAAGAGTTGCTGTTGCGCCCTCTCTTGGAGTTGGGACAAGCACCAGTCGGAGACGGGGCGGCAGCCGCTATCGTTGCCCCGTGGCACCCACTGCGCTTGGCGGCAGTTTGGCGCAAAGCGCACCTCGTTCGACAGGTTGTACGCAAAATTATTGACGTGCCCGGTGGCCTGGAAGGCGACACGAAGCTGTTCTTCAGAGATCTCGCCGAAGATATGCGGCACGTTTTCTACCCTGAGGTCGTCGTCTCCTGGAGCGGTCGAAAGCCCGACCTCCTGTCGCTGGCTGATCATCAAGGCGACTATTCCCTTCATGAACGACCTGTTCTCGATGGGGTCGGCGGAGGAGAAACGAATGACGATGCAAAGGCTGGCACGAACACCTTGCTGGATCTGACCCAGCGCTACCTCAATTTGCATCCTCACGAGCGAGCGAACATGTCGCTCGTTCTCTATAACTGCGATTCAGCGCGTCTCCCCCAGCAGTTGGTCGAGGGCCTGGGCGAACTGAATGACGACGAGGACATGCGATGCCAGGTGATGTTACGTCACACAGATGGAACTCGACTTCGTGATATTTACCGATCCATTTTGACGAGCACCAGCGGATCGGCCGAAGTGCTTGCAGCTTCGGAAATTACCCAAGACTTCATGGCAAGGCTCCGCATTAGCGTGATCGCAGACCAAGCGCCGCCGCCAGATCCCCGTGACGGACGGCCGTACGATATCGTTTTCAGTCAGGATGTCATTTCCCGGCACGCATCCGTCGAATGGTACCGAGAGTCAGCCGATCCGGCAGACATTGCGAGCCTCCTTCCAGCACGGTGGTCGCGCCGGCGGCCAGGCGCAATGGATGACCTAAAATCGAGCGTCTATCTTTGCTCTCCAGTACAAAGCCGGGAGGGCTGGGCGTACCTGGCCGCGACAACTGCATTCCTGAAGGATGCGGAAGATCTGCAGGACGGAAAGCGCCTGCTTCCGGTCCGCCAACTTGATTTTCGGGACGATCGCACAGCAAGGATCTTCGAAGAAACCCATGACTTGGGTGCGTGGGTCGTCAATTACGATGAACTTCTTGATCGCCGTCAACTCCAAAACCAAAGCGTTCGGGTGATCCGCTATAAGCAGTCCGCGACGCAGGGCCGCAACGTTGTGATTTCGTCGAGGGCTCCTCTCACGCTGCTTCGCGCCATGGTAAGGCGCCGGCTTGAAGAGTTGCAACTCGATCTCTCGGCCGATGAAGTCGATCGACTTGCAGACCGCTTCATTGGCGACGCAAACGATATTTCCGGGGACATCGTCCTACGCGCTGCAAAACGCGGCGAGGCGGCTGGCGAACTCATCGGTGTCGTTCTTAGCCGATTCCTGGCTCGCCAGACGCTTGAAACTGAACGGCTGGTGGGCTGGTATTTTTTGGACGACTACGCGAGCTGGCTCGGAGCGCGGGAGGAAACGCAGGCGGACATCCTGGCCCTTTCTCCCGCAGTGGACGAGAATGATGCGCTCACACTGCGGATTCTGGTCACGGAAGCTAAGTATGTCGACGCCGTTTCATTTCCCCCAAAGCGCAAAGAATCTGAAAAACAGCTGCGTGACACCGTACGCCGGATCGTGGATGCAGTGTCAGAGCCAAACCGTCTAGACCGAGAGTCGTGGCTTTCTCGTCTGGGCGACCTGCTCTTGGATGGGATCCAAATACCCGCTGCAAGCACCGTCCCGCTAATCGAGTGGCGCCGACGGGTTCGCGATGGCTTAGCCAAGATAGAGGTCGTAGGGTTCAGTCACGTGTTCGTTCCGACGGCTTTAGATAACGCCTCCATTACCGACTTCAGCGATGTCAGCGGCGTTCCGGCCTGCCGACAGATGATCTTTGGTCGCGCTGAACTCAAGGCCGTTATAGCTGCGTATTCGCAAGGTTCTAGCGTCGACGAACTCTTGACCTCAATCGATCCCATTTACGGCAAGCCACCGGTCGCACATTCTCCTAACGCAATTGCAAGGGCTCCATTCGCTGACGTTCGACACGAAGCCACGCCGTCCTCGCCGACTGACAGCGCCTTTGGTCGCCCGACGCCCAAACTGATGTCAATTTTCCCTCCCGATGTTGCCGATCCCGTTGACGTGATAGAACCAGCCTTGGAGACACAGACGGTGGCAGCTGTGATTGCGCGATACACAGATGTCGAACCGACGGAGACCGCGGAAGAACAGCAATGGTTATCCAACACCGCTTTGCAGGCGCGAAGCGCTTTGCAGCAACTTGGAATGCAGGCGAAGCTCATTGACCAGAAATTGACACCGAACGCCGCGATCCTTCGGTTCACTGGAAGCGCTAATCTTACCGTTGAGCAGGTACTGAAAAAGCGCTCGGAGCTTTTGACGACACATCGGCTGGAAATAATTTCGGTACGACCAGAGCCAGGGTCAATTGCGGTCTATGTCGCGAGAGCCGAACGGCAAATTGTCGATATTCAGAGGCTCTGGAAGCGGTGGAACCCGTCCGTATCGCCGACAGGGAACCAGAATATCGTGATTGGTGTTCGGGAAGACGACAATGAGCTTTTCTACCTGTCCCCTAGCCAGCGCCACGCGCCACATACCTTGATCGCTGGCAGCACGGGATCGGGAAAATCGGTACTGATGCAATCTATAATCCTCGGTATCGCGGCAACAAACGCCCCTAAACACGCAAAGATCGTGTTAATCGATCCGAAGCAAGGCGTGGATTATTTCGCCTTTGACGCCCTCCCCCACCTGGAAGGTGGAATTATCGATCGGCAAGAGACAGCTGTGGATCAGCTGGAGCACATGGTGCTGGAGATGGATCGCAGGTACCGGCTGTTCAAGGAAGCGCGTGTCCCCAATATCACCGCTTATAACGGCAAAGCTTTACCTGAGGATGTCCTGCCCACCTACTGGATCATTCACGACGAGTTTGCAGAATGGATGTTGACGGACGACTATCGCGCTGCCGTTACATCGACGGTCGGCAGGCTCGGGGTAAAGGCGCGAGCTGCAGGCATTCACTTGATTTTCGCGGCGCAGCGGCCGGAGGCAAACGTCATGCCAATGCAGTTGCGGTCGCAGCTTGGGAACCGCTTAATATTGCGGGTCGATTCTGAAGGTACCTCAGAGATAGCATTGGGTGAGCGAGGCGCCGAAAGGTTGCTCGGAAAGGGGCATATGATTATTCGCGCTGAAGGTGAACAAGGCACCGTGTACGCACAGGTACCGTTTGCATCAGAAGCATTTATTTCTGATGTTGTCCAAGCGATACACGCTCAGACGGGATCCGACTAGCGCACGCCGTTTGCTAGCTGTGTAACAGGTGAAGTCTTTCGAACAAAACTCGGGGCTCTAAGAAGAGAGGCTCGTATTCATCATCAAGGCCATGTTCGATCGGCCCCGTATCTGTGAGGATCGCAGCGGAGGCATGGGTTTGTATCAGCAAAAGCACCAGGCGACCTATTGCGTAAAACCGACGGATGCGTGCCGTGGCTTCCCCCGGGGTCCCGCCCCACGCCTCGTGTTGTGGTATCTCATCTTCACCGTGGACAACGAAATTACGAAACTCCCTGGCTAGTTCTGCAGAAAAGGTCATCCCTTTTTGAAGCTCCCTTGCTCGGATACGGGCCAACCTCTCACCGAAAAGGTTACCTCTCTCGCAAAGGCGTTCGGCGAGCAGTGCAACGCTCTCAAGGTGTTCAATGTCGGGAAAAAGCTCTGCGTACTCTGCAAAAAGGCGCCTGCCTCTTTCACCCATACGGCCATCTCTCAGCAGGCCTTTAAGAAGATGGGGAAAAGACGCTTGCACTGCGATTTCGTACGCGGTCCATAGGAAGGAGAAGATACTGGCCGCGGCAGCGTATTTACTGGCCATTTCTGTTTGGCCAGCCTCAAAGTCAGCGGCCGGAGAGCAATAGCTTATACTGTCGGTGTCATCTACAAAAGCGGTATCGGCATGGACATCCTCGATACTCGCCGCCATTTGCAACGAGTACAAGACCCGGCGCCAAATTTCGTTCTTGAGGACATTTTGAGCATCACAGGTTGCGATTGCACGGTAAAGACGCGCAATGTGTTCTCGAAATGGGGACATTGTAGCGGCAAAGCACTCCGGTTTTCCGCAGCCACAGCGAAAAGTTTCGGTGGCTGGATCCAGCGCGGTATACTTAGTCCTTTTTCCATCACGCGAAAACCCGAATCTACCATACTCCTTGAGGCCATAATTTCTGAGAAACGCGCTCAAATCTCCATCATCGCGATCCGCCATCCCTCACCCTCGCTACCTCACTCCGATTGCCTGACCTTCATCACGCGCCAAGGCCATTCAGGCTACTAAGGTCGTGTTTACCGGCTTGAGATCGAAGAGGGCACCTGGGTCGGGCTCTTCAACAAGCGGCTTAAGGAAAACCACGACAAACTCCTGCGAATATTTCGTTAGATCGATATCTTCGACCTTTTTCGCGCGAAGATAGATGGTCCCTTCTGTTGTTGAAGAAGATTTGGGCTGATCTTTTTTAAACAGTATCGGCCGGTGCATATCGTTCAACCACTTAGCCATGTCGGATTTCTCGACCAACTTTACTGTTTTTTTGGACGGAGAATCCTGATTTTTTTGCTGAACCCACTCCCTCACAGACCATGCGATATCGTCCCGCAGACAGAATGCGCGCTCTTTTTTTGTTGCAAAAGTCCAACCGGCCTGCGCCGTGCTCCCATGATCTACGACGATCTCAAAGCCATTCGGCATTGGGCCCTGCCCTGTCTTGGCAAATACCGTGACCCCCACATATTCCGACATAACGGGCGAAACTGGCACTCCAACCCTGCCGACATCGGCAAACAGCATGTGTTGAAGCTCGGCGTGATGCAAATCCCGGAGGCGGGCTGCCCATTTGTATCGACCAGCCAAAGCTTCGCTGGTCTTCATGCTGTCAAGGCCGACGGTGAACGGCCATTTAGTATTCCACCTGATGACATAGGGCTTTTGATTGACCATCAGCAGGTGGGTCGTCGCCGCGTCGCTATCGGAAAGTGGAATTAGATCCCCCCCGACCATGGTGACCATCTGCAATGGGTTTTCCTTTGACCTCTCAGGAATCAGATCGCATGCGGGAGTGACGACTGCCAACACCTTAGGCATCGTCTTACGCCGTCTCTTCACCGGGTGCTTCGTAGAAAACGCCTCGTTGTAGGTCTGGAGGTCTATGAAGATATCGCCGGCCCAAGCCTTCGGCTGAAAATCTCCCTCCGCCACCGGGATCCTACTTGTGGTGAGAGAGCTGTAAAGATCTGTAATAGCGGGAGTAGGAGAAACGCGACCAGGTATTGCCTGGGGAAGATTTAGTTCACGCAGATGAGCCGACGCCTTTCGCCTGTCCATCTCTCGCTCGACCATGTCCAGCAGCCGGCCGCTAAACAGTGAACTGATGTACTGGGATAGAGGCGTTCGTTCCGCCGTCAACCGATATTCCTGCATATAGGAATAATCGGTTAAATCGAGTTCGCGCAACGACGACATCATCTCGCTGGCGGCGTGATCGACGCTATCCTTCCAGACGTCAAGGAATTTCCAGAGTGCGTCTGCCTGCCCGCGGAATTGTGCAAGACCAATGATGGTGTGCTGCATTCGTGCCGCATTCTTTTCGGCATATTCTTTAGGTAGGAACGCCATTTTGCTTGCCAGCATCTTTGCGCCTGCTCTGAACGCCGGAAGGTCATCTGGTTTGGCCATCGACGAAATGAGCATGACCAAGGGAACCCGCTTGCTGGGCTGCTTTTGACTAAGCTCAACCAGCTCTCGCAAGAATGCGATTGACCGTTCACGTGCCTGGTTTTTTGCTTTCTCGGTAAGCGTTTCGGTTGGTGAATTCGGAACCTCGTTGCCGAGATAAAAGTCGAGAAAAATCAGATCATAGTCCACGACCTGCCGTGCCTCGGTCGTGCTGTCCAGCTCTTTCACATCGACCTTCGCTTCAAGGTCCAGCATCCGCTTCAAAATCTTCAGCGGTCTTAACTTGTCTTTCTTGTCTACACCGATCGTGCGGAAAATCGGCGCCAGCAGCTCCGCCATGGCGCTTCCGGGTTCTTCACCGACATAGACGCGCCACAACGCCTCAATCACATCCTGGTCGTCATGCTGGGAAAAAATTTCTGCATGCTTCTTCCCCACATGTAGCTCGAGCTGTTTGATCATCTTGTCCTTGGGATTAGCGGCGACCAATTCACGCACCGCCGTCCGAACGGCGATGAAGTCAGCCCGCTCTATCGAATTGATATCGACTGCATCAAAAGCATCATCAACGATGGCGACCTTCGAAATGCCAGCCTCTTTAAAGACCCGCTTCAATTCATTCGTGTAAATCATCGTCAGCCCATGTCCAAAACAAAGGTGTTGAAACGGTTCGGACGAACCGTTTCCGTGCGCTCGATATCAAGCGCCCATCCGTGGTAATTGCAAAGTTCGCGCGAGATGTAGAGCCCAAGTCCATGGCCTTCGCCCGCCGGCCGACGCGTCACGAACGGCTGGAAGATTTCGCTTGCGATTTCGGGCGGAACGCCTGGGCCATTGTCTGTAATGCTTATAAACTTGTCTTTGTGATCAACCTCGATCGTCAAAACCTGGCGGTAGCCCTCCTCCAGTTTTTCTTGTTGCTTCATCCAGTAAAAAGAATTCGACAACAGATTCTCGATGACCTGAATAAACATGCCTTTTACGGCTTTGACCTTCCACGGGCCGGCATCCAGAACGCTACCCTTGATTTCAATATCGTGCCGGGCGATTTGACCCGAGCGACCGTTGATAATGTCGTGCAGTGCCTCAACGACATCGAAATTTTCCTTGTTCTGGCGTCTGGACGCGCTGACCGGGTCGAGGTTGGCGATCCGCTTTTCAATGGTTATAAGTTGGTCTGACAGGACTGAGATTGCAGATGCGGTAGGCTTCTTAAGGTCGGACCTATCGATATCACGAAGGGTTGACAACGTAGACGCAGCTGTACGCGACAGTTCGTGCATCACGAACTCAACCATCAGTCCGATACCGGCTAGATGAACAAGCTGCGCGCGGTCATTTGCGACCTCGTCACTCAGTGCCTTGGCTTCGTTGAGATAACCTGTTAACTCGCGCAGCATGATGAAAGCGTTGGCGACGAGCGCTTTATTCTCCGGCGGCAACAGCCGCTCAATCTGCTGCAATTGCTTGCGAATGTCTCCCTCGGAGGATTCGATCTTTTCCTCGATATTCTCGAGCGTCGTCCGCTCCTGAATACGCGCCGCCTTGTCTTCCCGATCGAGGAACGCTTTGAATTCCGTCAGCAGTACATGCTGCAAAAGTTTTACCAAAACCTGCTTCTCGCGTGTCTCAGTTAAACCTTCGCGATTTGTCTGATCGGTTAACGCGCGGTTCTCCCAGCTGATTTTTACTCGCCCCAAAACTTGCTGGCGATTAAGCTTGAAACCCTTTGATGCGAACGCTCGCTTGTCCAGTTCAAGCCAATCGTCGCTGCCCCCGCCGTAGGGGTTAACACGATAGCCATCGCGGAAGAGCATTAAGCCTCCTGACCATTTCGCGACCTCTGTTGCAATATCCTTTCGCGTCAGAGATCCCACTGCATGCAGGAGCCGCCGATTGAACCAGTACATTTCCATAGAAAAAGAGCCGAGGGAAAGGAGCGTTTCCGGACCGGCTGCCTGCACCACAGAGATCAACTCCGCAACGTTAAGATCAAAATTTCGCCGTTTCCCTCTCAGGCCGTAGGTTGCAGAACCAGTCAGCCGGGGTCGCCCCTCAATGATCTCGTATTTGGCCTCGCACCGGCCATGCGCCAAATCCAGAATTCGCCGGTCGATCTCGTCAATGTAGATCCGCGTGGTGTCGTAATAGACCTGTATGATCTCGTTGACCACGCCTTCCTCAAAGGGGTCAACAAGCTTGGCAAATTCCTCATTTGCGATTGCCGTGACCTTTTCCAGGGTCCAGTCAGCTCGCAACCGTTTCATAGTAACAGTCGTTCCACAATTCTTTGGATCCGGTTTCCGCCTGCCTCGAACAGCCTCAACCTCGACCTCATGAAGCCTGGCGTTGGAGGCATGGCTGAACAGACTCCAGTCGATTTCGAGCAAGTTAAAAAAGGTTTCGTTGGACTTTGTCGTCTGTACAACGAGTTTTTCACCGACACGCATGGTTGAGAGGCGTCCGACACCTTTTTCGCCCAACGGGGCTCTCTGGCCAGGTTCAAGGCCCTGTTTGACGTCCTGTCTAGAACGTGTGCCGATCGTCAAATAGACGTCCTGAAGGTCGTCTAGGCTCATTCCAACACCGGAATCCCTCACCTCGATGTAGTTGTTTTCATCGTACCAATTCCACAGGGTGTCGATAACCTCCCGAGGCTCCGTGAGCTCCGAAAGCCGACCTCTGATAGCCGAAATGACTTTTGCGTCAATCGCGAGCAACTTGGGAAGTTGAGCTGCTTTCTCAAAGCGCGCTCTGAGCTCGTCGGCGTCTGCGTCTTCCTTCTGTGTTGCAGCGACTAGAGTATCGAACAGAGAGCGAAGGCAAGAAATTTTGACCGTAATTACAACATCTTTTGAGCCAGCATCGATCGCATTTTTAATCAGTTCATATAACGCGACACCGTCTGAGCTTATCAGCTCTGCCCCAAGCTCGAGTATGGTTCGCGCTAAAATTTGAAATGCCATTTTAAAATTCCAAAGCCAATTTGCCGGCTACCCTATCGAAAAAGTGTTTATCAGTTATTTTTACTACAACCTAATAGGGTTGCAGTGCTGTTTTCTTCGGGACCTTATGCTGAACCGCCTTACACCGTGTTCGATTACATCGAGGCGGGTGACAGGGCTTGTCTCTGGAAAGCGCCACTCCGTCTCAGATATGACCCCATGCCCGGAACCTTCCTCTCCCCGTAATCTCGCGCAGACCAAGTTCCGAAACAATCCGGCGCGCCGCCTGCGGAGTGACATCCAGCATCTTTGCCACCATTTTTGCCGACACAAGCGGTTTTGCCATCACGAGCTCGACCAGCTCCGGTAATTTCGAAGACGTCCGCCTCCCCTCCAGTTTTCGCTCCATCATCGCTCTCGCCAGCGTCAGCCGGTCATGTTCTTTCAGCCCGATTTCGGCGGCCGCGATCAGCCCGTGGGCAATCGCCAGCAGACGGGTCTCCCGGTCTCGATGCCGGCGCCGATCCACCGGAATGGTTTTCAGACCAAGATTGATCGCTACCAGATGGGCGCCTGAAGTGACGCCGCGCTGGCGCAGGATGGAGGCAGCAAACAATCGGCCGAGCCAAGGCCCGTGCTGCAGCACGGAAAGCTCGTTCCAGGCATCGAGGGCGACGATCGCTTGAAGCATTGCCGGCAGGTTTTCGGCTTGGCGCAACACGCCGCGCCATTCGTCCAGCCGCGCGTCCTCGTCCCAGTCGAGATCATAGATCATCGGATCTTTGTCTTTGCCGCCGCCACGGCCGCGCCTTGCGCCCTCGATCGCCGCTTCCGACCGGGCCAGGACAGCATCGATCGCGGCGTAGTCAACCCTTGGAAGATTGTCGACGTCGTCATCCTCTCCCTCCCCTTCCGAACATGACGCGTCCGCACGCCGAATGCCGCCGGCCATCTCTCCCTCGTCGGCGTCGCCGGATGTGATCTCTGCGGTTTTTCGCAGGGTGCGAATGCCGTCGGCGGACAGCCCCCAGCCGGGCAGTTGGGCGGCAATGCGTCGGCGGGTACGAAGAACGTCGCGGGCGATTGTCAGTTCATGGGTGGGTGTGCGAATATCCCGGACATCGTCGTGGAGGACGAGGTCCTCGAGATGGACGAGTTCCCCATCGATCCACAGCGACGCGCACGCGTCGGTGTATTGGGATCTTTCAATGAAGCCTGCACCGACCGGCGAGCGGGCGATGCGCTCGTCGAGACGCGTAAGCGCGATGCCGGCGCGAAACGCCGGTTCCAAAAGACTTGAGATTGCCAATCTGCCGAAATCGTAAGCCATTGATTTCATGGTAAACGATGTCTTACAGGAACTCTATCTAAAAGTTTGGGTTCCTCACATGGTACGATGGCCCGTTGATGGTATAACCATCGATAACAATCGTTTATCGATGGTAGTTGATTTCGCGGCGCAAATCGAGGAAAATCGGGGCAAATCACGGTCTCAGAGGCCGCCGAAACCGTCCTTTTGGAGCGCCTGTGGCCAAAGCTAAACAATCCCTGACCGCAGTCGAACGGCGCGCCGAAGAGCTCGACACCATCGCCGCGGTGCTGCCGATCGAGCGTCGCGACGAGCTGGCCGAACTTTTGACCGACCAGGATGTCGAGACGCTGCGCCATCTCGTTAACCAGGGCATGGGTGACAATACGCTGCGCGCCCTGACTTCGGATCTCGCCTATCTCGAAGCCTGGGGCATGGCCGCCACCGGACGCTCCCTGCCCTGGCCGGCGCCCGAGGCGCTGCTCCTGAAATTCGTCGCGCATCACCTCTGGGATCCGCAGCGGCGTGAGACCGATGCCGATCACGGCATGCCGGCTGATGTCGACGAGAACCTTCGGCGCCAGGGGTTTCTGAGATCCGTCGGTCCGCACGCGCCATCAACGGTGCGCCGGCGGCTGGCGAACTGGTCGACGCTGACCAAATGGCGCGGCCTCGACGGCGCCTTCGCCTCCCCTGCCCTCAAGTCAGCCATCCGCCTGGCCGTGCGCGCAGTCCCCCGGACCCGACGCCGCAAGAGCGCGAAAGCCGTGACCGGCGATATTTTGGCAAAGCTTCTCGCCACCTACTCAACCGACAGCCTGCGTGATGTCAGGGATCGCGCCATCCTGATGGTCGCGTTTGCCTCCGGCGGCCGGCGGCGCAGCGAGATTGCCGGACTGCGACGCGAACAGCTGAGCGACGAGCCACCGATCGAGGTGCCTGACGGCCCTCCCCTCCCCTCTTTGGCCATCCATCTCGGCCGCACCAAGACCACGACCGGCGAGCGGGACGACGTCGTCTATCTCACCGGCCGACCAGTTGAGGCATTGAATGCCTGGCTGGTGGCGGCGAAGATCGACAGGGGGAGCGTGTTTCGGGCGATCGGCAGGTCTGGAACGGTGTCGAGGCGGGCGCTCGATCCGCAATCCATCAATGCGATTATCAAACAGCGGGCGGAGATGGCCGGGTTGGACAGTGGGGAGTTTTCCGCGCATGGTTTGCGGTCGGGCTATCTGACCGAGGCTGCCAACCGCGGGATACCCCTTCCAGAAGCAATGGAGCAGTCGCGCCACAAGTCGGTTCAGCAGGCGTCGAGGTATTATGATGACGCCCAACGGCGTAGTGGTAGGGCGGCCCGTCTTCTTGAGCTGTAAACCTCTGGCCGAAGCTGTCCGCCACGGCGAGCAACAAGGAGAGCCCGATTTCGTGGCGCTGGGCGGGAGTTTCTCGATCGAGACTGTCAACGCTCCGCTGCTGCTCGCGCTACTGCCCGATGCAATTCATATTCCCGCTTCGGCTGGGCGCGGGACGCGATTTGGCCGGGTGATCGAACTGCTGTCCGAGGAGTGCGCTGCCGACCACCCCGGCAAAGAACTGATTATCCAGCGCTTGCTGGAGACGCTGCTGGTCGAGGCATTGAGATGGGACTTTATCGGAAACAACGCAGCCTCGGCAGGTCTTTTGAACGGTCTGCGAGATCCCGCCATGGCTCGTGTTCTGCGTGCCATCCATGTGGACGTTCGAGCAAGATGGACGGTAGCCGATCTTGCAGGAATAGCGGGCATGTCGAGATCGGGTTTCGCCGCGCGGTTCAACGAGGTTATGGGTTGCGCGCCGATTGAATATCTGGCGCGCTGGCGCATCGCCATTGCCAAGCAGGCACTGCTGAGCGGCGCAAAGTCGCTCGACAGGATCGCGGATGAAATCGGCTACGAATCCGCCAGCGCCTTCAGCACTGCTTTCAGCAAAAGACTCGGCTGCGCCCCGGGCAGGTTCGCAAGAAGGCACACCGTTGCCAGCCCAGGCACGCCCGCGGTCAGCGGTGGCAGTTTGGAATGATCTCAGTTGGCGGGAAGTGGAAGGCGCCTCTCTGACCTTAGCTGCCAAAGGAGGAGGGCTGCAGCTTCCCGGACCTAAGAAGATGTTGAAGCGTGTAAGCGACAGCACGTGCATCGTCTAGCGCATCGTGGCCCTCTAATTCCGGATGCTCAAGGCCGTAATAATTGGCCAGCTTGTTGCTGGGCGTTCGCGCTAAATCCTCGACAGGCATTCCAGCGGCAAGCAGAAGCTTTACGGCGTTATCAAACCGGGGCGCGGGGATTGGCGGCTGAATGCCTCCAACGTAGCAGCTGATTGCGATCATGTTCAGCTCATCTTTTCCCCAGGACCAGAAGGTTGCGCCTTCGGAAAATCGCTCAAGATCGTCCAGCGCTGTCTGCAAAGGTTTGCCATGTCGCGTGATCTTTTCCTCGGTGATGCCCGTCAGATCCGTGAAATAGGGGTCGATTGTATACCGGGCTCCGTGGCGATCGTGCGGCGTCACGTAAGCTTTGAAGGTCTCAAGAAGAGGGAATTCCCCTTCAAGGCCAATCTTGACCGCCCCAATCTGAGCAATGACGGGGTCGGGATCGATAGCCGCACACCAGAAACGGCTCTGAGAGCCTTTGATGCAAAGGAACTCGCAGTCGAAGATGATAGCTGTTTTCACGCGCGTCTCCCAGTAAGATCCTCTTCACTGCACTACCAAAGCTACTCCGTCAGATCGAACTTCTGATTGGGAACATGTCCTCGCCGTAGTGGTGAAGCCGGGTGTGATGGCGTCTGCATAACCATCGGACGTTCAGAGGCTCATCGTATTGGTCATGATGCGCGTCGACAGTCTCAACGCCGCAGACCTCGCAAGTTGCCTTCTCGATTTCCCCTGCTTTGACCGCACGCTGCACAGCAAGGTGGGCCTCGTATTTGCCGGGGTTGGCACGCCGCCAGTTGGCCTGCCGGGTATCGGTTTTTAGCATTTTCGCATCGGTCCCCGCTTCCGGTCCTCAAACGTCTTAACATAACGCGGCTTATTTTGTAACGGATGGGCCAAGCCACGCACAACTCGGTGGTGCCGTATGTTTCGGTTTGGGGTTACACGACCAGGCCGGGCCTTATGGATCCAACAGGAGGTGGCATGAAAGA
>UBQW01000054.1 GCA_900467745.1 Hyphomicrobiales bacterium
GTCTGTGATGGCAAGGCGCTTTGCCATGGCTGGGTCCAGGGGCGCACGCCGCGGTCGAGTTCGGCGATGATCTCGTCGGTGATACGGCTGTAGATATCGAATCGCTGGTTGATGTGCTCTCTTGTCATGTCGGCCTCCATTCGAGGTCGCGACCATCACGACCTGCTACGGCGGTCCGAAAGCCGGGCTAAGAGCGGCGGCTGGCACCCGCAGGGCCGAAACGAAGAGTAGGACGGCATAGCCGTTGCAGCCGGCGCGAGCCTGGCAGGACAAAAAGCCGGGGCAGGACGCGGTGGCGCTGGCCTCGAAATGGCGGTGACAGGCGAAAACAGTGTTCACCTCGACACATACCGACATCAAACCCAGATCGATCCACGACGCGTCTTGCGATCAACTATATCGATTGCACAACCAAGTCCGCGACTTCTTTCCCAAGGCGGCGATTGAAGCGCGGCCAGTCTAGTGTGTCTGTGAACTGCCAGTCTGGCCGTTTCTGTTGCTACCAGCAGCCGTGAAAAGGAACCAAAACGATTACAGGAGGGGTTTGGGCAGTGAACAAGAGACTGGATGCAGAAAACCGTCAATTTCGTTCGCATGCGGAGAAATACACATCAGAATCAAGTCGCTTGTGCACTTACAATATCCTAGCACGCCCGCTGTCGGTAAACTCCGTCTTTCATTTTGATCGGATAAAGAAAACTGGCATGTTCGAGTCTCGGAATTCCTCCACGACCTCCAAGCCCTCGGGCACGGTGGATTGTCGAAGGAAAGCTAGATATCGGCTGTGGGTAGCTGTTTGAACGGCGACTGCAGCGAAGCCTTGGTCCGCAAGAGTTTGCCAGACGTTTGGTGGCAATGACTTCATATCTTGATACTCATCATCAGTATTCAGTCGACCAAGAATATCTTCGCTGAGCCAGTAGGTGTAGTAACCCAGCACAAAAAGACGCTTGTGGGAGGATATCTCACCGTTCAGCTCATCGAAGATCGAGCAGTAGTCAGAGATGGATAGTCCGCACATCGGCTGGCCGTTGGTCACGTAGTAATAGAGGTTTGAAGGTTTTGCGCTCCAAACTCCCGCCGGGGGCCTCGACACCGAAGTAAGGACGATGGCTCCGGAGAGGATCCCAAATAACCCGACCACTCCTTTGCTGCGGGCGGGCGACTTCATATATCGCTCGACTCCTATCGAAGGCAGGATCATGAGCAGCAACAGGTTAGGAAGGAAGTACCGGGGCGCGAAAACAGAAGGTTTCACCAACAACCAGCAAACCAGGCCAAACGCCGTGCAAAGGCTAAGTTGGACCGAAGGCGTCTTTAGACTACCCGGACTTACAAGAGCGAACGCAATGAACGGCAAGGACATGAGCCAGATCAGCGAGATTGTCCCTCCCATCAGCGGATACTGTCCAAAAACTAGCGAAGCTGGTAAAGTGCCGACAATCCAGGCGGTATCGATTGAAGAGAACCAGTGCGCTTGATCAGCCCAGTTTTTTTTCATTCCTAGGAAGGGCGCTGCAGCATTCCCAAAAAGCACCCAATTTTTGATTAGGTGTGGGAGCAGCCCGATCCCAAACCCTAGACCTGCAGCGAGCAGTTCACTAGCGAACTGCTTTAAAGGTCTCCCTTTCGCAAAGCCGAAACAGCTAAAGTATGCGAGTGCGAATACCGTCGGCACGACGCAAATTATGAACGAGAATTTGCTGTACGCAGCAATTCCCGTCATGATCCCGAGAAAGAACACTCCCTTTGCTGGAAGAGCTGACAATGGCCGCGCGAGAATCAATGCTACGACAGTCAATGCGCTCAGTGCTGCGAAAAGCTCCGTTTTGCCGTCGGAAAGATAGTCGGTAAACGTCGTTGACGTTATCAGTGCCGCTGCGACGACAAGCTTCGCATAGCGATCGCCACCTAACTTCCCAGTCATCTCGGTCAATACTAAAACGATCCCGACTCCCGAAACCCAAGCAAACAACTTCGCGGCGGCAGGTGTGGAAATAACCATCAGGGCCGCAAAGTGGAGTTCGCCGGACAGTCCCACCGCGGAGAAATCGTGATAGGTGAACCCCATCGCTGAAAGTTGCCGGGTCGCGGCGATTATCTTCGGATACGTCATGTAGAACGCATCTGCGTCACCAAAGGGCGGGCGGTAGAAAGCGAGGAGACCATGCCAGATCATCACCGCGATACAGATAGATACTAACGCCCAGAAGAGGATTGACTTCAGATCAAAGCGTCCGGTGAGTTCATGACCGGAGTGTCTCCGATAGATAATTGCGTACAGTCCAAATAGCGAGATTGCCGCCCAGACAATTACCGGCGTAAGCATGCCGGCCAATGCTACGGGGATCCAGCAAGCCGAAAGCATGGTTGAACCAACGCCGAATCGCAAGCTTATGCTGCCGCCCTCACCTGTGCCAAGAAATAGGCGAATGCAAAGTGCTCCGGCTCCGACACACGCCAGCGTATAAAAAACGACAATTATGACAGCCATCATATCACGTCCTCGCTCGGCAGCATCGGGCGAGTGAAAAACGGCTGAAGGACCGTCGGGAATTCACAGTCGATAACAAACAGGACCGTGCACGCCACCAGCCAAAGCAGCAGTAAAATCGCGGTGATATCAAAGCCGCTAAAGCGCCTAAGCATTAGGTTCCTGGCTTCTTGATCGTTCCATGCGCTCTACACGCTCTTTCAACAGAGCATGCTCTTGAGTCAAACTCTTCAGCTTGCCGGTCAGAAGCGAAATACGGGAGAGACTTTCGAGCATTAAGAATATAACCCAAAGGACGCCCAACAGAATGAGACTATAAGGCGCGCCCTCATCTCCTAGCACCGTTCTCGTGAACGATCGAAGACTGCTAATCCCCATTACTAGCATTAGCAAAAGTTCTGTGGCAATCCAAGTTACCGCCAAGTGCGCAGAGATCCTGCCTGATCGGACGAGATGGATGGTGTACGCGAAGACAAGGAAAAGAAGCGCAAAACCAAATATTGCTGGGCTGATATGACTGCTCATTTAGTTTTACCCGCAAAGATGATGCCTACAAAACCAACAATAACTCTCAGAGGGTAGAGTGCAGACCTGGTGAGATTGAACAAAGAACTCCCATGCATGCGCCCGAGCATTTTTATCGGCACTTCTTGAATTCGAAATCCCTTGCGGTGGAGCACCAATAGAGCTTCTGCTTCTGGATGATCAACCGGGTATGATTGCGAGAAAAATTCAAATGCGGGACGATTGAGAGCTCTAAATCCCGAGGTCGTATCATGTATCCTCAAGCCGGTTGCGAACTCAAGAATGGCAGTTGAGAAGCGCATTCCGATTCGTCGGGCCAACGGCGTACGATAGTCACGATCTGGAGCGTCAGGCACATAACGCGAGCCAATGGCGCAGTCCACCTGTCCTTGGACCAACGGCAAAATAACGGTATCGATCCAAGCGGGGTCGTGCTGTCCATCGCCGTCAATCTGGACTGCGATATCGAAGTTGTTCGCGACCGCGTATTTGAACCCGGTCTGTACAGCTCCTCCTATGCCCAGATTGGCAGGAAGATCCAGTACCGGCACACCCATCGCCCGCGCACAATCGACAGTGGAGTCGCCAGAACAATCGTTCACAACAACCACTGTTCTGTCTAGCTTGAGCAACCTATCAAGAAGCGCCGGTAGGTTCTTCTCCTCATTGAAGGCTGGCACGATAACTAGTACCTTGGGTGCTGTGGTGACGTTATTCATTGCTGCTTCGAGCCTGCGTTCATCTTATCTCTCAGATGCCTAACATCGCCAATCTGGCGCGCCGGACTCCCGCCGACAATTGCATAAGGGGGGACGTCCTTCGTTACAACCGCACCAGCACCAACAATTGCACATTTTCCTACAGTAACCGACGGCAGGACCACAGCGTTGACCCCGATGTAGCACCCTTCTTCAAGCACTACGTCACCCAAGTTGAATTCGACGCCGGTAATCGCCTGGGTAGGTCTGGTGAACGTAGTGTGAGCAATTATTTTGGCACCGCGCGTAATGTAGACGTGATTTTGGATGAACACGCTTTCTGGGAAAGTGCTGTCTATCAAGACGTTTGGCGCGATATAAACGGTCTTGTGGTCGACAAACTTCACCCCCCGCCACTTATGAATGCGAGCGGCCAGCGACGGTGGGAAGATAGACACGTACGCAAGGTAGCTGAGAAGGCCTTTAACAATGAAAGAGCCGTTCCTAAAATACTTACCGATCGGTTCTCCGCCAACCCCATCCGTCATTGCTGATACTCTCCTCTCACGCTTCTAGCTGGACAGGACCAGCGTGTGCAGCAAGCCAACTTCTTCAGACTTTTCGAAGCCGTGCTTCTGAAATATTCTAATGCTGCTGACGTTGGAAGCCTTCACCTTGGCATAGACTACAGGGTTGCTCGATGATGTCCGTAGCTGCTGTAGTGCTAAGCCGAGAAGCTGCGAGCCCATTCCGTTAGCGCGCGATTCAGGCGCAACGGAAATACTCACCAAAAACTCGTTATGGCTTTCTAGCGGGTCAAACCGGACCCAACCTACGGCCCTTCCGTTCAACGATCCAACCACGCCAATTCTTCTCGGGTCGTTTAGGAGACGAGCAAACCACATTTTATGCTGCTCCACATCCACCAGCTCAGAGTCCAACGACATTGCCCTGGTGACGTTATCGTTGCGCCAACGGAGGATCTCGTCACTGTCCCCAGCCTCGACGCGGCGAATATCCATTTCAGGTATTTTCCCGCAATCGGTAAGCGTTTGCGATTTTCTTCACGGCGTTGATGACGTCTCCAACGTCTTCGTCTGTCATGGCGGGGAAAATTGGAAGGCTGATCATTCTTTCATATTCAGCTTCGGCAACTGGCCAGTCGCCGCGACGATAGCCTAGAGAGTTATAGTAGCTCATCCAAGGGATCGGAATATAGTGAACGTTAACACCAATGTTCTCGGCTCGGAGTGCGGCAAAAACCTCCTTCCTTCCTACAGTCAGCCTATCAAGATTCAGCCTAACGACATAAAGATGCCAAGCTGAATCGCAGCCGCTTTGCTCTGTAGGGATTTCAATTACATCGAGATCGCCGAGAGCATTCGAAAAAGCGGCCGCGATTTCCCGTCGACGCTTGAGCCAGCTCGGAAGTTTCTTCATTTGCGCGGTTCCCAGCGCGCAGTTAATGTCTGGGATCCTGTAATTGAAACCAAGGGTTACGATGTCATATTGCCAGGTTTGCCCAAGGTTGCGCTTGTGAAAATCAAGGTCGATCCCGTGATGTCGGAACGAGCGAAGCCGTTTATCAATCTCAGAATCACCAGTCAGCACCATTCCGCCCTCACCGGTGGTTATGTGCTTTACTGGATGGAAGCTCAACGCCGTGAGGTCTTGCAGCACCCCTACGCTTCGCCCTTTGTATGTCGCTCCTAGAGAATGCGCGGCATCCGAGACAACTATTAAGTCGTGCTGCTTGGCAATCGTACGAATGGCGTCGTGGTCACAGGGATGACCGGCGAAGTCAACGGCAATGATAGCCCGTGTCTTTGAGGTGATTTTCTTCTGAATTTCCATTGGACTGATATTCAAGGTTTCACGTTGAAGATCAGCAAAAACCGGCTTTGCGCCCATATAGAGAACGCAGTTCGCGGTCGCGACAAACGAAATTGCGGGCACGATTACTTCGTCGCCCGGCCCTAAACCGACGGCATGAAGGGCGGCGTGAAGCGCAGCAGTGCCGGTCGATACAGCCACGCCATGTCTAGCACCGGTGAAGTCCGTTATTGCGTCTTCGAACGCCTTGACATGAGGCCCGGTGGTCAGCCAGTCGCCTCTGAGAACCGCATCCACAGCTCTCCTGTCTTCCTCATCCACTAGCTGCTTACCATAAGGTAACAACGTTTCACGAACCGGTACGCCGCCATCGATTGCAAGCTGATTCTCAGGTCGGGTCCTGCTAGACGTGTCCATTTTCTTCACCACGATAAAGTTTCTCAGGAATCTTCAACACGCTTATCGAGGGTTAACGCCTTGTCGTCAAATAGGCCCAGCTTCCCGCCGCGAGAAACAAACCAAAATTGCAAGCTTGAAGTAGTGTTCCGTACGCCAACGCTTCCGATCGAGCAAGGCCAAACTCATGGAGCGCGGCCATCGCGGCGACCTGATAGACGCCAAGGTAGCCAGGCGTTGAGGGAAGCGCTGAGACCATGGCAAGGCAGATCAAAGTCACATAGGCTGCCGCTATTGGTAAAGGCCAGCCAAAAGCCCACAAAAGTATCCAGCAAGCCAAGACGTCGAGAAGACTTATCGCGATTTGCAAAGCTGTTATCGCAGAAACAACTCTCCAGTTTCGCAGGCTCTGCAACTCAGAGAAGGCTTGGCTTAGCCACCCAGCTACGCGAGAGCCTGTAGCCCCACATCTGTTTAACCTAGCAAGGACTGCCCTAGATCTATCCCCGCCGAGCAAAAACGCCATCGTCGCAATGCCAGAAATGACGAGGACGCCCGCAACGACGAAGAAATGGCGCTCAACCGCAGTATCGGAAACGAAAATTACAAGTCCCAGACCGACAAGGACGCAGAGAGCTACTGCGTCTACCAGCCGGTCGACGATGGAGCTTCCAACAGCAAGGCCTGTAGATGCGCTTGATGTCCGCTGAAGATGAATGACGCGCATGACCTCTCCCGCGCGAGCTGGAAAAATGGCCGTGCCTCCGTAGCCAATGCAAGACGCTCGCCAAACCGAATGCCAATCTTGCCGCGAAAGGCCGGTTATAACGTGCCACCGCCAGGCACGTAAAACCATTGTCAGCAAGAGCGTCAGGATAAAAATCACCAGTAAGCGCGGATCTACCGATACGATGGAGGTTGAGAACACCTTCCAGTCCAGATTAGCCAACGAGTAGCAAACAAAAATCAGCGAGATCGTGATCCCTGCTAAAACTGAGATGCGCCACCGTGAGCTGGCTTTCGTCATATTGTCTTCTCTTTATTGTATTGTCTGCCGCTGTATTCTCGGCACAATTTCGTCTTACACGAGGTATGGTCTCCCTTCAAACGGGTTCCGCAGGGGGTGGACGCGCCGCCTGCTCCAGTGCCTAGTCACAGGCGGCGGTGTCGAGTTCGCCGCGCGCTTCGAGATACCATTCCACGAAAGCGGCCACACCCTGCTCGAGCGACGTGCCCGGCGTATAGCCGGTCAGCGCCTGCAGCAGATCGGGGCTGGCATAGGTGCGTGGCACGTCGCCTTGCTGCATCGGCAGCATGACGCGCTTGGCCGGATGGCCGAGGGCTTTTTCCACCGTTTCTACGAAGTCGAGCAGGCTGATCGGCTGGCCGCCGCCGATGTTGACGATGCGGAACGGCGCCTGGTGCGACAGGGTCTCGACCTTCTCGGACGCGACGCGATTGCTCTCGGCGGGAACGACGGCCGAGAGACGCACAACGGCCTCCACGAGATCGTCGATATAGGTGAAGTCCCGGCTCATCTTGCCTTCGCCATAGATCTCGATCGGCTGGCCCTCCAGCATGTTCTTCACGAACTTGAAGAGCGCCATATCCGGCCGGCCCCAGGGACCGTAGACGGTGAAGAAGCGGAAGGCGGTGGTCGGGATCTTGTGGAGATGGGCGTAGCTGTGCGCCATCAGCTCCATCGACTTCTTGGTTGCGGCGTAGAAGGTGAGCGGCTCGTCGGCGCGGTCGGTCTCGTGGAAGGGTACGGTCGGATTGGCGCCGTAGATCGAGGAGGTCGAGGCCAGCATCAGATGGGAAACGCCGGTGTTCTTGGCGATCTCCAGGATGTTCCAGGAGCCGATCAGGTTCGAGTTCAGATAGGCTTGCGGGTTCTCGTTGCTGTAGCGCACCCCGGCCTGGGCAGCGAGATGGATCATCACGTCGGGCTTGGCGGTGGCGACCGCCTGTTCGAGTGCGGCGCGATCCTCCAGCATCGCCGTCACCGGCTTGAAGGCCGGAAACTGGGCAAGCGCTGCGTTGCGCATATGCTTGAGCTTGATGTTGTAATAATGCGTCATGCCATCGAAGCCGGTGACCTCGTGGCCGTCCTGCAGCAGCCGGCGTGCGAGATGGAAGCCGATGAAACCGGCTGTTCCGGTGATGAAGTACCGCATGCTGATGTCCTGCCTGCTCTTGATTCTGCCGTGATCTTCTTGCCCACCGCGAAATAGCTGAAGCCGCGTAGTCGTGTCGAGACCCGGCTCGAAGATCGGCACTTGGCCTGATTCTACCGCACGAATCTTAGGTGGCCGACTTTTCGCTAGAGACGATAAAATGACCGAAAGCCGCGAGGCGCCCACGCGAAACACGGCTGACAAAGCCTGAGCCGATCATCACAATATGCATGGAAATTTCCTCAAACACCGATCACAGCCCTTCGTGCTGGCACCGCCATGACGGTGTTACAGAGGTAATTTCATAAGTTCAAGCCAACTTAGATGTCAGCTGCAGCCGAACTCATGAACGATACGGATGATTTTATTCCCTTAGAGATCGGAGCCCACCACGACTTCGACCGACTCGGGCAGGCTTGTGCTCGGAATGCAACGCGGTGGATTTCGCTACAGGGGACCGCCAAACCAGAATTTAAGTTGAGGACCGAGCGCGCTTCGCCGCCATTGGTCGTACGAGAATACTTGAAGATCTCCCCATGCGTCTCTAGGAAGGATCCAAACTTCATATTAGGCCGTTATGCCGAACTCCAGGTAGTATCGCCGCAATACTGAGTCGGACCTCCAAGTCTATGAGAGAATTGCAAAAGGTTGGGAGACACTGAAGCGCTATGCCATTTCATTCAGTTATCATTCCTACGTATAACCAAGCCAAATACATCGCCGCGGCTTTGGAGAGTGTCCTGAATCAGACGGACCAGGATTGGGAAGCTATCGTGGTCAACGACGGCTCTACCGACTCTACGAGAGAAATCATCGAATCTTTTGCGAGAAGAGATAAACGTATAAAGTGCATTCACCAAGTGAACGGCGGCGTTGCGCGGGCGTTGAATACTGGACTTCAGCACGCAACCGGCGACTGGATACACTGGCTGAGTTCGGATGATCTATTCGAGCCTCGAAAACTGGATGTAAATCGCGCTTGGATCAAGAGAAACCCGCAATCCAATTTTTTCTACTCCTACTTCAGCTTATTGAGAGAATCGAGTGGCACTCTCGAAAGGCGTGAACTCTGGGGACCAGTACCGCATGACGACTTGCAAATTATCACACTATTTTATCGAAATTACGTAAGCGGGATCTCTATCTGCGTAAACCGAAGCGCCTGGGACGAAGTTGGTTTTTTCGATCCCAACCTTCGCTATGCGCAGGATTACGATCAGTGGCTTCGCATCTTGCAAAAGAACAAAGGGACATTCATTCCCGAATGGACGGTTATAAGCCGAAATCATGCAGAGCAGGGCTCGGAAACTTTTCCGGCCGCCTGCTACTTTGACACCGCCAAGGCTGCGATACGGTTCCTGAACGAACATCCATTTCCGGAATTGGTACCCTATGCAGATTTGACACGTGAAGATGTTGCTCTCAGGATCGTATCAGCATCCTTCGACGTCGCGTGTGACCCAAGCGCCTTCATCTATTGCATGGGCGCACAGAAAGCACTCATTATGCGCATTCTTGAGTGGGTCTATTCGGATTCTTGTAGATGGCAAGCTGTTCGACAGCTTTCAGACGATCGCGTCCGTGCAATGGCCTTCGAGCGTGGTGACACGAATTGGGCTTGGATGTGGAAGCAGCTTGCAATCTCTCTAACTAGGCCGGAAAAACGCTTCCTCTATCACCAGACAAGGCCAACAGACGTTGCTGTTGATGAATGGCAATCGCGAATTGGGGATGAGAAAGCCGATAGCACTTCCTTATCCAGTTATCTATTAAAGTTCGACGGCGTCGAGGTCAGGGATTCCCGCACCGACGTTCTGCATCAGGCGAGAATTGCCATATTGACTAAAGGGCACGTTGGACTAGCGGCTCCCATAACCATTGCTGCCAAAACACTTTTGTCCCAAGGGCTACGCCCTGTCATATTGACTGTGGCCAACGCGACCGAAGCGGCCAGTTGGACCGTTAGCGAAGGCGTTACAATAATCGCAGTCTCAAAGTTCGATATGGACACGCTGCCTTGGCTTGGCGACGTCGATCTTGCTGTCTACGATCATGGAGTAGACCGCAATGTCTGGCTTGGCTCACGCTCCGCCGTCGATCTGGATATCGATATCAGCTCAGACGAGGTGATAAAGAGTATCTGTCACGCGCTGGATCACGGCACAAGCGGCGCGAAGCCAGTGGTTTTCCTCGAACGCATTCTCTCGGGAGGAGGTGCGGAGCGCGTCGTTCTCGACATCGCTCAAAACCTCGACCGAAGCCGCTATCGGCCAGAAATCTGGACCATGTTCGAAGAACATAGTGCTCTGCCAGCACCTCGGGACATACCGTTTCATCGCATTGGTTTGCCACCAGCCGCAGAATCCTCCACAAATGAGGTTCAGATCGCAAACACTCGCCGTGTTGTCTCCCTATCGCGGAAAGTTTATCATCTCCTGCTCAACAAAAAACAACGCGAAAAGCTAGCCGTCGGCAAGATGTTGCGCCGTATTTGGCGGACAGCTCGGCATCACCGGGTGGTTCACCACACACCTCCTGCGCCTGTCATTTCAAGCCAATCGGGAGGATTGCTGGATTTCATGCCAGCCATTTCACACCATCAAACGCAGGCGCGAGACTTGCAGAAGTCGGTCAGCAAGCTCCAAAATGATACGGTGATGATAACTGTCATGGAGGAAGCCTGCGTGGCCGCATGGATGGCACAGAGCGAAACCTCGTTTCCCTATATTGCTTCTCTCCATACGATGGAAAGCCGATGCATCGATGACATTTACAAGGACCCGACAAGAATCCGGTCAGAGAGATGGCTACTTGGGAATGCATGCCAAAAGGCAATTAAGGTGACGGTACCGTCTGCAGGCTGCAAAGACGACCTTGTCGATGCATTTAACGTGAGCGACACGCTGGTGGATGTTTTGCCAAATCCTGTCAATTGCTCGCGAGTGCGCCAGCAATCGTTCCAACATTTGCCAGCTGTCCAGGAATGGGTGCGCAGATCTTCCGGATTCCGGCTTGTCCACGTCGGAAGGCTCGATCCCCAGAAAAATCATGAACTACTTTTCCAAGCGTGCGCCCAACTGGTGCAGATGAAGCGGGACTTTTCGCTGGCCCTAGTGGGAGATGGATGGCACCGCGCTGCTTTGGAGAGAAGGATTGCCGAACTTGGCCTTTCAGGCCACATCACACTCGCGGGGGAGCAGGAGAATCCCGCAGCTTGGATCGCTGCTGCTGATGCACTCACTTTGACGTCCCATTTTGAATCTTTCGGCCTCGTGCTTGTCGAAGCGATGATTTGTGGAACGCCGGTTGTCGCGGTGGATTGCCCTGTCGGTCCACGCGATGTATTAGATGCCTCAAAATATGGTGTGCTTGTCGAGGAAGCTTCCGCGGGGGCCTTCGCGCAGGCCATATCATCACTGATGGACAGTCCACTCCTTGCCCAGCAACTCCAAAAGAAGGGTTATGAACGCGCAGTTGCCTTTGACGTCAAACAGATTGTTCCGTTGTGGGAACGCCTGATCGACGCTCATGGCTGGTAGATCCATGCAGTTCGTTTCAAACCACATGAAAACAAAAATTCGATCCGGCCTGAGAGCTGCGAGAAGAGGCCTGCATTCCGCCGGCAACCTGCTGAAGCCTGCCGCAGGGCTATCCGCTTACTCCACGGAGACCCTTGCTGACGAGCTGGGTAAGCGTATGTCCGAACAGCCTGGAAATCCTTGCCATGACATCTTCTATCGTCATGGGTTTCACATGCTGCGGAAGCATTTCTATCTACCCGTCCCCGACGATACTGACCGCCTAGACGAGTTTTGGGGGAAGCCTTCCGAGATGGTCGGCATAGATCCGAACGAGCCCTTGGCGTTCGAAGTCATGGAAACCATTTGTCCAAAATATCTACCTGAATTCCGAGACCGCTTTCCAATCGAAGGACCAGTCAACCCTCCTGGATTCTACCTGATCAATGGTGGGTACATGGCAGTGGACGCGCATGTCCTCTACTGCCTTGTTCGGCACTTCAAGCCCAAGCGCATCGTCGAGATTGGCAATGGCAACTCCACTTTATTGTCGATTGCGGCAGCGGATAAGAACGAGAGGGAGGGAGAGCCGAGGCCCAGAGTGACTTCGATCGACCCCTATCCATGGCCGATGTTTCAAAACGGATACAAAGGACTAGACGAACTCATCGCCGAACGCGTTCAGGACGTGCCTGTGTCGTACTTTGAAGAACTCGAAGAAAACGACATACTGTTCATCGATTCGAGCCATGTGATCCGCAGCGGCAACGACGTCCACTACGAATTCCTTGAAATCCTGCCTCGACTGAAGCCGGGGGTTTTGATCCATGTCCACGACATTAGTATGCCGAAACCTTACCCTCGGGTATATTTCGAGAACCAGCTGTACTGGAACGAGCAGTATTTGCTTCAAGCGTTCCTGACCTATAATGATCGTTTCGAGATTGTCTGGCCCGGCAACTACATGATGATCAATCATCCCGAAAGGATGTTGGCGGTGTTCCCGGAGTTCCAACGCATGCGTCAGGATTACCCAATGTCGGAGCCGAGTGCCTTTTGGATGCGGGTCAAGCCAGGAGCGGCATCGGGAGCGAAGGGGTGAGCACTTGTCCGATATGCAACTCTGCTACGATGGAGCCATCTGACGTCTCTGTTCGGCTGCCCGATGTCCTCAATCAATGGCAGGCAGTCCTGCCGAAGAAACTGAAGCCTGAAGTTTGGGATGACTACCGCTCGGTTCAGGACTGCAACGTCACCTTGTACCAGTGCAATGCGTGCGGTTTCGGTCAGTTCCTGCCAATTACTGCCGGTACAGCGAATTTCTATCAGGCGATAGCTGCTGTCGACTACTACAATAACGACAAGTGGGAATTTGATGCCGCCGCTACCGAGATTGAAAAGACCGGCGCCAAGTCTGTCCTAGATGTCGGCTGCGGCTCGGGCCTGTTTCTCGACTACCTCAAGAAGAAATTGCCGGGAACATCTCTATCAGGCTACGAGTTGAACGAAGAATTGTTGGTCGATATTGCGAGGAAGGGGTACGGGACCCTGCCTGTAGATTCGGCTGATTTCGCTAATGCGGATGGCGCGCCATTGCTGTATGACGCAATCTGCATGATGCAGGTTCTTGAACATGTTGCAGACCCAGTCGTTTTTGTCGAAGCCTTCCTGCCACTCCTTCGACCCGGCGGTGTTTTGGTAATTACCACACCAAATGCCGAAGGGCCGATCAAGGCATTCCCGCGCGCATTGACTGAGGTGCCCCCCCATCATACGACACGCTGGACAGAACGCGCCTTCCGAGCACTGCTCGGGAGGCACGGACTCGATGTCTCGACCATTCGCTTGGAGCCCCTACCCGATTATCTTTGGGACTCCTACCTGCCGGTTGTATGGGATGATCCGATCTGGCCCGCTCTCATTTTCGATCCTTTAGCCCGGTCGCGCGGCCTTCAAGGCGTCAACGAGCGCTCAGGTTTCGCAGCAGCCGCAATGAGGGCTGCTGGGATACGGTGGCTAGAGAACGTAGCTGGTCACACAATACTTGTTTCTGCCACGTCTGCGGGTCCCCGATGAGATCGATCATGAAGTCCTTCACAACCGCGATCCGAGACGCCTTTGGCGTAACAGCTCTCAGTTCACTGTTGCATCGTATCGAGGGTGAGGCTAGCGCAACTAAGCAGATGCTGTCTGAGCAACATTTGCGCGAAGCCGGATGGCTCGCCGCAATTGCGAACCGACAGCTGAAAACAGAACAATCGGTTCGCGACATCGAAATCGCCTTGAGCCGAATTGCGAAGCAGGTCGACATGTTGGTGCTCGACAACGAAAGGCGACTGCTGGGCGCTTCAGCTCAACCGCAAGGGTCGAGCCATAAGCTGGAGCAGACCCAGGATAGCGACCATGAGCAGATTTGATCATGGAGACGTTTGACGCTGATCGCTTTCCAGGCGAGCCGAGAATCCTTTTCGTGGGATTCCCTGAAAGCTCCCACACGCACTCTTGGATCAACCTTTTGGCGGATGCGTGCTTCAATGTCCGACTTTTCGCTCTCCCCTCAGCCGAGCCGCCGGATGATTTTGAAGTCAAGACGTATGTCACCGTCCCGTCTGCGCGCCAGAGTAGGCACAACCGAAAGCGAGTTTTCCCTTCTGCCGACAGTACTTTGATGGGCCTCGCAATTACGGCACGCAGCGCTCTCGATCGCGGTGTTCTCTCCGCACGGCCGCGGGTCGCTCGCCTTGTGCGAAGCGGCGTGAAACTTGCCGAACGGTTTGGTGGAAACAACCAGCCGGCAACCGTCGAGGCCGCTCTTGCAGAGGTCATTCGGGGTTGGAAGCCTGACATAATTCACACTTTGGGCTTTGATTCCGCGAGCTATTTATATCTGCGCACTCGAAAGCAATATGGCTTAGAACGGATTGGACGCTGGGTCGCCCAGGCCCGCGGCGGTCCGGATCTTGCGCTTCAGCGTTACCAGCCGGAATATCTAGAACTGATCGAAGAAGTGTTGCGCACCTGCGATCACTTCATTGCCGATAACCAACCAAATTACGATTACGCGCTAACTGCCGGACTTACCTCCGAAAAACTTTCGAAGCCCGGGATGGGCGTTGTATCGGGCGCAGGAGGCATGGATGTCGATCAGCTTCAAAGCATGTGGACACTTCCTCCCTCGCAGCGCGAGAGAGTGATCCTGTGGCCAAAGGCATACGAAACCTATACGGCAAAGGCGATGCCCGTCTTCGAAGCGATCGTCAATGTCTGGGAACGAATCCAGCCGTGCCGCATCGAGATGATTTGGATGGTTCAGCCCGATATCAAGATTTGGTACGAGAAGATGCTGCCGCAGCACATCAAGGTGCATTGTCCTACGGCAGGACGGTTGTCGCGGGACGAAACACTCAAGCGGATCGCATCCGCTCGCGTTATGCTAGCCCCTTCCCTCAGTGATGGCATTCCAAACACCATGATGGAGGCCATGGCGTTGGGAGCTGCACCGCTGGTATCCCCACTTGACACCATTGCACCAGTTGTAAATGCGGAGGAGAACGTGCTATTTGCCCGAAACCTCTATCCGGATGAAATCGGCGAAGCACTTGTCCGTCTTATGACGGATGATCAGCTCGTTGATCACATGGCGGCGAACAATCTTGTGCGGGTGCGGCAAATGGCAGACAGGCAGCACGTGAAAGCACGAGCCCTTACATTCTACGAAACGATTGCCGCCATGTCTCGCGAACGTCGTAAAACATCGGAAAGCTGATTCATGTCCAACACTTCCGCGACAGCGTTTCTCTTCCAGAGCATTGGAAAGAATCGCCGGCTGCTTCTGGAAATGGCGCGTCGCGACATCTCGGACCGCTATGCCGGCCAAATGCTAGGATCCGTATGGGCCGTCATCCATCCCGTCATGACTGTTTTGGTCTTTATCTTCATTTTTGCCGTTGTTTTCAGGGTCAAAGTGGATGAGACTTTGCAGATACCTGGCGACCACACTCTATATATGATCTCCGGGCTCATTCCCTGGCTAGTCATCGCGGATGTGTTGGGTCGCAGCTCCTCGATCATTTCTCACCAAGCTTCCTTGGTCAAGCAGGTAGTTTTTCCTGTAGAAATCCTTCCGGTCAAGATGGTTATTGCGACCTTGCCGACTTTTCTGATCGGCTTCTCAGGGCTATTAATCTATGCGCTAGCAACCGGACGCATGTCATTGGGGCTCCTGCTTTACCCGGTGGCCGCCATACCGCTGTATCTGTTTCTATTCGGGGTCGCGTTCACGTTGTCTGCCATCGGTGTGTTCCTGCGCGACATCAAAGAAGTCGTTCAGATGTATTCGCTGGTCGGCGTCTATATCGCCCCGATCTTCTATTTCATGGATTGGGTTCCGACGAGGCTTAGGCCACTACTTTACCTCAACCCCGTAACCCTCTTCATCGAAACCTTCCATGATGCCGCCTACTATGGCGGCGTGAGCAGTTGGCTGGTCTGGTTGCTTGCAACCGGCGTGGGCCTTTTCTCCTTGATAATCGGCGCTAAGATCTTCGCACGACTGAAACCGCACTTCGGGAGCTACCTGTGAGCGAGAAAAAGGACGTCGCTATCCAGGTCAGCGGACTTGGCAAGATGTATCGCATGTACAACCGTCCATCAGACGTGCTGCGCGAACTCGTGACCCGAAGGACGCGCCATCGCGAGCATTGGGCGTTGAAGGACATTGACTTCGAAGTGCACCGCGGCGAGGTCGTTGGGATTATCGGGCGAAATGGGGCCGGTAAGACGACCTTGCTGCGTATCATAGCCGGCACACTTGACCACAGCATCGGAACGGTTGATGTGCGTGGCCGTGTCTCAGCCATCATGGTGCTCGGCACTGGCTTCAACATGGATCTGAGCGGGCGCGAGAATATTCTATTGGGTGGCCTATGTCTTGGCATGACCCATCAGGAGATTTCCGCTAAGACCGATGAGATCATCGCGTTTAGCGGGTTGCAGGAGTTCATCGAGTCGCCCTGCAAGGAGTATTCGAGCGGCATGGTCGCCCGCCTCGCTTTCAGCATTGCCGTCAGTGTCGAGCCCGATATTTTAATCGTGGACGAGGCTCTATCGACCGGCGACATGATCTTCAATGCCAAGAGCTATGCGCGCATGCGCGAGATCGCCCGAAGTGGCGCGACCGTGCTCTTCGTGACTCACAGTCTGCAGCAGATTTATGACCTATGCGACAAGGCAATCTTGCTGAGTAAAGGCACGGTTGCTGCAACGGGTGACCCCCGCAGTGTTGGCTATCTTTATGAGCAAATGGTCCATGAGGAAATGGCAAGCCTGAACGGTTCTGAAGCGCCACAACTACAGATTGGCAACGGTTCCTCGAGCGGTAACCTGCGCGCCGAGATTCAACGTGCGATGATTTTCGACCGAGAAACGGGCGAGGTTACGAATCGTCTCGTCGATGGCAGAGAGTACGTGCTGAAGATCACAGTTACCGGAAACGAGACTATCGCATCGCTTTCGGTTGGCTACGACATCCGAACGCAATCGGGTGTTCAAATATATGGTTATTCAACATCCGTCGGCGGGATTGTGGAAACGATAAACAGCGGAGAAACCAAAGACTTCCTGATTTCGATTCACGCTGCATTCAATAGCGGATCGTATTTCCTAAATGTCGGCATTGCCGAGAACATGGGAGATATCGATCAGCCCGATCACTTCACCATGGTTCACTTCATCGGTGACTCCATTATTGTTGAAGCGAGTACCACCGCCTTGTTTCCAGGATTGGTGAACTTAAAAAGCGATTTCATCGGCTCAGAACTGGGATAATTTGATGTGTGGGATAGCCGGAAGTTTCCAGGCCGCAAACCGGGCCGCGGTTCAATCGATGATCGGAGCAATGCGGCATCGCGGACCTGACGACAACGGCTTGTTTGCTGATGATAAAGTCATAATTGCGCAGGCACGGCTTGCGATTATTGATACGTCCAGCGGTGGCCATCAGCCGATGGCCTCTGAAGACGGGCGCGTTGTCATTGTATACAATGGCGAGATCTACAATTTTAGAAGTGAGCGAGCAGTACTTGAAGCGCGCGGCTACACCTTCCAGACCAATTCTGACACGGAAGTGGTGTTAAAGCTCTATCAGGAGTTCGGTGAAGGATTCCTAGCGAGGCTGCGCGGTATTTTCGCGCTTGCTATCTATGACCGACGCGAGGGGCGCGACGCGCTTCTGCTGGCGCGCGACCAGTTCGGCATCAAGCCGCTCCTCTACACCGAAACCGGCGACGGACTCGTTTTTGCCTCCGAGTTGAAGGGAATTCTCGCGAGCGGAAAGGTCCGACGTGCTGTCGATCACCAAGCGCTGCAGCAGTTGTTGAGCCTAGGTTCCATTTATCAGCCTGCAACGTTAGTTTCTGGAGTCAAATCTCTTCCGGCAGCGCACCTGATGCGCATCGATACCGATGGAATCGTGATAAAGCGCTATTGGTCCTACGGTCTCGACCGCGTGGCCGGACTTCGTAGCCGACCCTATCAAGAACAAGTGGACCAATTTGCGGACCTTATGCGCCAATCCGTGCGCCAGCAAATGGTTGCAGACGTTCCAGTTGGCGCGTTTTTGTCAGGCGGGGTGGATTCATCGCTAATCGTTGCACTCATGTCGCGTGAAGCCGGTGGCCACATCAAAACCTTCTCCGTGGGGTTTGAGCCAGGCGCCGATGCCACTGACGAAAGTCATGAGGCCGCACAGATAGCCAAACTTCTTGAAACGGATCATAGCCGCGTCGAAATCGCCGCCAGCGACATGGTCGATCATCTTCGGAATTTCGTGCAAGGGCTGGATCAACCTTCGGTAGACGGGCTGAATAGTTATTTCGTATCGCACGCGGCTGCGCAGCATGTCACCGTGTCACTTTCGGGTACCGGCGGCGACGAGCTTTTCCTCGGCTATCCCTGGTTCGCAAATGTCGAGCGCACCATCAAGGAGACGCTCAGAGGCAACCACGGTCGTGTCAACAGGCTTTTATCGCGCTTCCCGATGGGACGCGCCGTTGCAGCACGGCTCGCTCCTCGGGAAATACACCCGGCGGCGTTTCATGACATCTTCGCGCGCCAGTACCATTGCTTCGGACCAGATCTTGCACAGGAATTATTGTCGTCGCAGGCCCGCGAGAACGTGTCTTTCCGAACGCTCGGCGAGGACATCGCCGATTGCGACGAGCTTCGCAACGCTGGGTGGCTGGATCGCAGCAGCGTGCTTTGCCTGAACGGTTATACCCGCAACCAGCTTCTGCGGGACATCGATGCGTGTTCGATGGTGCATTCACTTGAAGTCCGAGTACCTTTCCTCGATGTGGATATTGCCGACTTTGCCTTGTCATTGCCCGCATCGAGCAAGATCCAGATCTCGGATGAGACTTTCAATCCATATGCGAGCTATAGCGCGGCGGGTGTCAAAAGGATCGTGTGCGACGTGGCACGTCGGTACCTCCCAAATGAGTTCTTTGATACTCGGGCAAAACGTGGGTTCGCACTTCCCTATGGTGATTGGCTAAAGGGCCCGCTGGCAGATGTCCTAAACGATTGCCTTTCGCGCGATTCAATTATTGAGGCTGGCTTATTCAACCCGGATGCCGTAGAGCGCGTTCTCAGTGATTTTCATGCTGGGCGTCGGCCGTGGTCTCATCCATGGCTTCTCATGATTACTGAGTTGTGGCGCAGAGAGGTCCTCTCCCCGTAACGGGTAGACGATCAGAATCCCGCGAAGTACGCAGACCACACATTGGAAGCTAGGACCATCTTGATGACGATTTTTGACAGGCTTTTCGGTTGGCGAGCACATATGGAGCGCCAGAGCGCCCAGTTGGGAGTTCTAACTGCAAAAGTCGCCCACCTCGAAGATCGGCTGCTGAGCTACTACAAGAATCGCTTCGACGTGGTCGACAAACTTGCGGATTATCTTGTTGGAACGGAAATCGAGGGGGACTATCTTGAGTTCGGAGTCTACCTCGGCAAGACATTTGGTTACACCTATCGGACAATGGCCGAGCTGTTTCCGAAGATGCGATTTATAGCCTTAGATTCATTCGAAGGTCTCCCGGAGCCGAAAGGTATCGACAAGGTCGGAAACTATACTAGCGGCTTTTATGCGGGTCAGTTCGCATGTGATATCGAGGACTTCGCTCGCACGCTGCGTGATTCAGGTACGGACATGACCCGAGTGTCGATGATCAAGGGCTGGTTTGACGAGACCCTTAAGCCTGGATCCGGAAAGACCCGTGATGTTGGGAAGGTGGCTGCAGCCTGGATCGACTGCGACCTTTACGAATCCACTGTCCCGGTGCTTGATTTTCTCACCGATCGACTCTCCGTCGGTTCGGTCATACTTTTTGACGACTGGCGGTGCTATCGCAATCTAGCTGATTACGGACAGCAACGCGCGTGCCGCGAATGGCTCGGACGCAACCCCCAAATCAAACTTAATTCATTCGTAGATTTTGGCTTTCACGGGCAGGCGTTTACTGTCGCTGCCTGCTAACGCCAAGGAGTAAACCTACGTGCCGGTGAGCGAACAGTCTTTTCCCGGACGCACGGGCAATCCGAAAGTATCGGTGATCATTCCGACTTACAACCGCGCCCGCTTCATCGGCGCGGCAATTGAGAGCGTTATCGGACAGAGTTTTCGCAACTTCGAGCTTATTATCATTGATGACGGCTCATCCGACGAAACATCAGAAGTTGTTGCCGGGTACCGTCATGACCCCCGGGTCATCTATATCCGACAGAGCAATCAGGGACGTTCGCACGCACGAAACCGGGCTCTGGGCCTGACGCGGGGCGCCTATATCGCCTTTCTCGATTCTGACGACAGTTACCTGCCCGAAAAGCTAGCGCGACAGATTGCGTATCTCGACGCTCGGCCAGATGTCGATATGCTCTATACTTCTGCTATTTGTGTCGACGAATTGGGCAAGCAACTGCCGGCGCAACCTTATGCGGCACACGCAGAAGGCGATATCTATCACCTCATCGCCTTTTTCCAGCCGCTGACGATCACTTTGCCCACCGTGATGGTTCGGCGGGAAGTCATGGACCGCGTAGGCGGTTTCGACGTCAATATGGAACGTTTCGAAGATACAGACCTTTGGCGAAGGATCGCGAAATCGCATCGCATAGGCGCGATGAACGAAGCCACTTGCCTGCTCACCACCCATGAGGATAACGCTCTCGCGAGTCAGAACCCTGACAAGATCGTTCGCGCCATAAACTATTATGTAAACAAGGTTTTCCGTGACGACTCTGACAAGGGGATACGCACTCTGCGTCTTGGTGCTTCGCGGCTTTGCGAATATTACGGTCGTGCTCTTCTCCAAGCTCCAGGTCAGAGGAACAAAGCGATTTCATTGCTAGCACGCGCCGTCACCTATTCGCCAAGCCGCAGTCCGGCGATAGCGTTACGCGCGGCGAAAACCATCGCAGGTTCCTTTGTCCGCAGATTGTCCGCGTTGAGGGGTAAACAATGATAAATCCGCACCCAAAGGTCAGTCTCGTCATTCCGGTCTACAATGGCGCTGATTATCTTCACGAGGCGATCCGGAGCGCTTTGGCGCAAACCTATGAAAACCTTGAAATCATAGTCGTCAACGACGGTTCCAACGACAATGGCGCGACTGATACGATCGCGCGAGAGTATGGCGGTTCAATTCGCTACATCGCCAGGGAGAATGGAGGCGTAGCTGCGGCTCTGAATACAGCGATCTCAGCGATGACGGGTGATTATCTTTCGTGGCTCAGTCATGACGACCTATACTCGCCAAACAAAGTCGAGCGAGAGGTGCATGCGCTTTTGTCGATTGACGAGCAGAATCGGGACAGAGCGATCATTTACAGCGACTATGCCGTTTTCTCGAACGCCCCCTCATTGGCCACGGAAGTACGCCTAGAGGGCGTTCGTCCGGAGGCGTTTCGTTATTGGTTGACGGCCAAGAATACGCTTCACGGCTGCACGCTGCTCGTTCCCCGCAACGCTTTCTTGCAGATGGGAGTATTTGATGAAACGCTGCGAACAACGCAAGATTTCGACCTCTGGTTCCGGTTGGCTAGCATTTATGAATTCCACCACCTACCGGAGGTACTCGTTTATGCTCGCAGCCATCCCGAGCAAGGAACTGTCACAATGGCGGGAAAGGCTCATGAAGAAGGCAATGCACTGCTCATTCGTTTCGTGCAGGGATTGACGCAGAATGATCTCAAAGCTGGCGGACATGCGAACAACCTCGACGCGTATTCTGCGCTTGCACGTAGCTTCTGGCGCCGCGGCTTTACCGCTGCAGCGCGCGTCGCAAGCAGAACTGCACTTGCTGCGCGCCCGGAAATCAGCCTTTCGAAGCAGGCCGTTCCCTTATCGATGCTGGTCCTCGCGCCTCTAGAGATGCGCTTTTGGGAAACCGCGCGTCGTCTGTTAAAGCCTCATCACCGTGCGCGCATCCGCAGAGCACTTTCGCTCGTCAAGGGAAAGCAGCGTGTCAAAAGTCTCGAAACGGCCGATCTGAAGAAGCGGTTTTCGCGGATCTATCGCGAAAACATTTTCGGCGGCGGCATCTCACGTTCGGGCGAAGGTTCAGACTTAGTCCAAACCGAGATCATCCGACGTGAAATTCCCGTTCTGTTGAAAAGACTGGGCGTCCGTTCTCTTTTGGATGCTCCTTGTGGCGACTGGCATTGGATGCAGAAGACCAAGCTTGGTGTCGATGAATATATTGGCGTCGATCTTGTCGAGGAGATGATCGATCTGAACAACAGAAAATTTGGCAACGAGCATGTGCGCTTCGCCAGCCTAGACTTGACGCGCGACACGTTGCCCGACGTGGATTTAATCTTCTCGAGAGATTGCCTCGTGCATCTGAGCTCCAAAGATGCGCTACGAGTTGTGGAGAATTTCAAAAGGTCCGGTGCTCGCTACCTGCTGACCACCACGTTCACGGATCGGTCTAAAAATGCTGAGTTGGCGGGTAGAGATGCTTTCTGGCGCCCACTGAATATGCAGTTGGAACCGTTCAACTTTCCTCAGCCTGTGGCCTTGATCAACGAAGGCTGCACCGAGGAGCGAGGCAATTACCGGGACAAATGTCTTGGCCTTTGGATATTGGCAGATATCCATATATCTCCGCAATCAGACGACAGCAGACGGCCATGAGCAGGCTCCTGCTACACGCGCCCAACATTCACACGGGAGGAGGCCTGAGCCTTCTTCGCACGTTGCTGAGCATCAAGCCCTCACCTTTCGCGGTCGCGCATCTCGACGAAAGGGCGCGCGATCGCTTGAGCATTCCGGCTGAAATTCAAGTGAGTTTCGTCGCGAAGAACCCGTGGTCGCGCTTAAGCTCGGAGTGGCGATTGCGACGTGAGTGCAGGCCCAACGATGTCGTACTATGCTTCAATAACTTGCCTCCCCTCTTTAACATTCGAGGCAAGTCGGTAGTTTTCGTACAGAACAGACTGTTGGTCGAAAGTTATACACTTTCCGAATATCCATTGTTCGTACGTGCGCGTATTGTCATGGAAAGGCTGTGGCTCTACGCACGCCGCGGACAACCCAGTCGTTATGTTGTGCAATCGCGATCTATGGCACTGATGCTGCAACAACTGATCGACCACCACAAACCGATATCGGTTTTGCCTTTCATTGCTGATAGCGCAGCGACCATGTCAACAGACGCGCAGAAATCGAAAGTACGGCGCTTCGACTTCATCTATGCGGCCAGTGGTGATCCCCACAAGAACCATTCGACGCTGCTCGAGGCCTGGCGCCTTCTTGCGCGCTCCGGAATTCGCCCAAGCCTTTGCCTAACAATTGATCCTGTTCGCCATGCCACACTGGCATTGGCAATCGATTCGGCCGCACGGCAGGAAAAACTTAATATAACGAACCTCGGATGGCTCTCGGGTTCCGAGTTGGCAGCTGCCTATGCGGATAGCCACGCGTTGATCTATCCGTCACTCATCGAATCCTTCGGCTTACCGCTTTTGGAAGCAGCCCGTGTGAGCCTCCCCGTTCTTGCTCCGGAGCGGGATTATGTTCGTGACGTGGCGAATCCCACACAGACATTCGACCCAACCTCATCCTTGTCGATCGCCCGGGCGGTGAGACGACATCTGAAACAGCCGGAAGAAATCAGCGAGATTCTAAGTGTATCCGACTTTTTGGCGAATATTCAGTCATGAAGATTCTCATTTGGAGCCAATATTTCTGGCCCGAGACATTTAGAATTAATGACGTCGCAGCCCAGTTAACGAAGCTTGGCCACGAGGTTTCTGTGCTGACGGGAAAACCAAACTATCCGGAGGGCGATTACTATCCAGGCTACAGTTTTGCCAGCGTGACTCGGGAAAAATGGCAGGGCATCGATATTGTTCGCATCCCGCTCGTCAGGCGAGGTCGCTCGAAATTGGGACTCGCGTTCAACTATTTCTCATTCATTCTGTCAGGATACCTGCTGGGACCCAGAGTACTTTCTGGCCGGAAGTTCGATGTGGTTTTCATATACGCCCCCTCTCCGATATTTCAGGCGCTCCCCGCCCTTTTCTTTTCGCGCGTCAAAAAAATTCCAAGCGTGCTTTGGGTACAGGATATCTGGCCAGAGGTGCTGTTCTCCGTGGGGCGATTGCGCCACCGGACAGTGATAGCCACAGTAGAGCGCGTCGTGCGTTTTATTTACAGTCGCTCTGACGTCTTGCTGATCCAATCAGAAGCGTTCAGAAATTCTGTCAGTCGATTGACCAGCAACCCAAAAAAAATTCAGTATTTGCCGAATCCCGCCGAAGAGTTTTCCATTGAAGCGCCACCGTCGCCCCGAGCCTTGGAGCTTGGAGCGCGCATGAGGCGTACCTTTGCAGTGACCTTCACCGGAAATCTTGGCAAGGCGCAGGCGTTGGAAACGATATTAGGCGCTGCAGAAATTCTCTCTGAGTGGACGGATATAGAATTGCATCTAGTGGGGTCAGGAAGCCTTGCAGCATGGGTCGGCTCGGAAGTGCACAGGCGTGGCTTGAGAAACCTTATTCACTCTGACCGACTTCCCGCAACAGACATGCCGGAGATCATGTCTGCCTCAGCAGTCTTGCTGGCCAGCCTCAGAGCCGATGCCGTTGGGGAAGCAACGATCCCGAGCAAACTGCAAAGCTACCTAGCGGCCGGTAGACCCGTTATCGCTTGCATGAACGGCGAAGGCGCCCGTGTCGTTCTCACTGCGGATGCGGGCATTGCCTGCAAAGCAGAGGACCCAGTCGAGTTGGCGAAGGCAATACTAGCATTGCACGCATTGAACGATGAAGACCGGCGGCGGCTTGGAGAAAATGGCAAACGCTATTTTCTTTCCAATTTCGGTTTGAGTTTTGTGAGCCAAAGGCTCATTAGCGTATTTGAAGCTGTTCAGGACACTGGGAAGGAAACACGACAATGAGAGTTTTGGTTCTCGGAGCATCTGGTATGCTTGGCAACGCAATGATCATGAAGCTCTCCGAGAATCCGAGGCTGGAAGTCTTCGGAACGCTGCGGTCGGCGTCGGCACTCCGGCACTTCGACAGGGAGACGGCCGATCGGATCATAACAGGCGTTGATGTTGAAAATCATGACGTTCTGACCTCGACTTTCGTAAAGATTCGTCCGGATGTCGTCATCAACTGCGTTGGGCTAGTCAAACAACTTGCCGACGCCAACGATCCGCTCGCGGCGCTACCGATTAACGCAATGCTGCCCCACCGCTTACTGCGCCTCTGTGCTTTAGGCAATGCCCGTCTGGTGCATATCAGTACGGATTGTGTCTTCAATGGCAAGCGCGGGATGTATCTGGAAACCGATGGGTCCAACGCCGAAGACCTTTACGGACGTTCAAAGTACATTGGCGAAGTCTCCGCACCCCATGCGATTACCCTGCGGACATCAATTATTGGTCACGAACTCGCCAGCAACCATAGCCTCGTAGACTGGTTTTTAAGCCAGACTGGCTCCGTGAAGGGCTTTGCTCGCGCCATTTTCTCCGGCCTGCCGACCGACGAATTGGCTCGGGTCGTCTCCGAATTCGTATTACCGAGGCCGGACTTATCGGGACTTTTCCATGTGGCATCGGCTCCAATTTCAAAGTATGACCTGCTCCAGCTAATTGCCAAATCGTATGGCAAAGAAATCACCATCGAGCGGGACGATGTGTTTACGATCGATCGATCACTTGTGGCGGAGCGGTTCGCCGTAGCGACTGGATACACTGCGGCGGACTGGCCGCAGTTGATAAAGAATATGCGCGAATTCAATAGGAGATCTTGATGTTCGACAATCGTGTATTGATGATTACGGGCGGAACAGGCTCGTTTGGCAATGCTGTTCTCGAGCGATTCTTGCACACGGACGTGAAAGAGATTCGTATCTTTAGCCGCGATGAAAAGAAGCAGGAGGACATGCGGATTGCGATCAACAATCCAAAGCTAAAGTTTCATATCGGCGACGTCCGCACCTACGAAAGCGTCAGGGATGCAATGCACGGCGTGGACTACGTTTTTCATGCCGCAGCGCTAAAACAAGTGCCTTCCTGCGAATTTTATCCTATGGAGGCAGTCAGAACCAATGTGCTCGGCGCCGAGAACGTGATGAACGCGGCGCTTGCCTGCGGCGTGAAACGCGTTGTGGTGCTTAGCACCGATAAGGCAGTCTATCCAGTCAACGCCATGGGTATATCAAAGGCGATGATGGAAAAGCTTATGGTCGCCAAATCGCGCATGCGCGATCAAGGTGAGACTGTGTTCTGTGCCACACGTTATGGCAACGTTATGGCCTCTCGTGGCTCGGTGATACCGCTTTTTATCAACCAGCTCCAAGACGGAAAACCACTGACGGTTACTGACCCCAGCATGACGCGTTTTCTTATGTCGCTGGAGGATTCCGTCGATCTAGTCCTTCACGCCTTCACGAATGGAGAACAGGGCGACATTTTCGTACAGAAAGCCCCTGCTTCCGAGTTGGGCGATCTCGCGCTGGCGCTGAAGCAGTTACTTAAGCGAGAGAATCCCATTAAAGTCATCGGCACCAGGCATGGCGAGAAGCTGTACGAGTCTCTTCTCTCGCGCGAAGAGATGGCGCGCTGCGAAGATATGGGGCGTTACTATCGTATTCCCGCCGATGGGCGCGACCTCAACTACAACAAATACTTCGTCGAGGGCGAAACGAAAGTGTCTGAATTAGTTGACTACACCTCCCATAACACGGAGCGTCTCGACGTAGAAGGTGTCAAAGAACTTCTTATGAAGCTTCCTCTGGTTCGGGCCGCCATCAATGCTTAAAGTCATGACGATCGTCGGGACGCGACCCGAACTCATCAAGATGTCGCGAGTGATTGCCGAGCTTGACGCGCACACCAATCATATTCTCGTCCATACGGGTCAGAACTACGATTACGAGCTGAATGAGATATTCTTCAACGAGTTGTCGATCCGCAAGCCTGACCATTTTCTCGCCGCTGTAGGGGACACAGTGGCTCAAACTATCGGCCGCGTAATCGAGAAATCTGATATCGTGATGGAGCAGGAGAAGCCTGATGCTATCATGCTTTACGGTGATACCAATTCGTGCCTCTCGGTTATTGCGGCCAAACGCCGGAAAATTCCCGTGTTTCACATGGAGGCTGGGAACCGATGCTTCGATCAAAGAGTTCCAGAAGAGCTCAACCGAAAGGTTGTCGATCACCTGAGTGATGTCAACCTGGTGCTTACAGAACACGCACGTCGTTACCTTATTGCCGAGGGCCTATCGCCGGAAACAGTCATCAAAACCGGTTCGCACATGGATGAGGTGTTAGCCTACTACAAACCGAAAATCGAGGCATCAGATGCTCTCGAGCGCCTTGCCCTCGACCCGCAAAAATACTTCCTTGTCAGTGCTCACCGAGAAGAGAACGTCGATGATGTTTCAAATCTGCAAGACCTACTTGATACTTTGAGCGGACTTGCGGAAAAACATGACGTGCCCGTCATAGTTTCAACCCATCCGAGAACACAAAAGCGGATGGCCAGCCTCAACATTGGTGACCTTGATAGCCGAGTCCGTTTCCTGAAGCCTTTTGGGCTTTTCGACTACATCAAGCTCCAGATGGAGGCTAGGTGTGTCATCTCGGATAGCGGAACAGTTACCGAAGAAAGCGCTTTGCTCGGCTTTCCGGCAATTACGATCCGCAATGCTCATGAGCGGCCCGAAGGCATGGATGCAGGAACGTTGATCATGTCCGGCCTGAAGCGAGAACGCGTCCTAGATGCAGTCGAGGTGGTTCTTGCACAGACTGCAGGTGGGAAACGACCAACAGATGCCGTCTCAGACTACGAGAGCCAGAACGTATCAAAGAAAATCATACGCATAGTACTAAGCTACACCGACTACATCGACCGTACTGTTTGGTCCAAGAGGGATACGTAAGCAGAACGGACGAGTATCGATGTTGAATCACTTGCGGTTTGGTTGCCTAATGGCGACGAAACCCCTAAAGCGATTCACTTCCAAATCGGGGATAATGCAATAACCGTGCATGTGACCACCGAGCATTTGCGCGGTTGCCTCTTCGTCATCGGATTGGATCCAAACACCCCCTAACGTTCGAAGACGGACAACAAGCGAGCGAATTTATTCGCTTCCCGTGCAAACACGACGGAGAAGTTGTCACTACCTGTTCGCTTGACAAGTCCCCCCTATCGCGTCGGGCAGCGTAATAACCAATGACGTGCCGGTGAACCGCCGGCGGACGCGCTTGCCTTTGGACGCGCGCGCCAGGAGATCAAGCCCGGCCGCGCCAAGATCCTGCGCGAACTGGCTCTTGCGAAGAAGGCCGCCAAGAAGGCGAAAGGCTGAGTGTCTTCGTAACGCGCGGTCACC
>UBQW01000091.1 GCA_900467745.1 Hyphomicrobiales bacterium
GTACGCATCCGAGGAGGGCCGCCTTGCTAAGAAGTGAGGCGAACTGGATGCTCTGTCTATATGGACGTCAATATAGACAGTGTGAGAACCGTGGATTTAACGATAGAGAAGCGGCCGCAAGTTAGCCGCATGGAGATTGTCGATAGCGGGCGGCGTCGCCGTTTCAGCAAGGAGGCCAAACTTGCGATCGTGGCGGAGAGTTATTCCGCCCCGCGTCAGGTCACTGCAACAGCACTTCGCCATGGGATCACACGCTTTCAGTTGAATGATTGGCGTAAAGCAGCTCGCGAGGGACGGCTCGGCAATGGCCGGGGGACTGAAGGGTTTATTCCTGCACTGTTGGTCCCGGAGCCAGGCATGCCGGTTGTTAAGCCGACCAATTCTTCGACGACACAAAGTGGGCTTATGGAGGTTGTCAGCGCCAATGGTCGCCGTGTGATTGTTGGGAGCGATGTCGACGTTGAAGCGTTGCTCCGGATCCTGCGCGGACTGGAGGCGCTGCGGTGAATCCGTTTCCGATGGGAACTGGGGTCAAAGTCTGGCTTTCGACGGGGTATACGGACATGCGCTGTGGCTTCCCCTCTCTGGCGCTTCGGGTGCAGGAGGTTCTGAAGCATGATCCGTTCTCAGGGCACCTCTTCGTGTTCAGGGGCCGCAGATCGGATATTTTGAAGATCATCTGGCATGATGGTCTAGGCGCGTGCCTCTTTACCCGGCGGCTGGAGAAGGGCCGGTTCATCTGGCCGAATATAGAGGGCGGCGCGGTAGCGATCTCACCGGCACAATTGTCTTATTTGTTGTCCGGGATCGACTGGCGCAACCCGCAGGAAACCTGGCGTCCGACACGGGTCGGATAGCATTATTATATTGAAAATATTGAGTGAATCTGATCGAATGGCTTCATGACCTCGAAGCCTGTGGATCTTCCTGCGGACCTTGCGAGCGCCTATCTGGCGCTGCTTTCCGAGCGTGAGATGTTACAGACTGAACGTGATGTGATTGTTGCCGAACGCGATACCGTCGTCGCCGAACGGGACGTTGCGGTGGCGCAAGCCGCCAATGCGCAGGCCATGCTGTCGGACAGTGAGGTCTTGATTGCCCGTCTGGAGCTGGCGATCGAAAAGCTGAGGCGCGAACTGCGCGGCCGGCGATCCGAGCGCACGGCGCGCCTGATCGACCAGATGGAATTGCAGCTCGAAGAAGTGGTGATGGCGGCGACGGAGGATGAGGTTGCAGCGGAGGTCGCTGCCGCCAAGACCTCGAGCGTGCGTCCGTTCACCCGCAAACGACCGGTCCGAAAGCCGTGGCCGGAGGATATCGAGCGTGAGCGTGTGGTGATTGATCCCCCAGTCACCTGTGCCTGCTGCGGCGGGTCGCGCCTGTCGAAACTGGGCGAGGACGTCACTGAGACGCTCGAGGAGGTCCCGCGCCGGTTCAAAGTGATCGAGACGGTGCGGGAGAAATTTACCTGCCGCGACTGCGAGGCGATCAGCCAGCCGCCGGCGCCGTTCCATTCCACGCCGCGTGGCTTCATCGGTCCTCATCTGCTGGCGACGATCCTGTTCGATAAGTTCGGCATGCATAGTCCGCTCAACCGCCAGAGCACCCGGTTCAAATGCGAGGGCATCGAGCTTTCGACCTCGACACTGGCCGACCAGGTCGGGCATGGAACAGCCGCACTCCTGCCGATCTTTGATCTGATCGAGAAGCATGTCTTTGCGGCCGAGCGCCTTTTTGGCGACGACACCACCATTCCCATCCAGGCCAAAGACAAATGCACGACCGGGCGAATATGGACGTACGTGTGCGATGATCGATCCTACGGCGGTGCGGCAGCGCCGGCGGCCATATACTATGCTTCGAGCGACCGCCGCGGCGAGCACCCACAGAAGCACCTGGCCGAGTATGGCGGCATTCTGCAGAGTGATTGTTACAATGGCTTCGAGCCGCTCAGTGTCGCCGAAAAGAAAGCGGTACCGATCACCTTCGCCTTTTGTCATGCGCACGCGCGGCGCAAATTCTTTGAGCTGGCCGACATCCAGAAAAATGCCCGCGACCGCAAACGCAAGGGCAAGCCGATCTCGCCGATCGCATTGGAGGCCGTCCAACGGTACGACGCGCTGTTTGAGATAGAGCGCGAGATCAATGGATTGAGCGCTGTAGAACGACTGTCCGCGCGGCAGGAAAAGAGCAAGCCGCTGTTCGATGACATGCACGAGTGGCTGAAACAGGAGCGCGCCTCGCTCAGCAAATCGTCCGAGGTGATCGAGCCGATCGATTACATGCTGAAGCGCTGGGATGGCTTTGCCCGTTTCCTCGAAGATGGCCGGATTTGTCTCACGAACAATGCGGCCGAGCGCGCTCTGAGAGGAATTGCACTCGGGCGTCGAAACTGGACCTTCGCCGGTTCCCAGCGTGGGGCTGATCGAGCCGCCATCATGCTCTCCGTCATCACGACCTGCCGCCTCAACGACGTCGACCCAAAGGCGTGGCTCGCCGATGTGTTCGCCCGAATCGCCGATCTTCCCGTCTCTCGCCTGCACGAACTGCTGCCTTGGCAATGGAAGGCCCACAAAGGGACGGCTATCGTGGCGGCCGCGTAAACAGCTCCCGGAACAATGCTTCCGAGCGCTCCAAGCCTTCATCGGTCAGGATCAATGACTTCGACTTGTTGACCGGGTCGCCGATCATGCCCTTCTTGTGAAGCCGATCCGTCGTTGCCCAGTCGAATCCCTTCCAGGCCCAACGCTCTTTATGCAGCGTCAGCCATAGCAGCGCCAAAACGGCATCGTCGATCTTGTCCTCATCGATCTCCATGAACCGACGTTACCACGCGCGGCGCTCAAAATCTTGCGGCCCTGCTCGGATGGATAC
>UBQW01000033.1 GCA_900467745.1 Hyphomicrobiales bacterium
GTTTCTCACTTCGCCTGACAGGTCTCGTTCGTTCGTGCGCGGAGTCTTCATTAATGGCGGAGCATTTCACGGCGGTGCATCTGACACCGCTCGACCGCATCGAGATGAAAGGCGGGGTATTTCGTGCATATCCCGCTCCAGACGGTGACGGATATGTCTTCGAGGAAGTCGGCGGCGCCCAGACGACGGATGAGATGACGGACTTGGAAGTTTTCAAGTTCGTGCAGCGTCGGGCCATGATCGTTCATCGTGGATACTACGCGCATCAGGAGATCAAGAAACGCCGCGAGAGATCGCTCGATCCTGACATCATCCCGAAGCATATAATGTATCGCGCGAGGATGCTGACGAAGTTCCTTGAGGAATGGGAAGCCGGGCGCCGGCAGAAGACGGTGACCAGCGTCCGAGAGTTCATCGCTGAGTACCAGGCCACCTACGAAGCTCTGCTTCCGGAACCTCGCGCTGGGCAGCCAAAGGTAATCATCGAGACCCATCACTTAGGGACGCCAGATAACTTCATCCGCCTCGTCCGGCGCTTCGAAAAGGGTGGCCGCAGCCCATTTTGCCTGATGTACGGCGGCTCGCCAGCACAAAAGGCACCCCGTAAACGACGGCTACCCGAAGAGACAAACAGGTTTCTTGATGCGGAGGCGCGGAAGCTCGCCAATTACAAAAGACCGGACATCGCGGCACACTGGGACGCCATGGTGAAGGACAATGCTGACAGTCCGAAGCCCGTGTTTCTGCCGAAGGAGAGCCGGACGTTTTACAGGCGCGTTGCCGAACAGAAGAGGATGCGGATCGATCTCGGCCACCTAGGGGAAGCCGCGACACGCGACAAGTATGAGCTCTCGAAGACCGCGAACCGCAAATACGCCCCGCTCGACCGGATCGAAATGGACGAGGACAAGTTCGACATCATTGCGATGTTGAAGGGTACCCGTCTCTGGAACGTTATCGCTGAGGAAATTCAGGAAGAGATCGTCAAGAGGCGGTTCTGGGCATCAATTGCGATCGACTGTGGCACGAGATCCATCATGGCTCTCCGCTTTCTGGACTCCGACCCGAAGGGGCGTTCCGCGATCGAGACGCTGCATATGGCGGTGATGCCAAAGGACGAATACGCCAAAGCTGCCGGTACCAAGGCGCCATGGATCCAGTTCGGCATTCCGCGCGAGGTGGCGACCGATCACGGTGCAGCCTACCTCGACAATGATTTCCATGAATGCGTTGTGGCACTGTGCGGCAGCCATATCATGCCGCCAGCTGAAACGCCCCGTCTTCGGGGTCGCATCGAACGCTTTTTCAAGACTGGCAAGAAGTGGCTGAGACTCTTCTCCGGCCAGACGTTTTCAAACCCGATCGTCCGTGGCGGGTACGATTCAGTCGCGAATGCCTCCATGGATTTCGAGGAGTCGGCCAAGTGCCTGGTTCGGCTGATTGTGGATGCCTATCATCTCACGGAGCACCGGGGCCTCGGCAATGGGCTAAAGCCAATCGACGCCTGGAGCCAGATGACCAGAGACAAACCTGTCGATGCGCTGCTGGATCCAGCGAAGGAAGGCATGATATTCGGATTCCGTGTTGGTACACGAGCGATATCCAGACACGGCGTCGTCTGCCTCGGTATTCCCTACTATCACAGCACTCTCCAGAAGATCATTGAGGACAGTGGCCATGCGCGTGTGCACGTCAGGGCCAATCCCTACGATCTCGGTGCCATTGGCGTTCGACTTCAGGGCGACACTCGCGTCTTCTGGGTCAACGCGGCAGTGCCCGGCTTCGAAAAAGTTACAGCGACCGAATGGGCCGCCATCAAGAAGCGGCTCGATGAGGCGTACTCGCAGCATGACATCGAGGACGCGAAGATTGTCGCACAGGCCAAGAAAGACGTGATGTCTATAGCGAAAATCGCCGAGGACAAGCACAGCGTAGCTTCTCACATCGTTACCAGCCAGGACTACGAAAACCTCGAGAAAAAAGTGATCCGGGGATACGTGGTGAGTGGCCGGACGAGACGAGACTTTTCCACCACCGAAGCCGACATGCAAACCTTCCTGATCGACGGCCTAGATCATTCGGAGGACGTCTTCACCATAGATCGCGACGATGGCGACGAGCTTCACGGCGGGAAACCGGAGGGCGGCGCCACCCCGGACGGCACTGCGGGCAAAGCAACAGACCCACTCGTCCCAAGCGACGGACAATACGATCCAGACAGGTTTGCCCGTCGACGCGCGCAGGATGGCGTCGCTGGCCCCCTGCAGACCCCTGCCCCCAAAAAGGAAACTAAACAGCGCCCAAAGAAAGAGGAGCCATATCGTATTCCGACCGTCGGCGATCTGATGCGCGGAACGCCGGCAGAGCCGAAAAGCGAGACGACGGGCAAACGGCAGGCAGGTCGCGTACCAAAATTCAAAGCATACGGAAGTGACGAAGAAGAATGAGCATAGCATCTATCATTCGGGAGAAGCCCGAGTTCGAGGGCCAAAAGGACCCCAATGTCCAGCTGGTTGCGGCGAGCGTAGGACGCAGTCTCGATGACAAGAACCGTCGCATCATGGAAACCATGAAGCGCGTGAAGTCCGCCTACCTGCCCACCAGCAACGACCAGATCTCGGACATCCCTTTTACTCGCATGAAGCGGGCTATTGCCGGGATGGATCAGGAAACCTTCGCCGCGTCCATTTTCGCCGAGTCGGGCGTCGGCAAGTCCACGCACGTGCTGCAGCGGCTCAAGGACGATGCCGCCTTCGAACCAGTTCCAGACGGCTATGGGAACTTCCTTCACCCGGTCCTGTATATCGAAGCCCCTCAGAAGGCCTCGGTTACGGACTTAGGCGAGACGATGTTGCAGGCGATGGGCTATCCCATCGCGGGCCGCAAGTCCGAGAACCAGATAATCAAGGACGTCAGGAGATTTCTGAAGCGCCGCGGGACGCGGGTCGTGATCATAGACGAGTTCCAGCATGTACTCGACGCACCGAAAATAAAGGGGGCGACCCATGTTGCCGACGCCATCAAGAACCTTCTTCAAGGCGACCGCAGCTGGCCTATTTTCATAGTTCTTGTCGGTCTGCCCGAAATTAAGGACATCCAGCTTCGCGACCCCAAGGATCAAATGCTCCGACGCGTCGACGACTTCCCTTTGGTAGACCTGACGCTCAAGGACGACGGCAAGATGATCGCCGAACTGATTCTTGAATTGGTCGTAAATCGTGCTGGCCTCCGTATGTCGGAGAAGGTCGTCGTCGACTTCATCGAGCGCCTGATGTGGGGCTGCCACTTCCGCTTCGGCATGGTGATGAAGCTGATCTATCACGCTATCGAGGACGCCCTCGAGAACGATGACAAAGTTCTTAACAGCCAGCACTGGGAAGAGGGATATCGGCGTCTCGTCAACGGGGGCTACGACGCCGACGAGAATGTAATGGCCGCAGGCGTGGACTGGCGGAAAATCTATCGGCCGATCAACCGGAAGGGAGCGTTCGGTCCCCTGTCTCCGATGTCAACGAAGTAGAAAGAGTCAGCAATGTTTCGGGTGCCCCTTTTCGATGACGAAAGCTTGACAAGCTACTGCTCTCGCCTCGCGGCTGCGAATGCGACGACAGCGACAGATTTTTGCAAGGATATGGGGTTCCGGTTCCAAGACGTCATTGATGGGTCCGAAAATGCGATCCGGGAACTCGCAGAGTACGGTGCGATTCCAGTAGTCCGCTTGCACGCGGCGTCTGCTCGGGAGACAGCGAATGGCCTCGAGGTGCAGGGCGAAGTTTTCCCGAGAAAGAACTACCCTCGCACACGAATGCGTATATGTCCGGACTGCTTTCGGGCGGATGACGGCGCCACCGACCGATTACCAGAAGCTAGGCGCTACATGCGCCGCATCTGGGCGCTGCGATTTCTGCGGACATGCCCCCTGCATCAGCGTCCGATCATCGATCTCGGACCCAGCCCACTAAACTCTCCTCGCAATCACGATTTTGTCGAGAGTCACGGGGAGTTATTCGATGAGCTGCGTCATGCGCTAGCCGATAACTCAACCAGGGCAACATCCGACTTCGAACACTTTATCGTTAGAAGGTTGAGCGGTCACCGAACCGACGGTGAGCTCCTGAACGATATGCCCTTGAACCACGGCGCTTACCTCTGTGAACTCATGGGATCAGTCAGGCTGTTTGGAGGCGATGTCGTTGAAACCGACTTGAGCGAAGGACAGCTTTGGGAAGCTGCCAATGACGGATACGAGTTTCTCAGGCATGGTGAGAGCGGATTGAGACAGTTTCAGGACATCATGCATTCCCGGCATGCGGTCATTAGCCCAGACGACGGAGGGCGGAAGCTGTATGGTCGCATGTACTCGATCCTTGCTCGTCTTGTTGACCCGGCCTGGGACAGGGTCAAGCATTTGATGCGAACCCATGCATTCGATACGCTCCCACTGGCAAAGGTTGCCGAAATTTTCGGCCGCCGGACGGAGTCAAATTATCTGTCAGACAACGATCTTCGGACAATGACCGCGGTGCGACCTGGCCATATCCGGAAAATGGCTGTCGCCAGTGGACTGCTCGACCCGTCGTTGCTCACTGGCGGGGCGATTCACCGGGATGTTGCTCTCAAGGTTCTCGCTTTGCTGGACGATTGGCTCCTGCCTACCGAGGCTGCCAGTCTGCTCGGGGTGACCTATCCAAACTTCAAGCGCTACCGGGACGCCGGTATGTTCCTCCCGGCATTGACGTCTGGGAACGGCGTTGCAATCAACGAACGGCACTCGCGCCGTGAAATCGAGAGCTATCTCGATCAGATCCGCCGCAAGGCAAACACTGTTGTTGATGCAGGTGAACTCAAGTCAATTATCGCGACCTCCAAATCCATTGGATGCAAACTCACTGACATCGTAGGTCTCCTCCATACCGACCAGTTGACAACTGTTGCATGGGACAAATCCAAGGTTGGTTTGGCGGCGTTCTTGGTCGATCCGGCTGAAGTCGCGGACAGCGTTCTCGTGGACAATAACACGGGCATCTCCGCACACCAGCTTGGTAAGTTGTGGCATATGTCACGGGAAGTACCATTGGGTCTTGTAAGCTGCGGAGCCCTCGCCACCACGTCAGATGTCGGCGTCCGGTTCAGGGGCACACAGCGATTTATTCTGCGCAGCGATGCCGAGGCATTTCAGGCAAGGTGCATCACATTCACTAACGCTATGCAGGAGTTCGGCGCTACAAAGAAGAGGGTCCGCGAAGCAATCCGCGTGGCCAACCTATCTCCCCTCTATCCGTACCAGGACGTAAGAGCATTGTTCTATGATCGACGCGCTCTTGAAAATGCGTTGCGTCAGCTCGAGGGCAAAGCCGCTCCTTCTGAGTGACAAGTTTGACTCCAAGGGACGTGAGGCGCCAAAGCTCCAACATTGTCCCACACAACGCCGCCCATTGATCCAGCTTTGCGATCAACCCGGATTGGCCGGTAGGCTCCTCGATATCAAATGACACTAAGCAATAAATTCGATGGCAATCTTATTGTCATGGTAGCTGTTGAATTTACACGATATTATCGGTTATCCGGTGGCATAGTTTGTGTCATCGCACACTAATTAAAAAGGCCGTCCGCTTATCCAAGCGGGCGGCCTTTTCCGTTGTAGGCAGGGCGCAAATTATCAATGCGCATCGACTCCCGTCGTGTGCAGCCTGTTCCTCACATGGTGGACGCCATCGACGGAGGACGCGGCGAGTTCGACCTTGCGAGCGATCCCTATGGTCTCGACGGAGCCTTCGACCGTGACGACATGGCCGTCGGCGTGGACCTCGATGCTGTCGATGTCGACTTCGGGGACATTCTCGATGTTTTCGGTAACCCGTGCTTCGAGATCGTCGCTGTTATCGCGGTCAATCGTGTCGGCGCGGAGAGAGTCTTTCAGGCGGTTCTCGTTGCCATCGCGGTCTATGCCGTCGATGCGGAAGCCTGGATTGTCGCTGCTGTCGAAATTGGCGGGTGTTTCGCCATAGGCTCGATTTTCAGGCGCCGTGGACGCGGCGTCCGGTGTATCCGCATAGGGCCAGCCGTCGTCGATATTGCGCTCTTCGAAATCACGATAGTCCTCGCTGCGCGACAGCGGCTTCTTTCCATCATCGTTGATTGGCATCGATCTTCTCCTTCAGCGTGTTTTCAAACAACGCCCAAGGGGCCAGATGGTTCGCCATTTATGTCTGGCATCTTACGGCCGACACAACCTACGTAGCGGCGATGCGCTACCTTTGATTGCAGTCAGTTCGTGGAAACGCGCGGAGGAATAGCCTAGCCCTGTTGTGTCAAAGCTAGGGAGGGAAACATGGCGAGTTGTAAGGCAAGCAATGGTGATATCTGGGAGATCTACCAAACGAATGGTCAGTGGCACTGGCGGCGCACGGCGCCAAACGGTCGGATCGTTGGCGCGTCGACGGAAGGCTATAACAATCGAAGCGACTGCATCGCCAATGCCCAGCGCAACGGCATGACCTGCAACCCGGTCTGACTGCGCTTTCACAGAATTCGATGAGGCGCGCGACTGCATATTGGCGCGCGCCCTTCAGCCGTTAGCGGACGGCTTTTTGCTCCACACCCGTGGCAGGCGCCGCAGACAACGGCACGTCATCGGCCACTTCCTGCGCGACGGCGGAGAGGTCGAGATTGCCCCAGATGGATTTTTCCTTGCTGCGATCGGTACGGCGGGAAGTCTTGATTTCAACAACGAACGGCTTCGATTGAGCGCGCATGTGATTCCTACTGAAAAGCGTTGAACGAATCCATCAACGCAGCGAGCCTATGAAGCGTTCCCTCGCCGCGCAAGCGCATTCGGCGTCGCATCCCCTGACCTCGGCTGCCATATACAGCCTCAAGTCAGCCACGGGCAAAATTCACGCTCATGACGCGAGCCGATGAGGGCGCTGCTACCGTTTTTTTGTCGCGACGGGCAGCCATGCAAAATTGTTTCAGGAAAATCCTTGAAGGAACAATCAATGTCGACTAGGTAGCACCTCGCCGAACGTGATGGCGTCCCAGCTCAGGCTTCGACGGCGTTCAATCGGCCACCTTTTCCTACTCGTGTAGAGGCACCGGCGGCGGCCCCTGGTCGCTTATCGATCGTTTGATCGGCAGCCGGTTTGCAAACAAAATATCAGCGTGCGGATGGCACCTGGACAGCGGAACGGCCGATCAACATCGCTCGCTTCGACGGCTAGGGAGTCGCTGACGCCAAGGAATGAAAAAGACTGCGAATGACCATTAAAGAGCGTTTTCTGAAACAGCAGCATGCCTGGATGATCGGCGCATGCTACTCCCGCAAACACCCCGATTTTCATCGCTACGGCGGTGTCGATGTCGCCGTTTCTCCCCGCTGGAAAGAGTGTCTCGACACGTTCATGAACGACATGATCGACACCCTGCCCCGCAGCCTGTCCGAGCGCCGCCTGGCGCTGCGCAATCCGCGCCGGCCGTTCGAGCCCGGCAATGTCGAGTGGATCTTCGTCAGCAAGCACCGCGGTCTGCGCGCGCCTGACGGCACCCGGCCCGAACTGCCCGAGGCGCGCCTGCGCCGCGCTTGATCCGTTTCAAGCGACTGATTATCGCCGGCTGGCGGGGCTTTCTTGCTCTCCAGCCGGCGAATTTGTTTTGGGCGCCGCTTAGCGCCTGCCGGGCAGGCTCTTGGTCAGCACGATCAGAATGAGGCCGATGGCAACGGCAAGCGCGCCCCAATAGATCCAGGGTGTCTGGTCGATCATGAAGCTTTCGGCCGGATACGGAAAATAGCCGCTGCCCTGCCCCATCCAGATCAGACCGGCCAGGATCAACAAGCCTTCAAGACCATAGACCAGCTTCACCATCACATCTTCCTCCACGGCGTCATGTTCATGCTGGAGCGTGAGCTCAGGACTTCGGGAAATCGGCGCCGAGGCTGGTGTCCTTCCATTCCTCGATCAGCGCCAGGCGCTCCTTCAGCTTGGCCGTGACAGCGCCATAGCCGAACTCGCCGAGCACGAGGTGGCGCGGAGCATTCTCGACCTCAGTGATCTTGATGATCGCCTCGCCGGCGCGCACGGGATCGCCCGGCTGCTGGCCGCTGTAACCAGCCGTCTGACGCATGCGCGCGGCAGCCGTTTCCGCGTAGTCGGCGATCTTGCTTTCGGTCTGCCGCAGCGAACGGCCGGCCCAATCGGTGCGGAACGGGCCGGGCTCGACACAGGTGACATTGATGCCGAGCGGCGCGCCTTCGGCGGCCAGCGCGTCCGACATGCCCTCCACCGCGTGCTTGCTTGCCGAGTAGTAACCGGATGCCGGGAAGCCGATGAAGCCGGCCACCGAGGTGATGTTGATCACATGGCCGCGTCGGCGCGTGCGCATGCCGGGCAGAACGGCGCGGGTCATGGCAAAGAGGCCGAAGACATTGGCTTCGAACTGATCGCGGATCTCGCTATCGCTGCCTTCCTCGATCGTCGACTGATAGCCATAGCCGGCATTGTTGACGAGGACGTCGATCCGCCCGAAGCGCTCCTCGGCGGCCTTCACGGCGGCGGTGATCTGCGCGGCATCGGTCACGTCGAGATCGACGGCAAGCGCATTGTCCTCATGGCCGGTCACGAGATCGGCGACGCGGGCCTTGTCGCGGGCGCTGACGATGGTCGGCCAGCCGCGGGCGATCGTGAGTTTCGCCAGTTCGCGGCCGAAGCCTGTCGAGCAACCGGTGATGAACCAGACGGGATTTTTGTCTTGAGACATGGTGCTTTCCTGAAATGTTCGTCTGAAATTGCTAACGCCCTCGGGTTTCTTCGGGGCGTCTAGGGGGCACCTTCTGATCTAGGGTGCAGGCCGCGACTTTTCCATAAAAGGGTGGCTTGCCTAACCTGCGGACGCAAAAAAGCCGCGCGCTCGCAGGAGCACGCGGCCGGATCGGACCAACTTTTTGTTGCGGCTTACTGCAGCGTGCGCGGCGGCAGGCCCGGGACCATGGAAGCGCCCTGCTGGACAGGAGCGACGCCAGCGCCCGCGCCATCGAGGCCCGTGGCGACGACCGAGACGCGGAACTTGCCATCGAGATTGCGGTCGAAGATCGCGCCGACGACGATATCGGCATCGTCCTGCACCTCGTCGCGGATGCGGCTTGCGGCTTCATCCACCTCGAACAGCGTCATGTCGGAGCCGCCGGAGATCGAGATCAGCACGCCCTTGGCGCCGCGCATCGAGATGTCGTCGAGCAGCGGGTTCGCGATCGCGGCTTCCGCCGCCTTCATCGCGCGCTCTTCACCCGAGGCTTCGCCGGTGCCCATCATGGCGCGGCCCATGCCGCGCATGACCGACTTCACGTCGGCGAAATCGAGGTTGATGAGGCCTTCCTTGACAATCAGGTCGGTGATGCAGCCGACGCCGGCAAACAGCACGCGGTCGGCGGTCATGAAGGCGTCGGCGAAGGTGGTCTTGGCGTCGGCGATGCGGAACAGGTTCTGGTTCGGGATGACGATCACTGTATCGGCAGCCTGGCGCAGCGCCTCGATGCCGGCGTCGGCCGTCTTCATGCGGCGGTTGCCCTCGAAGGTGAAGGGCTTGGTAACGACGCCGACGGTCAGGATGCCGGCGTTGCGGGCCGCCTGGGCAATCACGGGTGCAGCACCCGTGCCGGTGCCGCCGCCCATGCCGGCGGTGACGAAGCACATGTGCGAGCCGGCCAGGTGATCCATGATCTCATCGATCGATTCTTCAGCGGCGGCGCGACCGATCTCGGGCAGCGAACCGGCGCCGAGGCCCTCGGTCACATGCGCGCCGAGCTGGATACGGCGCGAGGCCTTCGAGGTCGCGAGCACCTGCGCATCGGTGTTTGCGGCAATGAATTCAACGCCTTCGAGGCTTTCCGCGATCATGTTGTTGATGGCGTTTCCGCCACCACCACCAACGCCGATCACCGAAATTCTGGGCCGCATCTCGGAAATCCCGGGCTTGGCGTTCGTCATCGCAATCTCCTTCGTGCGCATTCTTCCGTGGGCTCCACCGCTTTATCGGGACCCGAATCGCGCATCAGCCTATGGGCGCAAGAAGGCAGAGGCGGGGCGAAAGAACAAGATGCAGGCTTTTCTAAAATTTATCCGGAACCTTTTTTGAGGTTGGCGCATTAGGTCGATTCAAGCCAGTCAAAAAGAAAGCCCGCCTACCCAAAAAGAGAGGAGTACCGCGCAGATGCCTATGCTCGCTTCCAGCCAGTCGATAGCCCCTCCGAAAGACCATGTCGTGACCGCTCAGGAAGCGCTGGAACCGCTCTTCCTGCAGATCGAGGCCGAGGCCGAGTTGCGGATGATTTCCGCTGCTCTGAAGGCCGGCTGGTCGGCAGAGGACGCGGTGAGCGCGATCGACGAATTGCGTCGCAGCGAGTTGCTGCCGGGCGATCGCTGAACACCAAAAAATCATTCGCCTTCGAGGCCGGATGGCCTATCTCTACGCGGTCAAGTGATTGCGGAGATAGGATTTCATGACCATCAAGACCATCTGCATTTTTGGTGCCGGCGCCCTTGGCGGGATGATCGCGACCAAGATCGCGGCGTCGCTTGGAAGCGACGTCACAGTGTCGGTCATCGCGCGCGGGGCGCATCTCGATGCCATCCGCCGCGACGGTCTGACGTTGCATGAAGCGGGTTCCGAGACGCCGATAAACGTGAAGGTAGTGGCCACGGACAATCCGGCCGATCTTCCGCCGCAGGATTTGGTCATCACCGGGCTCAAGGGACATCAGCTCAGCGCCGCAGCCGAAGGCATGGCCAAGCTGTTGAAGGACGATACGCGCGTCTTGATGATCCTCAACGGTATTCCCTGGTGGTACTTCCACCGCGACGAACACCCTGAATTCGCCGAACTGCAATTCGAGGAGCTCGATGAAGGCGGCGCGCTCTGGCGCCTTGTCGGCCCGCACCGCGTCATTGGTTGCGTCGCGCATCAGGGCGCGGAGGTCAGTCAGCCCGGTCATATCAGGCTCAGCAACAAGGGACGTTTCATTCTGGGCGAGCCGTCGGGCGAGATCACGGCTGATCTCGAGGCCATTCAGGCGTTACTGCAGAAGGCCGATCTCAGCATCACGCTATCGTCAAAGATCCGCACCGACATCTGGAGCAAGCTGATGGGCAATGCTTCGTTCAACCCGATCAGCGCGCTGACGCGCTCCACCATGTCCGGCCTCATGGCCGACGTCGCAGTCAGCGACCAGATCGGCAAGGTGATGAAGGAGGTCAAGGCGGTTGGCGAGGCGCTCGGGGCCAATGTCGGCATGTCGGTCGAGGAGCGTCTCGAACAGGCCAGCCAGATCGGCCCTGTCCGCACCTCGATGCTGCAGGACCTGCTTGCCGGAAAGGCGCTTGAGATCACGCCGCTGGTCGGCATGGTCGTGGCACTCGGCAGGCTCGCCTCTGTGCCGACGCCTGTTTCGGAAACCTTGCTGGCGATGGTCTCGCAGCTCGATCGCGAGAACTGCAAGCCGGCCTAAATGGCCGGCCTCGCTCTTCACAATACTCTTTCAAGGCGCTCAGAAAATGAGTCCGGAAACGCCTGCAGTGCCTTGAAATCAGCTCGCTTTGAGCCAACCCGTCATGCGATCGACCGCCTCGGCGATCTCGGCTTCCGAGCCGGCGTAGGACATGCGCATGGCGCGATGTCCCTCCAGCGGATCGAAATCGAGGCCCGGTGTCGCGGCAACATCGATCTCGGTCAGCATCCGCTTGGCGAATTCCATGCTGTCGTTGGTGAAGCGCGTCACATCCACATAAGCGTAGAAGGCGCCATCCATCGGCGAGGCGATCGTAAGACCCATGTCCGGGAGACGCCGCATCAGGAAATCGCGGTTGGCAGCGTAGCTTGCCCTGTAGACATCGAGCTCGGCGGAAGCACCAAGCGCTGCGGTCGCGGCGATCTGCGATAGCTCCGGCGCGGAGATATAGAGGCTTTGGGCGACCCGCTCGATCGGGCGCACGAGACGATCGGGCAGCACCATCCAGCCGATGCGCCAGCCGGTCATGCAATAATATTTCGAGAACGAGTTGATGACGATCGCTTCATCGGTCAGTTCGAGCGCGCTCGTCTCCTCGCCCGCGAAGGTGAGGCCGTGATAAATCTCGTCGGAAATGAAGGCGATCGAATTTGTCGAACAGTATTCCGCCAGTTCGGCGAGCGCCTTGCGGCCCGTCACCGTGCCGGTTGGGTTTGCCGGGCTTGCAAGCAGAACGCCCTTCACGCGGACGCCGCTTTTCTTCTGGGCCGCCTCGATGCTTTGGGGCGTCAACGTGAAATGCGTTTCGGCGGTGACGGGCACCTCGATCACCCGGAGCCCGAGCGCGCCGAGGATATTGCGATATGCGGGATAGCCGGGCCTGGCGATCGCAACCGCATCACCCGCATCGAAGAGCGACAAGAATGCGAGGTTGAAGCCTGCGGAGGAGCCTGTCGTGATCGCGATGCGCGCGGGATCGATGTCTAGGCCGTGGCGCTCGCGGTAATTCGCTGCAAGTGCTTGCTTCAGGCTCACAGTCCCCAGCGCATCGGTGTAGCCGATCCCGCCGTCATCGAGGGCTGCCCTTGCCGCATCAAGTGCGGCGCGGGGCGCCGGGTGCGAGGGCTGACCGACGGCCATTGAGATTACCGGCCGGCCACTTGCGCGCCGCCGCGTCGCTTCCGCCAGAACATCCATTGCGTGAAACGGCTCGACTGCACTGCGCTTGGAAATGGAAAACAATTACTCTGCTCTTTCGACTTCGATTTGCGGCCAGACAAATGCCGCATTAGTGAGATCTTCACAATCCCGCGACCAGATAACGAACACGAGAATTCCTGTTTCAATACGCCGGAATGCGCCGTATTTTTGTTGCTTCGCATTGCGTTCCGATCATGGGACTGTGATACCCGAAGCATTGAACGACCAAAATCACCTGCAAAGACGAGGATATCATGGCCATTCTCCCGAAAATTTTCACGGCGCTCGCGCTGACCGCCTCAGTAGTCTCCGCCCAGCCGGCCGCTGCCCTCGATGATGCGCAGAAGAAGGAGTTCGGCGAGTTCATCAAGCAGTATCTGATTGAGAACCCGGAGATCATGCTCGACGTGCAGGACGCGCTTCAGAAGAAGCAGGAGACCGCGCGCCTGGTGAAGGCCAATGCGACGATCTCGGAAAACAAGGCGACGATCTTCGATTCCAAATACGACATGACGATCGGCAACCCGAAGGGCGACGTCACGATCGTCGAGTTCTTCGACTATAATTGCGGTTACTGCCGCCATGCGCTGACCGACATGCAGACCATGCTGAAGAAGGACCCGAACGTCCGCTTCGTGCTTAAGGAATTCCCGATCCTCGGACCTGAATCGGTTGCCGCCCACAAGGTGTCCGATGCCTTCCGCAAGATCGCTCCGGAGAAGTACAGCAAGTTCCACGTAGCCCTTCTCGGCAGCGACGGACGCGCCGACGAGGCGAGCGCCATCGAAGCGGCCCAGTCTCTCGGCGTCAGCGAAAAGCAGATCCGGGCGGAGATGGCCAAGAGCCCGAGCGATGCTTCCGTGCAGGAAACCTACTCACTGGCGCAGAACCTCGGCATCACAGGCACGCCGTCCTATGTGATCGGCAACGAGCTGGTGCAGGGCGCGGTCGGCTATGACGACCTCGAGACCAAGGTCAAGAACATGCGGACCTGCGGCAAGACCAGCTGCTGAGCCAAGCCCCATCAAATTGCCAAAATCCCGGTGCTTCAGCCATGTGGACAATGTGGCGCGATTCCTGATGCCTTGTCCAAAGGGCTTTCATTAAGCCTTTGGTGAGTCTATAGGTTGCCCTCGCACATTTGACGGAACACTCGATGACGCAAACCATTTTCGTCCTGAACGGGCCAAACCTGAACATGCTCGGCAAAAGAGAGCCCGGCATTTACGGCGGCAAGACGCTTCAGGACATCGAGGCGGACTGCAAGTCGGCCGGGCGAGAGCTTGGCGTCGATGTCGATTTCCGTCAAAGCAACCATGAAGGTCAGCTCGTCGACTGGCTGCACGAAGCCGGCGACAAGGCCATTGGCGTTGCGATCAACGCCGGCGCCTACACGCACACCTCGGTTGCGCTACATGATGCGATCCGCGCCATTTCCATTCCCGTTGTAGAGCTCCATATCTCCAACGTGCATGCGCGGGAAGAATTTCGCCACAAGTCGATGATCGCGCCCGCTGCAAAGGGTGTCATCGCCGGCTTCGGACCATATAGCTACATTCTGGCGCTCCACGCGCTAAAGAACGTCACCGCATAAAAAGACAGGGCAAAACTCATGGCTGAAAAAAAGAACGGTATCGACCAGGCACTGATCCGCGATCTCGCGAACATCCTCAACGACACGGATCTGACCGAGATTGAAGTCGAGCAGGACGATCTGCGCATCCGCGTTTCGCGCGCCGGCAACACGCAGTATATCCAGGCGCCGATGGGTGCCCCTGCCTACGCCGCCGCTCCGGCAGCGGTTGCAGCACCGGCTGCCGCAGCACCTGCCGCTTCCGCCGCACCGGCCCGCAACCCGGCCAACACGGTTTCCGCTCCTATGGTCGGCACCGCGTACATGGCACCGGCTCCGGGCGCGCGCGCATTCATCGAAGTTGGCGCGACGGTCAAGGAAGGCCAGACGCTGCTCATCATCGAAGCGATGAAGACGATGAACCAGATCCCTGCCCCGAAGTCGGGCAAGGTCGTTGAAATTCTTGTCGAGGACGGCAGCCCCGTCGAATACGGCCAAGCTCTCGTGGTCGTCGAATAAGGCGGACGTCATGGTCTCGAAAATCCTCATCGCCAACCGCGGGGAAATTGCCCTTCGCGTGCTTCGTGCCTGCAAGGAACTCGGTATTCCCTGCGTCGTCGTTCACTCGACCGCCGATGCCGACGCCATGCATGTGCGCCTGGCCGACGAAAGCGTCTGCATCGGCCCGCCGCCGTCGCGCGACAGCTATCTGAACATTCATCAGATCGTTGCTGCCTGCGAGATCACCGGCGCTGACGCAGTGCATCCGGGCTATGGCTTCCTCTCGGAAAACGCCAAGTTCGCCGAAATCCTCGAAGCGCACGGCATCACCTTCATCGGCCCGACTGCGGAACACATCCGCATCATGGGCGACAAGATCACCGCCAAGACGACGGCGCAGGAACTTGGCATCCCGGTGGTTCCCGGCTCCGACGGCGAAGTGAAGACCGAGGAAGAGGCCATCAAGACGGCCGCCGAAATCGGTTATCCCGTGCTGATCAAGGCCACCGCCGGTGGTGGCGGACGCGGCATGAAGGTCGCCAAGAGCGCTGACGACGTGATCGAAGCCTGGTCTACGGCCCGCACTGAAGCGGCTGCCGCATTCGGCAACGAAGCCGTCTACATGGAAAAGTACCTCGGCAAGCCGAGGCACATCGAAATCCAGGTGTTCGGTGACGGCGAAGGCAATGCCATCCATCTCGGTGAACGCGACTGCTCGCTGCAGCGCCGCCACCAGAAGGTCTGGGAAGAAGCCAACTCGCCTGCCCTCAACGTCGAACAGCGCATGAAGATCGGCCAGGTCTGCGCCGACGCCATGAAGAAGCTGAAGTACCGCGGCGCCGGCACGATCGAGTTCCTCTACGAAAACGGCGAGTTCTATTTCATCGAAATGAACACCCGTCTTCAGGTCGAGCATCCGATCACCGAAGCGATCACCGGCATCGACCTGGTGCACGAGCAGATCCGCGTCGCCTCCGGCGGCGGCCTGTCCGTCACGCAGGATGAGATCCACTTCCATGGCCATGCCATCGAATGCCGCATCAACGCCGAGGACGCGCGCACCTTCGTGCCCTCGCCCGGCACGATCACGCATTTCCATGCACCTGGCGGTCTCGGCGTGCGCATCGATTCGGGTGTCTATCAGGGCTACAAGATCCCGCCCTATTACGACAGCCTGATCGGCAAGCTCATCGTGCATGGCCGCACCCGCGTCGAATGCATGATGCGCCTGCGTCGTGCGCTTGACGAGTTCGTGGTCGACGGCATCAAGACGACGCTGCCGCTCTTCCAGGATCTGGTCGACAACCAGGACATCGCCAACGGCGATTACGACATCCACTGGCTGGAAAATTATCTGGCCAGCAAGCCGGCTTAACCGCAATGGCAGGGTCGCGCAGGAAATCTCCAGGAATCACACCGGAAATTCTCCTGCGCGCCTATTCCATCGGCCTCTTCCCGATGGCCGAATCGGCTGATGACCCCGAGATCTTCTGGGTCGAGCCCGATCTTCGCGGCGTTCTGCCGCTCAATGATTTCCACGTTTCCAAAAGCCTTGCCAAGACCATCCGGCGCAAACCGTTCGATATCCGCTTCGACCATGACTTCGAGGCTGTGATCGCGGCCTGCGCGGAGGAGACGTCGGGGCGTCCAAGCACCTGGATCAACCAGACGATCCAGTCGCTCTACGCCTCGCTCTTTCGCATGGGACACGCCCATACCGTCGAAGCGTGGGATGGCGACCAGCTTGTGGGCGGCCTTTACGGCGTGTCGCTGGGTGCCGCCTTCTTCGGCGAGAGCATGTTCTCGCGGCGCACAGACGCCTCGAAGATCTGCCTCGCGCATCTGGTGGAGCGGCTGAAGGAGAACGGGTTCGTGTTGCTCGACACCCAGTTCACCACCGAGCACCTGAAGACTTTCGGCGCCATCGACGTTCCGAAGGACGAGTACGAGCACATGCTCACCAAGGCGATGGCTTCGCCGCATCTGCCTTTTGCACAATAAAATACACGTTCACGTTGACGTTACTCCCAAGTCGCCTATTGTCGCGCCTTTAACGGGAGTATTGTTCATGAAGTTGAAAATTGCCGCACTGACGTCCCTCTTCGTTCTGGCAGCAACGCTGGCTCAGGCGAAACCATATCAGGAGATGTTTCCGGGTGCGGATCGTTTCGGAGAGGCCGACAAGGCCATCCTGGAAAAGATGGACTTTCAGCAAGGGGCGATCAAGATTCCGGGCGCGAATGCGACCCTCAATATTCCCGAGGAATTCTACTATCTCAGCCCGGCCGACGCTCGCCACGTGATCGTCGACATCTGGGGCAATCCGCCACAAGCGGGCGAAGGAACGATGGGGATGGTCTTCCCCGCCAAATACGCTCCCGTTGAGGGCGGCTCATGGGGCTCCGTCGTCGAATACAATGCTGACGGCTACGTCTCCGACGTGGACGCCGCATCCACCGACTACGACGAACTCCTCCGCAACATCAAGGACTCGATCGCGGAAACCAATCCGGAACGCGAGAAGCAGGGCTTCGAGAAGATCACGCTCGTCGGCTGGGCGTCGCCCCCGCATTACGATCAATCCGCGCATGCGCTGCACTGGGCGCGCGATCTCATCTTCGGCGACGACATGAGCCAAGCGCACACGCTGAACTATTCAGTGCGCGTCTTTGGGCGCGAAGGCGTCTTCATGTTCAATTTCGTGGCGGGAATGGACCAGCTGAAGGAAATTCAGTCCGCCGTCCCCGACGTCCTGACCATGGTCAAGTTCGACAGCGGCAAGACCTACAAGGACTATGAAAGCGGAGACAAGCTGGCGGCCTACGGCATGGCCGGCATGATCGCGGCCGGTGCAGGCGCAAAGGTCGCGGCCAAAGTCGGGCTGCTCGCAATGGCGGCCGTTTTCTTCAAGAAGGCCGGCGTACTTGTTCTTGTCGCGGGAGCAGCGCTATTGCGGGCCCTCAAAGGACTATTCTCCCGCAAGAAACCCTCGGCGTAACGCTAGAGGGTCAGTTCGTCTTGGCGTCGGGCGCAGGCACGTCCGACGTCGCCTTGCAGTCCTTCAGCCAGACGTCATAGATCGGGTGCTCGACGGCGTTGAGGCCGGGGCTGTCGGCGAACATCCAGCCGGTGAAGATGCGGCGGATCTTGCGATCCAGCGTGATCTCGTCGACTTCGACAAAACCGTCGATCTTCTGCACTTCGCTCTGGTCGCGCGAATAGCAGGCCTTCGGCGTCACCTGCAGCGCGCCGAACTGGACAGTTTCGTTCACATAGACGTCGAAGGTGGTGATGCGGCCGGTGATCTTGTCGAGGCCGGAAAAGACGGCAACAGGATTGTCGATGCGGGCGGCCAGAACCGTCTGCGGCAGGAAGGACGAGCCAAGCGCCAGGGCAATGCCGGCGGCACGCAGGACGGGGTTCCGCGTGAGAAGCTTCATATCTTTCCGTCTCCACCGCATTTCAAAAATAGAAGGCCGCAGTGTCTGCGGCCGTTCTGCGGGTATAGGTCAATTGTGGCCAAAAACCGGGCCGGACTGGCTGCTATATCAGCTGCCGGGCGTCCATGCGTCGTAGTCGCCGGTGACGCGCGGACGTTCGCCGGCAACGGCGAGCGAGCCCGGCGGGCGGTAAGCCTGCGGCGAACCGGTCGGGTTGGCGCGGTGTCCCTTCTGCCATTCCTTGGCGACGTAGGTCTCCTTGGACGGCGGTACGTCGGTGCGATAGTGCATCCAGCCGTGCCAGCCCGGCGGGATCGCCGAAGCGTCCGCGTAGCCCTTGTAGATCACCCAACGGCGCGGAAGGCCGAAGGAGGTTGTGCCGCCTTCGTAGTAGACGTTGCCCAATTCATCTTCGCCGACGCGCTTGCCGAAACGCCAGGTCGCGAAGCGGGTGCCGATCGTCTGACCGTTCCACCAGGTGAAGATTTGCAGGAGGAGAGTTTTCATGTCTTTTCCTTGTGCCTGCCTTGGGAGCAAGCGGGACCAGAATTCGATCCTTCGCTTATGCCGCCAGCAGCGCCTGTTGTCCAGTGATTCCGAAGGCAAAAGGGTTCATTTCAGCGCCATCTTGAAGCCGAGATGCGAGGGCTCGAAACCGAGCCGCTCATAGAAGCGATGGGCATCCTTGCGCTTGGCATTGGAGATAAGCTGCACGCGCGGAAGGCCACGCGCCTTCGCCTGTTCGATGCAGAAATCGATCATCCGGGCGCCGATGCCCTGGCCGCGCATGTCGCCGCGCGTCTGCACAGCCTCGATGATCATGAAGGACGCGCCGCGGCCGGTGAGCGTCGTGGTGATCGCGGTCTGGAAGGTGCCGACGACTTCGCCGGCCAGTTCGGCGACGAACAGTGTTTGATCGGGAGAGGCCGCGATGGTCTCGAAAGCGCGTTCGTAGTCCGGCAGCGCGTCTTCGGATTGGGTGTCGCCGTGCCCGCCGATATCATCGGCGGCGAACATGGCGATCAATGCCTTCAGATCGTCCAGGCGGGCTTCGCGAATGATGATCTCTTTGGCCATGGGTAATGCTTCAATAGCTGGCGAGCGGTTTTTCGAGGATCAGCGCCGGGATGCCGGATTGGCCGGGGCCGTTGTTCTCGCTCTGGCCGACATCGGCGAAACCGAGTCGGTGGTAGAACGTGATCGCCGCCTCGTTGCGCGGCTCGACCTCGAGCCGCATGATCTCGGCTGCCGGAAAGCAGGTTTCGAGCTCGGCGAAGATATCACGACCGATGCCCTCGCGCTGCAGCGAGGGGCGAACGTAAAGCAGGTGCAGCATGACCGTCTTCGTCATCTCGCCGGACATCGCGGCATAGCCGACGCCGCCGATTTCCTTGCCGTCATCGGCCACCAGGAATTCGGCATTCTTGTTTGCCATGCGCGTCTTCAACGCCGCGGGCGAGAAGAGCGTCGCGACCAGTTCATCGACCTTCGGCGCGCCGAGCAGCGCGTCATAGGTCGCATGAAAGGTTTCGACCAGGAGAGCGCGAACCTTGTCGAGATCGCGCTCGCTGGCGGTGCGGACGAAGTAGACCATTTTCTTCCTTCCGGCATCGGCTATCCGAAAACCGCTTCACACTTTTCGGCGATGCCGGATGACCTATTCCTCGACGATGCCGAGCTTGGCCTTGATCAGCGCCTGGACGGCCTGCGGGTTGGCCTTGCCGCCGGTCGACTTCATCACCTGGCCGACGAACCAGCCGGCGAGAGCGGGCTTGGCCTGCGCCTTGGCAACCTGATCCGGGTTGGCGGCGATGATCTCGTCCACGGCCTTTTCGATGGCGCCGGTGTCGGTGACCTGCTTCATGCCGCGGCTTTCGACGATCTCGGCCGGGTCGCCGCCTTCGGTCAGAACGATTTCGAAGACGTCCTTGGCGATCTTGCCGGAGATGGTCTCGGCCTTGATGAGGTCGATGATCGAACCGAGCTGAGCGGCGGAAACCGGAGTCGATTCAATGTCCTTGCCGAGTTTGTTCAAGGCGCCGAGGAGGTCGTTGATGACCCAGTTGGCAGCCATCTTGCCATCGCGGCCCTCGGCAACGGCTTCGAAATAGTCGGCGATCGCCTTTTCCGACACGAGCACGGAGGCATCGTAGATCGAGAGGCCGAGTTCGCGCACGAAGCGCTCCTTCTTGTCGTCGGGCAGTTCCGGCAAGTCGGCTGCGAGGCTCGCCACGAAAGCGTCGTCGAATTCGAGCGGCAGCAGGTCGGGATCGGGGAAGTAGCGATAATCGTGCGCGTCTTCTTTCGAGCGCATCGAGCGCGTCTCGCCTTTACCGGCGTCGAACAGGCGGGTTTCCTGGTCGATCACGCCGCCATCCTCGAGGATAGCGATCTGGCGGCGGGCTTCGTATTCGATCGCCTGGCCGATGAAGCGGATGGAGTTGACGTTCTTGATTTCGCAGCGCGTGCCGAAGCCTTCGCCCGGGCGGCGCACGGAGACGTTGACGTCGGCGCGCATGGAACCTTCGTCCATGTTGCCATCGCAGGTGCCGAGGTAGCGTACGATCGAGCGCAGCTTGGTCATGTAGGCCTTGGCCTCATCCGACGAGCGCATATCCGGCTTGGAGACGATTTCCATCAGGGCGACGCCCGAACGGTTGAGGTCGACATAGGACATGGTGGCGTGCTGGTCGTGCAGCGACTTACCGGCGTCCTGTTCCAGGTGCAGGCGCTCGATGCCGATCTCGATATCCTCAAACTGGCCCTGACGATCCGGGCCGAGCGAGATCACGATCTGGCCCTCGCCGACGATCGGATCCTTGAACTGCGAGATCTGATAGCCCTGCGGCAGGTCGGGATAAAAGTAGTTCTTGCGGTCGAAGATCGAACGCTTGTTGATCTGCGCCTTCAGACCGAGACCGGTGCGGACCGCCTGGGCGACGCATTCCTCGTTGATAACGGGCAGCATGCCGGGCATGGCGGCATCGACCAGCGAGACATTGGAATTCTGCGGCTTGCCGAATTCGGTCGAGGCGCCGGAGAACAGCTTCGAATTGGACAGCACCTGCGCATGGACTTCCATGCCGATGATGACTTCCCAATCGCCAGTGGCGCCGGGAATGAAGCGTTTCGGATCAGGCGTGCGAACGTCGACAAGGGTCATGGAAATGCTCTTTTGAGGCTATCTTATTCAACTGGTGAGGTAACGGAAATGACCTTCCGGTGCAAGGCTTTCGGCATGGTCTCGGCCATTGCGACCCGCGCACTGACCATTTTTCGGTTGTTAACGGGCCGCCGCTAAACTTCGCCAATGCTTCTCACCGATCTCACCAAAATCATCGGACTGTTCACAGCCTGGAACGGGCTGGTGTTCGCGATCTACTTCGTCGACAAGCAGGCCGCGCGCTATGGCCAGTGGCGCATCAGCGAAAAGACGCTCCTGACGCTTGCTTTCCTTGCCGGTAGCCCCGGCGCCGTGGGCGCCCAGCAACTGCTGCGCCACAAGACCCGCAAGGAGCCGTTTCGCTCGGACCTGATGGCGATCTGCGGCTTTCATCTGCTTGCCGTGATCGCGCTCATCGCCGGCATCGCGGCCAGGATACTTGGATTTATCTAGAACGCACCGTAGGGTCCCTCGCCTTGCGACGACACCGGTTTCGATAGCCCAACGGAAGGGACGTCCCTGTCGAGCTTGGGATTATAGGCGACCGAAAGCCAGTGGATGGCGTAGCCGTTCTTCTTGAAGAAGGTGATCGCCTCGTTGTTTTCGGCGTGGGTCTGCATCATCACGCTATCGAGCCCCTGCTCCGCCACTTCCTTCTCGATCGACTGCAGCAGAGCCGAGCCAAGGCCATGACCGGTGAAAGACGGATCGATCCAGAAGTCCGAAATCGTCTCGTCTAGATTTTCGCGCGCGGCCCATCCGGCCGTGTGGCCGTTCCATTCGATGACGGTGATGGTCAGCCAGCGGGTCTCGGCGAAATTCATGAAGGCGCTGCGGGCAGCCGACGCCATCGCATCCGCCTCGCCGATCGGCGCCATGGCCTTCTGCCAGGCGCGCAGCCCGATCTCGCTCAAAACCTCGGCTTCGCCCTCATGGGCATTGCGAATAGTGATCAATCAGAACCTCCGAAACACCGAGGAAAGTAAACCACCGAATCAGGCCATCGCAAAGCCTTCCGTAACTTCAGGCGAGCCTTTTCCCGCATTGCAGCAGACGGAGCATGCTTGGCGCCGACCTTGACGCCAACGGGGCCGAAGCCTATCAAATCCTCATGTTGAGCTCGCAATCAGAGACCCGGTAAAGGCCCTGCCCGCAAGTTTTCTTGCGCGCATGGGCCCGACGAGAACGAAGCCCTGACGTCCAACGCGGACGCCAGATCGTTTTTGTGCGCCTTAAACGGCGCGAGACCGGATCAACATCTCCATGGATATTTCACGCGCGGAACAGCGCATCCTGCACTTGCTAGCCCAAGGCGGCCGCATCGAAATCGAACGCGACGACAGAAGGAAGATCGAGGCCGTCAACTGCCTCACCCGCGACGGCTGGCTCTACCCCGGCTTCGACCTCGAGCTCTTTCGAAGGCTCAAACGGCTGAAAGCGATCAGATCGCAGACCGGACAGCCATACCGGATCACCGAACGCGGGCTGCGACTGGTGCGCTCGCAGTTGGACAACCGATGAGAGGGAAACGGCGCCGCTTAGGTGGCGCCGTTTTTCACTTGGCCACCAACGCCGCACGCATCGCCGCCCACTCATCGCCAAACGAACCTGTTGCAACCGGCTTGCCCGCCAGTCGATACCAGTAACCGGCATTCCACTCATCGCCTTCGATGCGGTGGCAGAGCGCGTGGCCCCAATCGAAAGGCTGTTCGCCTTCGTGGGCCTGGCAGATGTCATGCACGGCCTTCCATTCGGCTTCGATCACGAAGTCCGCGGAGGCCAGGCGGTCGAAAGCCTCGATGAGCGCTGCAATCTGCGATGCCATAAACCGTCTCCTGTCCTTGGGTGCTAAGGCAGCGCCTTTTTCATATGCACCTTTTCGAGATCGATCCCCATGCTCTTGGAAAACTCGATCCCGCGCCACACGATAGCAAAACCACAGCGTTCATACAGCCGGATCGCGCCGGTGTTGCTGGCATGGGTATCGATGCGGGCCAATGGATAGCCGTCTGCCGAGATGAGGTTGAGGATGTGGAGGACCAGCGCTCGACCAATGCCCCTGCCCTGATGATCCGGATGCACCCAAAGGTCGGACACGTAATCGCGCGCACCGTCCCGCGCCGTCCAGCCGGCGACTACGCCATCGATTTCGGCAACGTGCACGTCACCCGATGTGCTCTCTGCGAAGATCGAAAATTCGTGCCGGACGCGTTCGGCAATTTCATGGGCGATATCATGGCCCGTGAAGGCCTCGCTGGATTTCCAGCCCGCAAAACCGACTTCGCCGACCAGCATGTGGTCGGCGATCGTCATGTCTCTGATGTTCAGTCCGCTTACCACCACTTGGCGGGGGTGAAGCGGCCGGCGGCTTGTTCGATGACGTGGGCCGTCTTGAAGAGGGTTTCTTCCTCGAACGGCTTGCCAATGAGCTGCAGGCCGAGCGGCAGGCCCTTGTGGTCGAGGCCGGCGGGGACCGCGATGCCGGGAAGGCCGGCCATGTTGACGGTGACGGTGAAGATGTCGTTCAGGTACATCTTGACCGGATCCGATGCCAGGTCCTCGTCGGCGATGCCGAAGGCGGACGACGGGGTCGCAGGCGTCAGGATGGCGTCGACGCCGGCGTGGAAGGCGAGGTCAAAGTCGCGCTTGATCAGCGTGCGGACCTTCTGCGCCTGGATGTAATAGGCGTCGTAGTAACCTGCCGAGAGAACGTATGTGCCGATCATGATGCGGCGCTTGACTTCCTTGCCGAAACCGGCGGCGCGGGTCTTCTCGTACATGTCGGCAATGTCCTTGCCGTCGACGCGCAGGCCGTAGCGCACGCCGTCGTAGCGCGCGAGGTTCGAGGAAGCCTCGGCGGGTGCCACGATGTAATAGGCCGGCAGCGCGTACTTGGTGTGCGGCAACGAGATATTGACGATCTCGGCGCCGGCATCCTTGAGCCAGGCGATACCCTGCTGCCAGAGCGTTTCGATCTCTTCCGGCATGCCGGCGACGCGGTATTCGTTCGGAATGCCGATCTTCATGCCCTTGAGCGACTGGCCGAGCACGGCTTCGTAATCGGGAACAGGCAGATCGACCGAGGTCGTGTCCTTGGCGTCGACCGAGGCCATGGACTTGAGGAGGATGGCGGCGTCGCGGACGTCACGGGCGATCGGGCCGGCCTGGTCGAGCGACGAGGCGAAGGCAACCGTGCCCCAGCGCGAGCAGCGGCCGTAGGTCGGCTTGATGCCGACGGTGCCGGTGAAGGCGGCGGGCTGGCGGATAGAGCCGCCGGTGTCGGTGGCGGTGGCGCCGGCGCAAAGGTGTGCGGCAACGGCAGCGGCCGAGCCGCCCGAGGAACCGCCGGGAACGAGCTGCTGGTTCGAGCCTTCAGCGCGCCACGGGTTGATGACCGCGCCGTAATGCGAGGTCTCGTTGGAGGAGCCCATGGCGAACTCGTCCATGTTCAGCTTGCCGAGCATGACGGCGCCGTCGTCCCACAGGTTCTGCGTGACGGTCGATTCGTAATGCGGCTTGAAGCCGTCGAGGATGTGGCTGCAGGCCTGGGTGTGGATGCCTTCGGTGGCGAAGAGATCCTTGATGCCGAGCGGAATCCCCTCGAGCTCGCCGCCCTTGCCGCTGGCAAGACGCGCGTCGGAGGCTTCGGCCATCTGCAACGCCTTCTCGGGCGTCACCTTGATATAGGCGTTGAGCTTGTCGTTGGCCGCCTCGATCGCCGAGATGTAGGCCTCGGTGAGTTCGGTTGCTTTGATTTCCTTGGCGCGCAGCTTGGTGCGGGCTTCGGCAATGGTCAGGCTGGTGAGTTCGCTCATGATGGTTCGCTTCAAATCTTGAATGGCAACGAGGTCGGAAAGCGGCGGAAGGCCTTATTCGACGACTTTGGGCACCAGGAAGAAATTCTGATCGGTAACGGGCGCGTTGGAAACGATATCGGCGGCCTTGTTGCCGTCGGTGACGTCGTCGGTGCGCTTCTTCATCAGCATCGGCGTGACCGAGGTCATCGCTTCGACGCCTTCTACATCGACTTCGGAGAGCTGCTCGACGAAGCCCAGGATCCCATTCAACTCGCCAACCATGCGGTTTGCCTCATCTTCGGAGACGGCAATACGGGCAAGGCGCGCAACGCGCTTAACGGTGGCTAGGTCGACGGACATCATATTCTCCGGATGGGATTTTCCCACACGCTATAAAGGCCATGCCCGCTGTGTGCAACGGGCATGGCCTTTCGTTCATTCAGATTTCCGCCCTTTCAAGTCGGGGCGAAGTGCCAATGCGTCAGAGAACGACGCTCTCGCTCGGCTTGATCGCCTTCACTTCGGTCTTCGATCCTTCCATGCCGGCGACGAATTTTTCAGGCGTCTGGTCGATGATCGGGAAAGTGCCGTAGTGGCAGGGGATGGCGGTCTTGAAGTTGAAGTAGCGCTGGCAGGCGAGTGCCGCGACGGCGCCGCCCATGGTGAAGCGGTCGCCGACTGGGACGAGGCCGATATCGGGCTGGTGCAACTCGTTGATCAGCGCCATGTCGGAGAAGATGTCGGTGTCGCCCATGGCGAAGATCGAGGCTTCGTCATCGAAATGCAGCATCAGGCCGTTGGCGCTGCCGAGCGCGTGGGAGACGCCGTCCTCGGTGACCTGGGCGGAGGAGTGCAGCGCGTTGGTGAAGGTGGCGGAGAAGCCGCCGAGCGGAACCGTGCCGCCGGTGTTGCCCATCTCGATCTTCGAGACGCCCTTGGTGCCAAGCCAGGAAGCGAGATCGGCGTTGGCGAGGACGACGGCGCCGGTTTCCTTGGCGATCGCGACGGTATCACCAACGTGGTCGCCGTGGCCGTGGGTGAGCAGGATATGGGTGACGCCAGCGGTGACGTCCTTGATGTCCTGGCCAGCGAACGAGCCGTTATGCGTCAGGAAGGGGTCGAGGAGAATGGTTGCCTTCGCGGTCTCGATGCGGAATGCCGCATGGCCTAGCCAAGTGATCTTCATGAAATCTGTCCTTTTATTAAGTGATGCAAAAGCCTGTTTCGATGGGTATGGAGATAACCGATAGCGCCGCAAAGAAAAGCGGTCGAGGCTTCAATTTCTTTTGACGGGATGAAACGACGATGACGGTGCTGACGATCGAGGAACTGGCGGCCGCACTTCAGCCGGGACAGGCAATCGCCGGACTCGATCTCGGCACCAAGACGATCGGACTTTCCATGTCGGATCTCGGCCGGCGATTCTCGACGCCGCGGCCGGTCATCAAACGCGAGAAATTCACGATCGACGCCGAGGTGCTTCTGAGCTTCGCGGAGAAGGAAAAGGTCGCGGCCTTCGTCATCGGCCTGCCCATGAATATGGACGGGTCGGCCGGCCCGCGCGTCCAGGCCACACGGGCCTTCGTGCGCAACATGGAGCAGAAGACGGCCCTGCCCTTCGTCTACTGGGATGAGCGGCTGTCGACGGTTGCCGCCGAGCGGGCGCTGCTGGAGATGGACGTGTCACGCGCCAAGCGGGCCGAACGCATCGATTCGGCGGCCGCAAGCTTCATTCTTCAGGGCGCGCTGGACAGGCTGTCCTTGCTTGGAAGGGCAGCGCTCGAAGAACCGGACGCCTGACGTCCCCGCCACCAGGCGGCGATCTTCTTGCGCCTGCGGAAGGCCATGATGGCGAACACCACGAGGCTATCGACAACGACGGCGCGGGCGACCAGCGGCGGGATGGTTTCGGCGGGGATGCCGAGGATATTGGCGTAGACCTGGAAGGTCAGGTCGTGGGCCTGGCGTGTGAGCATGAAGATGCCGAAGCTCATGTCGTAGTAGGATAGCCAATACCAGCCCGCCAGAAACACGATCGGACCGGCCCAGAAGATCAGGAACCACTTCATGCGGTCGCCCCTCTTTGTCGCTTTGCGAATGGCAGATCAAGCGAGACCAGCCATGTCGATAATGCCATCAAACCCAGCACCAGCGCCGGCACCGCGATATCGAGCGCGAGCACGGCAAAGAACATCATCGCGGCAACGAGGAACATGATTCTCGCGATTTTGGTTCGCATGGTTCCAGACAACTCAAACTTTGAAACTGTCTGGTAACCTGACTTCTTAAACACTCAGGCGCAACGTAAACCATTTGTTAAGGTTAACGGCGAAGCGGGAGGCTGTGGGAAAGTATGGGCCCAATCAGCCGTAAACGCCGCGAACGATGCGTTTCAGGGCCTGCTCCGCCTTCTCCCAATCCTTCGATGCCTTCAGCGCCAGACCGGCGCACTGCCCGCCAGCCGACGCCGAAAGTACGATATGCTGGATGGCGGCGATCAGAATCGCGTTGACGGCGACGGCGTCGACGCCCTTGGGTGGCGTCAGCGAGCCGCGCATGCGCTCCAGCCATGTGGCCAGCGCTTTCGAGCGCGCTTCGGAGAGGCGGCGGACCTGCTCGGTGTTTTCGGACACCTCCCAGGCGACGATGCGGCGCATCAGCGGATCGTCGCGCAGGGCCTGGAGGAAGAGCAGCGACAGGCGCTCCATCAGATCGCCGTAGGTCAGCAGGAACATGCCGCCCGTATCCTCGGGAATGCGGTCCTTCACCCAGGTGCCGAGGTCGGCGCCGATCGCATCGACCAAGCCATTCAGGCCGCCGTAGTAACGATAGATCAACTGCTTATCGCAGCCGGCCTTCCGCGCCACCGCATTGATGCCGAAGTTCTGGAACCCCTCTTCCGCAAGCAGCGCCTTGGCGGCGTTGAGGATCGCCTTTTCAGTTGCGCCACGGTCACGCACACGCTTTTCCGGTTCGGCCTGCGGTGCGCTCGCGATGGGGGTCAAAGGCATGGGGTCATTCAGCATCAAAGACTCGGATTTCATGTGTCACTCATCGGTGAGTAACAACACCGCCCCTTACCGGCAACGGCGAACCCCTTGAAAGATTGTGGATTGTTTTCAGGCCATTCGCGGCGCGCAGCCGAATGTCGCCGCGTGGCGACATCGATCAGAGCGCTTGGCCGAACCAGACTGTGCGTTCGGACGGCTCGACGAGCGGCGGCCCGAGGCGCGTGAAGCCGCGCGAACCCCAGAAGCCGATGCCATTGGCATTCGTTGCGCTGGCGCCGAGATGCACGGATTTCACGCCGGCGTCTCTTGCCTGCGAGAGCCACATGTCGAGCAGCTTCGTTCCCATCCCCTGCCCGCGCAGACGCGACAGCAGGTTCATATGGATATGAGCCGGGAAAGCCTCGATGATGGCCGCTGGCGCCGACGAGGGATGATGGATCGCGGCGATGCGTTTCTCGTCGGCGTTCCAGAGTTCGGGATCGCCTTGCGGGTCCGGGTAGGCGCTGCGCAGCGCCGGCCACCAGTCGCGCTCAAGCTCTGCCTGAAAGGCAAGCGTATCGTAGACACCGACGATATAGCCGGCGACGCCTTCGGCATCCTCGACCACGAAGGCTGTTTCAGGGCTGAGCGTCACGTAGGGCGCGGAATAGATGTGGCCGATGAGCTTGCCGTCACCATGCAGTGACGTTGCATCCTGGCCGGCGTCGCCCGTGACCAGCGAGATGTTGTAGATCTGATCGAGATCGTCGAGGCGGGCGCGGCGCAGCGTTGTCGTCATCAGGATGCCGGCGGATAGAGGAGATCGACGATGTAGCTGGCGTCGAAGCGGCTATCGAGCATGCCGTAGGTGGAGCGCCAGCCGCCGGCGAGACGGGTTTCGATGAAGGCATCGGCGATGCGCCCTGCCCCCAGACGATAAAGCTCGGCGGCGCCGGCCGCGAGCGCCAGCTGCTCGACGAGCAGGCGGGCAGCGCCCTCGTCGCGTTCGCAAAGCGCCATCGCGGCGCGGAGCACGTCGATGGTCTTCTTTCCAGCCGGGCCGAGATCCCTCGCAAGCCCTGCGAAGACGGTCTCGAAGAGATCCTTGCCGCGGTTCAGGATACGCAGCACGTCGAGCGCCATGACGTTGCCCGAGCCTTCCCAGATCGCATTCACCGGCGCCTCGCGGTAGTGGCGGGCGATCGGGCGTTCCTCGATATAGCCGCTGCCGCCGATGCACTCCATCGCTTCGTAGATCAGCGCGGGCGCGATCTTGCAGCACCAGTATTTGGCGACCGGCGTCATGACGCGGGCGTAGGCGGCCTCTTCGGCGCTGCCGCGCGCGCGGTCGAAGGCGTCGGCAAGACGGAAGGACAAGGCTGTGGCGGCGGCGACATCAAGCGCCATGTCGGCGAGCACGCGGGTCATGATCGGCTGGCTGACGAGCATCTTGCCGAAGACGCTGCGGCCGCGCGTGTGGTGCACGGCCTCGGCCAGCGAGGCGCGCATGATGCCAGAGGATGCCAGCGCGCAATCGAGGCGCGTCAGCGTGACCATGTCGAGAATGGTGCGAACGCCGGCATCCGGGCCGCCGAGCAGGAAGCCGAAGGTATCGCTGAACTCGACCTCGGACGAGGCGTTCGAGCGGTTGCCGACCTTGTCCTTCAGCCGCTGGAACTGCAGTCCGTTGGCCGATCCGTCTTCGAGCAGGCGCGGCACCAGGAAGCAGCCCATGCCCTCCTTGGTCTGCGCCAGCATGATGAAGGCGTCGCTCATCGGCGCCGACATGAACCACTTGTGGCCCGACAGGCGGTAGATGCCTTCGCTGACCTTTTCGGCAGACGTCGTGTTGGAGCGGACATCGGTGCCGCCCTGCTTTTCGGTCATGCCCATGCCGATGGTCACGGCGGATTTCTGCATGGCCGGCTTGTTCGCCGAATCGTATTTGCGCGACAGGATCCTTGGCGCCCAGTCCTTCTGGACGGCGGGCGATGCGGAGAGAGCGGCAACGGATGCGCTCGTCATGGTGATCGGGCAGAGGTGGCCGGTCTCGAGCTGCGACGACAGGTAGAAGCGGGCGGCGCGGATCTTGTGCGCCTGGTCTTTCGCCTCGGCATCGGCCTGCGGATCCCAGACGGACGAATGAAGACCAACGGACATTGAGCGGCGCATCAGCGCGTGCCAAGCCGGGTGAAACTCCACGACATCGAGCCGTTCGCCGCGCGGGCCATGGGTGCGCAGCTGCGGCACGCCCTGGTTTGCCATGCGCGCCAGTTCCTGCGCTTCCGGCGAGGTGACGTAGCGGCCCATATTGTCGAGATCATCGCGAATGCCGCGCGGCAACGCCCCGGTGAGGTCGACGATCAGCGGATCGGACCTGTAGGCGTTGATGCCGGACCACAGGCTCGGCTGGTTGAGTTCGGCGAGTTTTTCTTCAGCGGGTATCATGAATCGCTTCTAGAGTATGAGGCGGGCAAAGGGAAACCGGAAGTTGGGCACTCCTTGTGCTTTAGCCCAATTGCGACAAAATTGCAGGGGGAGAGCGCGGTTTGCCCACAGCGCATGCTTGCCGCCGCCGCACGCACTCTTTATAGAGCCGCTGACGACAGCATAGAGGCAGGTTCATGGTCTTCTTTCCCCACCGCCACCTCATCGGTATCAAAGGGCTCACAGAGCAGGATATCACCTTTCTCCTCGACAAGGCCGACGAGGCCGTCAAGATCAGTCGACAGCGAGAGAAAAAGACGTCGACCCTCAGGGGACTGACGCAGATCAATCTGTTTTTCGAAGCATCCACCCGCACGCAGGCCTCCTTCGAGCTCGCCGGCAAGCGCCTCGGCGCCGACGTGATGAACATGTCGGTCGGCAATTCGTCGGTGAAGAAGGGCGAAACGCTGATCGACACGGCGATGACGCTGAACGCGATGCGCCCCGACGTGCTTGTTATCAGGCACTCCAGCGCAGGCGCTGCAGCGCTTCTCGCGCAGAAGGTTTCCTGCTCCGTGGTCAATGCCGGCGACGGCCAGCATGAGCATCCGACGCAGGCGCTGCTCGACGCGCTGACGATCCGCCGTGCCAAGGGCAAGCTCTCGCGCATCATCGTCGCCATCTGCGGTGACGTTCTACACTCGCGCGTGGCGCGCTCCAACATTCTGCTTCTCAACGCCATGGGTGCCAGGGTTCGCGTCGTGGCGCCGGCGACGCTGCTTCCAGCTGGCATCGCCGACATGGGCGTCGAGGTCTTCCACTCGATGAAGGAAGGGCTGAAGGACGCCGACGTCGTCATGATGCTCCGGCTGCAGCGCGAGCGCATGTCCGGCGCCTTCGTGCCGTCGGTGCGCGAATATTTCCACTTCTATGGTCTCGACGCGGAAACGCTGAAGGCGGCGAAGGAGGATGCGCTGGTCATGCACCCTGGGCCGATGAACCGCGGGGTGGAAATCGCCTCCGAGGTCGCGGACGGGCCGCAGAGCGTGATCGCCGAACAGGTCGAAATGGGTGTCGCCGTACGCATGGCTGTCATGGAAACGCTGCTGATCTCGCAGAACCAGGGTCCCCGCAGCGAAGGAGCCGGCGCATGAGCAACTCGATCGTCTTCAAGAACGTTCGCATCATCGACCCCTCCCGCAATCTCGACGAAGTCGGCGCGATCGTCGTCAAGGACGGCGTGATCGTCGCTTCCGGCAAGGATGCCCTGAACGAGGCCCTGCCGGCAGGCGCCACGGTGCGCGACTGCAACGGACTTGTCGCGGCACCCGGCCTCGTGGACGCACGCGTCCATATCGGCGAGCCTGGAGCCGAGCATCGTGAGACTATCGAGTCGGCCAGCCGGGCTGCGGCCGCAGGCGGCGTGACCTCGATCATCATGATGCCAGATACCGATCCCGTGATCGACGACATCGCGCTGGTCGAATTCGTGAAGAAGACCGCCCGCGACAAGGCGCTGGTCAATGTCTATCCGGCAGCGGCGATCACCAAGGGTCTCGCCGGCGAAGAGATGAGCGAGATCGGCATGCTGATGGAAGCCGGCGCGGTCGCCTTCACCGACGGCCGCTCCAGTATCCACGATGCGCAGGTGCTGCGTCGGGTGATGACCTATGCGCGCGAATTCGGCGCGGTGATCTCCTGCGAAACGCGCGACCAGCATCTGGCGGCCGGCGGCGTCATGAACGAGGGGCTGTTCGCAAGCTGGCTCGGCCTCAGCGGCATACCGCGCGAGACAGAACTGATCCCGCTGGAGCGCGACCTGCGCATCGCCAAGCTGACGCGCGGCAAGTACCACGCAGCGATGATCTCGGTTCCTGAATCCGTCGAGGCCATCGAGCTGGCGAAGAGCCGTGGCGCGACTGTCACCTGCGGCATCTCGATCAACAATCTGGCACTCAACGAAAACGACATCGGCGAGTACCGAACCTTCTTCAAGCTCTATCCTCCGCTGCGTTCGGAAGACGACCGCGTGGCGATGGTGGATGCGCTGGCGCGTGGGGCGATCGACATCATCGTCTCCTCGCACGATCCGCAGGACGTCGACACCAAGCGCCTGCCCTTCGGCGAGGCTGCGGACGGTGCCGTCGGGCTCGAGACCATGCTGGCGGCAGCCCTTCGCCTGCACCATAGCGGGCATGTGACGCTGATGCGCCTGATCGATGCCATGTCGACGCGTCCTGCGCAGATCTTCGGCCTCGATGCTGGCACGCTGAAGCCCGGCGCCAAGGCGGATATCGTGCTGATCGATCTCGAAGAGCCTTGGATTGTCGCCAAGGACATGCTTCTCTCGCGGTCGAAGAACACGCCGTTCGAAGACGCGCGCTTCAGCGGACGTGCGGTCGCGACCTATGTCGCCGGCCAGTGCGTCCATACATTATAAGAAGACAAGTGGGGGAACATGGGCGCTGATCTCATGACGTGGCAGATCACCTGGCAAATCGCGCTGGCGGCGGCCGCCATCGGCTATCTGCTGGGCTCCATTCCGTTCGGGCTGATTTTGACACGCGCGGCCGGGCTCGGCGACGTGCGCAGCATCGGCTCGGGCAATATCGGTGCCACCAATGTTCTTCGAACCGGCAACAAGAAGCTGGCGGCGGCTACGCTGCTGCTTGATGCGCTGAAAGCATCGGCGGCGGCGTGGATCGTTTCCTACTTCTTCGGCCCGGAAGCCGCCGTGATCGCCGGCTTCTTCGCCTTCATCGGCCACCTCTTCCCCGTCTGGATCGGCTTCAAGGGCGGCAAGGGTGTCGCGACCTATATCGGCACGCTGCTTGGCGTCGCGCCGCTGATGGTTCTTGGCTTTGCGGCGGTCTGGTTGGGGGTTGCCTTCCTCACCCGCTATTCTTCTCTTTCCGCACTGGTTGCAATGCTTGTCATTCCGGTTGCATTGTGGATACTGGGTGCAGAGAAGGTTGCAGCGATCATGGCGATCATGACGGTGATCTCCTACTGGAAGCACAAGGCCAATATCAGCCGCCTCATCAGCGGCACGGAAAGCAAGATCGGGGCAAAGGGATAGGATAGATGGACACACGCAGCGCAAGGCCAAAAGGAATTGCGCTGACGGACAGGCAAAGGATTGCCTGGTTGCGTCTCATCCGCTCCGACAACGTCGGCCCGGCCACCTTTCGCGATCTCATCAATCATTTCGGTTCTGCGGAAGCAGCACTCGCCGCCCTGCCCGGCCTTTCGGCACGTGGCGGCGCGACGCGGGCGATCCGGATCGCCACAGAGAGCGAAGCGCTGAAGGAACTCGACGCGGCGCAGCGGTTCGGGGCGCGCTTCGTCGGCATCGGCGAACCGGAATATCCGCAGGCGCTGAAGCAGATCGATGGGGCGCCGCCTCTGCTGGCAGTGAAAGGCAATCTCGCGGCGACCGCGCAGCCGGCCGTCGGCATTGTCGGGTCGCGCAACGCTTCGATATCAGGCGCGAAGTTCGCGGCGATGATCGCGAGAGAATGTGGGCGTGTCGGTTATGCTGTTATCTCCGGCCTTGCGCGCGGCATCGATACCGCAGCCCATCGCGCAAGCCTCGACACTGGCACGATCGCCGCCATGGCCGGCGGGCTGGATCAGCCCTACCCTCCCGAAAACGCCGGACTGCTCGAGGAGATCTGGAACGGCAACGGCCTGGCCGTCAGCGAAATGCCGTTCGGTTGGGAGCCACGGGCACGTGACTTTCCCAGGCGCAACAGGCTGATCGCCGGCATCTCGCTTGGGACGGTCGTAGTGGAAGCGGCGACGCGATCGGGCTCGCTGATCACCGCGCGGCTCGCTGGCGAGTTCGGCAGGCTGGTCTTCGCGGTTCCCGGCTCGCCGCTCGATCCGCGATGCCACGGCACAAACAGCTTGCTGAAGGACGGCGCGATGATCGTTACCGCGCCCGATGACGTGATCAGCGCGCTTGCGCCGCTATCGCAGCTCGACCTGTTTACCGCACCGCTTGCCGAGGAGCCGGAACGCGGCGGCGGATCGTCGCTGCTGCCGCCGGATGAGACCGACAGGGCGCGCATCGTCGATGCGCTCGGGCCAACGCCTGTCGAGATCGACGATATCATCCGGCATACGGAGCTCAGCGCCTCGGCCGTCTATCTCGTGCTGCTGGAGCTCGATATTGCCGGGCGGTTGCACCGGCACCCCGGCGGAATGGTGTCCATTGCAATGGAGGTATGACGACTTACATACGAGCCTGGAGATCGCCGGCTTCGACATATGCCATCTCGATCAGATAGCAGAGCATGTCGGCCTTTTCCTTTTCCGCCACCTGACGCAACTCGGCGAGCATCTGGCGGATGAAGGCAATGTTCTCGCGGGAGCCGGATCTGCCGGTATCCTTCTTTGCGTACTTAGCCGTCATGAAAGCACTCGCGCCCCAATTGGGAAGGGTTGATCGTCGCAGCCTGAACCACACGCGAAAAACGATATCGCAATAATCAGAAATTGCAATATGCTGCATATCGTCTTTTGGTTGCAACGCGTTGCAATGCGTAAAAATGCACTCAAAGTACTTGACCGAAACGAATTCCCTGTCCATGTCGGAGAACCGGCGACCGTGACACGGCAGGTCCTCTGCCCTGATATAGGCCGGCTGGCATCCATTTTTAGAGAATCATCATGAATGTTGTAGTGGTGGAATCGCCCTCGAAGGCCAAGACGATCAACAAGTATCTGGGACCCGGATACAAGGTGCTCGCCTCCTTTGGCCACGTCCGCGATCTCCCCGCCAAGGACGGCTCCGTGCTGCCCGACCAGGATTTCGAAATGCTGTGGGAGGTCGATGGGGCCTCGGCCAAGCGTATGAAGGACATCGCCGACGCCGTGAAGTCCTCCGACGGCCTGTTCCTCGCAACCGACCCTGATCGCGAAGGCGAAGCGATCTCCTGGCATGTGCTCGATATGCTGAACAAGAAGCGCGTGCTCGGCGGCAAGACCGTCAAGCGCGTCGTCTTCAACGCGATCACCAAGAAGGCCGTGCTCGACGCGATGGCCGAGCCGCGCGATATCGACGTGCCGCTGGTCGATGCCTATCTGGCGCGCCGCGCTCTCGATTATCTCGTCGGCTTCAATCTTTCGCCGGTGCTGTGGCGCAAGCTGCCCGGCGCACGCTCGGCGGGACGCGTGCAGTCGGTGGCGCTTCGCCTCGTCTGCGACCGCGAATCCGAAATCGAGCGTTTCGTCTCCGAGGAATATTGGAACATCTCGGCGCTGCTGAAGACACCGCGCGGTGACGAGTTCGAAGCCAAGCTGGTTGCGGCGAATGGCAAGCGGTTGCAGCCGCGCGCGATCGGCAATGGCGACGAGGCCGGCAAGCTGAAGGCGCTGCTCGAAGGCGCGTCCTATGTCGTCGATACCGTCGAGGCCAAGCCCGTCAAGCGCAACCCGGGACCACCCTTCACAACCTCGACGCTGCAGCAGGCCGCTTCCTCGAAGCTCGGTTTCTCGGCATCGCGCACCATGCAGGTGGCGCAGAAGCTCTATGAAGGCTTCGACATCGGCGGCGAGACGGTCGGTCTGATCACCTATATGCGTACCGACGGTGTGCAGATGGCGCCCGAGGCGATCGACGCGGCGCGTGGCGCCATCGTCGACCAGTTCGGCCAGCGCTACCTGCCGGAGAAGGCCCGTCTCTATTCGACCAAGGCGAAGAACGCCCAGGAAGCCCACGAAGCCATCCGCCCGACGGACTTCAACCGCTCGCCGGACAAGGTTCGCCAGTATCTCGACGCCGACCAGCTCAAGCTCTACGACCTGATCTGGAAGCGCGGTATCGCCAGCCAGATGGCATCGGCCGAGATCGAGCGCACGACCGCCGAGATCATCGCCGACAGCAACGGCGAGAAGGCCGGACTGCGCGCCGTCGGTTCCGTCATCCGCTTCGACGGCTTCATCGCCGCCTATACGGACCAGAAGGAAGACGGCGAGCAGAGCGACGACGGTGACGAGGACGGTCGCCTGCCGGAGATCAATGCGCGCGAAAACCTCGCCAAGCAGAAGATCAATTCGAGCCAGCACTTCACCGAGCCGCCACCGCGCTACTCGGAAGCGTCGCTGATCAAGAAGATGGAAGAGCTCGGCATCGGCCGCCCCTCCACCTATGCAGCAACGCTCGCGACCCTTCGCGACCGCGAATATGTGATCATCGACAAGCGCAAGCTGATCCCGCACTCCAAGGGCCGGCTGGTGACGGCCTTCCTCGAAGGCTTCTTCACCAAGTATGTCGAATACGACTTCACGGCTGATCTCGAAGAGAAGCTGGACCGGATTTCTGCCGGCGAGCTGAACTGGAAGCAGGTTCTGCGCGACTTCTGGAAGGATTTCTTCGCGCAGATCGAAGACACCAAAGAACTTCGCGTCACCAACGTGCTCGATTCGCTGAACGAATCCCTGGCGCCGCTGGTGTTTCCGAAGCGCGAGGACGGCAGCGATCCGCGCATCTGCCAGGTCTGCGGCACGGGTAACCTGTCGCTGAAGCTCGGCAAGTACGGCGCCTTCGTCGGCTGCTCGAACTATCCCGAGTGCAATTACACGCGCCAGCTTTCTTCCGAAGGCGGCGCCGAAGCAGAGGGTGCTGCGCTGAACGAGCCGAAGGCGCTCGGCACCGATCCCGTGACCGGCGAGGAACTGACGCTGCGCTCCGGCCGCTTCGGGCCTTACGTCCAGCGTGGCGACGGCAAGGAGGCCAAGCGCTCCTCGCTGCCGAAGGGCTGGAAGCCGGAAGATATCGATTACGAAAAGGCGATGGCGCTGATTTCGCTGCCGCGCGATATCGGCAAGCATCCGGAATCGGGCAAGATGATCTCGGCCGGCATCGGCCGTTATGGACCGTTCCTGCTGCATGATGGCGGCTACGCCAATCTCGAGACCGTCGAGGATGTCTTCAGCATCGGCCTCAACCGCGCGGTCACCGTGATCGCCGAGAAGGCCGCGAAGGGTCCCGGCGGACGCGGTCGCACGGCAGCGGCTGCCCTGAAGGAGCTCGGCGAGCATCCCGATGGCGGCGGCGCGATCACCGTGCGCGACGGCAAGTACGGCCCCTATGTCAATTGGGGCAAGGTCAACGCGACGCTGCCCAAGGGTACGGATCCGCAGGCGCTGACCGTCGAGGAAGCCGTAGCGCTGATCAGCGCCAAGGCAGGCAAGGCGCCTACGGCCAAGAGCAAGGCGAAGCCGAAAGCGAAGGCCAAGGCTGCGGCGAGCGATGACGAGACGCCGGCAAAGGCAGCCGCCAAGCCGAAGGCAAAAGCCAAGGCGCCCGCCAAGAAAGCTGCGGCACCCGCAAAGAAGAAAAAGAGCGAAGAGTGACCAGAATTCCGCGGGAACCGAAGGGCATGGGCAAGCGTCCCGACAAGACGGGACGCTCCAGCAGGGCGCCCGCCGTCGAGCCACTCAACATCCAGCACGGCGCGCTTCCCTCGCGCGAAGTGATCCTGCGCTTCATCGCCGATCATCCGCAAAAGGCTTCCAAGCGCGAGCTCGCCAAGGCCTTCGGGCTGAAGGGTGACAGCCGTGTTGAGCTCAAGCATCTGCTGCGCGATCTCGAGCAGGAAGGCATGCTGCAGAAGACGCGCAAGTCGCTGATCCGTCCCGGCGCGCTGCCGCCGGTTACCGTGCTCGACATCACCACTCGCGACAAGGACGGCGGACTGATCGGCCGTCCGGCTGAATGGTCGGACGACATGGGCGTCGCCCCTGCCGTCTCCATCCGGCAGTCCTCCTCGCCTGCCGGCCGCAACGGCAAGGGCAAGGCGCCGGTCGCCGGCATGGGCGACCGCATTCTCGCGAAGATCTTCGCCGCTACCGACCGCGGCGGCCCGGCCTATACGGCGCGCATCATCAAGATTCTCGACAAGCGCCGCGGCGCGATGCTCGGCGTCTTCAAGGACGCGCCCGGCGGCGGCGGGCGGCTGTTGCCGATCGAGCGGCGCGGCGAGGAAATGCTGATTGACCCCGATGACAAGGGCGACGCCAAGGACGGCGATCTGGTCGAGGTCGAAGTCGCGCGCCTGCGCAGCTTCGGACTGCCGCGCGCCAAGGTGCTGTCGATCGTCGGTTCGGTCGCTTCGGAAAAGGCGATCTCGATGATCGCCATCCACGCCCATGGCATCCCCTATATCTTCCCGCCGGCCGTGGTTGCCGAGGCGGATGACGCCAAGCCGGCGACCATGTCGCACCGCGAGGACTGGCGCGACGTGCCGCTGATCACCATCGACCCAGCCGACGCCAAGGACCATGACGACGCCGTCTATGCCGAGCACGACCCCTCGCCCGACAATGAAGGCGGCGTCATCGTCACCGTGGCGATCGCCGATGTCTCCTACTATGTGCGCCCAAATTCGCCGCTCGACCGCGAGGCGCTGAAGCGCGGCAACTCGGTCTATTTTCCCGACCGCGTCGTTCCCATGCTGCCGGAGCGGATTTCGAACGATCTCTGCTCGCTGCGCGAGGGACAGGACCGGCCGGCGCTGGCCGTGCGCATGACCTTCTCCAAGGAAGGCCGCAAGGCGGGACACACGTTCCATCGCGTGATGATGAAGAGTGCTGCCAAGCTCTCCTACCAGCAGGCGCAGGCCGCGATCGACGGCAATCCCGATGACAAGGCCGGGCCGCTGCTGGAGCCGATCCTGAAGCCGTTATGGCATGCCTATGAGGTGATGAAGCGTGGCCGTGAGCGCCGGCAGCCGCTGGAACTCGATATGCCCGAGCGCAAGATCCAGTTGAAGCTCGACGGCACCGTCGACCGCGTCGTCGTGCCGCCGCGCCTCGATGCGCATAAGCTCATCGAAGAGATGATGATCCAGGCCAACGTCGCGGCAGCCGAGACGCTGGAAAAGAAGAAGCAGCCGCTGATCTATCGCGTGCATGACGGCCCGTCGCTCTCCAAGCAGGAAATCCTGCGCGAGTTCCTGGCGACGCTCGGCATTTCGCTCGCCAAGGGCGGCAACATGCGCGCCAACAACTTCAACGGCATCCTCGCCAAGGCCGAGGACACGCCGCACCAGACGATGGTCAACGAGATGGTGCTGCGCTCGCAGAGCCAGGCGATCTACAGCCCCGAGAATATCGGGCACTTCGGCCTGAACCTGATGAAGTACGCGCACTTCACCTCGCCGATCCGCCGCTATGCGGACCTGATCGTGCATCGTGCGCTCGTCGGTTCGCTCGGCTTCGGCGAAGGCGGGATCACGCCTGACGAGGAAGCAGCGCTCGACGATATCGCGGCCGAAATCTCCACCTTCGAGCGCCGCGCCATGGCCGCCGAACGCGAGACGGTCGACCGCCTCATCGCCCACCATCTTGCCGGCCGTATCGGCGAGGAATTCGATGGACGCGTGGGAGGTGTGACGAAATCGGGACTATTTGTCGCCCTGCCGGCCTATGGAGCAGACGGTTTCATTCCTATATCTACACTGGGAATGGACTACTTCATCTACGATGAGGCGCATCAGGCACTATCGGGTGAAAAGACCGGCCTCGGTTACCGCCTGGGAGACAGTGTCAAGGTCAAGCTGGTGGAAGCCATTCCGCTGGCCGGCGCGCTTCGGTTCGAGATGGTAAGCGAGGGGCGCCAAATGCCCACCGCCGTGCGTTCATTCCACAAGGGCGGCCGACGCGACGCAAGCCGCGCGCGCAAGCAGGCCGGGACAAGACCCCCGAGAGGGCGTCGATAGGCGTGTAGGGACGCCGGGAAGGAAGTGCAGTCATGACGACCACCTCGAACAGCCAGGCGATCCAATACGGCGATGTCGATGAAGCCAAGCGTCCGCTCGGTCAATCGATCAAGCGAGGGCTTCTTGGCCGTTGCCCGGCTTGCGGCAGTGGCAAGCTTTTCCGCGCCTACCTGAAGCCGGTGGACAATTGCGCCGCCTGTGGCGAGGCCATGCACCACCATCGCGCCGACGACCTGCCGCCCTACATCACCATCGTCATCGTTGGCCACGTGATCATCGCGGGCTACATGATGACCGATCTGATCTGGCCGATGCCGCTCTGGCTCACCTTCGCCATCTGGACGCCGCTGACGCTGCTCGCCACCCTGTTGATCATCCAGCCGATCAAGGGCGGGGTCATCGGGCTGCAATGGGCGCTGAAGATGCATGGTTTCGGCGGGCATAGCGACGAGCAGGATCAGTACGAAATCCCCGGCCGCCGGCATCAAGGCTGAAGACTTTCCTTGAACCTTCACCGTCACGACATATTTGGCGTGTAGCAGCGCCGGATGTGCTGCAAACTCTGTTTCAGGCACGATGTCAACGCGCGCGATGGTAGGCTTATTTGACTGAATCTCGTCCACCGCAATCAGATCATTGCAGCCAACCTTGTTCATCTAGTAAAGCACACACGTCATCTGGGTCTGGCCCGTCGTCTGAGGCTGGTATGACCATGGGGGCAGATGTGGCTTTCGGGTCGCGTTTGTGCGCAGCAGTTCTGTAGGGGTGGATATATGTCTCAGCCGCGAAACGGCACACCGGGCGATGTCGAAGAAATCCATTGGCCGTCTCTGGTAGCCGCCGTTTCGTCGATCTCAGCGGTCGGCATCGCGATCGGGCTGGGATTGCCGCTTCTGAGCATCATCCTCGAGAAGCGCGGCATACCCTCGACCCTGATCGGCCTCAATACGGCGATGGCGGGTGTCGCGGCGATGGTGGCCGCTCCGATCACGACGAAGCTCGCCCATGCGTACGGCGTGGCGCAGACGATGCTTTGGGCGGTGGTGGTTTCGGCAATCAGTGCCGTCAGCTTCTACTATGCGCAGGACTTCTGGATGTGGTTCCCGCTGCGCTTCGCCTTCCATGGCGCCACGACCACGCTGTTCATTCTCTCCGAGTTCTGGATCAACGCCGCCTCGCCGCCATCGAAACGCGGCTTCGTGTTGGGCATCTATGCGACCGTGCTCTCGCTAGGCTTCGCGGCGGGCCCCCTGCTCTTCTCCGTTCTCGGCAGCGACGGCATCCTGCCCTTTGCCGTCGGCGCCTGCGCCATTTTGATGGCGGCCATTCCGATCTTTGTCGCACGCCATGAAAGCCCGGTGCTCGAAGAGAAGCCGGAGCTGCATTTCATGCGCTATGTCTTCCTGGTGCCGAGCGCTACGGCCGCCGTCTTCATTTTCGGCGCGGTGGAAGCCGGCGGACTGGCGCTGTTTCCGATCTACGCGGTGCGCGCTGCCTTCACCGAGACTCAAGCGGCGCTTCTGCTGACGGTCATGGGGATCGGCAACATGATCTTCCAGATCCCGGTGGGGATGCTTTCCGACAAGATGAAGGACAAGCGCCCGCTCTTGGCCGGCATGGCCTTCATGGGCCTGATCGGCTCTCTGATGCTGCCCGTGCTCTCGCACAGCTGGGTGCTGATGGCCGGCGTCCTGCTCTTCTGGGGTGGCTGCGTGGCCGGCCTCTATACGGTCGGGTTGAGCCATCTCGGCTCGCGCCTCACCGGTTCCGACCTTGCCGCCGCCAATGCCGCCTTCGTCTTCTGTTATGCCGTCGGTACCGTTGCAGGCCCGCAAGTCATCGGCGCGGCCATCGATGTGGCCGGAAACAACGGCTTTGCCTGGGCGATTGCCGGCTTCTTCGGCGTTTATGCAGTGCTTTCGGCGGGCAGACTGCTTTTCATTCGAAAGCGGGGTTGACTTTTCAAGCTAGATTCGTAGTTTCGCGCCAGAATTAGCCGAGGCGCCTAGACGGATTCCAACGGCTTTCATTTCATTAAAGGCAGGACGACCATGGCCAAGGCTACAACAATCAAGATCAAGCTGCTGTCGACAGCCGACACAGGTTCTTTCTACGTCACGACGAAGAACAGCCGTACGATGACGGACAAGATGACGAAGACCAAGTACGACCCGATTGCTCGCAAGCACGTCGAGTTCAAGGAAACCAAGATCAAGTAATTTCTTGATCCTGTAGACCGCTTAGAAGCGCGCGCCACCAGGCTGCGCGCTTTTTTGTTGCTTGCGATACGGTCGCAGCCAGTTCGACTAAAGAGCACAAATGAAAACGCCGCCCTGCCCGTTTCAACGGATAGGACGGCGTTTTGCGAAAGGGGGTCGGTCAACAGGCAACGCGGCACGAGGAACCGCAGATGTTGCTTGCCGACCGACCGACCCCACGACCCAGGAGATGCGGCGGACCTGAGCATCATGGGGTATCAGTGCACCCCGCATAGGGAGTGCTTTATTTCTATGTATTGATCATTCGCGCGAAAATGAAAGAAAATCAACAAATTCTTAATGATGAGATTTATTAGCTTGATTTTATGGTTAAAAGTCCCGATTTGGGACGCCGTTTCGCATGATTTTCGGCCACCTCGCGCTAGAATAAGATCCGCCACCAAGAATAGACGGACAATATAAGCGAGTAGTCTTCGCGCCTTCAGACCGACGAAACCGCCTGAAAACCATCAAAATCCGCCAATCAGACCAAGCAAAGTGATGGCGCCTCACATTTTCTTCTGAGGCCGGCGGCGTCTCTGCTGGCTCAGATCGGCGCTCGCACGCAGCGGCGAGCTCAAAACCCAGCACTACTACTTGCGGCTAATCCGCGCACAGGGCCGGACAGAGCCCTGTTCAACTTTCTGTGGATGATCAATGCGCTGCGGGTCTTGGGCGCTAAACGGCCGATGCCAATATCAGGCCGCGGCGACGACTCGGTTGCGACCGCCGTTCTTAGCTTCATAAAGCGCAACGTCCGCCTGCTTCAGCAGATGGCCCGGCGTGATAACCTGCGGCGTGCGCGAGGCGATGCCGAAGGATGCCGTCACCTGCAGCTCCTGGCCCGTGCCCTTCACCACGAAGGGTACGCTCTCGATGACGCCGCGCAGGCGCTCGGCCACCGAGGCTGCGATCTCCGGCGAGGTGTCGGGCATCACGACGACGAACTCCTCGCCACCGAAACGGCAGGCGAGATCGGCGCCGCGAACCGTGGAGCGGACGCGGTTGGCGAACTCTCGCAGAATATCGTCGCCGGCATCGTGCCCGTGGGTGTCGTTGATCTGCTTGAAGCGATCGATATCGGCGATCAGCACCGACAGCGGGCGGCCGCGCGCCATCGAGCGGTTGAAAAGCGTGCTGATGTGATTGTCGAGATAGCGGCGATTGCTCAGGCCCGTCAGCGGATCGGTGACCGCGAGCTCGATCGTCTGCTGCACATTGGCACGCAGGCGGTCATTGTAGTTCTTGCGGCGGATCTGCGTCAGGCTGCGGGCCACCAGCTCGTTGGGATCGACGGGGCGGACGATGTAGTCGTTGACGCCAAGATCGAGCGCGCGAACCACCATCTCGTCATCGCCCTGCTCGGTGATGATCAGGATCGGCAGGAAACGGGTGCGCTCCAGTGAGCGAAGCTGCGAGCAAAGCCTGAGCGGGTCGTAATCGTCGATATTGGAATTGACGATCACGAGATCGAACGGATTTTCCGATGCTTCGAAGATAGCGGCCTGAGCGTCCGAAATGGCAAACACGTTGCCGATCGGCTTCAGCGCCTTGATGATCCGTTCCTGCGAATTGGCACGGCCATCCACCAGCATGATCTGGCCGCCCTCCTCGCCGCGCTGATCGGCGCGCAGCAATTCGTCGATGCCCATCGTGTGCGCCGTCTGTGCGCGGATGCGCAGTTCGTCGCTCAGCGTCTTCAGGCGCAGCAGGCTCTTGACGCGCGCGATCAGCTGCAGGTCGTTGACCGGCTTGGTCAGGAAGTCGTCGGCGCCGGCCTTCAGGCCACGCACGCGGTCGGCCGGCTGATCGAGCGCGGTGACCATGACGACCGGAATATGGGATGTCTTCGGGTTGGACTTCAGCCGCTCGCAGACTTCGAAACCGTCCATGCCCGGCATCATGATATCGAGCAGGATGAGATCGACCTGGCTGCGTTCGCATATCGCCAGAGCCTGATAGCCGTCGGACGCGGTCAGCACGTCGAAATACTCGGCGATCAGCCGCGCTTCGAGCAGCTTCACGTTTGCCGGGATATCATCAACGACGAGAATGCGCGCGGTCATAAGCTTCTTTCCGATCTATCAGGCGTCGCCCAGGTAGGTCTTGATCGTCTCGATGAACTTCGGAACGGAGATCGGCTTGGAGACATATGCCTCGCAGCCGCCCTGGCGGATACGCTCCTCGTCGCCCTTCATCGCGAAGGCGGTGACGGCGATGACGGGAATGACGTGGAGCTCGTCGTCCTCTTTCAGCCACTTGGTGACTTCGAGCCCGGAAACTTCGGGCAGCTGGATGTCCATGAGGATCAGATCGGGGCGATGCTTGCGGGCAAGATCCAGCGCCTCCATACCGTTGCGGGTCTGGATGGTTCTGTAGCCGGACGCCTCTATGAGGTCGCGAAAGAGCTTCATGTTGAGCTCGTTATCCTCTACAATCATCACTTGTTTGGGCATCGAACGCGATCCTAAGTCCGTCATGAAAACCGTTTCGCCTGGCGAGGATGAACCCGCTGGCGCACCGGTCGCCATGAAACCGATTGCGGCACGCTATCGGTATTTGGTTGAAAAATAGGTAATTTACCGCAAGAAATGCAGAGCAACTTCAAGACTTCAAAGCAACGCGCCGCCGACCCGCAAGAGACGGCCATCGCAGTTCTCGCCTGGCTCGCAAACGAACCTGATCTGTTTGGTCGCTTCCTGGCGCTGACGGGGGTCGAACCGGCGCAGGTGAGGAACGCGATCAATGACCCAGGCTTCCTTTCCGGCATGATGGACTTCCTGATGCAGCATGAGCCGACAGCGCTGGCGTTTTGCCAGGCAAGCGGAACGCCGCCGGAGGTGCTGAATGCAGCCTGGCAGCATTTCTCTCCGGCCGGCCTCGGCTCGGGCGAGTATTGATCATGAGCGTGGTCACCGATCCCTCCCAGGTGCGCCTCGGTGATCGCCCGCTGATCGTCTGCGATATAGACGAGGTGGTGCTGGAATTTCTTTCGCCCCTCACCCGTTTCTTGCGCTCGCATGATTACGATCTCCTGCCGCGCTCCTTTAGGCTGCACGGCAATATCGTGTCGCGTCTTGACGGCGCGGAGATGGACCGAGAGGCGTTCGACCGCTTCCACGAGATATTCTTCGAGACCCAGGACCTGTGGCAGGCGCCGGCGGAGCGTGCCGTCGAGACGCTGCATGCGCTGGCCGCCGATGCCGACATCGTCTTTCTCACGGCCATGCCGCCGCGCCACCACGAGGTGCGCCGCAAGCTTCTCGACCGGTTCGATCTGTGCTTCGACATGATCGCCTCGGAACAGCCCAAAGGGCCGATCGTGGCGGCGCTGCACGACCGCCGGGAGCTGCCCGTCGCCTTTGTCGACGATATCCAACGCAACCTCCTTTCAGTTGCCGACCATGTGCCGGATTGCCTGCTGCTCAACATGATGGCGAATGCCGATTTCAAGCCATTCGCGCCGCCGCCCACCGGCACAATCGTACAGGCGTCCGACTGGACGCATGCGGCCGAGCTGATGCGGCGGCATTTCTCGACCACGACGACGCCCAGCAAAACCAGCGCATAAGCGCCGACATCCTCTTGAGACTCTCGAACTTAGAGCGTAATGTCGCGATGTTCAACCTTTGTTCCCGTCGATGACCGCCAATCCTGCCAAGACACCCGGCTTCTGTCGCGACTGCCTTGCCGAGCAGAAGGCGGAGGGGCGACGCTGTGCCGCCTGCGGCAGCCCTCGCCTCGTGCGCCACGATGAGCTCTATGGCCTGACGCTCGCACATATCGACTGCGATGCCTTCTATGCCTCCGTCGAGAAGCGCGACAATCCCGAACTTGCCGACAAGCCCGTCATTATCGGCGGGGGAAAGCGCGGCGTGGTATCGACCGCCTGCTATGTCGCGCGGATCTACGGCGTGCGTTCGGCAATGCCGATGTTCAAGGCGCTGGAGGCCTGCCCGCAGGCGGTGGTGATCCCTCCCAACATGGAGAAATACGTCAAGGTCGGCCGCGAGGTGCGGGCGATGATGCAGGAACTTACGCCGCTCGTTCAGCCGCTGTCGATAGACGAGGCGTTTCTGGAACTCGGCGGCACCGAGCGGCTGCACAACGACCCGCCGGCGCGCACGCTGGCAAAATTCGCCCGCCGCGTCGAGAAGGAGATCGGTATCACCGTTTCGATCGGGCTCTCCTACTGCAAGTTTCTGGCGAAGGTGGCCTCCGACCTGCAGAAGCCGCGCGGGTTCTCGGTGATCGGCCGCGAGGAAGCGGTGTCGTTTCTGGCGCCACGTCCCGTGACGACGATCTGGGGCGTGGGAAAGGCCTTCGCCGCGACGCTGGAGGCCGACGGCATCCGCACAATCGGCCAGTTGCAGACCATGGACGAGACCGACCTGATGCGCCGCTATGGCACCATGGGGCAACGGCTGTCGCGGCTATCGCGCGGGATCGATGACCGCGACGTGCATCTCAACGATCCCGCCAAGAGCGTTTCGGCCGAGACGACCTTCTTCGACGACATTTCTCGCCATGAGGAACTCGTTCCGGTGCTGCGCAATCTCTCCGAGAAGGTCGCCTGGCGCCTGAAGAAGGGCGATATCGCGGGCCATACCGTCGTTCTGAAGATGAAGACGGCAGACTTCAAATCGCGCACACGCAACCGCAAGCTGGAGGATCCTACGCAGCTTGCCGACCGTATCTTCCGCACTGGGATCGAACTGCTGCAGAAAGAAACCGACGGAACCAAGTTCCGACTGATCGGCATCGGCGTGACCGACCTTTGCGACCCCACGCGGGCCGATCCGCCCGACCTGATCGACGTTCAATCCGGGCGACGTGCCGCGGCCGAGGCCGCCATGGACAAGCTGCGCGACAAGTTCGGCAAGGGCACGGTCGAGACCGGCTATACGTTCGGAACCAAGCGCAATCAATAATATGTGAGCCCTACTCAAGATCGCTCATTTCAAATCTTCCTTAAGTTTCGAGCTTTACCCTCCGGCCCGTAGTATTGCGTATCGGTTGGGTTCAAATGTTCTCGCGTCTCGTCTTCGGGCTCGGCTTGCTGTCGGCCACCGCCCTCGTGCACCCCGCGTTCGCCACGGACGCACGGGCGCTGCAGATCTTCGTTTCCAAGAGCAAGCAATCGCTGGCCGTCTATGACGGTACCGATGTCATCGCCACGTCGAAGATATCGAGCGGGAAATCCGGCCACACTACGCCGAGTGGCATCTTCTCGGTGATCGAGAAGCAGACCTACCACGAATCCAACATCTATTCGGGCGCGCCGATGCCGTTCATGCAGCGGCTGACATGGTCGGGCATCGCGCTCCACCAGTCGAACTCCGTGCCGCGCTATCCCGCCTCGCACGGCTGCGTGCGCATGCCCGACGCGTTTGCGAAACAGCTCTACAAGATGACCGAGATGGGCGTGCCCGTTATCATCACCGACGCGCAGCTTGCGCCGGAGCCGGTCGACCATCCAATGCTGTTTAGCCCGCACGCGCCGGCCCCGGCACCGCTGCTATCCGATGTCGAGCTACGGCCGGCGATCGGCTCACTGCCGGTGCAGGTGGCGATGAACGAGGTGGCGATGCCGCGGCTGCAGGTGCAGCCGATCGTGGCGCCCGCAAACGACCAGCCGGTGAAGATCCTGATCACCCGCCGGGCGCAGCGCGAGACGATCATCGACCTGCAGACCTACCTCGCCGAGCTTGGATTTGCCGTCGGCAACGCCGACGGCTATCTCGGGCCGGCGACGGTTCAGGCGATCGGCGAGTTCAAGAAGCAGCATCCGATGAGCCCAGACGCCGCCAAGTCACTCATCAGTGACGATCTCTTGCGCGCAGTCTACAGCGCCGCCGGCAAGGGTGAGCCGCCGAACGGCGTGATCATGGTGCGGCAGGGATTCCAGCAGGTGTTCGAGGCACCGGTGACGATCGCCCAACCGGAACTGGCGCTCGGGACCCATTTCTTCAGCGCGCACGAGGTGAATTTCGAAGACGGCACCACCGAGTGGCTGGGCGTGACGCTGCCCAACACCTTGACCAGCCAGACGATGAAGCGGCTGGGCATCAGCACGATGGAAAGCTCGATCATCTCTGGCACGCCGATCCTGAACGCGCTCGGCCGGATCACCATTCCCGATGACACGAGACAGCGGATTGACTCCATGCTGACGCCGGGATCGACGCTGACGATCTCCGACACCGGCGTCGGCCCGGAGACCGGTCAGGGCACCGACTTCATCACGCTGACGCGCGGCTAGACCAGCTCGACGTCGATCACCCCGGGGGCCGAACGCATTGCGGCGGCGATTTCGGGCGTGATCCGGTATTTCTGCGCCAGCTCCACCTCGATCTCGCGCTTGCCATCCTCCTTGATGACGATGAAGGAGACGAGGCCGTCGCCCCTGGCATTGAGGTGGGCGGCAACGGCGCGCAGCGGGCCGGAATCGCGGACATAGACGCGGAGCGCCTTCTGCATCTGCAGAGACTTTTCCTCCAGCGACTGGATCGTCTGGATGCGCAGACCGATGCCCTCCGGTCGCTCTTCGCCGGTGGCGGTGATGACGAAGGATTTTCCCGATTCCAGCATGTCGCGATACTGGTTCAGCATCTCCGAGAAGAGCACCGCTTCGAACTGGCCGGACGAATCCGAGAAGACGATGATGCCCATCTTGTTGCCGGTGCGCGTCTTGCGCTCCTGCTTGGAGATGACGGTGCCGGCCAGACGCGCATTGCTGGCGCCCTGCTTCACGGCTGCCGCGAAATCACCGAAGGTCTGGACCCGCATCTTTTCCAGGACGCTGCTGTAGCTGTCGAGCGGATGGGCCGTCAGGTAGAAACCGAGGACCTGGAATTCCTTGAGCAGGCGCTCCGAGGGCAGCCAGGGCGAGAAAGGCGGCATCGAGATCTTTTCCGGGCCGGATGACAGCACCCCGCCGAAGATATCCGACTGGCCGCTCAACTTGTTTTCCTGGGCGCGCTGGGCATAGCCCATGATGCGATCTATGCCGCCCGAAAGCTGGGCGCGATCGAGCTCGAAGCAATCGAAGGCGCCGGCGAAAATCAGGCTTTCCAGCACGCGCCGGTTCACCTGCTTCGGATCGATGCGCAGGCAGAAATCCTCGAGGCTGGCGAATGGCGTGTCGCCGCGTACCTCGACGATATGATCGACGGCCGATTCGCCGACACCCTTCAGCGCCGCCAGCGCGTAATAGATGCGGTTGTCGCCGGTCTGGAAGTGGCGGAACGAGGTCTGCACCGAGGGCGCGATCACTTCTATACCGAGGCGCTTGGCATCCTGGCGGAAATCGTTGACCTTTTCGGTGTTCGACATGTCGAGCGTCATCGAGGCGGCGAGGAACTCGACCGGATAATGCGCCTTCATGTAGGCGGTCTGGTAGGAGACGATGGCGTAGGCGGCGGCGTGCGACTTGTTGAAGCCGTAGTTGGCGAACTTCGCCAGAAGCTCGAAGATGTTGTCTGCCTGTGGCTTCGACACGCCGTTCTTGACGGCGCCGACGACGAAGCGCTCGCGCTGCTGATCCATCTCCGCCTTGATCTTCTTACCCATGGCGCGGCGCAGAAGATCGGCCTCGCCGAGCGAATAGCCCGACAGCACCTGAGCGATCTGCATGACCTGCTCCTGGTAGACGATAACGCCCTGCGTTTCCTTCAACAGGTAATCGATGGTCGGGTGGATCGATTCGAGCTCTTCCTCGCCATGCTTGCGGGCGTTGTAGGTCGGGATGTTTTCCATCGGGCCCGGACGATAGAGCGCCACGAGCGCGATGATGTCCTCGATGCAGTCGGGACGCATGCCGATCAGTGCCTTGCGCATGCCGGCACTTTCCACCTGGAACACGCCGACCGTTTCGCCGCGCGACAGCATCTCATAGGTCAGCTTGTCATCGAGCGGGATCGCGGCGAGATCGACCTTGATGCCGCGCTTGGCGACGAAGTCGACGGCGACCTTCAGCGTCGTCAGCGTCTTCAGGCCGAGGAAGTCGAACTTGACGAGACCGGCCTGTTCGACCCACTTCATGTTGAACTGGGTGACCGGCATGTCGGAGCGCGGATCGCGATACATCGGCACCAGCTTCGACAGCGGGCGATCGCCGATGACGATACCGGCGGCGTGGGTCGATGCGTGGCGGTAGAGACCTTCGATCTTCTGCGCGATATCGAGCAGGCGGGCGACGACGGGCTCCTTGTCGGCCTCCTCCTGCAGCTTCGGCTCTTCCTCGATCGCCTTCGACAGCGGTGTCGGGTTGGCCGGATTGTTCGGCACCAGCTTGCAGATCTTGTCGACCTGGCCGTAGGGCATTTCCAACACGCGGCCGACGTCGCGAAGGGCGGCGCGCGCCTGTAGCGAGCCGAAGGTGATGATCTGTGCCACCTGCTCGCGGCCATATTTCTTCTGCACGTAGCGGATCACCTCTTCGCGGCGATCCTGGCAGAAGTCGATATCGAAGTCGGGCATCGAGACGCGTTCCGGATTGAGGAAGCGTTCGAAGAGCAGCGAGAAGCGCAGTGGATCGACGTCGGTGATGGTGAGCGCATAGGCGACCAGCGAGCCCGCACCGGAGCCGCGGCCGGGGCCAACCGGGATATCCTGCAGCTTCGCCCACTTGATGAAGTCGGCAACGATCAGGAAGTAGCCGGGGAATTTCATGCGCTCGATAACGCTGAGCTCGAATTCCAGGCGGTCGCGGTAATCCTTCTCCTCATAGCCCGCAGACATGCCGAGCGTCTGAAGGCGCATGTCGAGACCTTCGACCGCCTGGCGGCGAAGCTCCAGCGATTCGGCGCGCTCCGCTTCCTCCGGATCCGCGGTGGCGCCGGTGAAGCGTGGGAGGATCGGCTTGCGGGTTTTCAAAACGAAGGAGCAGCGGCGGGCGATCTCCACCGTATTTTCAAGCGCCTCGGGCAGATCGGCGAAAAGCTTCACCATCTCGGCGCGGCTCTTCAGGTAGTGATCAGGCGTCAGGCGAAAACGCGTGTCGTCGGAGACGATGGCATTGTGCGCCACGGCCATCAGCGCGTCGTGCGCGTCGTAATCGTCGCGCGTCGGGAAGAAGGCCTCGTTGGTCGCGACCAGCGGGATCTCGTGCTCATAGGCAAGTCCGATCACCCGCTGCTCGTGGCGCTTGTCATAGGTACCCTGGCGCTGAAGCTCCATGTAGAGCCGATCGCCGAACTTGTCCTTCAGCGACAGCAAGCGCGCGGTCGCCGGCGCGATGTGCCCCTCTTTCAGCGGCATGTCGATCGGGCCGGTCGATGCGCCTGACAGCGCGATCAGGCCCTCCGTGCCGAGCTCGTCGAGCCACGACGCCTTGATGTGGACCGCCTGCCCGGCGCCCTCGCCGCTGAGATAGGCACGGCTGACGAGATCCACCAGCCGTTCATAGCCTGCGTCGGTGGCCGACAGAAGCACGATCGACGGCAGCTTCGCCAGCTGCTGCTGGCCGCCGCGCCGCTCTGTCTCGAGCCCGTCTTCCATATCGATGGAAACCTGGCAGCCGATAATCGGCTGCAGACCTTCGTCCATCGATTTCTGCGCAAATTCCAGTGCGACGAATAGATTGTTGGTATCGGTGATGGCGATCGCCGGCTGGCTATCGCCCGATGCCTTGTAGAGAATCTTCTTAAGCGGCAACGCCCCCTCAAGCAGCGAGAAGGCGGAGTGCACACGCAAGTGAACGAAGCCCGGCGTACCGCCGATGAAGTCGCTCGCGCCGTTTTCAGTGCCCGCCATGATATGCCTTTCCGCGCATCCGTATGAATCGGATGCATTGTCGGATTTGGGGACGTGGATGTCCAGAGAGGCGGGTACTATCGGACCGCATGACAGCCATGCGGTCCCCGTTATTCTTACATTGCCATGCAGATCAAAGAGAAGCTGGCAATGAACATTGCGATGGAGGTGAATGCTGCGATATCACGGATCATGTCAGTCATTTGGCTCTCCTGTGCTCTTATGTTTTTATTTTGTTCCGCTATTGTTCCGTTGTCAACAGGATTGTTTTCTGTTTGGTTAACGGCAAACGGGAGACGAGCATGCGTCGATTCATCTTTGTGGCAGTCCTGCTTTCAGCCAACGCGGCCTTCGGCGCGGATCCTGATCCGGCGCGCATCGTCGATGCGGCCGTGGGAGACTGGAACGGTGACGGCAAACCGGATCTGGCGCTGCTCGCCGAGGCTCCCGACGATGCCGCCGACGACCAACTCGGCGTCTACATCTATCTGCGGGATGACCACGACCTGTTGCGGCTTGCGACCAGCGCACCCGGCAAGATTTGGGGAACCACAGTGGCTGAGGGGATTTATGGCCAGGAACCGTCGATCAAGGCGGCAGGCAAGAGTTCGATCGCCATCCATTCGCAGAACAGCGCCATCGGCCGCGACCGCTGGGAGCAAACGCTGACACTTGCCTACCGCAACAACCAGTTCGTCGTCGCCGGCTACACCTACAGCCATTACGACACGCTAAATCCGGATGGCGGCGGTTCATGCGATTACAACGCGCTCACCGGCAAGCTGCAGCGAGACGGAAAGGATGCGAAGGCCGAGGCGCGGACGATCGCGATTGCCGACTGGAAGGACGAAACCGGGCAGTCGATCTGCGGCGGCTAGATTCGTTCTGACCCGGTCGCGATCAGAAATCCACGACCTTGCCATCGGCGATGGTGACACGGCGGTCCATGCGGGCCGCGAGCTCGTGGTTGTGGGTGGCGATCAGGGCCGCGAGGCCGGACTGGCGCACCAAGGCCTCTAGGGCTTCGAAGACATAGCTCGCGGTCTCGGGGTCGAGGTTGCCTGTTGGTTCGTCGGCGAGCAGAAGGCTGGGCGCGTTGGCGACGGCTCGGGCGATCGCCACGCGCTGCTGTTCACCACCAGACAATTCGCCGGGACGATGGGCGCCACGGTGGCCGATGCGCATGTAGTCGAGCAGCTGCCCTGCCCGCACCTTGGCTTCGTTGCGCGGCAGGCCGGCGATCATCTGCGGCATCATGATGTTTTCAAGCGCCGAGAATTCCGGAAGCAGGTGGTGGAACTGGTAGACGAAGCCGATCTCGCTGCGACGGATCGCGGTGCGCTTGTCGTCTGAAAGGCCATTGCAGGCATTGCCACTGATGGTCACTTCGCCGCCATCGGGATGCTCGAGCAGGCCCGCCAGATGCAGCAGGGTCGACTTGCCGGTGCCTGATGGAGCCACGAGCGCGACGATCTCGCCGCTGTTGATGGTGAGGTCAGCCTTCTTCAGGATCGAAAGCTGGGTCTCTCCCTGGCCATAGTGACGCTCGACGCCGGAAAGCTTGAGAACGGTATTCCGCTTCATGTAATCAGCATTCCTTATTCGTAGCGCAGGGCCTGCACGGGATCGAGCTTGGAAGCGCGCCATGCGGGGAAGATTGTCGCGAAGAAAGACAGCGTCAGCGCCATGACCACGACGGAGACCGTTTCGCCGACCTCCATCTTGGCCGGCAGCTGGCTGAGGAAGTAGAGCTGCGGGTCAAACAGCACCGTTCCGGACAGCCAGGAGAAGAACGCGCGGATCTTCTCGATGTTGATACAGACGATGACGCCGAGCAGCACGCCGGCGAAGGTGCCGACCAGGCCGATTGCGGCACCCGTCATGAAGAAAATCCGCATGATGGCGCCGGAGCTGGCGCCCATGGTTCTCAGGATCGCGATGTCGCTGCCCTTGTCCTTCACCAGCATGATGAGGCCGGAGATGATGTTGAGCGCGGCGACAAGAACGATCAGCGTCAGGATCATGAACATGACGTTGCGCTCGACCTGCAGCGCCGAGAAGAAGGTCTGGTTGCGCTGGCGCCAGTCGGTGATCGCGATCTGACGGCCAGCGGCGGCCTCCACCTTGGGGCGGAGCTCGTCGATATTGTCGGGATTATCGACATAGAGCTCGATCGACTGCACCAGCCCTTCGGCGTTGAAATAGAGCTGCGCTTCCTCGAGCGGCATGTAGATTATCGTCGCGTCGTATTCCGACATGCCGATCTCGAAGATGCCAGAGACCTTGTAGGATTTGACGCGAGGATTGATGCCCATCGGGGTCACGTCACCTTCCGGTGATATGAGCGTAATGGTGTCGCCCGCCTGCAGGCCCAGCTGGTCGGCCATGCGTGAGCCGATGAGAACGCCCTGGCCGGCGGCAAAGCCAACGAGGTCGCCGGACTTGATGTTGTCGGAGACGGTTTTCACCTTGCTCAGGTCTTCGGCACGAATGCCGCGAACCAGCGCGCCGGTGCCAGCACCGCCGGCACCCGAGGCCAGCGTCTGGCCTTCGACGAGCGGCAGCGCCACCTTGATGCCGGGGACGGCGCCCAAGCGATCGGTCAGCGCCGGGTAGTCGGTGAACGGCCCATCGACCGGCTGCACGATCATGTGGCCGTTGATGCCGAGGATGCGCGAGATCAGCTCGGTGCGGAAACCGTTCATCACGGCCATGACGATGATCAGCGTCGCGACGCCGAGCATGATGCCGATGAAGGAGAAGCCCGCGATCACCGAGATGAAGGCTTCCTTGCGGCGTGCGCGCAGATAGCGCCACGCCACAAGTCGCTCGAAAGCGGAAAATGGCCTGCTGGCCGCAGCCGAGCCGGATTTGGATCCCTGCTGGCTCACCGCTGCGTCTGCCATTTCGCCTCCCGCCTTCTTCTTAGCCCAAAAGCTTATTGATTGCCGCGTCGATGGTCATCGTTTCGCGGGCACCGGTCTTGCGGTCCTTGACTTCCACTTCGCCGTTCGCGACCGCGCGCGGGCCGGCGATGATCTGTACGGGCACGCCGATCAGGTCCGCGGTTGCGAACTTGGTGCCGGCGCGATCGTCGGTATCGTCATAGAGAACATCGACGCCGGCCTTGGAAAGCTCCGCGTAGATCTTCTCGCAAGCAGCGTCGCAAGCGGCGTCGCCGGCCTTCATGTTGATCACGACGACATCGAAAGGCGCAACCGAGGCCGGCCAGATGATTCCGTTCTCATCATGCGATGCTTCGATGATGGCGGGAACAAGGCGTGTCGGGCCGATACCGTAAGAACCCATGTGGACGGCGTGTTCCTTGCCATCAGGTCCCTGCACCTTCGCGCCCATCGGCTCGGAATATTTCGTGCCGAAGTAGAAGATATGGCCGACTTCAATTCCGCGCGCGGAAAGGCGATCGCTCTCGGGGATTGCGTCGAAGGCTGCTTCGTCGTGCATCTCGGAGGTGGCGGCGTAAACCGAGGTCCACTTCTTGAAGATCGCATCCAGGCCGGCGACGTCGTCGAAGTTAGTGTCGACCGAGGGGATATCGAAATTCACGAAATCCTTGTGGCTGTACACTTCCGATTCACCGGTGTCGGCAAGGATGATGAACTCGTGGCTGAGATCACCGCCGATCGGGCCGGTGTCGGCGCGCATAGGAATGGCGCGCAGGCCGAGACGATCGAAGGTGCGCAGATAGGCCGCGAACATCTTCTTGTAGGAATGCTCGGCGCCTTCGCGGGTCATGTCGAAGGAATAAGCGTCCTTCATCATGAACTCACGCGAGCGCATGGTGCCGAAGCGCGGACGGATCTCGTCGCGGAACTTCAACTGGATGTGATAGAGGTTCAGCGGCAAATCCTTGTAAGACTTGACCGAAGACCGGAAAATATCGGTGACCATCTCTTCGTTGGTCGGGCCGTACAGCATCGGACGGTCCTGGCGGTCCTTGATGCGCAGCATCTCCTTGCCGTAGGCGTCATAGCGCCCGCTTTCCTGCCAGAGCTCGGCCGACTGCAGCGTCGGCATCGACAGCTCGATGGCGCCGGAGCGGTTCTGCTCCTCGCGGATGATGTTGTTGACCTTGTCGAGCACGCGCTTGCCCAGCGGCAGCCAGGAGTAGATCCCCTGCGACTGCTGCCGGATCATGCCGGCGCGCAGCATCAACCGGTGGGAGACGATTTCAGCCTCCTTGGGGTTTTCCTTGAGGATGGGCATGAAGTAGCGAGACAGACGCATGGCGAATTCCAGAGCTGTTGAGACGCCGCCAAATAGCGGAATCGAAGGCAATCACAATGTTGGCAGCGTTCATAACCGCTTCGCGGCAGGAAGGAAACCCGCGAGGGATTTCCACAGGCTTCTCTTAGAGCAAGTTGGAGCCCGCAAACCGAAGAAACCAAGAAAGCGGCGAAATTATAATGACTTGCGCGAAACTCTTATCAACAGAAAAAATTTACTCGAGTGTAGCAAAAATGCAAAAAAATCTGATGACAAAGCACAATCTTTGAGCTAGCTTTAGCCCACAAAACAGGCAGGGAGTTCAAATCCCTACCATTTTCGCGGTCAAGTCTTGGGAGGATCAGATCTTAGGCGCGCTTGTCGCAGCCCCGGTAACGGTTAAGGATCACGCGATACTTAAAACAAGGCTTTTAGCCTTGTTTTTTTTTGGCTTTTCGACACCGCGTCCCTCGCTCGAAACGCCCATCTTCCGCAACGTAAGCTGCCCATTCCGTTACGGCACCTCCATGCCGCAACTTGATGACACGCGTATGACGCCCATTCTCTCGCATCTGCCCAATTGGTGAGCAAACGCCCTCAGACGTTCGAGAATGACGGGCCGATCTGCGGGAGGGCGTCGAAGCCCCAGCCGAAATAGGTCGAAGAGACATACCAGAGGGTGTAGATGACGGCGGAGACCAGCGTCGTCAGCGAGAAGGTGAAGAGCGGCCGAAAACGCGTTGGTGCGCTGTGCACGGTGCCGAGCACAATATCGTCGTCCTCCGCCTGCGTCCGCAAGCCGATCGGCAAGACGGCAAAGAGCGTCATCCACCAGACGATGAAATAGACGGCAAAGCCCTGTAGAAATGTCTGCAGCATAAGATCTCCCACCCAAGCGGCCGCATCGGGCCACCGCCCTTATAAGACGGAACAGCGACGATACAAAGCGGTGTTGAGAGGCTTGTGCGGCCTTGGCGGCGTTTGGGTCACTCTGCCGCAGCTATCAGACCTGCTCGAGCTCGATCAGCGTGCCGAAGAAATCCTTGGGGTGCAGGAAGAGCACGGGCTTGCCATGGGCGCCGATCTTCGGCTCGCCGTTGCCAAGCACCCTCGCCCCGGAGCTAAGCATCTGGTCGCGGGCCGCGATGATATCGCTCACCTCATAGCAGATGTGATGCATGCCACCGGATGGGTTCTTCTCCAGGAAGGCCGTTATCGGGGATTGCGGGCCGAGCGGCTCCAGCAGCTCAACCTTGGTGTTCGACAGTTCGACGAAGACGACGGTGACGCCGTGTTCCGGCAATGCCTCGGCCGCAGATACCGTGGCGCCCAACGTATCCCGATATGCGGCCGTGGCGGCTGCTAGATCGGGAACGGCTATGGCGACATGGTTGACGCGGCCGAGCATCGGATCAGACCTTGGTGACGAACACGGTGACCAGCGGCTTCTTGCCCCAGATCTGGTTGGCCGTCGAGCGAACCGCGCGGCGCATCGATTCCTGCAGCAGGTCCAGATCCTTGCGGCGTGCGCGCGGAATGCTCTCGAAGGCGCTCAGCGCGGCGTCATAGAGCGTGTCCTCGAACTCGTCGCCCTCATCGTCGTAGACAGGCAAGCCGATCGCCACCATATCGGGTTCGCCGATGATGTCGAAGCGAGCGTCGATCACGACGTTCAGCGCGACATGGCCGACATAGGACAGCTTCTTGCGGTCGCCGATGCCCATTTCGTCGAAATCGCCGATCAGCGTGCCGTCCTTGAAGATACGGCCATGCGGGGCTTCGTCGATCACTTCCACCGTACCGGGCGCCAGGCGCAGGACATCGCCGTTGCGCACGCGCGGAACGGTGGAGATGCCGGATTGCTCCGCGAGCTCCTTGTGGGCGGTCAGATGCGTGGCTTCGCCGTGCACGGGAACAACGACGGTCGGCCGCGTCAGCTCGTACATCTTCTGCAGCTCGTTGCGGCGCGGGTGGCCGGAGACGTGAACGAGCGCCTCGCTATCGGTGATGATGTGGACGCCCTGCTCAACGAGGCCGTTCTTGATGTCCTGAATGGCTTTCTCGTTGCCCGGGATGGCGCGCGAGGAGAAGACGACCGTGTCGCCTGCCGCAAGCGCCACGTTGCGCATCTCGTCACGCGAGAGCTTGGCAAGGGCTGCGCGCGGCTCGCCCTGGCTGCCGGTCAGGATGACGACGACGTTTTCGCGCGGAATATAGCCGTATTCCTCTTCGGCGATGAACGGCTTTATGCCATCGAGCAGGCCGAGATCGCGGGAAACGTTGACGACCCGCTTCAGCGAGCTGCCGAGCAACAGGACTTCGCGTCCGGCGGCCTCGGCGGCTTCAGCCACGGTGCGGATACGGCCAACGTTCGAAGAGAAGGTGGTGATCGCGACGCGGCCTTCAGCGTTCTCGATGATCTTGCGCAGGCTTTCCGACACGTCCTTCTCGGACGGCGAGACGCCGTCGCGGAGCGCATTGGTCGAATCGCACATCAGGGCGAGCACGCCTTCATCACCAAGCTGGCGGAAACGGGCTTCATCGGTCAGCGGGCCGAGCGACGGCTCGTGGTCGATCTTCCAGTCGCCGGTGTGGATGACGTTGCCCAAGGGGGTGCGGATCATCAGCGACATGGGCTCGGGGATCGAGTGGTTGACGGCCACGCCTTCGACGCTGAAGGGGCCGACATTGACCACTGTCCCTGCCGTGAACGGCGTGATCGGGATTTCGACCATCGTCGACTTTTCGTAGTTGCGCTTGGCCTCGAGAAGCCCGGCCGTGAAGCCTGACGCGTAGACAGGAACATTGAGGCCCGGCCACAGATCGGCCAGCGCGCCATAGTGATCCTCATGCGCGTGGGTGATGAAGATCGCCTTCAGGTTCTTGCGTTCCTTGGCGAGGAAGCGAATATCGGGGAGAACCAGATCCACGCCCGGCAGATCGGGACCCGGGAAGGTCACACCGCAGTCGACCATGATCCACTGGCGATGCGCGGACGGGCCATAGCCGTAAAGGGCGAGATTCATACCGATCTCGCCAACGCCGCCCAAAGGCAGAAATACCAGTTCGTCCTGCTTCGCCATACTGCTTGTTTTTCCAATCATCCAAAGAAGACGTCGCCGGCGGCGATCGTCATCATCCTGCCTGCCCCCGTATCGAGCAGCAACAGGCCATTATCATCAATTCCGCTGAAGTGGCCGGAAATCGAACGGTCCGGCAGATTCACGGTTATCTTTTCGCCAATACCGCAAGCGACGTCGCGCCAACGGGCGGTGATATCGCGAATACCGCGGCCGCGGTCCCACGCTGATAGCACATCGGCCATGGATGCGAACAGGTGCGCGAAGAGTTCCTGTGGAGAGGCGGAACTTCCCTGCTCGCGCAGGCAGGTCACGGGATAGAGCGGATTGTCGGGCATGAAGGCGACATTGATGCCGATGCCGATGACAAGGGCGTAGCGGCCATCGGCCAAGGCCTCGCCTTCCATCAGGATGCCGCATGTCTTCTTGCGCCCGATCAGGATGTCGTTGGGCCACTTGACCTCTAGCGGCTCGGCGCTCGGCGGCAGCACCATCCGCACCGCCTCGTGCACGGCAACCGCGATCGCCAGCGGCAGGGACGAGATGCGCTCCATCGGCGCGGGATCGATCAGGAGAAGAGAGGCGTAGAGATTGCCGGGCTCAGACACCCAGGGACGACCACGGCGGCCGCGGCCGCCGGTCTGTCTTTCCGCGGTCACCCAGAGGCGACCTGCATCCCCTGCCCGGGCACGGGCAAGGCATTCGCTATTGGTGGACAATGTCTCCGACAGAGCCTCGTGCCTGAAGTCATCGAGCGACTTCAGGCGCCGTGGGTCGAAGCTCATCAGAACAGCGTCGCGGCTGCGAGTTCGGCCGCACCGCCGATCGGACCGCCGATGAGGACATAGGCGAGAACGAAGAGGCCGGAGACGCCGAAGACGAGGCGCAGCGAGCCGGAGACGCGGGCGAATTCGCCGGTGGCTTCATCGAACCACATCAGCTTGATGACGCGCAGATAGTAGTAGGCGCCGACAACCGATGCGAGGACGCCGATGATGGCAAGCGCATAGAGCTTGGCTTCGATGGCGGCGACGAAGACGAAGTACTTCCCGAAGAAGCCTGCCAGCGGGGGAATACCAGCCAGCGAGAACATCAGGATGGTGAGTACCGTCGCCATCATCGGATTGGTGGTCGAAAGGCCCGCGAGATCAGCCACGTTTTCGACAACGGTGCCATCCTTGCGGCGCATCGACATGATGATCGCGAAGGAACCCAGCGTCATGACCATGTAGATCAGCATGTAGAGCATGACGCCCGAGACGCCCGTCTGCGAGCCGGCGGCAAGACCGACCAGCGCGTAGCCCATGTGACCGATCGACGAATAGGCCATCAGTCGCTTGATGTTCTTCTGGCCGATCGCAGCAAACGAGCCGAGCAGCATCGAGGCGATCGAGATGAAGACGACGACCTGCTGCCAGTCCGCCATGACGGGCTGGAAGGCGGTGATTACGATACGCGTCATCATGGCCATGGCGGCGATCTTCGGCGCGCTGGCCAGGAAGGCCGTGACCGGGGTCGGCGCACCTTCGTACACGTCCGGCGTCCACATGTGGAACGGAACGGCCGAGATCTTGAAGGCGATGCCGGCCAGGATGAAGACCAGACCGAAGATCAGGCCGAGCGAGCGCGCACCATCCACCGTCAGCGCCTGGGCGATATCGGCGAAGTGGGTGTGGCCGGTGAAGCCATAGACAAGCGACATGCCGTAGAGCAGCATGCCGGAGGAGAGAGCGCCGAGCACGAAATACTTCAGGCCGGCTTCGGTTGACTTGACGCTGTCGCGGTTGATCGCGGCGATGACGTAGATCGCGAGCGACTGCAGCTCGAGGCCGAGGTAGAGCGAGATCAGGTCGTTGGCCGAAATCATCAGCAGGATGCCGAGCGTGCAGAGCACGATCAGAACCGGGAACTCGAACTTGTCGAGCTGGTTTTCCTTGGCAAGGCCGAGCGACATGAACAGCGCCACGATGGAGCCGACCAGCGCCGTCACCTTCATGAAGCGGCCGAAGCCGTCGGCCAGGAAGACGCCGCCGTAGGCAAGGCCTTCGCTCGGAGCGAAGACCAGCCAGAGGGCCGCGACTGCCAACAGGATGATCGCGAGAACGCTGACCATGCGGCCGGAGCGCTCTCCCGAGAATACGCCGATCATCAGCAGGACCAGAGAACCGATCGCGAGGATCAGTTCCGGTATCGAAAGATGCAGGCTTGCGAGTAGTGTTTCAGAGGTCATATCACAAAAGTCCCGTCATCATTTCATCGACAGCGCGACGTCATGCGCTGCCTGGACTGCGGCCGAATAGCTGTTGATCAGATGGTCGACGGAGGCAGCGGTCACATCGAAGACCGGAGCCGGATAGACGCCGAAGAAGATCGTCAGAGCAATCAGCGGGTAGAGGATCAGCTGCTCGCGCGGCGACAGGTCGAGGAGAGCCTTGAGCTTTTCCTTGTCCAGCGTGCCGAAGATCACCCGGCGATAGAGCCAGAGCGCGTAAGCGGCCGAGAGGATGACGCCGGTGGCGGCAAAGAGCGCAACCCAGCTGTTGACCCGGAAGACACCGATCAGCGTCAGGAACTCGCCGATGAAGCCGGAGGTGCCGGGAAGACCGACGTTCGCCATGGTGAAGACCATCATCGCAACAGCATATTTCGGCATGTTGTTGACGAGGCCGCCATAGGCCGCGATCTCGCGCGTGTGGGTGCGGTCATACACCACGCCGACGCACAGGAAGAGCGCGCCCGAGACGATACCGTGCGACAGCATCTGGAAGATCGAGCCCTGCAGACCCTGCGCGTTGGCCGCGAAGATACCCATCGTCACGTAGCCCATGTGGGCAACCGAGGAGTAGGCGATCAGCTTCTTGATGTCTTCCTGCATCAGCGCCACCAGCGAGGTGTAGATGATGGCGATGACGGACATGGCGAAGACCATGGGCGCGAAGAAATCGGAGGCAACGGGGAACATGCCGAGCGAGAAGCGGATGAGGCCGTAGCCACCGAGCTTCAGGAGCACGCCCGCCAGGATGACGGAACCAGCCGTCGGCGCCTGAACGTGCGCGTCGGGAAGCCAGGTGTGAACCGGCCACATCGGCATCTTCACCGCGAAGGACGCGAAGAAGGCCAGCCATAGCCAAGTCTGCATGTGCGGCGGGAACTTGTAGGCGAGCAGCGCCGAGATATCGGTCGTGCCGGCCTGCCAGTACATGGCCATGATGGCGAGCAGCATCAGCACGGAGCCGAGCAGCGTGTAGAGGAAGAACTTGTAGCTGGCGTAGACGCGATCCTTGCCACCCCAGACGCCGATGATCAGGAACATCGGGATGAGGCCGGCTTCGAAGAACACGTAGAAGAGAACGATATCGAGCGACACGAAGACGCCGACCATCATCACTTCCAGCATCAGGAAGGCGATCATGTATTCCTTCAGGCGCTTCTCCACCGAGAACCAGCTGGCGAGCACGCAGAAGGGCATGAGGAAGGTCGAGAGGATGACGAACAGCATGGAGATGCCGTCGACACCGAGATGGTAGCTGATGCTCGTGCCGAGCCAGCCGTGCTTCTCGATCATCTGGAAGCCCGGGTTCGCATTGTCGAAACCGATCCAGATGAAGAGCGACAGGATGAAAGTCACAACCGTCGTCAACAGGGCAATGTTGAGGACGTTGCGGCGGCCGTTCGGGCCGTTCTCATTCATCAAAAGCAGGAGCACCACGCCGACGAACGGCAGGAAGGTGACCGTGGAAAGAATAGGCCAATCGGTCATCAGAGGGCACTCCCGAGCATCATCCAGGTAACGAGCGCTGCAACGCCGATCAGCATGGCGAACGCGTAGTGATAGAGGTAACCGCTCTGCAGGCGCACGACGCGGTTGGTGACATCGACGACACGGGCGGCAATGCCGTTCGGGCCGTAGGTGTCGATGACGCCGACGTCACCCTTCTTCCACAGGAACCGGCCAAGGGCCTTTGCCGAACGGACGAAGAGGAAGTCGTAGAGCTCGTCGAAGTACCACTTGTTCAAGAGGAACTGGTAGAGCACCCGATGCTGGCGTGCGAGCACTGCCGGCGTCGATGGCGACTTGATGTACATGTACCAGGCGGTAACGAAACCGATCACCATGGCGATGAAGGGGCTGAGGGCTACGAGCGCCGGAACGTGGTGGAACTCGTGGACCAGCTCGTTGTGCTCCGAGGTGAAGAGCGCGCCCTTCCAGAACTCGGCATATTCCTCGCCGTAGAAGTGCCCTTCGAAGAACCAGCCCGCGAAGACCGCGCCGATCGCCAACAGATAGAGCGGGATCAGCATGACCTGCGGCGATTCGTGCACGTGGTGCATGACCTCGTGCGACGCGCGCGGCTTGTTGAAGAAGGTGAGGAACATCAGGCGCCAGGAATAGAAGCTCGTGAACAGAGCCGCGATAACCAGCATGGCGAAGGCGAAGCCAGCGACCGGCGAATGCGATGCATAGGTTGCCTCGATGATCACGTCCTTCGAGAAGAAGCCGGCGAAGCCGAACGGCGTGAACGGAATGCCGACGCCGGTGATGGCGAGCGTGCCGATCAGCATCATCAGGAACGTGACCTTGATGTGCGGACGCAGGCCACCCATGTTTCTCATGTCTTGCTCACCATCAACGGCATGGATGACCGAGCCGGCGCAAAGGAAGAGCAGTGCCTTGAAGAAAGCGTGCGTGAACAGGTGGAAGATGGCCGCGCCATAGGCGCCAACACCGAGAGCGACGAACATGTAGCCGAGCTGCGAGCAGGTCGAGTAGGCGATGACGCGCTTGATGTCATTCTGCACGAGGCCGACGGTCGCCGCGAAGAAGGCGGTGATCGCACCGATGATGGTGACGACGGTCAGCGCATCCGGAGACAGCTCGAACAGCGGCGACATGCGGGCGACGAGGAACACGCCGGCGGTAACCATGGTCGCGGCATGAATGAGCGCCGACACAGGCGTCGGGCCTTCCATGGCGTCAGGCAGCCAGGTGTGCAGCAGGAACTGCGCCGACTTACCCATCGCGCCCATGAACAGCAGCAGGCAGGCGCCGGTCAGCGCGTGAGCCTTGTCGAGGTGCATGCCGAAGAGGTTCAGAACCACTTCGCCGCCCTCGCCGCCTTCATGCGCGAAGCTCGCGGCATTGGCGAAGATGGTGTCGAAGTTGATGGCGCCGAAGAGAACGAAAACGCTCGAGATGCCGAGAATGAAGCCGAAGTCGCCAACGCGGTTGACGATGAAGGCCTTCATGGCGGCGGCGTTCGCCGACGGCTTTTTGAACCAGAAGCCGATGAGCAGGTAGGACGCCAGACCCACGCCTTCCCAGCCGAAGAACATCTGGGCAAGGTTGTCCGACGTGATCAGCATCAACATCGCGAAGGTGAAGAGCGACAGATAGGCGAAGAAGCGCGGGCGATGCGGGTCATGGTGCATGTACCCGATCGAATAGAGATGGACGAGCGTCGAAACCGAGTTGACGACGATCAGCATGACCGAGGTCAGCGTGTCGATGCGCAGCGACCAGGAGACGTCGATGCCGCCGGACTGGATCCAGCGCAGGACTTCAACCTTGATCGGGCCGCCTTCGACATGGCCCATGCCGACGGTGATGAAGACGTACCACGACAGGACCGCCGTGATGATCATCAGACCCGTGGTGACGAATTCCGACGCCTTGGCGCCGATCGCGCGGCCGAAAAGGCCGGCTATGATCGCGCCGATCAGAGGAAGAAAGACGATAGCCTTATATAAAAACATAGCCTTATCAGCCCTTCATCATATTGACGTCTTCCACGGCGATGGAGCCGCGGTTGCGGTAGAAGACGACGAGAATTGCGAGACCGATGGCCGCTTCAGCAGCAGCGACGGTCAGAATGAACAATGCAAAGACCTGGCCGACGATGTCGTTCAGGAACGACGAGAAGGCGACCATGTTGATGTTGACGGCGAGCAGAATGAGCTCGATCGACATCAGGATGACGATGATGTTCTTCCGGTTGAGGAAGATGCCGAAGACGCCGAGCGTGAAGAGGATGGCGCTGACCGTCAGGTAATGGGAAAGTCCGATGACCATTGTGTTGTTTCCTTAAGCTCGCGCCTGCCTCAAAGCCCCTGCCCCGGCTTCACCGAGATCACCTCGACGGCGGTCTTCGGGTTGCGGGCAACCTGGTTTGCGATGTTCTGACGCTTGACCGTCGTGCGATGCTTGAGCGTGAGCACGATTGCCCCGATCATCGCGACCAGCAGGACGAGAGCCGCGATTTCGAAGAAGTAGACGTAATTCGTATAGAGCACGTCGCCGAGGGCGGCGGTGTTGGTGCGTTCGGTGATCGCGGGGATCGGCATGGCGACCGTCTTGGCGATCTCCGGCGAGATCACGCTGCCGCCGACCACGACGATCAGCTCTGCCGCGAGGATCACCCCGATCAGCGCACCGATCGGCGCATATTCCAAAACGCCCGCGCGCAGCTCCGTGAAGTCGATGTCGAGCATCATGACCACGAAGAGGAAGAGAACCGCCACGGCGCCGACATAAACGACGAGCAGGATCATCGCGAGGAATTCAGCCCCGAGCAGCAGGAAGAGACCGGCCGCGTTGAAGAAAACCAGGATCAGGAACAGAACCGAGTGAACCGGGTTCTTCGACCAGATGACCATGAACGCCGACGCTATCGCGATAAAGGCGAAAATATAGAAAAATAGAGCCTGCAGACCCATGTTCGTGCCTTCTTCATCTTCCCACGGGCTGCCGGGTACTCCCCCCGCCCGATGAAGCTTCGCATTGGTTGCCGCGAAGCTCTGGTGCATGTTGACTGGGCGACGCTTCAAGCACCGCCCGGCATTTCAATTTCAATCAACGGTACGGAGCGTCGAGTGCGAGGTTGCGAGCGATTTCACGCTCCCAGCGGTCGCCGTTCTCGAGGAGCTTCTGCTTGTCGAAATAGAGCTCTTCGCGCGTTTCCGTCGCAAATTCGAAATTCGGGCCCTCGACGATCGCATCGACGGGGCAAGCCTCCTGGCAGAAGCCGCAATAGATGCACTTCACCATGTCGATATCGTAACGGACCGTGCGGCGGGTGCCATCGTTGCGGCGCGGGCCGGCTTCGATGGTGATCGCCTGAGCAGGACAGATAGCCTCACACAGCTTGCAGGCGATGCAACGCTCTTCGCCGTTGGGATAACGACGGAGCGCATGTTCGCCACGGAAGCGCGGGCTGACCGGTCCCTTTTCGAACGGATAGTTCACCGTTGCCTTCTGCTTGAAAATGTAACGGAACGTCAGCCAGAAAGCGCTGATGAATTCCTTCAGGAACAACGAGCTGACAGCGTTGGACAAGCCTGCCATCTTCAACCTCCAATATTGCTGGAAACCAGGGCCGGCATGATCATGCCCCTGCCGTCAGCTTCAGCACGAATGCAACAATGATGACCATGGCGAGCGACAGCGGAAGGAAGACCTTCCAGCCGAGGCGCATCAGCTGGTCGTAGCGGTAGCGCGGCACGAATGCCTTGACCATCGCGAACATGAAGAACACCAGGCACGACTTCAGCATGAACCAGATGATGCCGGGAACCCAGTTGAGGAACCAGACGTCGACCGGCGGCAGCCAGCCTCCGAGGAACAGGATCGTCGTCAGCGAGCACATCAGGACGATGGCCGCGTATTCGCCGAGCATGAACATCATGTAGAGGGCCGAACCATACTCGACCATGAAGCCGGCGACGAGTTCGGATTCAGCTTCCGGAAGGTCGAAGGGCGGACGGTTGGTTTCAGCCAGTGCCGAGATGAAGAAGATGATGAACATCGGGAACAGGGCGAGCCAATGCCAGTCCAGGAAGGACGATGGCATGCCGAGACGCGTACCGATGCCGCTCTGCTGCGCGTGAACGATATCCGTGAGGTTCAGCGAACCCACGCAAAGCAGGACCGTGACGATGACGAAGCCGATCGAGACTTCGTAGGACACCATCTGTGCCGCCGAACGCAGCGCGCCGAGGAACGGGTACTTCGAGTTCGAAGCCCAGCCGCCCATGATGACGCCGTACACTTCAAGCGAGGAGATCGCAAAGATGTAGAGAATGCCGACATTGATGTTGGCGATAACCCAGCCATCCGCGAAGGGAACCACGGCCCAGGTCGACAGCGCCAGAAGCACGGTGACCAGCGGGGCCAGAAGGAAGACCGCCTTGTCGGCGCCGGCCGGAATGATCGGCTCCTTGAAGACGAACTTCAAAAGGTCGGCGAAGGACTGGAAAAGGCCGAAAGGACCCACCACATTCGGTCCGCGACGCAGCTGTACGGCCGCCCAGATCTTGCGGTCAGCCAACAGGATGTAGGCGATGAAGACGAGCAAGCAGACGAGGACGAGAAGCGACTGACCGACCATGAGGAGGCCTGGCCAGACATATGTTGAAAGAAACGATTCCATAGTCCCCTGCCCTTACTCTGCCGCGACTTTGAAGTTGTTGCGGGCCAATGCCGAGCACTCAGCCATGACAGCCGATGCGCGCGCGATTGGGTTCGTCAAATAGAAGTCTTTCACTGGCGATGCGAAGCCGGCCTTGTTCATCTTGCCGGCTTTCTTGGCGACGGCAGCAATCTTGGCGCTGTCGCTTTCGGCAATCTCGTCGGCGGCCGCGAAGTGCGGGAACGCCTGGTAAAGCTTGGCGCGCAGCTGGCTCAGCGAGTCGAACGGCAGCTTCTTGCCGAGCACGTCGGAGAGCGCGCGGATGATCGCCCAGTCCTCGCGGGCATCGCCCGGTGCGAAGCCTGCGCGGTTGCCGATCTGAACGCGGCCCTCGGTGTTGACCCAGGTGCCCGACTTTTCCGTGTAGGCTGCGGCCGGCAGGATGACGTCTGCGTTCTGTGCGCCCTGGTCGCCGTGCGAACCAATGTAGACGGTGAACTTCGCCTTCTTGGCTTCGAAGTTCATTTCGTCGGCGCCGAGCAGGAAGAGAACGTCCATCGAGGTCAGCATCTCAGCGGCATTGACGCCCTTGGCGCCCGGCACGAAGCCGAGATCGAGACCACCGACGCGGGCAGCAGCCGTGTGCAGGACGGCAAAACCGTTCCAGCCATCAATGACAGCACCGACAGTGCCTGCGAGCTTGGCGGCACTTGCGAGAACGCCTGCGCCATCAGCGCGCGAGAGAGCGCCCTGGCCGATGATGATGAGCGGCTTCTTGGCGTCGGTCAGAACCTTGGCGAAGCTGTGCGTGCCGTCGACCAGATCCTTCAGCGTATCCGGGCCGGAGCCGAGATATTCGTAGTCGTAGCGCAGTTCGCCGGCTTCGCCGATCACACCGATCGGGAAGTTGCCACGGCGCCAGCGCTTGCGGATGCGAGCGTTGAGCACAGCTGCCTCGAAGCGCGGGTTGGCGCCGATAATGAGCAGCGCGTCGGCCTGTTCGATGCCTTCGATCGTCGGGTTGAAGAGGTAGCTTGCGCGACCGAGCGACGGATCAAGTGCCGTCCCATCCTGGCGACAGTCGAGGTTCTCGGAACCGAGCGACTTTACCAGTTCAGACAAAGCGTACATTTCCTCTACGGAAGCGATGTCGCCGGCGATCGCGCCGATCTTGTCGCCGGACGTCGAGGCGACAGCCGACTTGATCGCTGCGAACGCATCCGGCCAGCTTGCGACCTGCAGGCGGCCGTCCTTGCGAACGTAAGGCTTGTCGAGGCGCTGCGTCTTCAGGCCGTCCCAGATGAAGCGGCTCTTGTCGGAGATCCACTCTTCGTTGATCTGGTCGTTGACGCGCGGCATGACGCGCATGACTTCGCGGCCACGGGTGTCGACGCGGATCGCCGAGCCGAGCGCGTCCATGACGTCGATCGTTTCGGTCTTGTTCAGTTCCCACGGACGGGCCGTGAAGGCGAAGGGCTTGGAGGTCAGCGCGCCGACCGGGCAAAGGTCAACGACGTTGCCCTGCAGCTCGGAGGTCATCGCCTGCTCGAGATAAGTCGTGATCTCGGCGTCTTCGCCACGACCGATCAGGCCAAGCTCGGCAATGCCGGCGACCTCTGTGGTGAAGCGGACGCAGCGCGTGCAATGAATGCAGCGGTTCATGACCGTCTTGACGAGCGGTCCGATGTACTTGTCTTCGACGGCGCGCTTGTCTTCCTGATAGCGCGAGCCGGCGATACCGAAGGCCATGGCCTGGTCCTGCAGGTCGCATTCGCCACCCTGGTCGCAGATCGGGCAATCCAGCGGATGGTTGATCAGCAGGAATTCCATCACGCCTTCGCGGGCCTTCTTGACCATCGGCGTGTTGGTGAAGACCTCAGGCAGTTCGCCATTCGGGCCGCCGCGGATATCGCGCACGCCCATGGCGCAAGATGCCTGCGGCTTCGGCGGGCCACCCTTGACCTCGACGAGGCACATGCGGCAGTTGCCGGCAACCGAAAGGCGTTCGTGGAAGCAGAAGCGCGGAACTTCAGCACCGGCTTCCTCACACGCCTGAATGAGGGTGTAATGATCCGGGACCTCGATCTCGTTACCGTCAATCTTCAGTTTTGCCATCGTCACTCAGTCCTGTTTCCCGTTCACCGGAAGCCGGTAAACAAACCTATTCTGCAACGTTTCCACTGCCAGGCCGGATTTTTATCCCGCTGACACTGGTGTCGTCCAAATTTTCGTCTCCGCCCCCCGAGGCCCGGGAACCGGCCTGCGACGTCGCGGCATTGGGACCCTCCCCGCGCCGCTCAGTCTCTTATCTCCTCCGATCGCGATCCGCGACCTGATATCATCACGTCCGCTTCCGGCCCTTTGCCGTCAGCGCCTTGGCCTGCGCCACCCAGCCATCGCGGGCGATGCGGCCGTCGAAGCCAAGCTCCGCGTCCAAGCGGGCCACATCTGCATCCGACCAGCCAGCGATCTCGCTGAGTGTACGAACACCCTTGGCGTTCAGCACCTGCTCAAGCTTCGGGCCGACGCCGGAGATCTGCTTCAGATCATCGGCTTTCTTGCCTCGCGCCGGCTTAGCGGCTGCAGTCTTCGCCACCGGCTCGGCCTTGTCGGCAACCGCGGCCAGCTTGACGCGGGCCGCCGTCTTCTTCGGTGCGGCCGGGCGAATGTTTTCCGGCTTCACGTCGATCTCGGGCTTCGGCTCTTCCGGCGGCGTCTCGTCGAGAACAGCCGCCAGCTTGTTCGATGCTTCCATCGCGCCCTGGAGAGCGCCGAAGAAGGCGCCGGCCATCTGCGTGGAGAAGCCGAAACCGATTGCGGTCGCGGCGGCCATGGCGGCTGCCGGATTGACCATCATCGGCGCGATCGGCAAGGCGCGGGCATTTTCCAGCATCTCGGCGGCAAGACGGCCGAAGTCGGCCGAGAAATCGGCGACCCCTTCCTTGTTCTTGCTGTCGGATGCGTTTGCCATCGTCTTACTCAGCAGCCTCGAGAACCGCGCCATGGTCCATGGCGCTAGCCGTATACTGATCGATGCGCGCTTCGATCTCATGACGGAAGTTGCGGATCAGACCCTGCACCGGCCATGCGGCAGCATCGCCAAGCGCACAGATGGTGTGGCCTTCGATCTGCTTGGTAACGGCGAAGAGCATGTCGATTTCGCGCTTCTGGGCGTTGCCCTTGGCCATGCGCTCCATGACGCGCCACATCCAGCCTGTACCTTCGCGGCACGGCGTGCACTGGCCGCAGCTCTCGTGCTTGAAGAAGGCCGAGATACGGGCGATCGCCTTAATGACGTCGGTGGACTTGTCCATGACGATCGAAGCGGCCGTACCGAAGGACGAACCGACCGAGCGCAGACCGTCGAAGTCCATCGGCACGTCGATCATGTCCTTGGCGGGAACGATCGGGCACGATGCGCCGCCCGGAATGACGGCGAGCAGGTTGTCCCAGCCGCCGCGGATACCACCGGCGTGCTTGTCGACGAGCTCACGGAAGGTGATGCCCATTTCTTCTTCGACGGTGCACGGCTTGTTGACGTGACCAGAGAGCATGAACAGCTTGGTGCCGACGTTGTTCGGGCGACCGAGTGCCGAGAACCAGCCGGCGCCGCGACGCAGGATCGTCGGAGCAACGGCGATCGACTCGACGTTGTTGACCGTGGTCGGGCAGCCGTAGAGACCCATGTTGGCCGGGAACGGCGGCTTCAGGCGCGGCTGGCCCTTCTTGCCTTCCAGGCTTTCGAGCAACGCGGTTTCTTCACCGCAGATGTAGGCGCCGGCGCCGTGGTGGACGAAGATGTCCATCGGGTAGCCGAGCTTGTTGTTCTTGCCGAGCAGACCGAAGTCGTAGCACTCGTCGATCGCAGCCTGCAGCGCCTCGCGCTCGCGGATATATTCGCCGCGAACGTAGATGTAGGCGGTGTTGGCGCCCATGGCGAAGCTAGCGATAACACAGCCTTCGATCAGCGTATGCGGATCGTGACGCATGATGTCACGGTCCTTGCAGGTACCGGGCTCGGATTCGTCGGCGTTGACGACCAGATAATGCGGACGACCGTCGTTTTCCTTCGGCATGAAGGACCACTTGAGACCGGTCGGGAAGCCTGCGCCGCCGCGGCCGCGAAGACCGGAGGCCTTCATCTCATTGATGATCCAGTCGCGACCCTTTTCGAGGATCTGCTTGGTGCCATCCCAGTGGCCGCGGCTCATCGCGCCCTTCAGGGACTTGTCCTTGAGGCCGTAGATATTGGTAAAGATGCGATCTTTATCTTGTAACATGCTTCACCTCTTACCGCGGCTTCTTGCCGAAGACTTTAATGTATTCGGCTTCGCCGCCCTTGGCGAGCGCCTTGGCCTGCTTGACCCAGTCATCGCGATCGATGCGGCCCTTGAAATTCAGGTAGCCATCAACCCACTCGCGCTCAGCCTTCTTCCAGCCCGCGACCTGCGCGAAGGTGAAGATGCCGAGTTCGTGCAGCGTGCCTTCGATCTTCGGGCCAACGCCCGAGATCAGCTTCAGATCATCAGGGGTCGCAGGCTTTTCGATGCCGGCGGGACGGTTCTTGTCTGTCAGCGACGGCTTTGCCGTTGCCGGAACCGGTGCTGCGACGCCCGGCTGTTCTTCAACGGCCTTGGCGTTTGTTGCAGCAGCCTTTGGCGCGGTGACAGGCGTCTTCAGTGCGGCGTTCGTCTCGGCGTCCGTGCTCTTGGGACGAGCGGCTTCGGATGGCGGGACAGGCGCGGCATCAACCTTGGCCGTTGCGGCATCGGTTGCAACCTTCTTGGCCGGAGCCTTCTTCTTTGGCTCTTCGTCAGTCAGCGACGTCGGGCCGCCTTCCGGAGAGGAGAAGTGACGGTCGATCTGCGGGCCGGGCGTGACACTTGCGCCGTTGCCGGCATCGAACGTGTCGATGATCTCGGCCAGGCGCTCAGGCGTCAGGTCTTCGTAAGTGTTCTTGCCGATCATGACCATGGGCGCGTTGACGCAAGCCCCGAGACATTCGACCTCCTCCCAGGACAGGGTGCCCTCGGCGTTACGCTCGAACGGATGGTGATGGATCTTGCTCTTGCAGACCGACATCAGGCCTTCCGAACCGCGCAGCATGCAAGGCGTCGTGCCGCACACCTGGATGTGGGCGCGCGTGCCGACCGGGCCGAGCTGGAACTGCGTGTAGAAGGTCGCGACCTCGAGAACGCGGATGTAGGCCATGTCCAGCATGTTGGCGACCTTTTCGATCGCCGCGCGCGTGACCCAGCCGTCCTGTTCCTGCGCTCGCATCAACAGCGGAATGACCGCGGATTGCTGACGGCCCGCAGGGTATTTCTGGATCGTCTTATCCGCCCAGGCCGCGTTCTCGTCATTGAAGGCGAACGCGGCAGGCTGGAATTGATCTTCGGCTAATCGACGAACGGACATTCTTCCTCACGCCTTGTCAGTTTAGGGCGCCACACTGCGACGAGGTCAGAGACTTCATCTCGCAAGCGTAGGCCGACTGGTCTTTCTGCAGGAACACAACGAAGAACTTCCCTCCGTTGGGGACTGCAGCCTTGATTTGATAGCCCTTGGACAAAAGCTCGCCCATGGACGCCTTGTTTGCCGGCGGTGCTACGTCGTCCTGGCCCAGCTTGGGGCCAAGTCCACCGGCTTCCTGCGCGTAAGCGCCAGAAGCCAGGAGGAGAACGACGGTAACGAGCGACGGCAGCTTCATTAGCGGTCGACCTCGCCGAAGACGATGTCGAGCGAACCGAGAACTGCGGTCACGTCGGCAAGCATGTGGCCCTTGCAGAGGAAGTCCATCGCCTGCAGGTGGGCATAGCCCGGGGCGCGGATCTTGCAACGGTAGGGCTTGTTACTGCCGTCGGCGACGACGTAGACGCCGAACTCGCCCTTCGGCGCTTCGACGGCCGCGTACACTTCGCCGGCCGGAACGTGGTAGCCTTCGGTGTAGAGCTTGAAGTGGTGGATCAGCGCTTCCATCGAACGCTTCATCTCGCCACGCTTCGGCGGAACGACCTTGCCGTCGATCGAGGAGACCGGGCCGACCTTGGCATCGCCGAGCAGACGGTTGACGCACTGCTTCATGATGCGGACGGACTGGCGCATTTCGATCATGCGGATCAGGTAGCGATCGTAGCAGTCGCCGTTCTTGCCTATGGCGATGTCGAATTCGAGATCGTTGTAGCACTCGTAGGGCTGCGAGCGGCGCAGGTCCCAGGCAGCGCCCGAACCGCGAACCATGACGCCCGAGAAGCCCCAGGACCAAGCGTCTTCCAGCGAGACGACGCCGATATCGACGTTACGCTGCTTGAAGATGCGGTTGTCGGTCAGAAGGCCTTCGATATCGTCGAGAACCTTGAGGAACGGATCGCACCACTTGCCGATATCTTCGACCAGCTCCTGCGGGATGTCCTGGTGGACGCCGCCCGGACGGAAGTAGGCCGAGTGCATACGGGCGCCGCAGGCGCGCTCGTAAAACACCATCAGCTTTTCGCGCTCTTCGAAGCCCCAGACCGGCGGCGTCATCGCGCCAACGTCCATGGCCTGCGTCGTCACGTTCATGATGTGCGACAAGATTCGGCCAATTTCGGAGTACAGAACTCGAATCAGCTGACCGCGAATCGGAATTTCCAGCTTCAGCATCTTTTCGACGGCGAGCGCGAAAGCATGCTCCTGGTTCATCGGCGCGACGTAGTCGAGACGATCGAAATAAGGAACGGCCTGAAGATAGGTCTTCGATTCGATCAGCTTTTCGGTGCCGCGGTGCAGGAGGCCGATATGCGGATCGACGCGCTCGATGATTTCGCCATCAAGCTCAAGCACCAGACGCAGAACGCCGTGCGCGGACGGATGCTCCGGTCCGAAGTTGATCGTAAAGTTGCGAACGTTATGTTCAGTCATAGCGACGCGCTCCGCGCTGGCAATTGGCATGAGACGACGAACGGAGAGGCTTCAAGACAGTCGAGCCTCATCTCAATTCGCAGCCTTCTCGTCTCCCGGAAGTACGTAATCAGTGCCTTCCCACGGGGACGTGAAATCGAAATTGCGGAATTCCTGCTTCAGTTCGACGGGTTCGTAGACAACGCGCTTGGCGGCATCGTCGTAACGTACCTCGACGTAACCTGTCGTCGGGAAGTCCTTGCGCAGCGGATGGCCCTCGAAGCCATAGTCCGTCAGCAGACGGCGCAGGTCGGCATGGCCGGAGAATGGAATGCCGTACATGTCCCAGGCTTCGCGCTCGAACCACTCGGCACCCATGTAGACCGACGTCGCCGACGGAACCGATACGCCATCGGCAACGGCGAGCTTGACGCGGATGCGCAGGTTCTGCTTCGGCGACAGGAGGTGGTAGACGACATCGAAACGCTTTTCGCGCTGCGGCCAGTCGACGCCGCAGATGTCGATCATGCTGACGAAGCCGCAACGCGGATCGTCGCGCAGGAACGTCAGCAGCGCGACAATCGTTTCCGGCGTCGTGGTTACGTTCAATTCGCCATAGCTGATCGATGCATCGACAATCAGATCGCCGCGCATCTCGCGGAGATACGACGACAGTTCGCTCAAGGCTTCACTCATGACAGTCCTCCGCCCTTAGCGCTCAATCGTTCCGGTGCGCCGTATCTTCTTCTGCAGAAGCAAGACCCCGTAGAGCAGCGCTTCTGCCGTGGGGGGACAGCCCGGCACGTAGATATCGACAGGAACAACACGATCGCAGCCACGCACGACCGAGTAGGAATAGTGATAGTAGCCACCGCCGTTTGCGCAGGAGCCCATCGAGATGACGTAACGCGGCTCCGGCATCTGGTCATAGACCTTGCGGAGCGCCGGCGCCATCTTGTTGGTCAGCGTACCAGCGACGATCATGACATCCGACTGGCGCGGCGAAGCGCGCGGTGCAACACCGAAGCGCTCCATGTCGTAACGCGGACCGGAAACCTGCATCAGGCCTTCGACGGCGCAGCAGGCAAGGCCGAACTGCATCCACATCAGCGAGCCGGTGCGCGCCCAGGTGATCAGATCACGAGTGGAGGTGACCAGAAAGCCCTTGTCGGCCAACTCGTCATTGATCTCGCCGAAAAACGCACTGTCGCTGCCAACAGGCTTGCCCGTTGCCGGATCGATGATGCCTTTGGGATGCGGCGCGACGAGCGCCTTGTCGCTTGGGGCTACTCCCATTCCAGGGCTCCCTTTTTCCACTCATAAATAAAGCCGATGGTCAGCACGAGAAGGAAGACCATCATGGACCAGAAGCCGAACCAGCCGATCGCGCCGAAAGAAACGGCCCACGGGAACAGAAAGGCGACTTCGAGGTCGAAGATGATGAAGAGAATCGACACCAGATAGAAGCGGATATCGAATTTCATGCGGGCGTCGTCGAACGCGTTGAAGCCGCATTCGAAAGCCGAAAGCTTTTCAGCATCAGGCGCCTTGTAGGCAACGGCGAACGGCGCAATGAGCAGCGACAAGCCGATTACAAGGGCGATGGCAATGAAAATGGCGATCGGAATATAGGAACTGAGAAGTCCAGTCATCAGGTTCATCCCTGCTTGCCGCCTGCGCCGGGAGGCGCGGCCTGAGCATTTGCCCGGCAAGCGAACGTGCGTTGCAACAAGCCGTGGTTAGCGCAGCCACAGCCAATGCGCAAGAGTTTTAGCGTGTCAATTCCAATTGCACACGTGCGACATTATTAGCCACGCACATTGTTTTTGCGACAAATCAACGCACGGCCCGCGATCTTGCATGCCAGCCCAGCATTTATTGCATGACTAAGGGGCTTTTATGAGTGAAAAGCGAAGGATTTGACGAGGCCCGGCCACGAACTCACGCCGCCGAACAGCCTGAAAACTAATGCATATCCACTGAGCGCCCTCAATCGGCGCGCGGAAGGAAGCCAGAACCGTCCCATCCCTATCTATTTGATATGCAATCATCATTTCCGTTCAAAAGCCGCGCGGAACGCGTGAAGCACTTCTCTTGGGTGCAAGGCGGCAGGGCAAAATCGGTGATTTTGCGGCAGCTGGGCGCGCGTTTCCGCTTCTTGAGGCAGTGAAATGCGGATGAGCCGGAGGATCGACTGCGATTCGATAGCAAAGCTGCGCCAATCGGGTCGCTATGTCGCAGGCCCAGCGGCTAAATAAAGGGCATTTCGGCCAGTGGATATCGCCTGCCTCCGCGTCGTTGAGCAGGCCGCGCAGGGTGACAAGGCGGGTGGGCGGCGGACGCTTCAGACACACTCCCGAGACCCGCAATTCCGGATATGCGCAAACGCTACTTAAAGCCAGGAGTTGCGCGGCGCCGCCTCACCGATCAAGACCATTACGACATCTATTTAATGGCAAGAAGCGGATTGAGTGCGACAGGGATAAACCGCTTTATCCGGATCCGAAGACGCATCAGGTCGAGCCGGACATCGGGAGATATTGGAAGGGCGGCTGTGGCGCGCCTGAGGCAGCTATTGGCGGGCCAGGCAGCGCCGCCTACCCTCTCGACAGCGATATCGCCACGCAAAGGCATGGAGATGCGCACCAGACCAAAAGAGTGCAAGGCGCGGCACGCAGCCAATGTGCCGAAAGGCGCAAGCGCACCTTCTAGGTGATCTATATTCTGGAGACATTCTGGAAGAGAATGGCGCGAGTGACGGGGCTCGAACCCGCGACCTCCGGCGTGACAGGCCGGCACTCTAACCGACTGAGCTACACCCGCGCATTTTCAGACTGCGTCGTTCCGGACCATGCTTTTCAGCACTTACATGAAATGGCGCGAGTGACGGGGCTCGAACCCGCGACCTCCGGCGTGACAGGCCGGCACTCTAACCGACTGAGCTACACCCGCATTCATTCCAAGCAATCCGGATGCTTTCGCGTCCGTGTCAAAGCAGCTTGCCGCTTCGATGAGCGGCTAACTACGGGGTTCGCATTTGAGTGTCAAGCAGGTTTGGAGACAAAACGATGACAGCCTGCGATTTGTTTGTGGGTGAATGAAATCAGATCGAAAATCGCCCCTATAGAAGGACCTTCCGGCGCTGCCGCTCCAGATATCCGCCAGCGAACGATCCTATCACAGCCCTCCCCTTGACCCTCCCCTCGTCGATTTTTCTTTTCCACAGACGGAATTACCGGGAAACCGGGACATTGGCGGATGCCGATCGAAAAAAATCAAAAAATCTTCACAAACGCTCTTGCGGTTTGTCCGCGATCCGCATAGATCACGGCCATCGACGCGGCGGACATGATCCGCACCGCGGAGGGCGATTAGCTCAGTTGGTAGAGCGCCTCGTTTACACCGAGGATGTCGGGAGTTCGAGTCTCTCATCGCCCACCATTTTCTCTCCCCTTTATGTGATTGATAGACCGACAGCTTTGATTTTGCTGCGGTTGCTAATCCCGTTTACGGCGATTAGGTTCCGGCCAAATCGAACGGCACCTCATGTGCTTCAGGCGGAGATAGAATCATGAAAACACGCGAAGATCGCCAGGCACAGCGGGCAGCCATGCCGCGCACGCAGCTCAGCGCCCATCATATGGAAAACGCGCGCCTGCTGCCCGATCGCGGCGAATTGCTCTATCGTATTCCCAATGGCGGCGTGGGCGTTGAGATCGGCGCGGCGTTCGGGGAATACACGGCGGAGATTCTCGAAAAGAATCGCCCGGCTCAGCTTTATCTCATCGATCCCTGGAGCATGGACCGCTACAGCTCCGGCCTCGACCAGATCCATACGCAGTTCGGCAAACAAATCGAAAGCGGGCAGCTGCACCTGATGCAGGGCACCTCGCTGGAGAAACTCGCCGAATTCGAGGACGATTTCCTCGACTGGGCCTATATCGACACGGATCACTCGTTCGAACTGACCTGGCAGGAGCTTTTGCTCTGCGACCGCAAGGTCAAGCGGACCGGCCACATCGCTGGCCATGACTTCTGCACCGGCAATACGGTGAAGCCGATCGTCTATGGCGTCGTCGAGGCCGTCACCAAGTTCTGCAAGGATTATGGCTGGCAGTTCGAATTCCTGACCGTCGAATCGCATGCGCACTTCTCCTTCTGCCTGAAGCGGCTCTGAGTCGCCCGGCTCATTGCCGCAATTGATCCATTCCCCTCGCGTTGGCGTAAGCGCTTACAGGCCAATTTGCGGCCAGCGAAGGGATCGATCATGCGCAACGCCCCTCTTCTTGCCGCCCTCCTCACTCTGGCGAGCCTGCCCGCAACCGGTGCCGCGGCTCGTGACTTTCGACTGGAGGACTTCTTTGCCGGAAAGAGCATTGCTGTTGGCCGTTTCCAGGCGATCAACGGCGTTGACCGCAGCTTCAAGGTCAGGCTGACCGGTCGCTGGAACGGTAGAACTCTGACGCTTCGCGAGGATTTCGCCTATGCCGATGGTGAGCGCGATCGGAAGACCTGGCGCTTTACCAAGACGGCGCCGGGCGCCTATACGGGCACCCGGGAGGACGTCGTTGGAAAGGCGATGGTCAAGATCGACGGCAATGTGGCGCGTTACAGCTATCTGGTCGATATCGATCCAAGCGCCAAAGAGAATATCGTGAGGTTCCACGACACTTTGCGACTGATGCCTGATGGAACATTGCTCAACACGGCGTGGGTGAGCAAGTTCGGATTTCCTGTCGCCAAGGTGCGGGTCGACTTTACGCGGCAGCGGTAGCGACAGGCGCCGCACGCTGCCCTATCTGTTCCTCTGGGCGCTTGTCGCCGCTTTTGTCCCCTGCTAGTGCCGTGGGCGGCAATCACGAGGAGGATTTTTTCATGAAGCAGCATTCTTTCGGCCACCTGCCCCATACGGTGAGCAATATCGGTTTTGGCGCATGGCAGATCGGCGGTGCCTGGGGCGACGTCAGCGAAGCTGATGGACGCGCAGCACTCAATGCGGCGCTCGATGCCGGGATCACGTTCATCGACACTGCCGACGTCTATGGCGACGGCCGTTCAGAAAAGATCATCGCCGATGTGCTCGAGAGCCGTGGCGGCGAGCGGCCGATGGTGGCGACCAAGGCAGGCCGGCGGTTGAATCCGCATGTGGCGGATGGTTACACCAAGGCCAATCTCGAAGGCTTTATCGACCGCAGCCTGAAGAACCTCAAGGCCGACAGCCTCGACCTCGTGCAGCTGCATTGCCCGCCGACGGAGGTTCTCTACCGGCCGGAGGTGTTCGAGGGCCTGAACGAGCTGCAAAAGGCAGGCAAGATTCGCGGCTATGGCGTAAGCGTCGAGAAGGTCGAGGAAGCGCTGAAGGCGATCGAGTTCCCCGGCGTGGTCAGCATCCAGATCATCTACAATCTCTTCCGCCAGCGCCCGAGCCATCTGTTCTTCCAGGAGGCGCGGCAGAAGAACATCGCCGTTATCGCCCGCGTGCCGCTGGCAAGCGGCCTGCTCTCCGGCAAGATCAGCCGTGAGACGACATTCGCGAGCGACGACCATCGCAACTTCAACCGTCATGGCGAGGCATTCGATGTCGGCGAGACCTTCGCGGGCGTTCCGTTCGAGGTCGGACTGCAGGCGGTCGAAGAGGTTCGCAAGCTGGTTCCCGAGGGCGCCACGATGGCGGCGTTTGCGCTGCGCTGGATCCTGATGAGCGATGCCGTCACGGTTGTCATTCCCGGCGCGCGCAACGCCGAGCAGGCGAAGGCCAATGCTGCGGCCGCCAGCCTTGCGCCGCTGACGCATGAGGTGATGGCCGCGAGCCACGAGATCTACGACCGGCTGATCGCGCCGCATGTGCACCAGCGCTGGTAACAGCTGTAACTATTTCACCAAACAGAAATGGCCGGGCATCGACCCGGCCATTTCTTTATCTGGGCTTTGCCCGGATTACTTCTTTTCAGCGTAAGCCTTGATGGCGGCGGCAACTTCGCCCTGCGCCTTCTCGGCGTTTTCGAAGCCGTTCAGCTCGACAACCTTGCGCTTAACCGGCAGCTGCTTGTAGACGCGGAAGAAAGCCTGCAGGCGCTCCTGCTCGATCTCCGGAAGATCAGAGATTTCCTTGATCTTGTCGTAGCTCGGATCGATGTCGCTGGCCGGAACGGCGACGACCTTGTCGTCCTGCTCACCGCCGTCGATCATCTTCAGGAGGCCGATGGCGCGAACCTTGATGATGGCGCCCGGAACGACGGGCTCGCGGGTGTAGACCAGAGCGTCGAGCGGATCGCCGTCACCACCGAGCGAGCTGGTGATGGAGCCGTAGTTGGCCGGATAGATGACCGGCATCGACTGGAAGCGGTCCACGACGATGTGGCCGGTCTTTGCGTCGATTTCGTACTTCGTGAAGCTTCCCTGCGGAATTTCGATCGCGGTGAAGAACTCCTTGCTGTCATCCTTCGGCTGCGGATAGTCGAGATAGGAAACATAGTCGGAAGCGGCGGCGACGCCGGCCGTGAAGAGAACGGCAGCGGCCGCGGAAATAATGGTCTTCATAAGAGATACCCCCAATTGGCATTGCGAAGAAACGCCCTCCGCCTATGGGGTTTGCATTACAGCGATGTGACATGTGCCGGACGCTCGGGACCATCCACATGACAATCTCGTGAGCGCCCGGAGCGGCGCCTATACGGCCCCGCGCTCGCGCTTCATCTCGTGGCGCATGAGGAATAGCGAGGCGCAGAGAATCAGGGCGGCACCCAGCCACAAATAGCCCGCCGGCGCATAGCCGAAGACCAGCCAACCGGCGAGAACGTTGAGCGGCAGCTTCAGATCGTCGAAGGGCTGGACATAGGCGACATCGGCAGCGCTGTAGGCGAGCGTCAGAAGATACTGGGCGATCGCCGTCAACAGGCCGGCGGCGACGAGCAGCATCAAAACCGTGCCTGATGGCATCGCGAAGCCTGCCGCGGCGGCAAGACCGCCGTTGACGGGCGTGAGGAGCACGAGCAGCCATACGGTGATCGTCTCCGGCTTCTCGATCCCCGTCAGGCTCTTGGTGATCAGCGACGAGGCGCCCCAGAGCAGTGCCGACAGAATCGGCAACAGTGCCGCCCAGCTGAAACTGTCCGACCAGGGCTGCAGGATGATCATCGCGCCAGCGAAGCCAAAGGCGGTGGCGCCCCAGCGCACCGCCCCTACCCTTTCACCGAGGAACAGGCGGGCGCCGAGGATGATGAAGAAGGGCGAGGTCATGACCAGCGCAATCGCCTGCCAGATCGGCACGCTCGCAAGCCCTGCGACCCAGGTCTGGACACCAAGAGCGGCCAGCACGACGCGAACGATGTGGCGCCAAGGATAATCGGTGCGCATTGCACGGAGGCCGCTCTTCCAAAGGAAGGGCAGCGAGAAGATGAGCGCGAAGGCATATTGCCAGAAGGCGACCGAGGCGGAGGGAAAGGCCAAGGTCATCGTCAGCCATTGGGTGACGACGTTCAGAACGGCGAAGGCGATGCCGGCAAGCACCATCCAGCTTGCGCCGGCGAGTGCACGCGATGCGGATATGGAAATCTGGGTAGTCTGATTCATGTCATTCATCCGAACAAAAGGACCAACATAAATCAGGACGCATGAACGCGGGTGCCGACGCGGCGGACGACCCGCCCCGCGTACCCTGCTCATTCTCTTTCATCCGGACTATGACCGTCGGCTCCGGAATTCAACCGGATCTGCTGACCCTTCCCACCTGAGGTGCAAAGGCGCTCGCGGGCTCAAGCTTGCGCTCTTACCGCCGGTGGGGAATTGCACCCCGCCCTGAGAATGATCCATGCGTAGTTGAAAGCCGCGATCGCGGCAAGTCTCGCAAATGCGAAAAGGGTCCGGCTTTCGCCGAACCCTTCGAATACTTGTGCTGCCGGTCTCGTTGCCCGGCTGCCAAGCAAATCCAATCAGCCGTTGACGGCTTCCTTCAGGCCCTTGCCGGGCGTGAACTTCGGCACGTTGCGTGCCGGAATGTCGACTTCAGCGCCGGTCGACGGATTGCGGCCCTTGGTGGCAGCGCGATGGGAAACGGTGAAGCTACCGAAACCAGCGAGGCGAACGTCGCCCTTGCCCTTGAGTTCAGCCTGGACAACTTCGAAAACAGCGTCGACGGCCGAAGCGGCATCGGTCTTCGAGAGTCCTGCCTTTTCGGCAACTGCGGACACGAGTTCATTCTTGTTCATGTTTCCACCCCTTTCAAATGGTTCGAAACGACTCAAATCTATAGCCGGGCACGGAATTTGGTGCATCAGGCCCGCCGCACCCCAAAGAGCCTGCAAATAAAGGAAAAGCAAGCGTCTCCGTACGGTTTTCACAAAAAAAGGCTGGCAAAAATGCCAGCCTTTTCAGGGTTTTTAAGCAATAGGGCACGAATGTGGCAAACAAGGCTCAATGAGCGATGGAAGTGCCGCTTTCGTCGTGCCCTTCGACCGTTGCGATAACAGGCGTTTCCACCGTGCCATCCCACTCGATCGCCTCCGGTCTGCGGACCAGAGCATGCTTGATCACCTCGCCCATACGGGACACTGGGATGATCTCCATGTTGTTCTTCACGTTATCCGGGATCTCCGCCAAGTCCTTGGCGTTTTCTTCCGGGATCAGAACAGTCTTGATGCCGCCGCGCAGTGCGGCGAGCAGCTTTTCCTTCAATCCGCCGATCGGCAGGACGCGACCACGAAGCGTGATTTCGCCCGTCATCGCCACGTCCTTGCGAACAGGGATGCCGGTCATGATCGAGACGATCGCGGTTGCCATGCCGACGCCGGCCGATGGGCCGTCCTTCGGCGTTGCGCCTTCCGGCACGTGGACGTGGATGTCCGACTTGTCGAAGCGCGGCGGCTCGATGCCGAAATCGACAGCACGCGAGCGGACGTAGGACGCCGCCGCAGAAATCGATTCCTTCATCACGTCCTTCAGGTTGCCGGTGACGGTCATGCGACCCTTGCCCGGCATCATGACGCCTTCGATCGTCAGCAATTCACCACCAACCTCGGTCCAGGCCAGACCGGTGACGACACCGACCTGATCCTCGCCCTCGGCTTCGCCGTGACGGAAGCGCGGAACACCCAGGTAGTCCGAAATGTTCTCGGCGGTAACCGCGACCGATTTCGTCTTACCCTTGATGATCTCGGTAACCGCCTTGCGGGCGAGCTTCATCAGTTCACGCTCGAACGAACGGACACCGGCTTCGCGTGTGTACTGCTGGCTGATCGCCATCAGGGCATCATCCGAAACCGAGAATTCGTTCGGCTGCAGAGCGTGTTCCTTGATGGCCTTCGGCAGCAGGTGCCGCTTGGCGATCTCGCGCTTTTCGTCCTCGGTGTAGCCGGCGATACGGATGACTTCCATGCGGTCCATCAAGGGTGCCGGAATGTTCAGCGTGTTCGCCGTCGTGATGAACATCACGTCCGACAGATCGTATTCGACCTCAAGGTAGTGGTCCATGAAGGTCGAGTTCTGTGCCGGATCCAGCACTTCGAGCAGAGCCGAAGACGGATCGCCACGGAAGTCCTGGCCCATCTTGTCGATTTCATCGAGCAGGAAGAGCGGGTTGGACTTCTTCGCCTTCTTCATCGACTGGATGACCTTGCCGGGCATCGAGCCGATGTAGGTGCGGCGGTGACCGCGGATTTCAGCTTCGTCACGAACGCCGCCGAGCGCCATGCGGACATACTCACGGCCGGTCGCCTTGGCGATCGACTGGGCGAGCGAGGTCTTGCCGACACCCGGAGGGCCGACGAGGCACAGGATTGGACCCTTGATCTTGGTCGCGCGGGCCTGGACAGCCAGATACTCGACGATGCGCTCCTTGACCTTGTCGAGACCGAAGTGATCGGCTTCGAGGATCTTTTCGGCGTTGTTGAGATCCGTCTTGATCTTCGACTTCTTCGACCACGGAATACCGAGCAGCCAATCGAGATAGTTGCGCACGACGGTGGCTTCCGCCGACATCGGGCTCATCTGACGCAGCTTCTTCAGCTCGGCATCGGCCTTCTCGCGACCTTCCTTGGAGAGCTTGGTCTTGGAGATGCGCTCTTCCAGTTCGGCCATCTCGTCGCGGCCTTCCTCGCCGTCGCCGAGCTCCTTCTGGATCGCCTTCATCTGCTCATTCAGGTAGTATTCGCGCTGGGTCTTCTCCATCTGGCGCTTGACGCGCGAGCGGATGCGCTTCTCGACCTGAAGGACCGAGATCTCACCTTCCATGAAGCCGAGTGCCTTTTCGAGGCGTGCCTTGACGCTGGTGGTTTCCAGCATCTCCTGCTTCTCGGTGATCTTGATCGAGAGGTGCGAGGCAACCGTATCGGCCAGCTTCGAGTAATCGTCGATCTGGCTGGCAGCGCCAACGACCTCGGGCGAGATCTTCTTGTTGAGCTTCACGTAGCTCTCGAATTCGGACACGACCGAGCGGCTCAGCGCTTCCAGTTCGACCGGATCGTCGTGCGGCTCTTCGAGCACGTGGCCGAGCGCTTCGTAGAAATCCTCGCGGTCGGTGTAGGCGTCGATTTCAGCGCGCGCGCGGCCTTCGATGAGAACCTTGACGGTTCCGTCTGGAAGCTTCAGCAGCTGCAGAACATTGGCGACGGTGCCGACATTGTGGATGGCGGACGGTTCGGGATCATCGTCGCTGGCATTGATCTGCGTGACGAGCATGATCTGCTTGTCCGAGCCCATGACTTCTTCGAGCGCGCGGATCGATTTCTCGCGGCCTACGAAGAGAGGTACGATCATGTGCGGAAAGACCACGATGTCGCGCAGGGGCAATACTGGATAAGCGGTGCTCGCAACTGACGTTTTCTTCGTCATTTTATTTCCTTTCCATCGTCCCGTTGCCGGGCTCTTCTGGCGCGACCGTTTGGGACCGGCCGCACTCTCACTTGGATTAACAAGTGGAGGTTCTGACTATGCTTTTCAAGCTGCCACATGGCCCGTGTCCGCTTGGACATGACAGCTATGCTACAACGGAACACCTCACTATGTCGCGCCTAGCTGGACCAGCGCTGACCATTTCCGAACCGGCTAAAATACAACGCCGAAACACACCAACGGAATCATTGCATAATTGCCAAGGGCGGATGAATTCGCAACGGCAACGAACGTGGTTTCAGGCGTCATCAGCAAATTTTATCGGCATTTGGAGGTGCCGCGAACGGTTTTTCAAATAGAAAGGGGCCTGCCAACGGCAAGCCCCTTAAATTCACGGTTCGTATCGCGCTGATACTTAGGCCGAGGCGTTGGCCTTTTCTTCCTGGCGATCCGCGTAGATGTAGAGCGGACGCGAGGAGCCGCGGACGACTTCGTCGGAGATGACGACTTCGCGCACGCCTTCCAGCGTCGGCAGTTCGAACATCGTGTCGAGCAGGATCTTTTCCATGATCGAACGAAGGCCGCGGGCGCCGGTCTTGCGGGTGATCGCCTTGCGGGCGATTTCGCGAAGGGCGTCCTCGTGGAAGGTCAGCTCGACGTCTTCCATTTCGAACAGGCGCTGGTACTGCTTGACGAGCGCGTTCTTCGGCTCCGACAGGATCTGGATCAGTGCGTCCTCATCGAGGTCCTCGAGCGTCGCCAGAACCGGCAGACGACCGATGAACTCGGGGATCAGGCCGAACTTGACGAGATCTTCCGGCTCCAGTTCGCGCAGCACTTCGCCGACGCGACGGTCATCCGGAGCGGCAACGCTTGCGCCGAAGCCGATCGAGGTCTTTTCGCCACGGGCCGAGATGATCTTGTCGAGACCGGCAAAGGCGCCACCGCAGATGAACAGGATGTTCGTGGTGTCGACCTGCAGGAATTCCTGCTGCGGATGCTTGCGGCCACCCTGCGGCGGAACCGAGGCAACCGTGCCTTCCATGATCTTCAGAAGCGCCTGCTGCACGCCCTCGCCCGACACGTCGCGGGTGATCGACGGGTTGTCGGACTTGCGCGAGATCTTGTCGACTTCGTCGATGTAGACGATGCCGCGCTGCGCGCGCTCGACGTTGTAGTCGGCTGCCTGCAGAAGCTTCAGGATGATGTTCTCGACGTCTTCACCGACATAGCCGGCTTCGGTCAGCGTCGTGGCATCGGCCATGGTGAAGGGAACGTCGATGATGCGGGCGAGCGTCTGGGCAAGATAGGTCTTGCCGCAACCGGTCGGACCGACCAGCATGATGTTCGACTTCGCAAGCTCGATTTCGCCGTTCTTGGTGGCGTGTGCGAGACGCTTGTAATGGTTGTGAACGGCAACGGACAGGATCTTTTTCGCCTGACGCTGGCCGATGACGTATTCGTCAAGGACCTTGATGATGTCCTGGGGCGTGGGAACGCCATCACGGGACTTGACCATCGAGGACTTGTTTTCCTCGCGGATGATGTCCATGCACAATTCGACGCATTCATCGCAGATGAAAACTGTCGGTCCGGCAATCAACTTGCGGACTTCGTGCTGGCTCTTTCCGCAGAAGGAGCAGTACAGGGTGTTCTTAGAGTCGCCGCCGTTGCTGCCGCTGACTTTGCTCATATCACTTTCCTTCCAGCACGCCGCATTTCAAGGTGAAAGTGCGGTCAACTCATTGGCCTGCCCCACTTGGAGCTACAGCCGGCCAAGGCCGTCAAGGGGTACGAACCGGGTCCAGACTAGGCCGTCTTGGCCCCGGCGGCAACGAACTCCCCTTCGAAGCCAAATGCTATGTCATAAAAATTCAACATAGCATTAATACTTGAGAATGGTTCACCCGCCACTCGGTTTATTCCCTAGTTCGATCACAAATGAGATAGAACTGTGGCGGGGAAAACACCATCCCTAGTTCTGACTAGGCGCAGCGCCTTCGATCTCGACACGAGACGTCAGGACCTTGTCGATCACGCCCCAGTCCTTGGCTTCCGCCGCATCCATGAAATGGTCACGGTCGAGCGTCTTTTCAACTTCCTCGTAGGTCCGGCCCGTGTGCTTGACGTACACTTCGTTCAGGCGGCGCTTCATCTTGAGGATGTCGCGTGCGTGACGTTCGATATCCGAAGCCTGGCCCGAGAAGCCGCCCGACGGCTGGTGAACCATGATGCGCGAGTTCGGCGTGGCGAAGCGCATGTCCTTATCGCCGGCTGCGAGAAGCAGCGAGCCCATGGAGGCGGCCTGGCCGATGCACAGCGTCGACACGGCAGGCTTGATGAACTGCATCGTATCGTAGATCGCCATGCCGGCGGTGACGACACCACCCGGCGAATTGATGTAAAGCGCGATTTCCTTCTTGGGGTTCTCGGCTTCGAGGAAAAGCAGCTGGGCGCAGACGAGCGTCGCCATGTGATCCTCGACCGGACCCGTCAGGAAAATGATGCGTTCCTTGAGCAGGCGCGAATAAATGTCGTAGGAGCGTTCACCGCGATTGGTCTGTTCCACAACCATCGGCACGAGGGCCATAGCGGTATCGACTGGGTTTCTCATGTGCGTCCTTTGTCAACGTCTTTCCGGCCCGACGCCGGGAATCAAAGAAAATGCCTTATCCCTACATAGAACTTCCCTACCCTTCTCTTCAAGACGCGCCTTGGGATAACGTTAAGACGGTGGGAAACCATGCCTGTTTTCATGGGCCCTCTGTAGGGAGATTCTTCGAAACCGTCATTAACGGCGGCGGGCCATACTCCCGGCTCACAGCTTTTCTCTTCAGCAAGATGAAGAAATGCTGAATTCGCCCAGTATGGGACGCCTGTCATTTACCTCGTGGAAAGCCTATCGCCAGATAACCGACAAGGCCCGTGGGCTGCCGCTTCGCGATTAACAAAGTCGCCAGCTTATTTAGCGAGGATGGGGCCATACAAGGGGTATTGCCGTGTTCAATGTTACGACAGGACTGGCCATTTGGTGCTCCGAGGCTATGACGCTCGCGCTGGTCGCGTTCATTGCCTGGCGCCATAATGTCCGAGATAAGACTTATTTTTATTGGGGCTGGGGTTTTGCACTCAGCGGCATCGGATTTGCATTGGTCGCGTTGCGCGGCCACGTCCCGAGCTATTTGTCGATCGAGGTGGGCAATACCATTGCGCTTGTTGGCCAGAGCGCCTGGGTGGCGGGATATCTGGCGCTTGATCGACGCAAGATCGAATGGTGGGTGCTTTTGCCGCCGGTCGTCTGGCTGGCCGGCGTGTTCCTGCCCTGGGTGCACGACGACTATCCGAACCGGGTCGCCCTCTACAACCTCGCCTCGGCAACGGGCGCGACGGCGCTGACCATGGCGGTCAGCTCGCCCGGCCTCAACCGGGAATCGGCTCGCGCCAAGCTCGCGGTCATGTTCATCCTGCAGGCCTGCGTCTGTTTTATCGCCGCCGGCGCGATCGCCGTGCTGTCGCCGGGTGATATGGAAGCAGCCAATATCGCGGGCATCGCGGCCATGGGTACGGCGCTGATGCTGACGCTTGCCTGCGCGCTGACGGTTCGTCTTATCATGGAGCGTTCGGAGCAGAAATTGCGTATTCTCAGCCTCACCGACACGCTGACTGGCGTCCTCAATCGCCGCGGCCTGTTTGCACAGTTCACGCGCATCCAGACGAAGGCATTCGACGAGAACCGCCAGGTCGCCGTTCTTCTGTTCGATCTCGACAATTTCAAGCGCATCAACGATCGCTTCGGCCATCAGGGCGGCGATGCCGTGCTGACGGTGTTTGCCCGCATGGCGCAGCAGTTTACGCCTGCAGGCGTGTTCGGCCGCATGGGCGGCGAGGAATTCGGCGCGTTCGCAAGCGTCGCCGATCAGACCGAGGCCGAGGCGCTCGCCGAGACGATCCGCACCGAGTTCTGCCGCGTTCCCGTCAGCACCGGCGACGCCATCATTCCAGCCACCGTCAGCATCGGCGTGGCACTTGCCTCGCCCATCGAGGCCAATATGGACAAGCTGGTATCGGCAGCCGACCGCGCGCTCTACGCCGCCAAGGCCGCGGGTCGCAACTGCACCGTCACCTTCGGCGAGGCCGAGGCGGCAGCGCCCCCGCCGCCGGAAGAAAAGCCGGATCACACGACGGGCGAGCTCGTGCCGACGCTCGACGACCAGATCCATGCGCTGCGTCGTGTGGGATCACTTGGACGCTGACAATAGGTTGTGCTCTCTTCCCGAGGTTGGGCAAATCCGCTAAGCCTCGGGCATGATCACATTGCCTTACATGTCCATTGACCCCGCCGCGCGCCGCGTCTCCATCGATGCACGCAGCCCCTTGTTCTACAGCAATCCCAATGCCGCATACGCGGCATTGCATACCCACTGTCCCACATTTTACTGGGAAGAGCAGAAGCAGTGGTTTTTCACCTCGTATGACCATGTGAACGCGCTGTTGCGCGACCGTCGCTTCGGCCGGCAGATCCTGCATATCGCCAGCCGCGAGGAACTGGGGCTTCCCGAACCCGACCAGCACGTCGTCAATTTCGACCTTGCCGAACGCTATTCCCTGCTCGAGCTCGAGCCGCCGGAGCACACGCGCCTGCGCACGCTCGTCAACCGCGCTTTCGTTTCACGCCACGTCGAGAAGATGAAGCCCGAGCTCGAAGAGCTCGCCAACCGGCTGATCGACCAATTCGAGCACAAGGGCGAGGTCGAGCTGCTCTCCGCCTTCGCCGACATCATCCCGGTCACGATGATCGCACGGATGATCGGCATCCCCGAGGAGATGGGGCCGCAGCTTCTGAAATGGTCGCACGCCTATATCCGCATGTATCTCTTTGGTCGCACCCGCGCCGACGAGGATGGTGCCGAAAAGGCCGCAAAGGAATTCGCAGACTACGTGAAGACCGTGATCGCCGAGCGCCGCGCCAATCCGCGCGACGATCTTTTGACGCACATGATCCACACCGAGCACAAGGGTCAGTATCTGACCGAGGACGAACTCGTCTCGACGACGATCGTGCTTCTCAATGCCGGGCATGAGGCGACGGTGCATCAGATCGGCAACTCGGTGCGGATGATCCTCGACAGCGGCTTTGCGCCTGCAGAACTGTTCAAGGACGAGGAAACGACGGAGCGGACCGTCGAGGAATCGCTGCGCATCTGCGCGCCGGTGCACATCTTCCAGCGCTGGGCGCTGGAGCCGGCCGAGATCGACGGCATATCGTTCAAGCGCGGCGACAAGGTGAGCCTGATCCTGGCTGCCGCCAACCTCGACCCGCTGAAATTCACCGATCCGCTGACCTTCAAGCCGGATCGCCGCGAGGCGGCCAACCTCTCCTTCGGCGCCGGCATTCACTTCTGCATCGGCGCGCCGCTGGCGCGGCTGGAGCTCAACGTGGTGCTGCCGATCCTTTTCGAGCGCCTGCCCGGCCTGAAGTTGGCCAAGACGCCTGAAGTAAAGGACGTCTACCATTTCCATGGTCTCGACCGGCTCGACCTCAGCTGGCCCTCTCGCTGAGAAACGACCAAATAAAACGACCGCGCTCCCTTTCGGGAGCGCGGCCATCCGCCTTGGGAGGCACAGCTGCCGGGCGGCGGCAGGCTGTTCTCTGGTTTGTTTGCCTTACTCGGCTGCCTGCAGCGTCGGAACCGGCTGATCGAGCTCTTCCGGCAGCTGGCCGGCCATGGCGGCGGCGAACTTTTCCTGATCGAGTTCATTTTCCCAGCGGGCAACCACGACGGTGGCGACAGCGTTGCCGACAAGGTTGGTCAGAGCGCGGCATTCCGACATGAAGCGGTCGATACCGAGGATCAGCGCCATGCCGGCGACCGGGACCGAAGGCACGACCGACAGGGTTGCTGCGAGCGTGATGAAGCCCGCGCCGGTGATGCCGGCAGCACCCTTGGACGACAGCATCGCAACGAGGAGCAGCAGGATCTGGTCGGTAAGCGACAGATCGATGCCGGTTGCCTGGGCGATGAAGAGTGCCGCCAGCGTCATGTAGATGTTGGTGCCGTCGAGATTGAACGAATAGCCGGTCGGGATGACCAGGCCGACAACCGAGCGCTTGCAACCGGCGCGTTCCATCTTCTGCATCAGACCCGGCAGAGCCGCTTCCGACGAGGACGTGCCGAGGACGAGCAGCAGCTCTTCCTTGATGTAGCGGATCAGCGACAGGATCGAGAAGCCGTTATACTTCGCAACCGCACCCAGCACGACCAGCACGAAAAGAAGCGCCGTGATGTAGAAGGTGAGGATGAGATAGGCGAGATTGGCGACCGAGCCGATACCGTACTTGCCGATGGTGAACGCCATGGCGCCGAACGCACCGATCGGGGCAGCCTTCATCAGGATGGCGACGAGGCGGAAGACCGGAGCGGTGAGCGCGGTCAGGAAATCCGTGACCGGCTTGCCCTTCTCGCCAACCATGCCGAGCGCGATGCCGAACAGCACAGAGAAGAACAGCACCTGCAGGATGTCGCCCTGGGCGAATGCGCCGACGATGGTTTCCGGGATGATGTTCATCAGGAAGCCGGTGATGGTCGTCTCATGCGCCTTGGTGGCGTAGGTCGAGACCGCCTTGCCGTCGAGCGTGGCCGGATCGATGTTCATGCCGGAGCCCGGATGCAGCAGGTTGCCGACGATGAGGCCGACGATGAGCGCCAGCGTCGAGAAGACGATGAAATAGAGCATCGCCTTGCCGGCGACGCGACCGACCTTCTTCAGGTCGGACATGCCGGCAATGCCGGTAGCCACCGTGAGGAAGATAACCGGTGCAATGATCATCTTGACGAGGCGGATAAAGGCATCGCCGAGCGGCTTCAAGCTGGCGCCGAAATCAGGCCAGAAATGGCCGATCAGCATGCCGGCGATGATGGCGACGACGACCTGGAAATAGAGATGCCGATAGAACGGCATCTTGGTCCGCGGCTCGGCGGCTGGAATTGCAACACCCATAGTGTCCTCCATAAAGCCCCCAAACCTGACCGGCCTCCCGGGGCAACTGCGTTTCAATCAACAGCCTTCCGGCTATTCGCAGCTACTTTGCAATGGCCGTGCCAGTTTCCTCGCGCCGCAATATCGCCATGATTCAAAACAGTTTTCTTTTCGACTGAAACGTCGCCGGATCTGGATTGCGCGAATTATCGCACAATTTCATTTGACGAATGTGCGAAAATCCGCACATTGAGCACCATGCCAAATACGCCGAGCATTCCGGGGTTTGAGACTATTGACGACGTCGATCGCAGGACGCGGCGCGGCTGGATCCTCTTCGTCGCGCTCGCCGCCGCCTTGCTTGTCGCAGCCTTGATCGGTGCGGCGCTCTACGGGCGCAGTTCGTCGATCAACGCGCTCGCGACCCAGAGCCAGACCGATGCCAGCCTGAAGGTGGCGCTGCTGACGGCTGTGCTCGAGCGTCCCCGCGCGCTGCCATTGTTGCTTGCCGAGGACCAGCAGGTCCTGAATGCACTCTCCTCCACCAGCGTCACCGATATCGACATATTGAACCGCAAGCTCGAACGACTGGTGTCGGGCACGCAAGCCGCGGTCCTCTATGTCATCGGCACCGATGGCCTTGCCATCGCATCCAGCAACTGGCGTGAACCGATCAGCTTCGTCGGCAACGACTATACGTTCCGCGACTATTTCAAGCGGGCGATGCAGCAGGGAACGGCGGAGCATTTCGCGCTCGGCAGCGTCAGCAAACGCCCGGGGCTTTACATCTCCCGCCGGGTCGGCAGCGCCGACGCGCCGTTGGGCGTCGTGGTGGTGAAGCTGGAATTCGACCAGCTAGAGACCGACTGGCGTGACACGCGCCGGCCGGTCTACGTGACCGACGAGCACGGCGTCGTGCTGATCACCAGCATCCCCTCATGGCGCTTCATGACGGCGGCGCCGGTGCCGCAGCAAGAGCTCGCCGCCATCCGCGAGAGCCTGCAATTCGGCGACGCGCCGCTGACGCCGCTGCCGGTCGTCAGGCCCGATATCATCGACCCCAAGACGTCGCTGGTTTCCGCGATCCTTCCCGGCAACAGTGCCGCGGAATATCTACGCCTCTATGCCGCTGTACCGACGACGCCCTGGCGGCTGGAATATCTGGTGCCGACAGAGGCCGCCGTTGCCTCTTCCGTGCGGGAGATGCGCTTGCTGTCGCTCGCCGTGCTGGTGCCCATCCTCGCGGTTGCGGCGTTCCTGCTCCGGCGCAGGCAGAGTGCGGCAATGCGCATCGCGGTCGAATTGTCGATGCGCGAGGAGCTCGAGCGGCGGGTCGTCGCCCGCACTGAGGATCTGAGCCGCGCGCGCGACCGTCTGCAGGAAGAGATCGCCGACCACAGGAACACCGAATCCCGGCTGCAGGTCGTGCAGCAGGAGCTGGTCCAGGCAAACCGGCTTGCCATTCTCGGCCAGGTCGCGGCAGGTGTCGCGCATGAGATCAATCAGCCGGTCGCGACCATCCGGGCCTATGCTGATAATGCGCGCGTCTTCCTAGACCGCGAACAGGCCGAGCCGGTGAAAGAGAATCTCGGCGCTATCGCTGCGCTGACCGAGCGGATCGGTTCGATCACCGAGGAGCTGAAGGCCTTCGCGCGCAAGGGGCGGACGGCACCGGAGCCGGTGGAGCTGCGCGACGTCATCGAGGGTGCCGTGGTGCTGCTCAAGAGCCGTTTCGCAGGACAATTGCAGGCGCTCAGCATCAAGTTGCCACCAGCAGGATTGCAGGTTCTCGGCAATCGCGTGCGGCTCGAGCAGATCCTGATCAACCTGTTTCAGAACGCGCTGGAAGCGCTGGAGGGGCGCAGCGATGCGCGGGTGGAAATCTCGGCGGTCGCGACGGATGAGAACGTCGAGGTGATCGTCGCCGACAATGGCCCCGGGATACCCGCCGCCATCCTCGCCTCGCTGTTTACGCCCTTCAACACCTCCAAGGAGAAGGGTCTCGGCCTTGGCCTGGTGATCTCGAAGGATATCGTCGCCGATTACGGCGGACGCATCGAGGTCTCCAGCAGCGACCAGGGAACCAGCTTCATCGTGCATCTCGTGAGAGCAAAGCCATGACAGACGCCGCATCCATCTTCCTCGTCGACGACGACAAGGACCTTCTGCGCGCCACCAAGCAGACGCTGGAACTGGCGGGCTTTTCCGTTTCCGCCTTTTCATCTGCGGTCGATGCGCTGGCGGCCCTGACACCGGATTTTCCAGGGATCATCGTCTCCGACATCCGCATGCCGCAGATGGACGGGTTGCAGTTGTTCGACCGCGTGCAGCGGCAGGACCAGGATCTTCCCGTCATCCTGGTCACCGGTCATGGCGATATTCCGATGGCGGTGAAGGCGATCCAGCAGGGTGTGTATGATTTCATCAGCAAGCCCTTCCCCGCCGACCGGCTGGTGCAGAGCGTGCGCCGGGCTGTGGAGAAGCGGCGTCTCGTGCTGGAGAACCGTGCCTTGCGCAAGGCGAGCGAGCAGGTGCGCGACGACCTGCCGCTGATCGGACAGACGCCGGCGATGGAGCGGCTGCGCCATACGCTGCGGCAGATCGCCGATACCGATGTCGACGTGCTGGTGACCGGGGAGACCGGCAGCGGCAAGGAAGTGGTGGCCAGCCTGCTGCACCAATGGGGGCGGCGCAAGGCCGGGAACTTCGTGGCGCTCAATTGCGGCGCTCTGCCGGAGACGGTGATCGAGAGCGAACTGTTCGGCCATGAGCCCGGCGCCTTCACCGGCGCGCAGAAGAAGCGTGTCGGGCGCATCGAGCACGCCAGCGGCGGCACGTTGTTCCTCGACGAGATCGAAAGCATGGCGCCGTCGACACAAGTGCAGATGTTGCGCGTGCTTGAAATGCGCGAGGTAACGCCGCTCGGAACCAACGAGGTGCGGCCGGTCGACCTGCGCGTGGTCGCCGCCGCCAAGGTCGATCTCGGCGATCCCCGGCAGCGCGGTGATTTCCGCGAGGATCTCTACTACCGGCTGAACGTGGTGACGATCTCGATCCCGCCGCTCAGGGAACGGCGCGACGACATTCCGCTGCTGTTCGGCTATTTCGCCGAGCGCGCGGCAAAGCGCTTCAAGCGGGACATACCGGTCGCGTCTTCCGCCGTGCACCGGCATCTGCAGGGCCACGACTGGCCCGGCAACGTGCGCGAACTCTCGCATTTTGCCGAGCGTTTCGTGCTTGGGGTCGAGCAGTTCGGCGGCAGCGCGGCCGAGGCGAATCCCGCCGATCTCGGCGAGGGCCTGCCCCTGCCCGATCGGCTGGACCGCTACGAGGCGAGCATCATCCGCGACGTGCTCGACGCTAATGACGGCGATGTGCGCAGGACGATCGCGGAACTCGGCATTCCGCGAAAGACCTTCTACGACAAGCTGCAGCGTCACGGCATCGTGCGCGCCGACTTCGCGCCGAGCGACGAGCGGAACTAGCCCGCGTTTGCTACGCCGTAGCGGGCGGCGGGCTTGTTGTGCGAGAGGTTGGGACCAAGCGCAAACCGTGCTGCCGTTGCGGCATCGAGATCGCCGCTATCGGGCAAGGACGGGATGGTGACCAGTTCGCCCTGATCGAAGCCCGCGAGGGCCGCGTCCACCATGTCGTTCACGTCCATCACCATCGAGGGCGGCATCTGGTCGAAGGAGCGGCCGACGCGCTCGAAGATTTCCGTGCGGGTCAGGCCGGGCATGACCGCCTGAACCTTGACGCCCTTTTCCGCGACTTCCGAATGGATGGCCTGGGTGAGATTGAGGACGAAAGCCTTGGTGGCGCTGTAGGTGCCGTTGAAACGCTCCGGAATATAGGCAACCACCGACGCGATGTTGACGATGGCGCCCCTGCCCCGTTCGGCGAAAGCCTGGGCAGCGGCAACGGCCAGCCGGTTGGCGGCGACAACGTTCAACTCGATCATCGTTTCGAGATAATCGATGTCATCCTCCACCAGCGTGCCCTTGGGGCCGATGCCGGCATTGTTGACGAGCAGGCTGATATCAGCGTCCTCCCGCAGGCGCTTCTCGACAATCCTGACGTCGGCGCGATCGGTGAGGTCGGCCGGCAGGACGCCCACCTTCACGCCGGCCTCGCTGGACAACCTGTCGGCCAGGGCCTGCAGGCGCGCGGCATCGCGGGCGACGATAACGAGATCGTAGCCGCGTTTGGCAAGGCGATCGGCATAAGTGGCGCCGATGCCGGACGAGGCGCCGGTGACGAGTGCGGTTCCGAGAGATGCGGTGGACATGGTGGCATTCCTTCCTTGTTTGAACTCGCCCTGACTGACTTGGCGGGCGCGTTGAAATTTACTGGTATATGCCACTATATTTAGGCGACGGATCGGGGTGCGCAAGAGGCGCTGAAAAAGATGTGTCGTTTAGCGGTTGACGGATCGCCACCAATCGGAAGACATCACCGATGGAGAACATGCGATGGCAGAGAGCAACACCCCTGACGGGGCATGGAATTATTGCAGCAACAGCGCTCTCAAGCGCGCCTCACGGCAATTGGGCAAGCTTTACGAAGACGTGCTGGCGCCGAGCGGCTTGAAGATCACGCAGTACACGCTGCTGACGCAGATCAAGCTCGGCCGCGAAACACCGCTCAAGATACTGGCCGAGGCGATGGTGATGGATCTCTCGGCGCTCGGCCACACGCTGAAGCCGCTGCAGCGCGACGGCCTCGTGGAACTCGTGGCCGACGAGCACGACAGGCGCGTCAAGCGGGTGCGGCTGACCGAAAAGGGCAATCAATTGTGGAGCGATACGAACGGCCTGTGGCGCGAGGCACAGGCGCGCTTCGATGCGGCTTTCGGAAAGGAAGCCTCGGAAAACCTGCGACGGACCATGGACCTCATCGCATCACCCGGCTTTGCCGCGGCATTTTCCGGCGCCCGACAGAATCAGGATTGACGATCGCAGCAAGGATGTCCCTGCACGGGGACAGCGCCATCAGAGCCTGATGACGTAGTCCTTGCGAGTCGTTTCAATGACTTCCCAGGTTCCCTTGAAGCCGGGTCTCAGGATCATCCGGTCGCCGGCGCGAAGATGGACGGGCTCGCCATCGTCTTCGGTGACGATCGAGTGGCCAGAGAGAACGTTGAAATACTCCCACTCGTCATAGACGATGCGCCACTTGCCCGGCGTCGCCTCCCAGATGCCCGCATAGAGACCGCCATCGGCCTCCTCCAGGTTCCATGTCCGAAACTGCGGATCGCCCGCGATCAATCGGTCCTCCGCCGGGGCGCCGACCTCAGGTTCGACGCCCGTGATATCGAGCTTGAGCTGCTTTGCCATTGCGCCTCACACCTTCGCCAGCGACTGCTCGAGATCCGCGATGATGTCCTTGACATCCTCGATGCCGATTGACAGGCGCACGACATCCGGGCCGGCGCCGGCGGCGGTCTTTTGCTCGTCGGTCAGCTGACGGTGGGTCGTCGAGGCCGGGTGGATGACCAGCGAGCGGGTGTCGCCGATATTGGCGAGGTGGGAGAAGAGCTGCAGGCCCTCGACCAGCGACTTGCCGGCCTCGTAGCCGCCCTTGACGCCGAAGGTGAAGACGGAGCCCGCCCCCTTTGGCGAATAGCGTTGCTGCAAGGCGTGGTTCGGATCGTCCTCCAGGCCGGCATAGTTGACCCAGGCGATCTTGCTGTGCGCTTTCAGCCACTTGGCCACTGTCGCGGCGTTTTCGCTGTGGCGCTGCATGCGCAGCGGCAGCGTCTCGATGCCGGTTAGGATCAGGAAGGCATTGAAGGGCGATATGGCCGGGCCGAGGTCGCGCAGGCCGAGAACGCGGCAGGCGATGGCAAAGGCAAAGTTGCCGAAGGTCGAATGCAGGACGACGCCGTTATATTCCGGCCGCGGGCTTGAGAGCATCGGGTAGTTGCCCGACTTCGACCAGTCGAAGGTGCCGCCATCGACGATGATGCCGCCCATGGAATTGCCGTGGCCGCCGAGGAACTTGGTCAGCGAATGCACGACGATATCGGCACCGTGTTCGATCGGGCGGATGAGATAGGGGCTCGCCAGGGTATTGTCGACGATCAGCGGCAGGCCGTGCTTGTGGGCGATATCGGCGATTGCCGCGATATCGACAAAAGTGCCGCCGGGATTGGCGAGGCTTTCGATGAAGATTGCCCGGGTGTTTTCGTCGATCTGGCTTTCGAAGCTCGCCGGATCGGCGGAATCACCCCAGCGCACCTGCCAGCCGAAATTATCGAAGGCATGGCCGAACTGGTTGATGGAGCCGCCATAGAGCCGCTTGGCTGCAACGAAGTTTTCGCCTGGGCGCAGTAGCGTGTGGAAGACGATCACCTGCGCGGCATGGCCTGAAGCGACGGCGAGCGCTGCCGTGCCGCCCTCAAGCGCTGCGACACGCTCCTCAAGCACAGCCTGGGTGGGGTTCATGATGCGGGTGTAGATATTACCGAATTCCTGCAGGCCGAAGAGTGCGGCCGCATGATCGGCATCGTTGAAGACGTAAGCCGTGGTCTGGTAGATCGGCGTGGCGCGTGCGCCGGTCGCCGGATCGGGCTTTGCGCCCGCATGCACGGCCAACGTATTGAAACCCGGATCATTCGCGGTCATGAAGTCCTCCCGTTCTGATTTGACTTTGCTGCTTTGACTTCGCTGGGCGGAGCATAGCGGACGATCGGCAAAAGTTAATCGCCATCCGTTTCAACCGAGACGCGTTTGGCGAAAAATTTGCCCTTCTCAGCCGATGAGGCGTGGGTACTCGATCGCCGGGCAGCGGTCCATCACCACCTTGATGCCAGCCGCCTCGGCCTTGGCGGCAGCGGCATCATCGCGCACTCCGAGCTGCGCCCAGATCACTTTCGGTCGCGGGTTCATCGCCAGCGCCTCGTCCACTACCTCCGACAGGTAGTTTGACGCGCGGAAGACGTCGATCATGTCGACCGGCACGGGTACGTCAGCGAGGTGGCCGAAGACCTCCTGCCCCTGGATGCGCTTGCCGACCTGGCCGGGATTGACGGGCACGACCTCGTAGCCACGCGACAGAAGATAGCCCATGACGCCATTGCTCGGCCTTGCGGGATTGGGCGACGCGCCGGTTAGCGCTATCGTCTTTACCGACCGGAGGATATCGAGGATGTACTCGTCGCTATAGTGATCGTGATCCATCTTTCCTTGTCTCCAACTCAATGACAGCGCTAAAGCGCTTCCTATATATAATAGGTACGCCAGATGCCGAAGGAGGAGATCGCCGTGAGAAAAGTGCTTGTGTTTACCGCCGCGCTGCTCGCCGCCACGCCGGCGCTCGCGATATCGCGCTACAATTCGCAGACGATCAGCTGCGATCGGGCACGCGCTGCCATCCACAACGAGGGAGCGGTCATCTTACGCTACCCCTCCACCCGCGTTCGCGGCATGACGCTCTACGACAGATATGTGCGCAACAGCCGGATGTGCGACGGCAACCAGTATGCCGAATGGACCACGGTTCCGACCAAGGACAACCCGAAATGCCGGGTTCTGAACTGTCAGAATATCGACAACCTGGACGGGATGCTGTTCATTCCTGACTATTCGCTCTGAGACACGAAATTCCGGTTGAGCGGCCGCCCATCAGACGGGCATAAAGCCCACCAATTTTGACAGGCCGGCCTCGCCTCCGCGGGGCATTTTGTGATCTATTTGCATCACCCATCCGGGTTAATGCACTCATCGTAGCGCATGTTCACTGTATATCCTGTTTATGTCCTCATTTGTTCATGGCCATTTTAGAAACACCTCATAGTTGAATGAGGAAAAAATGTTTGAAACTTCTGGCGTACGTATCGCAACGGCTGCTTGGCGATATGATCGTCCGAAGGTTGCATAATCGTTTAAGCAGAGAGGGCACTGCATAGCTTCGTCTCAATGGCTGCTGTTGCATTTTCCTGATGACGGCGTAACAAGCTTTGTCCCGTCTTTTCGCCACACCATCAGGTAGTTCTTTTGTCCCTCACCGTCATCCTGCTGGTCCTGTTCGGCGCGCTTCTTCATGCGACCTGGAACGCATTGATCAAGGCCGGGACGGACAAGGCGCTGGATGCCAGCCTGATCTCGGCGGGGGGAGCGATCGCGGCCTTGCCATTCCTGCCGTTCCTGCCGTTTCCCGCTATCGAGGCCCTTCCCTATATCGGCGCCTCGGCGATTTTGCAGTTCGCTTACTTCCAGCTGGTCGCAGGCGCCTATCGAGCCGGCGATATCGGCCTCGTCTATCCCCTCATGCGCGGCTGCGCGCCGCTGCTGGTGGCGGCAACGAGCGGCTTTGTTCTCGGCGAGAGCCTGTCCGGCGGCGCGTTGATCGGCACGATCACGATCTGCGCCGGCATCCTGACGCTCGCCTTCGAGGCCAAGCGCGGCAGCGGCCACGCCATTCGGCTGGCGCTCGCCAATGCCGTGGTGATCGCCACCTACACTTATGTCGACGGCATCGGCGCGCGCATATCCGGCAATGCCATATCCTATACACTGTGGATGTCTCTGTTGCCGCCAGTGCTGCTGCTCAGCTGGGCCATCTCGCGGCGCGGCGCCTATGCGGTTGCGATGCATGTGAAGGTGAACTGGTGGCGTGGCCTGATCGGCGGCACCGGATCGATCGCATCCTATGGGCTGGCGCTCTGGGCCATGACCAAGGCGCCTGTCGCCACCGTCGCCGCGCTGCGCGAGACATCTATCCTGTTCGCGCTCATCATCTCCGTCGTATTCCTGAAGGAGAAAGCCAGCCCTTGGCGCTATCTCGCTGGCGCGATCATCGCGCTCGGCGGGCTATTGCTGAAGCTGGCTTAGAAGGCTTTAAGCTTCTGCCGGGTTCAGTCCCTCGACCAATCCGGCATCCGGTTTTCCAGGAATGCTCCGATCCCCTCTTCCGCATCCTCCGTCATCATGCTGTCCACCATGACTTCGGCGGCATAGCCGTAAGCTTCCTCAATCGGCATTTCGACCTGGCGATAGAAGGCTTCCTTGCCGATCTGGAGCGCCATCGGCGATTTGCTTGCAATCACCGACGCGTATTTGGTGACGACCTGCTGCAGATACTGTTTCGGCACGATGCGGTTGACCAGGCCGAAGTCCTTGGCAGTCGAGGCGTCGATCGTTTCACCGGTCAGCAGCATCTCCATCGCCTGCTTGCGATGAGCGGAGCGCGTCAGCGCCACCATCGGCGTGGCGCAGAAGAGGCCGATATTGACGCCCGGCGTGCAGAATGTCGCGGTATCGGTGCAGATCGCGAGATCGCAGGAAGCGACGAGCTGGCATCCGGCGGCGGTCGCAAGGCCGTCGATCTCGGCGATGACGGGCTTCGGCAGCTTGGTGATCTCCAGCATCAGGTCAGCCGCGAGCGCGAAGGTCTCCTCGAAGAAGGCTTCGCCGTCATCCGCGTCGGCGCGATGCTCGGTCAACTCCTTGAGATCATGGCCGGCCGAGAAGACATCGCCCGTCGATGCGATGATCACGACGCGCACGCCGTCGTCCTCGGACGCATTCTGCAACTCGCCCATCAGCGTCTCCATCATGGCGAGCGACAGGTGATTGGCGGGAGGATTGTTCAGGGTCAGCCGCAGCACGCCATCGGAAAGCTGGCGCAGCACGAGCGAACCGCTGGCTTTGCTGGCATCGGTGCGAAACGATAGAACTTCGGCCATGATGAAACTCCCTGCATGTCGATTTCGTGCTATCAGTCCTGCCACAAAAGGCCAGTCATTTCGAGGAGAAGCGATGCCGCTGGCGCCAAAGCGCTGCCATAGAGACGCCGAAAATTGAGGTATCAAAATACCACATACTTAACACATTGATTTCATTGATTTGTTTTTGCAGCCGCAGCCCGCGACAATATTGACGCTATCGGCCTCAACCTCTATACACACCGCCAGAACGCAGCCTTTCCCGGCTGCTTTCTTTTTGGTGCGCCCTCGGGCTCCCAAATCAAGCAACAAGAAACGCCCTTTCGCCTTCGGCCAAGGGATCAAAAGAGAGTAACTACTATGGCAACCTTCTCCCAGAAGCCTGCAGAGGTAGAGAAGAAGTGGGTCATCATCGACGCCGAAGGGCTTGTCGTTGGTCGTCTCGCTTCTGTTATCGCCATGCGTCTGCGCGGCAAGCACAAGGCTACCTTCACTCCTCACGTTGACGACGGCGACAATGTCATCGTCATCAATGCCGACAAGGTCGTATTCACCGGCAAGAAGTATTCCGACAAGGTCTACTACTGGCACACGGGTTTCGCCGGCGGCATCAAGGAGCGTACCGCTCGCCAGATCATGGAAGGCCGCTTCCCGGAGCGCGTTCTTGAAAAGGCAGTCGAGCGCATGGTTCCGCGTGGCCCGCTCGGTCGTCGCCAGATGAAGAACCTGCGCGTTTACGCTGGTTCCAACCATCCTCATGAAGCTCAGCAGCCTGTCGCTCTCGACGTCGCATCGCTGAACAAGAAGAACGTAAGGAGCGCCTAAGAATGGCTGACCTCTCCTCCCTGAAGGATCTCGGCACGGCTACCGAAGCTTCGGCTCCGGCACACGTCCGTAAGGTCGATTCGCTTGGCCGCTCCTACGCGACCGGCAAGCGCAAGAACGCTGTTGCTCGTGTATGGGTCAAGCCGGGCTCCGGCAAGATCGTTATCAACGGCAAGGAATTCACGGAATACTTCGCACGTCCGGTTCTGCAGATGATTCTGCGTCAGCCGATCGTCGCTGCTGCCCGTGACGGCCAGTTCGACATCATCGCAACGGTTGCAGGCGGCGGTCTTTCCGGCCAGGCCGGTGCCGTTCGTCACGGCGTCTCCAAGGCACTCACCTACTTCGAACCGGGCCTGCGCTCGGTCCTGAAGAAGGGGGGCTTCCTGACCCGCGACAGCCGCGTCGTCGAGCGTAAGAAGTACGGTAAGGCCAAGGCCCGCCGTTCGTTCCAGTTCTCCAAGCGTTAATCGCTTCGGACTTCGGAATGTGGAAAGGTCGGGTGCAAACCCGGCCTTTTTTCGTCTTGGCATGCGCTTTGACAATCCGGCGCTGTGAATTATGATTCACGCATGATGGATATCGCCCCAGGCGAAAGAGATCTGAACATGTCTCTCGAAACCTCACGCTTCGACATTCACGATCACCTGAAAACGCCGGAAGACCGACTTCTTTATCTCGAGGCGGCATTCGACGATGGCGACCCTGCCTTTATCGCGCACGCACTAGACGATGTCGGCCGAACAGTCGGCATGACTTCGATTGCCGAGGATGCCGGCGTTAGGTGGCAAACGTGCCGCGATTCGGCAGGCAAAACTGGTGATCCACGGCTTTCGACTGTTCTCAGCGTGATCAAGGCGCTCGGACTGAAGATTTCCGTTGTTTCCGATAAGCACCCAGTTTGACCATGCCGGATCATAAGCCCTCGCCCTTCGCCAAAACGCCACAGCCACCCTACTACGTGGTGACCTTCTCCTCGCAGCGGACCGAAGGGCAAAACGAAGCCTATTGGGAAACGGGTGACGCCATGGTGGAGCTCGCGAAGCAGCAACCAGGATATCTGGGTTTCGAAAGCGTGCGCGCTGCAAACGGCTTCGGCATTACCAATTCCTATTGGAAGGACGAAGCAAGCATCCTCGCCTGGAAGGCGCAGATCGACCACATGGAAGCGCAGCGACGTGGGCGCGTCGACTGGTATTCACACTATGAAATCCGCGTCGGCCTGGTGCAGCGCGCCTATGGTTTTAGCGCAGTCGAGCCTGATGGAGAAAAAGACCTTGGCGAATAAGACAATCGATCATGCTTTCACGGCAACGAACCTCACCTCGGCGGCAACGGACCCGACGTTTGCGGGTGCGCTGTCCTTCATGCGCCGGCGCTTCACCAAGGATCTGACGGGCGCCGACGTGGTGGTCTGGGGCGTTCCGTTCGATGCCGCGACCTCCAACCGGCCGGGTACGCGCTTCGGGCCGCAGGCGATCAGGCGGGCTTCGGCGATCTTCGACAATGATCCGCAATACCCCTTCAATCGCGATCTCTTCGCCGAGATGGGCGTCATCGACTACGGCGATTGCCTGCTCGACTACGGCAATCATCAGGAGACGCCTGAAGCGATCGAGCGACAGGCGAAGACGATCGTCGATACGGGCGCCTTCATGCTGACGCTGGGCGGCGACCACTACGTGACCTGGCCGATCCTCAAGGCGCATGCGGCCAAGCATGGGCCGCTGGCGTTGGTGCAGTTCGACGCGCATCAGGACACGTGGTTCGACGACAACAAGCGGATCGACCATGGCTCCTTCGTGGCGCGCGCGGTCCGCGATGGCATCATCGATCCCGATCGTTCGATCCAGATCGGCATCCGCACGCATGCGCCCGACGATTTCGGCATCAATATTCTCTACGGCCATCAGGTCGAGGAGATGAGTGCGGCCGAGATCGCCTCTACGATCATCTCGCACACCAAAGGTGCGCCCAGTTATCTGACCTTCGATATCGACTGCCTGGATCCGGCCTTTGCGCCCGGCACCGGCACGCCGGTTTCTGGTGGCCCGTCCAGTGCCAAGATCCTCTCGGTGCTGCAGCGCTTGCATCAGCTCGATATCCGCGGCGCCGACGTCGTCGAGGTGTCTCCCGCCTACGACCATGCCGACATCACCTCCATTGCGGGGGCGACGGTCGCGATGTATATGCTGGGGCTGCATGCCGAACGACGCGCGACAGCGTCACACGGCTGACTCATCCATCTTCCAAAATGATTCCGGACTTCTTTCTAACCTATTGAAAGTGTGAGCAAGACAATGGCACCGAAGATCTTCATCGATGGCGAACACGGCACGACGGGCCTGCAGATCCGCACGCGCATGGCCGGCCGCCGCGATGTCGAGCTTCTGTCCATTCCGGAAGCGGAGCGCCGCAATGCCGCGATCCGCGAGGATATGCTCAATAGCGCCGATATCGCCATTCTCTGCCTTCCCGACGACGCGTCGAAGGAAGCCGTGCAGATGGTCTCGGCCAACAACAATGTCCGCATCATCGACACCTCGACCGCCTACCGCGTCGACCCTTCCTGGGCCTATGGCTTCGCCGAGATGGACAAGGAGCAGGCCGGCAAGATCAGTTCGGCCCGCTTCGTCGCCAATCCCGGCTGCTATCCGACCGGCGCGATCGGCCTGATGCGACCGCTGCGGGCTGCCGGCATTCTTTCGGATGGCTATCCCGTCACCGTCAACGCGGTCTCCGGCTATACCGGCGGCGGCAAGCAGATGATCGCGCAGATGGAAGACCAGAGCCGCGACGACGCAATCAGCGCGCCGCACTTCCTCTATGGCCTCACGCTCACGCACAAGCATGTGCCTGAGATGAAGATCCACGGCCTGCTCGACCGCGCGCCGATCTTCGCGCCATCGGTCGGCAAGTTCGCGCAGGGCATGATCGTGCAGGTTCCGCTGCATCTCGACATGCTGGCCGCAGGCACGACGCTGGAGAGCATCCACGCGGCGCTGACCGCCCATTATGCCGGCCAGGATATCGTGACGGTCGTGCCGCTCGCAGACAGCAGCAAGATGGCGCGCGTCGATGCCGTCGAGCTCGCCGGCAAGGACACGATGAAGCTCTTCGTCTTCGGCACGCCGGGTGGTTCGCAGGTCAATCTCGTCGCCCTGCTCGACAATCTCGGCAAGGGTGCCTCGGGTGCCGCCGTGCAGAACATGGACCTCATGCTGGCCTCCTGAGCGAGGCCGGGGTTCCATGTCGTTTTCCGGTAGCATGGCCGATGTCGGTGCGTGGCTTTTCACCGCGCGGCCGGATCATGGGCTTTATGCGCTGATCGCCATCGCCTTCATTGCCGGGCTCGCTCGCGGCTTTTCCGGCTTCGGGGCGGCGCTGATCTTCATTCCGCTCGGCGGTGCCATCATCGGGCCGAAGCTGATCTCGCCGGTGCTGCTCGTCATCGACGGGCTGGCGACGCTGGGCATGATCCCGCCGGCGTGGAAGCGGGCGAACCGGCGCGAGGTATTCACCATGGCTGCCGGCGCGATGCTCGGCGTTCCCGCTGGAACCGCCGTGCTGACGCTGATGGACCCGCTGCTCTTGCGCTGGTCGATCACCGTCATCGCGCTGCTACTGCTTGCGCTGCTGGTCTCCGGCTGGCGCTATCATGGCGAGCCGCATTCCTATCTGAGTGCTGCGGTCGGGCTGGTGGCCGGACTGTTCAGCGGTGCGGCCCAACTCGGCGGACCGCCCGTCGTCGCCTATTGGCTAGGCGGTAAGACGGAGTTCACCAAGGTCCGCTCCAACATCATCATCTATTTCGCGATCTCCACCTGCTTCAGCGTCGCCAGCTATTATGCCGGCGGACTGTTCGTCGATACCGTCTTCGCGCTGACGCTGGTCATCCTGCCGAGCTATACGATCGGCCTGTATCTCGGCTCCAAGCTTTTCGGCTTCGCCAAGGAAAGCACCTTCCGGATCATCTGCTACGGGCTGATCGGTGCCTCGGCCTTCCTCGGCATGCCCGCTCTCGACGGCCTACTGCGCGAGGGCAGACGGCGGGCGGGCTTGGCCGGCCTTGACGACCAGCGCTTCGCCGGGGCCGTGGACGGCCGCGAACAGCAATCCCGCCAGGAAGGTGAAGTGGTCGATGAAGAAGCCGAACTCCGCCTGATTTCCGGCCCAGCGTCCGGGTCCGTGGAATGCCACGGCAAGGAAGATCACATAGATCCCCGCCAGCAGGGCTGCCGGCGAAAAGAAGATGCCGGTCAGGAAAGCGAGCGCCAGCCCCAGTTCGAAAAAGGCCGCGATCCAGGCGAGAAAGAGCGGAAATGGAAAACCGGCGGCGGCGATGTAGCCGGCCGTGGCCGTGATATCCATGAACTTGAAGCTCAGCGCCATGATGAACACGCCGGCGAAGATCAGCCTTGCGATCAGAATTGCGATTGTCCTACCCATATCTCTCTCCCTGTGCCGATAGCGGCCCTATGCTTGAACGCTCCGAAGCGCGATTGCGCCGCGTCATGATGCAAGGACGAACGGCATGACGCGCTCCCGACATGTCCTTGCACAATCTCCTCACGCGTCTTGTCATTCTGATTCAAGTGCTTCGCAAGTCGAGTCCGAAACGCGCCGCAAGTCCATGATTTCGGATTCCATTTAGCGATCGCTGTCCGCCACGAGCCGACGCCACATTTATGAGATTTCTATTTCCCGTCGAAGACCCGCGAATGGATTTCATACGCCGCGCGGCGTTAGCCTTTGGTCGAAATTCAGAGGTAGACGTCATGCGAGACTTCCTATTTCCCCACCCTTCAACCGGCCGGCCCCGACGGCCGATGGTCAAACGGCAGATGCGCGAGAAACGCACGGCGCGCCTGCTGATCATCTTCGGCCTCGTGCTTGCCGCCGTCGAGATTTACGTCATCTGGGGCAGTTTCTGACACGGCCATGCGGATGGATACGCGACTACGACTGGGAACGGTGATCACGGCGCTGGTCACACCGTTCAGGAACGATCGGCTCGACCTTGCGATGCTCGAGCGGTTGGCGGAGCGGCAGATCAATTCCGGCATCGACGGACTGGCCGTCTGCACCGTCACCGGCGAAGGACCGACACTGTCGCCCACCGAGCGGGCGGCTATCATCCGCACCTGCGTCAGGGTGGCGGCCGGGCGGCTGCCCGTCATCGCCGCCACCGGCACCAATGCCACATCGACCACGATCGCGCTGACTTTGGAGGCGCGGAAGCTTGGCGCCGACGCGGCGCTCGTCACCGTGCCCTATTATTCGAAACCGGGGCAGAAGGGCATCGTCCACCATTTCGAGCAGGTGGCGGCGGCGAGCGATCTGCCTGTCATCATCGACGACAGCCCCTCGCGCTGCGCCAGCGGCCTGGCGCCTGAAAGCGTTGAGGCACTGGCACCTATCGGAAGCATCCTCGGCGTCGTCCATTCCAGTGGTACGGCGGCCCAGCTTGCGCCACGTTTGCGACAGCGCTTCGTCTCTCTTTCCTCCGATGACGGCAGCGCGCTTTCGTTTCTCGCTTGCGGCGGAGACGGCATGCTGTCGTCTGGCGCGAATGTCGAGCCGCGTCTGTTTGCTTCGCTTCATCGCTTAGCGAAGACGGGCAACATGGCGGCGGCCGCAGCGCTGCGTGACGGTCTGCAGCCGCTCATCCGTGCGCTTGCGGAAAATGGCTCGCCGGCCCCCGTCAAATACGCACTGCATGTGCTGCTTGGCACATCCCCTGACGTCCGCCTGCCGATGGTCGGTCTTGACGCCGCCGAGAAGGCTGCGGCTTTCGCCGCCCTGACAGGGCTTGCCGAGAGCCGTCGCCAAGCGCGGGCCGTCTAAGCCCGACAATTCCAATCACAGCCTCGATCATCCAACCTGAAAGGAAAGATCATGCCCTCCTCCAACGCGCGTGCCCTGGCAGCGACCAACCAGCCCAGTTCCTTGCCGCGCTTCACCATCGGTCGGAGCAAGGGCGGCGGATGGGTGGTTCAGGATCGCGAGGGGCGCGTCGGCGGTCTGTTTATCAGCGAGAGCGCCGCGTTGCACTTCGCCTCCGACGAATGCGATCACGATGCCACGCAGATCGCGATCACCCGCACTCGTACACTGCTGCCGTTCAATCGGCACGATGGCCGCGGACATGTGCACTGACGGGACATGATCCACCTCCGCGGGAGCGCGCAACGGCGTTCCCGCAGACGTTGGCGAACGCTTCCTTAACCGCCGTTTCGTATCATCTGCCCCTACCCCACGCCGAGCAGACACGATGCAGAACAAGCCGAATTTCCGCTTCACTCACTACGACCTCAAAGAGCAGCGCGCTGGGACGGTGATCGAGGTAACCTTGAGCGCGGTCGCCAATGTTCGGCTAATGACATCGCCGAACTACCAGCGCTTTACCGAAGTGCTCGACTTCAAATATGTGGGCGGCGTTGCGCGCAAATCCCCGATTAGGGTGCCGATCCCCGACAACGGCCACTGGCATCTTGTGGTCGACATGGAAGGCCATCACGGCCTCGCGGAGTCATCCGTCAAGATCATCACCGCTCCATCCGGCCAGAAGCGGGCGTCGTGATCAGCGCTGATTGCGCTCTTTCCTGAGTTTCGACCACCATTCAAGCCGCTTGCGGATATCGCGCTCGAAGCCGCGCTCGGGCGGATCGTAGAAGGTATGGCGGCCCATCTTTTCCGGGAAGTAATCCTGGCCCGAGAACGCATCCGGCTCGTCGTGGTCGTAGCGGTAGCCTTCGTTGTAGCCCTCATCCTTCATCAGCTTGGTCGGCGCGTTCAGGATGTGCTTTGGCGGCAGCAGCGAGCCGTTCTGCTTGGCGGCCATGGTGGCGGCCTTGAAGGCGGTGTAGACGGCGTTGGATTTCGGCGCAGTGGCGAGATAGACGCAGGCCTGCGCCAGCGCCAGCTCTCCCTCGGGCGAACCGAGATAATCATAGGCATCCTTGGCGGCGTTGCAGATCACAAGCGCCTGCGGATCGGCAAGGCCGATGTCCTCGACCGCCATGCGCACCAGCCGGCGGCCGAGATAGAGCGGATCCTCGCCGGCATCGAACATGCGCGCGAGATAATAGAGTGCCGCATCGGGGTCGGAGCCGCGCACGGACTTGTGCAGAGCCGAGATCAGATTGTAGTGACCGTCTTGGGCCTTGTCGTAGACTGGCGCGCGGCGCTGGACGATCTTGGTCAGTCCCTCGGTATCGAAGATTTCGTCGCGGCGGGCGGCGCGCCAGACCTCCTCGGCGAGCGTCAGCACGGCGCGGCCATCGCCATCAGCCATGCGCAGCAGGCTGACGCGGGCTTCCGGCGTGAGCGGCAGCTCCCTGCCCTCGATCGCCTCGGCGCGGTTCAGGAGTTCGGCGAGGCTCTGATCGTCGTGTGACTTGAAGGTCAGCACGCGGGCGCGCGACAAAAGAGCGGCGTTGAGCTCGAAGGACGGGTTCTCGGTGGTGGCGCCGACGAGGATGACGGTGCCGTCCTCCATCACGGGCAGGAAGCTATCCTGCTGGGCGCGGTTGAAGCGATGGATCTCGTCGACAAAGAGCAGCGTCTGGCGGCCATCCATGCGGCGCAGGCGGGCGGCCTCGAAGACTTTTTTGAGATCGGCGACGCCTGAGAAGATCGCCGAAATCTGTTCGAAGGCAAGACCCGCTTCGCCCGACAGCAGGCGCGCGACGGTGGTCTTGCCGGTGCCTGGCGGTCCCCAGAAGATCATCGATCCCAACGAGCCGCTTTCGATCATCCGCCTGAGAACACCGTCCTCGCCGGTCAGGTGGTCCTGACCGGTGACGTCGGCGATGGTCTGCGGGCGAAGCCGATCCGCGAGCGGCCGCCTGTTGGCAACCTCCGGCGGAATGCGCGGCGCGAAGAGATCATTGCTCATCGGAAGAACTGCCGGATGCGCTGGCCATTGCGTTCGATCTCGACACGCCAGAAGCTCGGGTTCTGCGCGGCGAGCGTGGCGAGATCCTTGGTGGTCTTCACATCGGCGCTATTGACGGAAATGATGATGTCCTTCGGCTCGAAACCGAGCTGCTGGGCAACGGAGCCATCCTTGACTTCCGAAACGACGACGCCGGTGCTTTCGCTTGCCATGCGCAGCTCATCGGCCACGCGCGGCGACAGGTTCTCGACGACGGTGCCGGTAAACGGCGAACGGCCGCCGATCGTGCGCTGGTCACGCGGCGTCGTCTCGGGCGCCTGGCCGAGTGTCATCTTCACGTGCTCTTCCTTGCCATTGTCGGTAATGGCGAGATCGACAGGCTTGCCGAGACCGGCCGTGGTCAGGCGGTAATAGAGCGCGTCGGGGTGCTCCACGGCAATGCCATCAACGGCGGTGATGACTTCGCCCGCCTTCAGGCCGGCCTTCGCGGCCGGGCCGCCTTCGGTGACCTTGACGACGATGGCGCCGCGCGCCTTTTCGAGGCCGAGCGCATCGGCGACGTCCGAAGTCACCGCATCGAAGGTCGCGCCGACATAGGGACGCTCAAATGTCTTCACGCCCGCTTCGGCGGAAGCGACGAAGACTTTCACGAGATTGGCGGGGATGGCGAAGCCGATACCATTGGAGCCGCCGCCGCGCGAGAAGATGGCCGTGTTGATGCCGATCAACTCGCCCTTCATGTTCATCAGCGCGCCGCCGGAATTGCCTGGGTTGATCGAGGCGTCGGTCTGGATGAAGAAGCCGAACTCGTCCTTGACGACCTGGTTGCGCGCCAACGCCGAGACGATGCCTGACGTAACGGTCTGGCCGACACCGAACGGATTGCCGATGGCAAGTACGAGATCGCCAACTTCAACGGCGTCGGAATTGCCGATCGGAAGTGCCGGGAATGTCGCCTTGGTATCGACCTTCAGCACGGCGAGATCCAGGCGATCGTCCTTCAGAATGACCTTGCAGGGAAACTCGCGGCCATCCGAGAGCGCGATCTTGATTTCGTCGGCGCCCTCGATGACGTGGTTGTTGGTCACGATCGTGCCGTTCGCCTCGACGATGACGCCGGAGCCGAGCGAGGACTGCTTCTGCGTACGGTTCGGCATCTGCTGGCCGAAGAACTGCTCGAAGAAGGGGTCGCCGGCAAACGGCGACTGGCGGCGCACTGTCTTTTCCGCATAAACGTTCACCACCGCACCCGCCGTCTGCTTGACGAGCGGCGCGAAGGACAGCTGCATCTCCATCTGGCTCTGCGGCACGGTCTTGCCCGTCTCGCCATTGGCCGTTTGGGCATGAGCATTGATCGGCAGTGCAAGCACCAGAGCAAGCAGCGGCAGAGAGGCGCGCTTCAACAGGTCGTGCATAAGAATCCCTTCTTGAAATCGTCTTGAGAGAACGTTGTAGTGCCGGACGCTAGAAAGGAAAGAGGGCGGAAGCATGGAAGAACAATGCGGGTCAACCGATGCGCGACATACTTGCCAAACGGAGTCAGGAACGACAGGCATGCGACTGATATCAAAGGCCAAACTCTGGGCGAAATCACTGAAGCGTGACATCATGGCCCTGTGGCTCGCCGCGCGCGACAGACGCGTGCCCTGGTATGCGAAAACGGTCGCTGGCGGCGTCGCCGCTTACGCGCTGTCGCCGATCGACCTGATCCCCGATTTCATTCCCGTGCTCGGCTATCTCGACGATCTCCTCATCGTGCCTGTCGGCATCATGCTCGCTGTCAGGCTCATCCCGTCCGATGTGATGGCGGAGCTACGCGTCGACGCCGCAGCGCGTCTGGAGCGGCCGTCCAGCCGCACCGGACTGATCGTCATCCTTGCCATCTGGCTTTGCTGCATCATCTTCGTCGGCATGGCATTCTTGAGAGCCAGATAGACAGACAGGAACCACTGCATGACGCGATATCGCCAGCCCCTCCTCTTCACCGCCGCCGCCCTGCTGCTTTCATCCGTCGGGATAAGTCACGCGGCAAGCTTCGATTGCGAGGCCAAGGAGCTGAAGCCGGACGAAAAGGCGATCTGCGACAACCGCTCGCTCAACGACGCCGATGTGAAGATGGTGACGACCTTCGACCTGTTGTCGGGCCTGCTTGCCATGGGCTCGCGCGGCACGATGCAGGACGAGCAGACGGCGTGGCTGAAGAAGCGCCAGGAGTGCGCCGCCGACGTCGCCTGCATCCAGGCCGCCTATGACGAGCGGCTGAAGCAGCTGGCGGAAAGCTACAAAAACATAAACCGGCCGCTTTGAGGCGACCGGTTTAATAGAGCAGCTGACTCTTAATCAGCGGGTTCAGCGATCGCCGAGATCGCGAACGGCGCCACGGTCGGCGCTGGTTGCGAAGGCGGCGTAGGCCTTCAGCGCGGTCGTGACGTTACGCTTGCGCTTTTCGGCCGGCTGCCAGCCCTTGGCGTCCTGTTCGGCGCGGCGGGTTGCCAGTTCCTGGTCGTCAACGCGCAGGCTGATCGTGCGGTTCGGGATGTCGATATCGATCATGTCGCCTTCGCGCACGAGGCCGATGGTGCCGCCATTGGCCGCTTCCGGAGAGGCGTGGCCGATCGACAGACCCGAGGTGCCGCCGGAGAAGCGTCCGTCGGTGATCAGAGCGCAAGCCTTTCCGAGGCCCTTCGACTTCAGGTAGCTCGTCGGATAGAGCATTTCCTGCATGCCCGGGCCGCCCTTCGGGCCTTCATAGCGGATGACCACGACATCGCCGGCGACGACTTCGTTGGACAGGATCGCCTTTACGGCCGCGTCCTGGCTTTCATAGACCTTGGCCGGGCCGGAGAACTTCAGGATCGATTCATCGACGCCTGCCGTCTTCACGATGCAGCCGTCGAGCGCGAGGTTGCCCTTCAGGACGGCCAAACCGCCATCCTTGGAGAAGGGATGCTGGGCATCGCGGATGACGCCGGTTTCGCGGTCGAGGTCGAGTTCTTCCCAACGCGAGCTCTGACTGAATGCGACCTGCGTCGGAACACCGCCGGGGGCCGCGCTGAAGAGATCGAAGGCGGCTTTGTTGTCGGTGACCGCGACATCCCACTGCGCCAGCGCTTCGCGCATGGTCGGAGCATGCACCGTCGGAAGATCGACATTCAGCAGGCCGGCGCGGTCGAGTTCGCCGAGAATGGCCATGATGCCGCCGGCGCGGTGAACGTCTTCCATGTGAACGTCGGCCTTGGCAGGCGCGACCTTCGACAGGCAGGGAACACGGCGCGACAGGCGATCGATATCGTCCATCGTGAAATCGATCTCGCCTTCATGCGCGGCCGCAAGAATGTGCAGAACGGTGTTGGTCGAGCCGCCCATGGCAATATCGAGCGCCATGGCGTTTTCGAACGCGCCCTTGCTGGCGATGGTGCGCGGCAGAGCGGTCAGATCGTCCTGTTCGTAATAACGGCGGGCGAGCTCGACGACGCGACGACCGGCTTCAAGGAAGAGCTCCTTGCGGTCGGAATGGGTGGCGAGTGTCGAGCCGTTTCCTGGTAAGGACAGGCCCAGGGCTTCCGTCAGACAGTTCATCGAGTTCGCCGTGAACATGCCGGAGCAGGAACCGCAGGTCGGGCACGCGGAGCGCTCGATGACGGCGACGTCTTCATCGCTGATCTTGTCGTCGGCGGCTGCGACCATGGCATCGACGAGGTCGAGCGCGACCTTCTTGCCGTTCAGCACCACCTTGCCGGCTTCCATAGGGCCGCCGGAGACGAAGACTGTCGGGATGTTGAGGCGCAGCGAGGCCATCAGCATGCCGGGGGTGATCTTGTCGCAGTTGGAGATGCAGACCATGGCGTCAGCGCAGTGGGCGTTGACCATGTATTCGACGCTGTCGGCGATCAGTTCGCGCGAAGGCAGCGAATAGAGCATGCCGTCATGGCCCATGGCGATACCGTCGTCGACGGCGATCGTGTTGAACTCCTTGGCGACGCCGCCGGCCGCTTCGATTTCGCGCGCGACGAGCTGGCCGAGGTCCTTCAGGTGGACGTGGCCCGGCACGAACTGGGTGAAGGAGTTGACCACCGCGATAATCGGCTTGCCGAAATCCGAATCCTTCATGCCCGTGGCGCGCCAAAGGCCGCGCGCGCCCGCCATGTTGCGGCCGTGGGTCGTGGTTCTCGAACGATAAGCTGGCATTGGTGTTTCCTCACAACATCGGAAGTCTTGCGCGATACTGGGCGGATCTTGACGACACGCTCCTACTATCGCTGCTTTTTGGAATTGTCCTAGTCCAAAGAGTATATGCTGTCACTACCGGGAAAGGCAAAAGCGGTACTCCTCGGTACGCCTCAAGCGTCGATCGATCATATACGTGGGCAGAACGTGGTTTGTTACAGGCAGACGCTACGTTTTCGCTACACGATAAGTTGGCTTCCCGGCCGGCCGCTTCAAGGCGTAAACAGTGATCCGAAACGAGCTTGAATGCGTTCAAGTTCAATGCCGAGCCAGGCTGCTCAGGAGGATATCATGCCCGTCTATCGTCCACCCAAGATTGCTTCGTCTGAGATCACGCCGCGCCAGACCTATCTTGATCGCCGCCAGTTCCTTGGAGCCGCCGCGATCGGCGCAGTGGGTCTATTGGGTGCCGGCACTGCCGGCGCAGCCGTACTTACGACCGTCGACAGCAAGTACAAGGTCGACGAGAAGCTGACCCCGATCAAGGATGTGACGACCTACAACAACTTCTACGAGTTCGGTCTCGACAAGGGTGATCCCGCGGCGCTGTCCGGCGATTTCAAGCCCACGCCCTGGACGATCAAGGTCGATGGCATGGTCAACAAGCCGGGCACCTTCGATCTCGACGCGCTGATGAAGGAATTCCCGATCGAGAGCCGCACCTATCGCATGCGGTGCGTCGAGGCATGGTCGATGGTGATCCCTTGGGATGGCTTTCCGCTGGCCTCGCTGCTCAGCAAGGTCGAGCCTCTCGGGAGCGCCAAGTACGTCGCCTTCGAGACCGTGGTTCGCCCGGAAGAGATGCCGGGGCAGAAGGGGATCTTCCAGTCGCTTGATTGGCCTTATGTCGAGGGCCTGCGGCTCGACGAAGCGAACCACCCGCTGACGCTGCTCGCGGTCGGGCTTTATGGCGAGACACTGCCCAACCAGAACGGCGCGCCGATCCGGCTGGTCGTTCCCTGGAAATATGGCTTCAAGGGCATCAAGTCGATCGTGCGGATCACGCTGACGGACAAGGAGCCGAAGAACACCTGGCAAGTCACCAATTCGCAGGAATACGGCTTCTATGCCAATGTGAACCCCGCCGTCGATCATCCGCGCTGGAGCCAGGCCACCGAGCGGCGGATCGGCGAGAGCGGATTCTTCGGCGCCAGCCGACATCCGACGCTGCCGTTCAACGGCTATGGCGATGAGGTGGCGAGCCTTTATGCGGGCATGGACCTGAAGGCGAACTTCTGATGGCGACGCTCTCGTTCAGCCTGCCGAAGCGATGGCATTCGGCCTCCGTCTGGCTGCTCTACGTCGTCGGGCTGCTGCCTGCCGCCTGGACCTTCTATCTCGGCGCCACCGACCAGCTGGGCGCCGATCCGGTCAAGACCTTCGAGCTATTCCTCGGCCTTTGGGCCATCCGCTTCCTGGTGCTGACGCTCGCCGTATCCCCTGCCCGCGATCTGCTCGGCTGGAACTATCTGCGCTATCGCCGCGCGCTGGGGCTTCTCTGTTTTTATTACGTGGCCATGCACTTCACGGTCTACATGGTCCTTGACCAAGCGCTCGACGTCTCCGCTGTCCTCGACGATGTGATGAAGCGTCCCTTCATCATGTTCGGCATGGCCGGCCTTGTGCTGCTCGTGCCGCTGGCGGTGACCTCCAACAACCTGTCGATCCGGAAGCTCGGATCGAAGTGGATTTGGCTGCACAAGCTGATCTACATCATCGCCGCCTGTGGCGCGGTGCACTTCGCGCTGTCGACGAAGCTTCTCGACCTAGAGCAGTATGTCTATGTCGGCTTGATCATCCTGATGATCCTCTATCGGTCATGGCGGCCGATCATGACCCAGCGGCGTCGGGCGGCAAAGCGCGCTGCGACTGTCGCGCCCAGGGCCGCGTGAAAGGCCCCTGCCGCAACGATATCGACCATTCCAAGGCGACTATCGAGCCCAAGAATTGAACACGTTGATTATTTCAGAATATTAACGGCTCTCCCGTAGAAGTGGTCATCTCTGCGACGACAATCACGCGAGATCAGACGTGGCCGGTTTTTTAAGGTATTTTTTGTCGAAGTATCATCTGGAATCCAGATGGATTCATACATCGCTTTTTACCGCGGTCGTATTGGCCGCCCTCGCCCTCGTACTGGTTCGCTTCCATTTCCTCTACGGCTATCCATTCGGTGACAGCACGCGCTATAACGTTCCGTGGAGCGCGGCGTTCACATCGCAAATAGCGTCGGGAGATCCCTATCCGAGGTGGCTTTTTGACTACCCGCAGAATATCGGCAGCCCCGTCTTTTATTTCTATGGGCCTTTGCCGTTCTACGTAACTTCCGCTCTCCACTTCATATTGCCCAGCCTATCCATCACGTCGCAACTCACGGCGCTCCATTTTGTCATGTACTGGCTCGCAGGGGGCACGTTTTTCTTCTTCGCCCAGCAGCTGGTCGGCAGGCGTTTCGCGCTTCTTGGGGCCATGCTGTACATGGCCTTGCCATATCATTTTCTAGACATCGAACTGCGCAATGCCTTTGGCGAAGGCTTTGCGTACATTTGGTTGCCGCTGATATTTGCCGGATTGCGGCATTGTCCCGCAGGGGAAAAGCGCTGGATCATCGCCATGGCCGGATATGCGGGCATTATCTATTCCCACATTCCGAGCGCGCTTTTGGTGACCCCAATCATGGTGGTCTGGACTGCCGTTTCCTATCGTGGCGACATCGGCCGTGGTCTGATCAGGCTTGGTTTCGTGGGCTTGGGTGGCATCCTGCTCGCTGCCCCCTACCTGCTTCCGGCCATTGGGCTGCGGCCTATGCTTCTCCAGGATGCCTGGCTTTTTGATGCTCACTTCCTGCCAGAGAATTGGTTGCTGCCGCGCGGCTTTTCATTCAGCACGGGCGTAATATTTTACAGCTCCATTCTCTCCGCAGCCGTCTTGGGTTTCGGGGCCGCTCTCTGCGTAGCCGCATCGTCCAAGTCAACAATACCGTTGCCCGAAGGGTCGACCGGCAGTATGGCCCCGCTGAGAGCGACGGCTGCGGCTTGCGCGATCGGTATCACTTTCATCCTCTTCATAATGTCGGAACCGTCGAAATGGCTTTGGCTAAACATCGGCCCACTCAGAAGCACCCAATTCCCGTTCAGACTAGGTGTAACGGCTGACTTTCTCTCAGCGACTGCCCTTATCATCGCCTTGAGAACTGCCTCGGCGAAGTTCCGATATGGTTTTCGACCGATCTGGTTGGTTTACACCCTCCTCCTGACAGTCGTCGGAACCTCTCTTCTCGCTCGATTGGACGCCGTTTCATATATCTACCTTGACCAACCAGCAACGCTCGATAGCGATGCGCTTCATTGCTGCGTCTTGCCTTATGAATATTGGCTGCCAGACGTCGTGCATAGTGGCCTCTACAACGAGGTAGGCGGGCCTGAAGGTTATCAAGCTCTCGCGCGGACGTTTCCGCCAATTGAAGCGTTGTCGCCGGCCGGCAATGACGAGCGCCTGAAGATAGAAAGAACAGGCTCGACATTGCGGATTCACGCGAGCGTAGAGAATGCCACCGACGTTCGGATCGCGCAGGCCTACTTTCCACTATGGTCTCTAAAAGACCTCTCGACTGGCAGCGAGCTGCCGCTACGCTCCGATCCGGAGACCGGGCTGATCCTCGCCACTATCCCGCCCGACAGCAGAGAGCTCCAACTTGAGTTGAAGATGACCCCGTATGAGAGATGGGGCAACGTCGCAGGGCTGTCTGGCCTGATGCTGATAATAGCGCTGCTATGGCGGAGAACACCTGAACCAGGCGGCGGAAGAGACCGGTCGCCCTTGTGAAACCCTCAAACGAAAACAGCCGGGCTTTTCAGCCCGGCTGTTTTGCTTCCGGCGAACCGGAAAATATTAAGCGGCTTCAGCAGCAGCTGCTTCGGCTTCAACGCGAGCCTTGTCGGCTGCGCCCTTGGCGAAGGTGTCGCGGTCAACGAATTCGATGACGGCGAGAGCGGCGTTGTCGCCCTGGCGGAAGCCAGCCTTCATGATACGCAGGTAGCCGCCGTTGCGGGTTGCGTAGCGCGAAGCGATCGTGTCGAAGAGCTTCGAAACAACAGCGGCGTCGCGGATCTGCGAGATCGCCTGACGACGAGCGTGCAGGTCGCCGCGCTTGCCGAGGGTTACGAGCTTTTCAACGATCGGACGGATTTCCTTTGCCTTCGGCAGGGTGGTCACGATCTGCTCATGGGTGATGAGCGAAGCCGCCATGTTGGCAAACATTGCCTTGCGGTGGCTAGCGGTTCTATTCAGCTTGCGGCCGGCTTTACCGTGGCGCATTGCTATTCTCCTTCACATGCAGGCATCTCGCCCGCCGTTTGATGGTTAGTATTGGTCTTCGTAACGCTTGGCGAGATCTTCGATGTTCTCGGGCGGCCATGCGGGCACTTCCATGCCGAGGTGCAGGCCCATGGAAGCGAGAACTTCCTTGATTTCGTTCAGCGACTTGCGACCAAAATTCGGCGTGCGGAGCATTTCTGCTTCGGTCTTCTGAATGAGGTCGCCGATGTAGACGATGTTGTCGTTCTTCAGGCAGTTTGCCGAGCGAACAGACAGTTCGAGTTCGTCCACCTTCTTGAGGAGAGCCGGGTTGAAAGCGAGTTCGGTGACTGCTTCTTCTTCGGTTTCCTTCTGCGGCTCGTCGAAGTTGACGAACACGCCAAGCTGATCCTGCAGGATGCGAGCCGCGAAAGCGACGGCATCTTCGCCGGAGATCGAACCATCGGTTTCGATGGTCATGTTCAGCTTGTCGTAGTCGAGAACCTGTCCTTCGCGGGTATTTTCAACCTTGTAGGACACCTTCTTGACCGGCGAATAAAGGCTATCGACCGGGATGAGACCGATCGGAGCATCTTCCGCACGATTGCGATCGGCCGGGACATAGCCCTTGCCGTTGTTGACGGTGAATTCCATGCGGATTTCGGCGCCCTCGTCGAGCGTGCAGATCACATGCTCGGGGTTGAGGATTTCGATATCGCCGACCGTCTGGATGTCGCCAGCCGTTACAACGCCCGGACCCTGCTTACGCACGACCATGCGCTTTGCGTCGTCGCCATCCATCTTGATGGCGATTTCCTTGATGTTCAGGACGATGTCGGTGACATCTTCACGAACGCCAGGGATCGACGAGAATTCATGCAGCACGCCATCGATCTGCACGGCCGTCACTGCGGCACCGCGCAGCGAGGACAGCAGAACGCGGCGAAGCGCGTTGCCGAGGGTGAGGCCGAAACCGCGCTCCAGCGGCTCTGCTACGAGCGTCGCCTTGGTGCGCGAGCTCGAAGAGAACTCGACCTTGTTCGGCTTGATCAATTCCTGCCAGTTTTTCTGAATCATATTTTTGCCTTCCGTTCGTTGCCACCATCCAATCGTGACAACCGAGCTTGAGAAGCATCGGGAGCGAGGATCCGCTCACCGATGTTGTGAATGGCGATGATCAGACGCGACGCTTCTTGCGCGGGCGGCAACCATTGTGCGGGATCGGGGTCACGTCACGGATGGACGTGATCATGAAACCAGCAGCCTGGAGGGCGCGCAGAGCGGATTCACGACCCGAACCCGGACCGCAAACTTCAACTTCCAGCGACTTCATGCCGTGTTCCTGAGCCTTCTTGGCGCAGTCTTCAGCAGCGATCTGAGCAGCGAACGGGGTCGACTTGCGCGAGCCCTTGAAGCCCTTGGCGCCAGCAGACGACCAGGCAATGGCGTTGCCCTGTGCGTCGGTGATCGTGATCATCGTGTTGTTGAAGGTCGAGTTGACGTGAGCGACGCCCGACGAAATGTTTTTACGTTCGCGACGGCGAACGCGTACGGCTTCCTTGGCCATTTTAATCCCTTTCTTGGATCTCTGCACCGCCGTAATACCAGCGGCTACACCGGAACGAGACCTTGCGGCCCTGCCCCAAACTCAAAAGAGGCCGGCGCAGACCGCCAGCCCCCCTAACCTCCGGTTTCCCGGAAATTACTTCTTCTTACCAGCGATAGCCTTTGCCGGGCCCTTGCGGGTACGAGCATTGGTGTGCGTGCGCTGACCGCGGACCGGAAGGCCACGGCGATGACGCAGGCCGCGGTAGCAGCCGAGGTCCATCAGACGCTTGATATTCATCGAGGTCTCGCGACGCAGGTCACCTTCGACCTGATAATCGCGGTCGATGGTTTCGCGGATCTGCAGGACTTCAGCGTCGGTGAGCTGATTCACGCGACGATCAGCAGGAATACCGACCTTCTCGATGATTTCCTGTGCGAATTTCGGACCGATCCCGTGAATGTACGTCAGCGCGATTACAACGCGCTTTGCGGTCGGGATGTTGACGCCAGCGATACGTGCCACGCCTATTCTCCTTGCGTTCCAGTTGCCATCCGGCAAGTGGTGTCTCGTTACACGGCCTTGAAAGGCCGCAATTACAATTCAGGTTCTCAACAAGTCAAAACGATCGAACCCGGAATTCCTATCGGAAGTCCGCGCCGATCGCATCAGATATCGCGAGTTGGCGCGGTGTTTAACGGAATCAGTGCTGAAAAGCAACCGCTCCCGCCAAGTTTTATTTCCAAAGCCTTACAGCTTCGAAAGTATGCCCTCGATCTCGCCGGTGACGTGATCGATGTCTGCCATGCCATCCACCGACTGCAACTTGCCCTTGGCATAGTAGTAGCCGATCAGCGGCGATGTTTCCTTGTAGTAAGCGCCGAGACGCGTCACCACGGTTTCGCGGTTGTCATCGGGACGACGCTTGAAGTGAGTCGAACCACAGCGGTCGCAGACCCCTTCCACCTTCGGCTTGACGTTGGTGTCGTGATAGCCGGCACCACAGTTCGCACAGGTGTAGCGGCCCGAAACGCGGTCCGCGAGGATAGCGTCGTCGACCTGGATTTCGACGACCTTCGACAGTTCGATGCCCTTGCCCTTGAGCATGGCTTCCGTCGCATCGGCCTGAACCAGCGTGCGCGGGAAACCGTCGAGGATGAAGCCATTCTCGCAATCGGGCTGGTCGATACGTTCCGACACGATTGCGATGACGATGTCGTCTGAGACCAGCTTGCCAGCATCCATGACGGCCTTGGCGCGCTTGCCAACTTCGGTACCGGCCTGAACGGCGGCGCGAAGCATGTCACCCGTGGAAAGTTGCGGAATTCCGTACTTTTCCACGATCCGCTGAGCTTGAGTCCCCTTACCCGCGCCCGGCGGCCCCAAAAGTATAAGTCTCATCGACCCCTCTTTCCTCCACGCAACTTCGATTTCTTGATCAGGCCTTCGTACTGCTGCGCGATCAGATGACCCTGGATCTGTGCCACCGTATCAAGAGTTACGCTAACGACGATCAAAAGCGAAGTGCCACCAAGAGATAACGGGATCCCGGTTTGCGACACGAGGATTTCCGGAAGAATGCAGACGAAGACCAGATAGATCGCGCCGATGACCGTAATGCGGGTCAGCACGTAATCGATGTACTCGGCGGTGCGCTCACCGGGACGGATGCCCGGGATGAAACCGCCATGCTTCTTCAGATTGTCGGCCGTGTCCTTCGGATTGAAGACGATGGCCGTATAGAAGAATGCGAAGAAGGCGATCAGCAGACCGTAGAGGAGCATGTAGAGCGGCTGGCCATGGCCAAGAGCCGCGACAATCGAGGTCACCCAGGTCGGCATGTTGGTGGTGCTGGCGAAGCCCGCGATCGTTGCCGGCAGAAGCAGCAGCGAGGACGAGAAGATCGCCGGGATGACACCCGAGGTGTTGAGCTTCAGCGGCAGATGCGAGGTATCGCCCTGGAACATGCGGTTGCCCACCTGGCGCTTCGGATACTGGATCAGAAGGCGGCGCTGGGCGCGTTCGACGAAGACGATGATCGCGATGACGGCGATCGCAACGACAATGACCAGCAGGATGAGGCTCGTCGACAGCGCGCCTGTGCGGCCGAGCTCGAGCGTACCGGCAAGAGCCGAAGGCAGGCCGGCGGCGATGCCGGCGAAGATGATGAGCGAGATGCCGTTACCGATACCGCGCGAGGTGATCTGCTCGCCGAGCCACATCAGGAACATCGTGCCGCCGAGCAGCGTGATGACCGTGGAGACGCGGAAGAAGATGCCCGGATCGACAACGAGCCCCTGCCCGCTCTCCAGACCAATGGCAATGCCATAAGCCTGCAGCGTGCCGAGAAGCACCGTGCCGTAGCGCGTGTACTGGTTGATGATCTTGCGACCCTGCTCGCCTTCCTTCTTCAGGTTTTCGAGCGCCGGGACGACCGAGGTCATCAGCTGCACGATAATCGAAGCAGAAATGTAGGGCATGATGCCGAGGGCGAAGATCGCCATGCGCTGAACAGCGCCGCCCGAGAACATGTTGAAGAGGCCGAGAATGCCGCCTGCCTGACCCTGGAAGGCCTGTGCATAGGCCTGCGGGTTGAGACCTGGAAGCGGAATGTGCGTTCCCAACCGATAAACGAGGAGAGCTGCCAGTGTAAACCACAGGCGCTTCTTGAGATCCTCGGCTTTGGCGAAGGTCGAGAAATTGAGGTTGGAAGCCAACTGTTCCGCTGCAGACGCCATGCGTATCTCCGCGCTACCGGCTTCGGGCTCTGACCAAGCGAAAGGCAGAACGCCGAATCGGCATTTCTGAATTATTCAAAAGCGGGCTTCGGACGGATTGCGGGCGCAACCTATGCCTCACCCTGTTGTTCGTTCGACCTGTCCTGACGCACGTGCATCCGACCGGTTTTTGTGAGGCTCACATATGGGAGCAAAACCGCCCGGTGTGAAGCACCCCGGGCGGTTTATCATAGATTAAATTACTCTGCAGCTGCGGCAGAAAGAAGCGTGACGGAACCGCCAGCCTTTTCGATCTTTTCGACTGCCGGCTTGGAAGCGCCAGCAACTTCGAACTTGACCTTTGCCTTCAGCTCGCCGTCGGCGAGAACGCGAACGCCGTCCTTGACGCGACGGATAACGCCGGCAGCCTTGAGAGCTGCTGCATCAACCGTGGACTTCGCGTCGAGCTTGCCAGCGTCGATAGCAGCCTGAACACGCTCCAGGGACACGACAACGAAGTCGGCCTTGAAGATGTTGTTGAAGCCGCGCTTCGGCAGGCGACGGTAGATTGGCATCTGACCGCCTTCGAAGCCGTTGATGGCTACGCCCGAACGGGACTTCTGACCCTTGACACCGCGACCACCGGTCTTGCCGGAGCCCGAACCGATACCGCGGCCGAGGCGCTTGCGGCTATGGGTCGAACCTTCGTTGTCTTTGATTTCATTGAGTTTCATAGCGAATACTCCCTGCTTACTTCTCGTCGACGATGCGAACGAGATGCTGGACAGCACGGATCATGCCACGAACGGAAGGGGTATCTTCCAGCGTGCGACGACGGTGCATCTTGTTCAGCCCGAGACCGATCAGCGTGCGCTGCTGGACATCCGGACGGCGAATCGGGCTGCCGATCTGCTCGACGGTAACCGTCTTTGCTTCGGTCTTCTTTGTAGCCTTGGCCATGGATCAGCTCCTCTTATTCTTCAGAAGCGTTACCGGAAGCGGCACGGCGAGCCTGGAGCGTTGCATACTTGATGCCGCGCTGTGCTGCGATGTCCTTCGGGTGAACCTGGTGCTTCAGAGCGTCGAAGGTAGCGCGAACCATGTTGTATGGGTTCGAGGAACCGGTCGACTTGGCGACGACGTCGTGAACGCCGAGCGTTTCGAAAACAGCGCGCATCGGACCACCGGCGATGATACCGGTACCGACCTTGGCCGAACGAAGCAGAACCTTGCCGGCGCCGTGGCGGCCGTGAACGTCGTGATGCAGCGTACGGCCGTCACGCAGCGGTACGAAGATCAGTTCGCGCTTGGCAGCTTCAGTTGCCTTGCGGATTGCTTCCGGCACTTCACGTGCCTTGCCGTGACCAAAGCCAACGCGGCCCTTCTGGTCACCGACGACGACGAGGGCTGCGAAACCGAAACGACGGCCGCCCTTGACGACCTTGGCGACGCGGTTGATCGCGACCAGCTTGTCGACGAATTCGCTATCGCGCTCTTCGCGGTTCTGGCGATCGTCGCGCGAACCTTTTCTTTCCTGTGCCATTGTCCTTTTCCTTTTTCTTTTGCGGGTGGAACGGCAGACAACACGAGGACCGCATCAGCCTCCCCTATCGAGGAGCGTTTGCGGTCCGGTTAAAATCCGGCCGGAGCGCTGAGCTCCGGCCGGAAATTCATTAGAAGGTCAGACCGCCTTCGCGGGCTGCATCTGCCAGGGCCTTGATACGGCCGTGATAGATGAAGGCGCCACGGTCGAATACGACTTCCTTGACACCAGCCTTGGAGGCGCGCTCGGCGACGAGCTTGCCAACGGCGGCAGCTGCCGCGGTGTCAGCACCGGTCTTCAGAGAACCGCGCAGGTCCTTATCGAGCGTCGAGGCAGCCGCGAGGGTCTTGCCGGCAACATCGTCGATAACCTGAACGTAGATGTTCTTCGAGGAGCGATGAACCGACAGGCGCGGACGGCCATTGGCCACCGACTTGAGATGACGGCGCACGCGGTTGGCACGACGTGCAAGTGCTTCTTTCCTGCTAGCCATTTCGCGTGATCCTTACTTCTTCTTGCCTTCTTTGCGAACGATACGTTCGCCGGCATACTTGACGCCCTTGCCCTTGTAAGGCTCAGGACCGCGGTATTCGCGGATTTCAGCGGCGACCTGGCCGACCTGCTGCTTATTGATGCCAGTGACAACAATTTCAGTAGGCTTCGGCACAGCGATCGTGATGCCGACCGGCGGCTCATAAACCACGTCGTGGCTGAAACCGAGAGCGAGCTGCAGGTTCTTGCCCTGAAGCGACGCGCGGTAACCAACGCCGTTGATTTCGAGCTTGCGCTCGTAGCCGTCCTTAACACCCGTGAAGATGTTCTCGATCATCGTGCGGGACATGCCCCACTTCGAACGAGCATCCTTCGACTGCGTGAGCGGCGTCACGACAACCGCATTGTTTTCGAGCTTAACGCCGACTTCGTCGTTTGCGACGAAGAACAGCTCGCCCTTCGGGCCCTTTGCAGTAACCTTCTGGCCTTCGACCGTAGCCGTAATCCCAGCAGGAATCTGAACGGGCTTCTTACCGATACGAGACATTTTTATATCCTGTCTGTTCGCTATGGAGATCGATGCTCAGTATTAGAATACCGAGCAAAGAACCTCGCCACCAACGTTCTGTTCGCGAGCCTGGTGATCAGCCATCACACCCTTCGGAGTCGAAAGGATGGTGATGCCGAGACCGTTCGCGACCTGCGGAATGGACTTGACCGAGACATAAACCCGGCGGCCCGGCTTGGACACACGGCCGATCTCACGGATCACCGATGCGCCTTCGTAGTACTTCAGCTCGATGTTGATTTCAGACTTGCCATTGCCGAAATCGACAAGAGCGTAGCCACGGATGTAGCCTTCAGCCTGGAGAACATCGAGAACGCGTGCACGGAGCTTCGAAGCAGGCGTCGAGACCGACGACTTGCGGCGGGAAGCGCCGTTACGGATGCGGGTGAGCATATCGCCCAACGGATCAGTCATTGTCATCTAACCTGCTCCTTACCAGCTGGACTTGACGATGCCCGGCACCTTGCCGAGATTGCCGAGTTCACGCAGCGCGATACGCGACATGCGCAGTTTGCGGTAGTATGCGCGCGGACGGCCCGATACTTCACAACGGTTGCGAATACGGGTCTTCGATCCATCGCGCGGCAGGGATGCCAGCTTGATCGAGGCCTTGAACCGGTCTTCGATCGGAAGAGCCTGGTTCATGATGATCGCCTTCAATTCGGCGCGCTTAGCGGCCTGGTTGGCGACCGTAATACGGCGGCGCTTGTTCTTTTCAACTGCGCTGGTCTTCGCCATGTGTGGTTCCTTTTCTACGCTCGTCGTTACGGTTACTGACGGAACGGGAAGTTGAACTCTGTGAGCAGAGCCCGTGCTTCGTCGTCCTTGGTGGCCGTCGTGCAAACGATGATGTCCATGCCCCACATCTGATCAACCTTATCGTAGTTGATCTCAGGGAACACAATGTGCTCCTTGATGCCCATGGCGAAGTTGCCACGGCCGTCAAAGCTCTTCGGGTTCAGGCCGCGGAAGTCGCGAACGCGCGGAAGCGCGATGTTCACGAGACGGTCCAGGAACTCGTACATGCGAGCGCCGCGCAGGGTAACCTTTGCGCCGATCGGCATATCTTCGCGGACCTTGAAGCCAGCGATGGAGTTGCGTGCACGGGTGATGACCGGCTTCTGACCAGCGATAGCGGCCAGGTCAGCTGCGGCAACAGTCGGCTTCTTCGAATCAGCCGTTGCTTCACCAACACCCATGTTGATTACGATCTTGTCGAGCTTCGGAATCATCATCTCGTTGGCGTAGGAGAACTTCTCCTGCATCGCCGCACGGATGCGCTCGACATATTCCTTCTTGAGCCGCGGCTCGTACTTTGCCTGAGCCATCAGATCACCTCACCGGAACGCTTGGCCACACGGACCTTCTTGCCGTCAACAACCTTGAAACCAACGCGGGTCGGCTTACCGTCCTTGTCGATGATCGAGACGTTGGACAAGTGAACCGAGGCTTCCTTGCTGATGATGCCGGCTTCCTGGGTCTGCGTCTGGCGCTGGTGGCGCTTCACGACGTTGACGCCACGGACTACGGCGCGATCTTCCTTGGGCAGAACCTGAAGGACTTCGCCAGTACGGCCCTTGTCCTTGCCTGCGAGCATGACGACCGTGTCGCCCTTACGAATCTTTTGCATCGTTCGTGCTCCTTACAGAACTTCTGGAGCGAGCGAGATGATCTTCATGTGGTTCTTGGCGCGAAGTTCGCGCGGAACCGGTCCGAAGATACGGGTGCCGATCGGCTCTTTCTTGTTGTCGATGAGGACTGCTGCATTGGTGTCGAAGCGGATGATGGAACCATCTACGCGACGGATTTCCTTGGCGGTGCGAACGACAACCGCCTTCATCACGTCACCCTTCTTCACGCGGCCGCGCGGAATAGCTTCCTTGATCGAAACGACGATAACGTCGCCGATCGAGGCATACTTGCGCTTAGAACCGCCCAGCACCTTGATGCACATGACACGACGTGCGCCGGAATTATCCGCCACGTCGAGGTTTGTTTGCATCTGAATCATATCAGGTCGCCTTCTTGTGTTTACCGGAATGGTTGGGCTACGCCCCCTACCCCGGCATATGAAAATTGTCAGCCGTCCGCTTGCCACGAGAGCAGGCGAAAACACGGCAATAGCTTGACTAGCGCGGGATCGATCGTGCCAGGGTGGTTTCCCAAACGGGACCTTCCGTGCGCTCAAAGCAAAAGAACGCTCGACGAACGAGCGTTCTGACGCTGCTTCATACAGAAATTTCCGCGAGACGCAAGGCCTCGCGAGAAATTCTTACTTTGCCTGGCCGGAAATGACCGTCCAGCACTTGTCCTTGGAGATCGGCGCGCATTCCTCGATGGATACGGTATCGCCAATCTTGTACTGATTGTTTTCGTCGTGGGCCTTGTACTTCTTGGAACGACGAACGGTCTTCTGCATCAGCGGATGAGCGAAACGACGCTCAACGCGGACAACTACAGTCTTCTCGTTCTTGTCGCCAACGACGACGCCCTGCAGGATGCGCTTCGGCATATTCTTAGGCCTTTGCTTCTGCCGCCTTCTGGCGGGCAATGGTTTTCACGCGGGCGATGTCCTTGCGAACTTCGTTGACGCGGGAGGACTTTTCGAGCTGACCGGTGGCCTTCTGGAAGCGCAGGTTGAACTGCTCCTTCTTCAGGTCGGCGAGCTTGTCCTTGAGCTGATCGGCCGTCAGGCCGCGAACTTCTTCGGCTTTCATGTGCCTTGCTCCTTACTCTGCAATGCGCTGTACGAAGCGCGTCTTGACCGAGAGCTTGGCAGAGCCGAGGCGAAGCGCTTCGCGAGCGATTTCTTCGCTGACGCCGTCGATCTCGAACATCATGCGGCCTGGCTTGACCTTGCATGCCCAATATTCAACAGAGCCCTTACCCTTACCCATACGGACTTCGGTCGGCTTTGCGGTTACCGGAACATCCGGGAACACGCGGATCCATACACGGCCAGCACGCTTCATGTAGCGCGTGATCGCGCGGCGGGCCGCTTCGATCTCGCGTGCATTTACGCGGTTTGGCTCCTGAGCCTTAAGGCCGAATTCACCGAAGGCGAGGTCGGAACCACCCTTGGCGACGCCCTTGATGCGGCCCTTAAATTGCTTGCGGTACTTGGTACGCTTTGGCTGCAACATTTTCTTATTCTCCGAACTTATCTGCCACCAACGCTATTAAGCGTTGTCGCGGCGACGATCGCGGTCACGGCTAGCCGGACCCTGAGCATCACCCTCGAGTGCGCGGCGCTCGGAGGCCATCGGATCGTGCTCAAGGATTTCGCCCTTGAAGATCCAAACCTTGATGCCGCAAATACCGAAAGCGGTTTCCGCTTCGGCTGTGCCGTAGTCGATGTCAGCGCGCAGCGTATGCAGCGGCACGCGACCTTCGCGGTACCATTCCGTACGAGCGATTTCAGCACCGCCGAGACGGCCCGCGCAGGTGATCTTGATGCCTTCGGCGCCAAGACGCATTGCGGACTGAACGGCGCGCTTCATGGCGCGACGGAAAGCAACACGACGCTCGAGCTGCTGAGCGATCGACTGGGCGACCAGAACAGCGTCGACTTCCGGCTTGCGAACTTCAACGATGTTGAGGTGCGTTTCGGAGTTCGTCATGTCCGACAGCTTCTTGCGGAGCTTGTCGATGTCTGCGCCCTTCTTGCCGATGATCAGGCCCGGACGAGCCGAGTGGATCGTGACGCGGCACTTCTTGTGCGGACGCTCGATAACCACCTTGGAGATACCAGCCTGCTTCAGTTCGTTCATGACGAACTTGCGCATCTTCAGGTCTTCGTGCAGCAGCTGACCGTATTCGGCATTGTCCGCGAACCAGCGGCTATCCCAGGTACGGTTGATGCCAAGACGGAAACCAATTGGATTGATTTTCTGACCCATTATGCGGCCTCCTCGGTGGCGGCTTCAACTTCGCGAACAACGATCGTGAGGTGCGCAAAGGGCTTTTCGATGCGCGATGCACGACCACGGCCACGAGCGTGGAAACGCTTCATGACGATCGACTTGCCAACGTAAGCTTCCGCTACGACCAGCGAGTCAACGTCGAGATCATGGTTGTTCTCGGCGTTTGCGATCGCAGATTCGAGCGTCTTCTTGACGGCGCCTGCGATGCGCTTGCGGGAGAATTCCAGCTCAGCGAGTGCGCGCTCGACCTTCTTGCCGCGGATAGCCGCGGCAACCAGGTTGAGCTTCTGTGGGCTGACGCGGAGCGTGCGGGCGACTGCTTGCGCCTCGTTGTCCTTCAGCCGGCGTTCGGCTTTTGCCTTGCCCATCGTTACTTCCTCTTTGCCTTCTTGTCCGCACCGTGACCGTAGTAGGTCCGGGTCGGAGAGAATTCACCGAATTTGTGACCGACCATGTCTTCATTGACGTTGACCGGAATATGCTTGCTGCCGTTGTAGACGCCGAAGGTGAGACCGACGAACTGGGGCAGGATCGTGGAGCGACGGCTCCAGATCTTGATTACTTCTGCACGTCCGCCTTCACGAACCTTCTCAGCCTTCTTGAGAAGATAGCCGTCAACGAACGGACCTTTCCATACTGAACGAGCCATTGGAGACTTCCTCTCTTACTTCTTACGCTGATGACGCGAGCGCATGATCATCTTGTCGGTCGACTTGTTCGACCGGGTGCGCTTGCCCTTGGTCGGCTTACCCCAAGGGGTAACCGGGTGACGACCACCGGAAGTGCGGCCTTCACCACCACCGTGCGGGTGGTCGACAGGGTTCATGACAACACCGCGGTTATGCGGACGCTTGCCGCGCCATACGGTACGACCGGCCTTGCCGTCGTTGATGTTGGCGTGGTCAGGGTTCGAAACCGCACCGATCGAAGCAAGGCAGGAGCCCGGCACGAGGCGCTGTTCGCCAGAGTTCAGACGAAGGATCGCGAGACCCGCATCGCGGCCTACGAGCTGTGCGTAGGAACCAGCGGAGCGAGCGATCTGACCGCCCTTGCCCGGCTTCATTTCCACGTTGTGGATGATGGAGCCAACCGGGATGTACTGCAGGGGCATGGTGTTGCCCGGCTTTACGTCCACAGCCTTTTCAGAGGCGATGACCTTGTCGCCGGCAGCAAGGCGCTGCGGAGCGATGATGTAGGCCTGTTCGCCGTCGGCGTAGGAGATGAGCGCGATGAACGCGGTACGGTTCGGGTCGTATTCGATACGCTCGACCGTGCCTTCAACTTCGAACTTGCGACGCTTGAAGTCGATCAGACGATACGTACGCTTGTGACCGCCGCCGATGAAGCGAGCCGTGATGCGACCGAGGTTGTTACGACCGCCGCTCTTGGTCAGACCCTGCGTCAGCGCCTTGACCGGCTTGCCCTTGTAGAGCGAAGAGCGGTCGACGATGACCAGCTGACGCTGGCTCGGGGTCGTAGGATTGAATGTTTTCAATGCCATGTTTTTATTCCTCAGAGACCGGTGGAGACGTCGATCGTCTGGCCTTCAGCCAAAGTCACGATTGCCTTCTTCACGTCCTTCTGCTTGCCGACAAAACCGCGGAAACGACGGGTCTTGCCCTTGCGGAGCAGAGTGTTGACGGCCGTGACCTTGACGCCGAAGAGCGCCTCGACTGCAGCCTTGATTTCCGGCTTCGACGCCGTCTTAGCGACGTTGAAAACAACCTGGTTGTTTTCCGATACCAGAGTGGACTTTTCGGTGATCGACGGCGAGACGATCACATCATAGTGGCGAAGATCGGTCACTTGAAACGCTCCTCTAGAGCTTCAACGGCAGCCTTGGAAAGCACGAGCTTGCCACGGCGCACGATGTCATAAACGTTGATGCCCTGGATCGGCAGAACATCGATGTTCGGGATGTTCTTGGCTGCGAGCTTGAAGTTGCCATCAAGTTCAGCGCCGCCGATGAAGAGAGCGTTGGTCAGGCCGAGCGTTGCGAAGGTCGAAGCCAGAGCCTTGGTCTTTGCTTCAGCAGCAACCAGGTTGTCGATGATGATGACATCATCGGACTTCAGCTTAGCCGACAGAGCCAGACGCAGGCCGAGAGCGCGAACCTTCTTCGGAAGGTCGTGTTCGTGGCTGCGAGCAACCGGGCCGTGAGCCTTACCACCGCCGCGGAACTGCGGAGCACGAGCCGAATGGTGACGAGCGCGGCCCGTACCCTTCTGCTTGTACATCTTGGCGCCGGTGCGCCATACGTCGGCGCGGCCCTTAGCCTGGTGGGTGCCCTGCTGCTTCTTGGCAAGCTGCCAGCGGATTACGCGGGCGAGAATGTCTTCGCGGGGCTCGAGACCGAAAATCGCGTCAGAAAGAGAAACCTTCCCTGCGTCTTTTCCCTCGAGGGTCTTGACGTTGAATTCCATTGGTCTGGCTCCCTTACTTCGCGGCCGACTTGACGGCGTCGCGCACGATGATCCAGGCACCCTTGGAACCGGGTACTGCACCCTTGATCAGGATCAGACCACGATCTTCGTCGGTCGAAACCACTTCAAGGTTCTGAGTCGTTACGCGCGTCTGGCCCATGTGACCAGCCATCTTCTTGTTCTTGAAAACCTTGCCCGGGTCCTGGCGCGAGCCGGTCGAACCGTGCGAGCGGTGCGAAACCGACACACCGTGCGTGGCGCGCAGACCGCCGAAGCCGTGACGCTTCATGGCGCCGGCAAAGCCCTTACCAATCGTCGTGCCGGTGACATCGACGAGCTGACCGGTGGCGAAGTGGCCAGCCTTGAGCTCGGTGCCGACGTCAAGCAGGTTGTCTTCCGAAACGCGGAATTCAGCGAGCTTGGCCTTCGGCTCGACGTTGGCAACAGCGAAATTGCCGCGCATCGCCTTGGACGTGTTCTTGACCTTCGCCGTGCCAGCACCAAGCTGAACTGCGGCGTAGCCGTTCTTTTCTACTGTGCGCTGGGCTACGACCTGGCAGCCTTCCATACGCAGTACTGTTACCGGAACATGTTCGCCGGCGTCGTTATAGACGCGGGTCATGCCGACCTTCTGTGCAATCACACCTGAACGCATCGGTTCAATCCTTCCAACTCAGCTCGAGCTAGGCTCAGAGCTTGATCTCAACATCGACACCAGCGGCGAGATCGAGCTTCATCAGCGCGTCTACCGTCTGCGGTGTCGGGTCAACGATGTCGAGGAGGCGCTTATGCGTGCGCATCTCGAACTGCTCGCGGCTCTTCTTGTCGATGTGTGGGGACCGGTTTACCGTAAACTTCTCGATGCGAGTCGGAAGCGGAACGGGGCCCCGGACGCTTGCGCCGGTGCGCTTCGCCGTCGACACGATCTCGCGCGTCGAAGCGTCGAGAATGCGGTGATCGAACGCCTTCAGGCGAATGCGGATATTTTGGCCGTTCATTCGACGTTATCCTTGTGTTTGTTACTTACGCGCCCTTGTTCAAGGCACGGGTTGTTTTCTTCCCTAAAGGCGGACCACCGGTTTCAAAGATCGAGAGGGACGTCGGAAACCGGCATCCCTATCCAGTCTTCAGGCCTTTCGGCCACCTTTATGTTAGCTTCAGTCTGCCGCTTCGAAACAACGAAGCAGCGCGCAAACAGCGCTTGCGCGCCATGTGCCGTATTTCTTTGTAATAAGCAAGCGGCTAAAGCCACTTGCTTCATAATAATGTCATCGAAGCGGCCGTCTCTTTCGAGACGGCCGATCTCAATGATTACTCGATGATCGAGGCAACGATGCCTGCGCCGACGGTACGGCCGCCTTCGCGGATAGCGAAGCGCAGCTTTTCTTCCATCGCGATCGGAACGATCAGCTCAACAGCAACGGTGACGTTGTCGCCAGGCATAACCATTTCAGTGCCTTCCGGCAGCGAAACGATGCCGGTCACGTCCGTCGTGCGGAAGTAGAACTGCGGACGGTAGTTCGTGAAGAACGGAGTATGACGGCCGCCTTCTTCCTTCGTCAGGATGTAGGCTTCAGCCATGAACTTCTTGTGCGGCTTGACAGAGCCCGGCTTGCACAGGATCTGACCACGCTCAACGCCGTCACGGTTAACACCGCGAACCAGTGCACCGATGTTGTCGCCAGCCTGGCCCTGATCGAGCAGCTTGCGGAACATTTCAACGCCGGTAACCGTCGTCTTCGAGGTAGCGCGGATGCCGACGATTTC
>UBQW01000093.1 GCA_900467745.1 Hyphomicrobiales bacterium
GCCTGGGCGAGCGAGACCTGACGCTGGGCGTCGAGGACGTCGAGCAGCGAGGAGGCGCCGTCCTTGTAGCTGGCGGTCGACAGATCGAGCGTTTCCTGGGTCGTCTTGACCTGGGCGCGGAGTGCGGCAACCGTCTGCGCATCGCGGCGAACCGCCGACAGCGCGTTTTCCACTTCCTCGACAGCCTGCAGAACCGCCTGCTTCCAGGCAAGATACTGGGTCTTGGCGTCGGACTTGGCGATATCGACATTGGCGCGCAGGCGGCCACCGTCGAAGATCGGCAGCGTCAGCGTCGGGCCGAAGGACCAGCTGGTCAGGCCGCCGCCGGAAACGCCGGCCGCCTTGACGTAGGTGGGCGAGATCGAACCGGAGAGCGAGATCGACGGATAGAGCTGGCTGATCGCAACACCGATATTGGCGGTGGCGGCGGCCAGATTGCGCTCGGCGACGCGGATGTCGGGACGATTGCGGATCAGGTCGGCCGGAACGCCGGAGACGATGCCGGCACGGAAGACAGGCTGCGAGCCGCCGCGCTGCAGTTCGGCGACCATCGAGCCGGCCGGCTTGCCGAGCAGGGTGGCGATGTGGTGGGCGGCAACGCGGAAGTTGGTTTCCAGACCCGGGATTTCAGCCTGGGTCGACTGCACCAGACCTTCGGCCTGCACGACGTCGAGACGCGATGCTGCGCCGGCATCGAGCTGGAACTTGGTCAGCTCGTAGGTTTCCTGGCGCGATTTCAGGTTGGCCCTGGAGAGCGCGATGCGCTCCTGGTAGTAGCGGGCGTTGATATAGGAGTTCACCAGATCCTGGAGATAGGTGAGCTTGGCAACGTCGGCGGTCGAGTAGGCGGCGTCGAGCGAAGCCTGGGCGCTTTCCTTGGAACGGCGATACTGGCCGAACAGGTCGAGCAGCCAGCCGACATTGGCGCTGCCGCCACTCGTGTTGGTGGCGCCGTTGCGGGTGGAGAGATCGCCGAGCGTGCCGCTGGTGGTGTGCGATGCGCCGACCGTCAGGCTCGGCAGCGAACCAGCGCCAGCCACGGTGACGTTACCGGCAGCGGCATTGATGCGCTCCAGCGACTGCTGGATCGACAGGTTCTCGCTGAGGCCCTCGGTGACCAGTCCGTTCAGGCGGGTGTCGCGGTAAGCGGTCCACCACGCGACCGTCGAGACGTCGCCGTCGGCCTTGGCCGAGCCTTCATTGAACTTGGCCGGGAGGGGCATCTCCGGGGGAACATGATCCGGGCCACTCACACAGCCCGCGAG
>UBQW01000103.1 GCA_900467745.1 Hyphomicrobiales bacterium
CATTACAGTTGCATAATTCTCTATAGTCTGAATCTATAGGTCTCCATGATTCGGAGGTCATGGATGGCAAGTGCATCAATCGAGACGACGCTTGAGCTATGGGCATCATCGTTGCGTGACGTTAAGGCTCGTATGCGGGGACTGTTCACGCAGGAGCGTGTCGCATCATCTGCAAACCTTTTCCTGGACGGCTTGCTCGGTGACGAGCGGCGTAAGACAGGTTGGATGCGTGCTGAGGCGGCCGGTGATCCCGGCCCGTGGCGGCAACAAGCCATTCTCGGGCGCGGGCGCTGGGACGCCGACGCACTTCGCGACATCGTGCGACAGTATGTCGTGGAAAACCTCGCCACGGATGATGCCGTCCTAGTCATTGACGAAACAGGCTTTCTCAAGCAGGGCAAGACGTCGTGCGGTGTTGCACGTCAATATACAGGATCGGCTGGCAAGATAACGAACTGCCAGATCGGTGTGTTCGCCACCTATGTGTCCGTTCGCGGTCATGCCTTTATCGATCGAGCCCTCTACTTGCCCAAGAGCTGGGCCGCGGATCCGGCAAGGCTTTCGGCAACTTATGTTCCTCAGGGTACAGCCTTTGCTACCAAGCCAGGCCTGGCTGTCGATATGGTTCGGCGAGCATTGGCAGCCGATGTACCGTTTTCATGGGTGGCCGCAGATGCGGTTTATGGCGTTGGGGACGTTGAGAGAACACTGCGCCGAGCCTGCAAAGGGTACGTTCTTGGAGTCAAATCGGACCACCATTTCGGCTCTTGGTCCGGAAAGCCTCCGGTTGCCGGCACAGCGCAGGAGATCGCCCGTGATCTCGATCCAAGCGCATGGCAACGTCTTTCCGCTGGTGAGGGCACCAAAGGCGCACGGCTTCATGACTGGGCCTACTGCGAACTCGCCGATCTCGATGCCGACGAATATAACGAGACGAAGTCAGGGCTTTGGACCCGGGGCCTGCTGATCCGACGCAATATCAGCGATGGTGAGCTCGCATTCTTCACAACATGGTGCCCTGCCGGGACGGACATCCAGACGCTCGTTTCCGTTGAAGGCCATCGCTGGGCGATCGAGGACAGCTTCGAGACCGCCAAGAACGAGCTCGGACTCGACCACAACGAAACCCGCTCATGGCATGGCTGGCATCGCCACGTTTCCCTCGTCATGCTGGCCTT
>UBQW01000096.1 GCA_900467745.1 Hyphomicrobiales bacterium
CATCAGGACAACCGGGATATCGTCGACGCGCCTTCCGTGGTGGTGGTGCCGCGCGGCTCGTAAGCGCGCTGGTCACGCAGAATCTGGAAGGCGATCGTCAAAAGCTTGCGCGCGATGGCAACCCGCGCCTTGTTTGTTCCTCTGATCTTCAATTGTTCATACTGGGCGCGAAGCTGCGCATCGCTCGCGATCGCAGGCGCGACCGCCTCGACGAAGGCCCAGCGCAGCCACTTGTTGCCCTGCTTGATGATTTTGCCGTGATAAGTCTTGCCACCGGAGGAATAGGTCGATGGCACAAGCCCGGCGTAGGCAGCAAGCTTCTTGGCATTGCGGAAGCGACTGACGTCGTCGATCTCGGCATCGATCAGCCGGGCGAAGAACTCGCCAATGCCGGGGATCGTCTTCAACAGCTTCACATTGGCATTGGCCTTGGTCATCGCCCGGATCGTCGTTTCCGACTGCTTGATTCGCTCGTTGATGTCGCCGATGAACGCGAGGCCGCGGTCGATCTGGATACGGTCAATATCCGAGACGTTCACTTCGGCAAGCTGGATGCGGCCGGCCTTGCCAAACAGGTCGCCGAGCTTCTTCAGCTGGGCTGTTTGCTCCGGATACCGGTCAAACACCGTGACGATCCGGTTCTTGGTCATCGTGCGCAGCCGTACGTAAAACATCCGTTCGCGCAGCGCGACGCGAAGCTCCCGAGATTTTTCGCTGGGTGCCCAAGCCTCCGGCACCAGGTCGGCCCGCAGCAGATGCGCCAGTACCGTCGCATCGATCTTGTCGGTCTTGATCTTGGCGTCGGCGATCGCCTTGACCTTCAACGGGTGGGCGAGAACGACATCATCACAAATGTCGTCGAGCCAATCATACATCACCATCCAGTTGCGCGTCGCCTCGATGACCGCATGCGAGTTCTCGCGGTAGCGTTCGAGGAACCCGCCAAGCGACTGGCGATCGTTCTTAACCCGGCCGGAGCGCAGCGTCTTGCCGCTACTGTCCTGGACGACCAGGTGGCTGTAGGATTTGTGGTAATCGACGCCGATATGGTAATCATAAGAGGCCGTCATGCTTCCAACTCCCTTGTTGAGATCTGCGAAACCCCAACAGGATAAGCCGAAAGGCTGGAAGTGTGACTGTCCCTCGATCAT